>NZ_JBNCNS010000026.1:0-209 GCF_049847105.1 Gordonia sp. DT218 | reverse complement strand
ATCTCGTCGGCGTCATCGACCGACGTCGCCGCGGCCGCACGCGATCATCTACGCACGAGCCGCCAACACGAAGCCCGCTCACTACTGAGCGCCTACCGACTGGGCCAATCGGTCTATGACGACATGCTGGTATCGCTGTCGACCACCCAACAGATGACCGTGCGCAGGGCCGCCGACAAAGCCGCCGTCGGCGAGATCTCACTGCAGCT
>NZ_JBNCNS010000025.1:0-224 GCF_049847105.1 Gordonia sp. DT218 | reverse complement strand
GGGCAGACGGTGCCGGAGAATCTGAACATCAAAGACCGGTTCTCCCATGTGCTCAAGACGTTCGGGAACTGGCTCGATGAGCAGTTCCGCGACACACGTGGCCGGTTGCGCACCGAGTTCACCACGCCCGAAGGTCTGGTGATCCCTGGCGATGCCGACAACCTCGAACCCCTGTTCCCCGGTCTACGCCGCATCCGGTTCAAAGCTCCACCCGCACCACGCGA
>NZ_JBNCNS010000024.1:0-228 GCF_049847105.1 Gordonia sp. DT218 | reverse complement strand
TCGGGTGTCCTCGATCATCGCCCGGACCGATCTGCTCGACGGCCACGCCGGTATGGCCGAGGTGGATGGGCAGATCGGCGCCGAACTGGATCTGCATGCCGGGGCGTGGTCGGCCGAACGGCTCCGCGACATGGTCGATCGGATCGTGTTCCGACAGGATCCGGATGCGGTGCGCGAGGCTCGCCGACGTGCGGTCAACGACCGTCGGGTGTGGACGACGCCGAAGCC
>NZ_JBNCNS010000023.1:0-228 GCF_049847105.1 Gordonia sp. DT218 | reverse complement strand
TCGGGTGTCCTCGATCATCGCCCGGACCGATCTGCTCGACGGCCACGCCGGTATGGCCGAGGTGGATGGGCAGATCGCCGCCGAACTGGATCTGCATGCCGGGGCGTGGTCGGCCGAACGGCTCCGCGACATGGTCGATCGGATCGTGTTTCGCCAGGATCCGGATGCGGTGCGCGAGGCTCGCCGACGTGCGGTCAACGACCGTCGGGTGTGGACGACGCCGAAGCC
>NZ_JBNCNS010000022.1:0-249 GCF_049847105.1 Gordonia sp. DT218 | reverse complement strand
GTATTGGCAGGAGTCAGCACCAACCCCAACGGCCGGCGAGCCGAGGTTCAGCTACTTCACTCCCGCAGCTGTCTCTTATACACATCTCGCAGGGGATAGTCAGATGACGCTGCCGACGAGCTGACGTTGGTGTAGATCTCGGTGGTCGCCGTATCATTAAAAAAAAATTTTTTTAAAGCAGAAAACGGCAAAAAGATAAAACCTGAATTTGAGGGGGGGGGGGGCGGGGTTTTAAAATAAACGGGGGGG
>NZ_JBNCNS010000021.1:0-622 GCF_049847105.1 Gordonia sp. DT218 | reverse complement strand
CGGGGCGTTGCGGGCAGTCGGGGTGTCCGCATCGGCAGGACAGTGTTTTGCCGGGGACGCCGGTGATCTCGGCGAGGGCCATCACGCGTTGTTGCCCGATGCGGCGGGGGTCGCGGCGGCAGACTCGTTGGGCGATCAGGGTGCTGATGCGTTGGGACAGGTGCACGCCGTCTTCGGCGGGTACACACGCATCGAGGTTCATGTGGCCTGATGAGTCGGCGGTGACGGTCAGGTTTTGCCAGGCTTCGGCGAATTCTTCGCGGGCGTGGGCGGCGCCGTCGGGGTCGAGGCTGATCACGGTTTCGGCGAGTTGGTCGGCGAAGACTTTGTCGGTGGTGGGTCGTGCCTCCAATTCCAACGCCAGGTCCTCGAAATCGAGGGTGGACCCAGCATCGTCGACAACACCATCATCATCATCGGAATCTGGGGTGTCGGTGGGATCGGTGGAGTCGGGTTGGTCGAGGTCGGCTATCGGATCGGCGTCGATGACCGGGTTGTCGATGATCAGGTCGTCGGGGACCAGTTGTGCGGCGTACACCATTTTTGACATGCGGTGGGTGCTGAACTCGCCGGCCAGATATGCGGTGCGGATCTTGGGGAGTCGTTGCAGGGCGTCGCCGAG
>NZ_JBNCNS010000020.1:0-622 GCF_049847105.1 Gordonia sp. DT218 | reverse complement strand
CGATCTGCCCATCCACCTCGGCCATACCGGCGTGGCCGTCGAGCAGATCGGTCCGGGCGATGATCGAGGACACCCGAGCCGGGGAGATCTGTCCATCACGTAACCGCTCGGACACCTGCGGCAACCGATCCCGCAACGCCAGCGCCTCACGAACCAGTTGCTCGGCAGCCTGCTGGGAGACACTCAACGCCAACGCGACCCGGGCGGCGCAGTCGGCGAACCCGTCCACCACCAGAATGTCCTCCGGCCGTTCCTCGGGTCCGACGAGACGGTCATGCAGTTCGGCGGCCAACTGGTAGTCGTGCCACGCCAGATACGCCCGGCCACGCTGCGTCGCCGCCATCGACCCCAACAGCCTGTTGGCATCCACCTCATCGATGCCCTCGGCATGCAGGTGTCCGGTGAACAACGGCGCCAACTCAGGCCACGGTGAGGCCTCACCCCACCACGACGACAACCGCCAATCCGGACCCGACACCGAACACGCCTTCCCCACAGAGAACAGGACACGGCGAAACCACACGTCCCACATATCTCTGAAAGAAGACCCGCCCGTCAGGGCTGATCCGACATCAACACTTCGATTCCGCTGACAACCAACCTATTACACCGCACCGACAAG
>NZ_JBNCNS010000019.1:0-648 GCF_049847105.1 Gordonia sp. DT218 | reverse complement strand
TTCCTGTCCGGTTGTGGGGTTGTGCCAGGTGATGGTGCGGTCGGTGTGCATGGTGGGGAGCCAGATCGCCAGGTGTTTGCGGTGGTGGTCGGGGCGGCAGAGCGGGATGATGTTGTCGGGCAGGGTCCAGCCGCCGATGTGTGGGTCGGCGTGGTGGTATTTGACGAGGTGGTCGAGTTCGCATTCGTGGGATGGTTTGCTGCACATCGGGTATCGGCACCACAGGTCGGTGCGCAGGATGTGGTCGCGGAGTCGTCGTGATGGTGTGTAGGTGAGTGCGCCGGGTGGTGGGTGGTCGAAGCCGCCGTGGCCGGTGGGGTCGACCGGTGGGGCGGGTCCACGCTCGCCGGTGACCACGATCAGTCCGGAGGGTCGGCGGTGGCCGGTGGCGGGTGGGGTGATGAGGGTGGCGTGCTCGGCCAGTCTCTCGGCCAGTGCGGGGTCGATGGCTCCGTAGCCGCGCAGTCGCGGTACCTCGAGGCCGGTGGGATCGGACATGAGTGTCCAGGTCGGCGGGCTCGCTGCGTCGACGACGGAGGCACTGCCTGGGTCCACCACATCGACCGGCTCGAACGGGTCCGCGGGATCGACCGGGTCCTTGGGATCGATGGGATCGACCGGCTCGACGGGGTCGACGGGATCGACCGG
>NZ_JBNCNS010000018.1:0-715 GCF_049847105.1 Gordonia sp. DT218 | reverse complement strand
GCAAGCAGCAGCACCCAGATCTTCCGCGTAAACACGAGATTCCCCCCAACATCGATCGCCAACAACGCGTTCACGCTACTTCACGCAAGGTCCGACGCCACGATCGTCCTCCGTGTGAACGACGAAGCCGCTGACCGAGGACCCCGATGGATCACTCCTTGTAGTCCGGCGCAATCCGCTCGACGAGCCGCAGCATCGCCTCCCACGCCAGGGCGTACCCGACGTCGTCGGTGAAGTCATCTCCCGACGTCTCGCCATTGAGTTGCTGTGCGGTGTGCTCGACGATGGCGCTGTCCGGGAAGACCACCCCGCCGGCTCGTGTTGCCGCCACTTGGATCTCACACGCCTTGTTCAGGTAGTACATCCGCAGAAATGCCTGCGCCGGAGTGGTTCCGACCGTCAGCAGACCGTGGTTGCGGAGGATCAACGCCGGGTGGGAGCCGATGTCGGTCACCAGTCGCTTCTGTTCGTCGAGGTTGAGCGCCACACCCTCGTAGTCGTGGTAGCCGACCCGTCCCGCGAACTCCATCGAGATCTGGTTGAGCGGGAGCAACCCCGATTCTGACGCGGCGACCGCGCACCCGGCCAGTGTGTGGGTGTGCAATACACAATGCGCATCGGGACGTTCGCGATGAATGGCGCTGTGAATGACGAACCCGGCCGGATTGACCGGCGCCGAGGTCTCCCCGACCACCTGGCCGTCGAGATCGATCCG
>NZ_JBNCNS010000017.1:0-723 GCF_049847105.1 Gordonia sp. DT218 | reverse complement strand
GCGCCACCAGCCGGTAGACGGCCGCCAATTGTCGACGGAGTTCCGCCTCGTCGACCTGCACCGGCTCCGGCACCATGACGGGACGCTATCTGGTGCGAAGATCTCGGGCGATACGGCTTTCCCTTCGACGACGTTCGCGGTGTAGAGGGTCCGCGAAAGTGGACGCACCGACCGATCCACCTCATCTCAAGGAACAGTGGCAAGAAATCCGCTGCCGCCATACGACTGGGGCAGCTGGACGGGCTGATCGATTGCGTAGGTGGCGACGTTGAAGGAGCCAAGTCCAGATCCCGGATGGAGTTCGCGAACGAACCTCTCGCCCCGGCGTGGACCGAACGCGACCGGATAGAACACTTCCTTGCCGACCGGATACTTCGCACTCCACTGCGTCAGGCGGAGGAGAAACCGGCACTTTGGGTTTCGCGTCCACCCCGTTCCGTCACCTGTGAATCCGAAGGAGGTCACAGTGACACGAATGGTCCCGCGCTTACCTTTCGGTGCGACAACCCCCACATTCAGAGCTCCGCGACAATTGTTATGGTCACCCACGGTGCCGAAGTTGTCACTGTAAATCGCGATCCTCGGCAACTGTGGTTCAGCCACAGCACTGCCGGAACCCAACAAGGTCAGTGCCCCAACCATAGCGGCAAGCAGCAGCACCCAGATCTTCCGCGTAAACACGAGATTCCCCCCAACATCGATCGCCAACAACGCGTTCACGCT
>NZ_JBNCNS010000016.1:0-740 GCF_049847105.1 Gordonia sp. DT218 | reverse complement strand
TCGAGCCAGTTCCCGAACGTCTTGAGCACATGGGAGAACCGGTCTTTGATGTTCAGATTCTCCGGCACCGTCTGCCCACCCGCGGCCGGGTTGGTGTGGTCATATTCCTGGACGTGTTCGACGTCGGCGTCAAAGGAGGAGGTCGCGTTACCCGGCACGATGCTGTAGCCATCGCGCACCCGCACATAGGTGTCCAGAGCGGTCGACGGCCGATAGGGGTCCGAGGGAAGATGCGCGGGCAGGGTGAAGGTGCCATCCGGATTCTGCGGTGTGCCCGTGGGTACCAGCGGCTTGATCACCGCGTCCGGACGGGCAGCCAGATCGCGCACCTGTTCATCGGAGACGACCCCGTGTCCGGCGACGAACCCGGCATGCTCGGCCTCACCGGTGAGCGTGGCTTCGTCGCAGACCACGTGGATGACCACGGTGGCGTCGACCGGCGGCACCGTGCCCGGCTCCGGGATCCGGGCCGTGCAGTCCTCGCGCCCGCACCGGCATTCGAAGACAGTCCCCGACAGCAGGGCGAACATCGCGTCCGAGGCGCGCTGCTGTGTGGTGCGCTCGTCGTGTTCACATACCGCGGCGGCCAGCGCTTTGACGGCTGCGGCGGCGATGCGCACGTTCTCCGCGGACATGGTCGCCGACATCTGCCCCATCCCATCCGGCTTCGGCGTCGTCCACACCCGACGGTCGTTGACCGCACGTCGGCGAGCCTCGCGCACCGCATCCGGATCCTGGCG
>NZ_JBNCNS010000015.1:0-1286 GCF_049847105.1 Gordonia sp. DT218 | reverse complement strand
TGGCAGGTCCCCGATAGTCGGTCCAGGCCGTTCTAGAGCCAGTTCCTACGTGCAGTTGATCAGTCGATCTCGCATCCCACGGGATGGTGTTGGTGGGTGCATCCGGCAGCGTAGTCGGCGGGGGTCTGATAGCCCAGGGCCGAGTGCCGGTGTCGGTGGTTGTGGTCGTCTTTGAAGTCGCCGATGACCACGCGGGCCTCGAGCAGTGTGGTCCAGCAGTTGCGGTTCAAACATTCGTCGCGCAGTCGGTTGTTGAACGACTCGATGAACCCGTTGTTCCACGGGGTGCCGGGCGGAATGTAGGAGATCCCCACCGACCCTGCGCAAAACGCCTGCAGGGCTTCTGAGATGAACTCAGGCCCGTTGTCCATGCGCAGCACCATCGGCGGGCCACCCCAGATCGCGAACGTCTTCTCCAGCTCCTCGATCAGCCTCTCGGCGGTGATCGAGCGGTCCACGATGTTGATCAGCGACATCCGGGTGTGTTCATCCACCATCGACGCGATCTTGATCTTCTTGCCATCAGTGGTCGAGTCGAACTGAAAATCCAATGCCCACACCACCTTCGGCGCATCCGCGACAACGATCGGGACCGACGACTGGCCGGCCCGTTTACGGCGCGCAGCCCGGCGCACCTGCAGGCCCTCCTCCTTCCACAGCCGGTGGACCTTCTTCTTGTTGACCACCTCACCCTCGTCGAACCGCAGGTGCGCCCACGCCCGGCGGAAGCCGTGGCGCGGGTGTTTGCGGGCGTACACGCGCAACTGCTGCCGCAGCCCGGCGTCCGGGTCGGCCGGTGTCTGCGCTTGGGGCAGTCTGCGGTAGGCAGATCGGGAGAGCCCAACCACCTTGCACGCCATACGCTCTGACACGACTTTCGCGTCGGTCAGCATTGCGATGGCGGCGCGTTTGGCGGTTGGGCTCAGAATTTTCCCTTCGCGACCTCCCGCAGGGCGTCCTTCTCAAGCTCAGCATCGGCGAGCAGCCGCTTGAGTCGGCTGTTCTGCTCACGCAGCTCTTTGAGTTCCTTGGCAGCATCGACGTCCATGCCGCCGTACTGACGGCGCCAGTTGTACAAGGTGGCCGCCGACACCTCGAGATCGGCAGCAATCTCCTCACCGGTCTTGCCCTCCGCCGCCAACTCATCAGCCCGGCGCAACTTGCGCACGATGTCCTCGGCCGAGTGACGCTTACGTCCCGCCATGATCCCTACCGTCCCTTCTCCGCCCTCACCGGGGCAATCAGGACTCTAAAACAACCTGGACCGGTTTACGGGGGACATGCCA
>NZ_JBNCNS010000014.1:0-1325 GCF_049847105.1 Gordonia sp. DT218 | reverse complement strand
GGCTACTCATAGCTCCTATGTCAAGCGGCTGCTTGAGTGTCGGGTTGTGTGCGGGTGTTGTGGTCGGCGGTGAGGGCGGCGAAGACGACTCGGGAGATTCGGCGTTTGAGGCATCGCAGTGCCTCGGTTTTGGTTTTGGATTCGCGTTGTTTCTTGTCGTAGTAGGCCTTGCCGAGGCTGTCGTTGCGTCCGGTCTGGGTGATCGCGATCCGGTGAATCGCGGCATTGAGTTGTCGGTTGCCTGAGCGGGTGAGTCGGACTCGTCCGGCTGTGTTGCCTGACCACACCGGCACCGGCGCCACTCCGGCGTGGCGGGCGAACTTGGCCTCATCGGCGAATCTGGTGACGTTGGCGGTCTCGCCGATGATCTTGGCCGCGGTGAGTTCGGCACATCCCACCACTTCGAGCAGCGCGGGTGCCGCCGGGGTGACCAGTGCGGTGATGCGGCGTGTGTAGGTCTTGATCCGCACGGTCAACTCGACGATGTCGGTCAGTTGTTCACGGGCGAGTTCGGCGATGATCTGTGTCTGGTTCTCCAGCCACCCTCCGACTCTCTTCTGCTGCTTGATTCGGTCCATCGAACGGGGCTCAATCTCGAATCCGGGGTCGATTTCGTGCACGTTCCACTGCAATCGGTTGATGATTGCTGTGCGTTGGGCGACAAGGATTTCACGGTGATCGACAAGCAGTTTCAACTCGCGGGAGAGGTCGTCGTGCTCGGCGACGGGCAGGTCGGGTTCGCGGGCAGCGGCGCGTGCCACCGCCAACGCATCGATCGGATCGGATTTACCGCGATCGCGGCCGATCCGCCGATACTCGGCCATCAGGTGCGGGGTCACCCGCACCACCTTCTGCCCGGCGCCGAGTAGGTCGCGTTCCAGGCGTGCCGACAGGTTGCGGCAGTCCTCGATAGCCCACACCACCTCAGTGCCGTAGCGCTCACCGATCCAGCACATCGCCTGGCGATGCCCGGGCGTGGTGGCCTTGACTGTTTTCTGTTCGAGTCGACGTCCGGCTTCATCGACGGCGACGAAGGTGTGTGAACGCTTGTGTACATCGGCTCCCACCACGATCATGGGTGTGGCCTCCAATCAATCAACGGGGTTGTGAGGTTGGACCGGCCGGCCGACACATCTCAGTGTGGGAGTTGCTGCTGCCACGCTCCTATCAAGTCAGGCCGGTCGGTTTCCCATCACCAGCAGTCGGCACAACGAGTACAGGCCAACCCCTTGACGAGCAGGGGACACGGCACCCGGCGGGAGAGCCAGACAACTGGTGATCAGAACCCAACCACCACCGAAGTGGCACATCAACCTTCACACTGA
>NZ_JBNCNS010000013.1:0-5541 GCF_049847105.1 Gordonia sp. DT218 | reverse complement strand
GGTGGGTGTGTGTTCTTTGAGAACTCGATAGTGTGTTGATGAATTGTCTGATGCCATTTGTTTGGCATCGTGTGTCCAAGTTCTTTGGATTTTGGATATGAGATGGATTGTTTTTGTGGCATCTGCCCTGTGTGGGTGGGTGTTGCTAGTTTTTGTATTGGTCAGGTTTGTTTTTCTCTCTGACTGGGATTGTGTTGAAAGATGCCGGCCTTTGTGTTGGTGTTTTTTGTATGATTTTCATGGAGAGTTTGATCCTGGCTCAGGACGAACGCTGGCGGCGTGCTTAACACATGCAAGTCGAACGGAAAGGCCCCTTCGGGGGTACTCGAGTGGCGAACGGGTGAGTAACACGTGGGTGATCTGCCCCCAACTTTGGGATAAGCCTGGGAAACTGGGTCTAATACCGGATATGACCACATTTCGCATGGGGTGTGGTGGAAAGCTTTTGCGGTTGGGGATGGGCCCGCGGCCTATCAGCTTGTTGGTGGGGTAATGGCCTACCAAGGCGACGACGGGTAGCCGACCTGAGAGGGTGATCGGCCACACTGGGACTGAGACACGGCCCAGACTCCTACGGGAGGCAGCAGTGGGGAATATTGCACAATGGGCGGAAGCCTGATGCAGCGACGCCGCGTGAGGGATGACGGCCTTCGGGTTGTAAACCTCTTTCACCAGGGACGAAGCGTGAGTGACGGTACCTGGAGAAGAAGCACCGGCCAACTACGTGCCAGCAGCCGCGGTAATACGTAGGGTGCGAGCGTTGTCCGGAATTACTGGGCGTAAAGAGCTCGTAGGCGGTTTGTCGCGTCGTCTGTGAAATTCTGCAACTCAATTGTAGGCGTGCAGGCGATACGGGCAGACTTGAGTACTACAGGGGAGACTGGAATTCCTGGTGTAGCGGTGAAATGCGCAGATATCAGGAGGAACACCGGTGGCGAAGGCGGGTCTCTGGGTAGTAACTGACGCTGAGGAGCGAAAGCGTGGGTAGCGAACAGGATTAGATACCCTGGTAGTCCACGCCGTAAACGGTGGGTACTAGGTGTGGGTTCCTTTTCACGGGATCCGTGCCGTAGCTAACGCATTAAGTACCCCGCCTGGGGAGTACGGCCGCAAGGCTAAAACTCAAAGGAATTGACGGGGGCCCGCACAAGCGGCGGAGCATGTGGATTAATTCGATGCAACGCGAAGAACCTTACCTGGGTTTGACATACACCAGAAAGCTGTAGAGATACAGCCCCCCTTGTGGTTGGTGTACAGGTGGTGCATGGCTGTCGTCAGCTCGTGTCGTGAGATGTTGGGTTAAGTCCCGCAACGAGCGCAACCCTTGTCCTGTATTGCCAGCGGGTTATGCCGGGGACTTGCAGGAGACTGCCGGGGTCAACTCGGAGGAAGGTGGGGATGACGTCAAGTCATCATGCCCCTTATGTCCAGGGCTTCACACATGCTACAATGGCCGGTACAGAGGGCTGCGATACCGTGAGGTGGAGCGAATCCCTTAAAGCCGGTCTCAGTTCGGATCGGGGTCTGCAACTCGACCCCGTGAAGTCGGAGTCGCTAGTAATCGCAGATCAGCAACGCTGCGGTGAATACGTTCCCGGGCCTTGTACACACCGCCCGTCACGTCATGAAAGTCGGTAACACCCGAAGCCGGTGGCCTAACCCTTGTGGAGGGAGCCGTCGAAGGTGGGATCGGCGATTGGGACGAAGTCGTAACAAGGTAGCCGTACCGGAAGGTGCGGCTGGATCACCTCCTTTCTAAGGAGCACACAACATCACCCATTTCTGCAGGCATGTGTTCTGCGGTGGGTGTGTGTTCGAGGGTGAAACATCAGGCAGGCTGTGGGCGACCGTGTTCGGTTGTTTGTGGTTGTCGTTGGTCGTGAGGCCGGCGTGTCATCAGCACACTATCGGGGTTCTGAGGGAACACATGGTGTTGTCTCGGTGCTCGGGTGGCGGGTT
Organism: Gordonia sp. DT218; assembly: GCF_049847105.1. NCBI lineage: Bacteria > Bacillati > Actinomycetota > Actinomycetes > Mycobacteriales > Gordoniaceae > Gordonia > Gordonia sp. DT218. Next base: position 3,582 of record NZ_JBNCNS010000013.1, on the reverse strand, counting down.
GTCTTGTTGATTGTTCCTGTGATGGGGGCGTGAGAGTCGATCGCATTCGGGTGTGTGTTGTTTGAGAAGTGCATAGTGGATGCGAGCATCTTTATTTGTCATGAACACTTCGGTGTTTGTGGTTGAACGAGATAAAAGTTTTGTAGGTGATGTCTACATTCGATCCTCGCCGGCTGATGTTCCCTTTGTGGGGGTGTTGGTGGTGTGGGGGTGGTTTGTAGGTGTTGTTGTAAGTGTTTAAGGGCGTTCGGTGGATGCCTTGGCACCAGGAGCCGATGAAGGACGTGGTAGGCCGCGATAGTCCTCGGGGAGTTGTCAAACGAGCTGTGATCCGAGGGTGTCCGAATGGGGAAACCCAGCACGAGTGATGTCGTGTTACCCACCTGTGAATGTATAGCGGGTGTGGAGGGAACGTGGGGAAGTGAAACATCTCAGTACCCATAGGAAGAGAAAACAATTGTGATTCCGTGAGTAGTGGCGAGCGAAAGCGGAGGAGGCTAAACCATGCGCATGTGATACCTGGCAGGGTTTGTGTGTGTGGGGTTGTGGGGTTCATCTTCTCAGTGCTGCCGTGCTGGGCGTGAGTGATAAAATCATGGGTTAGGTGAAGTGGCCTGGAATGGTCTGCCGTAGTCGGTGAGAGTCCGGTAGCTGAAAACCTGTGGTCTTGCGTGATGGATGCCCAAGTAGCAGCGGGCTCGTGGAATCTGCTGTGAATCTGCCGGGACCACCCGGTAAGCCTGAATACTTCCTGGTGACCGATAGCGGACAAGTACCGTGAGGGAAAGGTGAAAAGTACCCCGGGAGGGGAGTGAAATAGTACCTGAAACCGGACGCTTACAATCCGTCAAAGCCTGTGCCACTTCGGTGGGTGGGTGATGGCGTGCCTTTTGAAGAATGAGCCTGCGAGTTAGTGCTCGGTGGCAAGGTTAACCCGTGTGGGGTAGCCGTAGCGAAAGCGAGTCTGAATAGGGCGTGGAGTCGCCGGGTCTAGACCCGAAGCGGAGTGATCTACCCATGGCCAGGGTGAAGCGACGGTAAGACGTCGTGGAGGCCCGAACCCACTTCAGTTGAAAATGGAGGGGATGAGCTGTGGGTAGGGGTGAAAGGCCAATCAAACTCCGTGATAGCTGGTTCTCCCCGAAATGCATTTAGGTGCAGCGTTGCATGTTTCTTACCGGAGGTAGAGCTACTGGATGGCCGATGGGCCCTATCAGGTTACTGACGTCAGCCAAACTCCGAATGCCGGTAAGTGAGAGTGTGGCAGTGAGACTGCGGGCGATAAGGTTCGTAGTCGAGAGGGAAACAGCCCAGATCGCCGGCTAAGGCCCCTAAGCGTGTACTAAGTGGAAAAGGATGTGGGATCGCAGAGACAACCAGGAGGTTGGCTTAGAAGCAGCCACCCTTGAAAGAGTGCGTAATAGCTCACTGGTCAAGTGATCCTGCGCCGACAATGTAGCGGGGCTCAAGTACACCGCCGAAGCCGCGGCACTTCACCAATACATCCCTTCACCCTTACGGGGGTGTTGGTAGTGGGTGGGGTGGGTAGGGGAGCGTCCTGCATCCCTGGAAGCACCGGCGTGAGCTAGGTGTGGAGGGTGTGGGAGTGAGAATGCAGGCATGAGTAGCGAAAGCAGAGTGAGAAACTCTGCCGCCGGATGACCAAGGGTTCCTGGGCCAGGCTAATCCGCCCAGGGTGAGTCGGGACCTAAGGCGAGGCCGACAGGCGTAGTCGATGGACAACGGGTTGATATTCCCGTACCCGTGTATCCGCGTCCATGCTGAATCAGCTGTACTAACCATCCAAATGGTGATCGATCTCCTTCGGGAGGCGTGAGCCGGCTGCATGGGACCTTGGCTGGTAGTAGGCAAGCGATGGGGTGACGCAGGAAGGTAGTGGGGCCAGTCAGTGGTAATACTGGTGTAAGCCTGTAGGACGAACGATAGGTAAATCCGTCGTTCATGTGTCTGAGAGGTGATGCGTAGCCGTTGAGGCGAATTCCATGATCCTATGCTGCCGAGAAAAGCCTCTAGCGAGTTGGTACACGGCCCGTACCCCAAACCAACACAGGTGGTCAGGTAGAGAATACTAAGGCGATCGAGAGAACTGTGGTTAAGGAACTCGGCAAAATGCCCCCGTAACTTCGGGAGAAGGGGGACCATGTCTGGTGATTGAGTTTTCCTCATGAGCTGGGTGTGGTCGCAGAGACCAGAGAGAAGCGACTGTTTACTAAAAACACAGGTCCGTGCGAAGTCGTAAGACGATGTATACGGACTGACGCCTGCCCGGTGCTGGAAGGTTAAGAGGACCGGTTAGTGCCCTTCGGGGTGCGAAGCTGAGAATTTAAGCCCCAGTAAACGGCGGTGGTAACTATAACCATCCTAAGGTAGCGAAATTCCTTGTCGGGTAAGTTCCGACCTGCACGAATGGCGTAACGACTTCTCTGCTGTCTCAACCACAGACTCGGCGAAATTGCAGTACGAGTAAAGATGCTCGTTACGCGCGGCAGGACGAAAAGACCCCGGGACCTTCACTATAGCTTGGTATTGGTGTTCGGTTCGGTTTGTGTAGGATAGGTGGGAGACTGTGAAGTGGGCACGCCAGTGTTCATGGAGTCGTTGTTGAAATACCACTCTGATCGTATTGGACTTCTAACCTCGGACCCTGATCGGGTTCAGGGACAGTGCCTGGTGGGTAGTTTAACTGGGGCGGTTGCCTCCCAAAATGTAACGGAGGCGCCCAAAGGTTCCCTCAGCCTGGTTGGCAATCAGGTGTTGAGTGTAAGTGCACAAGGGAGCTTGACTGTGAGACGTACATGTCGAGCAGGGACGAAAGTCGGGACTAGTGATCCGGCACCGGCAAGTGGAAGCGGTGTCGCTCAACGGATAAAAGGTACCCCGGGGATAACAGGCTGATCTTCCCCAAGAGTCCATATCGACGGGATGGTTTGGCACCTCGATGTCGGCTCGTCGCATCCTGGGGCTGGAGTAGGTCCCAAGGGTTGGGCTGTTCGCCCATTAAAGCGGCACGCGAGCTGGGTTTAGAACGTCGTGAGACAGTTCGGTCTCTATCCGCCGCGCGCGTCAGAAACTTGAGGAAACCTGTCCCTAGTACGAGAGGACCGGGACGGACGAACCTCTGGTGTGCCAGTTGTCCTACCAAGGGCACGGCTGGTTAGCTACGTTCGGAAGGGATAACCGCTGAAAGCATCTAAGCGGGAAGCCTGTTCCAAGATGAGGTTTCTCACCCCCTTCGAGGGGGTAAGGCCCCCCACAGACCATGGGGTTGATAGGCCAGAACTGGAAGTACAGCAATGTATGCAGGTGACTGGTACTAATCGGCCGAGGACTTACTAACAACACTCATTCACCGCAATGAGTTCGCATCCACTATGACACTTCTGAAACAACACACAACGGTTAAACAAACCCCATGTTGTGTGTGGGTTTCATAAAGTTACGGCGGCCATAGCGGAGGGGAAACGCCCGGTCCCATTCCGAACCCGGAAGCTAAGCCCTCCAGCGCCAATGGTACTGCACCCTAACCAGTGTGGGAGAGTAGGACACCGCCGAACACAACTC
>NZ_JBNCNS010000012.1:0-16186 GCF_049847105.1 Gordonia sp. DT218 | reverse complement strand
TGTCGGTGATGCCGGGTGGCGGCGGATACAAGCCCCGCCGTTGCATCAGGGCGGCACAGTTGACACCCGCCGCCGCGACCTGGACGAGCACCTCGCCAGAAGCTGGGACGGGTGTGGGCACCTCGTCGAGGAGAAGGTTCTTGTCGTCGTCGACGACGATCGCGTTCATGGTGGCGGGAATGGCGGGTGCGTTCATGCGATCTCCTCGGCACTCACGTGTTGACACTGCTCGCATGACGGCAAAGCCGGGATGTGAGCAGTGTCAACACACAGATTCGCGACCGCTCTTCGTCGACTCGCACATCTGTGCGAACATGGTCAGCGTGAAGTCGCGCAAAACGACAGGACTGACTCCCGATGACCTGGAATCTCTGTCCGCAGGACTCGCCGCGGGAAAGCGGGTCACTGTTTACCTACGTGATCCGATGCCGTCGCTGAACCTCGACGCCGGGACGTCGGCACGCGTGGTGACCATCGACGGCTCCACGCTGACGGTCAGCCCGAAGGGCGTCGACGATCAGTTGCCGTTCGAGGCGGACGAACTGCAGAAGACTCGTGTGGCAGCCACTCCCGTCACGCCCTCGCGTCGACCACCGCCGAAGGCGAATCCGTTACCTGTGGCCACCTCGAATGCATCCAGATCCATTGCGAAGCAGCCGAAGTCGGTGCCTGCAGAGACGGGGACTGCGGAACCGAAGCCCGTCCCGGCGAAGGCGCCGCGACGTACGAGAGCGCCGGCCGCAGCAGTTGGCGTCACCATCACGTCAGCCGGCGAGGGCACGTGGACGATATCGGTCTCACACGGCAGCAAGAGGCAAGGCAGGCCCACCGAGGTGGCCTCGGACAGGGTGGCCAGGGCGATGCGCGAACTCGGTGACGACACCGCGATCACAGCGGTGGACGGAGTGATCGAGTCGGCACGGGTCGCGGCCCAGAAACGGATCGACGAACTCAGCCACGAACTCGAAACCGCACGAGCAGCACTGGCTCATCTCGAGGGTCAGGGACGAGACAGCTGATCGCGATGTCGCGCGGCGGCATCGTTCGCGGCTACCGAAGCGACTGCCCGGAGTCGCATCCGCTCCGCATTCCGCCTGGCACTATTGGAATACGTCCATCCACCATGTAGGGGAAAGAATGAAGCGACTGTTGTCGGTACTCGGATCGGTCAGCGCGCTCACCTGCGTGGTCGCAGCGCCCGCACATGCTGCCGGCCCACCAGACGCGGTCAAGATCGCGAATGGTGCGGTCGCCGTCGCGCGAGGCTCCACGATGCTTCACACCAACACCTTCGGTCGCTATGGGTGCGAAGATTTCGTGGACGCCGCGTATGGCCGGACCACCGCCAACGGGATACCACACGATGGTGCGATGGCCTTCTATCACCGCCTCGCTGCGCGCGGGGAGGGGCACAGCCGGCTCCCCGCTCCACTGGGGGCGCTGGTGTTCTCAAAAGGTGAGGACGGCGATCACGTGGACATCTCCATGGGCAACGGCCAGTACATGAGCGGCGGTGTACAGGGCTTCGGGCCTGGTTGGGGTGACGGCACCAACAACCAGATCCTGCCGTCAGCGAATCTGGGGAACTGGCACCTCGTGGGCTGGGCGTACGCACCATGGAGCGCGACAGGATTCTGATCCCGACCGGCCGCTCGGCTATACCGCGCTGGGTAGGAATCGCGCCCCGCGGGGTACTCCGCCCGCACCGAACTCAGCGCTCGGACTACAGCCGCAGCGCCCGCAGGGTCACCTCGGCCATCTGCCGCTCGCCGAGAGCGTTGGGATGAACGGGGACCGTCTGGACATCGGTGATCAGGGGCTCAATCCAGCGCACACCCTGCGGCTTACAGCTATCGTGGCCGACCGATGCGGTAGCGGCGTCGACATACTTGATCCCGGTCAAGAACGCGGCCCGCCGGATGGCGTCGTTGAGGGTTGCCTGGATTCCGTGCATGTACGGAATGTCGCCGGGTGCGATGGGGAATCCGGCGCACTGCTGCACCTTGTTGGGCAGAATCCACGGATAGGCGACGACGGCCGTTCGGGCCAGGGGAGCCCGGGACCGGACCGCGGTGAAGGCACGGAACAGCTTGGGGAATGTCTGCCGACGGACCTCGGAGGCGATTGAATCTCCGTACATGGCGCGGCACGGCGATCCTTGGCCGGCCGTAGTAGCGGCTGCGGCAACACATTTGGCGACAGTCGAACCGAACACGTCGCCATCGTTGCCGCCGATCATGAAGGTGACCAGCCGTGTTCGGAGGCTCAGGGCATCGAGTTGCGGGCGGAGGCCGGGGTACTGCGACCCAAAGAAGTCGTTGGTCTTTGCGCCGCCGCAACTCACGTCGGTCAGTCGCGCGCCCGTCCGGCCGGCAACGAGATGCGCGTAGTTGATGCTCGACTGGGCGCACTGCGGGAGTGTGCCCGGTGCAGTGGGCACAACACCGGAGCCGGCTGAATAGCTGTCTCCGAGATTCACGTAGTCGAGCGTCGGCCCGGGCACTCGTGGTGCCGCGGACACCGAACCGGCCGGTATCGACAGAGCGATGGCGGCGGCTGTGAGAATCGAAGCCCCGAGAGTCAATGCAGATGCGCGCAAGTTCACGAATCGAGATATAACACAGATCACATTCACTGGAAGTGATTCTGAAATTCGGATTCCTGGCTCGTTTGGACGGATCAGGTGATTTTCGGAGAATTGCCGGTCTCCGGCGATGGAATTGGTGCTCAACGGAAGCTTGCGTCCTGCACACCCACCACAGGGCAGTGCTGCAACTTGTCGCGCCTAGATCGCCGACCTTCTGAGCCATCCGCCCAGTGACGCCGCGAGCACGACGGGCCGTCACTTCAAAGGGCGCTCGACGGTCCTTGCAAGAATACCGAGCGTCGCACGCAAAGCCGCCTCGGGGATTATGGGAAAGATATCCATCTCGCGGTAACGACCCTCGATCTGGCTCCAGTCATAGTAAGAAGTGACTTCGGTTCCGGCTTCGTTCGGCTGCAATCGGTAGCCATACAGGTGTTTGATCGGGGGTTGTATTTGACCCGAGATCGTCCACTCGATCACCGAGTCCTGTTCGTACGCGGTGATGATGACAGTGACGTCGTACTTGCCCATCGGCAGGTCGTTGAGTGACTCGCGGTCCATATGGACGACGAAGGTGTCGCCGACGGCGCGGACCTGCTCGCCGTCGGCTGACTGCAACATTCCCGAACTGTCGATCTCGACGTGCCCGTCAGGGCGGGTGAGGATGTCGAACACTGCAGAGGGTGGTGCGGCGATCTGGCGGGCGACCTCGAATCGTTCTATCGTCATCACGACGACCCTGCCAGACAAATGGTTCGGCTGGGCCCACATTTCACGGACACCGGCCCTGCGACTGAATGGGCGGCGGATGATGACCCACAGTCTGCAAGTTGAGCGTCGAGCGCACTGTTCCGCGCGCATGTACTTCAACTCTCTGGGGCACTGCAGTACCTGTTGTTTGCGGTGGATCGTCACTCGGATTCGATGGCGGATCCCGCTGGAATGCGAGCACCTTCAGGAAGTGGCTTGGTGCTCAGCTCTCCGCCAAGTCGACTGATCAGAGTCGCTGACCTGAACCCGACGGATCCTTCGGCGCGACAACTCCCCCTCGTGGCTTCGATCGGCGTCGAACTCGACGCCGTCTAGGGACAGTCGCACAACCCTGGTCAGTTCTGCAGGACTGCCGTGTCGAAAAGCAGGCATGCCGCCTCGGCTGGCGAGGAAAATCTGCGAACATTCGCTCGGGTTCGATCGGGCGCGTTGTCCGTCGACAGGGCGAAGTCGCGTGCCCGACCCGATTACGCGAGCGCGAAAACGCGGACGGCGTTGTCGTGCAAGTAGAGCCGGCGGGTGGCCTCGTCGAGGCCGAGTTCGTCGAGGCCGTCCAGGGCGGCCGAGTGGGTAATCATGGGGTAGTTGGTGCCGAACAGGACCTTGCGACTGCCTGATCGGGTCTTCATATAGGAGACCAGCTCAGTGGGAATTCGGCGGCTGGTGTAGGCGGAGGTGTCGATGTAGACGTTCTGGTGTTTGCGGGCCACCGCAATCATCTCCTCGGTCCAGGGGTAACCGATGTGCCCGGCGACGATGACCAATTCGGGGAAGTCCAGGGCGACCTGATCGATATACGGGATCGGGCGGCCGGTTTCCGACGGCCGCAGCGGCCCGGTGTGTCCGACCTGGGTGCAGAACGGGACACCGAGCTCGACACAGGCCGCATACAGCGGGTAGTAGCGCCGATCGGTGGGCTCCACTTCCCACAACCACGGCACCACGCGCAACCCTTTGAATCCGAGTTCGGTGACCGCTCGACGTAATTCGCGTACCGCGGGCATCGGTGTGGCCAGATCGACAGCGGCCAAGCCGGCGAACCGATCTGGGTGCGCAGCCACCCAGGAGGCGACCTCGTCGTTGGAGATCAGCGCACCCTCACGGGGCGCGTGCCAGGCGCTGAGTAACCCGAAATCCACGCCGGCCTGACCCATTGCGGCGAGGGTGAAGTCGATCGGCAGTTCGTCGGTGAGGGCTTGCTGACCGGTCCAGCGGCGCAGCGAATCGAACATGTCGTGTTGGGAGAAGCGCACGGTGGGGTGTTGCATCCAGACGTCAATTGTCATGGGGCTTCGATCCTTTCGTTGCACCTGGTCAGCGTCGGCCAGGCGGCTTCGCCGAGGATTTCGGCGAAGCCGGCGGATATTTATCCAGGCGGTTTGCCGCCGCAACCGGCCGATCTCGCGTGTTGAAGTGGGACGAGCAAACTGGGAAAGTCTGGGTCCGCAGGCTCCGGCCCTGAAGTGCTATGCCTGATCGCGATCGCGATGACAGCGACGATGAGTCCGCCGGGCCGTCCTATCCGATTGAGCGCCGCCGGCAACCACTGACCACATCACCACCTGGACCGACTTCGCCCTGGGGCGCAATCACCTCAGGAGCGCATCCACTCGTTGGCAGCCGCGTACAGTGCGTCGACATTCTCGGGTCGGTCGATACCGAGCAGGTCCTGACTCACCTCGGTGCCGACAAGCGCTCGCGTATACGCGAGGAAGCGGTACGAGTGTCGCAGACCCTTGAGCGCCTCCGGGTCGACGCTGAGGTCAGTCCCCGGCACGGCGGGTTCCAAAGTGTCGGACTCGTTGACCGCGTGCATCTCGCTGATGAGCCACACCCGGCGCGCCGCTCAACACGATAGATCAAGCGTATGTACGACGTGAGTATGGCCTCAACCCCGTTCACCGGCATCCAGACGATGGTTGCGGATGGGTACTCGACAACGCCCCTTGATCCGTGGTAATTGACCGCGGGCGGTCCACACCGGTTGAGCAGCGGACCGAAGTCGATATAGGGGTCGTTGTCGCCTTGGTCGAAGGTCTGTGGGCTACCGTTCATCCAACTCGTCTCTATTGTTGCATCCTGCGTGTAACACGCGCGGTTTTCCTCGGCGAGACGCCGCACACGTGTCTGACGCTCCCGGATGACCAGCTCACTGATCTCACTGACAACATCCATGACTTTCCCTTCGGTCGCCGGAACTGTACGTGAAACACCATCTCTGAAACCAGCAGCAGCATTGGGGATCTCGGCGCCGTCGATCGTGCTTCTTCACGCGCCGTTGGCAGCGTCGTCCTCGTGGGCACTACCGGCAACAATATTGCACTCGATAACCCTTTTGGGGAGCTTCAGATCAAGACGTACTACCCGATGCCCAAAAGATCGATGGCGGCGAAGACCCCTTGTGCGCACCTTCCGTGCGGCGAGCCGTCCGGGGTGACTGGCGAGCCTTTGGTGCGAGTCGCCACTGTATGGGACACCCGGGCGGCCGCCCACAAGCTTGCTCAGTATTCACAGCTGAGGGGTTGGAACTGTTATCGTCGCGCACCAGACGCACCGAATGCTTACTGCCCCCGCACATCCTGGTCGATGTGTGGGGGCAGTAGGTGTGTCAGAGGGTGGGGGAGTTCAGGCGAGGACGTCGTGGTCGTGGCCGCTGTCGACGTCGTCGTGCGGTGCGGGCGGCTCGTGGTCGTAGCTGTCGTCGGGGCCGTCGCTGTAGGAGTCGAGCTGTCCGTCGCCGTCGGTGTCGGTGCCGACCAGATCGGTGTGACCGTCGAAATCGGTGTCGACGGCGTAGGTGTCGAGCTGTCCGTCGCCGTCGGTGTCGGTGCCTACCGCGTCGATGCTGCCGTCGGCGTTGGTGTCGACCGACAGGGTGTCGGGGCTGCCGTCACGGTCGGTGTCGCTCAGCACGGTGTCCGCGCGGCCGTCGGCGTTGGTGTCGAGGGTTTGGGCGACCAGGTGCCCGTCCTCGAGGGAGTCGACCTGGGTGATGTCGCCGCCGGCGTTGAGGTGCACGATCTGGTCGGCCTGGCCGTCCGCGTCGACATCGGAGGCCACCAGCACCTCACCGTCAGAGCCCGGCGCCGCGACTGTGTCGACGGTGCCGTCGCCGTCGGTGTCGGCCGCCACGAGGGTCACGTTGCCCGCGTCGTCGTAATGCACCTCGACGTCATGGCCGGCGGAGTCGGTGGTGTGCTCCACGCTGCCGCCCTGATCGCCCCCGGATGCCGTAGGTGCCGGGGTGCTCGCATCGTCGCTGGGGGCCGCGGGGGCCGGTGCCGACGCCGCGGTCGGGGCGGCGGTGTCAGCGGCGGCCGGATGCTGGGCGGTCGGATCGTAGGGGGCATCGGGGCTGATGATCGGCTGATCCGGGGTGGCGGCGGTGTCGGCGGTGGGGTTGCCGGACATGGCGTGGGCCTTTCAACTCGGTGTGTGAGCGTGTCGGGAGTCTGATGCAGCCCGGTGTGCGGAATGTTCCCACCCGATCGGAGCCGCGCGCACAAATTCTGTCGTCCCCCGACGCACGTCTGCGGATATCTGCTGGGTTACACCACACCTTCGCCACCGGCACCGCCGCTGGTGGCGAGTGTCTTCTGGCCGTGAACAGGCACGCAACGCCTGCGAGGGCGTTGGTGAGCGGGGCGCCCGCCACGGCTTGTCGTCGTCAGTCTTAGAGAACTCGGTGTGTGTTTATGCTCCGTCCTCCAGCAGGTCCGATCGTCGGAGGCCCAGGTCCTGCACTACACTGCATTTGATTTTTGGGGTTGGCGTTGAGTCCGTGGCGCGCCGGGATGGCGCAGCGATCGATAGAGGGGAATCGAACAGAAATGAAGATTTGGCAGCCAGCGGTGCGCTGGATAGGGGTTGCAGTCGCTGTCGCCGCCCTTGCGGCGTGTTCGACCGATACAGATTCGGGCGGCGATCAGTCCGCCGCCGCGTCAAACCAGGCATCGGACCCGTCGATTGACGTGTCGGTACTGAACACGGGCAAATATCCGACCGAGCCGCGTGCGGCGTTCGGCAAGACCACCGACGACAACATCATCCAGTGGGAGGGACAACGGATGACGCAGTTCATGGTGGTGCCGTTCGAGGTCGACCCAGATATGACGGTCTCGCAGATGCCGGTCGAGGTCGTCGGCGGCCCGAATAACATGTCTGCAGTCCTCAACGAGAAGGCCGCCCACGTTCCCGGCAACGATGCGATCATCAGTGGCTTCGTCACCTCCGCCACCACGTCGGAGAACAAGCGCAACGGGAATCCGCGGTCGCTGCAGAACATGGTCGTGCGGTACCTGACTCGCGCCGACGCCACGACCGCGGCCCAGCAGATGGCGCAGGCGACGGCCGCCAACAACGAGTCGTCCACCACCAACGCACCTGGCCTGGACGGCACCAAGGTCGTCAAGACCGACGCCAACGGCAACAAGCAGATCGCCGCATTCACCCCGCACGGCGTCTACGTGCTCTACCAGTGGTATGAGGTCACTCCCGCCCAGGAGAATCTCCTCGACCCCACAATCAATAAGGCCGTCAAACTGCAGGCCAAGCTCATCGATCAGTTCCCACGCTTGCTGACCACCGATGAAGCCAAAGAGAAGGGCATCACTCGCGAACCGTCCATCACCGACCAGAACCACGTCCTGATCTATGCGCTGCCCTACAGTGACGACGAGATGAAGAACGGCACAACTTCGCTTCCGTCGGGCCTCGTCCACGCTGTCTATGGTCCCCGCGGGCTCGCCCAGTTCTGGCCGAACCCTGAGTCCACCTTCAAGGTTCTTTCCGAGGTCGGCTCCACCGCCAATGCCGTGGAACGGTCCAACGTGTACCGGGCCGATGACAGTGCCGGGGCGAAGAGGATCGTCGACACCTTCACCGCCGACAACAAGTCGACGGGGTGGGCGGATGTCCCCGCCCCGCAGGCGTTGCCAATCGCCAAGTGTCAGACCATGAGTCAGGGCATTGAAGGCATCAACGACACGAATTACAATTGCTTTGTGCAAAAGGGCCGCTACGTCGGCGAAGTCAGCGCCAAGCAAAAAGAGGACGCCTACCAGCAGATTTCGGCGCAGTACGTGATCCTCACCAAAGCTGACCAGGACGCTCACTAGCTATAATTCGATCTGCCAGAACGAGCCGGGACCACACTGGTAGGTGGTCCCGGCTTGCTTTGCGTTGCGACCCAGTTGCCGTGGGGATTTGAGGTTTCCCCGAGTAGTGGAGGGTGGTCACGCTGGCAGATTCCCGATAGTCGGTCCAGGTGATGTGTTCCCCACGGTTTGGCAGAGGACAGGGTGTGCTCGACAGGTTGACCGCCTCGAAGCTCGAGCGCAACCGCACGACGGTCTCGTCGAGCTTTGGTGGCTCCCAGGACCAGGCGAATCGAGTTCAGCGCGGCGAATCTCCTGAACAGTGTCGATTTTCCTTCCATCACTGGCAGCGACGCGCCGATGTTCCCAACCCGAGCACGGCGGTTCCGTAGCTGACGATGGCGACAGCCGCGAAGCTTACGTGTGAGTGTCTGCGACGTTGAGATCGCGATGGATTGCGCGACTGACTTCGACAACGCCGGGGGGTATGCGATGGACAGGTCACTCCTGTCGCCGAGTGGCGCGGTCAGTTCCAGCTTGCCTCCCCGGTGCGCCCGGAAGTCTTACTCGTTGGTGAGGTCTATTCCGGTCGAGCGGGGAACAGAGACTGTCATGTAGTGTCCTGATCCGACCGAAGGGGTGGTCGACGATGTGCCCGTCAGACTCCTGCGGGTGCGAGGATGATGTCGAAACAGGCTCGCGCCCAGGCGCTGTCGCCGAGATCGCGACCGTCCGGTGTCGGTGTGCCGGGTGCCTGCCTCGCGAACTTTTTGATGAGGGTGTCTTTGACGCCGAAGACGCTGTCGCCGATCTCGATCTGCGGGTCGCCGTTGACGAAGATGTGGGTCACCAGGGTCCGCAGGCCGTCGGCGGCGACCATGAAGTGCAGGTGCGGGGCGCGCACCGGGGAACGACCGACGGCGTCGAGCATGCGGCCGACGGGGCCGTCGTGCGGGATGGGGTAGGGCACCGGCGTTAATGCCCAGAACCGGAGCATAGGCTGTTCCCGCTCGATCGGGACGGAACCCACTCCTAAATGTGAGTTAAAACTTACTTTTACCGCGCAGATCAAACAGTGATCGACCGCCCTGATCGTCCGTCGCTCATGCCGCGCCCCTTGGTGTCCGTGACTTCAAGAGCGTCGCTGGAATCGCACTGGGCTGTGGACTCTGACACCTCGCCGAGGCGTTCCTCGCCCGGGACGGCGCCAAGGAAGACAACAAGATCCACACTGGCGACAATTGCTACTGAGGAAGTTCTTCTGACTCACAATGCTCGTGGCAGGTGCAGCAGTCCCTACTGCCTCGATGGCCTACTCGTGGGCTATGCAGAGGTGGGTAGTCAGGGCCACACATGCCCACTCCTCCCAGGCGTCGGGGGACCAGCCCCGGTCGCGGACGAAGATCAGGTACAGCTCCGGACTGAGCAGCCCGTACAGCAGGTCGGCGGCACGGGCGGTATCGACGTCGGGGCGGGCGTCAGGCTTGGAGGTCAGCGCCTTCGCTACGGCGTGCTGGACGGTATAACGCGGGTCGGGGCCGGCGGGCCATTGCGCGGCGATCTCCGGGTCCGTGGCGGCCGCGGCCGCGATCAACGGCATGATCGGGGCGACCCGGCCGAGGATGTCGCGTACACCCCGTACGTGGGTGCGCAGTTGCCCGGCCGCGGTGGGCTCGGCGCACGCGGCGCGGAACCAGCCGCGGTGCATCGTGGCGACCGGTTCGACGTCGCCCGCGATGGTCGTGTCGACGACGTCCTTGAACAGCGCACGCTTGTTTCGGAACACGAAGTACACGGTCTGGACGGCCACACCCGCGCGATCCGCCACCTCCTGAAGGCTTGTCGCACCGTACCCCTGCGCGACAAACAGCTCCCGCGCCGCCACAACGATCTTCTCGCGGGTACGCCGCGAGCGCTCGGCCCGCTTGTCGGGGCGCTTGACGTTCTGTCCGTCGGATCCCTTGACCGCATCCATGCCGGAAGTCTATATCTAGAGTCAGTCACTAGAGATTAACTCTAATTTCTTGGAGAGGCAGCGATGAGTGAGACTTGGACGGCTGTGGAGCTCGAGCAAGAGGGTTTTGTGCGCCGCGTGTTGGAGGACTTCTACCGGGACGGCAAGCCGCCGTGGGACAGCGGCATCACGCCGCCCGAGCTGGTGGCCCTGATAGAGGGACCCGATGCGCTGATGCCGGGCCAGGTCCTCGAACTCGGCTGCGGCACCGGGACCAACGCGGTGTACCTGGCCCGGCACGGCTGGCGAGTGGCGGCCGTCGACCTGGTCGACCGCGCGGTACAGCAGGCTCGGGAGAAGACCCACGCCGCAGGAGCCGACGTCACGGTGCTGTGCGGGGACGCCACCCGTCTCGACGAGGTGGGCGTGCCCGGTCCGTACGACCTGTTCTTCGACCTGAGCTGCTACTGCGGGATTCCACCGCACCGCCGCGACGCCTACGCAGCCGGCCTCACCAAGCGTGCCGCCCCCGGTGCGCGATTGCTGATGTTCGGGTACGGGCCCGGAGCGTTAGACGACTCGTGGTCCGGCGTCACTGCCGACGAACTCAGCGCCAGGTTCGCTGGGTGGCAGCTGGACGACGTGACACCCGGCACGAACCCGGTCCCGACTTTCTGGTTCACGCTGCGCCGCGGCGCCGACTCTGCATGAGCTCAGTCGAGCCGGGCATCTTCGCGCTGCGGCTGTCGCGCGCGGCCGTTCTCATAAATGCACATCTGTGAGAGTTCTGCGAGAGCGCCGGAAGTGATCACGTTTCCGCAGGTCCCCAGCTGACTGGCGAGCCTTCGGAGCGAGTCATTATTCAGATATCGGCGACATACTGGGCGTATATCGCCGCTGAGGCCACTGCGCGGCGCTCGATTGTGGCGGGGGAGTAACCCAACGTTGCCATGCATCCAGATCCATCTGGGACAGGTCGCTGATCGAGACCTCGCGGGCGGTGAGCCAGTTCAGGAATTCGATCGTGACGGTGACGGCGTGTTTGCTTCGAAGGAAAGTTCCCTGTGAGACCGACTCCATCGAGTGCATCTGCCGCAGGTGGTGCAGCGGATATACCGGGTGGCGACGTCACGATGCCTGGGCATTCGACAGGTTGATCCCACGCGACTTCAGCAACGGGATGAGTTCCCTTGTCCTCCAGAGGTTGTGATTAACTGGACGTGAGACGTGCCGAAGTAGGACGAGTCGCGCGAACGGCCTGATCGACGGGGCCTATCCCAGACCCCAATTGATCAACGCCCCGAGTAGGGCGATCACGCCGGCCGTTGCTCCAACCGCGAGCGAGTACGCTCGGCCAGCCCGGCGGGTGCGTACCGGGATCATGAACGCGATCCCGAGAGCGAGTAGCGCCGCCCACGCCAGCAACCACGGAACCCAGTACGTGGCGATAAGCGGCCTGTCCACCGGTGCATCCAGGGGTGCGGCGGTGGGTTCCGGTAATCCCAGCCAACTCCGCGCCAGATGGGCAAGCGGGACCACGGTGACTATTCCAACGACGAAGCCGACGATAACGGCGGTGACCACCTGGATCCTGGCTGCACGCGTTGCGGTGGAGGTGGAGGTCATCGATTCAGCTTACGGTGAGTCCGGCTTACAGTATTGCTCAGCCAGAACGCCGGGATCTTCTGCCACGATGTGGTGATGGATGCGGTGGCCGATGTTTCGGTGGGGCAGTGGATCACTCAACGGCTCACGGGGCGATGGGGATCAGTGACAGGTGTCGTTCCAGCCGGTTTTGACGCCTACGTCCGGGTGCTACATCCGGCATCAGACGTCGAGGAGCGCGCGTGGCGGTGGCGTGATGTGGCCGCGGTGACCGGCAGATCTGTGCATCCGCTAGTGCAGTGGTGGCGGCTCGTCGACGCTGAGATTCCGCACGATCCTGTGAGCGAATTGTGGGGCGGCTATCCTCCGGAAGATGGTGCCTTGAGCGAGCCGGATCGAGGCACGCTCCTGGAGATCCTGGGAGCACATACGCAGACACCCGACGAGGTGATCTTCGGTGTGTGGGCCGGGTATGCCAGCCTGAATCCCAACGGCAGTAAACTGTTCACCCTCGGCAAGCACGGCTATTCGCACACCGAGCACGTGGAGCCCACGGCAATGGCGGCGCGCCTGGCCGCGGGGCCACGTCTGCGACATCCTGGTCGCGACTACGTCCTGATGCGGGGTGCGCTCACCGAGGCTGACATGATTCCGGCACTGCTCGACGACTACGGGCCAACTCTATGGGCCAACCTTGTCTGGCCGGACGATCGTGCGTGGTGTGTGGGCTCGGAGATCGACTTCGATTCCACGCTTGTCGCATGCAGCGACGAGACCGCCACCGCCATCGTCTCCAACGACCTTCTCGAAGCGTTCCTGGTACGTCCCGACGACTCACTACAATTCGACGCCGACGTCATCAACGGCAGGCGGTGAGATTCCGAGACGTAACCGGTCATTATCGGCGCAACGTCCCGGGACTGGGCCCTCCCAGTTCAGCGTTCGTGCGGTGACGGATCGCCAGGGCCCGCGAGCGTGAGGAGGACGGGGCCGAATATGGGACTGCCCCCGGGACTCCTCTGCCTCTCTACGCTGCCTTCCTAAGACCTGGAACCAGGTGTTGAATGCCGAGCCTGAAGATGCACATAAGAGGAAGCTGGTGAACGCAGCAGTACAGTGAGTCGGTGACGGGACTTCGACTTTCACACGTACTGTGCGTCACCGCTGTCGCGTGGATGTTTGCCTTGACCAGTTGTGACGTCGACGTCGTCCCGGCTGAGTCAGACCTGTCGCCGCGCACCCTGGACGTGACCCAGGCCGACGATGCCTTGTCGGCGATCAGGATCGCCCTGCCCGAGCAGTATCGGTTTACCGCGGGGTACTCCGTGCCACCCTCATTCTCGGGGAAGTCGGCCTACTTCCTCCGATACGATCAGGCGGAGAAAGTGGATCTGCGCGCGTTGGCCGAGATGAACTCCGATCGTGAGTTCGGTCCGGTCCTGCGGGCGACGTGCGGCAGTGAACTATCCAGATATTCGCTGGTGTCAGCGATGGGTCTGCACTGCGAGGGTGCAACGTCGCTGATGGTGATTCGCAACGACGGATTAGGCGCGGGCGACCGCCTTGCGGCCGGCCGCCAGGCCATAGTCGTACCTGCAGGCGATGATCCACATCAGATCTACATCTACTCGGAGGGGACGTAGTGGGTTGCGCGGATGATCCCGGATGTGGTCGGCCGTATTGCGTTTGGCCCGGCCGGGGTGTCGTTGCGGGTGCGCGCCTTCGGTGCGCGGTTTGAGCCTAGGATGGTGGCGCGACAGCTGGCGTGGACCAGGCCGGGCGATGACCGCCGTGGTCGCGGATATCGAGTACCAGCCGAGTGCGTACCAGTGATCGGTGCCGGACTGTCCTCTGGTCAGGATCGTCCAGTCCAGATCTCCGCCGCTGTTGACCGACATATAGCAGCGATAGGTCCCGAGAACCAGTGGTGGTTTCGGGACCTATCGCTGCTTGTGTTTTGTGTGTGTTGAGGGCGTCTAGCGTGCGGGGACGCTCTCGTGGTGCGGCACCCACCGGTTGCGTGTCCAGAAGGCGATGGCGCCGGCGAAGGGGACCGCCGACACAACCAGGGCCCAGGCGAGTCCTCGGGTTCGTCCCGTTGGTTCAGCGATGACCGACCAGAGCGCGATCGGCCACATCACTAGCCAGACCGCGACGAGGCCGAGACCGAGACCGCTCAACACGAGCTCCGTTCCGAGACCAGCAAACTTGTTCTCGCACGCGTTGGTGCTGGTCGCGCAGTCGGCGAGGTATGTAGCACCGCTCATATCTGCCGACGGTACCCGACCGCAGTCATCGCAGGCCCTCCCATGCGACCTTCGACCCGGAACCGTAATCGAGGAACGGCTTGGCGATACCCAAGGTTGTGCCTCGATACGCGATGTTGTTGGCTCCGTCAGGGAAGAAGCCGGCGCTGGCCGGATCATCGCCTGTGATCAGCCGGTAGTCGTAGAGGTCATATACATGTGCCTGCTGGAGCAGTCGCACGCGATGCTTGCCCGCGGTGCCGGGATAGGCGACTACCACCGTGGTGCACGAGAGTGAGAAGTCTCCCATCGCGTAGTGCCCGACTCTGAACGAGCCGCTGGACAGTACGTACCGATGCCGCGGTCAGGGACCGAGACTGACCGGTGCCGCAATTAGCGAAGCGTCAGCTGAGTCAGGAGATTGGACCGACGCACCTGCTCGATGAGCTACCCGTAGATCCTTATGCAACATCGAGTCCCAGGCTCCCGCGTCGTCTGATCGTTGATGCTGACACCGATAGATCGGGGGTTCGCGACAGGTTTCCCAGCTTGTCCCGAGCCTCCGGGTCACGTGCAGGAAGCTCATCACCTTCACCGAAACAGGTTGCCGCTAAATGTTTCCTCTTGCAACTATGGAGAAGTGACCGTGCACCCGTACCCTGATCAGGGCCCTGCTGATTGGCTCAAAAAGCATTACTGGTCTCGCTTTGCCGTTCGTGGCCCACAGTCTTTTGCACAGTACGCACGCCTGCGATTCACGCCCGATCCACAATGCGACGGACAGCCTTACGCCGATCTCGAGGCCGTCGAAGGCCCGGCAGAGATATGGCAACTCGGAATCATCGTCGACATGCTGGCCCAACACACCTCGACGCCGCAGGAGTGTTTCTATGCCATCTGGTCGGGCTGGTCTGGCCTCAACGCCCACGGCGCGGCGACCTTTGCGATACCAGGACGTAGCTACAGCTTGTTTCGAGGCACTGCACACTGCCTACCGCACGACCCAACATATCCCTATGCAGACGAGACCAAGGACTGGCAGTTACCCATCCCGACGCTGATATGGCCGTCTGATCACGCATGGTTCATCACCAACGACCTAGATCCTCACTTCGCCACCATCGGCGCATCAGAGGCTGCGATCGCCACACTGCTCACCGACACCGACACCGACTCACGGATCGACATCGTCGTTGACAAGTGCCCAGAGCATGAGCCGCCGTATTATGGCTAATCCGCGCGCGGCCAGGGTGTGTCGGCACCGACCCCTGCAGTGGCAATGGTACTTGCACCCGTGGTGCTGGGCTCAGCCTGACGCTGCGATCGTGGCTGCAACGCCGGCTGTGACCGACGAGAGCGCGTGCGTACCAGTGATCGGTGCCGGACTGTCCTCGGGTTGGCTTCTTTCCAGAGCGTCCGCCGCTGCCGCTCCGATATGGAGGTCGTTTGTGAAGGGCTTGTTGAGCCGGTCGGCGTCTCTATAGCGGTGGCTACCCGGTCCATGTCACGAACAACGCGGCGTGCACTGATCCCTGCCACGATGGACATATGGTCCATTGGCGCGTTGACCCCGACACCATCGACTGGGAGATTCCGTTCTCGGAACACGAGATGCCGACCGACCTCCCAGAGCAATGGGCAATGGCGGTCCAAGCGGTCACTCACGACCTGCATCATCTGAGATTAGGACCGCCGATTGTCCTCGATCAGTTGGTCTGGCAGCTTGAGCTCAACAGCAGCTACTGGGTGTCGATTGGCATGTACAATGCTCCAGCCAACCCCGTAGCATCGACTGTCAGCTTCCTGATTGGGCGAGGTTTCGCGCTCGACTCCAGTCCCGCACAATGTACGGTCTGGGCAGCAGAAGCTGTTCAAGACGAACTCGCTGGTTACAACTTCATCCAATGGCCCTCTATAGGCGGTCCGC
>NZ_JBNCNS010000011.1:0-19367 GCF_049847105.1 Gordonia sp. DT218 | reverse complement strand
GACCCGCCCGTCAGGGCTGATCCGACATCAACACTTCGATTCCGCTGACAACCAACCTATTACACCGCACCGACAAGTTCGGTCATCGCCGAAACAATTTGTTGCCCAACCACACCAGCGGGTCGTAGTGCCGATCCACCACGCGTTCCTTCATCGGAATCAGCGCGTTGTCGGTGATCTTGATGTTCTCGGGACACACATCCGTACAACACT
The DNA here is from genome assembly GCF_049847105.1 of Gordonia sp. DT218. Taxonomy (NCBI): domain Bacteria; kingdom Bacillati; phylum Actinomycetota; class Actinomycetes; order Mycobacteriales; family Gordoniaceae; genus Gordonia; species Gordonia sp. DT218. Next base: position 19,154 of record NZ_JBNCNS010000011.1, on the reverse strand, counting down.
TGGTGATGTTGCACAGCCCCAGACCGTGTTCGGACTGCGCAGAATCGCGGCGCTCGGCCACGTCGAGGGGATGCATGTCGAGTTCGGCGACGCGCATCAGGAAACGCGGCCCGGCAAAGTTCTCCTTGTTCTCCTCGTGGTCGCGGACCACATGGCAGGTGTCCTGACAGAGGAAGCACTCGATGCACTTGCGGAACTCCTGTGACCGCTGCACGTCGACCTGCTTCATCCGGTACTCGCCCGCCTTGAGACCTTCGGGCGGCGTGAACGACCGGATCTCCCGGGCTTTTGCATAGTTGAACGAGACGTCGGTGACCAGGTCGCGGATGACCGGAAACGTCCGCATCGGCGTGACGGTGATGACCTCGTCTTCGGTGAATGTGGACATCCTGGTCATACACAGCAGCTTCGGACGGCCGTTGACCTCCGCCGAGCACGACCCGCATTTACCGGCCTTGCAGTTCCAGCGCACGGCCAGATCGGGAGTCTGCGTGGCCTGTAACCGGTGGATGATGTCGAGCACCACCTCGCCGTCGTTGACGAGCACGGTGTAGTCCTGCAGGTCACCGCCGTCGGTGTCACCACGCCATACCCGGAACTTCGCGTCATAGCCCATGTCAGCCCTCCTTGTCGCCGCCGGCGTCGGGATGCCCGGCGATCTCACCGGCGGTGTAGTACTTCTCGATCTCGGAGAAATCGAAGAGTTCCAGCAACTCCGCACGCATCGGGATCTGTTCTTCCTTGACCACCGTCACCTCGGGGACGGGCGAATCGCCACCCAGATCCGCGGTGCAGACCAGAAGTGTGTTGCGCCAATTCGCATCCATCGAGGGGTGGTCGTCGCGGGTGTGGCCACCACGACTCTCGGTGCGCAACAGCGCCGCCTTCGCGACACACTCACAGACCAGCAACATGTTTCGCAGGTCGACGGCCAGATGCCAGCCCGGGTTGAACTGCCGGTGCCCCTCCACCTGCATGCCGGGCAGTCGGCCACGGATGTCGTCGAGAACACGGATCGCCTCGTCGACCTCGGCTTCCTTCCGGATGATGCCGACCAGATCGTTCATGGATTGCTGCAGGTCGGTGTGCAGGGTGTATGGGTTTTCGGGCTTGCCTGCGCTCTTCGACTCGAAGGGCGCCAACGCGAACGCTGCGGCCCGGTCGACGTCGGCGGCGGACACGGCGGGCCGGGTTCCCAGCGATTCGATGTACGACGCCGCACCGAGCCCGGCCCGTCGCCCGAACACCAGCAGATCGGACAACGAGTTGCCGCCCAACCGATTCGATCCGTGCATGCCACCGGAGCATTCGCCTGCCGCGAACAATCCGGGCACGCGCGCCGCCCCGGTGTCCGGATCGACCTCGATGCCGCCCATCACGTAATGACAGGTGGGACCCACCTCCATCGGCTCGGCCGTGATGTCGACGTCGGCAAGTTCTTTGAACTGATGGTGCATCGACGGCAGCCGACGGACGATCTCGTCGGCCGGCATGCGCGAGGCGATGTCGAGATAGACGCCGCCGTGTTCGGTGCCACGGCCGGCCTTGACCTCTTCGTTGATCGCCCGCGCAACCTCGTCGCGCGGCAGCAGATCGGGTGTGCGACGGGCACTGTCGTTGTCGGCGAGCCACTTGTCGGCTTCTTCTTCGGTCTCGGCGTACTGGCCCTTGAAGACGGGCGGGATGTAGTCGAACATGAACCGTTTGCCGTCGGTGTTCTTGAGGACGCCGCCGTCACCGCGAACACCTTCGGTCACGAGGATGCCCTTGACACTGGGCGGCCAGACCATCCCGGTCGGGTGGAACTGGACGAACTCCATGTTGATCAGGCTGGCACCGGCACGCAGCGCGAGTGCGTGTCCGTCGCCGGTGTATTCCCACGAATTGGACGTCACCTTGAACGACTTGCCGATACCCCCGGTCGCCAAGACGATCGCCGGCGCTTCGAACAGCACGAATCGGCCGGATTCGCGCCAATATCCGAACGCTCCCGCAATGGCATCACCGTCCTTGAGCAATTCGGTGACGGTGCACTCGGCGAACACCTTGATACGCGCCTCGTAGTCACCGGTGGCCGCGTAATCCTCCTGCTGCAGCGAGACGATCTTCTGCTGCATGGTCCTGATCAGCTCGAGGCCGGTCCGGTCTCCGACGTGCGCAAGTCTGGGATAGGTGTGACCACCGAAGTTGCGCTGGGCAATTCGACCGTCCTCGGTTCGATCGAACAGCGCGCCATAGGTTTCCAGTTCCCAGACCCGATCCGGCGCCTCCTTGGCGTGCAGTTCCGCCATCCGCCAGTTGTTCAGGAACTTGCCACCGCGCATGGTGTCCTTGAAATGTGTCTGCCAGCTGTCCTTCGAGTTGGCGTTGCCCATCGATGCGGCACAACCACCTTCGGCCATGACCGTGTGCGCCTTGCCGAACAACGACTTGCACACCACGGCGACGGAGTAGCCCTTCTCGCGGGCCTCGATGACCGCACGCAGACCGGCGCCACCGGCACCGATCACAACTACGTCGTATTGGTGGCGTTCGGTTTCGGTCATCTAGCGATTGCTCCCAGCGTCGAATCGATTGCGCAACAGTCGTTGCACACATGGCAACGGGTCAACCCACAAATCGCAGGTCAGAGATCGTGTTACTGGCCACCAGCATGATGTAGAAATCGGTGAGCACCAACGTGCCGAGCGTGATCCAGGCGAACTGCATGTGGCGGGTGTTGAGCTTCGAGACCTGAGTCCAGATCCAGTATCGGACCGGATGCGCCGAGAAATGCTTGAGACGACCGCCGGTGACGTGGCGGCACGAATGACACGACACCGTGTAGGTCCAGAGCAGGATCACGTTCACGAGCAGGATCACGTTGCCCAGTCCGAACCCGAAACCTCCACCCTTGCCGTGGAACGCGGCGATGGCATCGTAGGTGTTGATCAACGAAACGATCACCGCCACATAGAAGAAATAGCGGTGTGCGTTCTGGATGATCAACGGAAGCCGGGTCTCCCCCGAGTACCGGGAATGCGGTTCTGCCACCGCGCAGGCCGGCGGCGAGAACCAGACCGAACGGTAGTAGGCCTTGCGGTAGTAGTAGCAGGTCACCCGAAAGCCGAGGAGGAACGGGAGGACGACGAACCCGAGTGGAATCCACATCGGAAGTTCGGGAAACGGGGTCCCGAAGTGGCTCGATCCCGGCACACACGACTCGCTCAGACACGGCGAGTAGAACGGCGACAGGTAGTGATAGTCGGCAACCCAATAGGCGCTGCGAACGAATGCCCGCACCGTCGCGTAGATGATGAATGCCGACAGACCCAGCACCGTCAACAGCGGCGACAGCCACCATCTGTCGACTCGAAGAGTTCGCGCCAGAATGCGCGCCCGTCCCGGAGAGAGAACCCCGGTTGCTTCCCGCTCAGTCGCGGGGGCGCTCACTTCGTCCGCTCACGCGAGTGGAAGCCCAGCCCTTCGTCTTGGGCACCAAGCCATGCCGCCTCGTCAGACTTGCTGTCGGGTACGTAGACCACGTCGTCCTTCCCCCCAGGCGCCCGGACCACCGGTGGCGGCGCATGCTCGAAGTCATGCAGGTCGATCTCGAGCCGATCGAGGTCGTTGGTCATCCGACGAACAGCATCAACATCCCCGTAGTGCGACTTCAGCGTGAAGATGTGATGCCGCAGCGCTCCGATACTGCGGTGGAGCTCCTTCATCTCGGCTGTTATCATGGCGATCCCTCCAAGACCTGTGTGATATGTAACACAGTACTGGCAGGGCGCAGTGAGTCAACGCTTTTGAGCGAACGTGTCACGCTCCCGGCAGGATGTCCGCAGTCGTCCCCGAGGTGCGTCCGGATCCCGCCGAAAGGGCTGGATCGCACTCCGATAAGACCAGCTCAACCGGCATTTCGGTTCGTGTTCGCCTGCACGGCTTGCGCCATGATCTCGAGAATCTCGGGCATCTGGTCGAGAATCTCGCGCTGCCGAGGCGTCAGGTCCGTATCAGCGGCAGCCGCAACGATTTCGCGTCGCCGGGTTCGATCCCGCGCCAGGGCCTCGCCTCCCCCGTCGGTCATCGACACGAGGGCACTGCGCGCATCGTCGGGGTCCGCCGCACGCGAGACGAGACCAGTGGCCTCCATGTCACGGACCGTGATCCGCATGCTCTGATGACGGACTCTGCGCTTGCGCGCCAGGGTCGCGACCGACTGCGGCCCGTCGCGGTCGAGGGCACCGAGCACCTCGCCGTAGCCGGACGGCAGCGATTCGGTGACCGACCGCACCGCGCGTACGAAGCCCCCCACCGCCCGGCGGAGATCCTCGGCAAGGTCGAGTCCCGTTGCGCCGTCGGCATTGTCCGAGTCGACAACCATGTCCCAAAGCGTACAGTCGGACTGTATTCATCTACAGCCGAACCGTGCGCCGGAGGTCTCATGCGTCTCACCAAATACACCCATGCCACCGTCACCCTGTCGAAGGGTGACAACACGCTGCTGATCGACCCGGGAACGTTCACCCCCGACGCCGCGGAGTTGCTGGCCGCCGCCGACGCCGTCCTCATCACGCACGAGCATTTCGATCACTTCGACGCCGAGAAGATCGTGGCCGCCATGAAGCAGCGGGACGAGCTGCATCTGTACGGACCCGCGTCCATCGCCGGCGCGTTGTCGGAGGTCGCGGACCGTGTGCACGCGGTCTCGACCGGGGAGTCCTTCGAGATCGCCGGGTTCGCGGTCGAGACGTTCGTCGCCGACCACGCGGTGATCCACCCGGAGATCCCCCTGGTCGACAACGTCGGATTCCTGATCGATCACCGCGTCTTCCATCCGGGCGATGCGTACCTGAATCCGGGTCGACCGATCGAGACGCTGCTACTTCCCGTCAGCGGACCCTGGATCTCCACCGAGCAGGCCATCGATTTCGTGCGGGCGGTGGCGCCGCAGCTCAGTATCGCGATCCACGACGTCATGCTCAGTGACACCGGCAAGGCGTCAACCGGCATGTTCCTCGGCGCGGACTCGTTGACCGGAACGCCGTTGGAGGTGCTCGCCGTCGGTGAGGATCGGGAGTTGGCGGGCGCGTAGGTCTGGTCTTGGTCGGGTCGGGTCGGGTCGGGTCGGGTGCTGGTCTCGATACGCCACTCACTTCGTTCGCGGCCACTCGACCGGCAGAAAGGTTGCGGCCACTCGACCGGCAGAAAGGTTGCGGCCACTCGACGGGCAGCGGGTGCGACTACCCGCACCGGGGACACCTACCCGATCTGCGTTCCGCGTACCCTCACCCGCATGACCTTCGAGGGCTTTCCCGAGGCCGCACTCGACTTCTACGACGACCTCGAGATGGACAACACCAAGACCTTCTGGGAGTCGCACAAGGAGGTCTATCGTTCGGCTGTCGCGGACCCGATGCATGAACTCACGGATGCGCTCGCCGACGAGTTCGGCCCGGCCAAGATCTTTCGCCCCTACCGCGACGTGCGGTTCTCCAAGGACAAGACGCCGTACAAGATCCATCAAGGTGCATTCGTCGGGCTCGGTCCGGCGACCGGATATTACGTGCAGATCGGCGCCCCGGGCCTGCGCGTCGGCGCGGGCTTCTACGAGGCGTCCACCGAGCGCCTCGCCGCACTGCGGGCCGCGGTCGACCATGACCGCCACGGTGCCGACCTGGAACGGCTGCTGAAGAAGCTCGCCAAGGCGGGCTGGGAGATCGGCGGCGACAAACTCAAGACCTCCCCGCGCGGGTGGGACGCCGACCACCCGCGGATCGACCTGCTACGCCACAAGTCACTCACCGTCGGCCGAGACTACGGATTCGAGGACGTGATCCACACCGCCGCCCTGGTCGATCGCATCCGTACGGACTGGCGGGCCACGACGCCGCTCGTCGAATGGGTCGTGCGGCACGGAGCTCCTTAACCGGAAAGGTCTCCGGCGACCGGACCGACGAGCCCGTGCTGTAAGGCGTAGAGGCTCGCGCCGACCCGGTTGGCGGCGCCGATCTTGGTGTATGTCCGCTCGACGTGATTGCGTACGGTCTTCTCGCTCAACACGAGTCGAGCCGCGATCTCCCGGTTGGACATTCCGCGTGCCACCAGTCCGAGGATCTCGGTCTCGCGTCGAGTCAGCGCATCGTCGCGGCGGCCCCGGACCCGCTTGTGTCCGGCGGCGGTCAGAACCGCCTCGACACAGTCGCCGTCGAGCGCTCCGCGGTCGGCACGCCGCTTGATCCGGGAGACCGCTTCCTCGTCGGTGAGCGCCGCCCGGTAGGGCCGTGGCTCGACCGCCGACCGGAAGGCAACCGCAGCCGCCACCAACCGTTGTCCCCGACCGAGTGCGGCACCTCCGATCCCGAGAGGATAGCCGGTGCCGTCGAGATGTTCGTGATGCGCACGTGCGATCGCCGCGATGTCGTCGAAGCCGGGAATCCGCATGAGAACTCGGTCGGTGAGGTACGGGTGCATCCTGACCCGCTCCCACTCGGCCCCGGTCAACTCTCCCGGTTTCGACCAGATCTGACTCGACACACCGATTCGGCCGACGTCGTGGAGATGCCCGGCGCGGCGCACGCTGTCGATCTCGACCGGAGACATCCCGATTTGACCGGCGGCGGAGTCCACGAGCTCGGCCACACCCCTCGAATGACCAAGCGCAAAAGGGCATTTGAGATCACCGAAGTCACCGATCGCCGTCACCAGCGCGTCCAGGCCGCGCTCGTCGAGAGCGATCTCCGAATCCGGGGCGAGGCTCATGGCGCTGCTCCACGGATCGTCCGCGGCCACCGACAGCGCACCCTCGGGGTCGGTGACGAACGCGTCGACGACCGCGGGATCGAAATGACCGCCGCGACGGCTGCGCGCCAGCGCGACCGCGCCGTGGACGCCGTACGTCCGGTGGTGCACCTCCGCCATGTCGGCCAGTTGCGCCACCCGCATCTCGATCGGGATGTCGTCGGCCGACACACCGTTCGGCAGTCCCCCGCCGTCGTATCGCTCATAGGTGAAGGCGATCGCGTGCTCGACCTCGGGGCCGAGCCCGATGTGCCGCGCCAGGGCTGCCGCCGACATGCAGTGCGAATGCACCAGGGTCGCGATCTGCCCGCGCGCGTCACGGAACAACGTCGCCATCGTCTTCACGCGGTAACCGATCGGCTCCCCGCGAGCCACGTTGCCGAGCAGGAATCGGAAGTATGGAATCCCGGACCAGTCAACGAGATACGCGTCACTTCGCACCGCGATGTCGTCGCCGAACCACCGTGCGTACTCCTGCGAATCGGCATGGCACCCGATCCACATCAGCAGGGTCGCATAGTAGGTCGTGTCGCGCTGGGTTCGGTCCAGCCCGAGCCGATCGGACAACCGGCAGGCGATGACCGCCGAGCGCAACATGTGTTCGGCCGGCTGACCGAGCCCGAGGTCGATGGCGACCGAGAGCCCGGCCAACACCTCCACGCGCCGTGGTAGCGCGGATCGCCCGGTCATGAGCCCATTGTCGACCTGTTGACTGTGCGGTGTCAGCCGCCTGCCGGCCCCGGGGCGAATCACGCGATCAGACACGATGCCGCAGCGCGGGCAGGAGCATGGGCACCCGCTTCCGGTACGCAACGTAGTCAGCGCCGAATGCGCGGACCAGGTCCCGCTCTTCCAGGCGGATGCCGACGAAGATGAACCCGATGGTGGCGATGGCGAAAACGAGGTGCCCTGTGGTCATCGTCGGCGTCACCCAGAAGGCGATGAGGAAACCGAGGTAGATGGGGTGGCGCACGATGCCGTACCAGAGCGGCGTGACGAACCTGTACGTCGGCGCCGGACGACCTCGCGCGTTGGTGACCACCTGCCGCAGTCCGAAGAGATCGAAGTGGTCGATGAGGAATGTCGTCGTCAGGACGAGCAGCCAACCCGCGAGCGACACCGCGACCAGGATGCTCGACGCAAGCGTTCCCGACACATCCCAGAGCTCGGCGGTGATCGGACACCACCACCACATCAGCGCGGCGAGGCACAACGAGGCAGCGAGCACATACGTGCTCCGCTCGACCACTACCGGCACGATGCGCGTCCACCACCGCTTGAAGCCGGCGCGGGCCATCACGCTGTGCTGCGCGGCGAAGATCGTCAGCAACACGACATTCACCAGCAGGGCGATCGCCGCCGGGACGGTCGGGCCGCCGTGATCGATGGTCCGGGGAACGAGATCGCTGTCACCGATGGTGATGCGGATGCCCTCGACGAAGGCGATGGCCCAGGAGAACACCAGCAGGAAAAGGACATAGGCTGCTACGCCGTACCCGACGGCGGCGATCCGCCCGGCAACCTCGACGGTCCCGGGGGCCGGGCGGCGCATCGTCGTCGTCATCACGCCATCTCCGATCGGGCCGCGACAACGTCGCCGGCCGACGGGGTCGGCGACGTGAAACTCGCCTGTCCGACAAAGAACAGGCCGCGCTGGGGTAGCCAGAAATCCCCGAGGGCCGTTTGGACGTCGAGCGGACCGGGGGCGCCGAGATCCTGCCCCCGATGGGAGGCCTCGGTGGTCGCCACCCGCCAGACCTGGAGCGGGGTGGCCCGGAACCGAGGTCCGTTCGGCGTCCGGCCACACAATCGCATGCGACCGGTGCCCAGGACGGCCCCGGCCATCGGACCCATGGCAGTCAAGACCGATCGGCTGGCCAGTGCGCGCATGGGCATCATGTCGCCCATCGCGGTCAAGATCCTCGTGGCCGGCGACGACGCCAGACCGATCCGCCAGTGCAGGACATCACCGAGAGTCACCTCGACATCGGACTCGCCGGTCCAGGCGATGTCGATGGAGGGAACCCGCCGAACGTCCGCGGCCGCGCCGAAGTAGCGGGGACAGCTCACCTTCGGATCGGTTGTCGTGTGAATTGTCCACCTGCCCTGCGGGTCTCGGTGCCAGATCGTCCGATAGGAAGGGCCGATCGAGCTGGCGACCATCTCGCGCAATGCGAGATAGTGGCCTGATGCGAAGGGCGTCCCCATGATCCCGTAACCGGCGAACCGTTCGTCGGTTCCACCCCGCAGTTCGGGATGTGCGCGCAGGGCGGTGACCGCCTGGTGAGGAGTGTGGGTACTCATCTGCTCAGTCTGAGACGCGGCCCGTGCTCGGCGCGTGGGGCAAATGCCTCATCTGCAGATCAGGAGCGAGGTCGAAGGAGCTGACGACCTTAGGAGACGACTCCGTCGACGTACACCCACTGCCCGTCGAGACGCGCGAACCTGCTGCGCTCGTGAAGTGAACCTCGGACCCCATCCTGCCGATGGTGCGCGGTGAACGTCACCTCGCCGGTGGTGTCGAATGGCGTTCCACCGGAAGTGGATTCGATGTCGAGTCGATACCACTGCAGGGTGTCGTCCAGGTCGAGGATCCGGGGCCGCGTGCGCGGATGCCAGCTCGCCAGCAGGTGATCTCGGTCGCCGACCGCGAACGCGGTGAACCGTGACCGCATCAGCGCCTCGGCGGTCCTGGCCTTCCGCTCGCCGGCCAGGATCGGACCGCAGCATTCGTCGAGGGTCAGGCCCGACATACACGGGCACCGCTCGTTCCCCGACCGGCCGTTCCCCGAAATGCTCATCACCGTGAGCCTATGCCCTCGAGACCGTCGACTGCGGATTACAGCCGGCGCACACGCCGACCGCAGCACCGAACGGTGTGATGGCACCATGCGCACCACCGAAAACACCTCGACCGATACAGTTCTCGTCGTCATGGTCGGCAGTGCCCGCGCACATGCGATCGTTCACCAGGTCCTCCGGTCCGGACGCAATGTCGTCCTGACCGGCCCGTCGTCGCACGATGTCGTCCCGTTTGTCGATGCCTCCGTCCGCGATCGCGTGTGGGCCGTCGTCTCCGATCCGTCGGATCCCGATCAGGTCGCCGCCGTCATCGAGCGCGCCATCGACATCGTCGGGCCGGTCATCATGATCATCGACCCGAGTGGCCTGCTGTCCGACGTCCAATCGGCCGATCGACAGGTCGCCTGACTGGATCGACCACGCACTTCGGCAGTCGATTCACCACCAGCGCCACCGCAGGCAACGTCACCGCCATCGCCGCGGCACGACGGGCTCTCCGGCAACGGGGCGAGCGGGTCTGGTTCGGTCCCACCACCCATGTGGCAGGACGAGTCGGCGTTTCGCATCTCGGCGTCGTCGTGGCGGATCTCGATACGCCTCGGGCTCGCTACGCTCGCTCGTGGCTACTCGATCGGCGGGATCGATCGGTGGAATCGGTCGGTGGAATCGGTCGGTGGGATCGGTCGGTGGGATCGATCGGTGGGATCGATCGGCGGGATGGGCAGCTCGATCGGACAGCGCTCACCATCGCGGTCCCTCAGGGCCGGAGGACACTCATCGACACCAGGACGAACTGACGCACCCGGCCCGCCACCTGCGAACCACACGTCGACAGCAGTGGGTCGGACATCTGTTCGGCGAGGATCACCTCGAGCGGACCGTCGTTGCCGTCGAGTACGACGCGAATCCGGTGATCGCCTCGCTGCACGTCCAGCGCTGCCAGCGCGTCGATTCGGTCCTCGCCGGTCTTCTGCCGCACGAAATGCTGGGCCGCCTGCACCGGATGCGGCAATGAGGTCCGTCCCCGCAGGTGCTCATCGTCCAGTCTTCCCTCGTTGTACAACCGGATGAGGGCAGCGGGATCGTCGCTCGAATCGACCCGCCCGTAACTCAGGCCGTGCGGCAGCACGAGCATCGTCGCGGCGAACCGATCACCGCCCAGATGTGAGCATTCCCAGGTCCATTCGGGGAACTCGGTGGCGATCGCAGTGGTCGCCGACCGGCCGCGCACCGCGCAGCACTGGTCGTGTTTGCCGTGCGCGCAGATCGCGATCACCGGGTCCGACGACGATTCGCCGTCGGAGCCGTCCAACGCGAGATCCAGATAGCTCGTCGCGTCGTCGACCTCTCCCTGATGGATCGACTCCTCCCCTGGGCTCGAGTGCACGACGAACCACCGCCAGCGCGGCGTCGGTGCACGCCTACCCGGTCGGCGGATGGCGACGATGCGCATCCCGGTCGCCTCCACCCGACGAACGATGGAACGACCGAGTGCGGGATCAATGATCTTGGACGAGTTGAGGAACACCGACGGCCCCCATGGGCCCGACACCTCCAGGAGCAACCACGAGAAGCCGGCCGAGGCCGTGCCGTACATCGGGTCCCCGCGCTCCAGCGACTGATCGCTGCACGGGAGACCGCCCGTCAACCCGCCACCCCGGACGTCGGCGGTTCGGCGGGAACCAGAACGGCTTCGCGCAGCAGCCGCCGAATCAAGACGATGCCGTCGGCGGTGTCGAGTCCGGGCAGTGCGCCGGCATGCACGACGTCGCCGCGGGCCACCATATACAGGGCGTCGGCGCAGTACCCGGGAAAGCTGATCGTCCGGCCGCGCAGCCGTAGCTCGACGCGCTCCCCGACCCGGGACACCGATCCCACCAGCCCGTGCCGCCAGCACACCCGCGTCGCGGCGTCGAGGTCGGCGATGATGCCGATCGTGCGCAGCGGCCGCACTGAGACCGGGCGAGTCTGTTCGGCGAACCGCGCTCGCAATCGAGTGGCGGTGGCGGCACCGAGATCGGCGCTCCGGTCCCGCAGCACCGCGACGAGGGCCGCCATCGCCTTTGCGGTCATCGCCTCGGTCTCGTCGCGGTCGGTCAGGTCGATCCCCATCGGTAGCGAGGAGCGGAACTTCTCGATCTGACCGAGTTCGTCGACGACGGCCCGGACCAGGTCGACGACGGTGGTCGCGGACACCCCGATGGTGAGATGAATGGACGTCTCACCCTGGGCCTGCGCGGAGTGAATCCACCCGCGGGGCAGGTACAGCACGTCGCCCGGGGTCAGCACCGTGTCGATGACCGGGTCGTCGCCCACCCGCGCCTTGATGGCGCTGCGATGATCGGTCCACGGCTGCGAGGCGAGCGGATCCCGGTGCACCGGCGCATGGACGGTCCATCGCTTGCGCCCGCCGGTCTGCAGCACGAACACGTCGTGGACGTCGTAGTGCGCGTCGAAACCGCGGTTGTTCGCCGGCGTGACGTATGCGTTGGCCTGCACCGGATGACCGAGGTCGTCGACCATGCCCCGACCGAAGTCGATCACCGGCGGCCACAGCCGATGAAGCCCCTGCAGCACGATCGTCGCACCGGCCGCGAACTGCGCGAGCACCTGCGCGGAGTCGACCTGGTCGGGCATCTCCGCGCCGAACCCGGCCGGCCCCGTGTAACAGTCGCGACCGACGAGGTCACCGTCCCTGGCCATCCGGATGAAGGGTGTCCGGAGGCCGCGTTCGGCGATCAGTTCGTCGACATCCGATGCCGACAGCAGATCACCGAAGTCCCGCGGCAGTGAATCCGAACGGCTGAGCAGCGGCCGCCGGCCCCAGTATTCGCTCCCGAATGTCGCGGGACCGACCGAGATACAGCGACTGAGCATCGGGTGGCGGTCAGGCTGTTCCGTCGGCACCACCGTCATGGCCGTCGGGATTCGAGCCGCCGTCGGCTGGTCCCTCACCGGCACCCGCAGTCCCGTCGGCACCGCCGTCATGGCCTTCCGGATTCGAGCCGCCGTCGGCCGGTCCCTCACCGGCACCCGCAGTCCCGTCGGCACCGCCGTCATGGCCTTCCGGATTCGAGCCGCCGTCGGCCGCGCCTTCGCCGCCTCCGGAGGTGGTGATGTCATCGTCGTCGAGTGCCATCGGCTTCCTTTCGTCGTCCGGAGCTGTACTTGGCTCCTCTCCCCACTATGAAGAGATCTCCCGGCAGTGTCCCGTCATTGAGAGGATCGATCTGCGACCGCCACTCATCCGATCCGGATGATTTCCTCTTACCGGCGACGACATGGCACCTCCGTGCGTGTTTCCCGGCGTAACCTTGCCCAGTGCAACACTGGCGCGTCCTGATCATTCTGTGCGCTGCGCAGTTCATCATGGTCCTCGACACCACAGTCATGAACGTGTCGGTCTCCAGCGTCGTGGTCGATCTCGACACGAGCATCACCCAGGTGCAGCTGGCGATCACGCTTTACACCCTGGTGATGGGTTCGTTCATGTTGTTCGGCGGTCGACTGGGCGACATGTTCGGACGTCGTCGGGTGTTCTCGATCGGCCTGATCGTCTACGGCATCGGATCTTTGATCACCGCGTTCAGCCCCAACATCGGGGTTCTGCTGTTCGGCTGGTCCTTCGTCGAGGGCGCCGGCGCGGTCTTGGTGATGCCGGCGATCATCTCACTCACCGCAACCAATTACGACGGCAAGGACCGTGCCACCGCGTACAGCGCACTGGGTGGGATCGCGGCCGCAGGAGCAGCGGCCGGACCGCTGATAGGCGGCTGGGTCACCGAGGCACTGACGTGGCGGGTCGTCTTCGCGGCCGAAACCGTGGTGTGCCTGGCCGTGATCGCATGCGTTCGGGTCATCTCGGACACCGGCCGGTCGAGTTCGCGGCGGATGGACTGGGGCGGTACGTTCCTCTCCGCCGCAGGTCTGGGCCTCATCGTGTTGGCCTTCCTGCAGTCCGGCACCTGGGGATTCATCCGGCCGTCCGGGGCGTTGACCGTCGCGGGCAACGAGATCACGCCTTTCGGTCTCTCGGTGGTGCCGTTCATGATCGCCGCCGGAGTGTTCGTCCTCATCGGATTCTTCCATTGGGAACGTCACGTCATCTCGCGTGGTCACACGCCGTTGATGCACCCTGACCTGCTGCGAAAACTCCAGTTGCGCAACGGCCTCGTCATGATGGTTGCGCAGCAGACGATCATCGGCGGGATCTTCTTCGTGATCCCCATCTATCTGCAGTACGTTCTGCTGAAAAATGCGTTCGAGACGGGCGTGAAGCTCGCGCCCATGTCGATCGCCATGCTCGTCGCCGCCTTCGCGAGTCCGAAACTCGCTGCGACACAATCGCCACGGCGCATGGTCCGCCTCGGTCTGATACTCGTGATCGTCGGATCGTGCTTGTTGGTCACCACGATCGAGCCGCAGCTCAACGGGGTGTTGTTCGCGATCGGGATGGCGATCTTCGGAGCGGGATTCGGCTTCATCGCCTCACAACTCGGCAACGTCATCATGTCGTCGGTCGGTGACCGCGACCGGGGTGAGGCCGGCGGTCTCCAGGGCACGGCGCAGAACATCGGGACATCGGTAGGGGTAGCCCTCCTCGGTGCGCTGCTCATCGCATCCCTCAGCAGCGGATTCAACAATGCCGCCCAAGCGGATCCGAACCTGTCCGAGCAGAGCAAGACCCGGATCGCCGAGCTCTCCGCCGACGGGGTCGAGATCGTGACCAAGGATCAGCTGACCGAGGCAGCCGAGGCGAACGGCCTGTCGGCCCAGGACGTGGAGCGGCTGGCCGAACATTACGGCGACGCCCAGATTCAGTCGATCAAGGACTCGATCCTGCTCGCCATCCTGCTCGCCGGGCTGGGTCTGGTCGTCGCCCGGCGCCTCCCTCGACAACCGGGTGCGGAACTCGGCGCCGGCCCCGTGGTCGGCGCCGAACCGGAGAATGCCTGACGGAACCGCGACCTCACGCATGCCGGGGCCGCAAAGACCACATCTCTCGTCAGCGACCCTGCGCGCGTGCAAGGTCGGTGACGAGAGATGAGGTCTTTGGGGATTCAGCTACCGAGAATCTTCGCCTTCTGCGCAGCGAATTCCTGTTCGGTCAGGATGCCCTGCTGATACAGGGCGCCCAGCTCCTTGAGCTGTTCGATGGTATCCGGGGCCGGCGCCGCAGCAGGTGCGGGCGGCGGAGCGGGAGGTGCGGCCTGCGGCACGGGTTGCGGCTGCGCGTAACGCTGCTGGTTCTCGTACTCCTGCCGGGACCAGCGGTTGGATTGGCGGCGGGCCACACGGTTGCTCACCGATGTCGCGGTTCCGGCGATGACGGCGGTGCGCGTGGCGGCGCGGATGAGTCCGGGCATGATGATCTCCTTCTGAGGGTCGGATCTGATCGGGAACGAGGCGGTCAGGCCTCGGCGGCTTCCAGGGTTTCGAGGAACTCGTCCATCGGGATACGACCGGCGGACACCATTTGGCCACCGTTTCGTCGCAGCGCCGCAGCAAACCCTGCAGCCCATGAATTTTCGTATACGATGATCGCCGCCGCGGTCCCCGGCTGCAGCACCGATGCCGCCTCGGAGACGTCGTCGGTCGAGATCAGATCGGTGGCGACGCCGTCGAAAACCTCGAAATCGGCACCGAGCTGGTCGAGTTCGAGCTGGGTGATCGAGCCGTCGTCGTCCTTCATCACGAAGGCGAGATCGATGATGCGGATGACACCACGATCCACCAAGTCGATCAGGTAGGGAATCGCCTCTCCGTTCGGCTGCTTGTCGGGCCATTCCAATACGACGTAATCGATGGGTCCGAGCTCTTGGGGGGCTTCTTCGGTCATGAAAACCTCGCTGCATCGCGATTGACAGGTGGTGATCGTCATCCCGCATCGCGCGGAAACGACGACCCTGGGACGATCCTAGTGCGAACAGGCCGCTGCGCCCCGGGGTTCGACCGCATTTTCATCCCGGCCGGGTGAGATGCGGCTCCACCACCGGATCGGGGCTGGTCATCGCTACGCTGTGCGGGTGACATCCGCCGTGCCCCGAACGCGGCCGTGGCGTGTCGTCGCGGCGGGACTCCTGGTGGCGCTCGCGGGCGTCTGCTATTCGTCCTGGGTTCTGGAGTTCCTGTGGCCCGGACCGCTCGATCCGTTCCGCAGTTTTCTGAGCGAATTGGACGCCGCACACCGCCCCCATCGAGAGGTGTACGTCGCAGGAGACATCACCACCTCGTGCTGCGCGATGCTCGCCACCCTCGCCCTGCTCGTGCCGCGCCCCGTGTTCCGCGGGTTCCCGGCGATCACCGCGGTGGTGGCGCTGGGCACCTTCGGGATGTCGACGATCGCCGACGCCCTCATGCCGATCGAATGTATTCCCGGCGTCGACACCGGCTGCCCGAACGAGCCCAGCGGAATCCTCCCGCAGTTACACCACATTCACGCCCTGACGAGCACGCTCGCGGTGTTCTCCATCTTCACCGCGATGATCGCGGCGACGGTCGCCGCCTACCGTTCCGGCACATGGCCGCAACTGCGGGTGGTCGGGAGCATCGTGCTGGTCGTGATCGTGGTGTCCACCGTCTGGATGTTGGCCGCCGACAACCTGTCGGGTGACTTTCGTCTGGGTCTCGCACAGCGCATCCAGGTCGGCGGGATGACGGTCTGGTTGATGGTCTGGGGATGGGCGATCGTCGCGGCGCGGCACGGTCGTAGCCAAGGCCACGCACGAATGTCGGAGGTGTGACGCTAGCGCAGATCGATGACGTCGCTCCCCGGCGACTCCCCGTACATCCCGACGATGTGATCTGCGTATTTCGTCGCAATCGGCTTGCGCCGCAATTTCATCGTCGGCGTCAACTCGTCGCCGCCCGGGTCCCAGGCGGTCGGCACCAGGGTGAACCGCTTGACCTGTTCGACCCTCGACAGTTTGCCGTTGCCCTGCCGGAAGGCGGCGGTGACCTCGTCGATCACCTCGCGCCGACGCGACAGCGTGGCTATGTCCGCATCCGGGATGTTCAGGTTCTTCGCTCGTGCCGCGGCTGCGTCCGGGTCCAGGACGACGAGCGCGGCGATGTACGGCTTGGCGTCTCCGATCGCCACCACCTGTCCGATCAGTGATGACGCCGCCTTCATCGCGTTCTCGATGTTCGTGGGCGACATGTTCTTGCCGGCCTCGTTGATGATCAGTTCCTTCTTACGATCGACGATGGTCACGTTGCCCTGGTCATCGATGGTGGCGATGTCGCCGGTGGCGAGCCAGCCGTCGGCGTCGATGGTGTCCGCGGACTTTTCCGGCTGTTTGCGATAGCCGCGCATCACCACTGGACCACGGATGAGGAGTTCACCGTCGGCGGCCAGCTTTGTCTCTACGCCGGCCACCGGTTTGCCCACGGTTCCTATCCTGAGATTCTCGGCCGTGGTCATGGTCGACACCCCGGTGGTTTCCGACATCCCCCAGACCTCCAACACCGGAATGCCGAGACCGAGGAAGAACTGGAGGACCTCGGGCGGAATCGCCGCCGCACCGGAACCGGCGAACGTGACCTGGTCCATCCCGATGGCGGTACGGACCTTGTGCAGCACCAGCCTGTCGGCCAGCCCGTGCTGGACGCCACCGACCAATCCGTCACCGCGTCCCTCGAGATGCGCCTTCGCGGAGGCAGCTCCGACCCCGAGTGCCCATGCCGCCAGATTCTTCTTCACCGGGCTGGATTCGTCGGCCATCTTCGCCTCGATTCCCGCCCGGATCTTCTGCCACACCCGCGGCACACCGAAGAAGAAGGTGGGCCGCACCTCCGGTAGCGCAGCGGCGATCTCGCGTGGATCCGGAACGGTCGTCACCTGGATACCGCGGACCATGTTCGCCGCATGCGAGGACACGCGGTCGGCGATGTGGGCAGCGGGCAGGTATGAGATGACCCGGTCGTCGAAGCCCGCGTCGACGTGCTCCTCCAGAGCGGTCAACTCGGCGATGATGTTGCGGTGGGTGATCTCCACGCCCTTCGGCGGGCCGGTGGTGCCCGAGGTGTAGATGAGGGTCGCCAGATCATCCGGTCGGACGGCGCGCCACGATGTCTCGAAACCGAAGCCGTCCGGCGCCGCGGTCTGCTCCAGCTCGGCGAGCGTCATCGCGCCACTTGCGGCGCCGTCCACCACGATCGTCGTCGTGACCGCGGTGTCGGCGGCACGAATCGCCGGCAGGAAGGCCTGCTCGGTCACCACCACAGCGTTCTCGGCATTGCCGAACAGGTACTCGATCTGATCCGGTGAGCTCGTGTTGTAGATGGAGAACGGGATCGCCCCGAGATGCAACGCCGCCGTGTCGACCAGGTGGAATTCAGGCCGGTTGGTCAGCATGATGCCGACAGTGTCCCCACGTCGGACGCCGACTGAAGCGAGCCCGCAGGCGATCGCCTCGACGCGGACGGCATACTGCGCCCAGGTGATCTCCTGGATTCCGCCGACGGTCCGGATCGCCACGCTGTCCGGTCGTACCGTCGCCGTCAGTTGAAAGGCCTCCGGGAGGGTGGCCACTGCGATGCCGCTCTCGTGAGGAAATGTGATTCGCTCCGCGTCCGCCATGACCGATGTCCTCGTTCCGCCCGACTATCTGGTCGGCATCACAGTACCGAGAGATCTCGGAGCCGGAAGAGAATCCACCAGATTGGTAATGGAACAGTAAAACACAGACGTCAGCGATGCAATTTATGCTGCGAGAGCTCGATCAGGCGCCGACCGGACGAACCTCCCACGAACCTCCCCCGGTCAACTCGAGAACATTGGTGTGGTGCTGATCGGTGGTGCTGCGGTGGCTGACGGACACCAGGATCGTCTCGGGTAGTTCCGCCCGGATCAGTGAATACAGCGAGTACTCCAGACCTTCGTCGACGGCGGAGGTCGCCTCGTCCATGAACACCACTTCGGGCCGGGTCAGCAGGATGCGCGCGAATGCCACACGCTGCTGCTCTCCCGGCGACAACACCTTCGACCAGTCTTCCTCCTCGTCGAGCCGATCGACGAGGTGAGGCAGGAACACCCGCTCCAACGCGGTCCGGATCGCATCGTCGCCCAAGTCGCCCGGCCGGGCCGGATACGCGACCGCGGTGCGTAGGTCTCCCAGCGGAATGTAGGGGATCTGCGACAGGAACAACGTGCGGTCGCCCGGCGGGCGGGCGAACTCGCCGTCGGCGAACGGCCAGAGTCCGGCCAGCCCGCGCAGCAGGGTCGTCTTGCCCGAACCCGACCGTCCCTTCACGACGAGGGCGTCGCCCGGGTCGAGCGAGAGGCTGAGGTCGCGGATGAGTTCGTTGCCGTCCGGGGTGGTGATGTCGACATCGGTCAGGCGGACGGCACGCTCGCGATCCGTGGTGGCGAGCACCGGCAACTCGCGTGACTCCTCGTTGGCGTCTTCGAGCCCGTTGAGCCGGATGAGTGCCGCACGGAAATCGGCGAACGAGTCGTAGGCCTCACGGAAGAACGACAACGAGTCGTGGTGGCATGTCCCCCGTAAACCGGTCCAGGTTGTTTTAGAGTCCTGATTGCCCCGGTGAGGGCGGAGAAGGGACGGTAG
>NZ_JBNCNS010000010.1:0-57450 GCF_049847105.1 Gordonia sp. DT218 | reverse complement strand
GCCGCATCCGGTTCAAAGCTCCACCCGCACCACGCGAAGCCGACGCCCCTCGAGAGACGCCGACACCTCCCACCCGGCCGATGACCCGGGTGGCAGCCAAACACGCCCGCAGACAACAAGAACGAGAACGCAACCGACGGCGACGCGAGCGCGAGGAGGCCGACTGAACGCTGAAGGCACGTATGATTCAAC
Source organism: Gordonia sp. DT218 (assembly GCF_049847105.1). Lineage (NCBI taxonomy): Bacteria > Bacillati > Actinomycetota > Actinomycetes > Mycobacteriales > Gordoniaceae > Gordonia > Gordonia sp. DT218. The sequence goes on along the minus strand of NZ_JBNCNS010000010.1, from coordinate 57,258 downwards.
AAACTGAGAAACCCCTGCTGAACAGGGGTTTCTTGGTGCCCTCGGTGAGACTCGAACTCACACTGGACGGGTTTTGAATCCGTTGCCTCTGCCAATTGGGCTACGAGGGCATCTGCAGTCAGCCGGCGTGGCGCGGCTGCCGCGAGAGTCCACTTTAGATGATCGGCCGAGCGACCGGCCACCCGGTACGCTGCTCGCATCAGCGCTTGTAGGTTCGCGCTGGTCGTGGCTAGTTCGAAGCGGAGGAGGGGATGGTGACGGTGGCAGACAGGGCTGCGGATCGGACCGGCGAACAGGCGACAACCCATCGGGTGCTCGTCGCCGAAGACGACTCGCTGATCCGGATGGATCTCATCGAGATGCTCCGTGAAGAGGGCTACGAGGTCGTCGGAGAGGCCCCGAACGGACAGGTCGCGGTCGAGCTGACGGAGAGCCTGACGCCGGACCTGGTGATCATGGACGTGAAGATGCCGGTTCGAGACGGGATCGATGCGGCGTCCGAGATCGCGCAGAAGAAGCTGGCGGCCGTTGTGATGCTGACGGCGTTCAGCCAGCGCGAGTTCATCGAGAAGGCGCGTGACGCCGGTGCGATGGCCTATCTGGTCAAGCCGTTCACCAAGGCCGATCTGGTTCCGGCGATCGAGGTGGCGGTGAGCCGCTACAACGAGGTGGCTGCGCTCGAGAAAGAGGTCGCCACGATGGGCGACCGTCTGGAGACCCGCAAACTGGTCGAACGCGCCAAGGGCCTCCTGATGGAAAAGCAGTCACTCTCAGAGCCCGAGGCGTTCAAGTGGATTCAGCGCGCCGCGATGGACCGTCGCACGACGATGAAGGCGGTCGCTCTGGTGGTCGTCGAGACTCTGGGCCCCGACAGCTGACGGTCACGGCGCCCGCGCCGTTAAATCTGTGAAAACACGCCCCGGGCCATCATGGACGTTTGGCTCCAATCCATCGCGGGCGCCGTGGTTTCGGACTATGTTTTCTCAAGGTCTCCTCAGCAGATCTCTTGGCGCAGTCGATCGGTCCAGAGCGGGTCGACGTCACGCCGGGTGGGTGGGAAGTGAAGAGGTAAGAGAATGCATCGTCGTGTGGCGACAGGTGCTCTCGCGCTGGCGATGGCGAGCGTGCTCGCCGTATCAGCGTGTAGCAGCAAATCCAGCGACTCCGGGACCGAATCCGGTTCCAGCGGTTCGGCTGCCGCGAGTTCCGGTCTCGAGATCGCGCCCCTGGCTCAGATCGACACCCAGGGCAATGAGGTCCAGGGTGCCACAGAGTCGGCAGCCCTCAGTCCGGCCGGTGACGGCCAGGCCCAATGCCCCCAGACGACAATCGCGATGGCGGGCGCTCTGACCGGCGCGGATGCTGCGCTCGGCATCAACATCAAGAACGGTGCGCAGCTCGCGGTCGACGAGCACAACAAGGCGAACCCGAACTGCCAGATCACGCTGAAGCCCTTCGACACCGAGGGTGACCCCCAGAAGGCCACCCAGGTCGCACCTCAGATCGCCAACGACGACGCCATCGTCGGCCTGATCGGTCCCGCCTTCTCCGGTGAGACCAAGGCGACCGGGGGCATCTTCAACCAGGCCGGACTGGTCTCGGTGACCGCCTCCGCCACCAACCCGACCCTCACCGACAACGGTTGGAAGACCTTCTTCCGCGGTCTCGCCAACGACGACGTGCAAGGCCCGGCAGTCGCGAAATACCTGACCGGCACGATGGGCAAGAAGAAGGTCTGTGTCATCAAGGATGACACCGACTACGGTGTCGGACTGGCGAAGGCGATGACCCAATCGCTCGGATCGGCAGCCGACGCCTCCTGCTCCGGCGACGTCAAGAAGGGTGATCGCGAGTTCTCGGCGATCATCTCGAAGGTCACCGCCGCCAACCCGGACGCGATCTTCTATTCGGGTTATTACGCCGAGGCAGCTCCGCTGGCCCAACAGCTGAAGACCGCGGGCTCACAGGCCACCTTCGTCTCGGGTGACGGCGCCAACGACCCGCAGTTCACCGCCCAGGCCGGAGACAGTGCCAAGGGCGCGATCCTCTCGTGCCCGTGCGGTCCCGCACCGTCGCAGTTCAAGAAGGACTACCAGGCGGCCTTCAACCAGGCACCCGGTGTCTACTCGGTCGAGGCCTACGATCTCGCCGCGATCCTGATGAAGGGGATCAACGAGGGCAAGCGCACCCGCCCCGAGCTGCTGTCGTTCGTCCGTAGCTACAAGGGGCCGGGCCTGGCGCGCGAATACCAGTGGAGCCCCACCGGCGAGCTGACGTCCTCGCTGATCTGGGTATACGACGTCAAGTAAGACACAACCATCACGGTGCGTCCGGGCACATCAGCCCGGACGCGCCGTGGTCTGTGGGGGATTCTCGTGGCTGAAAGGCACGCATGATCGTGTACTCGATGGCCGAGACGGCGTCGGTGGCAGCGACCATCAACTTCGATCTAGGCGCGCTCAAGAACGGCTTCTGGGGCCTGACGATCGAGGGGCTCACCTATGGTGCGATCTACGCACTCGTCGCGGTGGGTTACACCCTCGTCTACGGCGTGCTGCGACTGATCAACTTCGCACACTCCGAAGTCTTCATGCTCGGTATGTTCGGCCAGTACATCGGCCTGTTGCTGCTCGGCTTCACCCCGTCGGGCAACACCTACTCCGAGGGCACGGTCATGACAGTCCTCTACCTGCTCTTGGCGGGGCTGTGCGGGATGGCCGTATCGGGTAGTGCCGCGGTCGGTTTGGAGTTCGTCGCCTACCGGCCGCTGCGGAAACGCAAGGCGAAACCGCTCGCCTTTCTGATCACGGCGATCGGTATGTCGTTCGTGTTGCAGGAGTTCGTGCACTACGTGTTGCCGAAGCTGCCCATCGATCCGCCGCTGGGCGGTTCGAGCGCGCAGCCCACGATCCGACTCGTAGAGCCGGTCAAGGAGTTCAGCATCTTCGGGGCGCCCGTCTACAACCTGACGCTGATCATCATCATCTCGGCGTTGGTGTTGGCACTCGGGACCGACTACATGATCAACCGCACGCGACTGGGCCGCGGAATCCAGTCGGTCGCGCAAGATCCCGACGCCGCGTTGCTGATGGGTGTGTCGCGTGAACGCATCATCATGGTCACCTTCCTGATCGGTGGCCTGCTCGCGGGGGCGGCGGCGTTGCTCTACACGCTGCGCGTCCCGACGAACATCGTCTATTACGGCGGTTTCATCCTCGGTATCAAGGCGTTCTGTGCCGCGGTCCTCGGCGGCATCGGAAACGTGCGGGGTGCGCTGGTCGGCGGACTTCTGCTCGGTGTCATGGAAAACTATGGATCGGTGGTGCTCGGCAACCAGTGGCGGGACGTCGTCGCCTTCGTCCTGCTCATCCTGGTGCTGATGTTCCGCCCGACGGGCATCCTCGGTGAGAAGCTCGGGAAGGCACGGGTATGACGACTCAGCAGCCCGCAGGCGCCTCGGTGCCCGACGACCCGAACGCGCCCCCACCTCGTGGTGTCGGCGATGCGATCCGGACCTGGTGGAATGGCTTACCCCGCGTCATGCAATGGCTCGTGGGCGTGCCCGCGATCATCGTGATCGGCCTGCTCCCCGTCGTCAATCCGCCGCTGATCACCACCACGGCAACCGATTTCGGTGTGGTCATGGCGACCTTCGCGATGACCGCTCTGATCGCCATCGGCCTGAATGTGGTGGTCGGGCAGACTGGCCTGCTCGACCTCGGATACGTCGGCTTCTACGCGGTCGGCGCCTACGTCGTGGCGCTGATGACGAGCCCCGCCAGCCCGCTGTGGAACAGCATCGATCACGGGATCTTCTCCGGGCCGTGGGGATGGCTGGCCTGCGTGCCGTTGGCCATCATCATCACGGGGCTCACCGGCGTCATCCTGGGCACCCCGACGCTGCGTGTCCGCGGTGACTACCTCGCCATCGTCACCCTCGGTTTCGGTGAGATCGTCCGGCTCCTCGCCGACAATCTCGGCGACGTCACCAACGGGGCCTCCGGGCTGCAGGGCGTGCTGTTCCCCGAGGTCGGACAGAACGACACCCACCCCGACGGCGTGTTCTCGAGCGCCAACAACGCCGGCACCCTGAACTACGGCGTGTGGTGGTACTGGCTGGGCATCGCACTCGTGATCCTGGTCCTCATCATCATCGGCAATCTCGAACGCAGTCGGGTCGGCCGCTCATGGGTGGCGATCCGCGAAGACGAGGACGCCGCCGAGATGATGGGCGTGCCGACCTTCAAATACAAGCTCTGGGCCTTCGTCATCGGTGCAGGGATCGGCGGCCTCTCGGGTGCCGTCTACGCCGGCCAGGTGCAGTACGTCGACCCGAAGGCATTCACGGTCATCAACTCGATGCTCTTCCTGTGTGCGGTGGTCCTGGGCGGGCAGGGCAATAAACTCGGCGTGATCGCCGGGGCATTCCTGGTCGTCTACCTGCCCGCACGCGTCCAGGGGGTCGAGATCGGCGGCCAGTCGCTCAGCGAGTTCAAGTACCTGTTCTTCGGGATCGCACTCGTGGTGTTGATGGTCTTCCGCCCGCAGGGACTGTTCCCGGCCAGAGCCCGGTTGATCACCTTCGGCCGGCGGATCTACGGAGCGGTGAAACGTGCGCCGAGCAGTGGGCGGACCCGCGGTGAGGAGGTGGAGGCGTGAGCAGGCACCGTGAGCCCGACGACCCGGGAACGGGCGCAGGCGGTGTCCCGGACCATGACGAGCAGATCGCTGAGGCCGTCGCGGACCCGTCGGCCACCGCCATCGTCGATCCGGCAGCCATCGACCCCGACCTAGCCGATCCCGAAGCGGTCGCCGAGGCTGTTGCGCCCCAACGTGACATCGCCACCGCGACCGGCGAATCGCTGCTCGAGGTCAAGGGCCTGACCGTCGAGTTCGGTGGCCTCGCGGCCCTCGACGACGTCACCTTCGACATCAAGCGCGGCGAGATCCTGGGCCTCATCGGCCCGAACGGGGCCGGTAAGACCACCTGCTTCAACGCGATCACCGGGGTCTATCGGCCGACCCGTGGCACGGTCACCTTCGACGGCGCGCCGCTCGGGAAGATGAAGCAGCACAAGATCACCCGACGTGGCATCGCCCGCACCTTCCAGAATGTCCGGCTGTGGGGGGAGATGACCGCGCTCGAGAACGTCTGCGTCGGTACCGATGCCCGGCACAAGACGTCGGTGGTCGGTGGCATCTTCCGCACTCCCCGCCACTACCGGGAAGAACGCGATGCCGTGGACCGCGGCATGGCGCTGCTCGAGTTCGTCGGCATCGGACCGAGGGCCGCGGAGAAGGCATCCAATCTGCCGTATGGCGACCAGCGGCGCCTCGAGATCGCCCGGGCGATGGCGACGGAGCCCAAATTGCTCTGCCTCGACGAACCGGCCGCCGGATTCAACCCCAGCGAAAAGACCGCCTTGATGGGGCTGATCCAGAAGATCCGCGACGACGGGTACACGGTGCTCCTCATCGAGCACGACATGCGTCTGGTGATGGGGGTGACCGACCGTATCGTCGTCTTGGAGTTCGGTCGCAAGATCGCCGACGGGTCACCGCGGGAAGTCCGCGACAACCCGGCCGTCGTTGCCGCCTACCTGGGAGTCCCCGATGACGAATCCGCCTGAGTCCACCCCGCCTGAATCCACCTCGCCGGGGGACACCCCGGATGCGCCGTCGACGTCGACCCCGGTCCTCGAACTACGCGATGTGGTGATCCATTACGGACGGATCCGGGCACTGCACGGCATCTCGCTGCATGTGGGCGCCGGGGAGTTGGTCACGCTGCTGGGGGCGAACGGTGCCGGCAAGTCGACCACGATGCGGGGCATCTCCGGACTCAATCGACTGACCGAAGGTGACATTCTCTTCGACGGTGAGTCGATCGCCGGCCTCGCAGCGCACCAGCGGGTCAAGCGCGGCATCATCCAGGTGCCCGAGGGACGTCGGATATTCCCCGGGATGACGGTGCTGGAGAACCTCGACATGGGTTGCTATGGCCGGAAGTTCACTTCCAAGGCGGCCTATCAGGAGTCGCTCGAACACGTCTTCGATCTCTTCCCGAGACTCGGCGAGCGCCGGAAACAGTTCGGCGGCACCATGTCCGGCGGTGAGCAACAGATGCTGGCGATCGGTCGCGCGCTGATGGCCCGGCCCAAACTGCTGCTGCTCGACGAGCCGTCGATGGGGTTGGCGCCGATGGTGATCCAGCAGATCTTCCGCATCATCGCGCAGATCAACTCCGAGGGCACCACCATCCTGCTGGTCGAGCAGAATGCCCAGCAGGCACTGAGTAGGTCGACGCGCGGCTACATCCTGGAGACGGGCGTGATCACGAAGGAGGGCGAGGGCAAAGACCTCCTCGTCGACGACGCGGTGCGTGAGGCATATCTGGGTGTCGCCTGACCCTGTCGGCGACGACGGCACATCGTCTAGGCTCGGCCCATGCCGGCCATCGCAGTCACATCGAGTCACGACCGGGACCTGGTGAGTTCGCTGCTCGCGCAGGCCTTCGTGGAGGATCCGGTAATCCGCTGGCTGCGCCCCGACGCGAGGCACGACAAGCAGATCTTCCATACCTTGCTGCGATGGGTCCACGGCGACGCGGCGTCGATCGATCTGGCGACGCGCGACGGGGTCCCGATCGGTGCCGCGGTATGGGACGCGCCCGGCCATCGTCTGACTACCACCCAACAGATCGGTTCGGTCGTGGGGTTCGTCCGAGCGCTGCGCGGGCGGATCCGTTACGGCTCGATCCTGGAGCAGGAGTTCGGCAAGCTACGTCCCAAGGAACCGCACTGGTACCTGGGTCAGGTCGGTGCCGCGGTCAAGGGCGTCGGGGTCGGGAGTGCACTGCTGACCGCAGGACTGGACCGCGTCGACGCACCTGCCTACCTGGAGAGTTCGAACGAGGCCAACATCCCGCTCTATGAGCGATACGGATTCGTGGTCACCACCGAGGTCACGTTGCCCTACGGCGGTCCGACGGTCTGGCCGATGTATCGGCGAGGCTGAACATCCATGCCGAGTGCGTAGTCACCCGCGCACGCAACCAACCGCGCACCCAGCAAACAACCGCGCGTGTCGCGACCTGCGCGGATGCGCAGTGGGTGCGCGCCTTCGTGATCTTGTCGGCGCCGCCGGGGTATCGACGCGGCCGAACACCCCCTCGAGCTGTCGGGCGGTGTCACTAGACTCGCTGGGGTGAGTCCCGCGAAGAGTTCGACCGCCCCCGCGAAAACCTCGTCAGGGAAGGAACGCAAGCCGGTCCTGATGCTGCTCGACGGACACTCGTTGGCTTATCGGGCGTTCTTCGCGCTCCCGGCCGAGAACTTCAAGACGGCGACCGGTCAGACCACCAACGCCGTCTACGGCTTCACGTCGATGCTGATCAACCTGCTGCGCGACGAGGAGCCGACCCACGTCGCCGCGGCCTTCGACGTGTCACGCAAGACGTTCCGCTCCGAGATGTTCCCCGAGTACAAGGCCCAGCGTTCGAAGTCCCCGGACGAGTTCAACGGGCAGGTCGACCTCACGAAGGAGGTTCTCGGCGCACTGGGTATCCCGGTGATGGCCATCGACGGTTACGAGGCCGACGACATCATTGCGACGCTGGCGACACAGGCCGAGGCCGAGGGCTACCAGGTCCTGGTGGTGACCGGAGACCGTGATTCGCTGCAGCTCGTCGACGATTCGGTGACGGTTCTCTACCCGAAGAAGGGCGTCTCGGAACTGACCCGGTTCACCCCGGACGAGGTCGAGAAGAAGTACGGCCTCACCCCCACGCAGTACCCCGACTACGCGGCGCTCCGCGGCGATCCCAGTGACAATCTGCCCGGCATCCCCGGCGTGGGGGAGAAGACCGCGTCGAAGTGGATTCGCGAATACGGGTCGCTGGCCTCTCTGGTCGACCACGTCGACGAGGTGAAGGGGAAGGTCGGTGACGCGTTGCGCGCCCACCTGGCCTCGGTGCAGACCAACCGACAACTCACCGAACTCGTGCGCGACATGCAGCTTCCCGCCCGACCCGACGAACTGGCGATGGTCGGCTGGGACCGCGATCGTATCCATCAGCTGTTCGACGACCTCGAATTCCGCGTTCTCCGCGACCGGTTGTTCTCGACGTTGAGTTCGGTTGAGCCCGAGGCGGAATCGGGTTTCGACCTCGACGGGACCATCCTCGGTGCGGGCGAGATCCGCGCATGGTTGGACGAGCACACCACGACCGGGCGCAGCGGCGTGGCCGTGACGTCGCCACACCAGGTGGTGGGCGCCGATGCCACCGGCATCGCCGTCGCCGCCGCCGACGGGACATCGGCCTACCTGGATGTCACCGTGCTCGACGCCGACGACGAGCAGGCGCTGGGGGCGTGGCTCGCAGACACCGATCGGCCCAAGGCGCTGCATGAGGTGAAGTGGGCGATCCACGCCGTACGGGCGCGCGGCTGGACTCTCGCGGGCGTCACCAGCGACACCTCGCTGGCGGCCTATCTCGTCCGCCCCGGGCAGCGCACCTTCAATCTCGACGACCTCACCCTGCGCTATCTGCGTCGCGAACTCCGCGACGACGCGGCACCCGACGACGGGCAGATGTCACTGCTCGACGAGGACGCAGGCGATGCCAAGCACGCCGAGCATCAGATGCTGGAGGCGCGGGCGGTCGCCGAACTCGCCGACACCCTGGATACCGAGCTCGAGCAGATCGATTCGAAGCCGCTGCTGACCGAGATGGAGCTGCCGCTGCTGTTCGTGCTCGCCCAGCTCGAGGCGGCCGGGATCGCGGTGGACGTCGACCACTTCGGTGAGCTGGAAAGTGACTTCGCCCAACGCATCCGCACCGCGGCCGACGCCGCATACGACGTGATCGGCGAGCAGATCAATCTCGGTTCGCCCAAGCAGTTGCAGACGGTGCTGTTCGACAAGCTCGACATGCCGAAGACCAAGAAGACCAAGACCGGCTACACCACCGACGCAGACGCACTGCAGAGCCTGTACGAGAAGACCGAGCATCCCTTCCTCGCGCATCTGCTCGAGCACCGTGACGCGACCCGGTTGAAGGTCACCGTCGACGGTCTCCTCAAATCCGTGGCCGACGACGGACGCGTCCACACGACGTTCAACCAGACCGTCGCCGCGACGGGCCGGCTGTCGTCGACCGAGCCCAACCTGCAGAACATCCCGGTCCGGACCGAGGCGGGGCGGCAGATCCGCAAGGGTTTCATCGTCGGCGCCGATTCCGCGGGTACCGGCTACGACTGTCTGATGACCGCGGACTACAGCCAGATCGAGATGCGCATCATGGCGCATCTCTCGGAGGACGCCGGGCTGATCGAGGCCTTCAACACCGGCGAGGATCTGCACAACTTCGTGGGATCGCGGGCGTTCGGGGTGCCGATCGACGAGGTCACCACCGAGATGCGCCACCGGGTCAAGGCGATGTCGTACGGCCTCGCATACGGGCTCAGTGCGTTCGGTCTCGCCGCACAGTTGAAGATCAGCCGCGACGACGCCAAGGAACAGATGGAGGCGTACTTCGCGCGGTTCGGTGGTGTCCGTGACTACCTCCACGACGTCGTCGCCGAGGCCCGGCGCAACGAGTACACGGCCACGTTGTTCGGCCGGCGTCGGTATCTGCCGGATCTCAACAGCGACAACTGGCAACGGCGTCAGTCCGCGGAGCGGATGGCGCTCAACGCTCCCATCCAGGGCACCGCGGCCGACATCATCAAGGTCGCGATGATCAACGTCTACGGACGTCTCGAGCGTGAGGAACTGCGGTCGCGCGTGCTCCTGCAGGTCCACGACGAACTGGTCGTCGAGGTTGCCGAGGGTGAACGCGACGCGATCGAGGCTGTCGTCCGCGAGGAGATGGGCAGCGCGATCACTCTGTCTGTCCCACTGGAGGTCTCGGTCGGGTTCGGTCGTTCATGGGACGACGCGGCGCACTGATGACCCGCATCGGGGTGTTGACCGGCGACGGCATCGGACCCGAGATCGTGCCGGCTGCCATCGCAGTCGCCGACGCCGCAGCCGGTGCCGAGGGCATCGGTGTCGAGTGGGTCGACCTGCCCTTCGGGCGCACCGCGATCGACAGTCACGACAACCCGGTTCCCGACGAGACATTGTGCGCTCTCGACGATCTCGACCTGTGGGTGATGGGACCGCACGACTCCGCGAGCTATCCGGCACCGCACTCCGAGCGAACTCCCGGCGCAGTGATCCGGTCCCGCTACGAGCTGTTCGCCAATCTTCGGCCTGCGCGTGCCTTCCGTGGAGTGCGTGCCACCGCGAGGGACATCGACGTGCTGATCGTCCGGGAGAACACCGAAGGGCTCTATGCCGACCGCAACATGTTCGCCGGCAGCGGTGAGTTCATGCCAACGCCCGACGTGGCGCTCGCGGTCGGGATGATCACGCGAAAAGCATCGGAACGGATCGCCCGGATGGCCTTCGAAGCGGCGTGCGAGCGGTCGTCGCACGTGACGATCGTGCACAAGGCAAATGTCCTGCGGCTCACCACAGGACTCTTTCGCGACGTGTGTCGGGAGGTGGCCGCCGACTTCCCCGATGTGGTCGTCGACGAACAGCACGTCGACGCGATGGCCGCGCACCTCGTCCGTCGCCCATCCGACTTCGACGTGATCGTCACCGAGAATCTCTTCGGCGACATCCTTTCTGATCTTGCGGGCGAGCTGGCCGGCTCGCTGGGCCTGGCTGCGTCGGTGAACTGTTCGGACACCAAGGTGATGGCACAGGCCACGCACGGCGCGGCCCCTGACATCGCCGGCCGCGGGCTGGCGAACCCGGTCGCCATGATCCTGTCGACGGCAATGGCGGTGCGCAGACATGGAGTCGCGTCATCCGATGGTGGGCTCGTCGCGGTGGCGGGCCGGATGGAAGCGGCGGTCGCCGACACACTCGCGCAGTCGACGGCCACGGCAGATCTCGGCGGCACGGCGAGGACCCGTGAGTTCACGGAAGCAGTTGTCGAGCGGGTCTGAGGTCCAGCTCCCATTCGCGTGATCGCGTGGCCTCACCCGGGCATCCGGTAAATCTCTGGTAACTAGCCGGTGGATCGGCTGGGTAGCCATTAAGTTCGTCATGTGCGTCGACGACGGCCGCCTGTGCCGTCGTGCGCCGAACATGCAGATGCATGGAGAATTGTGAACAGATGGGGTGTCTGATGCGTTTTCTGCGATCGTCCCGACTGGGTGGAGTGTTGGTAGCACTCTTCGCGGTCCTGGCTCTCGCCCTGGCGGGGTGTTCCAACAACGAGGATTCCGAGTCGTCGGGTCCGGCGTCGTCGTCGGCGAAGGTGGAGGCGGCCAAGGTCCAGGAGATCGCCGACATGGTGCCCGACAAGATCAAGCAGTCCGGCCAGCTGATCGTCGGCGTCAACGTGCCCTACCAGCCCAACGAGTTCAAGGACCCCAGCGGCAACATCGTCGGCTACGACGTCGATCTGATGAACGCGATCGGCGGCGTCCTCGGCCTGAGCCCGGTGTTCAAGGAAGCCGACTTCGACAAGATCATCCCGGCCGTGCAGCAGGGTACGTACAACGTGGGCATGTCGTCGTTCACCGACAGCAAGGAGCGCGAGAAGCAGGTCGACTTCGTGACCTACTACAGCGCGGGCATCCAGTGGGCCCAGCAGAAGGGCGGGTCCATCGATCCGAACAACGCGTGCGGAAAGCGTGTCGCCGTGCAGTCGACCACCGTCGAGGACACCGACGAGGTCCCTGCCAAGATCAAGGCGTGCACCGACGCGGGTAAGCCCGCCATCCAGAAGGTCAAGTTCGATTCGCAGGACGAGGCCGTCAACGCGCTGGTGCTGGGCAAGGTCGACGCGATGTCCGCGGATTCGCCGGTGACCGCCTATGCGATCAAGCGATCCGACGGCGCACTCGAGCCCGCCGGCGGAGTCTTCGAATCTGCTCCGTACGGCTACCCGGTGGCCAAGGGATCGCCGCTCGCCGAGGCGCTGCGCCAGGCCGTCCAGCACCTGATCGACAACGGTCAGTACAAGCAGATCGCCGAGAACTGGGGCGTGCAGTCGGGCACCATCCCGAACGCGGTGATCAACGGCGCGGTCAGCTAGGCAGTGAGCTCTCCGTCCACGGGTCCGCAACCGACGGGGGCCGACCCCACCGATCCGGACCCGATCAAGGCTGTGCCCCTGCGTCATCCCGGTCAGTGGGCCGCCGCGGCGATCGTCCTGGTGGTGGCCGCGCTGTTCGTCTACGGCGCGGCCACCAACGCGGCATACGCGTGGGACACCTATGCCAAGTACCTGTTCGACACACGCATACTGTCCGGAGTCTGGTACACGCTCGCGCTGACCGTGCTCGCGATGCTCATAGCGATCATCTTGGGTGTCCTGCTGGCGATCATGCGACTGTCCCCGAACCCGGTACTCCGGTACACCGCGTGGGTCTACCTATGGGTGTTCCGAGGAACGCCGGTGTACGTGCAGTTGGTGTTCTGGGGACTGTTCCCGTCGATCTACAAGCAGATCGACCTGGGTGTCCCGTTCGTGTACCAGTTCGCGCACTTCGACATCCAGTCGCTCAACGCCGCCTTCACCTTCGCGATGATCGGTCTCGCCCTCAACGAAGCCGCCTACATGGCCGAGATCGTCCGGGCCGGTGTGTCCTCGGTCGGCGAGGGACAGTCCGAGGCATCGGTTGCGCTGGGCATGTCGTGGGCCCAGACGATGCGTCGGACCGTGCTGCCCCAGGCAATGCGTGTGATCATCCCGCCCACCGGCAACGAGGTGATCAGCATGCTCAAGACGACCAGCCTCGTGGCGGCGGTGCCGTTCACCGGTGAGGTCTACGGTCGCGCCCGCGACATCTCGGGCGTCAACTTCCAGCCGATCCCGCTGCTGATGGTGGCGTCGACCTGGTATCTGATCGTGACGAGCGTGTTGATGGTCGGCCAGTACTACCTGGAGCGCTATTACTCGAAGGGGGCGAGCAAACAGATGACCGCCCGGCAGCTGAAGGCCATGGCCGCCGTGCAGAATGCGCCGATCGTGGATGGGGAGAGCGATGAGCGTCGTTGAGCGCCCGATGGTGCAGGCGGACCGGGTCTGCAAGAACTTCGGTTCGCTGCAGGTCCTCAAGGGCATCACGTTGGAGGTCGGCCGCGGTGAGGTGCTCTGCCTCATCGGGCCGTCGGGCTCCGGGAAGTCGACGTTCCTGCGATGTGTCAATCATCTCGAGGTCGTCAATGCGGGCCGACTCTACGTCGACGGGGATCTCATCGGCTATCAAGAGCGCGGTGACAAGCTCCACGAGATGAGTCCGAAAGATGCCGCCAAGCAGCGCCGCGACATCGGCATGGTGTTCCAGCATTTCAACCTGTTTCCACATCGGACCGCGTTGGAGAACGTGATCGAGGCGCCGACGCAGGTGAAGAAGCAGAGCAAGAAGGACGCCATCGAGCGGGCGCGATATCTGCTCGACCGGGTCGGTTTGTCGGAGAAGGCAGACACCTACCCGGCGCAGCTGTCGGGCGGACAGCAACAACGCGTCGCGATCGCCCGTGCGTTGGCCATGGAGCCGAAGCTCATGCTGTTCGACGAGCCGACCTCGGCGTTGGATCCGGAGCTCGTCGGGGAGGTGCTGGGCGTGATGCGCGAGTTGGCCGCCACCGGCATGACGATGGTGGTGGTGACCCACGAGATGGGCTTCGCGCGGGAGGTCGCCGACCAGTTGGTGTTCATGGACGCCGGTGTCGTGGTGGAACAGGGTGTTCCCCGGGAAGTGCTGTCGAATCCGCAGCACGAGCGGACGAAGGGATTCCTGTCGAAGTTGTTGTGAGCGTTGCGTGTTGGACGTCAGCCACCTCGAATCAGTGACACCACCCTGGATCCGAACCAAGGTGGTGTCACGGATTCGAGGTGGCGAGTTCGCGGCGCTTCCGGGGAGCCGGACGGCCCAGCGCTGCGTCCAATCACCATGAGCGATCTCTTCCATATCGAGCAGGCACTGACCCGTCAGGAGCTGGCCGCGCGTGGCCACACCGAATACGACGTCCGGCGTGCAGTCGAGGCAGGCCACCTCGAGTCGCTGGCTCGGGGCGTGTTCATCACGCCGACCTTCCTCGACGGTAGCCGTGAGCAACGACATCGGGAGGTCGCGATCGCCCGCCTGCGGACGGCCCGGCGTCCCGGCCGAGCCTTGGCGGCCGTATCCGGTGCGTCGGTCCTCGGCCTTCCGGTGTGGGGGCTGGACACGCGCCAAGTCGTCATGGTGGACCAGACCCGATCGCCCGGTTCCCGTTCCTCCGGCGCGGTCAGGCTCGTGACGGACGGACGTCCCCCGGCGACAACCGTCGTCGCCGGGGTGCTGGTGACATCACCGGCGCGCACAGTGGTCGACATCGCCCGCACGTCGAATCGGGTCCCGGCGATCGCCGTCGGAGACGCCGCGCTGCACGCCGGACTGTGCAGCGTCGACGAACTGCAGAACGAACTCGACCTCATCTCGAAGATGACCGGGGCGGCCCGAGCGCGGCTGGTGGTGTCGGAGCTCAACGGACTCGCCGAATCCGTATTGGAGTCACGCAGCCGGATCGAGCTCGTCGATCGCGGTCTGCCGATGCCCGAATTGCAGGTCAACCTGTACGACAACTGGGGGCGGTGGATCGCTCGCGTCGACTTCTACTGGCGTGAGCATCGGACCGTCGGCGAGGCCGATGGCGAGTCGAAGTATTCCGGACTGAGCGGAGTTGCGGTGTTGCGCAAAGAGAAAGGCCGCTCCGACGCGATCGTCGAGGCAGGTAACCGGGCGATCCACTGGGGATGGTCGGACGTCGACGAAGCGGACGGGCTCGCTGCCCGGGTCCGGCGGCTGATCGCACCGGCGGCCGCCTGAACATCCACCAGGACTCGGTTACACCACCTTGGTTCGGAACCAGGGTGGTGTCATCGAGGCGAGGTGGCTGCGGCCGAGGCACACGCCTGACCCGCCGTCAGCTACGGCTTACGACAACAGAAGATCGCGGTCCCCGGGAAGTACTGACCACGGAAAGGACTCCACTGGCCCCACTCCTTGTCGAATCCCTCGGGCCATTCCGGTTCCACGATGTCGTCGAGAAGCAGACCGGCGGAACGGATCTCGCGTACCCGGTCGCCGACTGTCCGGTGGTGTTCGACGTAGGTGATCGACCCGGTGTCGTCGGCCTCCGTGTAAGGCGTGCGATCGAAGTACGGGATGTGCACGACGAGCCCGTCGGGGCCCGGGTCATCGAGGAACATCCAGCGCATCGGGTGATTGACAGCGAACACCCATCGCCCACCGGGCCGTAGGACCCGGGCCACCTCGGCCATCACCCCGGCCGAATCCGCGACGAACGGAACAGCGCCGAACGCCGAACACACGACGTCGAAGGATTCGCCGGCGAACGGCAGCGACTCGGCCGTCGCCTGGACGAGTGGAACGTGCATTCCGTCGGCGGCCATCGCGGCCAGCCCGATGCCGAGCATCCGTCGGGACAGGTCGACCCCGACCACCCGAGCGCCCTGCGATCCGAGCCATCGGGAGCAGGGCGCCGAACCGCAGCCCACCTCGAGGATGTCGCGGCCGGCGACGTCGCCGAGCAGTCCGACGTCGGCTTCGCGGAGACCCTCTGGGCACCAGACGAAATCACCACCGGCGGCGAAGGTGCCCAGGAAATCGCCGTGCTCGGCGTGGTAGTTCTCGGCATCGTGGTCCCACCACCACCGGTTCGCGCGGTCACTTGTCGTCGAATCGACGCTGCCCAGCACACGCGGGGGTCGTGCCCCGCTCGGCTGGGCTGAATCCGATCGGCCGGGTTCGTCCTCGATCATCGGCCTCAGTGTGTCACGAGTTCGTAGAACCTGAAGAAGCTGAAGTTCTCGATCGGGAGGACGTCCACCCGAGTGAACCCGGCCTCGCGTGCGTAGGACGTCAGCGTCGACCGTCTCATCACGGTCCCCGTCGCCGCCGAGGGTGGCGAGCTCATCGAATCGGGCAGGCACACGAACAGCGAGAACCCGTACATGATCTTGTCCAGATCCT
The DNA here is from genome assembly GCF_049847105.1 of Gordonia sp. DT218. NCBI lineage: Bacteria > Bacillati > Actinomycetota > Actinomycetes > Mycobacteriales > Gordoniaceae > Gordonia > Gordonia sp. DT218. Next base: position 41,209 of record NZ_JBNCNS010000010.1, on the reverse strand, counting down.
CTGCGGGACCGGCGAATTCATCCGACACTGCTTCGTCCATGACGACCATCGACCCACCCGGCGCAAGCGAAGCACGAGCTGCCGACAACACCTCCACAGGACGGGGCATGTCATGCAGGCACTCGAAGGCGAAAGCGGCATCGAAGGGGCCCCGGGCGGACGCGTCCGCGCCGTCGGCGAGCAGGAACTCCACCCGATCCGCGACACCCGCATCGGATGCGGTGCGGCGGGCCATCTCCACCGATTCCGCGTCGATGTCGAGTCCGACGAACGTTGCCTCAGGATAGGCATTCGCGAGCGCGACGGTGGAGTGTCCGCCGCCGAACCCGATGTCGGCGATCCGCGCACCCGGCCGCGACAGCCGGCTGTGCAGGTGTTCGACACCGGCCAGCGCGGGTGCGAGTTGCCGGTCGAACCACGGCCGGTTCATCCCGGCCTGGGATTCGCGCGCGTCCACGCCGAGTCGCTCCCAGCTGACCCCGCCGCCGGTGCGATAGGCGTCCAGCAACTCGGGCAGGTGAGTGAACGAGGCCGCGAACATCTGGGGGAGCGTGCCCAGAAACGAGAGGCTGGAGGTGTCGGTGAGGACCTCGGCGACTCCCGGCGAGATCGAGAACCGCACGGGGTCGGCACCCAGGTCGGCGTCGAGGATGCCGAACGCGGCCTGCATCTCCACCCATTCCTGCGCGTAGCGCGGGTGCGTGTCGCTGTGCTCGGCGAGTTCGTCGGGGGTGAGGGGGCCGTGCTCGACGAGGGTGGCGTACCAGCCGAGCCGATCACCCAGGTAGACGCTCATCGTCTCCGCGGTTGCCAGCGCCGAGGCGAACAGACGTCCCGCGAACTCGTCGGCGGTGACGACGTTCCGCGGTGATGTGGTCATGCATCAATGATGCGCCGGTGCCGCCGACGAGGGCCAGCACTGATTTCGCTGGTCATTCGTTTGTCAGCAGGCGCGTCCACCCAACACGAACTCGGTCTTCGCGTCGCCGTCCCAATGCCGCAGTCCGACGAACGAACCGTCGATGGTGGCGCGGGAGTCGAGTGCGGCGAGCGCGCGGCCGAGTTGATCCGGGTCCAGTCGGCGGGCGAGCGTCACGTGGGGCGTCCAGTATCCGGGTGTGCTGTGCGCCATCGTCGTCGGTTCCCCGTCGCCGAGGTGATCGGTGAGCAACCGGATCGCCTGGGCGTGCACTGACAGCAGTTCGGTCGATGGGACGACGATCCGCGCGAGGGTGGTGCGAGAACCCTGGGCGAACAGGATCGGTGCCCCGATCGTGGCGGCGAACGGCAGTCGCAGACTCGCCGGGGCCAGGGCCGCGTTGGCCGCCCCGGCGATGCGCTTCGCGGCCACGAGCGTCACGTGTGGGCGGTTGCTGCCGGACCGTATGGTGCTCTGGTTCGGCAGGCCGGCACTGTCCAGCGTGTGCCATTCGTCACGTATGTACTGGTCAGAGGCCTCGTCGAGGAGCAATTCGAGCGAATGGACCATGCGTCGACCTCCTTGTGGCACGTATTTGCCCAGTACAGCGGCCCTGGAGTACGCTTGCTCACGCGCGTGTGCTCGATAACGCGCGGTTCAGCATGCCAATCCGGTGGACGACTGCTCGTCGGTCGAATCGCACGGAGGCGGTCCATGCCGTTCCACAGACTCGAAAAAACTGTACCTACTACACACCTGTCCGGAGCAACGCAACATATGTCGTCCCCCACGATCACCTCGCCGCAAGTAGCCGTCAATGACATCGGCTCGGCCGAGGACTTTCTCGCCGCCATCGACTCCACGATCAAGTACTTCAACGATGGCGACATCGTCGAGGGCACCATCGTCAAGGTCGATCGTGACGAGGTTCTGCTCGACATCGGTTACAAGACCGAAGGCGTCATCCCTTCCCGTGAACTCTCGATCAAGCACGACGTCGACCCGAATGAGGTCGTCAACGTCGGTGACGAGGTCGAGGCTCTGGTCCTCACCAAGGAGGACAAAGAAGGCCGCCTGATCCTGTCCAAGAAGCGCGCCCAGTACGAGCGGGCCTGGGGCACCATCGAGGAGCTCAAGGAGAAGGACGAGGCCGTCAAGGGCACCGTCATCGAGGTCGTCAAGGGCGGCCTGATCCTGGACATCGGCCTGCGTGGCTTCCTCCCGGCGTCGCTGGTGGAGATGCGTCGCGTGCGCGACCTCCAGCCGTACATCGGCAAGGAGATCGAGGCCAAGATCATCGAGCTCGACAAGAACCGCAACAATGTGGTCCTGTCGCGTCGTGCATGGCTCGAGCAGACCCAGTCCGAGGTGCGCAGCGAGTTCCTGCACCAGCTCCAGAAGGGCCAGGTCCGCAAGGGCGTCGTGTCCTCGATCGTCAACTTCGGCGCGTTCGTCGATCTCGGCGGGGTCGACGGTCTGGTGCACGTCTCCGAGCTGTCCTGGAAGCACATCGACCATCCGTCCGAGGTCGTCGCGGTGGGCGACGAGGTCACCGTCGAGGTCCTCGACGTCGATCTCGATCGCGAGCGGGTGTCGTTGTCGCTCAAGGCGACCCAGGAAGATCCGTGGCGTCAGTTCGCACGTACCCACGCGATCGGCCAGATCGTCCCGGGCAAGGTCACCAAGCTGGTGCCGTTCGGTGCGTTCGTCCGCGTCGACGAGGGCATCGAGGGTCTGGTCCACATCTCCGAGCTGGCCGAGCGCCACGTCGAGGTGCCGGATCAGGTTGTCTCCGTCGGTGACGACGCGATGGTCAAGGTCATCGACATCGACCTGGAGCGTCGCCGGATCTCGCTGAGCCTCAAGCAGGCCAACGAGGACTACACCGAGGAGTTCGACCCGTCGAAGTACGGCATGGCCGACAGCTACGACGAGCAGGGGAACTACATCTTCCCCGAGGGCTTCGACGCCGACACCAACGAGTGGCTCGAGGGCTTCGAGAAGCAGCGTGAGGCATGGGAGGCCCGCTACGCCGAGGCCGAGCGTCGCCACAAGATGCACACCGCGCAGATCGAGAAGTTCGCCGCTGCGGCCGCCGAGGCCGAGAATGCACCGTCGGACTACTCGTCGGCATCTGAGGGCCGCGCGCCCAGCAGTGCCAGCGCTCCCGCATCGACCGGTGGCTCGCTCGCCAGCGACGAGCAGCTCGCCGCACTTCGCGAGAAGCTTTCGGGTAACGCCTGATCAGCGGTTCGTAGTTCCACACAAAGCTCCCCGGCTCCTTTTGAGCCGGGGAGCTTTGTCATGTCCGGGCCGGCCGCCGAGCCGGCGCAATCATAAGTTGTTGACAATAATTTTCATCAACACGTTGACTGTCCCGCGTGCAATCACAACGGACAAAACTGACACAGGTCGTCGCGATGGTTGTCGCGTCGTCGTTCGCCCTGACCGCCTGCGGTCCCGGCTCGGAAGAATCGACGGCCGCCAGCGGTGCGCCCGCGAGTTCGGCGCCGGTCGAAGAGCAGAGCGCGACACCGCGTCTGGCGTTGAGCTACGACGGTGGCATCCTCGTCCTCGATGCCGAATCGCTGCAGCAGATCGCCGACATCCCGACCGACGGATTCATCCGTCTCAACAGCGCCGACAACGGCCGCCACGTGTTCGTATCGGAGGCAGGCGGATTCCGTGTTCTGGACATGGGCACCTGGACGCGGCAGCACGGTGACCACGGGCATCACTACACGACACCTCCGACGATGACCGACATGCGTTTCGGCGGCGAGGAGCCGGGCCACGTCGTACCGCACGATGCCCGCATCACGTTGTTCACCGACGGCACCGGCGAGGTCGACATCGTCGAGCCGGCAGAGTTGCTGCGGGGCAACGCGAAATCCTCCGAGTACACCGCGCCGGAGCCGCATCATGGCGTCGCCGTGTCGCGCGGTGACGGTTCACTGGTGGTGACGTCGGGCAACGAGGAGACCCGCAGCGGGATTGTCATCCTGGACAGGGATCGCACGGAGATCGCCCGCAACGATCAGTGTCCCGGTGTCCACGGCGAGGCCGCGGCCGCCCACGGAGTGCTGACGTTTGGCTGCGAAGACGGCATCCTCATCGTGCGCGGCAACGAGATCCAGAAGGTGCACAGCCCGGACGCCTACGGCCGGATCGGCAATCAGGTCGGCAGCGAGGACTCCGCTATCGTGCTGGGTGACTACAAGACCGACAAGGACGCAGAACTCGAGTCCCCGAACCGATTCACACTCACGGATACGCGGACCGGCCAGATGCGCGTCGTGACGCTCCCCGCGAGTTACAGCTTCCGGTCCATGGGGCGTGGTCCGAGCGGCTCAGCGGTGATCCTCGGCACCGACGGCGCGCTCCATGTGTACGACCCGGTCACAGGCGCCGAGACCAAGAAGATCGACGTGATCGGCGCGTGGACCGAGCCCGACGAATGGCAGGCGGCGATGCCGAACGTACACGTCCAGGATGGCATCGCCTACGTCGCGGATCCGACTGCCAAAGCAGTGGTCGCAGTCGATCTCGTGACAGGGGAGAGGCAAGGGCAGGCCGACCTGACCCGGTCGACGATCGAACTCGCGGGCGTCACCGGCTGACCCCGGGGGCGGCCCGGCGGAACCGGCGTCGTGCGGTTTGCGAGACTGGTCGGGTGATCAGACTCGGGCTGTCCGGCGGCATCGGTGCCGGGAAATCGACGGTGGCGAAGACCTTCATCGAACGCGGCGGATACCACATCGACGCGGACAAGATCGCTCGTGAAGTGGTCGAGCCCGGGACACCCGGATTGGCTGCGTTGGTGGCGGCGTTCGGCGACGACATCCTCGGCGACGACGGCACCCTCGACCGGCCGGCGCTTGCGGCCAAGGCATTCGTCGATGAGGAGCAGCGCACCAAGCTCAACTCGATCACGCATCCGCTGGTCGGGAAGCGCACCCAGGAACTCCTCGATGCCGCTCCCGACGACGCGATCGTCGTGCAGGACATCCCCCTGCTGGTCGAGGGGAACATGGCCCCGTTCTTCCATCTGGTCGTGATCGTGCACGCGGACGCGGAGGTGCGGATTGCGCGGTTGACCACGGCACGTGGCATGCCGGAAGCCGACGCCCGGGCCCGGATCGGAGCGCAGGCCACCGATGAGCAGCGGCGTGCGGTCGCCGACGTGTGGCTCGACAACTCGGGTACACCGGAGGATCTCGCCGCCGCGGCCGCCGCGCTGTGGGACGACCGTCTGGTGCCCTTCGATCAGAATGTCCGGTCCCGGACCAGGGTGCGGGGTCCGCTGACGCTGGCAGACCCGAACTCGGCGTGGGCTGCCCAGGGGGCTCGCATCGTGAACCGATTGTGGGCGGTGGTCGGGGACAAGGCCACGGCCATCGACCACATCGGCTCCACGGCAATCCCCGGACTCGCCGCGAAACCGACGATCGACGTCCAGGTCACCGTCGCCGACCTCGGCGTGGCCGATGCACTCGTCGACGTGCTCGCCGACGGCGGGTTTCCGCGCGTCCCCGGCATCGAGGGCGACCGTCCCAAGCCCGACCCGGCGACCGGTTCGGTCGACGAAGGGCTGTGGGGGAAGCGTTTTCACGGCTCGGCGGACCCTGGCCGTCCGGTCAACGTGCATGTACGGCCCGCCGGTTCGCCGGGCGGCGCGTTCGCGATCGACTTCCGTGACTGGCTGCGGGCCGATGATGCTGCACGTGACGAGTATGCCCAGATCAAGAAGACGGCCATGGCCGGGGCGGACGGTGATCTCGACCGCTACGTGGGAACGAAGGAACCGTGGTTCGACGACGCCTATCGCCGTGTCGCCGAGTGGAAGCGCGGGAGCTTCGACGGGTAGCTGTCCCGTGATCGGATGAACTCTGGATACGTTCGTGGCCAGATATGCCGCTTCGTCCGGCTGTGGGTGTCGAGCTTTGCTAGCGTGAAGCCCGCACCTGACAGGTGCGACCTACGTCACTGCTCTGAGTCGAGGGAGAACAGCCATGGGTGTATGCACGAGAGGTCGCGCCGTGTCGGCGGCCGTCGCGTTCGTGAGTGTCGCCGCAGTGGGTGCCGTGCTGGCCGCACCGGCGAACGCGGCGCTGACCGACGATCTGCAAATCGACAACTCGGCCCTGCTCGGATCGGTCGGGGAGAATCGGTACGGCGCGGGATGCGGGTATGGCGTCATCGCGACCACCGACGGCTCCGCGGACCCGGTTCAGTTCACGGTCACCGGCACGGTGGCCGGCTCGAAGTCGGTCACCCCGAACGACAACAAGGCGGTCTACAGCTGGATTCCGCTGCTGCCGGGCAAGTACACGATTACCGCCAAGCAAGGTAATTCGACGAAGACCACGGGCGAACTCACCGTCGTGCAGGCGTTTTACACCGGCAGCTCCTGCGTCATCCTGTAATTCGGTCAGGTACCGCCCGGGTGTGCGGAACCGTCGGCGGGCTGCAGCTCGGGCGAGATGAACTCCGTGGATCCACTTGGGGATCTCGAACTCTGGAAGTTGCCGATCCGCGGCAACTGTGGAATACCTGAGATCGGTCGTGAATATCTGGGATACGGCCGCATCCACAAACCTCAAGGAGATCATCGTATGGCTTTCACCAAGGGACGTCGTATTGTCGGAGCAGCCACCGCCCTCGTCGGCGCCGGAGCGGCAGCTCTCGTCATGGCCGCGCCGGCGAGCGCCGCTGTGACAGATCTGAAGATCACCACGCCCTCGGGTTACGGCTCCGTGGCGGATCGCTACGGCACGGGGTGTGAGTACGACGTCGAGGCCACGATCAACAACACGACGCCTAAGGGCAACGTGCAGTATTTCATCGCGGACCCAGACGGGATCGGCTCTCCCAAGACAACCAAGGCGGTCGGCACGAAGGCCACGTTCACCTTCACGCCCGACAAGCCCGGGACGTGGACGATCAAGGCACGCCAGGCCGACAACGTGAACAGTTCGAAGCAGATCACGTGGGTCACGAAGACGGTCCAGGTCGGCCAAGGATTCGAGATCCCCGACACCGGGTCCGTGAAACTCCCGTTCAGCGGATGTGTCGTGCTGCCCTGATGAACGCCTGATCATCTGACTGATGAATCGGGGCGCCGCGGACGATGGTCCGGGCGCCCCGATTCGTGTTCGCTACGAGTGATCCCGGAAGAACACCGACCCACCGGCGGCCGCGTCCAGCCAGGCCTGGACGTCGTGACCGTGTTCGGCGGCACCCACGAGGGCGCGGGTCGCGATCGCGACCGCCTCTTCGCATTCGCCGGTCCCCAGCAGGCCCGCGGTGTGTGCATCGAACAATTCATCCACGTCGATCAGTGCGAGTGGATGGCCGGGAACGTCGACGAGGTCGAGATACCAGTCCTCGGCATGCCAGCGGCCGTCGTGGTCGGGCCAACCGAACCGCCCGACATCCAGATAGAGGCGCTGGCCGTCGCGATGGCCGACGGTGAAGTGGAAGATGTTCGCCCGCAGCCCGAGGTCGGGCAGCAGCCATGACTCGAGGTGGAAGAACCGGGGATGATCGGCCGGCCGGGACATGTAGAGGCCGTGATCGGTGATCTCATAACGTTCGACCGGCCGGACGAAACCCTTGTTGTCGGTGTTGGTCATCGCCGGCACGTCGAAGACCTCCCGCTTGGGCGGATGCGGAGCTCCCGTCATGCCCGACACCCTATGTCGCGGCGGCCGACGCCGCCGACGGAACACAACTGTCGTACCGCGCGTTTACCCTGGCACTATGGCTTTTGCAGCAGAACATCCGGTACTCGCGCATTCCGAGTTCCGGCCGATCGGGGAGATCGAGCGCACCGAAGGCCGGTTCGAGGTGATCAGCGAGTACGAACCGGCCGGCGACCAGCCCACCGCCATCGCCGACCTCGAACGCCGGATCGCGGCGGGTGAGAAGGACATCGTCCTGCTCGGTGCCACCGGTACCGGTAAGTCGGCCACCACGGCGTGGCTCATCGAGCGGATTCAGCGTCCGACCCTGGTGATGGCGCCGAACAAGACGCTCGCCGCGCAGCTCGCGAACGAGCTGCGCGAGATGCTGCCCAACAACGCCGTCGAGTACTTCGTGTCGTACTACGACTACTACCAACCCGAGGCGTACATCGCGCAGACCGACACCTACATCGAGAAGGACTCGTCGATCAACGACGACGTCGAACGCCTGCGGCACTCGGCGACCTCCAATCTGTTGTCGCGACGGGACGTGGTCGTGGTGGCGTCGGTGTCCTGCATCTACGGCCTCGGCACGCCGCAGTCCTACATGGACCGGTCGGTCGAGATGTCCGTCGGTGACGAGATCGACCGGGACGCCCTGCTGCGACTTCTCGTCGACGTGCAGTACACCCGCAACGACACGGCCTTCACCCGTGGCAGCTTCCGCGTGCGCGGCGACACCGTCGAGATCATCCCCTCCTATGAAGAGCTCGCGGTGCGCATCGAGTTCTTCGGCGACGAGGTGGAATCGCTCTACTACCTGCACCCGCTGACCGGAGACGTTGTACGTCAGGTCGATTCGCTGCGGATTTTCCCGGCCACGCACTATGTCGCCGGACCGGAGCGCATGGAGAAGGCGATGAAGGGTATCGAGGAGGAGCTCGAGGCCAGGTTGGCGGAGCTCGAATCGAAGGGCAAACTGCTGGAGGCACAACGACTCCGGATGCGCACCTCGTACGACCTGGAGATGATGCGGCAGGTGGGTTTCTGCTCCGGTATCGAGAACTACTCGCGACATATCGACGGTCGCTCCGCGGGCAGCGCGCCGGCAACCCTCATCGATTACTTCCCGGACGACTTCCTCATGGTCATCGACGAGTCCCATGTGACCGTGCCACAGATCGGCGGCATGTACGAAGGTGACATGTCGCGCAAGCGGAATCTCGTCGACTACGGGTTCCGGTTGCCGTCGGCGGTCGACAACCGACCGCTCACGTGGGACGAGTTCGTCGACCGGATCGGACAGACGGTGTACTTGTCCGCGACGCCGGGCCCGTATGAACTCGGCCAGGCCAACGGTGAATTCGTGGAACAGGTGATCCGGCCGACCGGTCTGATCGACCCGGAAGTCGTCGTCAAGCCGACCAAGGGACAGATCGATGACCTCGTCCACGAGATCCGGGAACGCACCGAGCGTGACGAGCGTGTCCTGGTGACCACGCTGACGAAGAAGATGGCCGAAGACCTCACCGACTATCTGCTCGAGCTCGGGATCCGGGTGCGCTACCTGCATTCCGAGGTCGACACCTTGCGTCGCGTCGAACTCCTCCGTCAGTTGCGATCCGGCGAATACGACGTGCTGGTCGGCATCAACTTGCTCCGCGAGGGCCTCGACCTGCCCGAGGTGTCGTTGGTCGCCATCCTCGACGCCGACAAGGAAGGTTTTCTGCGGTCCACGACCTCGCTGATCCAGACCATCGGACGTGCCGCCCGCAACGTGTCCGGTGAGGTCCACATGTACGCGGACAAGATCACCGATTCGATGCGCAACGCGATCGACGAGACCGAACGCCGCCGGGAGAAGCAGGTCGCCTACAACACGGAGATGGGGATCGACCCGAAACCGTTGCGCAAGAAGATCGCCGACATCCTCGACCAGGTCTATCGGGAAGCCGAGGACGAGGCGGTCGCGGTGGGTGGCTCGGGTCGCAACGCGAGCCGGGGGCGCCGGGCCCAGGGCGAGGTCTCCAAGGCCAGGGGCGGCAGCGCCGGGGTCATCGAGAAGCGCGACACGTCGTCGATGCCGCGAGCCGAACTCGCCGACCTGGTGGCTCAGCTCACCGATCAGATGATGAGTGCCGCGCGCGACCTGCAGTTCGAACTCGCGGGCCGGCTGCGCGACGAGATCGCCGACCTGAAGAAGGAACTCCGGGGAATGGACGCGGCCGGTATCAAGTGACCCGCGACCAGCGGTGGGTGGTGGATCGCAGCCCCGCGCGAAATGTGCGGATAACCACGAAGTGCGGACAAACCGGCACGCCGCCAACTACTCTGCCGGATCAGGGGTTCTACAGTGTGGGGATGACACCTGCCTCGTGACTGCGGGGCAGACTGACTCGTGGAGGTTGGGATGAGCGCATACAAGACGGTCGTCGTGGGCACCGATGGCTCTGAGTCGTCGTTGAGGGCTGTCGATCGTGCGGGGGCGTTGGCAGGCGAATCGGCTTCGCTGGTCATCGCGTGCGCGTACTTTCCGAACGATCGCGGAGCGGGCGGCGCGGCCGATGTGCTGAAGGACGAGGCATATCAGATCACCGGATCGTCGCCGACCGAAGAGATCCTGCGCACCGCCAAGGAGCGTGCGACCAAGTCGGGGGCCGGCAACATCGACGCCCGTTCGGTCAAGGGAGCGCCGGTCGACGCTTTGTTGCAACTGGTCGCCGACGTCAACGCGGATCTGCTGGTCGTCGGAAACCGCGGCTTGAACTCGATCGCCGGGCGACTGCTCGGCTCGGTTCCGGCCGACGTCGCACGAAAGTCGGCCTGCGACGTACTGATCGTGCACACGACGTAGCGATAACCGCGCGATCAGCGACAAGCGAACGCCCTCGACACCGTCACCAGGTGTCGGGGGCGTTCGTCACGTCGCGCAACTCCTCGGGCAGATCGTCGGAGTGGACCACCGTCAGCCGTTGCGTCGCCCGGGTCAGTGCCACATAGAGATCCGAGTAGCCGCGTGGCGAGTCGGCGATGATCGCCGCGGGTTCGACCACCACGATGTTGTCGAACTCGAGGCCCTTGCAGGCGCCGACGGTGAGTACGCGGGGTGGTGAATCGATGTCGGTCGTCTCGGCCACCACATCGTCGTGGAGCCGTGCGGGCACGATCACCGCGGTCACACCGGTGAGTTCGGGTCGCCCTGCCGCCTCGACGGCGATCTGTGCACGCTTGGCGACGTCGGTGTGGATGGCGACCGGTTCGATCCCGTTGCTTCGCAACGACGTCGGTGGGGACTGCGTCGGACTGATCTGCGCGAGCATGCGTGTCGCATAGGTCATGATCTCTGCCGGTGTCCGGTAGTTGACGGTCAGTTCACGCAGATGCCAGCGGTCTGCGACATACGGTGACAGAACATCACCCCACGATCGCGTGCCGGCCAGGTCGCCGGTCTGCGCGGTGTCGCCGATGATCGTCATCCACCGGTTCGGTATGCGGCGCATCACCATTCGCCAGGCCATCGCCGACAACTCCTGCGCCTCGTCCACGATGACGTGCCCGAAGGCCCAATTCCGGTCGCCGTGTGCGCGTTCGGCGGTGGTCAGCCGCTGAGTCTCGGTCTGGCGGGCCGCCAACTGTTCGGCGTCGATCAGGTCGTAGGCCATCAGGATTTCCGGATCGAGCTCGTCTTCGAGATCTTGCGGCGCGGAGCCGGTGAGGATGTCCAGCGCGTCCTGGGCGTCGGCGAGTTGACGGCGCCAGCGTTCACGTTCCGCGCGCTCGGCGTCATCGGTGCCGTAGCCGATCAGCTCCGCGAGCTCGTCGAGCAGCGGGACGTCGGCGGGGGTGAGATCACCGCCATCCTTTCGGGGCCGGGGTGACGTGCGGTGCAGTGCGTTGCGATCCTCGTCGGACCAGCCGGGGGAGGCCTTCCGAATCGCGGCGGAGTCGGCGAGCAGCTCGCGCAGCATCGCCTGCGGCGTCAACGACGGCCAGTAGCGCAGCAGTGCACGGCGGATCTCGGGATCCTGGTTCATCTCGTCGCGGATGTCCGCGATGTCGGCGCCGCTGAGCAATTGGGAGCCGTCGAGCAGACTCGAGCCGATCGTGCGGGCATGGGCCTGCGCCAATCCGTCCAGCGCGGCGCGGAGGAAGACCGGTTGCGCGAGGTTGTGTGCGCGTCGGGAACTCCGCGCCTTGGCTCGTGCCGTCTTGATCAGTGCGGAGTCGATCATCACTCGATAGGTGTCGAAGTCCACCGGAACGGGCTTGGGTGGCAGCGACTGCCGGGCTCGCACCGCACGCTTCAGCAGTTCCACCATGCGTGGATCGCCCTTCACCGCTGCGGCGTGGCGGGTTTCGGTCGCGGCCGCGTGGACGCCGGGATAGAGGTCGCCGATGGTGGAAAGCAGCACCCCCGACTCGCCGAGTGACGGGAGAACCTGACCGATGTAGGTGAGGAAGTCGTCATTGGGACCGATGATCAGAATACCGCTGCGCGACAGGATGTCCCGGTGGGTGTACAGCAGGTACGCGGCCCGGTGCAGGGCTACGGCCGTCTTTCCGGTTCCGGGTCCACCCTGGATCACGGTGACCCCCCGATGTGAGGATCGGATGATCAGATCCTGCTCGCGCTGGATCGTCTCGACGATGTCGGTCATCTCGCCGGTGCGGGCGGCGTTCAGCGCCGCGACCAGCGCGGTCTCGTTGACCACGTCCCCGTGCCCGACGTCGTCGGGGGAGGCGTCGCCGAGAGTCAGGTACTCGTCGTTGACCGCCCGCACGTGCCTGCTCCGGGTCCGGACATGCCGTCGTCGGTCCACCTCCTCCGGTGCGGCGGGCGTGGCCAGGTAAAACGGGCGTGAGAGAGGTGCCCGCCAATCGAGAAGCAGCGTGGTGTCCGCGTCGTCGTCGTCGAGGACGCCGATACGGCCGATCCGCCGGATCTCACCGTCGTCGAGGTCGAGTCGGCCGAAGTAGAGATTGTGTTCGGCGGCATCGAACTTGGCGAGATCGTCGGTGTAGAGCCGCTCATAGGATTCGCGTTCCGACCGTGCCTGCGGGGTGCCACCCTTCTCGCGCAACGTCGACGAGAGGCGGCGCTGCGTATTGGCGCGCATGCGATCCAGCCGCCCATAGACCTGGTCGAGGTGGGCCTGTTCCTCGGTGACCCGCGAGTCCACGTCGGTCTCAGGGTGTTCCGTGTCTGTCGAACTCACTGTCGTGCCATGCCTTCGCGAGAGCGGGTCGGTGCCAATCCGGCGTCGCGGGCCAGGTCGGCCGACCGCAACGAGGTGGTGATCCGTGCACCCACCGCAGGTTCCGCCAGTCGGTGGCACACGGCGTCCGTGGGTCCGTCCAATGCCGGATGGGCCAGGCGTGCGCCGAGCCATTCGACGGCGTCGCGCTGCGAGCCAAGCGGAAGGGGCGTGGCGGTCTGCGGGTCACCGAGGATGCCGTGTCGGGACACATAGAGCGAGAATGTCTGGGGGACAACGGTTGCTGCAACGACCGGGTGGTCGGCGGTGGAAAGCATCATGCGATCGTAATTCGGTTCGGTGTGGTCGAGGACAGCGGTCTCGTCGTCGGTGAGCCATGCGCCGACGGTATGGAGCTGCGCCCCTGGGGAGAAGTACGGCGCCGCGGGGATGTAGCCCCGTGCGGAGACGTGGGCGGAGTGTCCGACGGCGAGATGGGAGACCGTCAGGCGGACCATCGGCGGGTTGGAGTCGCGGATCACCGCGGCGAGTTTCGTACGCAGGACAGCGGGCGACGCATTGGACCCGACGGCGACGACGAGTTCACGGCCGGCAACGGAATCCGGCTGGAGGAGTTCATCGTCGACGTCGTCGGGTGTCGCCCATGGATAAGCGTGGGCGGGGAATGCCGTCCTGTTGTCGGTGCTGGGCCCGCTCGGGCGGGGGTTGGGAAGAGGGTCTATGAGCGGGCCTCTCGCCAGCGCCGCCGTCCTTCTTCGGCGCCCTCGGCTGCCTTGCCTTTTGCGGTGGTTGCGAGCGTGGATGCCTGATCCGCGAGCTCGGGCGCACGGCTCTTGACGACCTCGGCGGCGTCGGAAGACTTCTCGCGAATGGCTTCGGCCAATTCGGGCGCACGGTCGATGATGCGCTCGGCTGCCTTGTCGGCGCGTTTCTGCAGCTTCTTCGCGGTCTTCTCGGAACGTTTCTGAGCCACCTTGGCGGCCTTGTCCGAACGCTTCTGCGCCACCTCCGCGAAGTCCGCGGAGCGCTTCTGGGCGGCGTCTGCCAGCTCCGGTACGCGGTGCCGGATGACCTCGGCGGCCTCGACGGACCGGTCGCGTGCCGCCTCGGCGATCTCGGGCGCACGGTGCTTGATGACCTCGGCGGCCTCGACGGAACGCTCGCGAGCGGCCTCGGCGATCTCGGGCGCACGATGTTTGATGACCTCGGCGGCCTCGACGGAACGCTCGCCCAGCACGTGGGCGCCCTCCGCTGAGCGTTCGCGGATCGTGCCCCAGGTCGATTCCGATGCGGCAACGCCGATCGGCAGCGCGGCGGTGATCGCCTGGCTCGCCTCGCCGGCCTTCCGGCGACCACGCCACGCGAGTGACGGCTTGCCCTCGGTGTCGACGGCTGCGATGAGCAGCCCGCCGAGCAGGCTCACGTTCTTGTAGAACTGGGTGCGCTGCCGAGCCCGGACGTCGGGGTCGGTCTCGTCCCAGAATGCGTGTCCGGCCAACGTCGTCGGGACCAGCGAACCAGCCAGACCCAGCGCGGCGAACCGCGGGAACTTGCCGGTCGCCAGAAGGATTCCGCCGCCGAGTTGGATCGCGCCGTTGACGCGCACGAGGATCTCCGGCTCGGTCGGGACGTTGTCGGTGACGCTGTTCGGGAGGGCCTGAACCGATTTGTCGACGAGATCGCGCGACATGTCGGCCCTGGCCTGAGGATTGCGTAGGGCGTCGATGCCGGAGGCAACGAACACTGTGGCCAGCATGGGTCGGGCAATTCGGCGGATCAACATTGACGGCCTCCTCGTGACAGAGCTCGGATGTCCACCCCCGTGTCTTGAGTGGTGAACCTCATCGAGGCTACCGGGCTCGGACAGCGAACGCAGGCACGCGGACGCGAAGTGGCACCCGTGCGCGAGTCGGTCACCAGCCGCGCCGACGCCATTCGGGCAGTGACGGGCGCTCGGCGCCGACGGTGGTGTCCTTGCCGTGTCCGGGGTAGACGGCCGTCGAATCCGGGTATCGATCGAACACCTTCGTGGACACGTCGTCGATCAACGTGTCGAAGTGGCCCGGTTCCCAGGTCTTGCCGACGCCCCCGGGAAACAGGCAGTCGCCGGTGAAGAGATGCACTCCGTCGTCGTCGGTGTACGCGAGCGCGATCGAACCGGGGGTGTGGCCCACGAGATGGATCGCGTCGAAGGTGAGGTCACCGACCACGACGGTGTCACCGTCGTCGATCAGCCGGTCCGGGGCGATGGGCAGTTCGTGGGCGTCGAGGCGGCCGGCCGCCGTCGGGACACCGAGCTCGCCGGCCACCTCGGCAAGGGCCTGCCAGTGGTCGAAATGCTGATGTGTGGTGAAGATCAGCTTCGGGGTACCCGGCAGCGACCGGACCACCTCGAGGATGCGGTCGGCATCGTTGGCGGCATCGATGATCAGCTGGTCTCCGGTCGCATCGGAGGTGATCACGTATACGTTGTTGTCCATCGGGCCGACGGACATCTTCACGATCGTCGCCGACCCGAGGGTTCGCCGCTGAGGCCGGGGTGACTCCGAGAGATCTCCGGTGTAGCTGTCGCTGAGGGAAACATCTTGGGGGCTCATGGCCGCCAGGTTAGACCCGGTGTGCGCGCGATTCACCCGAGCCCGCTGAACCACCGGACGACCTGCGCGGTTCCGGCGACGTTGGAGCCCAGGTGGCGCGACCCCTCGTGCACTGTCTCGCCGACGTCGATCACCGGAGCACGCACCCATCGCGAGCGCATGTCCGACACACAGTGGTCGGTGTTCGTCGTGGTCGCCTGTTCGTCGGCGCGGACCTTGTAGAGGCGGATCGGGACCTGCGGCGTCCAGGCCCGACAGACCTCGGCGTCCACGCGGAGGCCTTGCGCTAGCGAGCCGGTCGGATTGCGGAGCATGGCGAAGCCTGCGGGGGTCAGCAGGTCATCGAGACTGTCCGGTAGCCCCCTGAGCACCACCTGTCCGGGCGTGGTGCTGTCGAAGTATCTCTCGACGTCGCGGGCGTACGGCTGTTGAAAGATCTCCGCGATACTCCGGTAGATATCGCCGCGCCGCTCTGCAGGACCCGCGCAAGACCGAGGTGCTCCCCGCCGTGACGAGCGGTCCACGTTCGGCGTGACCGCGCACCCACGCGGACCGATCCAGCGGTGAGGTCGCCGACCGGCCGGTCGTCATCATGGTGACGATGATCACGACCGCGACGGCCACGAGCGGGATGATCACGCCGGCGACCGATCTCCCCGCCGAAGGCCGTGAGTACGTGCGTGTCATGGCATCCAGGGTCTTATCCCGCACGGCTGAACCGCATCGCTCTCCGGGGTGATCGTGGCCCCTACCGCAGGGTGAGACCGGACACCGGCTTCACGAGGAACAGCGACCGGCCGACGAGGGTATCGTTGAACATCGGTCGTATGACCGCCGAGCGCGCGCATGCGTCGAACACTCCGAATACCAGGGAAGCAATCGAGCCCTCGGATCTTGTCGGTGGTCGTCGTTAGGGTGTGCGCGGTGCGGTCCGGCCAGGCCTGGATCGCGTCCAGCCGGCTCACACACCAGCACCCGAGCGAACGTCGGGTCAGCAACGAATGAGGACTCCAAGTGGTTGACCGTCTCATCGTCCGCGGCGCCCGTGAACACAACCTGCGCGGTATCGACGTGGATCTCCCGCGGGACAGCCTCATCGTGTTCACCGGGCTGTCGGGATCGGGGAAGTCGTCGCTCGCGTTCGACACGATCTTCGCCGAGGGGCAGCGACGCTACGTCGAATCGCTGTCGGCATACGCGCGCCAGTTCCTCGGTCAGATGGACAAACCAGACGTGGACTTCATCGAAGGGCTGTCGCCGGCCGTCTCCATCGACCAGAAGTCGACCAACCGGAACCCGCGATCCACGGTCGGCACGATCACCGAGGTCTACGACTACCTCCGATTGCTCTACGCCCGCGCCGGCCGTGCGCATTGCCCCGAGTGCGGCGCGCTGATCGCCAAACAGACTCCGCAGCAGATCGTCGACCAGGTCCTCGAGATGGACCAGGGTGTGCGTTTCCAGGTACTCGCACCCGTCGTCCGCACCCGTAAGGGCGAATTCGTCGACCTCTTCGCCGAACTCCAGACCCAGGGCTTCTCCCGTGCGCGGGTCGACGGAACCGTCCATCAGCTGACCGATCCGCCGAAGCTGAAGAAGCAGGAGAAGCACGACATCGAGGTCGTCGTGGACCGACTCGCGGTCAAGTCGAGCGCCAAGCAGCGTCTGACCGACTCCATCGAGACCGCGCTACGCCTCGCCGACGGCATCGTCGTCCTCGACTTCGTCGATCTCGACGAGTCGGATCCTCATCGGGAACGCCGGTTCTCCGAACGCATGGCGTGCCCGAACGGGCACCCGATCGCCATCGACGATCTCGAACCGCGGTCGTTCTCGTTCAACTCGCCCTACGGCGCCTGCCCGGAGTGCGACGGCCTCGGTATCCGCAAGGAGGTCGACGAGGAATTGGTGGTTCCCGATCCCGATCTGTCGCTGGCCGACGGTGCAATCGCCCCGTGGTCGGGAGGGCACAATGCCGACTACTTCCTGCGGCTGATGGGTGGCCTGGCCGATCAGATGGGCTTCGACGTCGACACCCCGTGGCGGAAACTGCCCGCCAAGGCGCGCAACGCCATCCTCAACGGCAGCGACCACCAGGTCCATGTGAAGTTCCGCAATCGCTACGGGCGGACCCGTTCGTACTACACGGAATTCGAAGGCGTGCTGTCGTTCCTGGCCCGGCGCATGGACCAGACCGAGTCCGAGCAGATGAAGGAGCGATACGAGGGGTACATGCGCGACGTACCCTGCCCGGCCTGCCAGGGCGCGCGCCTGCGGCCCGAGATCCTCTCCGTCACGCTCGACCATCCGACCTTCGGACCGAAATCCATCGCCGAGGTGTGTGCGCTGTCGGTGTCGGAATGTGCCGATTACCTCAACGGCCTGGAACTCGATGCGCGTCAGCAGGCCATCGCCGGACGGGTTCTCAAAGAGGTCCAGGCCCGCATCACGTTCCTCCTCGACGTCGGGCTCGAGTACCTGTCGCTGTCGCGGGCGGCGGGCTCGCTGTCGGGTGGTGAGGCGCAGCGTATTCGGCTGGCAACCCAGATCGGCTCCGGTCTCGCCGGCGTGCTCTACGTCCTCGACGAGCCATCGATCGGGCTCCATCAGCGCGACAATCGGCGTCTCATCGAAACCCTCACGCGCCTGCGGGATCTCGGGAACACCCTGATCGTCGTCGAGCACGACGAGGACACCATCCGCTCGGCGGACTGGATCGTCGACATCGGGCCACGAGCGGGCGAGCACGGTGGCGAGGTGGTGCACAGCGGCAGCTACAAGGATCTGCTGCGCAACCGCCGATCGCTGACGGGCGCCTACTTGTCCGGGCGGGACTCGCTGCCGGTGCCGGCGATCCGACGACCCATCTCCCGGCGCAAGCAACTCACCGTCGTCGGTGCGCGTGAACACAACCTGCGCGGGATCGACGTACCGTTCCCGCTCGGCGTGCTCACCGCGATCACCGGGGTCTCCGGCTCGGGGAAGTCGACGCTCGTCAACGACATCCTCGCGACCGTGCTGGCCAACAAGCTCAACGGTGCGCGACAGGTACCCGGCCGGCACACGCGTGTGAAGGGTCTCGATCACCTCGACAAGCTGGTCCAGGTCGACCAGTCGCCGATCGGCCGCACACCGCGCTCGAATCCGGCGACCTACACCGGCGTCTTCGACAAGATCCGGACGTTGTTCGCCGCGACCACCGAGGCGAAGGTGCGCGGCTATCAGCCCGGCCGGTTCTCTTTCAACGTCAAGGGCGGGCGCTGCGAGGCCTGCACCGGTGAGGGCACGATCAAGATCGAGATGAACTTCCTCCCGGATGTCTACGTGCCGTGCGAGGTGTGCCATGGCGCGCGGTACAACCGCGAGACGCTTGAGGTCCACTACAAGGGCAAGACCATCTCCGAGGTCCTCGACATGCCGATCGAGGAGGCCGCCGAGTTCTTCGAGCCGGTCACGTCGATCCACCGCTATCTGAAGACGCTGGTCGACGTCGGGCTCGGGTACGTGCGACTCGGCCAGCCGGCGCCGACGCTCTCCGGTGGCGAGGCGCAGCGCGTGAAATTGGCCGCCGAACTCCAGAAGCGCTCGACCGGTCGGACGGCCTACATACTTGACGAGCCGACCACCGGCCTGCACTTCGAGGACATCAAGAAGCTGCTCGGGGTCATCAGCGGGCTGGTCGACAAGGGCAACACCGTCATCGTCATCGAGCACAACCTCGACGTCATCAAGACGGCAGACTGGGTCATCGACATGGGCCCCGAGGGTGGAACGGGCGGCGGCACAGTAGTGGCAGAGGGAACGCCCGAAGACATCGCGGCGGTCCCGGAGAGTCACACCGGGAAGTTCCTGGCCGACATCCTCGAGCTCGATGAGGACGTGGCCTCGGCGGGCTGAATCCGCTTTGTAGCAATAGTCCGCGTGCAGTGCGGACTATTACTACAAAACCGGGTGTCAGCCCTTGCCCATCGACTTCCGGATCTCGTCGAGCTTCTTCTTGGCCGCCTCGTCGCGTTTGCGCATCATCTCGTCGACCTGCTGCCCCTCGGGCGACGCCTCTGCCAGCTCCTCGGAGCCGATCGCCGTGGCGACCCGGTTCTCGATCTTGTCGCGGACGAAGTCGAAGGTCGGTACACCCGACTGGTCGTAGCCCGGGTCGGGGATTGCCGCGCCTGTGACGAAACCCGGCGGCGCCGGCACCGACGTCGGTGATGCTGGTTCCGGCAGAACAACCTCGGCGTCGACGACGTCGGGCTGGGGCTCCTCGCGCTTGTCCGGGTTCACCACTCCAGCCTACGTCGCGCCCACGAGCGCGATGGTCTATCGGCGTGGCGCGCGGACCGGCCCCGTGTACTTCTCGCCAGGGCCCTCGCCCGGCTCGTCCGGATGCGCGCTCGCCTCGCGGAACGCCAGCTGGAGGCCCTTGAGGCCGTCGCGGATCGGGGCCGCGTGGATGCCGAGATATTCGGTGGAGGCCTGCACGAGGCCGGCCAGCGAGGTGATGAGCCGTCGCGCTTCATCGAGGTCGACGGAGTCCTCGTCGGCTCCCTCGGCCAGACCCAGTTTCTCGGCGGCCGCGCTCATCAGCAGCACGATCGCCTTGGTGACCACCTCGATGGCCGGAATATCGGCCAGGTCGCGGACGTTGTCGATACCGGTCTGCTCCGGACCGATGATTCCCTCGCCACCGTCAGCGTTGCCCTCACCGGGTATCTGTGCAGGTGACGAATAGGAGTTCTCGGTCATGGCTGTTAGACTCCCATAGCACGACCGCCCCGGTTTGCGCCGGGGTCGCAAGTGGAGTTCCGCTCCCACCGTCACGACGCGGTTTCACCCGCAGTTGTACGGTCCGGTTCATACCGAGGTCTCGCCGCTTTGAGCAGCGCAGATTCGTCGGTCCGACATGTGCGTCGGAGAACCGGTCGGTAACGGAGCCCTGCGGACGCCATCAGCGTCGCGGGGCTCTTCTGCTGGAGAGCCACCTGCTTGCGCATCCCAGCGATCCTGGGCCGCGGTCACCAGAGAACACTGATCTAGGAGGCCCCATCAGCACTGAGACCCGCATCAACGAGCGCATCCGCGTCCCTGAGGTCCGACTCGTCGGACCGAACTCGGAGCAGGTGGGCATCGTGCGTGTTGAAGATGCGCTTCGCCTGGCCATCGAGGCCGATCTGGACCTGGTCGAGGTCGCCCCCGACGCACGGCCACCCGTGTGCAAGATCATGGACTACGGCAAGTTCAAGTACGAAGCCGCGCAGAAACAGCGCGAATCGCGTCGCAACCAGCAGATGACCGTCGTCAAGGAGCAGAAGCTCCGCCCGAAGATCGACGACCACGACTACGAGACCAAAAAGGGTCACGTCGTACGGTTCCTCGAGGCCGGGTCCAAGGTGAAGGTCACCATCATGTTCCGTGGTCGCGAGCAGTCGCGCCCCGAGCTGGGCTACCGACTTCTGCAGCGCTTGGGCAACGACGTCGCCGACTACGGCTTCATCGAGACCTCCGCCAAGCAGGACGGCCGGAACATGACGATGGTGCTGGCACCGCACAAGGGTGCGAAGACCCGACAGAAGGCCCAGCAGGGCCGCGACCGTGGACCGCGCCCCGACGGCGCCGCGCAAGACGCCGAGACCAACCAATAGCGAAGGGGGATGGGTAACACCATCCGCCACTGAGCACTGACCATCAGCGCGCGAGAACCACCCGGTGACCACGGGTGGGCTTCCGCTCGCTCGAACGAAGGAAGAACATGCCGAAGAGCAAGACCCACAAGGGCACCGCGAAGCGATTCAAGGTGACCGGTAGCGGCAAGATCGTTCGCCAGAAGGCCAACCGTCGCCACCTCCTGGAGCACAAGTCGTCGCGCCGTACTCGCCGTCTCGACGGGATCGCCGTCGTGAGCGAGAACGACACTCCGCGCATCAAGCGGCTCCTCAACCGCTGACGCCGACCGAAGACTGCGCCCCGCCGCCGGAGGCCGGGGACCCGAAGACATCTGACGAACAAAGGATTTGAGACATGGCACGCGTGAAAAGGGCGGTGAACGCCCAGAAGAAGCGTCGTTCGACCCTGGAGGCCTCCAAGGGTTATCGCGGACAGCGTTCGCGTCTGTACCGCAAGGCGAAGGAGCAGCAGCTCCACTCGATGACCTACGCCTACCGGGACCGTCGCGCCCGCAAGGGTGAGTTCCGCAAGCTGTGGATCGCGCGTATCAACGCCGCGGCTCGCGCCAACGACATCACCTACAACCGCTTCATCCAGGGCCTGAAGGCCGCCGGAGTCGAGGTGGACCGCAAGGTGCTCGCCGACATCGCCGTCACCGACCCGGAGGCCTTCACCGGTCTCGTCGAGGTCGCGCGCAAGGCGCTGCCGGCCGATGTGAACGCGCCCGCTGCCTGACGCCGGCGCGTCTGACGACATTCCACGACCCGTGATGGAAGTTCTCACCGAACGTTCATCGCGGGTCGTGTCGTATGCGAAGCTGCACCGTTCGTCGGTGCGCCGCTCCGAGGGACGTTTCCTCGTGGAGGGTGCCAATGCCGTCGAATCGGCACTCGCAACCCGCAGGGCTCAGCGAATCCTGGTGCGCGACGGCGACGTCGATCGGTTCGCTGCGCTCGTCGACTCCGCACACACGGGCGGCCTCCCCGTCGAGATCCTGTCCGAGCGAGCGGTGGCCAAGCTGACGGAGGCCACCACCGCTCCCGGGGTGTTCGCCATCTCCGCGCTGCTCGATCGACTCCTCCCGGACGTGCTGGACACATCGGCGAGCCTGCTGGCCGTCGCGGTGGAGCCGCGTGAGCCGGGCAACCTCGGCACCCTCATCCGATGCGCCGATGCGATGGGCGCCGACGCGGTGATCCTGCTCGGCGACTCGGTGGATCCGCACAACGGGAAGTGTGTGCGGTCCTCGGCGGGCAGCGTGTTCCATGTGCCGATCGTGCGCGAGCGCGACATCACCGCAGGCCTAGCCGCGATCCGGGATGCCGGCGTCGCGGTCCTCGCCACCGCTGCCGACGGCGAGATATCCCTCGACGACGCCGACGGTCTGCTCGCCGCGCCGACCGCCTGGCTTTTCGGCAACGAGGCACACGGTCTTTCCGACGAGGTCGCGGCGCGTGCCGACCACCGGGTGTCGATCCCGATCCACGGCCGCGCGGAGAGTCTCAACCTCGCTGCCGCAGCCGCGATCTGCCTGTACGCCAGCGCACGAGTGCAGGCGCGTAGCTGATGGTGAGCGTGCTGCCCAATCGTTGATCGACTTCGGTGGAACTGGGTTAGCGTTACGTCACTGTTGTCTGGGCGTCAGGGGCTGGAACATCGTGGTTGCGCGACATCGGTTGTGGGCGGCAATTGCCGCGTGTGTTGTCGGTGTGGTGGTCGGGTTCGCGGTTGCGGCACCAGCGAGCGCCGCACCGATGTATCCGGTCAACTACAACATCGCGGCGGCACTCGCCACCGGGACGTTCGACGCCGACACACCTGCGCCAGGGGTCGACAAACCGCACTGCCGCAGTACAAACCACCCGGTCCCGGTCGTGTTGGTGCACGGGACGATGACCAACCAAAACGCCAGCTGGCAGGCGATCGGGCCCGAGCTGGCCAACAACGGGTACTGCGTGTACTCGACGACGGTGGGCCGGCTGCCGTACAGCAACGGATTCGGCGGCGTCGACAAACTGGAGAACTCGGCAACGGAACTGGCCGCATTCGTGACGAAGGTGCGGAAGTGGACCGGAGCGCCGAAGGTCGACCTGATCGGGCACTCGCAAGGAGCGGCGATCAACCTGACGTACCTCGACAAGAACCAGGGATACAAGAATGTCGCACGCGTCGTCGGACTTGCGGGCGCAAATAACGCCCCGGAGTTCTGGAGTGGTATCGCCGGAGCGATACCGGGCGCACAAGAGCTTCTCGCACTAGGGATTCCGGCGGCGTCAGACCTTCTCAGTCCGGCGTCGTTCAGGTTCACCCCACGCACCTACCCGGGCATCGAGTACGTCAACATCGTCAGCAGGTACGACGAACTCGCCATACCCAAGGATGTTGCGTTCCTGCCCCCGGGGCCCAACGTCCGGAATCTGTTCGTCCAGTCATTCTGTCCGGACAGTCATGTCGGGCACCTCGGCATGATCGCCGATCCGGGCGTGACGCGGATTCTGCTGAACGAGCTCGATCCGGGCAACCGGAAGCCGATGACGTGTGCGGGGTTCGGAATCCCGTTCTGAGAAGCCGATCCATCGCCTACCTGCGGCGCAAGCCGTCACCACGGTCGACTACGCTGGACCGTCGAGAGTTCTCCTGTCTCGTGAGACGGGGTAGACGGACACCAGGACGAGAAACGAGGAGATCGCCGACCGTGGCCAGCCCTGCCGACGACGCCCAAGAGATGCGGTTCCCCGAACCGCACGAACTCGATGCCGCGGCCGCGGCCGCCGTCGCCGCGTTCGAGGTGGCCGCAGACCTCGACGAACTCGCGCACGCCAAGACCGCGCATCTCGGTGATCGGTCGCCGATCGCACTCGCTCGCCGGGCGTTGGGCGCGATCCCCAAGGACCAGCGTTCGGCCGCCGGAAAGACGGTCAACGAGGTCCGCGGGCGGGTCACCGCGGCATTCGACCTCCGGACGGCGACGTTGCAGGCCGAGCGTGACGCAGCCGTGCTGGTCGCCGAGGCCGTCGACGTCACGTTGCCCAGCAGCCGCCGACGCGTCGGTGCCCGTCACCCGATCACCGTGATCGCCGAGCAGGTCGCCGATGTCTTCATCGGGATGGGCTGGGAGGTCGCCGAGGGGCCGGAGGTGGAGACCGAGCACCACAACTTCGATGCGCTCAACTTCCTGCCCGACCATCCGGCTCGTTCGATGCAGGACACCTTCTACATCGCACCCGAGGGCTCACGGCAGGTGCTACGGACGCACACGTCTCCGGTGCAGGTGCGGTCCATGCTGAGCCGCGACCTGCCGATCTACGTCGCATGCCCCGGGCGGACGTTCCGTACCGACGAACTCGACGCCACCCATACGCCGGTCTTCCACCAGATCGAGGGACTGGCCGTCGACAAGGGCCTGACCCTGGCCAACCTGCGCGGCACCCTGGAGGTCTTCGCCCGGGCCCTGTTCGGTCCGGAGACCACCACCCGGATGCGGCCGAGCTACTTCCCGTTCACCGAGCCGTCGGCGGAGGTGGACGTCTGGTTCCCCGGCAAGAAGGGCGGAGCCGGTTGGGTCGAGTGGGGCGGCTGCGGCATGGTAAACCCGAATGTGTTGCGCGCCAGCGGAATCGATCCCGATGTCTATTCGGGATTCGCCTTCGGGATGGGCCTCGAACGAACCCTGCAGTTCCGCAACGACATCTCCGACATGCGTGACATGGTCGAGGGGGACATCCGTTTCACCGTCCCGTTCGGCCCGGCGGTCTGACCGACCGTCATCGAGCCCGACCACCGGCAACTCCATATCCGCGACAAGCCCGATCGATGAAAGTAGTTGGTTGACGTGCGTGCCCCACAGTCCTGGTTCACCGAGGTGCTCCGCCACGGAGACCCCCAGTGGTCGGCGACGGCCGCGGAGATCGACCAGGGATTCGTCCGCGTCGGTTTCGAGATCGAGGACGTCGAGCCGTTCCCGGTCGTCACCGGTCCGCTGGTGATCGGCCGGGTGGCGACCATCGAGGAGCTCACCGAGTTCAAGAAGCCGATCCGGTTCTGCACCGTCGAGGTGGGGGAGGAGCAGCCGCGCGGCATCGTCTGTGGCGCACGCAACTTCGCCGTCGGCGACCTGATCGTGGCAGCGCTGCCGGGGGTGGTGCTGCCCGGGCCCTTCGAGATCGCCTCGCGCAAGACCTACGGACGCGTCTCCGACGGCATGATCTGCTCGGTGTCCGAACTCGGTATCGGTAACGACCACAGCGGAATCCTGGTGCTCGCGCCGGGTACCGCCGAACCCGGCGACGACGCCCGGGAGGTCTTGGGTCTCGACGACACCGCCATCGACATCAATGTCACGCCAGACCGCGGCTACGCGTTCTCGGTGCGCGGCCTCGGCCGTGAACTCGCCGGCAGCTTCGGGGTGCCGTTCGTCGACCAGGGCATCGGCGTGGCCGCCTTGGCCTCCGCCGAGGGCGACGCCTGGCCGGTCGCGATCGACGAGGACTCGTCGGCCACGAGATACACCGCACGGGTCATCTCCGGTGTCGATCCCGCCGCGACCTCTCCGTGGTGGATGCAGAAGCGGCTGCTGGTGGCGGGTATTCGGCCCATCTCCGCGATCGTCGACATCACCAACTACGTGATGATCGAGCTCGGGCAGCCGTTGCACGCCTTCGATGCGGAGAAACTCGCCGGCACCATCACGGTGCGCCTCGCGCAGGCAGGCGAGAAACTGACCACCCTCGACGATGTCGTGCGGGTCCTCGATCCCGAAGACGTCGTGATCGCGGACGACAGCGGACCCGTCGCACTGGCCGGTGTGATGGGCGGGGCATCCACCGAGGTCGCCGACACGACGACGACCGTCCTGCTCGAGGCGGCGACCTTCGATCCGGTGCGGGTGTTCCGTACCGGCAAACGGCACAAGCTGACGTCGGAGGCGAGCAAGCGATTCGAGCGCACCGTGGATCCGGAGGTCACCGCGGTGGCATCGGACCGGGCGGCGCGACTGATCGTCGAGATCGCCGGTGGCGCCGTCGCCTCGCCCCTGAGCGAGACCCGTGTCGCGAGGACCGCCGTGCCGCCGATCACCATCGCCCTCGACGAGCCCGACCGCACCGCCGGGATCCCGTATCCGGCCGGTACCACCGCGGCGCGTCTGGCCGAGGTGGGCTGCACGGTCGCGGGTACCGATCCGCTGACTGTCACACCGCCGTCGTGGCGTCCCGATCTGCGGGAGCGCGCCGATCTGGTCGAGGAGGTGTTGCGCCTCGAAGGGCTCGAGGACATTCCGGCCGTGGTGCCGCGCGCGCCTGCCGGTACGGGCCTGAGTGCGGTGCAACGTCGCCGTCGCGGCATCGGTCGGACTCTCGCGCTCGACGGCTACGTCGAGGTGCTTCCGTACCCGTTCATGCCGGCCGGGGTCTTCGACGTCTGGGATCTGCCCGCCGACGACGAGCGTCGTCGGACCGTCAAAGTGCTCAATCCGCTGGAGTCCGATCGTCCGGAACTCAACACCACCCTGCTGCCCGGTCTGCTGGAGATGACCGCCCGCAACATCGCGCGCGGCCAGCGAGACCTGTCGCTCTACACCATCGGTCAGGTCGTGCTGGCGGGTGATCACGTCGCCGCGGTGGATGCGCTCGATGTCACCCGCAGGCCCACCGACGAACAGATCGCGGCGCTCGATGCGTCGTTGCCGCATCAACCGCTGCATGTCGCGGTGGTTCTGACCGGGCTCCGAGATCCTGCCGGCCCGTGGGGCCCGGGACGTACCGCCGACCATGTCGACGCCTTCGAGGCGGCCCGGACCATCGGTCGTGCTGCCGGTGTCGAACTGGTGTTGTCGGCCGTCGACGAGCGGCCGTGGCATCCCGGTCGCTGTGCACGACTCAGTGTCGACGGTGTAACGGTCGGGTACGCGGGAGAGCTGCACCCGGCGGTGCTCGAACGCGCCGGTCTGCCCAAGCGGCTGTGCGCCGTCGAGATCGACATCGACGCGATGCCCCTCGTCGAGCACCTGGCCGCGCCACATGTCTCGCCGTTCCCGGCCGTGCTGCAGGACGTCGCGGTGGTGGTCGCGGACACCGTGTCTGCCGGCGACGTCGCCGCGGCGCTGCGCGTCGGAGCCGGCGACCTTCTCGAGGCCATCGACCTGTTCGACGTGTTCACCGGCGAGCAGGTCGGTGACGGCAGCAAGTCGCTCACCTTCGCCCTCCGGTTCCGCGCGCCCGACCGGACGCTCACCGAGGACGAGGCCAACGAGGCGAAGCTCGCGGCCGTCGCGCACGCAGGCGAACAGCTGGGCGCCCGACTGCGCTGAGGTCCCACCCACCCGTGAATTGATTTGCATCGGCGTGCATAATGATCGCATGACGATCAAGGTGGCAGTCGCCGGTGCGAGCGGCTATGCGGGCGGAGAGATCCTTCGACTCCTGTGTGGGCATCCGCGCCTGCGATCAGGCGACCTCGAGATCGGAGCGTTGACTGCCGGCGGCAACGCGGGCAGCACGCTCGGTTCGTTGCATCCGCACCTCCTGCCGCTTGCCGATCGGGAACTCGAGGAGACCACTCCCGACATACTGGCCGGCCACGACGTCGTGTTCCTCGGGCTTCCGCACGGCAAATCCGGCGAGATCGCCGACGCGCTGCCGCCGACCACGCTGATCATCGATTGCGGCGCCGACCATCGTCTCCAGAACGCACAGGACTGGGTCGACTACTACGGCAGCGAGCACGCCGGCACCTGGCCGTACGGACTTCCCGAGTTGCCGGGCAACCGGGAGATCCTTCGTGACGCGAGCCGGATCGCGGTGCCCGGCTGCTACCCGACGGTGTCCGTCCTCGCCCTGCGTCCGGCGGTCGCCGCCGGTCTCGTCGAGCCCCAGGTCAGCGTCGTCGCAGTGAGCGGGGCCTCGGGAGCGGGTCGCGCACCAAAGATCGATCTGCTGGCATCCGAGGTGATCGGCTCGGCGCGGGCATACGGGATCGGTGGCGCGCATCGTCACACCCCGGAGATCGCGCAGGCGCTCTCGGCGGCGGCCGACCTCCCGGTCTCCGTCTCGTTCACGCCTGTCCTCGTGCCGATGGCGCGCGGCATCCTGGCCACCTGCACGGCGCGTACGAGCGCATCGGCCGCCGAGATCCGGGCCGCCTACGAGAAGGCCTACGGCGACGAGACCTTCGTTCACGTGCTCCCGGAAGGCGTGCTCCCGGCGACCGGATCGGTGATCGGCAGCAACGCCGTCCAGATCGCGGTCACCGTCGACGAACGTGCGGGGACGATGGTGGCGGTCGCCGCCATCGACAACCTGACCAAGGGCACCGGCGGAGCGGCGGTGCAATCGATGAACCTCGCGCTCGGCTGGGACGAGGCCGAGGGCCTGAGCACCGTGGGGGTGGCACCGTGACGACATCATCCGAGTCGAATGCTCCGACCGACGACGACCGGATCACGCCCGGCGCGCCCCTGGATGCGCCACGGCTGGTCCGCGATCAGGGCGTGACCGCGCCCCTGGGATTCCGTGCGGCGGGAATCGCGGCCGGTATCAAGGCCTCCGGCGCCGAGGATCTGGCTCTGGTGTTCAACGAGGGACCCGATTACGCGGCGGCTGCCGTCTTCACCCGTAACCAGGTCAAGGCCGCGCCGGTGCTGTGGAGCCGGCAGGTCCTCACCACGGGTCGCCTGCGCGCGGTGATCCTCAATTCAGGTGGCGCCAACGCGTGTACGGGGCCCGAAGGTTTCCAGGACACCCATGCCACGGCCGAGGCGGTCGCCGAGGCGTTGAGCAACTGGGGTACCGAAACAGGTGCGGTCGAGGTCGCGGTGTGCTCGACCGGTCTGATCGGTGACCGGCTGCCGATGGACAAGGTCCTTGCCGGCGTGACCGAGATCGTGCACGAGATGGGCGGCGGCCTCTCGGGCGGCACCGACGCGGCGCACGCGATCATGACCACCGACACCGTGCCGAAACAGATTGCGCTGCACCATCCCGAGGGGTGGAATGTCGGCGCGATGGCCAAGGGTGCGGGCATGCTCGCACCATCTCTGGCGACGATGCTGGTCGTCCTGACCACGGACGCGAAGGCCACTGCGGCACAGCTCGATGCGGCGCTGCGCAAGGCAACCGATCGCACCCTCGACCGCCTGGACGTGGACGGCTCGAGCTCCACCAACGACACCGTGCTCCTGCTGAGTTCGGGAGCCAGCCAGATCCCGGTCGACCAGGACGACCTCGACGCCGCGGTGTTCGCGGTGTGCGACGACCTCGCCGCCCAGCTGATGGCCGACGCCGAGGGGGTCACGAAACGGGTGATCATCACCGTGAGCGGGGCAGTCACCGAGGACGATGCCGTGGCCGTTGCCCGGACGGTGGCGCGGGATTCGCTCGTGAAGACCGCGCTGTTCGGATCGGATCCCAATTGGGGTCGGGTACTCGCCGCGGTGGGGATCTCGCCGGTTACCATCGACCCGGACCGGATCACGGTGTCGTTCAACGGGAATCCGGTCTGCGTGAACGGGTGCGGAGCACCGGGAGCGCGCGACGTCGATCTGTCCGGCGCCGACGTCGCGGTCCAGATCGAACTCGGACTCGGCGACGCCACGGCCGCCATCCGCACCACGGACCTGTCCCATGGGTACGTCGAAGAGAACTCGGCGTACTCGTCATGATCTCGACAAGCTCGATCGGCGGGGGAGACGGCTCGATCGGCGGGGGAGACGGCTCGATCGGCGGGGACCGCGCCATCTTCGAAGAACCTGTGGGCACCGGCGGGGGAGTCCTGAGCGCGCTCGACAAGGCGATGGTGCTCGCCGAATCGCTTCCGGCGTTGCAGGCGCTGCACGGCGCCACTGTGGTGGTCAAGTACGGCGGCAACGCGATGATCGATGACGATCTCAAACGGGCCTTCGCCACGGACATGGTGTTGCTGCGTGCCTGCGGTATCCACCCCGTGGTCGTCCACGGGGGTGGTCCTCAGATCTCCGCGATGCTGAAGCGACTCGGGCTCGAGGGCGAGTTCCGTGGCGGATTCCGGGTGACCACCCCCGAGGTGATGGATATCGCGCGGATGGTCCTCTTCGGGCAGGTCGGTCGCGAACTGGTCGGGCTCATCAACGCCCACGGCCCCTACGCGGTGGGCATCACCGGCGAGGACGCACATCTCTTCACCGCCTCTCGCCGAACGGTTCTCGTCGACGGCACCGCCACCGACATCGGTCTCGTCGGCGACATCACCTCGGTGAACACCTCTGCGGTTCTCGACCTGGTCGCGGCGGGCCGCATCCCGGTGGTCTCGACCATCGCGCCCGACCGCGACGGGGTGGTCCACAACATCAACGCCGATACCGCAGCCGGTGCACTCGCCGATGCGCT
The DNA here is from genome assembly GCF_049847105.1 of Gordonia sp. DT218. NCBI lineage: Bacteria > Bacillati > Actinomycetota > Actinomycetes > Mycobacteriales > Gordoniaceae > Gordonia > Gordonia sp. DT218. The sequence goes on along the minus strand of NZ_JBNCNS010000010.1, from coordinate 10,768 downwards.
CGGAGCGTCGCGGTTGGTGATGCTCACCGATGTCGAAGGTCTCTACACCGACTGGCCGGACCGCACCTCACTGGTCGAGCAGATCACCACGTCCGAGGTCGACGCGCTGCTCGGGTCACTCGACGCCGGCATGGTGCCGAAGATGGAGGCGTGTCTGCGAGCCGTGAACGGCAGCGTGCGCCAAGCCCACGTGATCGACGGGCGGGTGCCGCATTCGGTGCTCGCACAACTGCTGACCGAGAGCTCGACCGGGACGACCGTCGTCGCCGACTCCGACAACTCAGGAGGCGCATCATGACCGAGCCATTGCAGGAGCGGTGGTCGGCCGCGCTGATGAACACCTACGGCACGCCCGCGGTCGCGCTCACCAACGGGTCGGGCGCCGTGGTTCGTGACGCGAACGGCAAAGAGTACCTCGACCTGCTGGGCGGCATCGCAGTCAACTCTCTCGGGCATGCGCATCCCGCGATCATCGATGCGGTGACCACCCAACTCCAGACGTTGGGTCATGTCTCCAATCTCTACATCAGCGCGCCCGCAGTCGAACTCGCCGAGCGCTTGCTCGACAAGTTCGGTCACCCGGGGCGGGTGTTCTTCTGCAATTCGGGTACCGAGGCGAACGAGGCCGCGTTCAAACTCGCTCGGCGAACCGGGCGTCCGGAGATCGTCGCGGCCGAGCGTGCCTTTCACGGCCGTACCATGGGTGCGCTCGCGATGACCGGTCAACCCGCCAAGCGGGCGCCCTTCGAGCCGATGCCGCCGGGCGTGCGCTTCGTCCCGTATGGCGACGTCGGCGAACTCGAGGCCGCGGTCACCGAGAACACGGCGGCGGTCATCCTGGAACCGATCCTCGGCGAGAGTGGCGTCGTCGTGCCGCCGGAGGGATATCTGGCCGCCGCCAGACGGATCACCTCCGACCGCGGCGCACTGCTGATCTTCGATGAGGTGCAGACCGGGATCGCCCGTACCGGTTCGTTTTTCGCTCATCAGGCCGCGGGCGTCGTGCCCGACGTGATGACGTTGGCGAAGGGTCTCGGGGGCGGATTGCCGATCGGTGCGTGCATCGCTTCGGGGCCGGCGGCCGATCTCTTCGAACCGGGTCAGCACGGCACCACCTTCGGCGGCAACCCGACCTGCGCCGCCGCGGCGCTGGCGGTGCTGCGAGTGATCGACGAGGACGGCCTCGTCGACCACGTCGCGTCCCTGGGCAAGTCGATCGCGACCGGCATCGAGGACCTCGGCCATCCGCAGGTGTCGCACGTGCGTGGATCGGGCCTGCTGCTCGGCGTGGTGTTGAACAATCCCATCGCCGCCGAGACCGAACTCGCGGCCCGGGAGGCCGGGTTCCTCATCAATGCACCGGGACCCGACGTCCTTCGTCTGGCACCACCGCTGATCCTGACGGAACACCATGGCGCGGCCTTCGTCGCTGCGCTGCCCGCGATCCTGGACGCGGCCACGGCGCAGACCCCATCGTCCGACGACCCACAGGGGAAGACCGCATGACCCGTCATTTCTTACGCGACGACGACCTCACCCCCGACGAGCAGGCACAGGTGCTGGCGCTCGCCGCCGAGGTCAAGACCGCGCCGTTCGCCCATCGTCCCCTCGAGGGGCCGCGGGGCGTCGGGGTCCTCTTCGACAAGAACTCGACCCGCACGAGATTCTCCTTCGAGATGGGCATCGCACAGATGGGTGGGCACGCGGTGGTCGTCGACGGCACCACGACCCAACTCGGCCGCGACGAGACGATCGAGGACACCGGTCGTGTGCTGTCGCGGTTCGTCGACGCCGTGGTCTGGCGGACCTTCGGCCAGGACCGCCTCGAGGCGATGGCGTCGACGGCCACCATCCCGATCGTGAACGCACTCTCGGACACCTTCCACCCGTGTCAGGTGCTCGCCGATCTGCAGACGATCATCGAACGGAAGGGGAAGACGGCAGGGCTGTCGATGACCTATCTCGGCGACGGTGCGAACAACATGGCCCACTCGCTCGCCCTCGGCGGCGTCACGGCAGGTATGCACGTCACCATCAGTGCGCCTGCAGGTTTCGAACCGGACGCCGACGTCGTCGAGGCGACGACCCGGCGGGCCCGGCTCACCGGCGGGTCGGTGCGGATCGTGACGGATCCGGTAGCGGCCGCGACCGGCGCTGACGTCCTGGTAACGGACACATGGACCTCGATGGGTCAGGAGAGCGACGGCAAGGACCGACATGCGCCGTTCATTCCGTATCAGATCAACCACGAGTTGTTGGACCATGCGGATCCGGCGGCGATCGTGCTGCACTGCCTGCCCGCCCACCGCGGTGAGGAGATCACCGACGACGTACTCGACGGCCCGGCCAGCGTCGTCCTCGACGAGGCCGAGAACCGCCTGCACGCGCAGAAGGCGCTGCTGATCTGGCTGCTGGAGCAACGATGACCACGACAGGTGACTCCACCTCGGCGGCCACGGAGCACGGCGAGACCAAGCTCGCCGCCACCAAGGCGGGCCGGCACGCACGGATCATCGACATCCTGTCCACCCACCAGGTGCGGAGTCAGTCCGGGTTGCAGCACCTTCTCGCCGACGCCGGCATCGACGCGACACAGGCGACGCTGTCGCGCGACCTCGACGAACTCGGCGCGGTCAAGCTCCGCGCGCCAGACGGCGGCGCAGGCGTGTACGTGGTCCCCGAGGACGGATCTCCCGTCCGCGGTGTGTTCGGCGGCACCGACCGGCTGGCGCGCCTGCTGTCGGAACTACTCGTGTCGACCGACAGCAGCGGCAACCTCGCGGTCCTGCGGACGCCGCCCGGGGCGGCCCATTACCTGGCCAGCGCCATCGACCGGGCCAGCCTCCCGGACGTGGTCGGCACGATCGCAGGCGACGACACCATCTTCGTCGTCGCACGCGAACCGGTCGACGGCACAGAGTTGTCCCGACGAATCGAGGGCCTCGTGTAGCACCACGTGGCCCCACAGCTCGGCCCTTCAGACACAATCAATCACAAGGCACCGGAGTCGGCACAGGAATACGCCGCGGGTGCGGACGAACTACAGGAGAGAATCATGGCGGAACGCGTCGTACTCGCGTACTCGGGCGGACTGGACACCTCGGTTGCGATCAGCTGGATCGGCAAGGAGACCGGCAAGGAGGTGGTTGCCGTCGCCCTCGACCTCGGTCAGGGTGGCGAGGACATGGACGTGGTGCGCCAACGGGCACTGGACTGCGGTGCGGTGGAGGCCGTGGTGGTCGACGCCCGTGACGAGTTCGCCGACGAGTACTGCCTGTCGGCGATCACATCCAATGCGCTCTACATGGACCGATACCCGCTGGTCTCGGCGATCTCACGGCCCCTGATCGCCAAGCATCTGGTGACCGCGGCTCGCGACCACGGTGGCACCGTCGTCGCCCACGGTTGCACGGGTAAGGGCAACGACCAGGTGCGATTCGAAGTCGGATTCGCCACGCTCGCACCCGATCTCGACGTTCTCGCCCCGGTGCGCGACTATGCATGGACCCGGGAGAAGGCGATCAGCTTCGCCGAGGAGAACGACATCCCGATCAACGTGACCAAGAAGTCGCCGTTCTCCATCGATCAGAACGTGTGGGGCCGCGCCGTCGAGACCGGGTTCCTCGAGGATCTCTGGAACGCGCCCACGAAGGACGTCTACAGCTACACCGAGGATCCGACGGTCAACTGGCAGTCTCCCGACGAGGTCATCATCTCCTTCGACAAGGGGCGCCCGATCGCCATCGACGGCCGGCCGGTGAGCGTCCTCGAGGCGATCGTGGAACTGAACCGGCGCGCCGGTGCGCAGGGCGTCGGCAGGCTCGACGTCGTCGAGGACCGACTCGTCGGCATCAAGAGCCGCGAGGTCTACGAGGCCCCGGGTGCGATGGTGCTGATCCGGGCACACGAGGAGCTCGAGCATGTGACGCTGGAACGCGAGCTCGGGCGCTACAAGCGGCTCACGGACCAGAAGTGGGCCGAACAGGTGTACGACGGATTGTGGTTCTCGCCGTTGAGGCGCTCGCTCGAGGCGTTCGTCGCGTCGACCCAGGAACACGTCACCGGCGACATCCGCCTGGTTCTCCATGGCGGTCACATCGCGGTCACCGGTCGTCGCAGCCCGGAATCGCTCTACGACTTCAACCTCGCCACCTACGACGAGGGCGACAGCTTCGACCAGTCCGCGGCGCGCGGATTCGTCGAGCTGCACGGGCTGTCGTCGAAGATCGCGGCGAGGCGGGATCTCGATCTGTGAGCAACGGCCCTGATCGACCCGCACCGGGCGCCACCAACGAGGGATCGCTCTGGGGTGGACGCTTCGCCGGCGGTCCTGCCGAGGCGATGGCCGCGCTCAGCAAGTCGACGCACTTCGACTGGGCGCTCGCACCGTTCGACGTCGAGGCGTCGAAGGCGCATGCTCGGGTGCTCAATCGGGCCGGCCTGCTCACCGACGACGATCTCGCCGCCATGCTGGACGGTCTGTCGCAGCTCGCGGCCGACGTCGCGGACGGCTCGTTCGGCCCTGCCGAATCCGACGAGGACGTTCACGGAGCACTCGAGCGTGGTCTTATCGAGCGTGTGGGTCCGGAACTCGGGGGCCGGCTCCGCGCCGGGCGATCGCGCAACGATCAGGTCGCGACCCTGTTCCGGATGTGGTTGCGCGCGGCCATCGGTCGCGTGGCCGTGGGCGTGCTCGACGTGGTGGATGCGCTGATCGCGCAGGCTCAGGCACATCCGGATGCGGTGATGCCAGGCAAGACGCATCTGCAGGCCGCGCAGCCGGTCCTGCTCGCCCATCATCTCCTCGCGCATGCGCACCCGCTGATCCGGGATGTGGATCGACTCGCCGACGCGGATCGTCGAACCGCGGTCTCTCCCTACGGTTCCGGCGCCCTCGCCGGATCCTCGCTCGGGCTGGACCCGGCCGCGATCGCGGCGGATCTGGGTTTCGATCGGCCCGCCGAGAACTCGATCGATGCGACGTCGGCACGCGATTTCGCGGCCGAGGGGGCCTTCGTTCTGGCGATGATCGGCGTCGACCTGTCGCGGCTGTCCGAGGAGGTCATCCTGTGGAGCACCCCGGAATACGGCTACGTGACCCTCGCCGACGCCTGGTCGACCGGAAGCTCCATCATGCCGCAGAAGAAGAACCCCGACGTCGCCGAACTGATGCGCGGCAAGTCGGGTCGCCTGATCGGCAACCTGACCGGCCTGATGGCCACACTCAAGGCTCAGCCGCTCGCCTACAACCGGGATCTCCAGGAGGACAAGGAGCCGGTCTTCGACTCGGTCGCCCAGCTGGAATTGCTGTTGCCCGCGATCACCGGGCTCGTCGCGACACTCGAATTTCACGAGGACCGCATGGCAGAGCTGGCGCCTGCCGGGTTCACACTCGCCACCGATATCGCGGAATGGCTTGTTCGCCAGGGGGTTCCGTTCCGGGTGGCGCATGAGGTCGCGGGCGCGAGTGTCCGTGCGGCCGAAGAGCGTGGCATCGGGCTCGCCGATCTCGACGACGAGACGCTGGCCTCGATCAGTCCAGACCTGCGTCCCGAGGTGCGGGACGTACTGACAGTGCGTGGATCGATCGAATCGCGCAATGCCCATGGCGGGACCGCATCGGTGGCTGTCGGTCGGCAGCTGTCCGCCCTGCAGGCCGAAGTGCGCACACGGCGCGACCGCTGGTCCGGCTGAGTTCTACTGGAGCGTTCTACCGGAGGCGCACGGTGCGCTCAGGACACCGGCCCGCGGGGAGGTCGGTACAGTGACACGCATCACTTGGACATGCATCACTCGACGGATGGGAGGGGGACAGCGCGATGGTGGGTCTTCCTGCGCTGCCCGACATCGGGGCGGCGGTCGACCGGGTACTCGCGACCGCTCAGAACGGTCTCGAGGTACTGCGATTCGGTGGGTTCGACACCGGCACCGAGCCCGCGCCGTACGCGGTGGTGGAGACCGAGAAGATGTTCCGGCTGCGCCGCTATTTCCCGGGGACCTCCACGGATGGTCCGCAGATCGTTCTGGTTCCACCGATGATGGTGTCCGCCAACGTCTATGATGTCACGGATCTCAACGGGGCGGTGTCGATCCTGCACCGGAACGGGATCACCCCCTGGGTCATCGACTTCGGGTCGCCCGATTCCGAGGAAGGCGGGATGGAGCGCAACCTGGCCGATCACGTGGTGGCGGTCAGCAGGGCGATCGACCTGATCATCGAGGCGACCGGGAAAGACGTCCACCTGGCCGGCTATTCGCAGGGCGGGATGTTCGCGTACCAGACGGCCGCCTACCGACGCTCCGCAGGCATTGCGAGTCTCATCACCTACGGCAGCCCGGTGGACGTACTGGCAGCCCTGCCTCTCGGCCTGCCCGCCAACCTGGTGGTGCCGGGAGCGGAATTACTGGCAGACAAGGTCTTCAACCGGCTCTGGGTACCCGGCTGGATGGCGCGCGCCGGCTTCCAGCTCGTCGATCCGGTCAAGACCGCACGCAGTCGGGTCGACTTCCTCCGCAAGCTCCACGACCGGGACGCGTTGCTGCCCCGGGAGGATCAGCGGCGGTTCATCGAGGCGGAGGGCTGGGTGGCCTGGTCCGGACCGGCCGTAGCCGAGCTCTTGCGCCAGTTCGTGGTGCACAACCGCATGATGTCCGGCGGCTTCGTCATCAATGGTGATCTCGTGACGCTGACCGAGATCACTTGCCCGATACTGGCGTTCATCGGCGAGGCCGACGACATCGGGCAGCCGCTCGCTGTCCGCGGGATCGTGCAGGCCGCGCCCGTGGCAGACGTGTACGAATCTCGGGTCCCGGTAGGACATTTCGGGCTGGTGGTGGGCAGTACCGCGGGCGGGCACACCTGGCCGACCACGTCGGAGTGGGTGTTGTGGCAGTCCGGCAAGGGCGACCGCCCTCTGCTGGTGGAGGAGATGCCCGAGAACCTCGACCCGCACGGTACCGGGGTGAGCATCTCGTCGCGGATCACGCACGGCCTCGGTTCGATGACCGATGCGGGCGCGGGCGTGTCTCGCGAGTTGATCGCCCTCGCGAACTCCCTGCAGCGGACGTCGCGGGCGGTGGCCCAGGAGTCGGTGCGGACGGTGCCCAGATTGTTGCGGCTGGGACAGATCCAATCCGGCACGCGGATCTCGCTGGGCAAGTTGATGTCGGAGAACTGCAAGCGCGCGGCCGCCAGCGAGCTCTTCCTGTTCGAGAACCGCGTACTGACGCACGCCCAGGTCAACGCTCGCATCGACAACGTGGTCGCGGGTCTCATCGACTGCGGTGTCCGACCAGGTGTGCACGTCGGGGTACTCATGGACACCCGGCCCAGTGCGCTCGTCGTCGTCGCGGCATTGTCGCGACTGGGCGCGGTCGCGGTCCTGCTGGCCGCCGACGGCGACATCCCCGAGATGCTCCGCCTCGGCGAGTGCTCGATCATGATCACCGATCCGAATCACCTGGACGCCGCCGCCAAGCACACCGACCGCGTACTGGTGCTCGGTGGCGGTAGCGCCGAGGCACGCGCGATCCATGCCGCCGACGGCCGGACGATCATCGACATGGAGGAGATCGATCCGGACGAGGTCCGGATACCGTCGTGGTACCGCCGCGATCCCGGACTGGCAGGCGATCTCGCCTTCATCCTCTTCACCCGTGCGGGCGGGAACCTCGCACCATGGCCGGTCACCAACCACCGCTTCGCGATGTCGGCGTTCGGCGCCGCCTCGGCGGCGGGGCTGACCGACCGGGACACGGTCTACTGCCTGCCACCGCTGCATCACGCATCGGGCCTGCTCACGACCCTGGGCGCGACCGTCGTGGGTCGGTCTCGCATCGCGTTGTCGGAACGGATCGACGCCGAGACCTTCGCGTCCGAAGTGCACCGATACGGCGTCACCGTCGTCTCGTACACCTGGTCGATGCTGCGTCAGGTGGTCCGCTCCGAGGGGTTCCAGATCAACCAGTACAACCCCATCCGCCTGTTCATGGGCTCGGGTATGCCGTCGGGTCTCTGGGCGGAGGTCCTCGAGGGATTCCCGCGGGCCAGGGTTCTCGAGTTCTTCGCCACCGCAGATGGTTCGGCGATCCTGGCGAACGTCTCCGGCGACAAGGTCGGATCGATGGGACAGGCGCTGCCGGAGACGAATCCGGTCGAGGTCGCGGCGTTCGACGTCGATGCGGGACGGCTCGACATCGACGACTCCGGGTTTGTCCGCAAGGCGGGTGTCGGCGAGGTCGGGTTGCTGATGGCCAAGGCGCGTCAACGGTTCGAGACGTCGTCGACGGTGTTGCGCGATGTGTTTGCCGAGCGGGATCGCTGGGAGGTGTCGGGCCATCTTTTCCAACGGGACGCCAACGGCGACCTCTGGTTTTTCGGCTCGGCCGAATCCGTCATCCGGAGCACCCCGGGACCGATCTACATCCCGCCGATCGAGTTCGCGTTGTCGCAGGTCCGCGGTGTCGACCAGGTCGCCGTGTACGGCATCGGGGAACCCGGTCACGAGCTCGCGGTGGCCGCGGTGACGACTCGTCGACGAGGAGACAGGGCAGAATCCCTCACCGTCTCTGCCCTGCGGATCGGACTCGGCGCGCTACCGGCCGAGGAACGTCCACATCTGATCTGGGTGGTCGACGAGATCCCGGTCTCCGATTCCTACCGGCCGCTGGCCACCCGGTTCGCGATGATGGGGCTGCCCCGACCAGGTGCCCGGGTCTGGTACCGGGACATCGACGGGCGATATCGGCGCTACACGAGAAGTGTTGCCGTAGAAGTTAATTGGACCTGAATCACCGACCGGGACCGCGTGCTGGGTGCAGATCGTCCGCCCGGCGGCGGACGGACTAGAGTGGCAGACCGAGCCCTCTGGGCCGGTAGGAGCGACAAGAAAGTGGGAGCCGACGTGACGTCACGTGCCGCAGCCATCGACCCGATCACACGTGAGCGGCTGGTGTGCCCGCAGGACCACGGGCCGCTGCTCGACGCCGGCGACGAGCTCTACAACCCACGGCTGCGGGTGGCCTACCGGATCGATTCCGACGGCATCCCGGTGATGCTCGCCGACGAGGCGCGCAGCGTCGACGATGCCGAACACGCTGCGTTGACCACCTCGGAGTCGACACCCGAATAGGTCGCGATGCAGGTGGGCGACGCCTGCCGGCACCTTGGATGACAAGATCGAAGGGTGACCGCCGAGACGTCTGACCGCCCGACCACCGACATCCTCGAAGAGCTCGCGTGGCGTGGCCTGATCGCCCAGTCGACCGACCTCGATGAGCTCCGCGCCGAATTGGCCCGTGGGCCGATCACGCTCTATGCGGGCTTCGATCCCACGGCATCGAGTCTGCACGCAGGACATCTGGTCCCGTTGCTGACCCTGAGTCGATTCCAGCAGGCCGGCCATCGGCCGATCGTGCTCGCGGGCGGGGCGACCGGACTGATCGGCGACCCACGCGAGGTCGGCGAACGCACGATGAACACGGCCGACACCGTCGCGGAGTGGGCCGACCGGATCGACGCGCAGCTCCGTCGCTTCGTGCGGATCGACGACTCGGCGAACGGCGCGCTGACGGTCAACAACATGGACTGGACGGCCGAACTGTCGGCCGTCGAGTTCCTCCGCGACATCGGCAAACACTTCTCGGTGAACGTCATGCTGGCCAGGGAGACCGTGCGGCGCCGGCTGGAGGCCGATGGCATCAGCTACACCGAGTTCAGTTACCTGTTGCTGCAGTCCAACGACTTCGTCGAGTTGCACCGCCGCCATGGCTGCACGCTGCAGATCGGCGGTTCCGACCAGTGGGGGAACATCGTCGGCGGCGTCGACCTGGCCCGACGTGTCGACGGCTCCACCCTGCACGCGATGACCGTGCCGCTGGTGACGTCTTCAGACGGCAAGAAGTTCGGCAAGTCGACCGGTGGCGGCAGTCTGTGGCTCGACCCGGAGCTGACCAGCCCATATGCCTGGTACCAGTACTTCGTGAACACCGCAGACACCGATGTCGTGCGGTATCTGAAGTGGTTCACCTTCCTCGGGCGCGACGAGATCGCCGAACTCGAGCGCGCCACCGAGGAGACTCCGCACCTGCGGACGGCGCAGAAACGTCTGGCCGCGGAGATGACGACCTTGATCCACGGTGAACACCACACCGAGGCCGCCGAACTGGCCAGTCAGGCGCTGTTCGGGCGTGCCGAGTTGGCCGATCTCGATGAGCAGACCCTTGCTGCCGCGGTCGGTGAGACGACAGTGGCCGACTACGCCGGCACGCAGCCGACCATCGTCGAACTGTTGGTGGACACCACTCTGTCGGAGAGCAACAAGGCCGCGCGTCGAGCGATCGGTGAGGGCGGCGCGTACGTGAACAACGAGAAGATCACCGACCCGCAATGGCGTCCGGAGGCCTCGGATCTGCTGCATGGCACCTGGTTGGTCATCCGTCGCGGGAAGAAGAGCTTTGCCGGCGCAAGAATATCGCTCTGACCAGGCGATTTGACGCTGTGTTCTCGCCTGTGTAACTTAATCGATGCACCGCAGAGAGCAAGTCCCCCGGGGCCAGCAAGGACCGGGGAAACTGAAGTGCCCGAGCCACTGGTTCGGGCTGACTGTGCGGGGCCACTCCCAAGAACAAGAGTGCGGTACGCTGCGCTCTCGGGAAGCTCATCGGAGCCGGATCTGGAAACAGATGCGTCTGGTGGGTGTGTGTTCTTTGAGAACTCGATAGTGTGTTGATGAATTGTCTGATGCCATTTGTTTGGCATCGTGTGTCC
>NZ_JBNCNS010000009.1:0-98114 GCF_049847105.1 Gordonia sp. DT218 | reverse complement strand
GCACCCGGCGGGAGAGCCAGACAACTGGTGATCAGAACCCAACCACCACCGAAGTGGCACATCAACCTTCACACTGAGATCGGCGGGAGGGGGCGCGCTGCGCCCGGGGGCTACTCGATCGGCAGGAACGGCCGCTGCCGATATCGCCGGTCGAGTAACCGCGAACGGAGTGAGCGGTGTATCGAGACCACTGGTTCACTCCTGCTTGCGGAGGATGAATCGCTGGATCTTGCCACTCGGCGTCTTGGGCAACGCATCGACGAAGTGCACGGTCCGCGGATAGGCGTGCGCCGCGAATCCGGTCTTCACGAGCTGCTGCAGTTCCTTCTCCAGGTCATCGGTCCCGGAGACTCCTTCCGCGAGTACCACAAAGGCCTCGAGGACCTCACCGCGCAGTTCGTCGGGGCGGCCGACGACGGCCACATCCATCACCGAGGGATGCGTGATCAGCACACTCTCCACGTCGAAGGGGCCGATCCGGTAGCCCGCCATGATGATCACGTCGTCGTCGCGGGCGGTGAAGAAATAGCGACCGTTCTCGTCCATCCGGCCGGTGTCACCCGTGAGGTACCACGTCTTGTCGTCGGTGAAACGCGCGGCGGTCTTGTCCGGCGCATCGAGATAACCGGTGAACCACATCAGCGGACTCCGCGCCACGTCGATGGCTATCTGGCCGCCGACGATGCCTGCCGCGAAGCCCGGCATGGGCTTGCCCATCGAGCCGGGAATCAGCGGTTCGGCGACGTCGGGGTGCCAGTGATTGTTGATGAACATGCCATGTTCGGTCTGCCCGTAGTGATCACGGACCTCAGTGTTCAGTGCGGTCTTCGCCCACTCGATCACATCGGGGGTCAGCGGCTCACCCGCCGACGACGCGCGCCGCAGGGTGAAGCCGGTGAACGACGGGTCCTTCGACAGCGACCGGTACACCGTGGGTGCGGCAGCGAAGTTGGTGACGCCCAGTTCCCGGATGATGCGCGCGGTCAGCTCAGGTGAGAAACCGGCGTGCAGCAACAGGTTTCGACGACCGAGCGACAACGGGCCGAGCACGCCGTAATAGAGCCCGTAGGCCCAGCCGGGATCGGCGGCGTTCCAGAACACGTCGTCGGCGGCGACGTCGAGGCCGTAGTGCATGTAGCAGGCGAACGACGCGAGCGCGCGTACCGACACCGGAACGCCCTTGGGTGCGCCGGTGGTGCCGCTGGTGAACAGCAGGATGAGCGCGTCGTCGCCGCCGACGGCCACCGATTCGGCGATGGGCGCGCTGGTGGCGACGAGATCGTCGAACTGTTCACCGGCGACGATCGTGCTGATGCCGTCCACGCCGTCGAGCTTCGAGGCCTGACTCGGCTCGGTGATCACCACGCGTGCCTCGCCGGCCGTCAGGCGCATCTCGATGGCCGGCGGTGCAAAGGCGGTGAACAGCGGGATGTAGACGGCGCCCAGTCGCGCGATGGCGAGCAACGCGACGACCAGTTCAGCGCGCTTGCCCATCAGGACTCCGACGGTGTCCCCGCGACCGATGCCCGCCTCGGCGAGCGCGGTGGCGAATCGCTTGGAGGAATCGGCGAGTTCGCCATAGGTGAGGTCGACGGTGACCAGATCGTCGCCGTCGACCTCGATGGTGGTGAAGGCGATGGTGGCCGGGTCGTGGCGATCCACCAGGAGTTCGGCGGCGTTCGCGTCGTCGGCGCCGAAGGTGGTGAGCCAGGCGTCGATGGTCGCGGTGACCGAGGCGTGGTCGGCGGGGGTGGGAGCGGTCTGCGTCATGGTGAACCTCTGTCGGTGCCGGGGGCGGAACGAGCGGGCCGGATCGGATCCGGCCCACGGGTAAGCTAGGTCACATTGTCCCGGTGGTGGCGCATTCCGAACACCCCCCGAAGAGGGGTCGCGCCGAGATCGCGGGTCGACGCCGAGACGCCTGGAGGCTGCCATGAGCGAATCGACGCTGGTCACAGATGCGCTGCGCCGCGTCCGCCGAACCAGCGGGGTATCGCTCGCGTTTGCCGGCATGGTCAAACCCGCGGTCGGGACCCGACAACGGAGTGTGCGACTCGAGCATTTCGTCGGGAACACCATCGGCGCGTTGGCCGGGGTGTCGGTGGACGTCGGGCACGGTCTCGGCGGCAAGGTCGTCAGCGTGAGCCGCCCGGTCGCCGTCGACGACTATCTGCGCACCCCGAACATCACCCATCGCTACAACACGATCATCGCGACCGAGGGACTCCGTGCGATGGCCGCGGCACCGGTGATCGTCGACCGCACGCCCGTCGCGGTTCTGTACGGTGCGCTGCACACCGACGACCCGATCGGAAACCGCACGCTCGACGTCCTGGCGATGGAGGCGCGTGCACTCGAACAGCAGATCGTCGCGACCCGTGCCGCCGTGGAATCGGAGGCAGCCGCCCCGGAGATGGGTGCACTGCGCGACCGGATCACCGACGCGTATGCCCGGCTGCGGGTGCTGGCACAAGCCGTCGACGACCCGGCGTTCACGCGGGAACTCGACCTGATCACCGAATCGCTGATCGGCTCGTCGGGAGGCCCGGGAGTCGCGCTCACGCGCAGAGAGCAGGATGTGCTGTCGTTGGCGGCTCTCGGCTACAGCAATGCGCGGATCGCCGAGAGCCTCGGCGTCGGTGTGCAGACCGCCAAGGGTTACATGAAAGACGCGATGCGCAAACTCGGTGCGTCGACGCGATTGGAGGCGGTCGTCATCGCTCGCCGCGCAGGTCTGCTGCCCGGCTGACGAACACCGTGGTCACCGGATTCAGTGATTCCGCAACGCCTCGATGAGCTCGTCCTTGTTCAGGTCCGAGTAACCCGTGAGATCGAGTTCTTTTGCGCGTTTTCGCAATTCATCGACGGTCCAGTCCTCGTAGGAGCCGGACTCGCCACCTTTCTCGCCGACCTTTGATCGGGATTGGTTGGCGGCGGCGTTCGCGATCCGGGCGGATTTCTCCTTGGAGTTGCCTTCGTCGCGCAACTTCTCGTACAGCTCGTCGTCCTTGACGGAAGGTCCGGGGTCGCGTTCTGGCATGGCTGCCTCCTCTGATCATCGAAACTGAGCTTCGAAATCTCGTGGTCTCGTCTGTCTTCTCAACCGAGGGCCTGTTTTCGAGGCTACGCCGGCGGGGCGGAAATTTGACGAATCACCGCACGCCCGGTGGCAGTTCGCCTCAGCGGAACATGGAGTCTCCCAGTGCGACAAAGAAGGACGAGACGGGAGCGCCCCGGCCGCTCAGTGCAGACAACGCAACCGCTCGCGGCCGGCACATGCTGTCTGGTGAGAATCGATATCGAAAGGCCGGGTTGGTGCCCGAAGCGCCGGTTTCGTTCTAGGGTTGGGAGACAGCCGAAGCGGAGAGGGACGACACATGGGCAAGAAGCAGAAGTTGATCGGGCGCCTCGAGAAAGAAGTCGAAAGGCTGCAGCAGGAACTGTCCCGCGTGGAGAAGGAAGCCAAGAAGCGGCTGAAGAAGGCCGACAGCGATGTCGCCTCTCTGCGCACCGAGGTCTTGAGATTGATCGGCCAGCGCGGGTCCGCGAAGCCGGCCGTCACGGAGAAACCGGCCCCGCGGCCTGCCGTGGTGCCGGAGGTGGTGACCAAGCCGTCGACCCCGGCGAAATCTGCGCCCAAGCCCGCTCCCGCCAAGCCTGCCACCGCCAAGCCCGCCACCGCCAAGCCCGCGGCCAAGGCCCCCGCACAATCGACGCCCCGAGCACGTCGGAGCGGCCCGACTGTCGCCGAGCTACGCACCCAGGCCAAGGAGAAGGGCGTCAAGGGCTATTCGTCGATGACCAAGGCGCAACTGCTCGACGCGCTCAACTGAGGCCTGGCGTACGTATCGACTGGACACTTGTCTAGGCTGCGTGCGAGGGAATCTGAACGCCGACGAGCTCAATCTCGTAACTAAACAACGTCCACTCTGAGTGGAGCGGGTGTTGCCTCGTCGTTAGGCTGATGCCGACGTTCGATCACATCGTGAACGCAGTCGTGGAAGGAAAGCAGCGCATGTCGCAGACCGTCAAGGGAGTCATCTCTCGCAGCAAGGGGGCGCCGACCGAACTGGTCGACGTGGTGATCCCGGATCCGGGTGCGCGGGATGTGGTGGTGGCGATCAAGGCGTGCGGGGTGTGCCACACCGACCTCGCCTACAAGCAGGGTGGCATCAACGACGAATACCCCTTCCTCCTCGGTCATGAGGCCGCGGGAGTGGTGGAGTCGGTCGGTTCCGACGTCACGCACGTCGAGGTAGGCGACTTCGTGGTGCTCAACTGGCGCGCGGTGTGCGGTCAGTGCCGGGCGTGTAAGCGTGGTCGGCCGTGGTACTGCTTCGACACCTTCAACGCGAGCGTTCCGATGACGTTGACCGACGGCACCGAACTGACCCCCGCGCTCGGGATCGGGGCGTTCGCCGACAAGACCCTGATTCACGAATTGCAGTGCACCAAGGTCAATCCCGAGACCGATCCCGCCGTCGCGGGACTGCTCGGGTGTGGCGTGATGGCAGGCCTGGGTGCGGCGATGAACACCGGCAACGTGGTCCGCGGCGACTCGGTCGCGGTGATCGGTTGCGGCGGTGTGGGTGACGCGGCGATCGCGGGTGCGCGGCTGGCCGGGGCCACGACGATCATCGCGATCGACCGGGACCCGACCAAGCTGGAGTGGGCGAAGGATCTGGGCGCGACCCATACCGTCAACGGTGCCGAGGTCGATGACGTGATCACCGCGGTTCAGGATCTGACCGATGGCAACGGGGTGGATCTGGTCATCGACGCGGTCGGCCGCCCGGAGACCTACAAGCAGGCGTTCTACGCGCGAGACCTGGCGGGCACCGTGGTGCTGGTCGGGGTGCCGACACCGGAGATGAAGCTCGAGTTGCCGCTGATCGACTTCTTCTCCCGCGGTGGTGCATTGAAGTCGTCGTGGTATGGCGACTGCCTGCCCGAGCGTGACTTCCCGATGCTCATCGATCTCTATGAGCAGGGCCGGTTGCCGCTGGACAAATTCGTCACCGAGCGCGTCGGCCTGGGCGATGTGGAGGCCGCGTTCTCGGCGATGGAGGCGGGCAAGGTGCTGCGGTCGGTGGTGGAGGTGAAGGCATGAGTGACTTGCGCATCGACAATGTCGTCACCTCGGGTACGTTCTCGCTCGACGGTGGCACCTGGGACGTCGACAACAACATCTGGGTGGTGGGCAACGACGACGAGGCGATCATCATCGACGCCGCACACAGTGCCGCGCCGATCCTCGAGACGGTCGGTGACCGAACCGTGAAGGCGATCGTGCTCACCCACGGCCACAACGACCACATCACCGTCGCGCCCGAACTCTCGAAGGAGACGGGCGCCCCGATCTTGCTGCACCCGGGCGACGACATGCTGTGGAACGAGACTCACCCGGACGTGACCCATCAGGACCTCGAAGACGGCCAACAGATCGTCGTGGCCGGCACGACGCTGACGGTGATCAACACACCGGGACACTCACCCGGCTCGTCGGTGATCTACGCGCCGGAGGCCGGCGTGCTGTTCTCCGGTGACACCCTGTTCCAGGGCGGTCCCGGAGCGACGGGGCGGAGCTACTCGAGTTTCCCGACGATCATCGCGTCCATCCAGGAGAAGATCTTCACGCTCGATCCGGAGACCAAGGTCCACACCGGCCATGGTGACGGCACCACGGTCGGCGCGGAATCGCCGCATCTCGAGGAGTGGATCAAGCGGGGAAGCTGACCGGCACTGTTCGTCGTTCCGATCTGTTCATCCGGGCACGACACAATCGACACCTCAGCGGTCCTTCGTGACGTTATTCGTCTCGGAGGCCCGCTCTGGTGTCATCTGTGCGGGTAACGTCAGCGCGGATGAAGCTGTCCCGTGTCGTCGAGGCGTCGAGCGCCGTCACCGCCACTCGGTCTCGTAAGAAGAAGACCGAAGAGCTCGGCGCGCTGCTCGCGGATGCATCGGCCGACGAGATCCCCACCGTCGTGGCATGGCTGTCCGGGGTGATCCCGCAGGGGCGCCTCGGCGTGGGATGGCGCTCATTGGTGGCGTTGGAACTCTCGCCGGCGACCGACCCGACGCTCACCGTGGCCGGTGTGGACGACCTACTCACGCGGCTGTCCACCGCCGCCGGAACGGGATCGGCCGCCCGACGGCGCGCATTGCTGGACGAATTGTTCGGCTCGGCAACCGAATCCGAGCAAGATCTGCTTCGCAGGTTGATGACCGGCGAACTCCGCCAAGGTGCCCTGGCCGGGGTGATGGTGGAAGCGATCGCCTCGGCATCCGGGCAGCCGGTCGACCTGGTCCGGCGTGCCCACATGCTCACCGGATCGCTCTCGGAGACAGCGGCGCTCGCGGTCCACGGTGGCGCGCAGGCACTGGCCGATGTCGGCCTGCAGGTGGGTCGCGCGGTGGCTCCGATGCTCGCCACCCCGGCCGATTCACTCGCCGACGCGGTGACATCGCTCGGCCCGGATCTGGTGGTGGACTTCAAGCTCGACGGTGCGCGTATCCAGGTTCATCGTCGTGGCGACGAGATCTCGGTGTACACCCGCACCCTGCGTGACATCACTGATGCGGTACCCGATCTGGTCGCGGTGGTTCGCGAATTGCCCTGTGACACCGCGATCCTCGACGGTGAGACACTCACACTCGACGCCGATGGTCGTCCGCGCCCCTTCCAGGACACCATGAGCAGGTTCGGTTCGGCTGGTGAGCTCAGCGACGATCCCGCCGGCGTACTGCGCCCGTTCTTCTTCGACTGTCTGCATCTCGACGGTGTCGACCTCATCGATCGGCCACTGAGTGACCGGCTGGCAGCTCTGACGTCGGTCGCACCGGGACTGCGCATCCCCTCGGTGACCGATCCGACCGTCGAAGAGGCACAGCAGCATTTCGATGCCGCCCTCGCCGCCGGCCACGAGGGTGTGATGGTGAAGTCGCTGGCCGGACAGTATGCGGCCGGCCGGCGCGGAAAAGGTTGGCAGAAGGTCAAACCCGTGCACACCTTCGATCTCGTGGTGCTCGCCGCCGAATGGGGTTCCGGACGGCGCAGCGGCTTCCTCTCCAATCTGCATCTCGGGGCGCGTGATCCCGATGGCGGCCCGCCGGTCATGGTGGGCAAGACCTTCAAAGGTCTCACCGATGCGCTGCTGCAATGGCAGACCGACGAGTTCCCGCGCCACGAAACCCGCCGCGACTCCTACACGGTGTATCTGCGCCCGGAACTCGTCGTCGAGATCGAACTCGATGGTGTGCAACGTAGTTCGCGCTATCCGGGTGGCGTGGCCCTGAGATTCGCGCGCGTCGTGCGCTACCGGCCCGACAAGACGGCGGCCGAGGCGGACACCATCGACGCGATCCGCGCGAAGTTGCCGTGACCCTTCGAGGCTCGCTTCGCTCGCACCTCAGGGGACAGGACCGGACTGTCAGCTCAGCGGGAGTTGCGCGACGAACGGGCCGGTCGGCTGCTGCGAACCACCGGGCGGCTCGACGCTGAACGCCAATGTGGTGGCGTCGCCGAGGTCCTTCAGTACCGCCGTCGTCGACGGCGCGACGTCCTTGTCGGTCATCGTGCCCGCCGACGACCGGCCGTCGGGGCCGACCAGCCACATCTGATAGACGGTGCCCGGCTGGGGCGGCGGCACGTCGTTCATCACCAGGACCCCGGCGTCCTCGGACGGGGAATACGTGACTGTGGCGCGGCCGGTTGCCACATCACCCGACGAGGTTCGGACGTCCTTCGCGGCGAACACCTGCTCGGCCGTCGGAGGTTGGGTGGGTTCGGTATCCGACGATGCGCCGATGACCCAGCCGATCGCGCCGACGGCGATCGCCACAATGGCGGCGGCCGCGAGATAGGCGACGCGGCGTCGTCGGTTGGGCAACGGGGTCACCGTCGCTGTCTCTGGGGTCTGGGTGGCCGGGGCCGGTCCCGATTGCGGCGAGTCGGCCTCGGCGCGTGCCGCGGCCAGGACGCGCTCGCGCAGCGTCTCTGGCGGTGACACGGCGGTCGCGTCGCTCACCCGGGCCATCGCCTCGCGGGTGGCCTGGACCTGCCGGTGGAATTCGTCGCGGATCGCCGGCGATGCGCCGTCGGCTTCGCGGGTCACCTCGTCGAGTTCGGGACCGTGCACGGCATTCAGACCCACCGCGGGTGCGAGGTCGAGGAGTTCGTCGTCAGGCATCGCGATCCCCCAGACACCGGCGGAGCCGTTTCATGCCATCTCGAATCCTCGACTTCACGGTCGGTAGCGCGACGGTGAGGCGCTCGGCGACCTCGCGGTACGACAGACCGTGGTAGTAGGCGAGATCCACCGATTGACGTTGGACGTCGGTCAGGGTCTCCAGACAGCCGACCACCTCGCGCGTGGTCTCCCGGGTGGCCACGGCGTCGACGACCTGATCGAAACTGGACCGGGTGTCCTCGAGGCCGTATGCGACATCGCGTCGGGTGGCCGCGGATTCGGAGCGTACCCGGTCGACGGCCCGGCGATGCGCCAGCGTGATCAACCAGGAAAGGGCCGAACCGGCCTGGGGATCGAACGAACGCGCCGACCGCCACACCTGCAGGAAGACCTCCTGCGTGGTCTCTTCGCTGTAGCCGGGATCGCGCAGCACGCGCAGGACCATGCCGTACACGCGGTCGCAGGTGAGGTCGTAGAACCGGGCGAACGCATCGGCATCCCCCGATCCGATCCTGTCGAGCAGCGCGGGCAGCGCAGCGACATCGGATGCGGAATCTGCAGTCACCGCGAGCGCTCCGTCGTCATCGTCGATCAGCCTATCCGGCCGATGCCGGGTCCTCAACGATTCGAGCGGTGTCATGGCAGGGTCCGCCGGGGTGGTCGCGGCAGGAAGTAGGACGTCCGCTCCTGGTAGGCGGCGTAACCGGGCCGGCGGCTCATCGATTCCTCCAGCAGTCGCGCCCCGGTGGCGTACACGAGGAAATAGGTCATGGCGACGGGCGAGAGCACGGTGAGCACTCCCGGCCACGCACTCGCCGCGACGAGCCACAACCCCCACCACACGCTCGCGTCGCCGAAGTAGTTGGGATGGCGCGTCCACGACCAGAGCCCGCGGTCCATGATCTCGCCCTTGTTGGCCGGGTCGGCCTTGAACCGGCGCAGCTGGGCGTCGCCGACGGTCTCGAAGGCCATGCCGAGCACCCACAACCCGCTTCCGACGACCAGCACGACGATCCAGATCCCCTCGGTGCGTCCGACCACTGCTGACACCTGGATCGGCAAGGACACGAACCACTGGGAGATGCCCTGGGTGGCAAAGATCTTGCGGGCCACGACGCCGAGTCCGTCGCCGCCGGAGCGCGACAGCAACTCGGTGTAGCGCGGATCCTCGCCTTTGCCGGCGGACTTCACGTACATGTGCCAGGTCAGTCGTGAACCCCACACGGTCACCAGCACCGCCAGCAACCACCGGCGACCCAGGTCACCTGGCCCCAGAATCAGCGACAGCACAGCGATCCCGACGAATCCGAGCCCCCACGCGACGTCGACGACGTTGTAGCGACCGATGCGATGACCGATCGCCATCGTCACCCCGTGCAGGACGGCGAGCAGGATCAGGGAGGCGCCGGTGAGTACGCCGAAGGCGGCCCAGCCGTGCAGTCCGGAGATCATCGCGTGTCCCGCTGCTCGCCGTCACGGGCGAACACCAGCTGGTGCACATCCAGGTAGCCGGATCGGAAACCGGCCTCGGAGTAGGCGAGATAGAACTCCCACATCCGCATGAAGGTGCTGTCGAAACCCAGTTCCGCAACGTCGTCGTGACGGCCGACGAACCGTTCGCGCCACAGGCGCAAGGTCTCGGCATAGTGGTCGCCCATGGCCTGCACCTCGACCAGACGAAGGTCGGTGTGCCGCCGCGTCACCGAGTCGAGGGCGCGCAGCGATGGCAGCTGCCCGCCCGGGAAGATGTACTTGTGCACCCAGGTGTAGGTGTTACGGGAGGCCGACATCCGGTCGTGGGGCATGGTGATCGCCTGGATCGCCACCCGGCCGCCGGGAGCCAGGATCCGGTCGATGGTCTGGAAGTACACCGGCCAGTACTTCTCACCGACGGCTTCGATCATCTCCACCGACACGACCGCGTCGAACTCTCCGTCGACCTGCCGGTAGTCGAGGAGGTCGACGGTGACGCGGTCGGCGAACCCGGCGTCGGCCACTCGTTGCCGGGCCAACTGTTGTTGTTCCACGGACAGTGTGACCGAACGGACGACGGCGCCGCGAGCCGCGGCCCGCAGGCACAGTTCACCCCAACCCGTCCCGATCTCGAGGACCCGACTACCCGGGCCGACACCGGCGAGGTCGAGCAGCCGGTCGATCTTGCGTCGCTGCCCGTCGGCGAGGTCCGCCCACGGTGGCCGGGTGCCCGGCGTCAGATTGTCGAAGAAGGCGCTCGAGTAGGTCATGGTGTCGTCGAGGAAGGTGGCGAACAGGTCGTTGGAGAGGTCGTAGTGCCGCGCGATGTTGGAGCGCGTGTTGGCGGCCGTGTTCTCTTCGGAACTCGGTTGGCTCGGCAGCACCGCGGCCCGCAGGATCTGTAGCGGCCGGGGGATGAGGCGTGCCATCCGGGCAGCGAACGGGGTGAGGACACCGACGAGATCGTCGGTGGTCCAGTCCCCGGCCATGAAAGCCTCGCCGAATCCGATGAGACCGTCGGCGCCGACGCGACGTGCGAAGGCCTCCGGTCGCCGGATGATCATCCGGGGCTGGATGCCGGAGCTCCGCAGCCCCGACAACTCGCCGTCGGGGTACTCGACCCGGACGTCCACGCGGCGCGAGGCGTGACGGAACAGCCATGCCGCGGCCGAGCTCCGCAGGGCCACGGACAGTCCGTCGGGCACGCGGGCGACATCGGGCCATCGCGCCGCCTCGTCGGGTGGGAAGTCGTTGGGGAAGTTGCGAATCGGGGCGTTCATCGTCGTTCCTTCCGGCCGGAGGCGGTGGAGATGGTGGTGGTATGTGGGTGGTCGGGACGGCGGATCACCGGCAGATGCTTGAGCCACAGCCGGATTCCGTGCCAGCGGATGCGCGCGGCGACGACCAGTGGCGCGAGTGGAGTGCGAAGCTGGGTGGCCAGAATGGCGTCCGTCCGGGCCGGGCGGGCGCGACCCGACAGGGCGGCGACGAACGGATCATGGCCGTCACGTTCCAGGGTCACCGACACCGCGATCCGGCCGTCGGCTGTCGGCGGAGGCATGTGAAGCCGGTACGTACCGCTCACGTCGTTGAACGGCGACACATAGAACTCCTTGTCCACCTGGGCATGTCCGTCGTCGTCGGGGGTGACGACGTAGGTGTGTCGCTCCCCGTAGGTGTTGTGCACCTCGGCGACGACGCACGCCGGGGTCCCGTCGGGGTGGTGGCACCAGAACACGCTCAGCGGGTTGAACACGTAGCCGGCGACCCGCGGTGAGAGCAGCGCGACGACCTGGCCGGCCGGCGGTGTGACACCGGCCGAGATCAGGTGGTCGGTGAGACGATCACGCAGGGTCTGCCCTGCGATGGGTGTCTCCGGGAAGTGGTCGGCGGCGTCGAAACGGGCGAAGGGGCGCAACGGCTTCGCCGGCGACGGCAGGTGATCGATGTCGATCAGCCACGACGCGCTTCGGTAGACGAACGCGTGGCGGATCGGAGTGGTACGGCTGTGTGAGATTCGGGTGGCCACCACCGCAGGCGTCGGACACGAGATGCCGACCCCGCGACCGTGCACAGTTTCGCGTCGATCGGGCGCAGAATCTCGCCGATCGTGCGCAGTTTCGCGTCGACTGTGCGCACGGCGGTCTTCCGTCGCCCGCCCGACGGAAATCTGTGCACGATCGACGAAGATCTGCGCACGGTGGGCGAGATTCTGGGCCCGATCGGCGAAAAACTGCGCCCGGTCGGCGAGGGAGGCGGGGTGGTCGGGCCGGGTGCGCTGAGCGGAGGTGTGCGATGCGTTGGTCATGCCGTCACCTGGGTTGGGGAGGTCTGCCAGGCCACGCCGAGGCGCTCGGCGGCGCGGGCACCGGAGAGTGCGCCGTCTTCGTGGAACCCCCACCCATGATAGGCGCCGGCGAAGCGGATCACCTCCGTCTCGGCGTCGGGGAGCAGCGCCTGGGCGGCAACAGATTCGGTGGTGTAGACGGGGTGCTCGTAGGTCATCTCGGTGATCACCGACGACTCGTCCACGAGGTCGGTTCGACCGAGCGTGACGAGCATCCGGGGCTGCGTCGTCGGGAGGCGCATCAGTCGGGTCATGTCGTAGGTCACCGCGACATCGGAACCGTCGTCACGGATCTGGTAGTTCCACGACGCCCGGGCCGGTCGGGCGCGGGGGAGAAGTGAGGTATCCGTGTGCAGCACAGCTGGTTTCGAGGAGTATCGGATCGCGGAGAGCGCGCGCTCCTGTGCGCGGGTCGGTTCGGTCAGCATGGCCAACGCCTGATGCGGGTGCGTGGCGATCACCACGGAGTCGAACCGTTCGGCGCCGATGGCGTCGGCGGCGATCTCGACGCCGCCGTCGACCGGCGTGACCGAGCGGACCGGTGAGCCGGTGTGGATCGTCCCGCCACGGCGGACGACGCCGTCGGCGATCTTCTCGACGTAGCGGGCCGAACCGCCCACCACCGTTCGCCAGGCGGGCGACCCGAACACCGACAGCATGCCGTGATGGTCGAGGAAGGTGAACAGGTAGCGGGCCGGGTACTCGGCGGCGACCTCGTCGTCGCACGACCAGACCGCGGCGACCAACGGCAACAGGAAGTTCTCCAGGAAATAGTCCGAGAAGCCCTCACGGACGACGAACTCACGCAGCGGTTCGTCCGAGTCGGGGACGTCGAGGAGCCGGCGCGCCGCGCGGTGGAAGCGCATCACCTCGCCCAGCATCATCAGATAGCGCCCGCGGGTCAGTGTGCGCGCGGTGGGGAAGATGCCCCGCACTCCGAGCGCGCCGGCGTACTCGAGTCCGGTGATCTCCGACCGGACCGACATCGACATGTCGGTCTCCTGGGTGGCCACCCCCAGCTCGTCGAACATCCGCACGAGGGTCGGATAGGTGCGGTCGTTGTGCACGATGAAGCCCGTGTCTACCGAGAGCACCTCGCCGTCGGGCATGGTGACGTCGTGGGTGTGGGCGTGCCCGCCGAGCCGGGAGTCCGACTCGAACATCGTGACCCGACCCTGCCCGGACAGCAGGTGGGCGGCGGTCAGTCCGGACACGCCGCCACCGATGACCGCGATGGACCGGGACGGTGAAAGGCTCATGTCCGGTGTTCGGAACTACCAGCAGTTCGGATGGGTCGGACAGGGCCGCCGAACGGCCCGGGAGGTGTGAGAGACGTCTCGTCAGTAGACGGGGCGTTGTGCCGGTGGCGGGCCGGCGGGCAGGTACTCGTCCTTGGAGACGATCTTGGCGCCCAGCGGCAGCAGCGAGACCGGCACCATCTTGAAGCTCGCGATACCCAACGGGATGCCGATGATGGTCAGACACATGGCGATTCCGGTGGCGATATGGCCGATCGCCAGCCAGATCCCCGCGACGATGAGCCAGATGATGTTCCCGATCAGCGACATCGCCCCGGCGGTCGGTTTGCGTACGACCGTCCGGCCGAACGGCCACAGCGCGTAATTCGCCATGCGGAACGAGGCGATTCCGAACGGGATGGTGATGATCAGGATGCAGCAGATGATCCCCGCCACCACGTAGCCGATGGCCATCCACACGCCACACAGCAGCAGCCAGATCACGTTGAGAACGGTCTTCATGCCATCATTCTCCGCTACCGCGGGGCCGCAAGTCGAGAAACCGATCGTGCCCGTTCGTCGTCGACGGGTGCCGGGCCGTTCACGCGGTTACCCTGACGCCATGGGCGATCGGGGACGCGAAGCCGTGTGGGCGGTGATCACCACGCTCGTGCTGGTGGTCCGCATACTCGCGACGATCGCCCTGGTGCTGTTGGCCATCGGATGGGTGGTGGTGGCCGTGCGGGGTTCGTTGCTCAATGCCTACCTGTGGCCGACGGTCATCACCGCGGGCGTCCTGCTGGTGAGCACCTACCTCTACAGCTTTCTGCGCGCCCGCTACCCCCGGCGCAACGGATGGATTCCGTGAGGGCGTCCGGGGGCCATCGGGCGCGTCGTCAGGCGGACCGACCGAGGATGGCGAGTACGCGCGCCTGGCGATCGGCGCCCGCGGGTGCCTCGACACCGGATCTGCACACTCCGTCGCCATAGAGCGCGGGGCCGAAGCCTGCGGCCGCGGTCTCCATCATCTCGAGTTCGGCATCGGTGAAGCGCAGTTCGCGGCCGGTGGCCGAGGCCACATCCCACCGGTGGGCCACCATGTCGAAGCCGTAGAAGCGCAACAGGGTCTCGCCGACCGTCGTCGGGCCGAAATGGCCGTCGAAGGGCATGGCGCCGACGGCCGGATCGGCCAGTCGGTCGGCGACGGCGGTGCGGTGCGCCCGCCACGCGGCGGCCGGGTCGTCGAGGTCAGGGGCCTCGCCCAGGTCGATCTCGTGTCGGGCGATGAAGTCGCGCTGGGTCTCGATGACGTGGCCGACGACGTCACGCGCAGTCCAGCCCTCGCAGGGGGACGGTGCCGCCCACAGGTCGGACGGAATCTCGTCGAGGACGTCGCCGAAGCCGGTCGCCAGCCGGGCATATTCGGTTGTGAGGGTCTGGGTGATGTCGGATGAAGTGGTCATGATGGAAAGGTACGGAGAACGACCGGAGTGGGGCTTGATGAAATCCGACAGATCAGGTGAGTCCGCGACACGCATCGACGACGTGGAGCGTGCACACCTCGTCGACCCCGACGACACGTCGTTCGCGATCGGGCGCTGGGCTCCATCGCCGGATCTCACGGACCTCATCAGACGATTCTGGGTGCCGACCTGGTCGGTACCTGCAGGCCGATCGGCACCTCAGCGGGTCCTGCAATATCCGGTGTGTCTGATGGTGGTCACCGACGACTACGCACGCTTCTACGGGGTCAACACCGGGTTGTCGGAGACGGTGCTGACCGGTCGGGGATGGGCGATCGGGACGATGTTCGCCCCGGCGGCCGGTGCGCTGATCACGGGCGGCCCGGTCGCCGACTGGACCGACCGGTTCGCCGACCTCACCGAGGTGGCCGGCGCCGACGGGTCAACACTCACCGCGAACATCCGTTCGGTGATGGCCGCCGATCCGAACGATTCCGCGCGTCAGCACGAGGCCACCGACCTCGTCGAGGCGTGGATCCGTCCCCGCCTACCTGCCGACGACGACGGTCTGCTCATCAACGCCGTCGTCGAGTTCGTCGAGAACGATTCGACGGTGACGTCGGTGACCCAGATCTGCGACCGATTCCACCTCACCGAACGCAGTCTGCAACGACTCACCCAGCGTCGACTGGGGCTGACGCCGAAATGGTTGATCCAGCGGCGCCGGCTGCAGGAGGCGGCCGAACGGCTCCGCGGATCGGGGACCACCCTGGCGATGATCGCGGCCGAACTCGGTTACGCCGACGAGGCACATCTGGTGCGCGATTTCCGCACGGTGACGGGCATGACGCCTGGACGGTTCGGATCGCGGTTCGACTGACGTTCCCGCAGGTGGCGGCACCCCTGCACACGTGCGCCGGCCTCGACGATCTCGGCGGCGCGCTACTCTGAGCGCAGAGAGGTCCTGTTGTCGCAGTCACAGACGGAGCGACACGATGGGACCGGGTGAGGCGATTGACGGAGGACGTATGAGCGATTCTGCCTCGGCGTCCTCGCGCGTGCGCCGAGCGTATGAGGACTTCCTGACGGGGATCACGCCACCGGCGGACTCCGTCCGGTCACTGGTGCGCGATTCATGGGTCCGCTCGGTCACGAGGGGCGTCAATCCCACGGTGTCGGCGCCGGAGACAGATACCGCGTCGATGACGGCGGCGGAGTTCGTCGAGTACCGCGACGCCCATCCGATCACCGCCGTCCGACCGCTCGTACAGTCCCTCATGCTCGACGACATCGCCGATTCGGGCGTCGTTGTCGCGCTGACCGATCAGTCGGGCCGGCTGCTGTGGGTCGAGGGAGCGACGGATGCGCGGGACAAGGCCGCGAACATCAACTTCATCGAGGGCTCGTTGTGGAGCGAGGAGGTCGCCGGCACCAACGCACCCGGACTCGCCCTGGCGGTGGACCGCGGTGTGCAGGTTGTGGGTCCGGAGCACTTCGCCGGGCCGGTCCAGGAGTGGAGTTGCGCGGCCGCGCCGGTGCACGACCCGATCACCGGTCATGTCATCGGTGTCATCGACGTGACGGGCGGCCGCGAGGTCGCAGCGCCCTTCGCGCTGGCCGCCGTGCGGTCGGTGGTGGCCGCTGTGGAACGCGAAATGCAGTCGCGAGCAGTCGATCTCGCTGATCCGGCCACGTTCGTGGCGCCTGGTGGTGCCCGTCTGACCGTGCTGGCAGGCAACACCCTTCGATGGCGTCGCGAGGGCGATGCGACCGGTGAACGGACATTGTCCCGACGGCACGCGGAGATCCTGTTGCTGCTCCAGGCATACCGCGAAGGTCTCAGTACCGAGCAGCTCGCGACGCTGCTTGCGGAGGATCCCCTCGATCCTGTGACGGTGCGCGCCGAGATCTCCAGACTGCGTAGGGATCTGGGCAATGATGTGGTCGAGTCCCGGCCATACCGGCTGACCGTCGACCTGATCTCGGACGTCTCCGAGATCCGGGATCGTGTCGCCGGTGGCGACCAACTCGGCTCGGTGATAGACGAACTCGGCCGTGGCGGTCTGCTCGCCGAATCGTCGGCGCCCGGGATCACGGAACTGTTCGAGGAGATCAGGGAGGACGTTCGGTCCCGGGTCATCGCCGAAGGTGATGTGGGTGTCCTCCGCACGTGGACGTCGTCGGCGCACGGTCGCGACGACTTGGCCGCATGGCGGCGTCTCGAGCACCGCCTGGCGCCCGGACACCCAGACCGCGCTCTCGTCGGAGGCCGGATCCGCTTGCTGGACAGGCGCTACGGCGTCTGATCCGGTTGCGGCTGCGGGGTCCGATCAGGACTTGCGGCGGGCGTGCAGCACGACGTCGTGGGTGTGTGCGCCACCGCCCGCTGCGACCCCGCGTTCCCTGGTCTCTTCGGTGACGGTGGTCCAGCCGTCGCCGAGCAGCGCCGCGATGTCGCCGGGCTGGAAGTAGTCGTCCGGGTTGCGCCCGTGTGCGCGAATGCCTTCTGCCTCATGGGACACCACCAGGAGATGGCCGCCCGGACCGACGGCGTCGAGGATCTTCCCCATCGTGCGGTCGTCGGAACGTGCGATCGGGAAGTACTGAAGTGAGACCAGCCCGAACTCGACGCCGGGGATCTCGTCCTCGGTGAGGTCGGCCTGCAGCCAGGTGATCGACTCGCGGGCATCGGTCTCGCGGGCGCGGTCGATGGCGACCTGCGAGATGTCGACGGCGGTCACCTGCCAGTCCCGGTCGGCGAGCCATCGGGCATCGGCGCCTTCCCCGGACCCCACGTCGAGGGCCGTGCCCGGCGTGACGTCGGAGACCTCGGCGATGAGGGCGGGATTGACGTCGGCGGTCCAGAGCCGATCCGCACTGCGGTAACGCTCATCCCATTCGGCTGCGCCGTCAAAATCTGACCCGCTCGCTGCGCTCCCGGCGTCGTCAAAATCTGACCCGCTCGCTGCGCTCCCGGCGTCGTCAAAATCTGACCCGCTCGCTGTCTCACTCATGACCCGACCGTACCTGTCGGACCCGCATGCGAACATATGTTCTATGCGCATCGAGCGGAAGGAGCGTCCGGAAGCGACGATTCTGCATGCTGACCTGGACTCCTTCTACGCCTCGGTCGAACAGCGCGACGATCCTGAACTCCGCGGCCTGCCGGTGATCGTCGGCGGCGGGGTCGTTCTCGCCGCAAGCTACGAGGCGAAGGCGTGTGGGGTCCGGACACCGATGCCCGGACGGGAGGCCCGGGCCCTGTGCCCACGTGCAGTGGTGGTCCGTCCCCGTTTCGACGCGTACATGGAGGCGAGCCGCGCCGTCTTCGAGATCTTCCACGACACCACCCCCATCGTCGAGGGGATCTCGGTCGACGAGGCCTTCCTCGATGTCGGCGGACTCCGCCGCGTGAGCGGGACACCGGCCGAGATCGGGCAAAGGTTGCGGGCGCGAGTGGCGACCGAGGTCGGCCTGCCGATCACCGTCGGGATCGCGCGGACGAAATTCCTCTCGAAGGTCGCCAGCGCGGTGGGCAAGCCCGACGGGTTGCTCGAGGTGGCTCCGGGCACCGAGCTCGCATTTCTGCATCCACTCCCGGCGCGGCGCCTGTGGGGCGTCGGCGCGGTCACCGAGGCGAAACTCGCCGACGCCGGGATCACCTCGGTCGGCGACCTCGCCGCGTTCGGGGAGCACGGACTCTGCGGACTGCTGGGGCCCGGCACCGGGCGTCACCTGTACGCGTTGTCGATGGCTCGGGACCCGCGGCGAGTCGAGACGGGGCGTCGCCGGCGATCGATCGGATCGCAGCGTGCACTCGGGCGCAGACCGAAGACCGAAGCCGACCTCGAGGCGACCCTTGTCGCGATAGTCGAGCGCCTTGGAAAACGTCTTCGAGGTGCCGAACGTGTCTGCCGCACAGTCGTTCTGCGACTCAGGTTCGACGATTTCGCGCGTGCCACCCGATCGCGCTCCTTCCTCGAGTCGACGGACCGGACGGACATTGTCATGGCTGTCGCGCGCGGGTTGCTGGCCGATGCGATGCCGTTGATCCGGGAGCGCGGCTGCACGCTCATCGGGCTGTCGCTGACCAACCTCGACGACCACGACAGTGTGCAGCTCGCATTGCCCTTCGATTCCGACCGTGGTGTCGAACTCGACATCGCGATGGACCTCCTGCGTAACCGGTTCGGGCGCGACGCGGTGACCCGGGCGGTCCTCGTGGGTCGCCACCACGGGGACGACGCCCCGATGCTGCCGGACTGACCCGCCGATCGGGCGCAACCCGCCGATCGGACGCCGCAACCCGCCGATCGAGCTTGTCGAGATCACGAGCGGGGTCTCGATGCGCCACTCACTCCGTTCGCGGCTTACTCGACCGGCAGAGGGTTGGGGGACCGCTTACTCGACCGGCAGAGGGTTCGCGGCTTACTCGACCGGCAGAGGGATGGGGGACGTGCGCAAAATGCGCAAAAGACGACTTATGAGCGCAAGCGTGACTGTGACGTGGGTTACCCGAAGACTGCTCCTGTAACGGCTGGCATGACAGTTCGGCGACCCGGCGGCCGTTCCCCACACGCAGAAAGAGCATGACAAATGTTGGTAGCACTCGGCCTCGCAATGGTGGCCACCTTCATGTTCCTGATCATCACCAAGCGCGCGACCCCGGTGGTCGCGCTGATCCTGGTGCCGGTGGCGTTCGGTCTGTTTGCCGGGGCCGGCCTCGACATCAGCGACATGATCACCGACGGCATCAAGGAACTCGCCCCGACGGCGGCGATGCTGTTCTTCGCAATCATCTTCTTCGGCATCATGATCGACGTCGGACTCTTCGATCCGGTGGTCCGCCTGGTGGTTCGGATGGTCCGCAACGACCCCGCGCGACTGGTCGTCGGCACGGCGGTGCTGGCGATGGTGGTCTCCCTCGACGGGGACGGGTCGACGACCTTCATCATCACCACCGCCGCCCTGCTCCCCCTGTATCTGAAGTTGGGCGTGAGTCCGGTGGTCCTGACCGTGGCCGCGGGCCTGGCCAACGGGACGATGAACATCCTTCCGTGGGGTGGTCCGACGGCCCGCTCGGCGAGCGCGCTGAAGATCGACACGAACGCGGTGTTCCTCCCGATGGTCCCCGCATTGATCGCCGGTCTCGTGGTGGTGCTGCTGTTCTCGTACCACCTCGGCGTCCTGGAGCGGCGCCGTATCGGGCAGATCGAGATCAGGGATTCGATTCTGATGCCGCGCGAGGAGGTCCTGGTGGCCGCCGGTGGCGGCGCAGGCACCGACGTCCCGCCGACCTCCCGTCGACGCCACGCGAGCGTACCGGCAACGGGTTCTGCCGCAACCTATTCTGCGGGTTCGGGCGACGGCACGTCGAAGGACGACGAGCCGGACGATGAATCGAACTTCACCGGCGTTCTCGATCCGAATCGTAAGACCCTGCGCCCCAAGCTGTTCTGGGTCAACGCCGGCCTGACCGTCGTCCTGCTCGCCGTGCTTGGTCTCGACATCGTGGCCATTCCCGTGCTGTTCATGATCGCCACCGGTATCGCGCTCGCCGTCAACTTCCCGCACGTGAAGGATCAGCAGGAGGCGATCACCCGGCACTCGTCGAGCATCGTGTCGGTGGTGGCGATGGTGCTCGCGGCCGCGGTGCTGACCGGTGTGTTCAGCGGGACCGGCATGGTCGATGCGATCGCCCACTGGCTGGCCTCCGGAATCCCGGACTGGATGGGTCCCCACATGGCGGTCGTCATCGGCGTCCTCTCCATCCCGCTGACCTTCTTGATGAGCAATGACGCCTTTTATTACGGGGTGCTGCCGGTGATGTCGGAGACCGCGACCCGCTACGGCATCGACCCTTCGGAGATGGCCCGGGCGTCGATCACCGGTCAGCCGTTCCACATGCAGAGCCCGCTGGTCCCGGCGATCCTGCTGCTCGTCGCACTGGCCGGGGTGAGCTTGGCCGATCATCACAAGAAGGTGCTGTGGCGAGCGGCCGCGGTGTCGATCGTGATGCTCGTCGTCGGGTGCCTGGTCGGCGCGATTCCGTTCTGACCTGATCCGGCATACCGACGCCTAGGCTGACCGCATGCGATTGCGAACGCAGGTTCTCCTCCTGCAACTCGCCGTCATCGCGATCAGCCTGAGCGTCGGTTTCGGGCTGGTGATTTCCGGATCGGATGATCGCGTACGGGAGGAATACGCGCAACGCGCCCTCGCGATCGCACAATCGGTCGCCGCCGACTCCGACGTCCAGAGTCAGGTCGCGAGCCATCGAGGTGCTGCCGTCGACCATGGCGAACTCGTATCCGGGCCGCTGCAGGCCGAAGCGATCGCCGTGCAACAGCGGACGGGTGCACTGTTCGTGGTGATCGGCAACGACAGCGGGGTCCGGCTCGCACATCCGGAACCCGACGAGATCGGCAGGCAGGTCTCCACCGACCCGTCGAACGCGTTGGCGGGCAACGAGGAGGTGAGCACCGACCGTGGCACTCTCGGAGAGTCCGTCCGCGCGAAGGTGCCGGTCTACGACGACGGGCGGGTCGTCGGCTTCGTCAGTGTCGGGGTGTCGACGGCACGGCTGGCCGGCGAGACCCGCCGCGACACCGTGGCAACCGTCCTCATCGCCTTGGTCGCGCTCGCCGTCGGTGCGGTCGGTTCTGCCCTGTTGGCCCGACGATGGCGCCGACTGACGCTCGGACTCGAACCCGACGAGCTCACCGAACTCGTCCGGCAACAAGGCGCGGTCCTGCACTCGATGGCCGACGGAGTCCTCGCCGTCGACAGCACGGGGATCGTCCGGGTCCTCAACGACACGGCCCGGCGACTGCTCGACCTCACCGATCCGGTCGGCCGGAACGTCGACGAGCTCGGGCTCTCGCCGCGCGTCCGCAGTGTGCTCGATCAACCGATCGCCGAGCCCATCGCCGCCACCGTCGGAGATCGGGTGGTGCTCGTCAGTTCGCACACCGTGGAGGCCGACGGACGTGACCTCGGCATGGTGATGTCGGTGATCGACCGGACCGACGTGGAGCGACTCACCCGAGAGGTGGACTCGATCCGGGCGATGAGTACCGCCTTGCGCGCGCATCGCCACGAGACCGCCAACCGGATGCACGTGCTTGCAGGGTTGTTGCGCCACGACCACACGGCCGAGGCGATCGCCTACCTCGACGAACTGAGCGGCGCCGGTCCGCGGAGTTCTCGGCTCGAGGGACTCGACAACATCGGCGAACCGCATCTGCAGGCGTTTCTCGACGCGAAGGCGGCCCACGCCCGGGAGCGCGGGGTCACCTTGCGGCTCGGTGAACAGACCTGGGTGCAGGGCGCTCTGCGGGATCCGGTGGTGGTGACGACGGTGCTGGGCAACCTGGTGGACAACGCGATCGAAGCGAGCGCGCCGGGTTCGGCGAGTGCCGGTCGAGATGAGCGGCAGGCCGTCGTCGAGGTGGAGGTGCTGACCGACGGCGACGACATGTTCATCACGGTCAGCGATTCCGGCCCCGGACTCGGCGTCGACGATCCGAACGTGATCTTCGACGAGGGCGTGACCACCAAGGTCGACCCGGGTGTGCCCGGCGGCCGGGGGGTGGGGTTGGCGCTATCTCGGCAGGTCGCGAGGCGCATCGGAGGAGACATCTGGGTGGCGGACCCGGGCGGCCGTGCGGGTGCTCTCGGCGACGACGGGGTCGCTGTCGGCGGGGTGGAGAATGAGCTCGCGGGTGCGGTCCTGGTCGCTCGCCTGCCGGCCGTGATCAACACCGGTTCCGCGACGACCGACGACGAGACGAGCGGAGGTGGCGCAGATGGGTGACGACCTCGGTGTCCTCATCGTCGACGACGATTTCCGGGTCGCCGCGTTGCACGCCACCATCGTCGACGCCGTGCGCGGGTTCCGTGTCGTCGCGCGGGCGGGCAACATCGCCGCGGCCCGCGCCGCCGTCGCCGATCATCCCGACGTCGACCTGGCGTTGCTCGATGTGTATCTGCCCGACGGCTCGGGTATCGACCTCGTCGCCGAATTGCCGTGCGACGCGTTCATCGTCGGTGCGGAGACGGATGCGGCCGCGGTGCGCCGGGCGATGCGTGCCGGAGCGCTGGCCTACCTGATCAAGCCCTTCGACGACACCGAACTCGCCAGGCGGTTGGCCGGCTACGCCCAGTACCGGCGCGTCCTCGCCGCCGACAACGTCGATCAGCACGCCGTGGATTCGGCGCTCTCGGCATTGCGATTCGGCACCCGAGGATCCGATCGACCGGACGCGGGCTCACATACCGAACAGCGCATCCTCGAACTGTTCGCAACCGCCGGCGGGCCGCTGTTCGCCGACCAGGTGTCGGAGGCGGTCGGTGTCTCGGCGGCCACCGCGCGTCGTCATCTCGCACATCTGGTGTCCGCGGGGCGGCTCCGGATGTCGCTGCAATACGGGAGTACGGGGCGGCCACGACAGGAGTACCGGCTGTCGGGCTGACCTGGGGACTTCCGTCGACCGCGATGAATTCGACGGGCCGGGCCGGTCTGCACCCTCAACGACGTTTCCGAGACGAGTGGAAGGGCGCCGCAATGGGATTGCTCGAAGGCAAGGTCGCGATGATCACCGGCGGTGCCCGCGGACAGGGTCGCGCGCATGCGCTGACCCTGGCACGCGAAGGCGCCGACATCGTGTTCTGCGACATCGCTGCACCGGTGTCGGAGGTGGAGTACGAGACGGCCACCCCCGACGACGTCGAGCGCACGACGCGTGACGTCGAATCGCTCGGTCGACGCTGTCTCGGCATCACGGCCGACGTGCGCGATCTGTCGGCGGTCGAGGGAGTCGTGGGCAGGGTGCTCGCCGCCCATGGCCGGATCGACGTCCTGATCGCCAACGCCGGCATAGCGAGCAGTGGCCCGATCGCGACCATGTCGGCGCGGCGCTGGCAGACGATGATCGACGTCAACCTCACCGGGGTCTTCAACTCTTTCCGGGCCGTCCTGCCGCACATGATCGAGCGCCGGGCCGGGCGCATCGTCGCGACGTCGTCGAGTGTCGCGAAGACCGGCGCGACCAACTCGGGCCACTACGCGGCAGCCAAGGCCGGGGTCGTCGCGCTGGTGCAGTCGGTGGCCTACGAGGTGGCCGAATACGGGATCACGGTCAACGCCGTGCTGCCGTCCGGAGTGAACACGATGATGATCCACAACCCGGCGACCTACCGGCTCATCCGGCCCGATGTCGAGAACCCCGGCCGCGACGATGTCGAGGAGATGTTCGCGCAGGGGCGTCCGCGGCCGGGCTTGCTGGAACCCGACGATGTCGCGAATGCGGTGCTGTACCTCGTCTCCGAGCAGGGACGTTGCCGATCGGGCGATTCGATCTCGTTGTCCAACGGGATGGACTGAGAGCGGCGCCGAGCTCGCGGATTCGACGCAACCCACAAGAGTTTGCTGGACCGCACCTGATCGCCGGGCTAGAACAGTGGAGGGGGAGTGTCCGACGCCCGGAGCACACCGAAGGAGTCCTCGTTGACCGAGACCCGCACCGACCACGCCGCCTACACCGACGATGAGCTCGCCGCCGACCTCCGATGGTGGGCGGCCGCCAACTACCTGACGGTCGCGCAGATCTATCTGCAGGACAACGTGTTACTGCGCGAACCACTGACCGCAGACCACATCAAGCCGCGACTGCTCGGCCACTGGGGCACCAGCCCCGGACTGTCCGCGATCTACACCGTGCTCAATCGCGTGATCCGCGAAACGGATTCGGACTGGCTCTACGTCACCGGGCCGGGACACGGCGGGCCCGCGCTGGTCGCCAACGTCTATCTCGAAGGCACCTACACCGAGGTCTATCCGCACGTTTCGCGGGACGCGCGGGGAGTACTGAAGCTGTGCCGCCAGTTCTCCACCCCGGGCGGTATCCCCAGTCACGTCAGCGTGCAGACGCCGGGCAGCATCCACGAGGGCGGAGAACTCGGCTATGCCCTGGTGCACGCCGCAGGTGCCGCTTTCGACCATCCCGACCTCACGGTGGTCTGCGTCGTCGGCGACGGGGAGGCGGAGACCGGGCCGCTGTCGGGATCGTGGAAGATCCCGGCCTTCCTCAATGCCGCCCGCGACGGGGCGGTGCTGCCGATCCTGCATCTCAACGGCGCGAAGATCGCCGGACCGACCGTCCTCGGCCGCAGCAGCGACAGCGACATCGCCGACTATCTCGGCGGACAGGGCTGGACCCCGATGTTCGTCGAGGGTGATGACCCGAAGACCGTGTTCCGCGATCTGAAGTCGGCGATCGACCAGTCAAATCGGATCATCCGTGACCTCCAGGCCGAGGCGCGCGACGACGGGCCGTCGGTCGGCACCCGGTGGCCGGCGATCGTGCTGCGCACCCCCAAGGGCTGGACCGGTCCGCACGAGGTGGACGGCGAACTCATCGAGGGCACGCACTGGGCGCATCAGGTGCCGCTGTCGAGCGTCCGCGAGAATCCGGAACACCTGGAGATCCTGGAGACCTGGTTGCGGTCGTACCGGCCCGACGAGATCTTCGACGCGGCGGGTTCGATCGTCGAGGAGATCGCCGGGCTCGCCCCCGAGGGCGACCGGCGGATGGGTGCGACGCCCTATGCCAATGGCGGTCGGCTGCTGACCCCGTTGAAGCTGCCACCGATCGCCCGCTACGCACTCGAGGTCGACAAGCCGGGAGCGACGATCCACGAGACCACCCGCGTGCTCGGCGAGTACATGCGCGACATCTACTCCGAGAACTCGTCGTCCGACGACGACGGTGGTGCGTTCCGGCTGTTCTGTCCGGACGAGACCGCGAGCAATCGTCTCGCCGCGGTGTTCGAGGCGACCGATCGCTGCTGGCAACTCCCCACCAACGAGCACGACGACAATCTGTCCCAATCGGGACGAGTGATGGAGGTGCTGAGCGAACACCTGTGTCAGGGCTGGTTGGAGGGTTACCTCCTCAGCGGCCGGCACGGACTCTTCGCCACCTACGAGGCGTTCGCGATGGTGAGTGCGTCGATGGTCATCCAGCACACCAAGTGGCTGCAGCACGCCGCGACCCTGGACTGGCGTGAGCCGGTCGCGTCGCTGAACATCCTGTTGACCTCCACCTGCTGGCGCAATGATCACAACGGCTTCTCCCATCAAGGGCCCGGGTTGATCGACGCGGTGCTGCCGCTGGCACCCGACGTGGTGCGGATCTGGCTGCCGCCGGACTCCAATTCGCTGCTTTCCATCGCCGAACACTGCTTTCGCAGCCGCAACCACGTGAACCTCCTGGTCGTCGACAAACAGCCGCATCTGCAGTACCTCTCGCTCGACGAGGCCAACGACCAGGCGGCGGCCGGTATCTCGATCTGGCCGTGGGCGGGGACCGAGGGCGACAACGACGACGACCCGGACATCGTGCTGGCCGGCGCCGGTGATGTGCCCACTCAGGAGATCCTCGCGGCGGCCCAGATGCTTCGTGAGTGGGTGCCGTATCTGCGGGTCCGGGTGGTCAACGTGATGGACCTGATGTCGTTGCTGCCGCAGGCCGACCATCCACACGGGATGTCCGACGACGACTTCGTCGACCTGTTCACCCGCGACGGTCACGTGGTGTTCGCATTCCACGGATACCCGCGCGCGGTCCATCAACTCCTGCACGGGCAGCCCGACGCGGACCGATTCCACGTACGCGGATTCTCCGAGCAGGGCACCACGACCACGCCGTTCGACATGGTGGTGCTCAACAAGATGAGCCGCTATCACCTTGTCCTCGAAGCGCTCCGCCGATCGCGTCGGGTGCCCGAACGTTCCGAGGAACTCGTCGAGTTCTGCCACCGGCAGTTGGCCCGCCATCACGATCACGTCCGCGAGTACTTCGAGGACCTCCCGGAGATCCGGGACTGGACCTGGTCGTAGCGGTCGCGGCGGGGATCTCGATACGTCCTCGGCTGGCGCCTCGTCCTACTCGATCGGCGACGGGTGGCGCGGTTTGTTTGTCCGCTGGTCGATCGGGGAGGGGTGGCGCGGTTTGTTTGTCCGCTGGTCGAGTAGCCGACGAGCGTAGCGAGGAGGCGTATCGAGACCACCGCCCGCAACAGCCCGCTTACGGTGTTCGCATGACGATGAACGTGGACGCCACCAACCCCTCAACCGATCTCTGAGGAGCGAGGCGCCAGCCGAGCGTCACGAAGGGTGGAGACCTGATGCGCACTGCCGGTGTCGATCTCGCCGCGTCGCCGAAACGCACGGCGGTGGCGGTGCTCGACTGGGAGCCCGGTGCGACGCGGCTGGTGGACCTGATGCTGCCCGCCGATGACGCCCGGATTCGCGAGCTCGTCGACGGGGTCGATCGAATCGGCATCGACGCGCCGTTCGGCTGGCCGGACGCGTTCGTGGACATGGTCGTCGCGCAGCATCGGGGTGAACTCAGTGCCGGACGTGGACTCGACGACATCGACCGGCGTCGACCACTGGCCTACCGTCGGACGGATCGCGTTGTCGCGTCGGCGGGCTTCGGTAATCCGTTGAGTGTCTCCGCGGATCAGATCGCCCATGCGGCGTTCCGATGTGTGGGGCTGTTGGCTGACCTCGGCGTTACCGACCGGGTGCAGGGGTGGGCGGTCGAGGCGTATCCGGCTGCCGCGCTAAAGAAATGGGGAACTCACCTATCGCGGTTACAAGGGAGTCACCCGCCGGAGTGTGCTCGCCGCGTCGTATCGGTCCCTGGCCGAGCAGGCGCCGTGGCTGGATATGTCTGCGCACGAAGAGCTCATCGTCCACGACGACAACGCCTTCGACGCAGTCATCACCGCGCTGATCGCACGTGCCGCGGCGCTGGGCCGAACTCGTCTGACCGTCGCCGCTGCACCATCACGTTCGCGCTCCCTCGATCGGAGCAGCGGGAACGAAACGATGCAGCGACTACCGCAGGTCGAGTCGCATCAGCACGCGTGGAAATCCGTTCAGCACCGAAGTCGTGTCGGCAGCCCATCGGAACCCTGCCGCCTCGAACAGCTTTCGCGTTCCCACATAGGCCATCGTCAGGTCCACTTTGTCGCCGGCGTTGTCCACCGGATAGCCCTCGACGGCGGGCGCGCCGTGGTCGCTGGCGAACTCGATCGCGCCCGCCAGCAACGGATGCGAGATGCCCTGCTTGCGATGGCCCGGCCGCACGCGAATGCACCACACCGACCACACATCGAGGTCATCGACGTGTGGGATCTTGCGGTTGCCGGCGAACGTGGTGTCGGCCCGCGGCGCGACCGCCGCCCAGCCGACCACCTCGTCACCGTCGTAGGCGAGGACACCTGGTGGTGGCTTCTGCCGACACAGCTTCTTCACGTACGCGCCGCGCTCTTCACGTGCGAGTTGCTGGTTCAGCTTGTTCGGAATCCGATAGCTCAGACACCAGCACACGTTGGCATCCGGGCGCTTCGGCCCGACCATGGTGCGGACGTCGGCGAACCGCGTCGCCGGGCGTACCTCGATCGCCATGCGTTCCACCATCGTCGACGGGCACCGGATCGGCAAGACCGCCGGCGCCTGTCGACGCGGTCGTCACGAACGGAAGAACTCCAGGAGATCGGCGTTGATGGTCGCTGCCTCGGTGGTCGGCATGCCGTGCGGGAACCCGGGGTAGGTCTTCAGGGTGCTGTTGGGCAGCAACTCCGCCGACAACACACCGGTGTTCTGATAGGGGACCACCTGGTCATCCTCGCCGTGCAGCACCAGCGTGGGGATGGTGATCTTCCGCAGGTCGTCGGTGAAGTCGGTCTGGGAGAACGCGACCACACCGTCGTAGTGCGCCTTGGCGCCGCCCATCATCCCCTGCCGCCACCAGTTGGCGATGACGCCCTCGGACGGTTCGGCGCCCTCCCGGTTGTAACCGTAGAACGGACCTTCGGCGAAGGTACGGAAGAAGTCGGCTCGGCCGGTGGCGACCTGCGCCTGGATGCCGTCGAAGACGTCCTTGGGAATCCCGTCCGGGTTGGCGTCGGTCTTCACCATGAGCGGGGGAACCGAGCTGATCAGGACGGCCTTGGCTGCGCGGTCCTGGCCGTGCTGTGCGAGGTAGTGGGCAACCTCGCCGCCACCGGTCGAGTGCCCGACGTGGATCGCATCGGACAGGTCGAGGTGCTCGACGACCGCGGCGAGATCGGCCGCGTAGTGGTCCATGTCGTGTCCGTCGGCCACCTGCGTCGAGCGACCGTGTCCACGGCGATCGTGGGCGACCACCCGATACCCCTCCGCCAGGAAGAACATCATCTGGGTATCCCAGTCATCGGAGGACAGGGGCCAGCCGTGACTGAAGACGATGGGCCGGCCGCTACCCCAATCCTTGTAGAAGATCTCGACGCCGTCGGAGGTGGTGATGGTGGGCATGGTGGTGCTCCTTCGAAATGGGGCGACAGTGCTCGGACGTCGGCTGCCGCGCCGTGAGACATCCGGGCGCAACCGGCCACTTCAGTGTGCCGTGGCCTCGGCTGTCGTGGTCCCACTTCACGCGCCAGGAATACCCCCTTTTGCGCCACACCTCCCGTCGGTGAAGTCGTGTGGTCAGACCGCGATCGGTCCGGTGCTGGCGAACCGCTGTTGGTACTTCCGCGGCGAGATCCCGATCCGCGCGATGAACGCACGTCTCATCACTTCGCCACTGCTGTAGCCGGCGGCGCGCGCGGTCTGGGCGACGCTGAATCCGACGTGGAGACTCTCGCAGGCCACCTCGAAGCGCGTCGCCGCGACATAACCGGCCGGTGTGGTGGCCAGTTCGTCCCGGAACAAGCGGGTCAGTTGGCGGGCACTGACGTTCACGTGCGCCGCGAGGCTGCCGACCGTGTGCGGTAGTCGCGGATTGCCGCGGACGTGGTCGGTGACCCTGCGGACCACGCTGCTGCGGGGGATCGGCCCCTGCAACGACGCCGAGAACTGCGACTGACCGCCACCGCGTTGCATGTAGACGAGCAGGCCCTGCGCGGTTCGTCGAGCGACCTCCGCGCCGTGGTCGTCCTCGACCAGGGCCAGGCTCAGGTCGATGCCCGCAACGACCCCGGCCGAGCTGTAGACGTCGCCGTCGCGGACGAAGATCGCGTCGTCGTCGACCTTGATCAACGGGTAGCGATGTGCGAGGTCGGCGGTGAACTTCCAGTGCGTCGTCGCGGCGCGCCCGTCCAGGAGTCCCGCCGCGGCGAGGACGAAGGAGCCGGTGCACACCGAGGCCAGCCGGCGGGTGCGTGACGACAGGTCGAGGACGGCGTCGATGAGTTCGTCGGTCAGGAACTTCGGAGGAGCGAGTTCGCTGCCCGCGACCAGGACGGTGTCGAAGCGGCCCGAGCCGGCCACCGCTTCCGTGCTCAGCCGTGCGTGGACCGACGTCGTCACATCTCCGCCGCCGGGCGACAACACCACGACCTCGTAGTCGCCGGCGTGCTGATTCGCTTCCACGAAGACCTCTGCGGGACCGGAGAAATCGAGCATCTTGACGCCGTCGAACACGACGATGCCGATCCGACGGTGCGACGGTACCGCGGACAGACCAACTGGCTTCATGGGAGTAAATCTAATCTGCCGTGTGCGAGTCTGCCGTCGTCGACCGGGACGGTGCGATCGGTAGGCTGACGGCATGAGCGTGGCAGGTCCCAGTGAGCCCCGGGTCACCATCGTCGAGGTTGCGCCTCGCGATGGACTCCAGAACGAGAAGGTGGAGCTGACCACCGCCCAGAAACGGGAACTCGTCGAACGTGCGGTGCAGTACGGGGCTCGCAACATCGAGGTCACCAGCTTCGTCCATCCCAAGAAGGTGCCGGCCATGGCGGACGCGGAGGACCTCGTCGGCCTGCTGCCGAGCGGGGACGGGGTGGCCTACAGCGCGCTGGTGCTCAACGAGCGGGGACTCGACCGTGCGCTCGCCGCCGGCGTCACCGAGATCAATGCCGTCGTCCACTGCACCGACACCTTCAGTGGGCGGAATCAAGGCACCGACGTCGACGGCGGGGTGGCGATCTGGCACCGCATCGCCCGTACCGCACGCGAGGCGGGCATCACCGCCAACCTGACGATCGCGGTCGCCTTCGGCTGCCCGTTCGAGGGCGAGGTTCCCGTTGATCGACTGCGGACCATCCTTGATCGTGTCGTCGAGGAACCGCCGACGGAGCTGTCCCTCGCGGACACCATCGGGGTGGCCGTACCGAAGGACGTGCGGGAGCGTTTCGGGGTCGCGTCGGTTCTGGTGCCCTCGGGCGCCGCATTGCGGGCCCACTTCCACGACACTCGTAGTTGCGGCATCGGCAACGCACTCGCCGCCGTCGAATCCGGCGTCACCATCCTCGATGCGAGCCTCGGCGGTATCGGTGGTTGCCCGTTCGCGCCGAACGCGACCGGCAACATCGCCACCGAGGACCTTGCCTACGCGCTGGACCGCACCGGGATCGCACACGGGCTCGACACCACTGCTCTGCAGGCGTCCGGCGAATGGCTCGAAGGGATCTTCGGGCGCCGACTGCCCGCCATGGTCCTGCATGCGGGCGGGTTTCCGGCGCCCGTCCACTGACCGACCGCGTTCCTTCTCCGGTCTCGTGTTCGTGCGTCGAATACATTCCGCACACGAACACATTTCCGGCGCAGGAACTGTCGGGGTGGGTGACCCTCAGTCGAGCAGCTTCTTCTGAACCTTGCCCATGGCGTTGCGGGGGAGTGACTCGACGAAGCGGATCTCCCTGGGCCGCTTGTGGTGTGACAGTTCCCCGGCGACCAGGTCGATGAGCTCGGTGTCGGGGACGCGTCCGCCGACGACGTAGGCGACGATGCGCTGACCGAGGTCGTCGTCGGGGACGCCGATCACGGCCACCTCGTCGACGGCTGGATGACCGAGCAACACGGTCTCGATCTCGCCGGCCCCGATGCGGAAGCCGCCCGACTTGATCAGGTCGGTGGCCCGCCGTCCGACGATCCGGTGCATGCCGCCCGGATCGATCACCGCGACATCGCCGGTGGCGAAAAACCCGTCGTCGAGCCAGGACTCGTTGGGATTCGGCCCGCTCGCTCCGCTCCCGGCGCCGGCAGTCTTCTCCGGCTGATGGAGATAACCGGAAGACATCATCGGGCCGCGTACATGGAGATCGCCGACCGACTCGCCGTCGTGCGGGAGGTCGAGGTCGCCCTCGCGTAGTCGGGTCTCGACACCGTCGAGCGGGAAGCCGACCCAGCCGGGACGGCGTTCTCCGTCGACCCTCGTGCTCACGGTGATCATCGTCTCGGTCATGCCGTATCGCTCGATGATCTCGTGGCCGGTGAGGTCGCGGATTTTCTCGAAGACGGGGACCGGTAGCGGGGCGCTGCCGGACACCAGCAGCCGTGCCGGTGACAGTGCCTGTGCTGCAGCGGGATCGGACGCAACACGAGTCCAGACGGTCGGCACGCCGAAGAACATGGTCGCGCCACGGCTCATCGCGGCTGCGTAGTTCTGCGGTGTCGGCGTGACCGTGTGGATCAGGCGTCCGCCCCGGCGCAACGGACCGAGCATCCCGAGGATCAGGCCATGAACATGAAAGAGCGGAAGACCGTGAGCGAGTGCATCATCGGCGGTCCACTGCCAGGCGTCGCCCAGCGCGTCGAGGCCCGCGGCGATGGCGGAGCGGGTGATCGGAACGCCCTTGGGTAGCCCGGTGGTGCCGGAGGTGTACAGGACGAGGGCGATCGACGATTCGGGCGGCTCGGGATGGCGATGCCACGATCGGGCATAGCGCCGCACCGGGATCACCGGGAGGGTCGGATCGTCGGGCGCGGCACCCAGCCAGGCCTGCGCGCCGGAATCGCCGAGGATGTGCTCGATTTCGCGCGGCCCGGAGTCGGGCGGCACGGGCACTGCGGCGACACCGGCGATCAGGCAGCCGACGATGGCGAGCACGGTGTCCGTCGTCGGCCTCGCGTAGACCGCCAGAACCCGGGCGCCGGCGACTCGCTCGGCGACGGCGGTCGCCGCGCCGACCAGGTCCTCCCGGGAGAGTCGGTCGTCGCCGATCGTGATCGCGTCGGGGATGTCGGGTGCGTTGGGTGTCAGCGTCGGAAACAGCACCCCATCAGCTTCCCACTTGGACGATTCGTCGGTGCGTGCACCGGCCTGCTATCGTTGGGGCCACGTTCACGCGATGCTGTAACTCGCTTGTTGAACCAGAGGCCGGGGTGATTACAGAAACCCCCGGTCTTGTCCAAACTTCCACCGCGCCGGTCGGCACAGATGTGTGCTGCCCGGCGCGGTTTTGTGCTGATCGCACCACCCGAACCCGCAGACCGAACCCGCAGAGACGAAAGATCCGCAGCCATTCTCACCGACGAGCGAGAAGAACGGCCACGGATCTCGTGTGGCGGAGGATAGGGGATTCGAACCCCTGAGGGCTGTTAACCCAACCCGCGTTCCAGGCGAGCGCCATAGGCCACTAGGCGAATCCTCCGTCAGGGATGATAGCGGCCGAGGGGCTGCTGGCCCAAAACCGGGCGCGACGGCCACCTCGATGACGACGGAGACCTCACCTGTGATCAGGGACCCTGCGCGCGCGAAAGGTCCCCGGCCGGAGATGAGGTCTTTGCGCGTAAGGGCCGGTGAGCAGGGTGGTGGACCACCGATTGTCGATCGGCGCCGACCGCCCGCTACACTTGACGGCGGATCCCGCGCGGCGTGCATCCTGTGAACTCCCCCAGGGCCGGAAGGCAGCAAGGGTCAACGGGCTCTCTCGGGTGCGCGGGGTCCCCATAAACACAATCATCCGCTTGGAGCGTCACCGCCAACCCACGCCGGTGTCACTGGAGAGGTCCCTGCGTTGAACTATCACTCGTTGAGTGCCGACCAGCTCCGTGA
The DNA here is from genome assembly GCF_049847105.1 of Gordonia sp. DT218. NCBI lineage: Bacteria > Bacillati > Actinomycetota > Actinomycetes > Mycobacteriales > Gordoniaceae > Gordonia > Gordonia sp. DT218. The sequence continues at coordinate 64,565 of NZ_JBNCNS010000009.1, read as the reverse complement.
AACCAAGTCCGAACTGCAGAATCTCTACGACGCATTGTGTGCGGCAGGCCTGAAACTGGACCTCACCCGCGGCAAGCCCGCGCCCGAGCAGCTCGACCTCTCGAACGAGCTCCTGGCGCTGCCGGGGACCGAATACCGCGACGCCGCGGGGACCGACACCCGCAATTACGGCGGATTGGCCGGCCTCCCGGAGCTCCGCGAGATGTTCGGCGAACTGCTCGCCGTCGACCCGGCCCACCTGATCGCGTTCGGTAACTCCAGCCTCGAGCTGATGCACGACCTCACGGTGTTCTCGCTCCTGAACGGCAACCCCGATTCCGCGCAGCCGTGGGGATCTGGTCCCATCAAATTCCTGTGCCCGGCGCCCGGTTATGACCGGCATTTCGCGATCACCGAGAGCTACGGCATCGAGATGATCCCGGTGCCGATGTTGCCGAACGGCCCCGACGTCGACGCCTGCGCTGCGCTCACGGCAGCCGATCCCAGCATCAAGGGCCTGTGGGCCGTACCGACCTACTCCAACCCGACCGGCGTGACGTTCACCGAAGACGTGACGCGCGGTCTGCTGGAGATGCCCGCCGCCGACGACTTCCGCATCTATTGGGACAACGCCTACGCGGTGCACACCCTCGTCGAGGCGCCCCCGACGCCGCTGCCGGTGATCGACATGGCGGCCGAGGCCGGCAACCCCAACCGCGTGTACGTGCTCGGCTCGACGTCGAAGATCACCTTCGCCGGCGCCGGTGTGTCCTTCTTCGGGTCGTCGAAAGCGAATGTCGACTGGTTCAGCCGGCACCTCGCGTTCAAGACGATCGGCCCGGACAAGGTCAATCAGCTCCGGCACGCGAAGTTCTTCGGCGACGCCGACGGCGTCCGGGCGCACATGGCCCGCCATCGGGAACTCCTGGCGCCGAAATTCCGGCTGGTGCTCGACATCCTCGCCGACCGCCTCGCCGACTCGAAGGTCGCCGCGTGGTCGGAGCCGGAGGGCGGCTACTTCATCAGCCTCGACGTCATCGACGGGACTGCTCGACGCACCATCGAACTCGCGAAGCAGGCGGGCATCGCACTGACCGCAGCCGGGTCGACGTACCCCTACAAGGAAGATCCGTTCGACCGCAACATCCGCCTGGCACCGACGTTCCCCTCCACAGATGATCTCCGAACCGCCATGGACGGCGTCGCGACCTGCGTGCTGCTGGCAGCTTCGGAGACCCTCTTGGCGACGCGCGAATCCTGATCGGACTCGTGCCCGTGACCATCCGCAGAGCGTGAGGACCCACCGATCGGCGCTGGTCGCCGTCGGATTTGTGCTCGTCGGGCTTCTCGCGATCTGGCTGCAGGACGTCGTGGTGCCCCTGAACACCCCGTTCTGGGGACTGTTCGACAACCAGCTCGACCTCCAGGTCTACCTCGATGGCGCCCGGACGGTGCTCACCGGCGGCCACCTCTACGACGCCAAGTTCCTCGGGCAGATGGACTACACCTACACGCCCATCTCGATCTTCCTGTTCGCACCGTTCACCTGGGTGTCGTTCGAGGCGGCGCGGATCATCTGGACCGCGGGGATATTTGTCGCGCTCTATCTCATCGTCATGCTGAGCTTCAAAAGTCTTGGGCGTCAGGCGACCTGGCCGCTGCGCTGTATCGGCATGTCGCTGGTGGCGGTGGTCTTGCTGCTGGAACCCGTCCGCACGACGATCTGGTACGGGCAGATCAACGTCTTCCTGTTGCTGATCATCGTCGCCGACCTGGCCCGCCCGGAGCGCAGTCGGCTCTACGGTGTCGGCACGGGCATCGCCGCCGGGATCAAGCTGACCCCGCTGATCTTCGTCTTCTACCTGGCACTGCTGCGTCAGTGGCGCGCAGTGGCCGGTGTGGCCGCCGGATTCGTCGGCACGGCTGTCGTCGGCTTCGTGGCGTTGCCGCGGGAATCGTGGTCGTACTGGACCGGCAAACTGTTCGATTCCGACCGAGTGGGGGCACCCCAGACGCCGGGCAACCAGTCGATCCGCGGTCTGCTCGCGAACCTCTTGCACAGCGACGACCCGAACGGTTTCCTCTGGCTCGCCGTCGTCGTCGCCGCGCTGGCGCTCGGGATGTATGCGGCAGTGCTGGCGCACCGGCACGGACAGGAACTGCTCGCGATCACCATCGTCGGGATGAGCGGTTGCGCGATCTCACCCATGTCCTGGGGGCATCACTGGGTGTGGTTCGTCCCGCTGGTGGTGATCGGGTTCCACATGCTGATGACGCCGGGCCGCCGCCCGACGACCTACGTCCTGATCACGGTGGGGCTCATCGCACTGATCCTGGTCACGTTCTCCTGGCGGAGCTACCTCGCCCATCCGATCTGGTTCGTGAACAGGACCGTCCCGGACGCGTATCTGATCGGGCTGTTCTTCAAGACCGGCATCGGGTGGCTGACGTGGTTCACGTACTACCCGTACAACGCGGTCTTCCTGGTGACGGCCATCGCGACGATCGTGGTGTTCCGACGACGCGAGAACGCGGTGTCCGACACCGATCCGGCCGTCGTCGCATCCCGCCCTGCGTGTAATGACGTGACTGCGACAGACGACATACCTGTCAGGGAGAGCCGATCACGGGGTGACTGGGAGGCAGACGAATGCGACATCGAACAGTGGCAACCGCGACCGTGATGCTGGGGGCATCCGTGCTCGCGACGATCGGGGTGGCCGGGCCGGCCCAGGCCGCCCCTCGAACGCAGAACATCGGCATGAATTGCTGGAGCCTCAACCCGAACATCGTCGACGTCCCGTTCTTTGCCGGAGTCACCGTCCGCACCGACACCGGCCGACCGGGCGAGTTCAGCATCTGGGCCGACAGCAAGAGCCTGTTCCCGTACACCACTGACACCACTGTGACGGTCACGGAGCTCTCGACCGGCCGTGCACAATCCCACCAACGGCATTGGCAACACGGCCTCGGCGATCTCCCCGGTTACTGGATCGACGGCCTCCATGGCAGCGGTCCCATCAGGGTCACCATCCGTTCCGTGGGTCATGGGCTTATCCCGTCCTTGCCTGCTCCCGTGTGCAGCGGTACCGCCACCGTCTGACCCCACACCCGTGTCGCGCTCGCCCGGAAACAACAGAACGGCGTTCGGGTGTGGACAGGGTGGGGGAGCGGGTTCGGCTGTCGGCGATCGCCGGTAGTCTCGTCACGTGGCTCTGTATCGCACCTATCGCCCGGCTACCTTCGCCGACGTCGTGGGCCAGGAGCACGTCACCGATCCGTTGAGTCATGCGCTCGACTCGGGGCGTATCAACCACGCCTATCTCTTCTCCGGACCCCGCGGATGTGGCAAGACGTCGTCGGCCCGCATCCTGGCCCGCTCGCTGAACTGTGTGCAGGGCCCGACGTCGACGCCGTGTGGCGTGTGTGACTCGTGCCAGGCGCTGGCGCCGGGCGGAGCCGGCAACCTCGATGTGATCGAACTCGATGCGGCCAGTCACGGCGGCGTCGACGACACCCGAGAACTGCGCGACCGAGCGTTCTACGCACCCTCGGAATCCCGGTACCGCGTGTTCATCGTGGACGAGGCCCACATGGTCACGAATGCGGGATTCAACGCGTTGCTCAAGATCGTGGAGGAGCCGCCCGAACACCTCATCTTCGTGTTCGCGACCACCGAGCCGGAGAAGGTGCTCCCCACCATTCGCTCACGGACGCACCACTATCCGTTCCGTCTGCTCGCGCCGCCGGTGATGCGTGGGCTGCTGGAGAAGATCTGCGCGAACGAGAACGTGACGGTCGCGCCCGACGTCTATCCGCTGGTCATCCGGGCCGGCGGCGGCTCACCGCGCGATTCGCTGAGTATCCTCGATCAGCTTCTCGCCGGGGCGGGCGACGAGGGCGTCACCTATGACCGCGCGCTCGCATTGTTGGGCGTCACCGACATCGCCCTCATCGACGAGGCGATCGACGCGCTGGCGGATGCCGACGGGGCACGATTGTTCGGCGCTGTGGAGAAAGTGGTGGATGCCGGCCACGACCCGCGTCGGTTCGCCGTCGACCTCCTCGAACGACTACGCGATCTCATCCTGCTGCAGGCGGTTCCGGACGCCGCCGATCGTGGACTCGTCGAGGCTCCCGGTGATCAGTTGCAGCGCATGCAGTCCCAGATCGAGATCCTCGGGCCGGCGGCACTGACCCGATTCGCCGAGATCGTGCACGCGGCTCTCGGCGAGATGCGCGGTACCACCTCGCCCCGGCTGTTGCTGGAGGTGATGTGCGCCCGGATGCTGCTGCCGGCGGCATCGACGGAGGATGCGGCACTGCTGCACCGACTCGAACGTCTCGAGTCCGGCGTCGTGACGTCGGGTGGGTCGTCGTCGGGGGCTCGAGCGGCCGCGTCCGTCACCGCCGGCGCAGAGCTGCCCGGCCCGACGACCGAGCCCGAGTCCGCACCAAAATACGTGCGCCCGTCTCAGCGTAAGGCTGCCGAACAACCTGCGGCCGAGGTGAGCGCTCCGACCGAACCGCCTGTTGTCGAGCAGGTTTCGCCCGTCACCCCGCAGGCTCCGGACGAATCAGCCGATCGGGCACCGTCGGATCCGCCGGCGGTCCCCCAGCCGACCGCACCGCGCGGCGGCGGTAACCCGACGTCGCCGCAACCGCCGGCGCGGATGCCGGCCGAACGTGAACCCGAGCCGGTCGTGCCGGAGGAGCCGGCGCCCGCGCAGCCGGATTCGCCACCGGTCGCCCCGACGCCGACCGCCCCGACGCCGACCGCCCCGGAGCCACCGGTTTCCGAACTGCCGGTTTCCGAACTGCCGTCCGCGTCCGCCTCGGACGACGACATCCCGCTTCCCGATGAGCCGACCGAGGACCCGACCGACGGCGCCGCTCCGCCGTACGACGGCGCCGCCCACGCCGAGGCCGTGGATGACTCGGATCCCGAAGAGTCGCAAGCGGCCCCGGGACTCGCTGTCGCCGACGTCGAGGCCCGGTGGCCGGAGATCCGCGAAGCGGCCCGCGGTATCACGCCCGTGCTGGAGGTAATGCTCTCCGGGGCGTCCATCCAGGGGGTGGACGGGCAGTCCATCGTGTTCGGCCACACCACCGAGATGCTCGTCGGCCGGTTGAGCAACGAGCACGCGGGCAATCTCCGTGCCGCGGTCCAGCGGGTCTTCGGCCCGGGCATGGATGCCCGGTGTGTCCACGCGTCCGGGCCGACCGTTCAGGCGCAGCCCCCGCGCGGTGCCGGGGACCGCGAGCCGTCGCGGCCGGCGCCGAAACGGCCCGCCTATTCGCGGCCGAGTCGCGCGCGTGATCAGTCGCAATCCGCCACTCCGCCACCGGAACACGCTCCCGAACCCGAGGAGCCCGAGCCGCCACGGCCGGACGAGGAGATCACCGATGCGGAGCGTGACGAGATGGTCGCCGACGCGCACTCTGGGCCGCCGGAGCGTCGCCTCGATCCCGATCAGGTGGCGCTCGAACTGCTCAAGTCGGAGCTGGGAGCCCGCCCCCTCGAGTGAAGGTGGCTCCTGGTCTCCCGCCGACAGCAACAGAAATCCCGCCGACAGCAACAGAAATCCCGCCGAGAGCAACCCGGAATTGCGCGTAGCCGGTTGCTGTCGACGCAAAACAGGTTGCTGTCGGCGGGATTTCGGTTGCTGTCAGCGGGTGCGGGTGCGGGTGCGGGAGCCGGTGTGGGTGGAGATGCCGGTGCGGGTGGAGCGGGAGCTCAGGCGTTCCACCAGGGACGCAAGGGGAGGTCGTTGCCGCCCTTGTCGTCGAGCTTGGTGGCGAGCACATGATGGAGCTGGATGATGTCGCGCTCGAAGCCGATCCGGCAGCCGGCCATGTAGAGGCCCCAGAGGCGGGCGGTTCCCTCGCCGACCTCGTCGACGGCTTCGTCCCAGTGCTCGAGGAGGTTCTTGTTCCAGTCGCGCAGGGTCATCGCGTAGTGGTCGCGGAAGTTCTCCTCGTGCACGACCTCCATGCCGCCGATGTCCTGCAGCTTGGAGATGATCTTGCCGGACCCGGTGAGCTCGCCGTCGGGGAACACATAACGGTCGATGAAGGAGCCCGCCCGGCCGCTCTTGAGGTTGTCCGGTCGGGTGATGCAGTGGTTCAACAGCATTCCGCCGACCCGTAGCCGGTCTCGGATGAACTTGAAATACGCGGGGTAGTTGGCGACCCCGATGTGCTCGGTCAATCCGATCGACGACACGGCGTCGAAGCCGGTCTCGGTGACGTCGCGGTAGTCGCTGTGCCGTACCTCGGCCAGGTCCGAGAGCCCTTCGTCGATGATGGCTTTCTGCGCCCACTGCGCCTGCTCGGCGGAGAGGGTGGCCCCGATGACCTTGACCCCCCGGTGTGCGGCGTAGCGGACCATTCCGCCCCAGCCGCAACCGATGTCGAGGAGACGGTCGCCCGGCTTGAGCCGCAGCTTGTCGAAGATGAGCCGGTACTTGTTCTCCTGGGCGGCCTCGAGCGACGCCTCGAGTTCGGGGTACACCGCACACGTGTAGGTCATCGACGGCCCGAGTACCCACTCGTAGAAGGTGTTCGAGACGTCGTAATGGTGGTGGATGACCTCGGCGTCGCGAGCCTTGCTGTGGCGCAGGCCTTCGGCGAAGCGGCGCCAGCGCGGCAGGGCCTCCTGCGGCGGAGGCGCGATCGGCTTGAAGTGCTCGATGCCGAGTGAGCGGGCGATGTTCGCGAGGACGAGCGGGGAGGGCCGACTGAAATGCAGATCGGCGGCGAGGGCGCGCAGTGCCCCGTAGGGGTCACCCGGGTGCGCGCCGACGAGTTCGAGATCGCCGGCGATGTAGGCGCGGGCCAGTCCGAGGTCGCCGGGGGCGGTGACGAGGTAGGTGGTACCGCGTGATGTCTTGAGGTTGAGCCCGAACTCCGCGTCCTCGGGTCCGGCCGCACTGCCGTCGTAGGCGGTGATGCGAATCGTGAGGTCGCCGCCCATCAGCGATTCGAAGATCTGGGCCAGCGTCATCCTGCCCGTCGCCGCGTCACCACCGGCGTGCAAGGGACTGTCCTTGAATGTTGTCACTGTCGTTTCACCGCTTTCGCATACAGGTCCAGCAGACGGCCTCGTGGGTCGTACTGCTTCTTGAGCAGCCGATAATTCTCGCCCCCGTAGAGTTCGTCGAACTCGTCGGGGGGGTAGAAGGATTCCGAATAGAGGGACTTGTGGCCATCGAGCTCGGCCACTTTGTGTTCGATGAGTTTGTTGGTGTGCCCGGGATCGCCAGGGGTGACGGGCACCGCCGACCAGAAGCCGATGTTCACATACGTCCGCCGCGGTTCGAGAGGGTACAGCGGCCACGGCCGGACCGGGTCCGAACCCTCGACGGCGGGCTCTCGGAGGCGCAGCGGGCACAACCAGATCGGCTCGATCGGAATGTTGCCGAGGAACCACTCCACGTATGCGGTGGTGTTCTCGATCGGCACCTCGATGTCCTGGACCACCCGCTCATTGGGCGGCTCGCCCTTGCGGGCACTGAGCTTGTCGCCGATGTTGTACCGATGGTCGAGGGCGATGAGCTTCCAGTAGAAGCTGCTGCGCAGCAGTTTCTTGGGCCAGAATCGGCGGACCCGCGGATTCTGGGCACCGAACGCGCGTGAGCACCAGAACCAGTCGGTGTCCCACCGCCACAGGTAGTCGTGGATGGTGAGGCGGTCGGTGCCGGTCCCGCTCGCGGCCGCCGTTCGCGCCTGGATGGACCGGTAGAAGATGTCCATCCCGGTGTAGTCGCTGGTAGGGCCGGATTCGTCGGTCTGGCGTCCCATCGTCAGATACGACTCGTCGGCGGTGAACACCACGCCGTCGAGGTAGTCCACCCGTTCGCCGCGATACGACCCGTCGGAGATGATCGCGGCCATCGCCACCTGGAGGTCCTCGACCCGGTCAAACCGGACGTGCCGTAGCGCCACATAAGGCTGCACGGACTCCAGCTCGATCTTCAGCCGGACCGAATAGCCCAGCGTGCCATAGGAATTGGGGAATCCGAAGAAGAGATCGGCATTCTCGTTGGCCGGGGTGGCCGTGATGATCTCACCGTCGCCGGTCAGGACGTCGATCTCGAGGACCGACTCGTGCGGCAGGCCGTTGCGAAACGAGGTGCTCTCGATCCCGAGTCCGGTGACCGCGCCGCCCAGGGTGATGGTCTTCAACTGCGGGACCACCTTGGGTGCCAGCCCGTAGGGCAGGGTCGCGGCGACGAGGTTCTCGTAGGTACACATGCCGGCGACGTCGGCGGTCTTGGCATCCGGATCGACCGAGATCACCCGATCGAGGCCGGAGACGTCGAGGCCCGGATGCGGGTTCTCGGCACGCTTGCGGAACAGGTTCGAGGTCTTCTTCGCCAACCGGACCGTCGCACCGGGCGGAATGTCGCGGTAGCTCTTCAGGAGGGTTGCGACACCCTGGTCGAATCCCTGCGCCCCCATCTCCAACCGGTCAGAGTTCACTTGGATAGCCTAGGTCGTGAGTTTGCCCCCCGCCAATCAGTTCTAAGGAGTGCCCGCCGTGGGTCAGGTTTCCGCAACCCAGTCGATTGACATCGCCGCCACCCCGGACGCCGTGGTCGCCGCGCTCGCCGACTACAACGAGGTGCGCCCGGCGATCCTGCCCTCGCAGTACCGCGACTATGCCGTGATCAGCGGCGGTAACGGCGAGGGAACGGTGGTGCACTGGATCCTGCAGGCCACCGAGAAACGTCAGCGTGACGTCAAGGCGACCGTCTCGGTGGTGCCGGACACCGTCACCGAGAACGACGAGAACTCGTCGATGGTGACGACCTACACAGTCGCGAAGTCCGGTTCGGGCAGTGCGGTGACCACCACGACCACCTGGACCGGTGCCGGCGGGATCGGCGGGTTCTTCGAGAAGACGTTCGCGCCCAAGGGGCTCAACCGCATCCAGGCGGAGCTGCTGGGCAATCTCAAGAAGCGTCTGGAGAACTGACCCGCCGACGACGTCGAGGGCCCGTCACGCCGCTGTCGCCGCGTGACGGGGTCGATGCCACACGTGTGGTGCTCCGGGCCGGTCCGGAGCGGACCGTCGGCGAATGTCTGCTCGCGACGCCTTCGTTGGCCGGCATGACCCGCGACGATCTCGCGGCCCAGGCCGCGCTCGGTGAGATCGTCGATGCCGACGGTCAGCCGATCGTCCTCGACGCACCCGCTCGTCTCAACACGTCGGTCTATCTGTACCGGGACCTGCCCGAGGAGCCGGACATCCCGTTCGACCTGCCGATCCTGTACGCCGACGACAACATCGTCGTCGTCGACAAGCCGCACTTCCTCGCCACCATGCCGCGTGGGCGTCACGTCACCCAGACCGCGCTCGTCAGGTTGCGACGGGAGCTCGGGACCGATCTGGTGTCCCCGGCGCATCGCCTCGACCGGCTGACCGCGGGCGTACTCCTGTTCACGCTCCGGCCCGAGGTGCGGGCGGCCTACCAGGCATTGTTCGCCGAACGACTGGCCATCAAGGAGTATCGGGCGCTGGCACCCGTCCGCACCGATCTGGAGACCACGACGACCGTCGCCAACCGGATCGAGAAGACCGCCGGTGACCTGCGCGCACGCGTGCTCGCAGGCGAGGTCAACGCGATCAGCGACATCACCCTGGTCGAGCAGGCCGCCGCCGGTGGGGTCTACGACCTCCGACCGTTCACCGGGCGCACGCATCAGCTCCGGCTGCACATGGCACAACTCGGTGTCGGGATCGTCGGGGATCCGCTCTATCCGGACGTCCGTCCGGAACTCGCCGCGCGACCCGATCACGGCGACTTCTCCGAGCCGTTGCGGTTGGTCGCGCACACGCTGCGTTTCGCCGACCCGCTGACCGGAGAGAAACGGCACTTCGTCTCCCGGCGGACGGTCACCGACCCGCTCGGCTGATGCCGATGTGGTTACCCTGACCCCATGGCCATACAGGCGACCTACGAGCGGCACACCGATCTGGGGTGCGAGGCCGTCGTCTTCATCGACGACGAGTCGATGGCATGTTTCCAGATCCAGCGTGACCTGGTGGGCGGGCCGAGGTCGGACGAATACTGCGTGACCACGGGCGCCAGCGCCCCGATCTACGGTGCGATCACCGAGTGGCGCAGGGTCGACGACCGGTTCGAATTCGCTCTGACCAGGCGAGCAGGCCGACTGTTCGGCGACGATGTGATCTCGTTCATCGTCAGCCCCGGTCATGGCGTCACCGTCGAGGAGCTCGCCGAGCATGTCGATCGGCTCCTGCGCTGACCCGGCGATTACTCTGGAGCCCGTGACTCAACCATTCGACCCCAGCGCACTCTTCGGCGGCGGCGACAACGCCGGCGGCGACAACCCGATGGCCGGGCTGCTCGCGCAAGCGCAGCAGATGCAGGAGCAGCTGCTGGCCGCGCAGAACGAGATCGCGGCCGCCGAGGTCACCGGTTCGGCCGGCAACGGCCTGGTGACGGTGACCGGTAGCGGCACCGGCGAGGTCACCGGGGTGGCCATCGACCCCAAGGTCGTCGATCCCGAGGACGTGGAGACCCTGCAGGATCTCGTCCTGGGTGCGCTCGCCGATCTCGCGTCCAAGCGTGAGGCGCTGACGCAGGAGAAGATGGGACCGCTCGCCGGCGGGCTCGGCGGCGGTCTGCCCGGTCTCGGCTAGGCCATCATGTACGAGGGACCCATTCAGGACCTGATCGACGAGCTGGCCAAACAACCAGGACTCGGCCCGAAGGGTGCCCAGCGAATCGCCTTCCACCTGTTGGGCGTGGAGAACAACGAGATCGATCGGTTGATCGCGGCGCTCGGCCGGGTGCGCGACGATGTCACCTTCTGCGCCGAGTGCGGCAACGTCTCGGCGAACCAGCTGTGTCGGATCTGTTCGGATGCGCGCCGTGATGCCACGAAGATCTGCGTCGTCGAGGAACCCAAGGATGTGCACGCCCTCGAGCGCACCAAGGAGTTCAACGGCAGGTATCACGTACTCGGCGGAGCCCTGGACCCGTTGTCGGGGATCGGGCCCGACCAGCTGCGGATCCGTGAACTCCTGCGTCGGCTGGCCAATCAGGAGGACGGTGTGGACGTCAGCGAGGTGATCGTCGCGACCGACCCCAATACCGAGGGCGAGGCCACGGCGACCTACCTCCTGCGCATGCTCAAGGACTTCCCGGGGTTGTCGGTCACCCGACTCGCCTCCGGGCTCCCGATGGGCGGTGACCTGGAGTTCGCGGACGAACTGACGCTCGGTCGCGCGTTGTCGGGCCGTCGGGCGCTGGCCTGACCGCGGTCACGCGCCGGGAGTGATGGATATCCTCGACACCGTGGACTTCTCCGGCCCGTCGCCCGCCGTCGTGGCGCACCTCGACGAACTGGCCGGTGAACTGATGGCCGGAATCGTCGCGATCGACGGGCCCTCGGGGGCGGGCAAATCCACGGTCGCCGACGCGCTGGTGGCCCGCCTGCGCGAACGGGGTACCGGCGTACAACTCATCCGCACCGACGACTTCGCCACCTGGGACAACCCGGTCGCCTGGTGGCCGGAGCTGGAAACCGATGTGCTGCATGCCTTCATCCGTCGGCACGACTACCATTACCGGCCGAGGGTGTGGCGCGGCGGGGTTCCCGAGGTGGGGCGTCGGGTCTGGCTCCGATGGGAACCATTGCTGATCATCGAAGGTGTGTCATCGGCGCGACGCAGGATCGCCGAGCGGCTCACCCATTCTCTGTGGCTCGACGGCGGTCCCGCCCGGGAACGGCTGGAACGGGCCGTCGCCCGTGACGGGGAGGAATCACGGACCGAGCTGGAACGGTGGCAGCAGTTCGAGCGCGGCTGGTTCGCGGTCGATCGGACCCGTGATCGGTGCCGCGTACTGGACTGAACGGATCTCGGGGGCGCTACGGTGAGGTGTGGTCTATCGCAGTGTGGCGGCGCTCGACGACGAACTCGTCGAGTGTCGCGCGTGTCCACGACTGGTCGAGTGGCGAGAGCGGGTGGCCCGTGACAAACGGGCGGCGTTCGTCGATCAGACCTACTGGGGCCGACCCGTTCCCGGCTTCGGTCCGGTCGACGCCCGGGTGATCATCCTCGGATTGGCGCCGGCCGCCCACGGCGCCAACCGCACGGGTCGGATGTTCACCGGCGATCAGAGCGGCGACGTGCTGTTCCGCGCCCTGTACGACGTCGGCCTGGCGAGCCAACCGGTCGCGGTGTCCGCCGAGGACGGCATGGAATTGTTCGGGGTGCGCATGACCGCGCCGGTCCGTTGCGCACCTCCCCAGAACAAACCGACGGTGACCGAACGCGATCGGTGCGCGCACTGGCTCGACGCCGAGATCGACCTGCTGTTGCCGACGTTGCGCTCGGTGGTGGTGCTCGGGGCGTTCGGGTGGCAGTCCGCGTTGCGCACCTTCGGTGACCTCGGCTGGAACGTCGAGCGGCCGAAGCCGAAGTTCGCCCACGGCGCCCGCACGACAATCCGTCGCGATGATCGTGAACTGGCGATATTCGGTAGTTACCATGTGAGCCAACACAATACGTTCACCGGTCGCCTGACGCCGGAGATGCTCGTCGAGGTACTGAGCGCGGCGGCCGGCCATGCCGGGCTGAGGCCGGGAAGGTGACCGCGGCGATGATCGACCTCGAGTGGGCGCCAAAACTCGTCCATTGTGCGCAGTTTCGCGCCGATCGTGCGTCGGGGTCCGGGGTTGCCGGATCACTCAGCCGCGTCGACCGACGGCCAGCCGTTCCTTCCGCAACCGCTCGACCTCCGGAAGATTCAGCGGTGCAAGGGAATCAGAGCCTGTCGCGCGGGCCAGCAGATAGTCGGCCAGCTCGGGATTGCGCGCCAATGCCGGGCCGTGCATGTAGGTACCCAGCACCGATCCCTGGATGACACCCTCCGCGCCGTCGCCGACACCGTTGCCGACGCCACTTCGCACGCGCGCCAGCGGTCTCGCGTCGGTACCGAGAGTGGTTCCGCCCCGGTGATTCTCGAACCCGGTGAGCGGGGCGGTGAGTCCGTCGACGGCGGGGGTGGTGATCAGTTCGCCGATGCTGCGCTGGGCCTGTGGTGCAGTCGTGAGGTCGAACAGCGAGATCCCGTCGACGCGTTCGCCGGCCGACGTCTCGTACCAGTGTCCGAGGACCTGGATCGCCGCGCAGATGGCCAGAACGGGACGTCCGGCGGCCGCCGCGCGTTGCAGGCCCGGATATCGCGTCAGGTGGCGGGTAGCCAGACGCTGCGCGTAATCCTCCGCGCCGCCGAGGGCGTACACGTCGAGGGAGTCGGGCACCTCGTCGTCGAGGGTGATCTGGATGATCTCGGCGTCGATACCCCGCATGCGCGCCCGCTGCTTGAGTACCAGCGCGTTGCCGCCGTCGCCGTAGGTTCCCATCACGTCGGGCAGGACGAGTCCGATTCGGAGGGTCGATTCGCTCACTGTTCCGCGTCCCTCTGCAGGTCGGAGCCTCGTGCGCGTTCGGCGCGATCCAGTGCGACGCCGAGGTCACGGAACGCCGTGTAGTTGGCCAGCACCTCGACGCGCCCCGGCGGGCACGACGCAATGGCCTTCATCGGGTCGGGGATGGTGGTGTGTTCGGCGCCGGCGTACAGCAGGCGCACCGACAGATCCGCGGCACGTTCACCCGCCGCGACCACCTGCATCGTCTCGAACGCCTCGAACCGCACGTCCCACAACCAGGAGAGATCTTCGCCGTCGGGGACCTGCCCGTTGACCGCGATCACGAGTCCGTCGGCGTCCTGGTCGATCATCGACAGGGCCTCCTGCCATCCGGCCGGATTCTTGGCCAGCAGGGTCCGGACGGAATGATTGCCGACCTGATGGATCCCGTAGCGGCCGGCCACCTCTCCGACGGTGCCGACCGCGGCGACCGCCTTCGCCGGATCCGCGCCCATCGCCACGGCCGCCGCGACCGCCTGGGCGGCGTTACCCCGATTCGCTCGCCCCGGCACCGACAGGGTCATGGGCGATACGAAACCATCTGGGCCATAGAGATTCTCGCCGTCGACCCACCAGTCGGGCGACGGCCTGCGGAACTGGTCGTCGCCGCTGGAGTGCCAGTCGTCGCCGTTGCGGACGATGGGCTCGCCGGTGCGCGGGCAGCTCACGGAGTCGCCGACCCAGCCGGCGCCCGCCGCCACCCAGATGACCTTGGGAGCGTCGAATGCGGCCGAGGTGATCAGGACGTCGTCGCAGTTGGCGATGACCGTCGTCGACGGGTGCCGTGCGAGGCCGTCGCGAAGGCGGCGTTCGATCATGTTGATCTCGCCGACGCGATCGAGTTGATCACGCGAGAGATTCAGCATCACAAGGACTTCTGGATCGACCGCATCGCTGACGTGTGGCACGTGTAGTTCGTCGACCTCGAGCGCGCAGATGGTCGCCGGGCGGTGCAGGGTGAGCGTGGCGATGATGCCGGCGTCCATGTTGGCGCCGTCCGCCTGGGTGGCGACCTCGCCGAGTTCGGACAGCGCAGCGGCGGTCATCCGCGTGGTGGTCGACTTCCCGTTGGTGCCCGTCACCAGCGCGGTACGTTTGCCCGCGGCAAGGCGTCCCATGATGTTCGGGTCGATCTTGGCGGCCACCAGACCGCCGATCATCGAGCCCTTGCCGCGGCCTGCGGTTCGTGACGCCCAGCGGGCCGCGGATGCGGCGGCCAGTGCGACGTGGGTGCGCATCGGAGTTCTCACGCGGTCGGGCATGGCATCGAGTCTGACACAGGCGGCGATGGGCAGTACGGCGGTGCGCCGGGGGTACGCTCACGATCGTGAGCCAGGCCACAGCGATGTCGCTTCCCTTCCCCGCCCGCGTCCAGCGGGCCTTGATGCGCGGTGCCGGACACGTTCCGCCGGCACTGTTGCGCTTCGCGGGCCGGTGGGGCCGCGCCAACGCGGACGGGGACAGGCTGGCGCCGGAGATGGCGTTGACGGGCTGGGTGGCCGAGCGTCTGCCCGCCTTCGCACTCGCCGGGAAATCGGTCGCGCAGGCACGCGCCGATGTGCGGGACAACGCCACGACGATGGCCGAGAAGCTGCCGCCGATGGCGGTCGAGGAGGATCTCGTCATCGACGGTCCCGGCGGCCGGATCCCGGCGACGCGGTATCGGGCAAGAGTCGACTCGGTCGGCATCGTCGTCTTCTTTCACGGCGGAGGCTGGGTGGAGGGCGACCGGGTCAGCCACGACAACCTCGTCCGCAGGCTGGCGTTGTCCACCGGGGCCGACATCCTCTCGGTGGACTACCGGCTCGCACCCGAGCACCGGTTTCCGGCCGCGGTGGACGATGCCCTCGCGGCGTGGCGGTTCGCGGTCGCCAAGGCGCCGGACTGGGGTGTGCCGACCGATCACATCGCCGTCTCCGGGGACAGCGCAGGAGGCAACCTCGCCGCGGTGGTCGCCCAGCAGGTCCGCGACGACGCGGTCACGCCATGCCTGCAGATGTTGATCTACCCGGTCACCGATGCGTCGACGAAACGGCAGTCGCGTCGTGAGTTCGCCACCGGGCTGTACCTCACCGATGAGCACATGGACTGGTTCCTCGACAATTACGTCCCCGACGTCGACCAGCGCACCGATCCGCGGGTGTCGCCGCTACTGGCCGACGACCTCTCCGGCCTCTCGCCCGCCTACGTGATCGTCGCGGGCTTCGACCCGCTGCGCGACGAGGGCATCGCCTACGCCGACCGGCTGCATGCGGCGGGCGTCCCGGTGACCCTCGACCGGGCCGGCAGTCTCATGCATGCGTTCGCGAACATGACGCTGATCAGTCCGGATGCCCGGGCGGCCGTCGACCGGATCGGTGCCGCTCTGGCCGACTCGCTGGGCTGACGGCTCTGCCGTCGACGCCTTGGGATTCGACATCGGCGATGCGATTACGCCCGCGGCGCATCCACCGATCACGGTCACCGCACCCACGAGCTCGATGACGGTAGGCGTCTCACCCAGGAACAGCCAGGCGGCGGTGATCCCGACGACGGGCACGAGCAGTGACAACGGAGCGACACGACTTGCCGGATACCTCGACATGAGATGCGTCCACAGGCCCGAGCCCACGACGGTACCGAGGATCACCGTGTAGGCGAGTCCGGCGAGGGCCGGCAGCCCGGTGTGCGATCCGAGCGTCGTCATCGACTCGATCCCGGCGGTCGGGCCGTCGAAGACCAGGCTCATCAGGAAGAACGGGATCGGCGGCACGACCGACATCCAGAGCGTCATGCGGAGTGCGTCATCCGGTCGGGACAGGCGTGAGCCGATGTTGCCGAAAGCCCAGCCGAGGCCGCCGAGCACGGTCAGGAGCATCGGGACGACCGCGGCGACACCGAGCGAGCTGTGCGCGGCGCGGTCGATGCCGATGACGATCATTCCCACCACGGCCACCGCGATGCCGACGACCTGCAGCGGACTCATCCGCTCCCGCAGGAACAGGACACCGAGGAGCACTGTGAAGGGCGCGGAGGTCTGCAGCACGAGCGACGCCAGGCCGGTCGGCATCCCGAGGTTCATGGCCAGGAACAGGAAGGCGAACTGCAGGATGCCGAAGCCGACGGCATAGAGCAGGAACCACTTCACCCGGACCGTGGGGAACCGTACGAACAGTACGACCGGGACGGCCATCACCGCGAAGCGCAGCGCGGCGCAGAAGAACGGCGGGAAGTGGTCGAGGCTGAGGCGGATCGCGATGAAGTTCAATCCCCACAGCACGATCACGCCGAGCCCGAGGAGCCGATCGCGACTTGTCATGACGACCATCGTGCGGACGAAAGTCCTCCAGGACAATCGAAATAAATCGCATCAATGATGTAGCTGGGCTGCACGAACATCCGTCGACAGCAACGCGAATTCCGTCGACAGCACCAGAGCCCGGTTGCTGTCGGCGGGAAACGCGTTGCCGTCGGCGGGGAAGGATCAGCGCCAGCCGAGTCCCGGCGCGACGTGCGTGAGGATCGCCTCGATGACGTGCGCGTTGTAATCGACGCCCAGTTGGTTGGGCACGGTCAGCAGCAGGGTGTCGGCGGCGGCGATCGCCTCGTCCTCGCGAAGTTGCTCGATCAGCTTGTCCGGCTCGTCTGCGTAGCTCCGGCCGAACCGGGCGACGGTGTTGTCGATGACGCCGACCTGATCGTCGTCGCTGCCGCCCCGGCCGAAGTAGGCGCGGTCGCGGTCGTCGACGAGTGCGAAGATGCTGCGGCTCACCGATACTCGTGGTTCGCGGGGATGGCCCGCCTCGGTCCAGGCATCGCGGAACCGCTGGATCTGCTCGGCCTGCAGCTTGTGGAACGGGACGCCGGTGTCCTCGGTCAGCAGGGTGGAGCTCATCAGGTTCATGCCCTGCTGCGCAGTCCATTCCGCGGTCGCGCGGGACCCCGCGCCCCACCAGATGCGATCTCGGAGGCCGGGGGACTGGGGTTCGATGGGCAGTGGGCCGGGTGGATTCGGGAACATCGGCTGCGGATTGGGTTGCGCGAAGCCGTTGCCGTCGATGACCTTGAGGAAAACGTCGGCATGCTGGCGGGCCATCTCCGCGTCCGACGAATCCTCCTGTGGCACATAGCCGAAATACTTGTACCCCTCGATGACCTGCTCAGGGGATCCCCGGCTGATGCCGAGTTGTAACCGGCCGCCGGCGATCAGATCGGCGGCGCCGGCGTCCTCGGCCATGTACAAGGGATTCTCGTAGCGCATGTCGATGACGCCGGTGCCCAGCTCGATGGTGCTGGTCCTGGCGCCCGCGGCGGCCAGCAGCGGGAACGGCGACGCCAACTGCCGGGCGAAATGATGCACTCGGAAGTAGGCGCCGTCCGCGCCGAGCTCCTCGGCGGCGACGGCCAGATCAATGGATTGCAGCAGCGCATCGGAGCCGGAGCGGACCTGCGAGCCGGGTGCGTCGGACCAATGGCCGAAGGAGAGGAAGCCGATGTTCTTCATGGTGGGTTAAATGGTACTCGGGTCCGGTTAATTCCCGGGTGCTCAGACCAGGGCCGCGCGACCCTCCACGGCGGAGCTCACCAGATTGTTCTTGGTGAGGGCGCTGCCCGCGCCGAGCGCCGTCCGCCAGTCCGCGGTGGTCGCGACGGCGGCGAAGTTCGACTGCAGCAGCACCATCAGAGTCCGGTGCAGATCTTCCGCGGAGACCGTCCCGGCCTCGTTGGCGAGGTGGATCGCGCCGGTTGCATCCGACAGGATCTCGCTGTTCAGGCCGAGGCCCTCGGCCTCGACCGCGGTCGCGATGTCGCAGTTGTTGGCCATGAACCCCACGATGGTGATGGTGTCGACGTCGTGTCCGGCGAGCCAGTCGGCGACATCGGTGCCGGCGAACACCGATCCGAACTGCTTTCGCACGTACTTGGCCGAAGCCGGCGCGGCCTCGACGATGGAGGGGTGCAACTGCCAGCCGGATGTGCCTTCGGCGAACACCGGCGTTCCATCGGGATAGGTGTGTTGTACGACGACGACCGGGATGTCCGCCGACGTCGCGGCGTCGAGCGCGGTCACGATGTTCGCGAGCGCGCCGTCCCGCGGCGGGTACTGGATCTGCAGCGGTCCGTCGAAGTACTCCTGCTGGACGTCGACGACGATCAGGGCGCGGCGCGGTGTGGCGGTCATGGTCACTCTCCTCGTGGGTGCAGAACGGGTATGGCCAAGCCTGCCGCGGTGTGGTTCTGTTGGGTAGTGGCCCACATGCACAGTTTCGATGAAATCGGGCCACAGGTCAGTCGGTAGCGGGTGACCGATCAGATGCGGAGGGATATGCGCACCGCCATCCATGTGTTCGATGACGCGTCGTTGTTTCACATCGCCGCTCCACAGATGGTGTTCGGCGAGGTGGCGCGGCTGGGTCTTGCCGAGGATTGGACGACGGCGCTCTGGTCGCTCGACGGCGCCGCCGTGCGGACCGCCGAGGGCAACACGCTGTCCGATGTCGGGGATCCGTCGGTGGCCGACAACGCCGACATCGTGGTCATCCCCACCTGGCCGGCCGACCTGCCGCAGATCGGCGATGGCCTCCGAACGGTGATCGGCGACGCGCATGCGCGTGGCGCGGTGATCGTCGGCCTGTGCCTGGGTGCGGTGGCCGTTGCGGACACGGGTCTCATCGCCGGACGGTCGGCGGTCACCCACTGGCAGTGGATGTCTCGACTCGCCCAGCGTGATCCGACCCTGCGGATGGACTCGTCGGTGCTCTACATCGACCACGGTGACGTGATCACGTCGGCCGGGACGGCGGCGTCCATCGACGCGTGTCTGCACATTGTCCGTCGTTTCCTCGGTGCGTCGGCGGCCAACCGGGTGGCGCGCAGTCTGGTGGTGGCACCACACCGCGGCGGCGGCCAGGCGCAGTACATCGAGCGACCCGTGGCCGACCATCCTGCCGGCGACCCGATCTCGGACGTGTGTGTCTGGGCGCTGGCCCACCTCGACCACGATCTCTCGGTCGACGGACTGGCTGCGCGTGCGCGCATGAGCCGGCGGAGCCTGGTCCGCAACTTTCGGGGGGCCACGGGGATGTCGCCGGCGAGATGGGTTCTGGAACAACGCCTTGATGAGGCCCGTGTGCTGCTCGAGCGGACACATTGGGGAATGGACCGCATCGCCCACGCCTGCGGATTCGGCAGTGCGGTGACGATGCGGCAGAACTTCGTGAAGGTGTACGCGACCACGCCGTCCGCCTATCGAGCGACCTTCGGCGTCGCGGCGACCGCGACGTCACCTCCGCAATGATGTAGCAAGTCCGAATCGTTGTGGCACTTCGATAGAGTTCTTCCTCATGGATGTGAAGCGGCTGCGGTTGTTGCGGGAGTTCGCCGATCGCGGTGCGGTCGGGGCGGTTGCAGATGCCATGCACATGACGCCGTCTGCGGTGTCGCAACAGCTGAAGGTGCTCGCCAAGGAGTCCGGTGTGGAACTCCTCGAGCAGGACGGTCGGCGGATACGGCTCACCGACGCGGGTCGGGCCCTGGTTCTGCGCGCCGACGAGGTGATCGCCGCCGTCGAGCGGGCCCAGGAGGAGATGGCCGGGTATCGCTCGGGGAAGAGCTCGGTACGCCTGGCGATGTTCCCGTCGGGCGCGGCGCTGTTGCTGCCGGCCGTCCTCGATGGGGTCTCGGGTTCGGGGATCGATGTGCACGCCTCCGAACTCGACGTCGGTTACTCCGAAGCGACGCCCTCGCTGGCCGATTTCGACATCGTGGTGACCCACCGGGACGAGCGCACCGCGTCGGTGAGTGAACCCCGTGTCGAGGTGACCGAGTTGATGCGGGAGCCGGTGGATGTGGTGGTCGCCCGCGAATCGGCACTGGCGCGCCACGACGAGGTCGAGGTCGGCGAGTTGGCCGACCACGACTGGATCAGCGTGGAGGGGGGATTCCCCGTCGACGATGTGCTGCTGTCGATTTCGGCGGTGACCGGGGTGGCTCCCCGGGTGACACAACGGATGCTCGACTTCGCGACCATCGAGGCCATCGTCGCGGCCGACCACGGAATCGCGCTGATACCGCGGTTCGCGGTGCGCCACCCCGGGGTGAAACGCTTGGAACTCAAGGGTGTTCGGGCGGCACGGGTGTACGAGGCGCTGACCCGGCCGTCGTCGCGGGTTGCGGTGCAGGCCGTGGTGGGCCACCTCGTGGAGTCGGCCCAACGTGAATCCGACCGTTCCCGAACATGATTCGTAGGATGGGCCTACTCGGACGCGCCCCGGTCAGCTGCCGGTTGCAGACTTCGCCCGTCGACGCGGAGCGGCCTTGGTGGCCGGCGCCTTGGTGGCGCCCCGTGAACGCTTGGCCGGAGGTTTCGGTGCGTTCTTCTGCTCGTCGATGAGGTGGCTGGTGTGGTCGAGAATGCAGCTGAGCCCATACTCGAAGTTCTGTTCGTCGGGGGCGCCGCCGACGCGACCCTTCGCGGCGGCCTCGGCGAGCAGCGGGGTCTGATCGGGTGTGATGATCAGATTCTCGTAGTACGCCTGGGCGGCCGAGTCCTCGGCCTTGTTCTTCTCGTGCAGGCGCTCGAGCACCACCGACCCGCGCACGTGCAGTTGCACTGCCGAGTAGCTGTCGTAGGCCTCCTCGAGGGACAGCCCTTCGCGCATCAGATTCTCCACCGACCGCTCGATCTCCAGCGCGCCCAGTTGCGCGTTGCGCGGCCCGAGGGAGGACCTGATGAGGATGAGATCGCAGAGGATCGGGTTCTTCAAGAACACGTCCCGCATGGCGTGAGCGTGATCATGGAGACGCGTCCGCCAGTCGTCGCTCGAATGCTTGAGGGCGGCTGCGAGGCCGTACCGTTCGAGGGCGCGGTCGGTCATCGCGTTGAGCAGCTCGTCCTTCTTGCGGAAGTACCAGTAGATACTCGTCACGCCGACACCGAGATGCTTGCCGAGGAGTGGCATGCTCAGATTGTCGACGCCGATCTCCTCGGCGAGTTCGAAAGCGCCCTTGATGATTTCCTCGGGATCGATGGATCCCCGCTCCCGCCGTTCGCGCTTCGGGGCGTTCTCCTTGCGTGCCATCCGTCAACCAGCCTCTCTGACAGCCCGTAATGCCGCCACTGTAGCGCATACGGGATCCCCCTGCCGGTGCGCTGTGGTGCGTGACATGGCATAAATCGGGGTGGCTCAGGTGATTTCGGCCGGGTTGGCCTCCGTCAGGTTTCCGGGGCCCCTGTCAGGGTTCGGTGATGCGCATCGTGACGGTCCTTCCGCCGGGGACAGGCCGGCCGCCCGGTCACCTCTGCTGTAGGGGCAACAGTAGGGACCTGCGGCCGTGCGGTCGACGCGGGGCGGCGAATCGGCCCTCAGTAGGCCATGAACAGGATCTCGTCCCGGCTGTAGTCGTGATCGGGGTGGTTCTCGGCCAGGTGCTTCTGGACCAGTGTCACCAACTCGTCCTCGTCGGCGCCCTTCATCATCTCGCCGCATGGGCAGGTCAGTCGTGTCTTCATGGTGGTCACCTCGGTGTCGATCTCGTGTTCGGATGTGGTGGCCGTGGAAAATCTCGGCCGGTGTGTTCGAGATTACCCGCATCGCCGTCGGCGACGGCGGCCGCCCGGTGGTCTGCGGAAGGCGCCGGGCGATTGCTCGATTGACAGTACTGGATGGCATACGGTAAATCCTGTCAGCGCAGCCCGACTCTTTGGAGGAATCATGCCCGAGACCAGCGAAGTGACCTCCACTCATGCCTTTCATCCGCTCGACATATCGGCAACAACGTTCTGGGAAAAGGACTTTCGCAACCGCGATGACACCTTCGCCGAGCTCCGCGCCATCGACGGTCTGACCAGGCATTGTCCGACCGAATCCATGTTCCCGCACGAGGAGACCGGATACTGGGCGGTCACGCGGCACGCCGACATCCGTCATGTCAGCCAACACCCCGAACTCTTCAGTTCGAGCAACGGGATCAGCATGGATCCGATGCCGGCAGAGATCCAGCGGAACATGGCCTTCTTCCTGACCATGGACCCGCCCGAGCACACCCGCTATCGGCGCTTGATCTCGATGGCGTTCACCCCCAAGCAGGTCCGTCGCATCGAGGCGCAGATCGAGGCGAATGCGAAGCGGATCGTCGGGGAACTGCTGGACGAACTGGATTCTGGCGCGCCCGTGGACTTCACCGATGCGGTCTCGAAGAAGCTCCCGATGCTGACGATCTCGGAGATGATCGGTATCCATCCCGACGAGTACGAGGCCGTCGCGTTCGCCGCGGAGAGCGTCTTCAGCGCCGGCGACGACGACTACGCCGGTGGCCTGGAGGAGCAGGCGGCCTTCCTGATGACCCAGTTCGGCATCCTGACCGATGCCGGAGTGGAATTGGCAAAGAAGCGTCGGGTGGACCCGCGCGAGGATCTGATGACGAACATCGTCAATGCCGAGGTGGATGGGCGCCGGCTCACCGACGACGAGATCGGCGCATTCATGGTGCTGCTGGGCTCGGCAGGCAACGACACCACCAAGCAGACGACATCGCATGCCTTCAAGGCGCTGATGGATAATCCGGATCAGCGCCGGTGGTTGCTCGAGGACCTCGAGGGGCGGATCGGCGGGGCCGTCGACGAGTTCATCCGATGGTCGACGCCGGTGATCAGCTTCGCGCGGCACGCGGCTGTCGACACCGAGATCGCCGGGACGCCGATCGCGGCAGGGGAGAAGGTCGTCCTGTTCTACTGCTCAGGCAATTTCGACGGTGAGGTCTTCGACGACCCGTACCGGTTCGACCTGGACCGTTTTCCGAATCCGCACATCGGATTCGGGGGCGGAGGCCCGCACTTCTGTCTCGGTAAGCAGCTCGCCGTGATGGAGCTGAAGCACTTGTTCACCGAGCTTCTGACGAGGCTGCCGGACGTCGAACTGGGCGATCCCGAGTACGTGCGCAGTGACTTCGTCCACGGGATCAAGCGGATGCCGGTTCGCCGGGTCTGAGCCGTGCTCGGGTCAGCGGGTCGGAATGACCTCGGGCAGCTGATCGTCGACACGAACCGGAACCGGGCGGGTGCCTGCGTGTGCGAGCAGTCCGATCATCGCACCGATCCCGACAGTGGTCACGATGAGAACGGAAAGCAGGGCAAATATGAGTGTGGTGTCCATATGAATCCATCCTCCGCCTGAACAGGCCCGATGGCACGTCTCCGGGCCGAATCGTCCGGAGTTTCACAGTGGGTGCGCAGATGTGACGCACGACAACCGCCGGCCGTCGCGCGCTCTCGGAACGATAACACCCGTGGGATCAGCCGAGTGCCTTGGCCTTGAGTTGCGCGAACTCCTTCTCGTCGATCGTCCCCGCATCCAGTAAAGCCTTGGCATCGGCGATCTGTTCGGCCGACGAACGTCCGCTGACCGATCGGATGTAGTCGTCGCCCTGCTGCTTTGCCTGTGCTTGGGCATCTGCCGCACGGTGCGACATGCCCTGCCCGCGTGCGATGAGATACACGAGTGCCGTCAGCCAGGGCACGATGATCAGAAACACCACCCACACCGCCTTCCACCAGCCGGACAATGCCCGATCGCGGAAGAGGTCGGTGATGATCCAGAACAAGATCATCAGGTAGGCCAAGAAGGCGAACACGACCAGCGTGTACCAGATGAAGTCCCAGAATGAATCCCACATGGTCGTCTCCTTCGATACCGAGGCACCCGATACCTCTGAGGTGTCGGGCTCGCCTCATTATGCGAGTGCACCGAGTGCCGGCGGCTCATCCGGAGCGGGTGACTTCGCAGGCGGCGCGGGGATCTTCATACCGCCTGGGTGATGCCTGCTCATCGGCAGAACTGTCATCGTCGGATGATGAAGACGGCAGTCAACGCGACCGGCGGTGAGCCGGTGATGCACGCCGGCCCCGGCTATCTCTCGATCGCCGAGCGCGTGGCGTCCGGACGCGCCGCGAGGAAGCGGGTGGCGCCGGGTGACCTCGGCGAGGTGCCGCCCGGAGTGCTCGATGCGGGCACCCACCGGGACCCGATGGAATTGCTCTTGCAGCAGGCCGATTCCCGGGTTCCCGAACTGGTGCCGATCCGTCACGGGCGGATGGCGCGGTCCCCGTTCACGTTCTATCGCGGTGCAGCTCTCCCGATGGCCGACGATCTCTCGCAGACGCCGCACAGTGGCATGACCGTACAACTCTGCGGGGACGCCCATCTGAGCAACTTCGGCTTCTTCGCGACACCGGAGCGTCGACTCGCCTTCGACGTCAACGATTTCGACGAGACATATCCCGGTCCGTTCGAATGGGATGTCAAGCGGTTGGCGGCGAGCCTGGTGGTGGCCGCGCTCGACAACGGATTCGGACGCAAAGAGGGAAAGGCCATCGCGCGGGCGTGTGCCTGCGAATACCGCGAGACGATGGCCGCGCAGGCGAATCTCGGGACCCTGGACAGCTGGTACAGCCACACCGAGCCGGCCGGGAACCTGAACGGGATCCGGCAGACGATCAACGCCTCGACCGTCAAGCACCTGGAGAAGGAGATCAAGAAGGCGTGGCGGCACAACGGCCTCCAAGCACTCTCGAAGTTGACCACGGTGATCGACGGGAAGATCGGCTTTGTCAGTTCGCCGCCGCTGATCGTGCCGGTCGAAGAGCTGCTGGACCCGACGGAGATGGAAGGCGCCTATGCCGAACTCCGCGAGCGGCTGGGTGACTTCCGGGAGACGATGCCGCCGCATCATCGTGTCCTGCTGGACAAGTTCGAACTCGTCGCGATGGCGCGCAAAGTGGTCGGCGTGGGCAGCGTCGGGACGCGGGCCTGGGTGGTGTTGCTCCGCGGCAAGGACGACGGCGACCCGTTGCTGTTGCAGGCCAAGGAGGCGCAGGAGTCGGTGCTCGCGCGCTATCTCGACGGTCCCGAGCACCTCAACCAGGGCGAGCGGGTGGTCAACGGCCAGCGGCTGATCCAGGCCGTCAGCGACGTGTTCCTGGGCTGGGATTCCGGTGTCGGTTTCGACGGTGTGTACCGGGATTTCTACCTCCGCCAGTTGCGAGATGCCAAGGGCTCGGTGGTGATCGAGAGCCTCGATCCCGCCGCACTCCTGGCGTACGGGCGGGTGTGCGGTCGCGTCCTCGCATACGGTCACGCGCGCTCCGGGGATCCGATCGCGATCTCGGAATTCCTCGGGTCGACCGACGAATTCGATCGCGCCATGGGACGATTCGCTCTCAGATACGCGGAATGCAACGCCCGCGATCACGCCGCCTTCGTGGCGGCCATCGACCGTGGTGCGATCGAAGCGATCGCCGACTACTAGGAGGCCCGGACGTGGCGGAAGCCGGATCCGACAGTGCTCGCCCCCTCGACGCTCGCCCCCTCGACGCCGACGAACGCGCCGAACTCGAGCGCCTCAGAGCCGAGGTGGCGGCCCGATCCGACCGTCGGCGGGAAGGGCCGTCGGTATGGCGCCGAATCGGTGCGACCGTGTTGGTCATCTTGTGTGCGCTCCTCGCGCTCAGCTCTGTGACCACCCGTTATGTGCGTGGTGAGCTCCTCGACACCGAGCACTATTTGACCACGGTGACGCCGCTGGCCTCCGATCCCGCTGTGCAGGCGCAGGTCTCCGCCGCGGTCACCGAGCAGATCGATTCGCGTGTCGACATCCAGCAGATGACCCAGCAAGCGCTGCAGCAGATCGTGGATCTCACCCCCGCAGACCGGCCCCGTGTCGATCAGGCGCTCGTCGGTCTGGCGCCCGTTCTCGCATCGCAGGCCGAGTCGTTCGTGCACAAGACCGTCGACGACTTCGTCCGCTCGTCGGCGTTCAAGGACCTCTGGGTGGCGGCGAATCGCGCCGCTCATCGATCGGTGGTCGCCGCGGTCACCGGCGAAACCCAGCGCGATGCCGTGGAGATCGGTTCGGACGGGACGATCAGCATCCAGCTGGGCCCCATCATCGAACAGGTGAAGCAGCGACTCCAGGACCGCGGCTTCGGCTTCGCCGGCAGCATCCCGAAGGTCGACAAGCAATTCGTCGTGTTCCAGTCGCCCGACCTGGCCAAGGCGCAGCGGTGGGTGCGGGCGCTCGACAAGATCGCGTCCATCCTGCCGTGGCTGGCCATCCTCGCAGGCGTGGGTGCCGTGTTGCTGATCGGGGCGGGACGACGACTCCGCATGCTCGCCATCGTGGGGATCGCGATCGCCCTCAGCATGCTCGTCCTGGCCCTGGGGCTGCTCGCCGGACGGGCGATCTATCTCGGCCAGGTTCCGCCGGACGTGCTCGCACCCGATGCCGCACGGGTCATCTTCGACACCGTCGTGGCGCCCCTACGTCTCGCCTTGCGGGCGGTCGCGGTGGTGGGCCTCGTAGTGGCGGTGGCGGCGTTCCTCTCCGGTCGATCGCGGTCGGCCCTCGCGGTCCGTCACGGATTCTCCCGCGGTGTCGGGGCCATCGACTCCCGTCGGGCCGCACGACAGCCCAACACATTCGAGCGCGTCCTCTGGCAGGCGCGGATCGCGGTGCGGATCGGCGTGGTCGCGATTGCCGCACTGGTGTTGATGTTCTGGCCGTATCCGACGGGTCTGGTGGTGATCTGGACGGTGGTGATCGCGTGCGTGGTGTTGGCGGCACTGGAAGTGGCCATGCAGCCCGCGCGCCGCGCCCCGGTCCCGGTGGCCGAGGGCACTGCGGATCAGGGCACGGCAGACGAAGAGACAGCAGACGAGGACACAGCAGACGAGGACACAGCAGACGAGGACACAGCCGATGACGAGACGGCGGAACCGACCGACTCGCCCGTCAGCGCCCGCGGCGATGAGGACTGATCATTCGTCGCGACCCTGACTGTGGTCGGCGTGTTTCGTGGAGTGCGCAGGCCCACCCGCCCCGGAGTCGTCTCGGCGACGGGAGATGGCGCGTTCGAGCAGGGCAGCGGACTCCGGATGTGGCGTCGATCGAACGATGGGATGACCGATGACGGCCCGACGGTTCGACCGTCCGGGGCGTAGGGCCACGGCCACCACCTCCTCCGTGCCTGCGGCGATGCTTCGCCGCGTGCTCATCTGATCGTCACAGACCGGACACCGTGCTGTCGCCATTCCATTCGAATGAGTGAACGGGTCCGACGATCGGACGGACTAGACTCTCTGCAGGCACCCCGGGCCAGTCGGGGCGTCGTAGACGGGATCCGTGTGAACGAGTCGATCGGTCACCTAGCGCCGGGTGCCAGGCTGCGTATCTCGCGCCCGGACCTACCTCCGGGTCATGTCCGGCTGCGTCGAATCGACCGTGCGTTGACCAAGTGCCGCCCGGGTCAGGTCGCCGTGGTGTCGGCGGGGCCCGGTTATGGGAAGACACTTGCGGTTGCTGCGTGGAGCCGTCACATCGCGACGGAACCGGTGGCGTGGCTGGCGGCCGACGACTCGGATGGTCTCCGGTCGTTCTGGGGCGGCGTCGTCGGGGCCCTGTCGGCCGCCGGCGCTTTTCGTGATGGCACGGCCGTGACCGATGTGGTCCCAGGAGTCGGGTTCGATCGCAGCGAGGTCGAGCTCGTCATCGACGGCCTCGCGGCCACCGAGACGCCGGTGACGCTGGTGGTCGACGACCTACATCGGATCGCCGACCAGGCGGTTCTCGAGTCCGTCCGGTACCTGATCTCCCGTCAGCCCGTGCAACTGCGGCTGATCCTGATCACCCGTGCGGCCTCCGAACTCCGGCTCCAGAAACTGCGACTCACGGATCGGCTCACCGAGATCGGTTCCGATCAGCTGGCGTTCACCCACGCCGACGCACTCGAATTCTGCACGCGCGCAGGAGCAGAAGTCTCCGACGCGGATCTCGACACGTTGCTGGTGCGGACGCAGGGTTGGCCCGCAGGCCTCCGGCTCGCACTGCTGAGTACCCGCGACGCCGACATCCACGATGCACTGGCGCAATTCGGGGGTCGCAACGAGACCGTCGCAGCCTATCTCGTGGAGGAGGTGCTGGAGAATCTGGCACCGACAGATCGGAAATTCCTGCTGTCGAGCAGCATCGTGGAGATGATGACCGGTGATCTCGCGCGTGCCCTGACCGGTCGGATCGACAGTCGGCACGTCCTCGACAGCCTGGTCGACGACAATCTGCTCACCGTTCGGCTGTCCGATCGGCCGGACTGGTACGCCTATCACCCACTGTTCCGTGAACTGTTGCTGGATCGTCTCGCTGCCGAGAACCCTGATGCCCCTGCCGATCTCCATCGTCGAGCGGCGGCATGGTTCGCCGAGAGCGGTGATCCGATCTCGGCCATCCGACATTTCGGTCTGGCACACGCCTGGGCCGAGGTGGCGGAGGTGCTGTGCCGGATCGCTCTGCCCCTGGTGTTGTCGACGCAGGCGCCTGCCCTCGCAGCGGCATTGGCGCCGACGGCCGCGCAAGCCGGCCGACAGCCGACGGCCGACACGCTGATCGTGGCGTCGATCCTGGCGTATCACCGCAGCGACTACGACTCGATGATCCGAGACGCCGAAGACGCGACGAATGCCTTGCGCACCAGTCCGACTCCGCCTGCGGCAACACAGATCGTGCTCGCCCTGACACGTATGGTGCGTGCACGGCTGAGCTCGCTCGACGATGTCGTCGACAGGTGCGACGAGGTGCTCGGACTGGTGGCCGGAGTGTCGCGGAGTGAGGTGCCGGCCGCCCAGGCCTATGCGTTGATAGCCAGGAACAACCGGGCCATCGGACTGTTCCATCGTGGTGAGATCGACTTGGCCACAAAAGAACTCGAATCCAGCCGGGTCAGCGCCGCCGGTGCGGGGCTGAGTCTGATGTCGATGGCGGCCGACACCTACCTGGCGCTCGTCGATCTCGCTGGCGGCGCGTTGCCGGAGGTCCGTGCCCGGACGACGGCGGTCAGGTCGCTCGCCGAGCGGCGCGGGTGGACGCGTCAGCCGCAGGCGATGGCGCTCTACGCGGCGTCCGCGCTGACCCACCTCGAGAGCCATGAGCTCGAGGAGGCCGAGCGCGCGATCGCCATGGGGCGCAGTGCTGTCGAGCTGGGTACGGACAGTGGGGCCTGGTTGATCCTGGAGATCTCGGCGGTCTGGCTGGCGGTGGTGCGTGGTGATCTCTATGCCGCGCGAGCCGCATCCAAGCGGCTCGAGGCCGCACGTGAGCAGGCCGGCCGGCTGCCTTCGTTGCTCAGCACGTGGTATCAGGCCACGTCGGCTGAGGTGCAGATACTCGCCGGCGAGGCCGAGGCGGTGATAACACGGCTACGCGATCCGGCTCGTGCCGATTCGTACGCCGGTGCGTTGACGAGGGTCACCCTCGCCAGGGCGTACCTATCGACGGATCGACCCGGTGACGCGGCGGACGTGCTGGGCGCGACGAGTACCTTTGCACCGCACCGTCTGCAGGCCGTCGAGGCCGCGGTGCTGTCGGCGGTGGCCTCGGCGCGGCTGCAACGCGAGTCGGTCGCGCTCGAACGCATCGGCGACGCGACGCGGCTGGCGGCGCCGATCGGTCACATACGGCCGTTCGTGACGGCGGGGCCGCCGGTGCGGGCGCTGCTCGACAAGCACCAGCACCTGGCCGACGACAACGCCGGATTCATCCGGCAGCTCGTCGCGGCGTGCGGTGGCATTGCTGGACCGGTCGATGGCTCGCCGGTAGGCGTGCTCACCGAGCGGGAGCTGGTGATCTTGCGATACCTGCCGACGATGTACAAGGCGTCGGAGATCGCCGCGGATCTGTTCGTCTCGGTCAACACCGTGAAAACCCACCAGCAGTCGATCTATCGGAAGCTGGGGGTGTCGACCCGTCGCGAGGCCGTCGACCGGGCCCGCGAACAGGACCTGATCTGATCGTCGATACGGCCTCATCCGGGGGGCTCGGTCGACAGCGCCGCGACGATCGCCCCGGTCGGGATGCGTCCCTGGGCGATGATCTGCGACCCCGACATCTGCGCGAGCGTGGCAAAAGGTCGGGCGCACAGGTATTCCCACACGATCACGATGGCACTCCGCCCTGGTGTGACCGCGGTTGCGATGTTCTCCACGTCCTCGAGGGCGAGGATCTCGGCGAGTGATGCAGAGAGGTCCGCGAGCCGGGGATCTCCGACCTTCTCGACCTCGGTCACGTCAACCGTGCCGGTGACGTCGACGGAGATCGCCACCAGGTCGAGGACGCGCATGGTGCCGGTCGCCATGAGCGCGGCGATCTCTGCGATCATGTGGTCGATGAGAGTCGTTGTGTCGTCGGGGAGTTCGACGACGATGTAGTCGATCGGCCCGAGCTCGGCCGGGTCGGCCATGCTGACCCCTCTCGCGGAGTGGACCGTGCCGCGCGGACGATGCGCCCGATCCTCTCCTTGGAGTCTCTCCCGCGCCGGGGCGGAAGTCGTCATCCGGAAAGGATGATCACGACAATCGCATCGAACGCCAAAGGGAGTGGGCCGGGACCCGGCAGCAGGGATCGCCCGCTGTTCGATGGATCCCGGCCCACGCCTGGGCACGGTGAATCGGGGGTCGCCCGACCATCGTGGGTCTGGTGGCGCGCCGAATGGGGTTGGCGCGCTGGTGATCTCGATACGCGGCTCCTACGTCGCCGCTACTCGATCGGCGGGTGAGACGCGGCTTCTACGTCGCCGCTACTCGATCGGCGGGGGGAGGCTGCTCGCGGCTACGGGGCCCAGGTGCGCGGTGCGGCGGCGGCATCGTCGGGGGCCGGCGCGGTCACGCGGTTCGCGCGGTTGACCGCGGAGACCACCGCGCGGAGGCTGGCCGTCGTGATCGACGACGCGACGCCGACGCCCCAGACGGTTTCGCCGTTGACCTCGGTCTCGACGTAGGCCGCTGCGCTGGCATCTCCGCCTGCGGTGAGTGCGTGCTCGCTGTAGTCGAGGACCCGGACGTCGAAGTCGACCGTGGACAACGCGTCCACGAACGCCGCGAGCGGTCCGTTGCCGCTACCGCTGATCTCGCGCTCGACACCGTCGACCTTGACGACCACGGTGATGCTGTCCTCGCCGCCGTCGACCTCGGCCGCATCCACCTTCTGGCGCATGCGCTCGAGCGGTCGGACCGGGTACAGGTACTCCTCGGCGAACACGTCCCACATGGCCTTCGGGTTGACCTCGCCGCCCTCGCCGTCGGTGATCTTCTGGATCTCGCGGCTGAACTCGATCTGCAGGCGACGCGGCAGGTTCATGCCGTGGTCGGCCTTCATGATGTAGGCGACGCCACCCTTGCCGGACTGACTGTTGACCCGGATCACGGCCTCGTAGTTGCGGCCGACATCCTTGGGGTCGATGGGCAGATACGGCACCTGCCACAGGATGTCGTCCATGTCCTGGTCGGCGTCATCGGCGTCGATCTTCATCTGGTCCAGGCCCTTGTTGATGGCGTCCTGGTGGCTGCCCGAGAAGGCGGTGTAGACGAGGTCGCCGCCGTACGGGTGGCGCTCGGGAACGTTCAGCTGATTGCAGTACTCGACCGTGCGGCGGATCTCGTCGATGTCGGAGAAGCTGATCTGCGGGTCGACGCCACGGCTGAACAGGTTCATGCCCAGCGTCACCAGGCAGACGTTGCCGGTGCGCTCGCCGTTGCCGAACAGGCAGCCCTCGATCCGGTCGGCGCCGGCCTGGTAGCCGAGTTCGGCTGCGGCGACGGCCGTTCCGCGATCGTTGTGCGGGTGCAGACTCAGGATGACCGAGTCACGACGGGCCAGGTTGCGATGCATCCACTCGATGGAGTCGGCGTAGACGTTCGGGGTCGCCATCTCGACGGTGGCCGGCAGATTGAGGATCATCGGACGCTCCGGGGTCGGCGCGATGATCTCGGTGACGGCGTCGCAGACGTCCTTGGCGAAGCTGAGTTCGGTACCGGTGTACGACTCGGGCGAGTACTCGTAGCGCCAGTTGGTGTCGGGGTACTTCTTCTGTTCGTCGAGCACCTTGTGGGCGGCGTCGGTGGCGATCTTCTTGATGGCGCCCTTGTCGGCGCGGAACACCACGCGGCGCTGCAGCACCGACGTCGAGTTGTAGAAGTGGACGATCACATTGGCGGCACCGCGGCACGCGTCGAAGGTGCGCTCGATGAGCTCGTCGCGGCACTGCGTCAACACCTGGATGGTGACGTCGTCGGGGATCGCGTTCTCCTCGATGATCTCCCGGACGAAGTCGTAGTCGGTCTGGCTGGCCGCCGGGAAACCGACCTCGATCTCCTTGTAGCCCATACGGACCAGCAGATCGAACATCCGCCGCTTACGGGCCGGACTCATGGGGTCGATCAGGGCCTGATTGCCGTCGCGGAGATCCACCGCACACCACATCGGAGCGCCGGAGATGATCTTGTCGGGCCAGGTGCGATCGGGGACGGCGACGTTCTCGACCTCATCGGCGAACTGACGATAACGATGAGACGGCATCGCCGAACTGCGTTGGGTGTTCCAGACCGGTTGGCCGGAGGGGATGGGGCCGGACGGCTCGACGATACGGCTCGTGCCGGAAGTGAATGAGTCTGCTGCTGCCATTGGTGGTCAATCTCCGTGAATCGAATGGGGAAGATGACCGGCGCATGAGTAGGCCCGCGACGGAGGGCCGGTCATTCAGACCCCGCCGCGGCAACCGAGGAGGAGCGCGCGCTGCATGTCTCGGACTGTACTCCTCACCGACGGCGCCGATCAAATGCCGTCGGCACCCCGGGTGTGCCCACCAAATCGCCGCCCGCGGATTCGGGCATGTGGGCACAAACCCGGCAAAAACGCTCTGACCAGCGAAAAATAAACGCAGACTGTTGGGTGATTCTCAGTCGTATCTCATGTGGCGCCGCTAGTTTTCGTCGCATGCCCGGCCCGTTGGGCCGTGCATGTCACGCGACGGCTCTGTCGTTCGACCGACAACGAAGGATGTGTGCATGACTCATTCCACTCGCCCAGGTAAGCGGTTCGCCCGCGGTGTCGCCTGCAGCGTCGCCGGCGCCGGCATCGCGTCGGCCATCGCGGTCGGAGGCGTCGCCACTGCGGCCCCGGCGGCACCCGCGCCGCACTCGAGCGTGCCAGGCACCCACTGCAGCGTGTCCCAGGTGGAGGGCGCTCTCTCGAAGCAGGACCCGGCCTTGTGGAAGCGCATCGACGGCCATCCGAAGATGAAGAAGCACTTCGAGTCGGCGATGACGATGACGAAGGAACAGAAGCAGGCCAAGCGTGCGGAGTTCCGCAAGAACCACCCCACTCGTTCATCGATCAGGCAGTTCATGCGGGATCACCACATCATGCCGCCGATGCGTACGGAGATGAAGAAGAACCACGACGCGATCAAGAAGGCCAAGGCGACCTGCGAGCAGTTCTGATCGGTCCTGCGTGTCACTGACTCGCCGACCGGGCCAACGACTCCATCGATCGTGCGCGGGATCGCGCCCAGCGTGCGCACGAACCCGGGCTGGTGCCCGGTCGGCGGGGGACTGTGCCCGGTCGGCGGGGTCAGGGGCTTCCGAAGGCGTGACCCCAGGTCTCGATGAACGCCACCTCGTCGAGTGGTAGCCGGGTGCGCGGGCGTTCGTCGCGCTCGCGGATCTCCGGCGCGACTGTCGCGGGATCGGCGAGCTTGCCGATGCCCAGCAGAACCAACGGGCGCCGGTCGTCGGGGATGGCGAACAGTTCCCGCACGCGCTCGGGATCGAACCCCGCCATGGGATGACCGTTGAAACCCAGGTTCGCGGCCTGCAGGATCATCTGCGCCACCGCGAGTCCGGTGTCGACCGTGGCGTAGGTGCGGGCCTTCTCGTCGTCGGGCTCGGCGGCCGTGCACACCAGGACAAGCGCCGCCGAGGCAGGCGCCCACCCGGCGTTCCCGCGGGTCAGTGCGTCGGTGAGTTTCCCGAATGTCGCGTCGCCCCGTACACCGACGACGAACCGGACCGGCTGGACCCGACCCCAGGTCGGCGCCCAGCGGCCGGCCTCGAGGATCGAGGTCACGTCGTCGGTGGAGATCGTCGCGTCCTGGTCGTAACCTCGCGCGCTCCAGCGTCCTTCGATCAGCTCGTGCACGAGGCAAGGCTAGCGCGTCCGATCCGATCAGTCCTGCCGCACGTCGGCTGCGGTGCGATCGCGCATGACGACGGTCAGCACGACGGCGAGCACGCCGAGTGCGATCACACTCAGGAGGGATGCGGCATGCATCCCGTCGACGTAGGCGTTGCGGGCCGCGTCCACCAATCCTGTTCCGCCGTCTCCCATCTCGAGGGCGCGATGCATCGTGTCGCCGAGTGTGTCGCCGAAGGTCCAGCCGCCGGAGTTCTCCCGGAACACCAGCGTTGCCAGCGATCCGAGCAGCGCGAGACCGAGGGCCGTGCCGAGCTCGAAGCTCGTCTCGGAGATCCCCGACGCCGCACCCGAGCGCTCGACCGGGACCGATCCGACGACCACATCGGAGACCAGGCTGAACTGGATGCCGTATCCGATGCCCGCGATCGAGGTGAACACGAGGTAGATCCACAGCGGGCTGGACATCGACAGCGCGAGCAGGCCGAGGTTGCCGACCGCCGCGAGCAGCACCGACCCGACAAAGGCGGCTCGCAGTCCGACCGCCGCGACGACCCGAGACGCGCCGATCGAGAAGACCGCCACCGCGACCGCCATCGGTAACCCGGCGAGGGCCGCGGTGAGGACGTCGAACCCGCGAACCGACTGCAGGTAGACGCCCGTGAGGTACGACATCCCGCCGAGCGCCATCATGCCGACCAGTGCCACCGAGACAGCGGCGCTGAACTGCGGGTTCCGGAACAAGGCGAGATCGAGCAGTGGGGCGGCCACCCGACGCTGATGGGCCAGGAACAGTGCGAGCATCGCGACACCGAAGACACCGATCGCGACGACGGTTGCGCTGAAACCGTCGGCCGCCATCGTCTTCACCGCGTAGACGAGCGGCAGGATGCCCAGCATCGACAGGGCCACGCCGACCACGTCGAACCGCGTCGTGTTGGGCGCGCGGTACTCGGGCACCAGTCGAGGACCGGCGATGAACAGCACCGCCAGCACCGGCACGTTGATGAGGAACACGACGCCCCACCAGAAGTGGTGCAGGAGCACGCCGCCGATCACCGGGCCGAGCGCACTGCCGCCGGCGAACGCGGCCGTCCAGACGCCGATGGCCCTGGCCCGGTCACGGGCGTTCGGGAACATGTTGGCGATCAGCGACAGGCTCGACGGCATGAGGGTCGCACCGCCGACGCCCATCAGGGCTCGGGCGGCGATCAGCACCCCGGCGGTGGGCGCGAACGCGGCGATCACCGAGGCGACCCCGAACAGCGCCGCACCGGCCAGCAGGATGCGCCGACGCCCGAGCCGGTCACCCACGTTGCCCATCGTGATGAGCAGGCCGGCGATGAGGAATCCGTAGATGTCGAGGATCCAGAGCTGCTGGGCGGCCGACGGGTCGAGAGCCTCGGTGATCGCCGGGATGGCGAGGTAGAGGACCGAGAAGTCCATCGACACCAACAACACGGGGAGGGTCAGGACACCCAGTCCCCACCACATGCGTCGGTCGGCGCCGGAGGGATCCCGTTGGCGCTGATCTGACGATGGGATGAGGGTGGACATGTCGAACTCTCCTGGATCTCGCAATACTGGCGAAGGCGTACGCCGCCCATGGCCGCGTACGCCGTACGCTTCGAAGGGTACGAGAATGGGTACGCTGTACGCAAATGAATTATTCCCACAGGTCACCGGCGTGATCGGTGGACGGCACCGGGAGAGGAATCGACAGATTGTCGCCTGACGAGAAATCCGCTGCAGACAGGTCCGCTCCAGACAAGTCCGCTCCAGACAAGTCCGTGGTCGGCGCGAGGCTGACTCTCGCCGTGATCGTCGACGCCGCGATCGACGTCGCCGACCGGGACGGCATCGGCGCGTTGTCGATGCGCCGGATCGCCGACGAACTCGGTGTCGGCGCGATGTCTCTGTATCGGCACGTCGCCGACAAGGACGCCCTGCTCCAGCAGATGTCGGAGGAGATCGGCAGGCGGTTCCCGTACCCGGTCGACGAGGCGGAGCCGTCGTCGTGGCAGGAGCGGGTGCGGATCGTCGTCGAGATCGACTGGGAGTTGTATCGCCGCCATCCCTGGGTGGTGCTCGCATATTCGTCACCCAGGCACAGCTTCGGTGACGAGTCGCTACGGTGTCTGGACTGGTTCGCCGCCGGCTTCCTGGATCTCGGTGTCGACCTCGTCGAGGCCACCGGGATGGCGCTCGCGGTCTGGACGCATGTGCACGGCGTCGCGCTGGTGGCCGTCAGCGACGACCTGCTGCGCACCGAGAAACCCTCGGAGCGGCCGGACGGACTCGAGGACCTGATCGGGGGCCGGAGCAAGGCCGCGGCGCCGCATCTCTCCGAACTGTCCGGATGTGACACGGCGCCACGGCTTCTCGACCCGCGATCGCGCCTCGACGACGGGATCGCCTATCTGTGTGCCGGATTCACCGCACGGGGCCGGTAGTTGCCGGGGCAAGCGCCCGACGCTCACCCTGGGTGATCGCCATCAGCACCGCGCCGACGGTGAGCAGGATGGCGGCCGCCAGGACCGTGACGGTCATGCCGTGCGCGAAGGTGGTCGTCGAGGGTGAGAGGCCGCGTGTCGCGGCCCCGAACACGGCGACCATGATGGCGAGACCGACGGTGCCGCCCAGTTGCTGTGCAGTGTTGACCAGCCCGGATGCCGCCCCGGCGTCGTCTGGGTGCACACCCCGCAGCGCTGCGGTGGTCAGCGACAGGAAGGCCATTCCGCCACCGGCACCGATCAGCACGAACGGTCCCAGGAGGGCGAGATACGGCGTCTGGGCATCGAGAGTGGTCAGCCAGAACAGGCCGGCCGCCGCCACGGAGAACGCGGTGATGAGGAGGGTGCGAGTACTGAACCGCCCCACCAGCACGCGTGCGGTCACCTGCGAGGCGGCGAAGGTGGCCACCGTCATCGGGAGGTAGGCGACACCGGTCTCCAACGGGCCGTAGTGCAGGACCTCCTGCAGGTACTGGGTCAGGAAGAACATGATGCCCATGAACCCGGCGACCATCACCAGCCGGCCCAGGTGGGCAGAGCTGCGAGACACGCTCGCGAACAGCCGCAGCGGTGTGATGGGTTGTGGTGCACGGCTTTCGGTGTAGACGAAACCGATCAGGAAGGCGAGTCCGACGATCAGCGCCGCGATCGTCACCGATGACGACCATCCGTGTTCGGCAGCGTTGACGAGACCATAGACGATGGCTCCGATGCCGGCCGTCGAGTACAGGGCGCCCTGGAGGTCGAACGCGCCGGGCTGGGCCGCGGTTCGTGGCAGCGACAGCAGGCCGGCGATCATCACGACCGCACCGATGGGCACGTTGACGAAGAACACCCAACGCCAGTCCAGCCACTGGACGAGAGCGCCGCCGAGCACGAGTCCCAGCGAGAATCCGCCGATCGACACCGCGGTGAACAGCGCCAATGCGCGTGTCCGTTGGTTTCCCTCGGGGAATCGGGTCATCAGCAGGGCCAGCGCGGCCGGCGCAGCGAGTGCGGCACCGACGCCCTGAAATGCCCGGGCCACCAACAGCATCGAGGTATCGGTGGCGAAACCGCCGAACATCGATGCCGAGACGAACAGGGTGAGTCCGCCGAGGAAGGTGCCCCGACGACCCAGGATGTCGCCGAGTCGGGCGCCGAGCAGGAGCAGGCCGCCGAAGGTGAGAGTGTAGGCGTTGAGTACCCAGGACAGGCTCGAGGTCGAGAAGCCAAGGGACCGTTGGATATCGGGTAGGGCGACGTTGACGATCGTGGCGTCCACGACCACCATCAGCTGGCATCCGAGCACCGCCAGGAGAACCAGTGCGTCGGTGTTGATCCGTGACCACAGCCGGTGGGTGAGTGACGGTTGTCCCGGAATCCGGATGCGTTCGAGTGAGGGCGAAAGAGACATTGATGAGCTCTTTTCGAGTAGGGATTGTGGAGTACACTCAGCGGTGAAACGGAAGCTTCCTCCGATTAATATACGGAGGATTCCTCCGTTTGGCAACAGCATTGTGGAACCAGTGGTGTCGAAACAGGTGCTGTACCGACCGAGAGGAGTGGATGTCGTGGGCGCCCGATCCCGTCCTGCCGCGAAGGCCGTCGATGTCGCGAAGGCCGTTGATGACGAGACGAAGGCGCCGGCCCTGGCATCCAAGCGCCCCACCCGCGCCGACGCCGCTCGCAACTACGACAAGCTGGTCGCGGCGGCACAGGAACTGTTCGCCACCGAGGGCACGGATGTCGCATTGGACAAGGTCGCCGCCGAGGCCGGGGTAGGGGTCGGGACGCTCTATCGTCACTTCCCGAATCGCACCGCGCTGCTCGAGGCGACGTTCCGCAGTTACTCGGCGCAGATCGTCGCCGACGGCTGGCGTCTGCTCGACAGCGAGTCCGCCGTCGTCGCGCTCGAGGGTATGTTCGCGGCCTATATGGCCACGGCGGGTACGAAGCGTGGGATGCGCGAGGCCATCCTGGTCGCGGTCGGCAACGATGCGCCGGTCTTCGAGGAGACCCGCACCAACTCGCGAGAACTGATGACCGCCATCCTCGAGTCCGGTCGACGCAGTGGAGATTTTCGCGACGACGTGGAGCCCGCGGACATCACCCGTCTGATGGGCGGTCTGTCGATGACGTGCGTGGCCGAGGACACCGAGGAGACCCGCCGGAGGCTCATCGGCGTGGTCCTCGACGGTCTGCGGCCGCCGGGTCGGTGATCGGGTCGGCCTGCTGCCCACTGCAGTTCGCTCCACCCGCGGCCTGCGCCCCGCCCCCGCCGGTCGCGCCACCCGCCACCTGCGCCCCGCCCCCCGCCGGTCGAGTAGTCGCGAGGAACGAGCGACCTATCGAGACCTGCAGCGCGAGATCTCGATACGCGCTCACTCCGTTCGCGCTACTCGATCAGCAGGGGTGGGCTACATCGCGTGTGGGTAGACCGTGAGCATGTGGGCTCCGAACCATGCGCTGCCGATGACGATCGGCACCATCGTCGCGATCCCGACGGCGGGGCGCCAGCGGGCGAGAACCATCGCGACTGGAACCAACAGGACAAAGGCCGGCAGGAGAAGTCGGGCGCGGCTCATCATCAACCCGCTCGAGAGCACGATGGACGCGATGACCAGCGCACCGTAGAGCAGCACCGGCCACGGCAGCCTCGACCATGCCGCGATCACCAGCATCGCCATCGTCGAGAGGATGATGAACGCCGAGGCGACCGGCGCGACCTCTCCGGCGTGCACGAGTGCGTCGTTCACGAAATTGAAGGTGGCTCGGCCCCAGTCGAACTCGGTGCCCCAGCCGACGGTCTGGATCGTGAACCAGCCTGTCGGCGATCCCGTATGGGCCCACACGACGGCGAGGTAGCCGAGATATCCGAGCGGACTGATCACCACCGCCGTCCACGCCCGCCAGCCGTCGTGTCGTGCCAGCAATGCCGCCAGCATCACCACTCCGATCAGCACCATCGCCGTGGGCCTGCTGGCACCGGCGAGGCAGGCACAGATGCCGGCGAGCAGCCAGTTCCGCTCCAGGATGCCGATCAGCGCCCAGACGGCCAGGGCGCAGAACAGCGCTTCCGTGTAGGCCATGTTCAGCACCACCGACATCGGCGTCGCGGCAAAGAGGGCGACGAGGAACAGTCCCGTGCGACGGGGATTCGCCGCTCCGATCGGGGACTTGTCGGCCATCGCGCGTGCGCACAGGGCACCGAGGCGGGCAGCCCCCACTGCGGCGATGCAGCCCAGAACCAGATTGACCGTGATCGCGGCTCCATAGGGCGTGATCAGTGGCAACTTCGCCACGGCGCCGACGAGCATCGGATAACCGGGGAAGAAGGCATATGCGGTGTCCGGGGTGTGCAGGCCACGGGCGTCGGTCTGGGTGAACGGCACATCGGTGTATCCGTACTCGGCGATCGCCACCATCCACTTGCCGTCCCAGAGCCACAGCGCATCGCCGAGCGTGGTGTCCCTCAGCTGGGCGAAACGCGCGAGGACCAGGATGCCGACACCTCGGATGGCGAGGAACAACAGGATGGGCTGGAGCCAGGTCCGCACCGGCGCCTGAGGCCGAGGCCTCAGGCGCGACGGACGGTCGTCGGTGCGCTGCCGACCCGATCGCGGACCCGACCGACGGTCGTCCGGCTCGCGACGACCAGCCGGGGTCGTGCCGACGTCGGTTCCAGTGGCCACCTGAGCGATGTTAGGGCGATGCGCCGCCGACGACCACAACACCGTCCGAGTCCGGATGTCCACCGGACTTTCTGCACGTCCGGCGCTCGCGCCGACGTCGTGTCTGGCCTGCGCGAACGGCGCTCGATTCGGGCACTTACCGCGCCGCCGGTAAGGTGATGCCCGCAAGGAAGGCCCCGAATGCTCAATCGGAGACCGATCCCGAGCAGGGGCGATGCATCCGAACCGATGCATCCGACAATCCCGGAAGGTGGTTCGACGTGGCACTCGTTGTGCAGAAATACGGCGGATCGTCGGTCGCGACGGCCGAGCGCATCCGTCGGGTCGCCGAACGCATCGTCGAGACCAAGAAACAAGGCAACGACGTGGTCGTGGTGGTGTCCGCGATGGGCGACACCACCGACGAATTGCTCGACCTCGCGAACCAGGTGTGCCCCGCGCCGCCGGCGCGGGAGATGGACATGCTGCTGACGTCCGGCGAGCGCATCTCCAACGCGCTGGTCGCCATGGCCATCAGCTCCCTCGGTGCGCAGGCGCAGTCGTTCACCGGCTCGCAGGCCGGTGTGATCACCACCGGCACCCACGGCGCCGCGAAGATCATCGACGTGACGCCGGGTCGAGTCCGCAGCGCCCTCGACGACGGCAAGATCGTCCTGGTCGCCGGATTCCAGGGTGTCTCCCAGGACACCAA
The DNA here is from genome assembly GCF_049847105.1 of Gordonia sp. DT218. Taxonomy (NCBI): domain Bacteria; kingdom Bacillati; phylum Actinomycetota; class Actinomycetes; order Mycobacteriales; family Gordoniaceae; genus Gordonia; species Gordonia sp. DT218. The sequence continues at coordinate 23,247 of NZ_JBNCNS010000009.1, read as the reverse complement.
GGACGTCACCACGCTCGGCCGCGGTGGCTCCGACACGACCGCCGTCGCGCTCGCCGCGGCGTTGAAGGCCGATGTCTGCGAGATCTACACCGACGTCGACGGCATCTACACCGCCGACCCGCGCATCGTGCCGAACGCGCGACATCTGCAGACCGTCTCCTTCGAGGAGATGCTCGAGATGGCGGCGTGCGGGGCGAAGGTCTTGATGCTGCGTTGTGTGGAATACGCACGGCGTTACAACGTTCCCGTTCACGTGCGCTCGTCGTACTCGACAAAACCCGGCACGATGGTGGCCGGCTCGATGGAGGACATTCCAGTGGAAGAAGCCATTCTCACCGGAGTTGCACACGACCGCAGCGAGGCGAAGGTCACCGTTGTCGGTCTCGACGACAAGCCGGGGTACGCCGCCAAGGTGTTCCGGGCCGTCGCCGAGGCAGACATCAACATCGACATGGTGTTGCAGAACGTCTCCAAGGTGGACACCGGCAAGACCGACATCACCTTCACCCTGCCGCGTGAGCTCGGCCCGACCGCCGTCGAGAAGCTGACCAAGCTGCAGAACGAGATCGGCTTCACCGAGCTCCTCTTCGACGACCACATCGGCAAGGTCTCCCTCGTCGGTGCGGGCATGAAGAGCCACCCCGGCGTGACCGCGACCTTCTGCGAGTCGTTGTCGGACGCGGGCATCAACATCGAACTGATCTCGACCTCGGAGATCCGCATCTCGGTGCTCTGCCGTGACACCGAACTCGACGATGCCGTGCGCGCGCTGCATCAGGCCTTCGACCTCGGCGGCGAAGAAGAAGCGGTCGTCTACGCAGGAACGGGGCGGTAGGCATGGGTATCAGCATCGGAGTTGTCGGCGCGACCGGTCAGGTCGGCGGCGTCATGCGAACCCTGTTGGCGGAGCGCAAGTTCCCGGCCGACGAGGTGCGCTTCTTCGCGTCGTCGCGGTCGGCAGGCAAGAAGCTGCCGTGGGGTGACGGCGAGATCGTCGTCGAGGATGCCGCGACCGCGGACCCGACCGGCCTCGACATCGCGCTGTTCTCCGCCGGCGGCACGATGTCGAAGGAGCAGGCGCCGCGGTTCGCCGCCGCCGGTGTCACCGTCATCGACAACTCGTCGGCCTGGCGCAGGGATCCCGACGTCCCGCTGATCGTCGCGGAGGTCAACGGAGAACTCGCGAAGACCCCGCCGAAGGGCATCATCGCGAACCCGAACTGCACCACGATGGCCGCGATGCCGGTGCTCAAGCCGCTCCATGATGCCGCGGGCCTGCAGCGCCTGGTCGTGTCGTCGTATCAAGCGGTGTCGGGTAGTGGCCTGGCCGGCGTCGAGGAACTCGCGGGGCAGATCCGCGCCGGCGCAGACGATGCCGAGAAGCTGGTGCTCGACGGCGGCGCGGTGTCGTTCCCCGAGCCCGTCAAGTATGTCGCGCCGATCGCCTACAACGTGGTTGCCCTGGCCGGTTCGCTGGTGGACGACGGGTCGGGCGAGACCGACGAGGATCAGAAGCTGCGCAACGAGTCGCGCAAGATCCTCGACATCCCGGGTCTGCTGGTGAGCGGCACCTGCGTGCGCGTGCCGGTGTTCACCGGCCACTCGCTGTCCATCAACGCCGAGTTCGCGAATCCGCTCTCACCGGAACAGGCCAGAAAGATCCTGGGCGGTGCGGCCGGGGTCGAGGTGGTCGACGTGCCGACACCGCTCGACGCCGCGGGCAAGGACGTGTCGCTGGTGGGTCGGATCCGTCAGGACGAGGGTGCACCCGAGGGCCGTGGGCTGGCGCTCTTCGTGTCGGGGGACAACCTTCGAAAGGGCGCTGCGCTCAACACGATCCAGATCGCCGAACTGCTGGTCTGAGATCCACTCGACCGTGCGGACACCCATCACGCCACCCGTGGTCGTGATGGGTGTTTCCGGTTCCGGCAAGTCCACGATCGGTGCGGCGCTCGCCGTGCGGCTGGGCGTGGCGTTCGCCGATGCCGACGATCTGCATCCCCCGTCGAACATCGCCAAGATGGCCGCCGGGCATCCGCTCGGCGACGCGGACCGGTGGCCCTGGCTCGATGAGGTCGGGGCGTGGCTGGCGCGGCATTCCGATGGTGGCGTGATGAGCTGTTCGGCGCTGCGCAGGGGTTATCGGGACCGCTTGCGCGCACACGAGCCGTCGACGTGGTTTCTGCATCTCGCGGGGTCTCCCGAGCTCATCGCACGCCGTCAGGCCGGACGGTCGGGACACTTCATGCCCTCGACCCTGCTGACGTCTCAGTTCGAGACCCTCGAACCGCTGCGCGAAGACGAGGCGGGATCGACCGTCGACGTCGCAAATAATGTGCACGAATTGATCGCGGCGGCGGTGGACGGGCTCGACGACCTGACGAGCTGACACACCTCGGGATATCCCCGCCAAGTTCCACGTGGTGAACTCCGGTCACGAGGACGTGCGTGACAAAGGCGGCCTCGACGACACGATGACATTCCTGAACGGCGTGATGCCGGCCCGTTGACCTGCGATGTCCGAATTCCACCACCTACGATGACCCGGGTCACCTGACCAAGTTACTGTGCGGTAGCTTACCTCTCCATGAGGAGAACGTGGGGGAAACTGTTCGGTCGATCGGCACGTAGATCGAGGTCGACGCAACGCTTGGCGGCCTTGGTCACCACCGGTCTGGTGGCGGCCGCAGGTATCACGATGGCATCGCCGGCGGCATCGGCGGCCGGTGATTTCTATACGCCGCCGTCGACGTTCGCGTCCCAACCGGGCTCGGTCATCCGCAGTCAGCCCAGTCCGCTGCTCCTGCAGATCCCCGGCGTGAAGAACCAGTGGCCCGGGACCGCCACTCGAGTCATGTACACGTCGAGCTACCAGGACGGGAAGCCGGCGCCGGTCACCGGAACCCTGGTCGAACCGACCGCGGCGTGGCGCGGCAAGGGCGAACGACCGACGATTGTGCTCGGACCGGGGACGGTGGGCCAGGGCGACCAGTGCGCGGGCTCGAAACTCATGAACTTCCCGCTCGCCATCGACCCGGCGAAGCCGAGTATCGCGGTGAACTACACGGCGCCCGAACTCAACCTGTTGCTCATCAACGGTGTGCGGGTGTTCATCACCGACTACATCGGGATGGGTACACCCGGCATCCACACCTACGTCAACCGTCGTGAGTCGGGCGCCGCCATGCTCGACGGCGCGCGTGCCGCACTGCGGCTGTCGAAGGCAGGCGCCGACGCTCCGGTCGGTTTCTCCGGCTACTCCCAGGGCGGTGGCGCGGCCGCGTCGGCGGCGGAGATGGCCGCGACGTACGCACCCGATCTGAACGTGAAGGCTACCTACGCAGGTGCCCCGCCCGCCGACCTCGCCAAGGTGATCGACCGCATCGACGGGACGTTCATCGTCGGCGGGATCGGTTATGCGATCAACGGTCTGACCGCGCGGTACCCGGAGCTGGGGCCGATCCTGGACCGGGAGACCACTCCGGCCGGCAAGCGGGTGCTGTCGCAGGTGGCCACCCAGTGCATCGGTGACACCGGCCTGGCCTTCGGCTTTCAGCGGACCAACCAGTGGACCAGGACCGGCCAGCCGCTGTCGCAGGTGATCGACAGGATTCCGGAGGCGAAGAAGGTGGTGGCCGAACAGCGGATCGGCACCCTGAAGCCCAATGCGCCCGTGCTCCTCGAGGGCGGCATCAACGACGACGTGATCCCTTACGGTCAGGTCGTCGCGCTCGAGCGTGACTGGCGTGCCCAGGGAGCCGATGTGCGGATGGTGACCAACGGCATCCCGCCGATCTTCCCGGGCCTCGTCGTCAACCACGCGCTGCCGATGCTGACCACACTCCTGCCGGCGACGAACTTCCTGCTGGCCAACTTCGATCGATGACGGGAGTGGACGGCACCACCGAAGTGAGCTGACCGAGAAGCTTCCGACGTCCGCCGAAATGTGGTTTGCTGTCGCGGTGTCGTCGGGGTGTGGAGCGTTGCGCGGTGGTCGGTTTCGGTGGTCGGCGGTTCTTGTCGCGGCCCTGCTGACATGGGGTCTGCTCGGCTCGGCGGCGGATGCCGCGCCGGCTGCGCCATCGCCGTCCACGGGCGTCGGCCCGACCGGCACCTCGCTGATGCACGGAGATCTGTGGTCCACCGACTCGACGCCCTTCCCCGGTCCGGGCCGGGGGGCGCGGCTCGCCGCATCGTCGGTGCCCGGGGGTGCCTGCGCGGCAACGTTCATCGGGCACGACGGCCTGCCGGTGTCACTCTGCACCCAGTTCGTCGGGACGGTGGCTACGAATCGGCCCGCTCGCTCCGCTCCCGGCGCCGGACCACCCACCGTCGCGGTGCCCACAGTCACCCTGTTCGATCCGGCGACCGCGGCTCCGCGCGCGCGTCTGCAGCTGGCCAAGGGCGGTCTGCTGGGAGGCGTCTACGGCTATCTCGACGACCGTGACCGGGTGGTCGTGGCCGACGGGTCCGGCGCCATCCTCCGTGTCGCGCACCGGAAGACGGCACGCGGGTGGCAGGTCTACGTCGCTGACCGGATCGACGTGGCGAAGCACATCCCGGCGGGGGACGCGATCACCGGCCTGGCTCCCGATTTCTCGGGGCGGGTCTGGTTCGCGACGACCCACGGTGTCGTCGGGACCGTGGACAAGGCACGCAACGTCCGGTCGATGCATCTGCCGCGCGGGGAAGAACTCGGTAACGGGCTCTCCATCCGCGCCGACGGTGCCTCCGTCCTCACGACCCATGCGCTCTACGAGATGCGGGCGAACGCGAACGGTGTCCCGCGAGTGGTGTGGCGCCGCGCGTACGACCGGGGGACCGCCCGCATGCCCGGCCAGCTGACCTGGGGATCCGGCACCACGCCGACCTACTTCGGGCCGGGCGGCGACGGCTGGGTCGCGATCGTCGACAACGCCCGGCGCCCACAGCTGATCGTCTACGACAGTGATACCGGCTCGACCGTCTGCCGGATGCCGGCGTTCGACCGTTCCGGCCAGGGCACCGAGAACTCGCCGATGGCCTGGGGTGATTCGCTGGTCATCCCGAGCACCTACGGCTACCAATACCCGCCCATGGCGGTCACCGGACCGAGCGTGCCGGCCAACGCGCCGTTCGTCGGGGGATCGACCCGCGTCGACGTGTCCGCGCAGGGCTGCCGCCGGATCTGGGAGAACAACGACCGGATCGCGACGCTGCCCCACCTGTCGCGCGCCGACGGCCTCATCCACGCGCTCGGGTACGGGCCGTACGTGCCGGGCGCCGTTCAGCAGCTCGGACCCGTCGACTACGTGGCCACCGACTTCGCGACCGGACGTCGTGTCCGGACCCTGAAGGTCGGTGACGCGCCCATCGACGAGCCGCTGGAACTGACCGGAACCATCGCCCGCGACGGGACCATGTGGCAGGCGACCCTCGGCCGGATGCTGAAGATCGCTCGATGACCCGGCCGGAGCGCGTCGCGCTGCATGGGACAATCGGCCCATGACCCAACCCGACGACCCTGATCGCATCCCGTCCCAGGCCGAGCTCGACGCGGAGGACCTGGCGGAGATCGAGCGGAGTTCGCGGGACCGCGACCAGGCGAATCTGTACCCGCCCCGTGCCGACGACCCGGGACCCGCGCCGGTGGCGTTGTCGCTGCACGCCCGCGTGGCGTTCTGGGGCGCGGCGGTCGCGGGGCTGGTCAGCGTCGTGTACGGCTTCGTCAATCTGGGACTGATCAGCGACGCGCTGCGGCAACGACTGCTCGACGGTGTGATCGACGACCCGCGCAATGCGAGTCCGCAAGGTCAGGTCGACTCGCTGGCCGGCTTCTTCCCGCCGTTCATGCTGATCATGATCGTCGTGTTCCTCGCGGTCGAATACGCGCTGCTCGTCGCCGCGGTGCATCACCGCAGCCGCAACTGCCGGAACTTCTTCCTCGCGGCCGTGGTGGTCAACCTGCTGTGCATCCCGATCGGGATCGACCTGTTGTTCCAGTACCCCGAGGTGTGGTCGGCGATGGTGGTGATCTCGTGGATCCAGTTCGCCCTGCTGGTCGTCGCGGCGATCTTCACCGTGCGCCGCAGCGTCAATCAATGGCTCCCCGAATCCACCCGGATGCGTCCGACGAAGATGATGCGAGCGCGGTGATCGTTGCTCGGGCTGCCCGATCAGCGAACCCGCTCCTGCTGGTCGAGTAGGAGCGAGCTCGCGAGCGACGTATCGAGACCACCACCCGATCACCGGAGCGCGAGCAACTCCTTGGTGAACTCCGCCTCGTCGACCCGGGTGCTGCGCCCGTCCTCGACGACGATCTGCCCGTCGACCATCACGGTGTCGACGATCGATCGTGAGCCCGTGGTGAGCAGCGATGCCCCCGGGTCCCGGACGGGCAGGGTCGCGTAGTCGCGGTCGAACCGGATCAAGGTCAGATCCGCCGGCCTCCCGACGCTCACGCCGCCGACCACCGCGGGCAGCCCCAGCGCGACATTGGCGCCTCCGCAGGCGATGTCGAGCATCTCGCCGAAGCCCAGCAGGTCGGCGCGCTTGTGTACCGCACGTTGGACATAGGACGCGATCCGGAAGGTCTCGAGCATGTCCTGGGTGTCGTTGCTGGCGGCGCCGTCGACACCGAGTCCCACGGCGAGCCCACGGTCGAGCATTGCGGGGATGGGTGCGATGCCACTGCCCAGCCGCATGTTCGACAGCGGGTTGTGCGAGACGGCGACACCACGGTCGGCGAGGATGCCCTGCCCGATGTCGTCGAGCTCGACACAGTGGACGGCGAGCACCCGATCCCACAGGAATCCATTGCTGTCCAGGTACTCGACCGCACCCACCCCGGCGTGCTCGAGGCACATCCGGTCGTCCGTCGGTGTCTCCAGCAGGTGGATCGACACCGGCAGATCCCGCGCCTGTGCGAACTCGCGCAGCGTGATCATCCCGGTCTCGGTCACCGACCGCGGGTTGGGCACGGCGAGCGCGAGTGTGATCGGCGCGTCCTTAACCTGTGCACGAAGGTGATCGACGTGTTCGAGGACATCGCCGAGCGGTTGCATCAGGCGCGGCTCGAAGCCCCACTTCCGGGACGCGTCGGCACGATCAGCCACACCACGGCCCAGTACGGCGCGAATCCCGGTGTCGCGCAACGCCTGGATCACTGCGCCGTGCACCTCGTCGGACGGGTGGGGCCACATGTGTTCGACGACGGTGGTGGTGCCCGACCGCAGCGATTCGAGGCAGGCCGACACCGCGGCGAGGTAGGCGCGCTCGGGCGTGATCGCGACCGATTCCTCACCCACCGCCAGCAGCCACTCGAGGAGGGGGGTGCATTCGGCGATCCCGCGCATCAGCGACTGCTGCAGATGCGTGTGTGTGTTGACGAATCCCGGGATCAGGAAGCCGTTTCCGCTGTCCGCCGGCGCCGGTGTGTCGGTGATCGAGGCGACCACGCCGCCGGCGATGTGGACATCCTGGTGTGTGTGCCACGCGCCGCCCGAGAACACGGTGACGTCGCTGAAGGAGGGGGAGTGGGAGGCGGGGGCGTCGGATGGTGTCATGACGTCGGTCCTACTTCGCGAAGTTGGCCGCGATGCGTTGGGCGATGTAGTCGCCCCCGGTGATGGGCGGGTACTTTCCTGCCGCGCTCTCGATGACCGCGTCGGTGTTCGCCTGCGCGAAGAACGCGATCGAGTAGCGCGGACCGGTGTCCTCGTCTCGGCGCGGTGCGCGCACCCGGTGGAAGTTCGACGGGAGGCGGTCATCCGACCAGCGCATCAGCATGTCGCCGATGTTGCAGGTGATCGCCTCGTCGGACGGTTCCACCGACGTCCAGGCCTGGCCGTTCGCCTCGGCGCCGGGCAGCACCTGCAGGCCACCCTGGCCTGTCCGCTGGAACAGCAGGGTGAGCGCATCGAAGTCAGTGTGCGCACCCGCGCGCCACGCGTTGTCCGCGCCGAGCAACTCCTCGGGGAAGGCGTAATAATGCAACAAGCGAAGAGTGCTCTGGTAGGTGTCGACACCGGGATCATGTGCGCGGGTGAAGAATTCACTGTCGAATCCGAGCCTGGTTGCGAAACACCCCAGCAGATCCATCGCGAGACGCCAGCATTTGCGCTCGAACTCCAGGATCGTCGTCCGGAATCCCGCGAGTTCGGCGCCGGACGGCCAGAGCCCGTCCATCCGGGGCAGGGTGAGCTGGTAGGACTCCTTCTGGTCGGGCGTGCCGACCGAGGGGCGGACCTGGGAGGTGTGCTCCCACCCGGCGTTCTGGCCCTTCTTCAGCGGGTACTGCGCCTTGACGTCGCCGGGTAGCGCGAAGAACTTGGCCGACATGTCGAACGCGTGCGCCACATCGTCGAGATCGATGCCGTGGTCGACGACCTGGAAGAACCCGATATCTGTTGCTGCGGACCACAGTTCGTCGGTGATCTGGTCGCGTCGGGCATCGAAGTCGGCGAGGCTGATCCGTCGTACCTCGCGGTCGGTGGTCTCGGTGCCGAGGCCGCCCATCGATGCTTCGCGATTGAGTTCGGTCATCCCGTAGGGCTCGCCCGGTCGAGGCGCGGCGGCCTCGGGCCGGTGGTCGTCGGACAGTGTGGTGATGTCGGACATGGGTGTTCTCTCTCGTGTGCGTGAGCTCGCGTGCGCTTTTCGACGCGAAGCCTGAGAGAGGGACATCGCGGACGCGAACAGTGGGAACTCCGGCCCGCTGCTACACACGATCTCGTCCACCACAGATTAGGGCACGACGGCAGAGGATGCGACTCGACTGTGCTGACCTGAGCGTGGCCGAGGTTAGGTTTCCCTCATTTTCTGGAGTTCATCCAATTTCTGGAACAACTCCAGAAAGGGGCGTACGGTTGAGTCATGTCCGATCGCCACATGCTCCATCGACAGCTCCGAGAGGCCGGTCTGCGCGTCACTGCGCCCCGACTCGCGGTGCTGGAGATCCTGCATGAGCATCCGCATTCGACGGCGGACTTCGTGACCGCGGGCGTTCGCGAGAATCTCGGCGCGGTGTCCACGCAGACCGTCTACGACGTGCTGCGCGCGTGCACGGATCGCGGCCTGCTGCGGCGGATCGAGCCTGCGGGGTCGCCGGTGCGGTATGAGACCCGGACCTCGGACAACCATCACCACCTGATCTGCCGCACGTGCGGAGAGATCACCGACATCGATTGCGTGGTGGGTGACGCGCCGTGCCTGGCCCCGGATCGCGACCACGGATACCGTATCGACGAGGCGGAGGTCATCTTCTGGGGAATGTGCCCCGATTGCCAGAGCGCGGCCGCCCGACCGGTTTCGTGACACCTCGACCACAACCGAATTCATCGATCGCATCGCAGCCCAACCGATGCCGTTCATCCGAAACGATCTCCGCAAGAAGGTCGAAGAGATTGTCCGACAGGGACTTTGATCGACAAGGGCGATCTACGCGACGAAGCTCACAGATCAACCCGAAATGAACAAAAGCCGAGAACTGCTGAAGTAGAAGACAGTTCACCGAAAAAGTATCGACCCACAGGAGGAGAACACGATGGCAATCGACCCGGTATACACGATTTCGTCCAAGGCGTCCGGCGGAGGCCGCGACGGAGAGGTCGTCTCGGCGACCGGTCAGATCGACCTCGAGCTGCGGCCGCCGAAGGAGATGGGCGGCAGCGGTGACGGCAGCAACCCGGAGGAATTGTTCTCCGCCGGCTACGCGGCATGCTTCCTGGGCGCGCTGCGGGCCACGTCGAAGCAGGCCGGATCGCCGGTTCCGGACGACTCGACGGTCTCCGTAACCATCGGCATCGGCAAGGATCCGGCGGACGGCGGATTCGGGCTCACCGCGACCATCGAGGCCCACATCCCGGGAGTCGACGAGGCCACCGCCCAGAAGCTGGCCGACGGCGCCCACGCCTTCTGCCCGTATTCCAAGGCCACGCGAGGGAACATCGCTCAGACCGTCACCGTCACGGTGTGACCTCGGACGTCAGATGAGCACGGCGAGCGCCGTGCCGCGAAAGGAGTGGTGACATGACCACCAAGACCCCCATCACCAGCACATTGACCGAGGAGCAGCAGTCGGTCACCGGCCGGGCCCTGCAAGACACCGTCGTCGACCTGATCGATCTCTCGCTGATCGCCAAGCAGGCTCACTGGAACGTCGTCGGACGTCAGTTCCGGTCGGTCCATCTCGGACTCGACGAGCTCGTCGCGGTGTGCCGTGAGTTCACCGACGCGGCGGCCGAGCGTGCGACCGCCATCGGGGTCAGCCCCGACGGACGTGCGGAGACGGTGGCGAAGACCGCGCACACCAAGGGCTTCGGCGAGGGCTGGACCCAGGATGCCGATGTGGTGGCCGCCGTTGTCGACAATCTCAAGTCGGTCATCGCCGGGTTGCGCGAGCGGATCGACGCGACGGAGAAGGCCGACCCGGTGACCCAGGACCTGCTGATCGGATTCGCCTCCAAGCTGGAGCAGCTGCACTGGATGTGGCAGGCGCAGGCCGCCTGACCCCACCCGCGCAGTGGCGACCGTCAGCCCCGGTCGTCGCGACCGTCAGCCTCGGTCGCGGACGCGCGTCGTTCGTCCGGGCGTGCACGGAATCCCCGTGCGCGACCGAACGGACGGCGCGCGTTTCGTCGTGTTCGGACCAAAAGTCCGGTGTGACCGGGCGCACTCCGCCGATTCGGTCGCATGTAGCGTGTCAGCGTGGACAGTTGGGGAGCAGTTGTGGGGTTGGGACTACTCGCGGCAGCGGTGAGCGTGATCGCGTTCGTCCGCTATCGAGAACGAGAGACGACCACTCTGCAGCGAGACGTTGCATTGGCCCGCGAAATGCGTGACCTCGCGGGCGGCGACGACGTACGCGTCGCCGCCGTCGATGAGTTCGAGCTGGCCATCTACCAGCGCCTGTTCTATGCGTCGGTGGTCGCGCCGCGTATCCGGAGTGCCGCCTGGGCGCTCCTGGGTGCCGTGTTGGCAGTCACCGCGGCGCTGGCAACCGGGCCCGGTGACGGCCTCCTGTACTCGGTCGTGCACATCGTCGCCATCATCGTCGCGGTCGGCTTCGGGATCGGGGCCGTGGCCTTCGCCGCCTTGGCCGTCTTCCACACCGCGACGACACCGCGGGTGTCGTTTGCCGATTCGTACGCGGGTTCCGCCGAGACGGAGTAATCGCTCTTCAGCGCGCGAAGCGCTTCCGATAGATCGTCGGGGTCACCCCGACCGTGGCGTTGAAATGGTGACGGAGCAGGGTGCCGGAGGCGAAACCGACCGAGCCGGCCACCTCGTCGACGGCCAGATCGGTCGACTCCAACAGGCGCCGCGCGTGGAGTACCCGCTGCTCGGTCAGCCATTTGTGAGGTGAGATGCCCACCTCGTCGACGAATCGCCGGGCGAAGGTGCGCGTCGACATGTGCATCCGGCGCGCCAGTTCGTCGACGGAGATCTCGTGGTCGATGTGCTCGATCATCCACTCCAGCATGGCGGCGAAGCCGTCCGATTCGCATTCCGGCATGGGCGACTCGACGAACTGCCGTTGGCCGCCGTCGCGATGTGGCGGTACCACCATGCGGCGTGCGATCCGGTTGGCCACCTCGGGGCCGAACTCTTCCCGTACGAGATGCAGTGACGCGTCGATGCCGGCGGCGGTGCCGGCGCTCGTGGTGATGGGCCCGTCGTCGACGAACAAGACGTCGGTGTCGACGATCGCCTTCGGGAATGTCTCCGCGAGCTGGGAGCCGAACCGCCAGTGGGTGGTGCAGCGCCTGCCGTCGAGCAGACCTGCGGCGCCTGCCGCGAACGCGCCCGAACACACCGTCAGCACGCGGCCGCCGTTGTCGACCACGCCACGTAGCGTGTCGAGGATCTCGGGCGGGAAGTCGGGGTCGGTGCTGCCTCCGGGGATGGCGACGAGATCTGCATCGAGACAGTCCTCGAGCGTTGCGGGCGGTATCACGTATGCACCGTTCCCGATGCTCAGCGGGACGCCGGGCTCCGGTGATCCCACCACGAACTCGAACGGCGGCACGCCGTCGTCGGTGCGGTCGAGCCCGAACACTTCGTTGACCACGCCGAATTCGAACAAGGAGACCCGTCGATAGAGAAGTACCGCGACCTTGCTCAACATCTCACCATTATGGCAGCAAATTTGTGAACGATGTCATTCAAGCCACTGTTGGCGGGATCTTGACGGAGAAATACTTTCTGTCATGAACGCATTCCTGATGATCACCCTGCTCGTCGTCATCGTCGCGCCCGCCATCGTCCTCGTGTACCGAGCCGACCGACAGACCTCACACCTGAATCGGGTGCCGTTCGGATTCGGCCCCGACTCCGAACGCATCCACGACGAACTGGTGGTGCTGAACCTCCGACGGCGAGACTGCGCCTGAATCGATCGCGCCTGGGCTCCGGAGCTGCGACCGGCTGAATCCGCGCCACTCGGGCGCATCGAGTGGGAGAATTCTCGTTCGGGGGACGAGGAGGCGCAGATGTCCGCGACGATTCCCGAGTTGGCGACCTGCCCGGACCCTGCCGGCCGGGCCGACCCGGTAGGGATCCTGACCACGCAGGCGACCTCGCGGGTCGAAGAGCTGGTCCCGGTGCGCAACGCCCGGATGGCGGCGACCCCGTTCACCTTCTATCGCGGCGCCGCTGCCGTAATGACCGCCGATCTCGCCGCAACACCCGATTCGGGGGTCAATGCTCAGCTGTGCGGAGATGCCCACCTGAGCAACTTCGGTCTGTTCTACACGCCCGAGCGCCGGATGATCTTCGATCTCAACGACTTCGACGAGACCAGCCCGGGCCCCTTCGAATGGGATGTGAAACGGCTGGCGGCCAGCTTCGTGGTCGCGGCACGCTACAACGGGTTCGACGCGAAGACCAGCCGGGCGATCGCCCGCGAGGTGGCCAAGTCGTACCGGAGATGGATCGTGGCCAGTGCCGACCAGTCGACCATGGACTGCTGGTATGCGCGGATCGACGCCGACGAGATGCTGGCGACGGTGGGTTCGACGCTTGACACGTCCACGGCGGCCCGCACCGTCAAAGGCCTCCGAAAGGCCCGCCACCGCAACAGCCTGCAGGCGGTGGGCAAGCTGTGCGTCACCGACGACGACGGCAACCTCCGGATCCGGAGCGACCCACCACTCCTGGTACCCATCGACGAACTCTTCCCGGATCACCATGCCGACGTCGTCGCCGAACGGATCGCGGTGCGCATCGATGGATATCGGTCGATGCTGCCGGACTACGTCCGAGCACTGTTCGATCAGTTCACCGTTGTCGACAGCGCGCGCAAGGTGGTCGGCGTCGGGAGTGTGGGCACCCGTTCCTGGATCGTGCTGATGCGTGGACCGCAGGGCGATCCGCTCTTCCTGCAACTCAAAGAGGCGCAGCGGTCGGTGATCATGGATCATGTTCCGGTGCAGCCCTATCCGAACCAGGGTCAACGAGTGGTCGAGGGACAGCGACTGTTGCAGGCGGCGAGCGATCTGTTCCTCGGGTGGACTTCGGGATTGGACGAGAACGACGAGAGACGCGATCTCTATGTGCGTCAGCTGCGCGATGGCAAGGGATCGGTGGTCATCGAGGCATTGACGCCCGACGAGATGAATCTCTATGCGCGGCTGTGCGGCCGTGTCCTGGCGCAGGCACACGCGCGTACGGTGGACCGACTGGCGATCGTCGACTTTCTCCGGAGTGGCAAGGGATTCGCCTCCGCCATCTCCGATTTCGCGGCGGCGTACGCGGAGCTCAACGACACAGATCACGCGTCGCTCGTCGCCGCGATCGAGCGTGGCGATGTGCCGTCGAACGAGCTGCGCTGAGCCCCGGAGGGTGAACGTGGTACGACCTGACGGCACACGCCGGGCGAACGGCCCACCAAATCCACGAGACGTCCGATCGACTCGGGCAAGATGATGGGTGGGGGTACGCAGAAGGGTGTGTGGTGGAGCGTATGTCGGCCAGTGCCGCGGACGTGCCGATCGACGTGCACGGGGCCGAGGCAGGTCCGTTCGTCACGGAGCGCCCACGGATCGCGGGACTCCTCGATCAGGCGATCGCGCCGACCTCCGAGCGGGCCACTGATTCCCGACGCGGGCCGATCATCCTCGTCAGCGCCCCGGCGAATACCGGCAAGACCTCGGCGGTAGGTGCCTGGGTCCGCACACTTCGGGATGTGCTGACCATCGAGATCGCCGTCTCGCCCGCCGAATCAATGGAACGTATCTGGCGACGGTGCCACGAGCGACTCGAGGCGACGGATACCCGGCCTGCACAGATCGCGGGACAATTGTCGTCCGCGGGACCGTCGACGGACTTCGCCGATACGGCGCGACGACTCGAGCAGCGGCTGGCGCGGTCGGATCGGCCGGTCGTCCTGATCGTCGACGACGTCGACCGATTGACCGATCCCGTCGGAGTGCACAGCCTCGACACCTTCCTCGCCGTGTTGCCGGCCCATGTCGCGGTCGTGCTGATCGCGCGACACGATCCCCCGCTTTCGTGGCATCGGTACGCCCGCGAAGCGCGTTTCACGCGGATGGGCGAAGATGTTCTGTCGTTGACGGTGGCCGAGATACGCGATGTGATGCTCCGTCAGCACACCGAGCTGACCGACGGCGCGGCCGAGCGGCTCCTGTTCCTGACCGGCGGATGGGCGGCCCTGGTCAGGGTCGCGGCGAATCATCTCGCCGGGAGATCGGACGTCGCCGGCGCGCTGGATCAACTCGAGCGCTCCCCACGGCCGGTGTCGGACTACCTGGTGGGCGATCTGATCACCGCGCTGCCGGCAGATCTGTTCGACTTCGTCTCCGCGACCGCGGTCCTGCCGGAGTTCGAGCTGGAGCTCGCCGACGCGATCTGCTCGGTCGACGCGGCTCGTGCGCTCCGCGGCCTGGTCGACCACAACTTCCCCGTCGTCGCGGGCGAACTCACCTCCGGTATCAGGTCGTACACCTACCCGGGTATCGTCCGCGCGTATCTGCGAGGGGAATTGCGGACCCGAGAGCCTGCGGCACGGAAGCAGATCATCACGGCTGCGATCGCCTGGTCCGTGCGGAACCGGCGAAACCACGGCGCACTCCGGCTCGCGCTCGATCTCGCCGATGGCGGTGTGCTCGAGACGACCCTCCTCGAGTGCGGACTGCCGATGGCGATCGATGGCGACCTGAATCATCTTCTCGCGCTGCTGGACTCCGCCCACACCGTGCTCGCGGGCAGCCCTTTGTCACCGCTGCTGCACGCGCTGATCGCTTGTGACACCGGTGATCCCGATAGTGCGAGCACCCATCTCGACCATGCCGTGGCACTTGCGCCGGCGCTCGATGATCCCCACCCGGGGGACGATGCGATTACGCATCTGTACCGGGCACTGCTGGTGCGGGTGTCCGCCCGCATCCGGGGCCGCGATGTGGTGGGACTCATCCCCGCTCTCGACGACCCGCCGTCTGGTGCCCCGGACGATCTCGTCATCGTCGGACTGATCGCGGCCGGCATCGGATGTCGTGCAGTGGGAGAGCATGATTCCGCCGAGCGGCGCCTTCGGCGAGCGCTCGCTCTGGCCGAAGGTGCCGCGCGGCCGCCGCTGCGCGTCCGGGTCGGTACCGAATTGGCGCGCCTCGCCTGGTGTCGGGGCGACGCGCTGTCGATGAGATCCCTTGCTGTCAGCGCGATGTCACTGGCACGTACTCGCGCCATCGGCGTACACGACATCGCCCGGTGTGCGGCGACGGTGGCGATGGCCGACTACCTTCTCGGCGACCGTGACGATGTCGCAGGCGCCGCTGATCTGTCGTTCATCGGGCAGCCGCACGAACCCGACGCGGTGGTGGTGGTGGTGGTCGATGCCCTGACGGAGCTGAGCGAACTCATCGCCACCTTCGATCGCACTGCCGAGCGTTATGTGTCGGCGGACCGCGCACGCCGAATCCTCGCGGTCATGGCGGCCGACGACCCGGCCCCGGTGCCGGCCTGCGTGCTGCTGATGAGCGTGACCCACATGTGCCTGGCGGTGGGTCGGCCGGACTGGGTCACCGAGCTGATCGCGATCGCGGATCGTTCCCACGGACCTCGCCCCGAGGCTGCGGTCGCGTCTGCCGCGGTCCAGGTCTTTCATGGTCGCTGGGAGTCGGCGCACCGCACGCTGGCCCCGGTCCTGTGTGATGCGGAACGTCTGCATCCCCACACCGCGTCGTCGGCGTGGTCGCTCGAGGCGGCGGTGGCGTGCGAATTGGGCGAGACCCGCGCCGTTCACCTGGCCCTGAGTGCGGCTCTCGGCGTCGCGGATCGGACCGGTGTGGTGGCTCCGCTCCTCGAGGCGGGCGCTGCGGTGACGGACGCTCTGGCGCGTGACATCGGGACCTTCGGGCATCTCGACGGTCTCGCGGACCGGGTGCTGTTGCTGGCGACCACCTCTGACCGGGTCGACCATGCCCGCCTCACCCCTTCCGAGATGCGGGTGCTGAGCATGCTCCCGTCGGCCAAGACGGCCGGCGAGATCGCCGAGCTCCTGTCCGTGTCGGTGAACACGGTGAAGACACACATGCGGGGTGTGTACCGGAAGCTGGGTGTCGGGTCACGACGCGACGCGGTGAGTGTGGCCCGCTCGACCGGGCTGATCTGACCCGCGCGGGCCGGGGGATCAGCGAACGCGAAACTCCAGCAGAACCAGTCCCAGGGTGTCGATTCTGGCCATCACTCCCCGGACGGCCGCGGTGTCGGTGAGCGCGCCGGTGAGTCGGGTGGTGGTGTGTCGGTGATCGATGTCGGCGGTCAGCTCCGGAAAACATGCAATCGCGCGGTCTGACAACGTCCCGTCGACGACGAACTCGTATTCCTCTGCGCTCACGTCCACCTGCCGCATGGTCCGGGGTCCGCTTCCCCCTGCCGATGGTCCTCCACCGGCCGTCGTCGGGGCATCATCCGTGAGGGGTGAGGTGCGGGTGGATTCTCGTCGCCGGCGTCGTGAGGCATGCAGATCGTGGCCAAATCATATGCAACACAACGACAGTGACCGACCATGCCATTCTTCGAAGAGGCACGCACGGGACTCGGGAGCGGTGCCTGGACAATTCACCCGCGGCGGGTGAGGTGCGGAGACGGTGCAGGTGCGACTGTCGGAATGCTGAGCTCTCTCAACGAATCGTCGCCGGCGGCGGTTCTCGGTGTAGGAGTGTGCTGGATGGGCGAGCATTCCGCAGAAGACGATTCTGCGACCAAGGGGCGAGCCGGGACGATTGCCACCCCGCGGCCGGTCACCTACATCACCTGGACTGCCCTCGCGCTGATGACGGTGTCGTCGGTCGCGAGTCTGCGGCCGGCGCCGACCATGGCGGTGTATGGGCTGGCCTGTGTGTTCCTCTACGTGCTGCCCGCCATCCTGTTCCTGATCCCGACGTCACTGGTGTCGGCGGAGCTGGCGTCCGGGTGGTCCGGTGGCGTCTATCGCTGGGTCACCGAGGGGATCTCGCCCAACATGGGCTTCGCCGCGGCCTGGCATCAGTTCGCGATGACGATCTTCTACTATCCGACGTTGCTGTCCTTCGTCGCGAGCACGCTGGCCTACGTGATCGATCCGGACCTCGCGTCGAACGGGGTGTTCACGGCTGTCGTGATCATCGTCGTCTACTGGTCGGGCGTGCTGCTGGCCCTGCGTGGCGGGATCGGCGTGATCGCCAAACTCGCGTCGAGCGGTGTCCTGATCGGCACGCTCATCCCGGGCGCCCTGCTGGTCCTGCTCGGCATCATCTACCTGCTCCAGGGCAACCCCTCGGCGGCGCCGATGACCGGTGGCCATCTGCTCCCGGCGTGGACCGGTATCGCCAGTGTCGTGCTGATCGTCAGCAACTTCGGCGCGTACTCGGGCATGGAGATGAATGCCGTGCACGTCAACGAGCTGAAGGAGCCGGCGAAACAGTTCCCGCGCGCGATGTTCGTGGCGGTGGCCCTCGTCCTGGTGATCCTGATCCTGCCGCCCCTGGCGATCTCGTGGGTCGTGCCCTCGGACCAGATCAGTCTCACGGCCGGGGTGATGCAGGCCATCGAGGTGGTGTTCGCACACTTCGGCCTGCAATGGCTGGTACCTCTCATCGGTCTTGCCATCGTGATCGCGTCCCTGGCCGGATTCATGACCTGGTTGTCCGGTCCGTCGCGGAGTCTCCTGCTCGTCGCGAGGGACGGCGGGTATCTGCCGCCCTATCTGCAGAAGACCAACAAAGCCGGTGTGCAACAGAACATCCTGGTCGTCCAGGGGTGGGTGACCACCGTGCTCGCGCTGTTGTTCGCGCTCGTGCCCGCGGTGTCGAATGCCTACTGGATCTTCATGACCATCACCACGTCGGTCTATCTGCTCGTGTACCTGTGGTTGTTCATCGCCGCATATCGACTGCGCAAGATCGCTCCCGATCACCCGCGCGGGTACCGCGCTCCGGCTCTCCCCCTGCTGTGCGCGGTCGGGTTCCTCTCGTCGATCGCGGCGATCGCGATCAGCTTCGTGCCGCCCTCACAGTTCGGCAGTGGCAGTCCGTGGGTGTTCGTCGCGATCGTCGGCGGCGGCATCCTGCTCCTGGGCCTCATCATCCCGGCCGCGCTCATCGCATTCCGGAAACCCAGTTGGCATCTCCCGGTCGAGACCGAGGGGGAGAAGGCATGAGCCCCAAAGCGATCTATTGGACCGTAGGCGCGGTCCTGGCGGTGCTGCTGGTCGTGATGCTGGTCAGCTTCGACTACGACCGCAACAGTCCTGAGGCGCGTGCCAAGGCAGCCAGTCTGATCTCTGCCTATGAGGCGAATGGTCTGGCGACATCGTTCTCGGTGGATCAGGTCGCCCAGGTTCTCGGCGACGACGGCGGCACGGTGTGCGCCGCCGCCGGGAGCGAGGCGCAGCTCGGGCAACTGAAGACTCAGATCGGAGTGGGCGGCGAGTTCTATGTCCGGCCGATAATCCTGAAGGAGAACGTGTTCGAAGGGTTTCGGCTGATAGTCCAGGTCTACTGCCCGGAGAACATCTCGACCGTGCGGGACTTCATCGCTGATCAGCGCTACGCACAATGATCCACGCGGAATCCGCTGGTGTGGGTTCTCGCCGCTGGATCTCGCTGGCGGCGACCTGTACCGCGGCCGGGCTCGTGTGGCTGGCGTTCGCCGACTTCGGTGTGGCCACGCCGACGATCGCCGACGAGATGCACGCGGATCTCTCCGGATTGCAGTGGGCGAACAATGCCTTCAGCCTGGTGGCCGGTGCCCTGGTCATCGCGGCCGGCAAGTTCGGGGACATGTTCGGTCAGCGGAGGGTGCTGCAGATCGGCATCGCCGTGTTCGGGGTGTTCTCCATCGTCGCGGCACTGGCGCCCGGGGTCACCACTCTGATCGCCGGTCGCGGACTGATGGGAATCGGTGCGGCCCTGATCCTTCCGGCCACTCTCGCATTGATCCCGATGCAGTTCTCGGGGCGTACGCAACTGACCGCCTTCGGGGTATGGCAGGCGGTCGCATGGGGTGGCCAGGCGCTGGCGCCCACCGTCGGTGGACTCATCACGGACGGTCCGGGCTGGCGGTGGATGTTCTGGATCAACGTGCCGCTGGCGATCATCGCGTTGCTGGTGATCCGCTGGGCCACTCCCGAGGCGAGCGACGAGAAAGCGAATCGTTCGGTGGACTGGGTGGGTCTCGGCGCCATCGGGCTCGCGGTTTTCGCGTTGCTCTACGCCCTGACCGATGGTCCGACGGCCGGCTGGGACAGCCCGGTGGTGATCGGATTGTTCATCGCCGCCGTGGTTCTCGCCGTTGCCTGGGTGCTGATCGAACGCACGGTGGCGTCCCCACTCGTCGACCTCTCGCTCTTCCGTCTCCGGCCCTACGACGGTGCCCTCGTCGCCAACCTCATGATGAATCTCGGTTATGCGGGACTCAGTTACGTGCTCGTTCTCTGGCTGCAGAACGCCCGCGGATACAGCGCGGTCGAGGCGGGTCTGCTCCTGTTGCCTGCGACCTTCGGCATCTTCGCGCTCATCCCGATCGGTGGCCGGCTCGACGCACGTGTGGGCGGCCGCCTCCCCGTGCTCGTCGGATTGGTGGTGCTGGCCGTGGGGACGGCTGTTCTCGGTCCGCTGCAACCCGATTCGTCCCTGTGGCTGGTGGTGATCGCGTTGATCGTCATCGGCGCCGGTCTCGGCCTCCTGTCCACGCCGGTGTCGAACACGGCCGTCGGCGGTGTGTCCGAACGCCTCTCGGGAACAGCCGCAGGCGTCTTCAAGATGTCGAGTATGGTCGGCGGTGCGGTCGGGGTGGCCCTGCTGACCGCGATCACGCACGGGCTGACGATCGCCGACTCCCACGAGGCGGTGCAGGAATCGGGACTCAGCTCTGGCGAGGTCGATCAGGCGCATGCCGCGCTCGTCAACTCGTCCTCATACACCGACGCGTTGGCGACACTGCCGGCCGAACTGCAACAGAAGGTCACCGCTGCCGTCGTCGATGCCTTCACCCACGGTCTGGCCGTGACGACGGTTGCCACCGCGGTACTGATCGCGGCGGCGACGCTGGTGGTCTGGTGGGTGTGGCCGCGTCAGGATGCCGGGACGGCAGACGGAACCGGCGAGTCATGAGAACCTGGAAACAACAGTCGAGATCGAGGGACAGCGATGAGTGACGAAGCCTTGCGCGAACGAATCCGTGGTCTGATGCCGCAGGCTCAGGCAGATCTCACCGAGATGGTGGGATTCCGCTCCGTCCACGATCCGGCGCAGTCGCCGCCCGAAGAGTGCGACAAGATGGTCGACTGGCTGCAGGAGACCTTCACATCACTCGGCTTGTCCGATGTGGCGGCGCACGAGACATCGGACGGGAGCAAGGCGGTCACCGGTAGCCTCGCCGGGCCCGATGATGCGCCGACCGTGCTGCTGTATTTCCACCACGACGTGCAGCCCCCGCTGGACGATGCGGCATGGGATTCGCCAGTCTGGTCGCTCACCGAGCGGGGCGGTCGCTGGTACGGCCGCGGGGCAGCGGACTGCAAGGGCAACATCGCGACCCACCTGACCGCTTTGCGCGCACTGGACGGCGACATCCCGGTGAACATCAAGATCATCGGCGAGGGCTCCGAGGAGCAGGGCACCGGCGGTCTCGAGGATTTTGTGCCGAAGAACCCCGAACTGTTGAGGGCAGACGCGATCCTGGTGTGCGATGCAGGCAACTTCGCGGTGGGGCGACCGAGCCTCACCACGAGCCTCCGAGGTATCGCGAACATCGTCGTCAGCGTCGAAACCCTCTCGTCGGCAATGCATTCCGGAATGTTCGGTGGTGCGGCGCCGGATGCGTTGGCGGCGCTGATCTCGATGCTCGCAAGCCTCCGGGATGCTGACGGCAACACCACCGTGGCCGGCCTGAGATCAGATGCGGTCTGGGAGGGCGTCGACTATCCGGCAGACGCGTTCCGGCGAGACGCCACCGTGCTCGACGGCGTGGACCTCGTCGGCTCGGGACGAGTGTCGGACATGGTCTGGGCGCGCCCGGCCGCGACCGTGCTGGGCATCGATTGCCCGCCGGTCGTCGGGTCGTCGGCGGCCATTCAGGCAAAGGCCCGCGCCCGCATCAACCTCCGTGTGCCGCCGGGGATGAACGCCCGTCATGCGCAGGATGCGCTCATCGCACATCTCGAGGATGCGGCCCCGTGGCACGTGAACGTTTCGTTCGAGCGGGAGGCCGATGGGTCGCCCTTCACGGGATCCACCTCGGGAGCCGGTTTCGACACCATGGTCGACGCCATGACGACCGCCTACGGCACCGACGTCCTGCTGCAAGGGCAGGGTGGCTCGATCCCGTTGTGCAATGTGTTCGCCCAGACGTTCCCGGACGCGGAGATCATGCTCCTCGGCGTCGAGGAGCCACTTTGCCTCATCCATGCACCCAACGAGAGTGTGGATCCCACCGAGATCGAGAACATGGCGGCGGTGGAGGCGATGTTCCTGCGGGAGTACCCCACCCGCCTCAGCCGGAGTTGAATCTGGGCCACCAGAAGGTCTTTCAGCTGGGGACGGCTCGCGGCGACCAGGGTGAACACGGCTTCGCGTGCCGGGCGCTCGGGGTGGCTGCCGCGAAGCAGCCGGCGTCCGCCCTCGGCGGCCACCAGCGCGGCCGAGGCGTCCAGGGCGAGCGTGGCGGCTTCGGCCCTGGCTGAGATCAGCCCGGCCGCATCGGTAATGCCGTCGTCGAGCCGCGTCCGCACGATGCTGCTGCGCTCGCGCAGGGCGCGGGCGGCATCGGTGTGGCCGGAGACGTCGAGCAGTGCTGCGCATCGTCGGAGCAGCCCCAGCGGAAGTGTGCCGTTGATCCGGACGCCGATGTTCTGCGACGCGAAGAAGACGTCGAGATCGACCCGGCTCACCACCCGGTAGTCGGGAATCACGAGACCGTCGAGTTTCAGTGACACCGTTCGGGTCCCGTCGGCCGCGCCCAGATGCAACGGGAAGTGACGGTGACGGCCGACGGTGCCGGCTCGATCGGCAGGATCGCGGCGATCACCTCGTCGGTGGCCACGTCGCGTGCGGAGATCTGCAACAGATCGACGATGCCCCAACCGCTCACAAACGGCGCGTACCCGTCGAAGCGCCACCCGCCGTCGACGCGGGTGGCCCGCATCCGAGGCGGTGTGGGTACCACGCCGGCGTAGGCGACCCCGGCGCGTAGCCTTCCAGAGACGGTGGCCTCGAAGAGTTCATCGCGCAGCGCCCCGTTCGTGGTGGCGGCCAGGGTGATGACCACGCCGTGATGCTGCAACCAGGTGAACGCAGTGGTGAGACAGCCGCTGGCCATCACCTCCATCACCTCGATGAGCTGTGCGAATTCAAGGCCGGGCCCGCCGGACTTCTCGGGTGCCGCGATCCCGAACGCCCGGCGTCGGCGATCGCGGGCCAATGCCCGGCCGGGATCACGCCGGTGTGGTCCACCTCCGCCGCTGCCGGGAAGAGGAGCTCGTCGGCGAGACGGTAGGCGTTCTCGACCAGCCGGGTGCGCCCATCCCGCTCGTCGAATAACCGTGAACAAAGCGCGTGTACCCATCCGCTGGTCGAGTAGCCGCGAACAAAGCGCGTGTACCCATCCTGCTGGTTGAGTAGCCCGCGAGGAACGAGCGTGCGTATCGAAACCAAGCCTCCACAAACGCTTGTCAGCCGATCTTGTCGGTGCTCCCCGATATGGTTGTTTCCAGTTGATGGTGATGCGGGCTTTTCGTTTCCTATGACGGGCAGATGTTGTTGGTGTCCT
>NZ_JBNCNS010000008.1:0-112268 GCF_049847105.1 Gordonia sp. DT218 | reverse complement strand
GACCCGCCCGTCAGGGCTGATCCGACATCAACACTTCGATTCCGCTGACAACCAACCTATTACACCGCACCGACAAGAATGATCGATGCAGTTCAGAGCGCTCTGACTCCCTCGGCGGGATGAATCCAGCATACGAGCGGGTGAAACTCGTCGAGGTCCCGGGAAACACATCGGGGAATACACTCAATTCCACTGAGTGAAAGATCGGATGGTGGTGATGGCAGGCAACACGGGCACCCCGGGGCAGTCGGTCGCGGCGCGCCTACTCGCAGTGCTGGGGGCGTTCGACCGATTCCACCGTGCACTCACCCTGACCGAGATCGCCGAGCGGGCTCAGCTGCCCGTACCGACTGTGCACCGGTTGGTCCGTGAACTCGAGACCTGGGGGGCGCTCACCCGCCGACCCGACAGCCGGTTCGTCGTCGGCCGACGGTTGTGGGATCTGGGTCTGCTCGCGCCGATCCAGTCCGGTATCCGGGAGGTGGCCGCGCCATTCTTGCAGGACCTCTATGCCGCCACCTTTGCGACGGTTCACCTCGCTGTCCGCGATGGGATTCAGGTGCTCTATCTGGATCGACTGTCGGGCCGCGCATCGGTCCCGGTCGTCAGTCGCGTCGGCAGTCGACTGCCACTGCACTCCACCGGTGTCGGGAAAGTTCTGCTGGCGCACGCTCCCGACGAGATCCGGCGGGCCGCGATGGCCGACCTCCGGCCGATGACCCGTCACACCATCGTCGCCCCGGGTATGCTCGACCGACAGCTCCGCCAGATCCGGCAACAGGGATACGCGACAACCTCCGAGGAGATGACGCTCGGCGCCTGTTCGATCGCGGTTCCGGTGCGCAACGGCGAGGACGTGGTCGCCGCCCTGGGTGTGGTGGTCCCGTCGCTGGGGCGCAATCGGGCCAGTCTGGTGGCTGCGGCACAGGTGGCCGCCCAAGGTGTGGGCCGCACGCTGCACGGGGTGGTGCCGGCCGAGGACCGCACTTGAGCATGACGTCGTCGAGTTCGGGAACAACGGGCGACCGGCCTACGCCTCGTCTCTGTCGTCCAGTGCGCCGAGGAACGCGTCGATCCGCGGCCATGTGTATGTCGCGGCGTCGCTGCCGGCGATCAGTCCGAGGTGGCTGGTCTCGACAGTGGTGAAGTGGACCTCTGGAGAATCGGCGAAGATCTCCACGCCGTGCCGCGCGGCGGCCCAGCTGACGATCGCGTCGCGATGACTGCCGAACAACTGGATCGGTGTTCCCACAGAGGTCAGGTCGACCTGTCTGCCATCGAAATCGAGTACACCACAGGCGAGTTCATCCCGATAGACCAGATTCTCCCACATCTGTTCGGCCAGTTTTCCGGGGTAACCCGGCAGCGCGTCCTGGAACCAGTCGATGACCTGCATCCGGGCCAGAGCCTCGGTGTTGTCTGCGTTTCGCACAATATAGCCGGGCTTCTTGATCTCCCGTTCCCATGCGGTCGCCCGATAGGCGACGCGGACCAGCGGCGCCGGGATGCCACCCATCGCCTTCAGCGTGTACGTGACCGGCGCCGGACCGATCGGCCGGACGATCCGCTTCACCAGCGGATAGGGCTGCACCAGAGAGTAATTCAGTGGTGTGCCGATGGCGGTGATCGATCGCACCGGCAACTCGGGGTGAGCGCCGACGGTCAGGAACGCCACTGTGCCTCCGAGGCTCCAGGCCGCAAGGTCGACCTGACCGGTCTCCGCCGCGAAGTCGGCGATCACCTGTCCGATCGCGTCGGGCACGATGTCGTCGAAGAAATCCGCGAAGCCGAGATGCCGGTCGGCATAGTGCATCTCGCCGAAGTCGACCAGATAGGGCACGCGACCGGTGGAGAGTAGGAAGGAGACCAGCGACATATCCGGGGCGAGGTCGTAGCAGCGGGCCGGGACGGCCAGTGGTGGCACGAGAAGCACGGGCAGTCGGCCGGCCGATCGCGCCGCGGCGAGGTCGGCGTCGGACCCGTATCGCACCAGCCGTCGATGCGGACCGTCGGCGAGGAGTGTGTGCGGGGTCGGTTGATCGTCGACGACGCGTTCACCGCGGGTCAACCGGTACAGGGTGCGGACGCCGTCAAACATGCGTGTGTTCCACCGTCGAGTCAGTCACGTCGTGCGATCCTACGTGGGGATGTCGTCGTGTCCGGCGGCACAGCATGCGCGGGAGGGCGAAAGCGTGTACTACCTGGCGGCATTGGTCGTGTTCCTGATCGAGCTGGTTGCCCTGGGGGCGTTCGCGTCGCTCGGTCTGGCGTGGTGCGGGACCGGCGTACTCGGCTGGGTCGTCACAGTGGTCCTGTTGGTCGCCGTGATCACCTTCTGGTCACTCTTCATGGCACCGAAGGCCCCGCGTCGATTCCGTCCGGTGCCATATTACCTGGCCAAGGCCGTCATTTACCTGGCCGCGGCATACGCGCTCTACCGCGCGGCCCCCGTCGCGGCGCTGATCTTCGTCGGGGTGGCGGCTGTTTCCGAGCCGTTGTTCCACCGTCACAACATCGGGCAGGACGGATCTCCGCGGGGCTGACCCCACGTCGCGGTCAGCCGCCGGCAGCCGCCAGGATCGCCCGCGCGTAGGCCTCCGAACGATCCGACCCGATGATGCCCGGTGCCATCTTGTTCATCACGTACGAGACCGTCATCTTCTGCAGGGGGAACATCACCGTCATCGATCCACCCCAACCACCCCAGAAGCAGATCCGCTCATCGGGAAGGTACGACAACGTCGCGGGCTCGGGCAGCCCAAAGCCGATACCCCAGCGCAACGGCACGCCGAGCACGAGATCGACGCCGCGTGCCTGTTCGTCGAAGATCTGGTCGATGGTCTTGTCCGACAACAGGTTGACACCGTCGACGGTTCCGCCGCGCGAGATCGTCGACATCACGCGCACCAGGGCGCGGGCGTTGGTGTGACCGTTCAGGGCGCCCATGTCCGCACGGCGCCACGGGATCGTGTTGGCGGCGCTCGCCTCCGCGGCCGGACCGGTGAACGTCTTGAACATCGGGGAATCGGTCGGTAGCGAAGCGACATCGATCTCCAACGGCGGTGGCGGGATGATCTCGGCAATCCGATCGTCGTCGGCCGGGGTGGCACCGATCTGGAGGTCGGCCCCGAGCGGTCCGGCGATCTCGTCGGCCACGAACTGCTTGAGATGTTTGCCGGTCACCCGTCGCACGATCTCCCCGAGCAGGTGTCCGTAGTCCTGTGCGTGATAGCCCGACGCCGTACCCGGCTCCCACCACGGGGCCTGGCGCGCGAGATGTTCGATCGCAGTGTCCCAGGCGTACATGTCGGCGACGGCAAATGGCTTCTCCCAGCCGGAGACGCCGGAGGTGTGCGCCATGATGTGGCGCACCTCGATGGACTCCTTCCCGTTCTGCGCGAATTCGGGCCAGTACGTGGCGACCGGGGCGTGCAGGTCGACGAGCCCACGCTCGACGAGAATCAGCACCGACAGCGCGGTGATCTCCTTCGTCGTCGACCACACGTTCACGATCGTGTTGCGTTCCCACGGCAGGGTCTGCGCGGCGTCGCGGTGGCCGCCCCAGATGTCGACGACGACGTCGCCGTCGATGTCGACCGCGATGGCTGCCCCCACCTCCTCGCCTGCGGCGAGTTGGGCGGCGAGCTCGTCGCGCACCCGGTCGAAGCGTGGATCCGTGTGTCCGTGGACCTCGACGGTGTCGGACATGGCGACCTCCTCGCCGGTGGTGGCGGGGCGCCACACCTGCACTGACTGTAGAACCGTGGGTCGGTCTGTGGTGTCGGATCGCGAGACCGACGCGGGGCCACACGTCGGTCCGGTAACGTCCCGACCAAGCATTTGTTTGGGGCGGTACCGTCATCCCGGGAAGCCGCCGTCGGACACTGCTGCGGACGCCGGCGCCGGACATGAGGAGGTCGCAAATGATCGACGTGGACCGATATGGGCCCTGGGCGGTGATCGCCGGCGGGTCCGAGGGCGTGGGCGCCGGATTCGCCCGGCAGCTCGCCGACGCCGGCGTGAATCTGGTCCTCATCGCCCGTAAGCCCGGACCGCTCGAGGACACTGCGACCGAGATGCGCGGGCGCGGAGTCGAGGTCCGCACCCTCACGGCTGATCTGACCCAGCCGTCGTCGATCGAGGAGATCGCGTCGGCGACCGACGATATCGACGTCGGCCTGTTGATCTACAACGCCGGCGCGAACAGTTACGGCCGGGCATTTCTCGATGGTGAGCTCGACGGCTTCCGTTCGGTTCTGGACCTGAACGTCACCAGCCAGCTGGCGCTGGTCCATCGGTTCGGCCGGCGGATGCGCGATACCGGACGCGGCGGCATCATCCTGGTGGGCTCGATGAGTGGCTATCTGGGCTCACGCGAGCAGAGCATCTACGGCGGCGTGAAGGCATTCGGGCGCATCTTCGCCGAGTCGCTGTGGCTGGAGCTCCGCGAATACGGGATCGACGTCCTGGAGCTGATTCTCGGGGTCACCCGGACACCCGCGATGCAACGTGCCGGACTCGACTTCGACATCCCGGGCATGCGGGTGGCCGAACCGGACGATGTCGCGGCCGAGGGTCTGGCACATCTGACCGATGGTCCGGTGTGGATCGCGGGCGGTAACGGACGGGCCGTCGAGAAGCGTAACGGCACGGACCGTGCCGCTCTGGTGCTCGGTGCCGACGAGGCGATGCGGCAGATGCTGCCGCGTGAGCGGTCGGGCCGCTGATGGTGCGGATCGGTCTCAACAGTCCCATCGTGACGCAGTTCCCCGGTGCGCACTCGGACTGGGAGACGGAGGCGGGGATCGGAGACCTCGCGCGGATCGCTGCTACCGCCGATCGTCTCGGCTTCGATCACCTCACGTGCAGTGAGCACGTGGCCGTCCCCGTCGCGGTGGCCGACGAGCGAGGTGGCACCTACTGGGATCCGCTGGCCACCTTCGGTTTCCTGGCCGCCCGCACCGAACGGATTCGGCTGGCGACACAGGTACTCGTGCTGGGGTACCACCACCCGTTGGAGATCGCGAAGCGGTACGGAACCCTCGACGCGATCAGCGGCGGGAGGCTGGTCCTGGGTGTCGGGGTCGGCTCACTCGAGCAGGAGTTCGAGCTGCTCGGTGCGTCGTTCGACGATCGCGGTGCCCGTGCCGACGACGCACTGCGTGCATTGCGGGCGGCTCTTTCCTCGGAACGTCCGGAATACCATGGTGCGCACTATGATTTCGCCGACGTCGTGGTCCGGCCGGCCGCCGTTGCGCCGCGTGTGCCGATCTGGATCGGCGGGCGAACCGTGAGGTCGTTGCGCCGGGCCGTGGAACTCGGTGACGGCTGGGTGCCGTTCGGGCTCGGCCGCCACAGGTTGCGTGAGATGCTCGGCGACGTGGACCGCCCCGATGGTTTCGAGGTGGTGCTGGCGGCCGGCTCGATCGATCCGACCGCCGAGCCGGAGGCCGCGCGCGATGCCGTGGCGCGCACGGTCGAAGCGGGTGCGACGATCGTGGACGTGACGATCCGGGCATCGTCGACCGACCACCACCTCGAACAGCTCGAGGCGACGGCCGAGTTGTTCGGGACGAATTGAGTTGTCGGCACGTGGATTCGAGTGACAGGTTCGAGTGAGTGACAGGACGGAGATCGCCGTGGAAGATCGAGCGGTGGAAGATCGAGCTGTGGACGACCGGCTGGCAGCACTCGAGGCACGGGTGCGCCGACTGGAGGATTCCGAGGCGATCGCGCAGCTGATCGCCTCGTACGGCCCGCTGGTCGACGACGGTGACGCCGAGAACGTCGCGCAACTCTGGGACCGACACGGCTCCTATGACGTCGACGGCCTGTCGATGACGGGTCGCGACGACATCGCCGCGATGGTGCGATCGCGTCCCCATCAGGGACTGATCGCCGAAGGATGTGCCCATGTCCTCGGCCCGGTGCGCGTCCACGTCGACGGGAACAGTGCTGTGGCGGTGTGCCATTCGCTGCTCATCCGGCACCAGGACCACGGCTTTGTGGTCCACCGTGCGACGGCCAACCATTTCACCCTCGACCGGACCGCCGACGGCTGGAAGATCGGGTGCCGGACGAGCCGTGCACTCGACGGGCAGGAGCGTGCCCACCTGCTGCTCGGTGCAGGAGTCCGGGGTGAACATCCGTGAATCCGGTGGCGTAGGCGTGACGCCCACTGCTATTCTCCCGAGGTCCGTGCGAGAGAACTGAGGAGGTGATCACCCGTGAACGTATCGACGTGGGTGCTCCTCTCCGGGGTCACGGTCGGGCGATAGGTCGCCTGAGGAGCGCCGTTCAACGAGCACTCCCGAAAGGCACGACCATGCACTTGCACTTCACTTCCGAAAAGCGCCTCGACGACGGCACTCTCGAGCGCGAATTCACCCTGGGCGAGGTCCCCGGCATCCTGTGGACACCCACGACGTCACCAGCGCCGCTGATCCTGCTCGGCCACCCCGGCGGATTGCGAAAGATGTACCCGCGTTTGGCGGGCCACGCCCGGAGTTCGGTGGCGAACGGCTTCGCCGCGGCCACCATCGAGCTTCCCGGCAGCGGTGACCGGCCTCGATCGGCCGACGCCGAGCAGGCCCGCGCCGACCTGCGCCGGGCGCTGGCGACCGGGGAGTCGGTCGACGAGATCGTCGACCGACTCGTGCTCCCGCTCGTCGAGACGGCGGTCCCGGAATGGCAGTCCGCCCTGGACGAACTGCTCTCACTGCCGGAGATCCGCGGCCCGGTCGGGTACTCGGGTGGGGTGATCGCGATCGGTGTCCGGCTGGCGGTGGTCGAACCTCGGATCGCCGCTGCCGGCCTCTTCGCCGGGAGCTTCGTCCCCCGCGCCATGATCGACGAAGCCCGTCAGATCACGATTCCGCTGCACGTCCTGCTGCAGTGGGACGACGAAGGAAACGACCGGCAACTGGCACTCGATCTGTTCGACGCCTTCGGCTCCCAGGAGAAGACCCTGCAGGCCAACATGGGCGGGCACACGGGCGTCCCGCAGTACGCGGGAGACGACGCAGCCAGGTTCTTCGTCCGGCACCTGACATGAGCGCCGGCCCGGGAGTGACCTGGAGTGCCGGTCGGGGTGCCTACAGTCCCATGTCGCGGCCGATGAGGTCCTTCATGATCTCCGTCGTCCCACCGAAGATGGTCTGGATGCGGGAGTCGGTGTAGGCCCGGGCAACCCGGTACTCGTTCATGTAGCCGTAGCCGCCGTGCAGCTGCAGGCACTGGTCGATGACCTTCTTGGCCAGCTCGGTGCACCACCACTTGTTCTTGGCGGCATCCACGGCGGTCAGCTCGCCGTCGACCACCGCGCGCAGGCAGCGATCGATGTACTGCTCGGCGATGTCGAGCTCGGTGGACATCTCGGCCAGGGTGAAGCGATTGTGCTGGAAGGAGCCGATCGGTTGCCCGAAAGCCTTGCGGTCCTTGACGTACTGGAGGGTCTCGTCGAAGACCGCACGGGCGCCGGCGATCGCACCGAGGCCGATGGAGAGTCGCTCCGACGGCAGATTCGCCATCAGATGATAGAAACCCCGGCCCTCTTTGCCCAGGAGGTTCTCGACGGGCACGCGTACATCGTTGAAGTGCAGTTCGGCCGTGTCCTGGGCCCTGAGGCCCATCTTGTCGAGCTTGCGTCCGCGCTCGAAGCCTTCCATGCCGCGCTCGACGACGAGCAGCGAGAACGCCTTGTGGCCTGCGGCGGGATCGGCGTTCGTCCGGCAGACCACGACGACGAGGTCGGAGTTGATACCTGCCGAGATGAAGGTCTTGTTGCCGTTCAGGATGTAGTGGTCGCCGTCGCGCTTCGCCGACGTCTTGATCCCGGCGAGGTCGCTGCCGGCACCGGGCTCGGTCATCGCCACCGCGAGAATGGTTTCGCCGGTGGCGATCCCCGGCATCCACCGCTTCCGCTGCTCGTCGTCGGCCAGGTTCAGGAAGTATGGGACGAGGACGTCGTTCTGCAGGCTCAATCCGGGTGCGGCACCGCCGAAGCGGGCGAACTCCTCGACCACCACGGCATTGAACCGGAAGTCGTCGGTGCCGCCGCCGCCGAACTCCTCCGGAATGTTGAAGCCGAGCAGTCCGGCGTCGCCGGCCTTCTTGTAGACCTCACGATCGATCTGTCCGTTGGCCTCCCACTTCTCCACGTTGGGGGCGCATTCACGGGCCAGGAACTCACGTGCGGTCGCCCGCAACTGCTCGTGTTCGGACTCGAAGACGGTGCGTTTCATGGTGTTACCTCAACTCCTCGGTGTGGTTCGGGTGATGGTCAGGGGTTGGTGGTCGGCCGGGCACCGACGGCGCGCAGTGAGGTCGCGGCATAGGAGGCCGCCACCTCCGCGGGTGATCGGGTGCCGGACGGGTGGTACCAGGTGGTGACCTCCTGGCAGGCGCCGAGCAGATAGCGGAGCGACTCCTTGATGTCTCCCGCGACCTGGAAGTCGCCCGAGTCGATGCCTCGTCGCAGGATGCCCTCGAGGAGATCTTCCACCTCGGTGCGCATCCCGACGTAGTGCTGCCGGTGGGGGTTGTCGTGGTCCAGATACCGGAGTTCGCGAGCGACACTTGCCAGTTCGAGGTCGGCCGTCATGTGCAGCACGATGGCCTCGACCGCATTCGACAGTTGTTCGGGCGGCGTGCCGGCGTCGCTGATCGCTGCGCGGACCCGGCCGAGGACCGAACTCATGCCCGCTTCGAGGAGCGCGACCAGGATGCCCTGCTTGTTCTCGTGGTGGTAATAGAGAGTGGGCAGCGAGACCCCGGCGCGAGCCGCGATGTCGCGGATCGACGTGCCGTGGAAGCCCCGATCGTGAAAGGCGTCCTTCGCCGCCGCGAGTGTGACCGGGAAGGCGATGGGCTCGATCTGGCGCCAATCCCCAGGGTTCACCCCGGTCGCGGGCGAGGTCTCAGACACGTTCGATGATCGTGGCATTCGCCATGCCTGCACCTTCACACATCGTCTGTAGTCCGTAGCGGCCGCCGGTCGCCTCGAGGTGATTGACGAGCGTGCTGAGTAGGCGGGTGCCCGACGATCCGAGTGCATGGCCGAGGGCGATCGCCCCGCCGCGCGCGTTCAGCTTGGCCGGGTCCGCGCCGAACTCCTGTGCCCATGCGAGCGGCACCGACGCGAAGGCCTCGTTGACCTCGTAGGCATCCAGGTCGTCGATAGACAGACCGGACCGTTCGAGGATCTTGCGGGTCGCCGGGATGGGTGCGGTGAGCATGAAGACCGGGTCGTCGCCCGCGAGGGAAAACGAGTGGAACCGGGCCCGTGGGGTGAGGCCGAGTTTGGACGCCATCGTGTCACTCATGATGAGCGCGGCGGACGCGCCGTCGGTGAGCGGCGACGAGTTGCCCGGCGTGATGTGCCAGTTGATCTCCGGGAATCGCTGCGCGTACTCCTCGGAGTAGAACGACGACTTGAGTCCGGACAGCTTCTCGGAAGTGGTGGACGCACGGACGGTTTCGTCGACGGTGTGGGTGGACGTCTCACCATCGGCGTTGGTGACGTCGATGGGAATGATCTCCCGATCGAAGAAACCGTCGGCCGCGGCCTGCGCCGCGCGGCGGTGCGACTCGGCCGCGAAGGCGTCGAGGGCGTCGCGGTCGAACTTCCACTTGGCGGCGACGAGCTCGGCGGAGATGCCCTGTCCGACCAGGCCGTCGGGGTAGCGGGCCGCGATGCTGGGGCCGTACGGGTTCTGACCGGCGACGGTGAAGCCCATCGGGACCCGGCTCATCGATTCCACGCCTGCCGCGATCACCACGTCGTAGGCGCCCGCGATGACGCCCTGTGCGGCGAAGTGGGCGGCCTGCTGGCTGGAGCCGCACTGGCGGTCGACGGTGGTGGCCGGCACGGACTCCGGGAAGCCCGCCGACAGCAGCGCGGTGCGGGAGATGTTGAGGGCCTGCTCGCCGGCCTGTCCGACGCAGCCGCCGATGACGTCGTCGACCAGCGCCGGATCGATGTCGTTGCGCTCGACGAGGGTGCGGAGGACGTGGGCGAGCAGCTCCACCGGCTGGGTCTCGGAGAGTGCGCCTCCCGGCTTACCCTTTCCGGAGGCGAGGCGGACGACGTCGACGATGACGGCTTCAGGCATGAGGGTTCCTCCCGGATACGGATATGCACGGATATGCACGGATATGCACGCGGCGCCGAGACAGGGTGAAGGGCGCCGATCTAACGCTCGTTCTACGTGTCTAGCACGGCGGAACCCGCGGAATCAATACCTCCGCGGGTTCCGTTCGCGTGGTCAGACGGCTAGACCGTTCGGGCTAGACCGCGCCGCGGTCTGCGTCCCCGGCGGGTACCGCCGTGAATGTCTTCACGTCGAGCGGGCCGGCGAGCAGGTTGCCGATCGCGGCACCGAGTTCGGTGAGGGCAGGTGCGCCGCCGTGGGTGGCCAGCGCGTCCATCGACTCCCACTTCTCGATCATCACCAGGTCCGTCGAGTCGCCGGTGGCCTCGTTCAGCGAGTACTTCATGCACCCGGGTTCCGCGTGGACCTTGGGGATCGCGGCGAGAACGGCATCCTTGACGGCGGCCTCCTCACCGGGTTTGGGGGAGATGGTGGCGACGACGATCACTGGCGACATGCGAGACGGCTCCTTGGGTAGATCTTGATGGTGATGATCACCGTCCGACGTTAGGGCATCGGCCGGTGCTGATGGGGAGTTCCCCCAAAACTCCTGTCCACAGTAGGTTTTCAGTCCTTCCGTGGCTGCTCGAGGTACGCGACGATTGCGTTGGTGAGACCGCGACGTGCCTCGTCGAGATCCGAGTACGTACCGAGCTGCGCCTCGGAGACCATGCCACGCAGCGCGCCCGGGATGAACGCGGCGACCTCGCGGACCCGGACCGGGTCGACGTCAAGGTCCGCGAACGCCTTCTGGCAGGACCGCGCCCAGCTCTCCTTCCACGAGGCGAGCTCGGCGGCGGTGTTCGGGTAGAGACGTTCGAGCTCCGCATGATCGCGGGGCAGAGCTGCCCGCAGATTCTCGAGCGCGCGCGCGTCGACCGACGTCGTCAGGCCGACGAACAGCATCTCGACGATCTCCGCGACACGTCGGGGCAGCGGCGCCGTGTTGTTCTCGCGATACGGGAGTTCTCCACGTCGTTCCGCGCTGCGTTGCAGGACGGCCGCCCACAGTCCGTCGACATCACCGAACTGGTACTTGACGGTGCCCCAGGTGGCGCCGATGTCCTTCGCGATGCGATTGGCGGACACCGAGCCGGGACCGCCAGACGCCAGAGATCTCAGCGCGGCGTCGAGCATTGCCTGACGGGTGGCGACGCCACGGCGGTTGGTCCGTCGGCCGCTGACGCCCGCTCGGGTGGTCATGCCTGCCGATCCTAGCCGGGTCCGCGATGTTTTCGTAGAACCCCCTGTCATTCTTTCGTAGAACCCACTACCATTTTGGATGCCCAGACCTCGGCGTGCTGGAAAGGACGATCGACATGGCGAAACCGCCCCTGTCCATGGAGCCGACGGGATGGTTCCAGGTTGCGTGGTCGGCGGAGATCACCGAACGCGACGTGCGCACGATGAAGTACTTCGGCAGGGAGATGGTCGCCTGGCGTTCCGCGTCCGGAGTGGTGTCGGTGTTCGACGCCTACTGCGAACACCTCGGCGCCCACCTGGGCTTCGGCGGCCACGTCGAGGGTGAGAACCTCGTGTGCCCGTTCCACGGGTGGGAATGGAACGGCGAGGGTCGAAATGTGTGCATCCCGTACGAGAACCGCCCCAACAAGGGCCGACGGATCCGCAGCTATCCCACCGTCGAGCGGAACGAGGCCGTGTGGATCTGGTACGACGTCGACGGTGGCGCACCGTATTTCGAGGTGCCGGACATCTTCGCGGACTTCGGCGACGGGCGGACGGCGGCGGATTACTACCCGCCGGTGCCGGGTGCGACGTTGCTCCGCGAGGGGCTCGAGATGCACCCGCAGTACGTGATGGAGAACGGGGTCGACTTCGCGCACTTCAAGTTCGTGCACAAGACGCCGTTCATGCCGGAGTTCACCCGGCACGACTTCTCCGGGCCGGTGTCCTATGTCGACTTCACCATCGCGTTCGACGAGGGTGCCACGCTCGAGAACGCCACCAGTGGAGTGGAATCGATCAACGCCGGCCTCGGCTGCTCGGTCACCAAGAGCTGGGGCATGGTCGACAACCGCACCATGCCGGCGGTGACACCGGTTGACGAGTACACCTCGGACATCCGGTTCACCGTGTGGATCGGCCGCAGGCCTGGCGATGAGGACGGGCCGATGACCGAGTACGGCAAGACGATGGCCGACTTCGTCATCGAGCAGTTCGCCGCCGACGTCCACATCTGGTCGCACCAGCGTTACTCGGACCCGCCGGCGTTGTCGCGCAAGGAGTATCAAGGCTTCACTGCGCTGCGTGAGTGGGCCGGACAGTTCTACCCCGACGGCGGACCCGCCGGCCCCGACCCCGTACGGCCCGAGAGTGGCGCCGTCCGCGCGGCGTCTTCATCACGACAGGAAGGCATTAGCAGATGAGTACCCCCGACACGATCCGCGTATTCCAGGTGGCCACCGGAAATCTGGGCACCGAGATGATCGGCAGGATTCAGAATCACCCGGATCTCGAACTGGTCGGATTGCATTGCTACACAGCGGACAAGATCGGGCGCGACGCCGGCGAGATCGTCGGGCTCGACCCGGTCGGGGTGATCGCGACGGGATCGGTCGACGAGATCATCGCCGCGAAGCCCGATGTGCTGACCTTCCACGGTGTGTTTCCCGACGAGGATCTCTATGTACGGGTGCTCGAGGCCGGTATCGACATCGTCACCACGGCGGACTGGATCACCGGCTTCCACCGCAATACCAATCATCCGCACCCGAGTGGCCGCAAGACCACCGAGATTCTCGAAGAGGCTTGTCAGAAGGGCGGTTCCACGTTCTACGGGACCGGCATGAATCCGGGCGCGTGCCAGGTGTTGGGCATCGTGGGATCGATGGACGTCGCCGACATCGAGAACGTCACGGTCACCGAGTCGGTCGACGTCTCGTGTCACCACTCGGTCGACACATGGAAGGCGGTCGGATACGGACGCCCGGTGGACGATCCGTCGATCCCGGACTCGCTGCGCAAGTACACCGAGGTCTTCGCCGATTCCGTGTACCTGATGGCCGACTGCTTCGACCTAGAGCTCGACGAGGTGACCTTCAGCTATGAACTCGGGGCGTGCACCAAGGACATCGATCTCGGCTGGTACAGCCTGCCCCAGGGATCGCTGGGCGGCAGCTACATCAAGTACCAGGGCATGGTCGACGGCGTCGCGCGGGTCGAGTCGCATCTGGAATGGCAGATGACCCCCTACACCGATCCGTCGTGGGACATCAAGGGCTGCTACATCACCCAGATCACCGGCGACCCGTCGATCTACAGCAAACACATGATCTTCCCGAAAGCCGGCGTCGATCTGTCCGATCCGTCCTCGTTCGCGTCGATCGGCATGACAGTGACCGGTCTGCCCGCGCTGAACTCCATCAGATCCGTGGTGGCGGCGGGACCGGGAATCCTCACCAGCGCGGATATGCCGTTGCGGGGATTCGCCGGGCGGTTCAAGCTCTGAGAAACATCTTCTGGGGGACACCCCCGCGTAGGGTCGAACCATGGCCAGTACCGTTGCGACCTCCGATTCCGTCGACCGCTCCGCTCTCCTCGACTTCATCCGCCCGCGACATCGGATGGTGCTGAGCACCGTTCGCAGCGACGGCACACCACAGCTGTCGCCGGTGTCCGGTGGCGTCGACGACGAGGGCCGGATCGTCGTCGCCACCTATCCGGGACGGGCGAAGGCCGCCAACGTCCGGCACACGCCGGTGGTCAGCGTGTGCGTGCTGTCGGACGAGTGGAATGCCGCGTGGGTGCAGGTGGACGGCGACGCCGAGGTGCTCGACATGCCGGAGGCCGAGGACGGCCTCGTCGACTACTTCCGCAGCATCTCCGGTGAGCACCCGGACTGGGACGAATACCGCGCCGCCATGCGGTTGCAGGGCAAGTCACTGATCCGGATCACGCCCACCCGGTGGGGCCCGGTGGCCACCGGCGGGTTCCCGGCCGACGTCGCGACGAAGCTCGACGAGCAGGACGGGTGAGTGGCGGCCCCGTCACGCGCGCGCCTTGGCGAACTCTGTCACCAGTGACGCATTGAAGGCGGGCAGGTCGTCGGGCTTGCGGCTGGTGATCAGCGTGTTCGGACCTGATTTGTCCACCACGACCTCCTCGTCGACCCAGGTGCCGCCGGCATTGGTGACGTCGGTGCGCACGCTCGGGTAGGACGTGAGAGTCCGGCCGCGGACGACGTCGGCCTCGATCAGCGTCCACGGCGCGTGGCAGATCGCGGCGACGGGTTTGCCGGCGTCGAAGAAGCTCTTGATGAATCCCACCGCGCTGTCGACGGTGCGCAGGAAGTCGGGATTGGCCACGCCACCGGGCAGGACCAGTGCGTCGTACTCGTCGGCCCTCGTGGTGTCGGTTGTCGCGTCGACCGGAAAGGTGTCGGCCTTGTCGAGGTGATCGAACGCCTGGATGGTTCCGCTCGCGGTCGAGACCAGTTTCGGCGTTCCGCCGGTCGCCTCGACGGTCTTCCACGGCTCGGTGAGTTCCACTTGTTCGGTGCCCTCGGGCGCGACCAGGAATGCGACGGTGATGCGGCTGAGTTCTTCGGGCATGGGCGATGTCCTTTCGGCGTGGGAGAGACCCGACCGCCTGCCGCGCTGTTGGACAGACCCTTCTGGGTCCGACCGTACCCTGGTCTTCCGGGCTGTCCACCCGTTACCGGGCGCGTAGCGTGGGCGCCATGTCCGTCACCTCCGATGTCGCCGTCGTCGGGGCCGGGATCATCGGTCTGTCGACGGCATATCACCTTGCCGAACAAGGCCTTTCGGTCACCATCTACGAGTCCGGGGTCCCGGGGCGAGGTCAGTCCGCCGGGCAGTCGAGAATCTTTCGCCACGCCCACGACGATCCGCGTCTGATCGAGTTGGCGGTGCGGGCACGTGAGCTGTGGCGCGGTTGGTCGGATGAGTTCGGAACCGAGCTCGTGTCCGACGACGGCGCCATCGCTCTCGGTGGTGCGGTGCCTCGACGGCTGGCCTTGCTCCGGCAGGCCGGTGTCCCGGTCGAGGCGATCGATCGAGGGGCGCTGCGCGAACTCCTTCCGGCGCTCGCCGACTACGACGGTGCCGCGATGATCGATCCGGGCGGCGGCTCCATCCACACCCGCGCGGCGATCGAGGCGCTGCGGTCGCGATTCGCAGACCGGATCGTCGCCGAACAGGTGATCTCCCTTCATCACCGCGGAGACGGCGTCACGGTGCATGCTCCGACCACGCTCGGTGACCACGGCGCGGTGGTCATCTGTGCGGGTCGTGGTACTGCTGCCCTGGCTCGTGGTGTCGGCCTGGCACTACCGGTGCGGCTGGGCGCACATGTGCGGGTGTCGTTCGCGACTCGCGGGCGTGTGGATCGCCTGCCGACGTTGCAGGACGGGAGTGGCGCGTTCGGTGCCACGGGTGTGTACGCGGCTGCGTACCCGGACCGTTCGGGATACGGACTCGGACTGTCGGAGAACGTCGAGGCACACGATGACGGTGCCATCGACGACGGGCCTCGTCTCACTCGGTTGGCCTCCGCCGCAGCCGAATACGTCGAGCGGGCGCTGCCGGGTATGGACCCGACGCCTCGTGACGTCGTGCATTGCTGGGTCACCGCGCTGCCCTGGGGTGACGACGGGGTGGCGATCTGGCAGGCCGGCCGGATCTTCGCCGTGGCGGGTCACAACTTGTTCAAGCACGCGCCGGTGATCGGGGCGGCCGGCGCCGATGCGGTACGGGCCGGGCGGGTGCCGGCGGGATTCACCGCCGACGATCGGTTGGGCGCTGCGGGATGAGGGTTGCTGTGGGCGATGTGGCGGTTGCTGTCGGCGGGGAATGGGTTGCCGTCAGCGGTCGTTCGGGCGCCAGCGCAGGATTTCCAGGGCCGCGGCCACGTCGACGAGATTCTCGCCGATCGGTCGGGGGAGGAGCTCGTCGGCTCGGGCCAGACGTCGGATGACGGTGTTGCGATGGGCGTACAGACGCTCGGCGGTGCGAGAAGTGTTGCACTGTTCGGTGATCCATGTGCGGACTGTCTCGATCACGTCGATGTCGGCGGTGGCGAGGTGGCCGAGGGTGTCGGTGAGGAACTCCTCGGTGGCGGTCGGGTCGGTGGTCAGCAAGGCGACCAGCCGGACATCTTCGTGACGGGCCACCTGCTGCGGCGACGCCAACTGCGCGACCAGGCGCTGTGTGGCCAGCGCCTGGAAATGACTGCGGCGGAATCCGTCGAGGTCGTGGCCGGGCCGTCCGAACGCGACCCGGACCCGCGGGTGATCGGAGATCGTACGGATTGTCGGCACCGCGGTCGTCGGCAGCCAGATCCACAGGGCGGCGGCGCTCGCGACGACGGTGAGTCGGTCCCGGTGTTCGGACGCCTTGGTCACCGCGTCCGCGACGGCCTCGAGGTCATGGGCGGCGTCGCTGCCCGCGTCGCTCCAGATCACCGCGGCGGTGTGGGGACCGCTGAGCCGGTAACCCAACTGCGTCTGGGCCCGGCTCGCCGGGATCGGTGCGCCCTCGAGGAGCAATGCGACTGTCGCCCGGCGCTCGGCGTGGGTGCCCCTGGTCAGATCCGCCCGCTCCGCCTCCATCCGTGCCGACATCGCCGCGACGGTGTCGTCGATGAACGTCGAGATCGACAACGACGACAGTTCGAGCAATTCGCGGAGCTCGGCCGGATCGTCGGTGAGGTCGAAACAGATGTCCATCCAGCGGCGCCACGCCACGGTCTGGGCCGTCCGGTAGGAGTCCAGCGAGGATTCACCGAGGCCACGTCGCACCAGGTCGCGCGCGGTGTCCAGGATGTCGGCGGTGAGGTTCACCGGGACCCGTCGGCCGGGTTCGTGAATGTTCGCGGCCGCCCAGTGCAGCATGTTGGCGAGGTTGGTGCGACGTGCACCTTCGGCGAGTACCGGGTCGTCGGCGACGGTGGTCATCCGGACGCCGCCCAGCGCCGCCGCGTGCATCTCCTCGATCCACTCGTCCGGCGGGTTCAGGGCGGTCTCGGCGCCCCGCCTCAGCAGTTCTCGAATCCGCTCCGACGGTCTCGGCCAATCCGGCATACCGACTGTCATGTGCACAATTCTGCACCACTCGCGTCCGGTCGTTGTTGCACTTTGCCCCTGGCGTTGGGCCGCGCGGCTGCGCATGCTGGTAGGAGCACCATGACCGCGAGCGACCAGGGGAGCACCGGGTGACCACTTCGACCACCACCGAGAGCATCGACGTCCTCATCGTCGGTGCCGGGATCTCGGGTATCGGCGCCGCCCGGTATCTGACCACCGAGCAGCCGGCGAAGTCGTTCGCGATCGTCGAGGCGCGCGCCGCCGCGGGCGGCACCTGGGATCTGTTCCGATATCCGGGCATCCGATCGGACTCGGATCTGTACACCTTCGGCTACGAGTTCAAGCCGTGGACCGACAAGCAGGCCATCGCCGACGCCCCGCGCATCCTGGATTACCTCCACGAGACCATCGACGAGAACGGACTCACCGAGCACATCCGGTATCAGCACCGGGTGGTGTCGGCGGCCTGGTCGTCCGACGACGCGCGATGGCTCGTCGAGATCGATCGTGGGGACACCGGCGAACGGACCCGGATCAGTGCCGGCTGGATCTTCTGCGGCTCGGGCTATTACGACTACGACGAGGGATTCACCCCGGAATTCGAAGGGCGCGAGCGGTTCCAGGGTCAGATCGTGCACCCGCAGCACTGGCCGGAGGACCTCGACTACGCGGGCAAGCGCGTCGTGGTGATCGGCAGTGGCGCGACCGCGGTGACCTTGCTCCCGGCGATGGCCGACGACGCCGAGCACGTCACGATGCTGCAGCGGACGCCGACCTACATCATCCCTCTGCCCCGTGAGGACGCCATCGCCAACGCCCTCAAGAAGGCCCTCGGCGACAAGCGCGGATACGCGCTGACCCGGCAGAAGAATGTCGCGCAGCAGCGCCTGCTCTTCGAGCTCTGCCAACGGTTCCCGTCTGTTGCACGCCGGATGATCCGGAAGATCAACGCATCCCAGCTGCCCGAGGGCTATCCGGTGGACACGCATTTCAATCCGCCGTACAACCCATGGGATCAGCGACTGTGTGTCGTGCCGGATTCCGACCTGTTCCGCACGATCCGCAAGGGCAAGGCGTCGATCGTCACCGATCGCGTCGCGACGTTCACCGAGACAGGTGTGCTGCTCGAGAGCGGCGAGGAACTCGAGGCGGACATCGTCGTCACCGCCACCGGCCTCAACATCAAGATCATCGGCGGCATCGACCTCTTCGTCGACGGCAGGCCGGTCTCGCTGCCCGATACGGTGGTCTATCGCGGCATGATGCTCTCGGGAGTTCCCAACTTCGCGCTCGCCATCGGCTATACGAACGCGTCGTGGACGCTCAAGATCGGGCTGCTGTGTGAGTATTTCTGCCAGCTGCTCAGTTACATGGACGGCCACGGATACGACAGCGTCTGGGCCGTCGCCGACCCGTCGATGCCGACCAGGCCGCTCCTCGACTTCGGTGCGGGCTATGTCCAGCGCGCGCTGGCGACGTTGCCCAAACAGGGGTCGGAGGCACCATGGGTGATGTCGATGAGCTACTACGCCGATCGTCGACTGCTGCGCGGTGACGTCGAGGATGAGCACCTGCACTTCTCCGGTGCACGCGATCGTGTGGGGAGATCGGTCGGCGTATGATCGGAGGGCGACTCAGTGGCTGTGCGCCAGTACCTGGATCGCCAATACCACGAAGCCGATCAGGACGAGCGAGACCAGTGCGGCCAGCTTCTGCCACCAGCTGATCTCTGCCTTGCGAACCGCCAGCCAGCCGATGAGGGCGAGAGTCGCGAGGTAGATGTAGGCGGCGATGAGCAGCGCGGTGTCGAGCTGCAGAACGTCGAGCCACGCGAGGGTGATCAGGATGAGCGGGAAGATCAGTGTGCCGAGAGCGCCGGTGGCGATGCCGACGATGATGCGGAGGTCGTCGCCGACCGGAAAATGCCGGTGCACCGCGAGGTAGGCGATGCCATCGGCGGCGAAACCGGCCAGGACCACTGCGAAAACGCCGAGGGCGAGGATCTCGAACGCGTACGCGGGGTTGTAGTGGTCTGATCCTCGGTACATCACGAGGACGATCGCCAGTCCGGTGAACGCTGCGTAGACGCGCTCCTTGAGGTAACTCACCGCCATGTGTGAAGGAATGTCCACGGGGCTGCCCGGGCTGATCGGATCAGGGGCACCTGGTTCGGTCATGACCATAGTGTGGGCCTATTCTGGCCGCCATGAGCGTCAACCCAACAGTCCTGGTCTCATCCGCCGGCCTCGTCGGTGGCTATGCCGCAGCGCGATTCACCGGTCGCCGCGAACTCGGCGGCGTGGTGCTTGCCGCTGCCGGCGCCTGGTGCACGCGGGAATGGGCACGGCAGAGTCCGGTCGTCGCGGCGGGTCTGCTGACCGGATATCTGGGTGCCTTCGGTGCGTCGCATCCGCTCGCGAAGAAGATCGGGGCCTCGCCGTCAGTGTTCGCGGTGACGGCGGCTACCGCCGCGAGTACATATGCGGTGACCCGCAAGGGGTGAGTCGACAACACCGATCGGCCGATCCCCGGGTCTGCGTTCTGGAAGAATCGTGAGTTGTGCGCACTCGTAGCGAGAACGGCCGAACCCACGTCGTGATCATCGGTGCCGGATTTGGTGGCCTACATGCCGCTCGGCGCCTCAAGAAGGCCGATGTCAAGGTCACCGTTGTCGATCGCGGCACGAGCCATCTGTTTCAGCCATTGCTCTACCAATGCGCGACAGGGCTGCTGTCCCAGGGGGCGATCTCCAGTCCGATCCGGCACCTGCTGCGACGACAACGCAATGCCAACGTCGTGCTGGGTGAGGCCAAGAACGTCGATGCGGCCGCGCGGACCGTTGCGGTCGAGCGCCCCGACGGATCGACCATGACGATCCTGTACGACCACCTCGTCGTCGCGGCCGGGATGCGTACCGCTTATCACGGGTGCGAGGA
The DNA here is from genome assembly GCF_049847105.1 of Gordonia sp. DT218. Taxonomy (NCBI): domain Bacteria; kingdom Bacillati; phylum Actinomycetota; class Actinomycetes; order Mycobacteriales; family Gordoniaceae; genus Gordonia; species Gordonia sp. DT218. The sequence continues at coordinate 92,118 of NZ_JBNCNS010000008.1, read as the reverse complement.
GTTCGCGGAGTTCGCTCCGGGCATGAAGACCCTCGACGATGCACTCGCCATCCGCCGCAAGATCATCGGGGCCTTCGAGCTGGCGGAGTCCCTGCCGGACGTGACCCAGAGGCGTCCGTGGCTCACGTTCGCGGTGGCCGGTGGCGGACCGACCGGGGTGGAGCTCGCCGGTCAGATCCGCGAACTCGCGACGTTGGCGCTCGAGAACGAGTTCCGCACCATCGATCCCGGTGAGGCGCGAGTCCTCCTGCTGCACGGCGGAGATCGGGTGTTGCCGTCGTTCACGCCTGCCTTGTCGCGACGTGCGCAGAAGATCCTCGACGAGCTCGGCGTGGAGACCCACCTCGGCGTCCATGTGACCGGTGTGACCGCCGACCAGGTGGAGACCACCAGCAAGTCCGAGCCACACAAGGTCATCCACTACGAGGCGAAGACCGCCCTGTGGACCACGGGTGTGGAGGCGGTGCCGTTCGCCGGGGCGCTTGCCCGCGCACTCGGTGTGGAGCAGGATCGCGGCGGACGGATCCCGGTCGCGGCGGACCTCTCGGTGCAGGGGTATCCGAACGTGTGGGTGGTCGGGGACATGAGTTCCCGCGACGAGTTGCCAGGTGTGGCCGAGGTGGCGATGCAGGGTGGACGGCACGTCGGGGCGGTGATCGCCCATCTCGCCGGTGGCGGCACCGAGCGCGCGCCATTCCGCTACCGCGATCTGGGCAGCGCCGCGTATATCGCTCGTCGGCATGCCGTGGTGCAGGCCGGCAAATTGCAGCTGTCCGGGTACACCGGTTGGTTGGCCTGGGGCGTCATCCACATCGCCTTCCTCGCCGGTATGCGTAACCGTATGGGCACTGTGATGAATTGGAGCGCGACGCTACTGACCGACTCCCGGAAGGAACGCGCCATCACCTACGGCGACCCGGAGACCGCTCGCCAGCCATATCGCTGACTACCCGTTTTTCTGACTACCCGTTTTTCTGACTACCCGTATCGCTGAGCCGCCGTGTCCCAGATGACACCAGAGCGGGGGACGACGTCGGTGGGCGGTTCGGCGTTGCGCTGAGGTGTCATCGGGGACAGCGGTCGCGACGGTTGGGGCCAAGTGGTTGCTCGATCGGCGCCGACACGGCGGTCATGCGGATTCATTACCTGGTAGGTAGTGGATCCGACGAGGGTCCCGCCGGAGGATGGACGTACGGCATCGAGGAGGTCCGCATGACATCGCACACTCATCCTGTCCGGCATCCTGTCCCGGTTCCCACCGCCGCACCGACAGCATCGAGCCCACGCTGGCTGACGATCGTCATGCGTTGCGACCGCTGGGGCTCGTACTGGTTCGTGGCGGTCGGGTTCTTCTTCGCGCCGATTCTGCTGATTCTGGCTCCCTGGTCGTTCGCGGTCGCGATCGCGTGGACGCTGATCTCGCTGTCCGGCTTGTGGCTCGGGGTTCTCGGGATCTTCATGGCAATCGGACTCGCGAGGGTGCTCCGTGCGGGTGAGGAGATCCCCGAGGAGTACTGGTGGTCGCTGTTGGGGCGCGCCCCGTCGACGCATCGATAGCTGCAGTGAGATCTCGCCGACGGCGGCTTTGTCGGCGGCCCTGCGCACGGTCATCTGTTGGGTGGTCGACAGCGAGACCAGCATGTCGTCATAGACCGATTGGCCCAGTCGGTAGGCGCTCAGTAGTGATCGGGCTTCGTGTTGGCGGCTCGTGCGTAGATGATCGCGTGCGGCCGCGGCGACGTCGGTCGATGACGCCGACGAGATGGCCGCATCAGCGGCAGCGGGATCAGCACATGTGAACACGACAGCAGGGGCCTTCGCAGATCGAAACCGACAGGACACCAACAACATCTGCCCGTCATAGGAAACGAAAAGCCCGCATCACCATCAACTGGAAACAACCATATCGGGGGGCACCGACAAGATCGGCTGACCAGCGTTTGTGGAGGCTTGGTTTCGATACGCACGCTCGTTCCTCGCGGGCTACTCAACCAGCAGGATGGGGTGGGCACGGGCGTTCCTGGCGACCTACTCAACGCGCCCGGTGAGCCCGCGACGATCAGGTCGTCAGCAACCGCCACAACCCGATGAGACCGACCACGACGATCACCGCGCGCAGTGCGGTCGGCGACAGTCGTCGCCCGTAACGCGCGCCGAGGACGCCGCCGAACAGTGATCCGATCGCGATCAGCCCGGCGACGGCCCAGTCGATCCGGTCGAAGGCCACCAGGGTGTAGGTGACCGCGGCCACCACGTTGACCACCAGCGAGAGAAGGTTTTTCGCGGCGTTCATCCGCTGCAGGTCGTCGGGGACGATCACGCCGAGTGCGCCCACCAGCAGGATGCCCTGCGCAGCAGTGAAATACCCGCCATAGACGCCGACGGCAAACGTGGCGGTCACCATCACGGCGATCCGGGGACCGGTGAGGCTCACGGTCGGGTGATCCGGGCCCATCGAACGATGCCCGACCCACTTCTGGATTCGCGGCTGCGCGACCACCAGGAACAGCGCGGCGACCAACAGCACCGGCACGACCGCCTCGAAGACGGTCTCGGGCAGATGCAGCAGTAGCCAGCAACCGAGAATGGCCCCGCAGAAGGACGCGGGTATCTGCCAGCGCAACTGCGGCCATTGGCCCGACAACTCGCGTCGATATCCCCAGGTGCCCGACACCCCACCCGCGACCAGACCGATCGCGTTCGACATCGTCGCACTCACCGGCGGCACCCCGAACGCGACAAGGGTGGGGAAGGTGATGAGAGTGCCACTGCCGACCACGGCGTTGATGGCTCCCGCTCCGACGCCTGCCACGAGCACGGCGAGCAGTTCCCAGGTCGTCATTCTGTCGAGAGTGCACGGAGGTCATCGAGGGCGGAAGGGCGGGGTGCGGCTATCTCGTTTCGCGCGATGTCAGACGAGCTTGGGGAAGGCCGCGAGAAAGCAGATCCCGACGATCAGCAACACCACGGCACCGATCAGCATGGCCCAGCTGAGCCGGTGGGTCTCGAAGCGGCCGGAGAACGCCGCGAAGAACAAGACGAGAGCGAAGAGGACGGTGAGAATCGTGTAGTTGTCGCCGCGCTGGTTGTTGCGCAGCGCCACCTGGAACAACCGGTCGGCGCGCGCATCTGCCGCGGCCGCTTCTCGTTGGCCGGGTGGCACATACGATGCGAGTTCGAACGGGGTCTTCGGCGCGTTCGGATTCTGCAGCGGTTTCGCCGCCAGCCATTCGTCGAACGCGGGGCGGAAGCGGTCGGTGAAGCGCTCTTCGACGAACTTCTCGAGCGCCACGTCCTTCTCCGCGACGGCCTGGACATACAGGCTGAACGAGGAGAGGTCGATCTGCTTGGCCGCGTTCACCGCACCGGCGTCGCGCGCAGCCTCGATACGCGCGGACGACGCCTGGGAGAACGAGATCGACATCGCGCCACCCCATTTGCTCGCCTCGAACCCGCTCCACGCCGTGAGGATCGCCGTGACCGAGAGGACCACGACGGCCACGGTCTCGCGCCAGCGGATGACGCGCTCGTTGTCGGGGCGTATGTCCGCGGGCTCGCCGGGACTGTCGTGCGTATCGGCCACGGGAACGAGAATATTTGTCCGCAGAGGGCGACGCTCGAAACACGCCGTTCGTGGCGGTCGGGATCTCGAGGCGGACCGGAGAACTGCGGTTACCCCCTCGGCGTGAGGTGTGACTCCTAGACTCGACCCATGAGCACAACCGATGAGGTCGTCGAACAGATCCTGCGTACCTACGACACCATCACCGTCGTCGGTGCGAGCGCCAATCCGTCGAAGGCCGCCAACGAGGTTCCCGCGTACATGGCGGAGCACGGATGGCGGATCATCCCGGTGAATCCGCATGCCGATGAGATCGTGGGCCAGAAGGTCTATCGCACCTTGGCCGAGGTCCCCGAGGAGGTCGGCCTGGTGGACGTGTTCCGTCCGTCCGAGGATGCCGCGGAGGTTGCGCTGCAGGCGGTCGCGGCAGGCGCGACCGCGTTGTGGCTACAGCTGGGCATCGCATCCGAGGAGGCCCGTGCGATCGCCGACGATGCCGGGTTGCTCTACGTCGAGGACCGCTGCCTGATCATCGAACAACGACGCACCGGCCTCGTCGCGCCGAAGTCCTGACCCACGCACGCCCCGCATCGCGATGCATTTCGACACGGCAGACATCACCGGGGCGGGGCTGCCGCTGTTCCTGCTCTTCCTGTCGTTCGTGGTCACCTTCCTCGTCACGCGTCTCATCACCCGGCTCATCCGGGCCGGTCGAGGTCCGTTCAAGAACAACGTGCGGGGCGGGGTCCACATCCACCACGCGGTGCCCGGCATCATCCTGACCGTGGGCGGCGCGTTCGTCTCGGTGGCGGTCGACGGGTCCTCGCCGGGTGCCGAGATCAGTGCCGTACTGATCGGCGTCGGGACGTCGCTGGTGCTCGACGAGTTCGCGCTCATCCTGCACATGCAGGACGTCTACTGGGCGCGCGAGGGGCAGCTCTCGGTCCAGGTTGTGTGTCTCACCATCGCGGCACTGGGTTTGTCGGTACTCGGGGTGAACCCGCTGCAGTCCGATGACGACGACAAGGTCTCGATCGGCCCCCTCGTGTTGTCGGTGAACCTGCCGATCACCATCGGCTGCCTGCTCCTGTGCGTCGCGAAAGGCAAGTACTCGACGGCGGCCATCGGAGCCTTCATCGCACCGGTGGCGTGGATGGGTGCGATTCGCCTGGCGCGACCTCGGTCGCGATGGGCACGCAGACGCTACTCGACGACGAAGCTGGCCAAGGCGACCGCGCGTGCGACGACATTCGACGCCCGGTATGGCTCATGGGGACTCGACGTGGAGGACCTCGTCGCGGGCCGGCCGACCGACCAGGATCCGGGCGGTGCCGGCGGAGATCCGGGCGCTGCGGGTCGAGATCAGAGCACCCCGGGCACGGTTCAGGACACGGCCTGATCGGCGCCCGACCCGAACTCCCGGCGGGCCAGGTCGAGAAAGGCGTGCACCGCGGGCCCGGCGGGCGTGCGCCACACGAACCCCAGCGAGGCCGGGTCGTCCACCCCGCGGATCGGGCGCCCGACCACGACGTCGGCGCGGTCGGCGACGATGGACTCGCTCAGCACCCCGATGCCCAACCCGCTTCTGACGAGTTCGACGACGGCATCCGGCGACGACGCCGCCAAGGCGGTCCGGAGGTCGCCGGCCCCCCGGTCGAACGCGGTCCGGATGCCGGCGCCGCGCGGCAGCCCCACCAATGGGTGACCGCGTAGATCACCAAGGGACAGCACCTTTTTCGAACAGAGCGGATGATCGCGGGGTAGCGCCGCCACCACACGTTCGCGCACCACCGACAGTTCGTCGACACCGTCGGGGAGGTCGCCGGCATAGCCGACCAGCGCTACGTCGAGCTCGCCGCGCAGTACCTGCGCGACCAGCCCGTCCGAGGCGCCCTCGGTGAGCGACAGTCCCACTCCCGGGTGGCGATCGCGGAAGAGCCCGAGCGTGGTGAACAGTGGTCGGACCGTGCATCCGTCGACCATCCCGACCGAGAGGTGGCCGCGCACCACCTGGTTCACGTCGGCCACCGCCTGCCGTACCGACTCGGCCGCGGCCAGCGCGTCGCGGGCGGCAGGCAGGGCCGCGCGGCCTGCGCCGGTGAGGGTCACCCGACGTCCCGACCGATCGAACAACTCGGCGCCCAGTTCACGTTCGAGCCCGCGGATCTGGGCGCTGATGTTCGGCTGGGTGGTGCGCACGCGCGCCGCCGCGGTGGTGAATCCCGACTCGGTCGCGACCGCGACGAAGTACTCGAGCTGGCGCAGTTCCATAACCAAGAATGATAGTCCCGATACAAAGAATCAGTTGTACTTCTCATCGGGTTCGCGCGATGGTGGAAGCAGAACCACCCGAGTCCAGGAGGAGACAATGACTTTCACCGACAGGGCCGCCACCCCGGAGGACATCACTCGACTGTTCGTCGAGTTCTCGAACGCCGGTGAGGCGGACGGCGTGGCGTCGCTTTACCACCCGGATGCCGTGATGGCCTACCCACCGGGCGAGGTCACGCGTGGTCGCGCGGCCATCCGCGAGCTGTGGGCCTCGGTGCTGGCCCACAATCCGACATTCGTCCCGGAAGCGCCCCTGCCGACGCTGTATTTCGGCGACGACCTGGCTTTGACGTCGACTCCGCCGCGGGATGGTGCGGGTGCGCGTGCGCAGGTTGTCGCACGACAGGACGACGGCTCGTGGGTGCGGATCATCGACCAGCCCGAGTTCCAGACGCCGACCAGTTGACGCGACGCACGAACTGATCGCGCACGACCGAATTGCTAGACTCGGCTGAGCACGTGCAGTCGAGAGGTGAGGCGAATGGCCGACAGGGCGATGGTCGACGAGAATCAACTGCTCCTCGAACGTCAGGTCTGCTTCGCCCTCGCCGTCGCCAATCGCTCGGTCCTCAAGATCTACCGCCGACTGCTCGAACCACTCGGTCTCACCCACCCTCAGTACCTCGTGATGTTGGCCCTCTGGGAGACGTCGCCACGGGCCGTCAAAGACATCGGGCATGTGCTGCAACTGGATTCGGCGACCTTGTCGCCCTTGCTGAAGCGGCTCGAAGGGTCCGGGCTGGTGATCCGGCAGCGTCGCGACGACGACGAGCGCAATGTCGACGTCGCACTGACCGGCGCCGGCCGCGAGCTGCGCACCAAGGCGCTCGACATCCCGCCGGCCGTGGTCTCCGCGCTCGGCGTCGACATGGCCGACCTCGAGGAACTGCATGCGGTCCTCACCCGGGTGAACGTCGCAGCTCTCCGTGCCGAGTCGGAAGGGCCGTGAATCGAGGCCGCCGGACGGTCGTCGAGACAGGTCACGCGGTGGGCCCGACGGTGTTAGCGTCGAAGTAGTTGTCGTCGATCGCCGCGAGGAGGCGAATCATGAGCAACTCTCGATGCCGTGCCATGCTGATCACCCTCGGTGTTCTGCTCGCGACAGTGCTCGCAGCGGGATCTGTCGCCAACGCCCAGATCGATGTCAAGCGCGGTCAAACCGGACAGGTGTTGTTGGCCAAACAGGCCGACTGTCGCGTCTCACCGAACGGACTCACCGCACGTGACGCGTCCTTCACCGTCCTCTCTCCCGATCGGAGTCCCGGTGCCAACATCCGCACCCGTGCGATTCGCCTGATCAACGGGCGGGCGGTGCCGATGGCGGGCGCCACCTGGTCGGGCTGGCAGCAACTCCTGCCGAGCAAGCCGGTGCAGTTCCGCGGAGCGAGCGTGTGGACCGGTGACCGGCGCGCGCGCCTGGAAATCGCCCATGTCGTCGAATTCTGGGGACTGCGAGGCGGATTCCTCGGTGCGAAGCTGGCCATCCAGAACCGCTACCTGACCACCAGTAGCACTTTGCCGGACTTCGGATCGCTCGGTCCGTGGCTGCCGGTCCAGCGGTACTGCCAGGTGCCGCGCCGCTGAAGTCGTCCGAGGACCGGCGGCTAAGGTCGACACATGGCTGAGCCGACGATCGCAGAGACGAGGTGAACGGCGTGATCGCCATCCTGGTCATCGTGGTCACCATCGTGGTGGCACTGTTCATCCTGGGTGGCGCGGCATGGTTCGCCTGGGATTCGGACAAACGGGTCAAGAAGTTCGCTCGCTCGACCGATCTGATCCCGGGCAAGCCCGGACGGGCACCCGTCGCTTGGACGTCGGCGACCTCCAAGGAAGCTCTGTTGCATCAACGCGTGCGGTATGCGATCGCCGATGTGCACGCCAATCCGGCGATACCGCATGACCAGAGCCTCGTCGCGGCGCGGGACCGCCTCGACGACGCCGTGTTCGACCTCGACGACAAGCTGATCGCGACCGCGGAGGTGGTCGATGAAGAGGATCGGTCGGCGAGGCTGGAGGCCGCCGAATCGGCCATCCTGGTACTCGAAGAACTCCCTCGGAAGCTCTGGGAGGCGCCGAAGGAGACTCAGCTCGCCGACCTGGAGAAGGTGACGTCGGCCCTCGTCGACGCATGACGGCACAGCGCGATGTGGGCGATCCCGACCACGAGCCGTCAGCCCACGCCGGAGTCACCGAGGACATCCTCACCGGCCGCACGCTCTGGGTCATCCTCGTGCTCGCCGCGATCGCCGGCGCCCTCGCCGGATTCGTGGGCGGTGCCTTCCGGTGGCTCCTCGAACACACCGAGCAGTGGCGTGGCGACATGGTCGATTGGGCGCACGGGCATTCGGGGTGGGGGTGGCTGATCCCGATCGCGGTGTCGGCCGTCGCGGCGGCAGGAGCGGCGGCGATCGCCCGATGGCAGCCGCTCTCCGCGGGGAGCGGCATCCAGCACGTGGAGGCCGTCGACCGCGGGGAATCCGACCCGCCGCCGCTGTCGGTGGTCCCGGCCCGGTTCGTCGGCGGGCTGCTCTCGGTCGGCCTGGCCGGGATGGTCCTCGGCCGTGAAGGCCCCACGGTGCACATGGCGGCTGCGATCGGTGCCGCTGCCGGACGGCTCGCACACCGTGCGCAGGACGAGATCCGGCTGCTGCAGACAGTGCTGTCGGGTACCGGACTCGCGGTCGCCTTCAATGCCCCGATCAGCGCGGTGTTCTTCATCTTCGAGGAGGTCACCAAGACATTCCGGCTGCGCGAGGCGATCGTGACGATGGTCGCGGTCGCCATCGGTGTCGGTGCCAGTCGGCTGGTCCTCGGTAACGAGCCGGACTTCACGCATGTCGGATCGGTCGAGACGCCGTCGTTGACGACCCTGCCGATCTTCGCCGTCTTCGGCCTCGTCGTGGGGTTGCTCGGTGTGGTCTACAACAAGCTGATCCTGGTGTGCCTCGACGGATTCGACAGGGTCCGCCGCGTACCCGCGATCGTCAAGGCCGGACTCATCGGTGCCGCCGTCGGCGCGCTGCTCTTTGCCGAGCCGGTGGTGGTCGGCGGTGGCGACGGGCTCGCCGATCTCATCCTGGCGGGACAGCGTTTCGCGCTGCCCGTCGTGATCCTGTATGTCGCGGTGCGCTTCGTCGCGGGCCCGGTGTCGTACGCGGCAGGCACTCCCGGCGGCATCTTCGCGCCGATTCTGGCGCTCGGAGCCCTGATGGGGCTCATCGCGGGTCGCGTGACAGAGGTCGTGGTGCCGGGACTGAACACGGATCTGACCGTCGCGTTCGCGCTGGTCGGCATGTCCACACTGTTCGCATCGATCGTGCGGGCGCCGTTCACCGGACTCGTGCTCGTCATCGAGATGACTGCGGTCACCACCGTCACGATCCCGATGCTGATGTCGGGAGCGATGGCGGTGGTCGTCGCCTCGTTGCTGCGCTCGCAGCCCATCTATGATGCGCTGCGGGTGCGGATGTTGCGGAAACACGCTGTGCCAGAACGTCCGCCGTCGACAGCCTGACACGTGGTCGGGCCCGAGCCGGCTCAGTCCTCGTCGGCCAGCTCGATGAGCTTGCGGACCGTCTTGAGGTTGCGGCCCGTGCCCTGCACTCCGAGGCCTTTGGCGATGACGGGCGCGGTCAGCTTCGAGACGCCTGCGCCGCCGTCATATCGGATGTGGAGGTCGTCGCCGATGACGGTGAACTCGTCGTCGCCGAAGGCGCGCTTCCCGAACTCGGTGATCTTCGCGGCGTCGGGTGTGCCGGTGAGGCAGTAGACATACGAATACTTCGGGTCGACGACGGTGAACGGATGAGCCTCCAGGGCGGCGGCGAGGTCGTCGCGGGACCGGCTGATCACCTCACGCGAATAGCCGAAGCGTTCGGTGATCGCCGCCTCCAGAGCCCGGTCGAATTCGTCGGTCGCACCGGGCGGATCACAGAGCAGGTTGCCCGACGCGATGTAGGTGGACACCTTGGTGGCGCCGAGTTCGGCTGCCATGGCCCGGAGATCGACCATCGGGAGCTTCGCCCCGCCCACGTTGATCGCACGGATCAGCACCACTCGTCGCGGCATCGTTCTCCTCGCCGGTCGGGCGTTCGGTCAGATGACAACCGGTCGCGGCGGCGGATCCGGCTGCGGGGGTCCGGGATTCGGACCCGGTTCGGGTTGTGGTCCTGGTCCGGGTTCAGGACCCGGCTGGGGGATCGGCTCGGGTTCCGGTACCGGGATCGGCGGTTCCGGGGTTGGTTCGGGCATCGGTTCCGGCGCCGGAACCGGCTCCGGTGGCGGTGGTGGGGGTGGGACAGGCTGACCCATGATCACACTCCTCACTGAGCGGGACTGCTCGTCGGTGATGGCGGTCGGCCCACCCGGCGCCGGAGCGGGTGAACCGGCCGAGTCGACTGCTGGCGACGTTACGCCGCCGACCCGACCGGGGCCACGGCATACGTGAGATGTGTGACCTGACGATGCCGCGCGCCGGCCGGGGCGCGGACAGGCCCGGCCCGGCCCAAAGGCCCGACGTGCAGCCGCATCTTGTCGACGAATACGGCGAGCTCGATCCAGCGTCACCGGACCTTCGCCAGATCGGTCCGGATGAGCATGACGTTGTAGTCGTCCCAGCGGGACGCGACGAAATAGAGGGACCGGCCGGTGGACCGCGGATGGATGAAGGGTGCGTAGAGCCCTTGTGTCTGCGTGGCCGGCACGATCGCCTTCTCGCCACTCCACGGACCGACGGGTGTGGGGGAGGTGCGGAGCTCGATGCTCCCGGCGCGCTCGGAGAGCATGACGAACCGCTTGAGGTACCCGTTGTAGGCGACCGACATCTCACTCATCGGCTGACGCACGATGGGCACGGCGTCGATCGGGCGGGGGGACCACGCGCCGCCGCCCCGGTAGTACTCGTAGCGGTTGAGGTTCAGGATGTCCGCCGGCCGGAACCGGGAGATGAAGGCCGCGCCGAGCCGGCCGTTGGGTGTGCCGTACTGGTAGACGTAGCCGCCGGAGCGGAGGAACGCGCCCATCTGGAAGCGTCCGTGTCCCTGGGCGAGTTGGGTGATGCCCGGCACGGTCAGTTCGAGGTTGGCCCGGACGGTGTTGTTGTCGGTGGTCCACGTCTGCCCGTTGTCGCGGGAGACGGCGATCGCCGAATAGTTCGTCACCCACCGGCCGGGGCCGGTCCACTGATGGATCGACATGTAGCTCATGAACTGGACGCCATTGATCGAGATACCGCCGGTCGGGATCTTGCCGACCTCGGTGTTGCGGATCGCGATCGCGTTGAGCATGGGTTGCGCGAAGGTCGGGTGCGCGGGCGTCACCGAAGCTCCGGACCGGATGGCCCCCGGGATGGCGTTCGGAAACGTGATGCCATTGTCGAGGTTCGAGCTGCCGTTGCTGCGCAGCATCGTGTTGTGCCGCCACACCATTTGTCCCGCGCATCTGCCCCAGGTGTCGCCGAATGCCATCAGAACCTGGCCGGACCCGTTGTCCCACGGCACGCCGACGTCGGTCGAGGTGATGGAGAACCGCTGGTCGGTGCGGTTGGGGCTGCGTGGCCCGGTCACCCACTGGATCGCCGTGCTCGCCCCGCGAAGTTTGACGAGAGGACCCTGCGGCTTCTTGCCACCCGCCCGGTAGCTGCCGAAATCCATGCTGCCGAGACCGATCTGACTCGATCCGGCGCTTCCGGTGCTGCCGACATCGCCGCCGTGGAATCCGACTGCGCTACAGACCGAGGCATCGGCAGGTGCGGACACCGACGCAGTACCGGTGACCGCCAACGCCGCGACCGCCGTCCCGGTGATGAGCATCCGCCATCCGGACATCGGTACCCCCTGGGGACCTGTGACAAGTGTCGCCAGTGTTGCAGAAGTCGCACTTCCTCCACAGGTTGTGGGCCGAACCGAGACGGAGGCGTTACCCGGCCAGTTCTCCCGTCGCATCAGGGCACCGATCGGGTACTCACGGGATCGGCGATCACCGTGGCGGCGGCCCGACATATCGCGCACGTGGCCGGACGATCCGAGGGCGGAGCTTATCTTGGATCTGCTCGCACGCACCGCCGGCGGGATACGGCCTGCCGCGCGATGATGTTGCACGGTGATGTTGGCCGGTGATGTTGCACGGCCCGCGCCGAGTCGCTCAGGCCGACGGCGCCGCCACCGCGAAGGTCCGCTGGAACGGCAGCACCGTCCCCCAGGACTCCGCCGGGTAGGCCGCACGCAGCCGCTCCTTGAGTTCGGCGACGAAGACCTCCCGGGTGTCGTCGTCGAGGGCCCTGAGGTAGGGACGCGCGGCCGTCCCGGAGATCCAGTCGTACACCGGGTCGGCGCCGTGCAAAACATGCAGGTAGGTCGTCGACCAGGCATTCGTCGAGAAGCCGCGCTCGGTGAAGAAGGTCAGATATTCGAGCGGACCGAAGCGCGGCACGCGTCGGACGGCGGAGAGCTGCTCGGCGAAGCGTGGATCGTCGGCTAGTTCGAGGAGCGACCGGTAGGTGGGATTGTCGCCGTTGTCGGGCACCTGCAGGGCGAAGACGCCGCCGTCGGTGAGGTGCCCCAGCAGCCGATCGATGACGTCGAACTGGTCGGGCACCCACTGGAACATCGCGTTGGAGACGATGAGGTCGACGGGCTGATTCGGTGTCCACCAGGACACTTCCGCGATGTCGTAGTTGGCCAGCGCATCCGCGTTCTCGCGGATGGCCTTGTCGATCATCTCGGCCGACGAGTCGATGCCGAGGACCTGTGAATCGGGCCAGAGTGCACGCAGGTGGCGGGTGAGATGACCTGGACCGCAACCGAGGTCGACGATCGTCGCCGGTGCCGTCGGGATCTGGGCGATGAGGTCGAGGTATGGGCGCGCGCGGTCATCGGCGAATTGCAGGTAGCGGTCCGGATCCCAGGTCTGCATGGGTCCAGGGTAGTGCGAGAGAGCGGGTACGAGCAGGGTCGAAAGGTGACAAACATGGTCGACCCGGCCCCGGACAGGGGTGCAGTACCCTTCGTTGGGTGACAGACGCCGTGTTCGACGACCCGCAGATCGTGACCCCGAGCGACACCGTGACGCCTGGTTCGACCGACGTCGTGGAGATCTCCTCCGACGGCGCGTGCCTGGGCAATCCGGGTCCGGGCGGCTGGGGTGCGGTCCTGCGATACCGGGAGCACGAGAAGCGGATCTCCGGCTCCGATCCGGACACCACGAACAACAAGATGGAGCTCACCGGCGCCATCGAGGCACTGGCCGCGCTGACCAAACCGTCGACCGTGATCCTCTACACGGACTCGAGTTATGTCCGCAACGGCATCACCAAATGGGTCGCGGGCTGGCAGCGGAACGGCTGGAAGACCGCCGACAAGAAGCCGGTCAAGAACGCCGACCTGTGGCGGCGCCTGATCGACGAGGAGAAGCGCCACGAGGTCACCTGGAAATGGGTGAAGGGCCATGCCGGTGACCACTACAACGAGATCGCCGACGAACTCGCGACGACCGCCGCGAGGCAGATCGCCGACGGGCGCCGATGAGTGAGCCGTTGCCGGTAGCCGTCGAACCCACGCCCGATCGGCACCTGGTGGCCGCGGTCGAGGGCGCCGGCGGGCGGGTGGTCGGGATCGACGAGGCGCGTGTGCTGGTGTGGATCGGCACCGCCGCGGACTTTCCGGACCTGCCCGACCAGGTCGAATGGGTGGCCCTGAAGACCGCGGGTATCGAGGAGTTCGTGTCCGCCGGGGCCATCGACAACCGCCGGGTCTGGACCAACGCATCCGGCTTCTACGCCGAGAACGTCGCCGAGCACGCGCTGACCCTGCTGCTCGCCGGCCTGCGCCAGGTCAACACCGGGGTGCTCCGGCACTGGGACAAAGAGCCGATCGACACCGCGGTCCGCTCACTGCACGGTTCGACCGTCGCCATCATCGGCGCGGGCGGGATCGCCGCGTCGCTGATCCCGCGCCTTTCCGCGTGCGGTGCCGACGTCATCGCGGTGAACCGGTCCGGACGTCCCGTCGACGGTGCGACCGTGACGCTGCCGTCGGACCGCACCGGCGAGGTGTGGGGGCAGACCGATCACGTGGTGCTCGCGGCACCGGCGACCGCGGAGACCCGACACGTCATCAACGCGGAGTCGCTGGCCGCGCTCCCCTCCCACGCCTGGATCGTGAACGTCGCGCGGGGACCACTGGTCGACCAGGCCGCATTGGTGACGGCACTGCGGGAGGGGCAGATCGCCGGGGCCGCACTCGACGTCACCGACCCCGAGCCGCCCGCCGCCGACGACCCGCTCTGGTCGCTGCCGAACGTCATCATCACACCGCACGTCGCGAACCCGTCGTCGGGACTCACCCGCACGATGGCGCCGTGGCTGGCCGAGAACATCCGGCGATTCCTGGCCGGTGAGGAGCTCCTGGCGGTTGTCACGCCGGGCAGCGACTACTGATCGCGCACCTGTCGCCGGCTCGGCCTTGCGTTGGAGTGCGCTCGAAGGCCTAGCGTCGTCTCCATGAGCACAGATCACCTGATGGAGAAGGCGCTCGCGGCGCTGGGTGAACAGGACGGACCGCTGTCCGTCGAGGTCATCCATCAACTGGTGGAGGCCGACGAGATCGCCGGCGTCCGCACGATCGCGGAGGCCGCGGACCTGCTCGGCGTCTCCGCGCACACTCTCCGCTACTACGAGCGCATCGGCCTGGTGGACGTTCCGCGCGACGCCGTCGGCAACCGGACCTACGATGCCGCGGCAGTTCGGCGCCTGGTGTTCCTCACTCGGATGAGGTTGTCGGGCATGGCCATCCGCGACCTGCAGCACTATGTGGAACTGGTCGACCGCGGCGACGACACGGTCGACGAGCGGCTGGAGATGCTGCTCGAGCACCGTGACACGGTTCGACGGCAGATCGCGGAGCTGACATTGTCGCTGGCCGCAACCGAATACAAGATCGCCACCTACGGAGGGAAGACGCAGCCATGAGCACCGCATCGAACAGCACTGCATCGAACGCCACTGCATCGAACAGCACTGCATCGAACGCCACTGCATCGAACGCCACTGCATCGAACAACACTGCATCGAACAACCGCGGGATCGTGCGACGACGCATCGGCGATCTCGACGTCTCGGCCATCGGGTTAGGTTGTATGGGAATGAGTTTCGCGTACGGCGACGTCGACGAGGCCGAAGCGCTCGCCACCCTCGATCACGCGATCGACACGGGCGTGAACTTCCTCGACACCGCCGACATGTACGGCCGCGGCGGAGCCAACGAGAAGCTGCTGTCGCGGGTGCTGGGCAAGCGTCGCGACGAGGTGGTTCTCGCCACCAAGTTCGGCATCATCACGGATCCGGAGACCGGGTACCCGACCGGCGAGCTGAACGGCTCCCCCGAGTACGTGCGGGCGGCCGTCGACGCGTCACTGCGCCGCCTGGGCACCGACGTCATCGACCTCTACTACTTGCACCGGGTGGATGCGTCACGTCCGATCGAGGAGACGGTCGCCGCGATGTCGGAGCTGGTGGCAGCGGGCAAGGTGCGTGCGCTGGGACTGTCCGAGGCGAATGCCGAGACACTGCGTCGTGCTGCCGCGGTCCATCCGATCGCGGCATTGCAGTCGGAGTGGTCGGTGTTCAGTCGTGACATCGAGGACCACGACGTGCCCGCCGCCCGCGACATCGGCGCCGCGATCGTGCCGTACAGCCCGCTCGGCCGGGGCATGCTCACCGGATCGGCGCCGACAGAGTTGTCGGACAACGACTTCCGTCAAACTCTGCCGCGATGGCAGGGTGGCAACCTGGCCGCGAATCTGACGCTCGTCGACGAGGTCCGCGCCGTGGCCCGCGAGGTCGGGGCGACGGCGGGCCAGGTGGCGCTGGCGTGGTTGCTGGCCCAGGGCGACGACGTGGTCCCGATCCCCGGCACCAAGCGTCGCCGGTATCTCGACGAGAACGTCGGTGCGGTCGAACTGACGTTGTCGGCGGATCAGCTGGATCGGCTGGCGGCGCTGCGTCCGGCGGGGGAGCGGTACCCGGACATGGAGTGGGTGTCGGGACGGTCGGGATAGACGGATCTTCTAGAACGTGTTCCAGTTTTGCGGGATCGGTGGCATCCTCGGGTGGTGATTCTCGACAGATTCCGTATCGATGACAAAGTGGCCGTGGTGACCGGCGCCGGACGCGGTCTCGGTGCCGCCATCGCGGTGGCGTTCGCCGAGGCGGGCGCCGACCTGGTGATCTCCGCCCGCAACGAAGGCGAACTCGACAAGGTCGCCGCGCGTATCCGCGAGGTCGGCCGACGGGCGAAGGTGGTGGCCGCCGACCTCAGCGACCTCGACGCCGTGGCCGGGCTGGCGCAGACCGCCGTCGACGAGTTCGGCAGGCTCGACATCGTCGTCAACAACGTCGGCGGGGCACTGCCGAGGCCCCTGATGGACACCAAGCCCAAACACCTCTCGCAGGCGTTCGACTTCAACGTCTCGAATGCGCACGCCCTGGTCGTCGCGGCGGTGCCGCATCTGCTCGCCAACGCCGACGGTGGGTCGGTCATCAACATCACGTCGATGGTCGGGCGGTCGCCCGGGCGGGCCTATGCCGCATACGGCACCGCCAAGGGCGCCCTCGCGCAGTACACCCGGCTGGCCGCGATGGACCTCAACCCGAGGATTCGGGTGAACGGCATCGCGCCCGGAGCGATCCTGACGTCGGCGCTCGACATCGTCGCCGACGACGAGAAGATGCGGTCGGAGATCGAGGCGGCCACCCCGTTGCACCGGCTCGGCGATCCGGAGGATGTCGCAGCGGCGGCGCTCTACCTCGCCTCGCCTGCGGGTTCGTATGTCACCGGCAAGATCCTCGAGGTCGACGGCGGGATCGTCACGCCAAATCTCGATCTGCCGATCCCGGATCTGTAGGTCGCGGGGGGGGGCGGGGTCGGGGGGTCTCGATACGCCACTCACTACGTTCGCGGCCACTCGACCGGCGGGTGGTTGTGGGCGCGCGGGCTGCTCGATCGGCGGTGGGGGTGCGGGCGTGCAGCTCAGGGGCGTTCGTTGCGCGATGCCTTCTCGACGATGGTCGCGATGCGTTTGCGCTTGGTCGCCTGTTGCTTGGCGAAGGCGAGCTGGCTCAGCCCGAATTTGCGGGCGCTGGGCGGGAAGGCATCCCAGTTCGCCCGGGCCTGCGGGACGGCGTTCAGCGCGGCCGTGAGTTCGGGGGACTCGACGAGTGCCTCGGCGTCGTCGAGCAGGGTCCACAGGCCGCGCGCCTTCGCGTCGTCGATCACCGACCGGCCTGCGGGCTGCATCCGGTCCTGGGCGATCAGGTCGGTGACCCGCGCCTTGTTCGACGCCGCCCAGGCGCTGTTGCGTCCGCGGCGGGTGAACCACATGCCGCGCCGTGCGTCGTCGATGGTGCGGGTGTGGCCGTCCACCCAACCCCAGCAGAGCGCCTCGCGCACCACTTCGTCATAGTCGAGCGGCGGGTTTCCGGACTCCTTGCGCCAGAACACAAACCAGACTCCGCCCGATTTGTCGTGGTTTTCGCGCAGCCAGCTGTGCCACTCGTCGAGGGAGCCGGGATGGAGGTGTTCGGCGTCGGGGTCGGCCATGGAAGAAGCCTAGGTGGCCTCGGTACAGTTGAGGGGTGGGCGAGGTCTTCGCATTTATCGGCGGACACTGGTGGCTGGTCTTCCCGGTCATGGGTGTGGCGGGCGGCTGGGCCGCGCGCGTGGCCGCCTACAACGAGAAGCGTCGCAAGGACAAGATCGAGCTGGCCCGGATCAGGGCGTCGGCACACACCGAGCAGCTGCGGATCACCCAGACCAGCAAGGCGTCGATCGCCAAGGTGCTGACGCGGCACGACGACGTCGATGCCCGCTGGTTCGGCTATGAACTCGATCTGGCCACCCTGATCGAATATCCGATGATGACCGACCTGCGTGAGTCACTGACCTTGGCCTTCCATCGGGCCAAGGTGCACGCGGACGACCTGCGCCCCGCCGATGCCGGCGAACTTCTCGACCCCGCCGTCTTCGCCGAGTACCGCGATGCCGTCGGTGAGTACGCGACGGCATTCGACGCTGCCGAGCGCGAGGCCCGCCGTCGGAAGCAGGGCGACTTCTCCCCGGTCGAGCGGGAGCGTCTCGAGCGCGCCCGGCGGCTGGTGGCGGTGGCCGCGGACAGCGGCGCCACACCGGCCGAACGCCAGGCCGCGTACCGGAAGGCGCGCTCCGAGCTCGACGGCCTCATCGCGGTCCCGCCGGCCGCGAGCGAGAAACTCGAGGGCCGGATCGCGGCCGCGCTCGAACCCGGTCGGGAACGCTGACCCGGCACCCGTACTACCCGGATCACGTACTACGGGGTCACCGACTCTTCTTCCTCGACCTCCGCCGGTCCGGCGAACTGCGAGTTGTAGAGCCGGCAGTAGGCACCCTGCGCCGCGAGCAGTTGGTCGTGATTGCCCTGCTCGACGATCCGCCCGTCCTCCATCACGACGATGACGTCGGCGTCGCGGACCGTCGAGAGACGGTGTGCGATCACAAAACTCGTGCGGTCGGTGCGGAGGTTGGCCATGGCCTTCTGGATGAGCAGTTCGGTGCGGGTGTCCACCGAGCTGGTGGCCTCGTCGAGGATGAGGATCGTCGGCTTCGCCAGGAACGCACGTGCGATGGTGATCAGCTGTCGCTCACCGGCGCTCACGCCGCCACCCTCCTCGTCGAGGACGGTGTCGTAGCCGTCGGGGAGCGTGCGCACGAAGTGATCGACGTGGCTGAGCGCGGCCGCCTCCATGACCTCGGCTCGCGACGCCGTCGGATCGCCATAGGCGATGTTGTCGTAGATGGTGCCGCCGAACAGCCACGAGTCCTGCAGCACCATGCCGGTGCGTTCCCGCAGGTCGTCGCGGGTCATCCGTCGTGAGTCGACCCCGTCGACCCGGATGGTGCCGTCGTCGACGTCGTAGAACCGCATGATCAGGTTCACCAGGGTCGTCTTGCCCGCGCCGGTGGGCCCGACGATCGCGACCATGTGTCCTGGCTGGGCCACCAGCGAGAGGTTCTCGATGAGCGGCTTGTCGTCGGTGTAGCGGAACGACACCCCCTCGAAGGCGATGTGCCCGTGGCCGTGCGTCGGCGACTCCGGATCGGTGGGGTCGGGCGATTCCTCCTCGGCGTCGAGGACGTCGAAGATCCGCTCGGCCGAGGCGACACCGCTCTGCATCAGGTTGAACATCGACCCGATCTGCGTGAGCGGCTGCGTGAACTGACGCGAGTACTGGATGAACGCCTGCACCTCGCCGAGGCTCAGCGCGCCCGATGCCACGCGCAGACCGCCGACGACGGCGATCGCCACGTAGTTCAGATTTCCCAGGAACATGATGGTCGGCATGATGATCCCGGAGATGAACTGGGCCCGCCAGCTCGATTCGTAGAGCTGCTCGTTGCGGTCGTCGAAGGTGGCCTCGATCTCGTGCTGCCGACCGAACGCCTTGACCAGCTCGTGTCCGGTGAACGCCTCCTCGACCTGCGCGTTGAGCGCCCCGGTGGACGACCATTGCGCGATGAAGTGGGGTTTGGACCGTTTGGCGATCTGGGTGGTGGCGATGACCGCCAGCGGCACCGTCACGACCGCGATGAGCGCGAGCAGCGGCGAGATCCAGATCATCATCACCAGCAGGGCGATCACGGTCAGCACCGAGTTGAGGAACTGGGCGATGGTCTGCTGCAGGCTCTGCGAGAGATTGTCGAGATCGTTGGTGACCCGGCTGAGGAGATCGCCACGCGCCGAGGCGTCGTAGTAGCGCAGCGGCAGCCGATGGACCTTCTCCTCGACTTCTGCGCGCAGGCGCCGGATGGTCCCGACGACGACGATGTTCAGCAGATACGCGGCCAGCCACGCCAGCAGCGACGACCCGACGTACAGGATGAGCACGATCAGCAGCACCTTGCCGACCGCGGAGAAGTCGACACCCACACCGGGCGTGACGTCCATCGAACTCACCATGTCGGCGAAGGTGTTCTGGCCGCTCTCGCGCATCCCGGCGATCGCCTGGTCCTTGGTGAGCCCGGCCGGCAGCGTCGCACCGATCACCCCGTCGAACACGAGGTCGGTGGCATGCCCGAGCACTCGGGGCGCCACCGCCGCGAGGATCACCGACACGACGATCGACGTCAGCACCGTCACCGTGAAGATCCGGTAGGCGAGCAGCCGATGGATCAGTCGCTTCACCGACGGACCGAAGGAGCGGGGCTTCTCCGCCGGAGCACCTGCGAGCGCCGGGCCGCCGCCGCGCGTCATGACGCCTCCTGGATCGCGAGCTGCGATTCGACGATCTCGGCGTAGGTCTCGCAGCTCTCGACGAGGTCGTCGTGACGCCCGAGCCCCACCACGCGTCCGCGGTTGAGCACGACGATCTGGTCGGCGTCGACGATGGTCGAGACCCGCTGGGCGACCACGATGACCGCGGACTCGCGGGTGGCCGGACGGAGCGCGGCGCGCAGCCGGGCGTCGGTGGTCAGGTCGAGGGCGGAGAACGAGTCGTCGAAGAGGTAGACGGCGGGTTTGCGGATCAGCGCGCGGGCGATCGCGAGCCGCTGGCGCTGGCCACCGGAGACGGTGGTGCCGCCCTGGGCGACCGTGGTCTCGAGGCCGTCGGGCATCCGGGACACGAAGTCCTCCGCCTGTGCGATCCGCAGTGCCGCCCAGATCTCGTCGTCGGTGGCGTCGGGTTTGCCGTGGCGGAGATTGGACGCGATGGTCCCGGAGAAGAGATAGGGCCGTTGCGGTACGAGTCCGACGACCGAGCGGAGTCGGTCCGGATCGAGCCGGCGGACATCGGTCCCGCCGACGAGGACCTCACCGTCGGTGGCGTCGATGAGTCGGGGGATGAGCCCGAGGACCGTGGTCTTGCCGGAGCCCGTCGACCCGACGATCGCGGTCGTCGTGCCCGGTTCCACGCGGAAGCGGATGTCGCGCAGCACCGGGTCGTCGGCGCCCGGGTAGCGGAACTCGGCACCCCGGAACTCCACGGTGGCGGGATCGCCGGCGAACCCGACCGCCTCGGCAGGCGGTTGCACCGAGGTGTCGGTGTCGAGGACCTCGCAGATGCGTTCGGCACAGACCGTGGCGCGGGGCGCCATCATCGCCAGGAACGAGGCCATCATCACCGACATCATGATCTGCATCGCGTAGCTCATCATCGCGGTGAGCGCGCCGATCTCGACGCTGCCGTCGGACACCGCGTGCCCGCCGAACCAGATGATCGCGACGATGGTCACGTTGGTGATGAGCATGACGACGGGGAACATCAGGGCCATCAGGCGGCCGACGCGCAGGGTCGCGTCGGCGAGGCGGTCGTTGGCGACGGAGAAGCGCTGGATCTCATGGGGTTCCCGCACGAACGCGCGGACCACGCGGATTCCGGTGATCTGCTCGCGCAGCACACGATTCACGGCGTCGATGCGCTCCTGCATGGCACGGAATCCCGGGATCATCCGTCCGATGATCAACGCCATGGTGACGCCGAGGATCGGGACCGCGATGGCCAGCACCCACGACAGTCCGGGCGCGACGTGGATACCCATGACGATGCCGCCGACACACATGATCGGGGCCATCACCAGGATCGCCGTGCTCATCACCACCAACAACTGCACCTGCTGCACGTCGTTGGTGGTCCGGGTGATCAGCGACGGCGCGCCGAACCCGCCGATCTCCCGCGCCGAGAAGGTGTTCACCCGGTGCAGCAGGTCGTGGCGGATGTCGCGGCCGACGCCGAGCGCAGCGCGCGCACCGAAATACTGGGCGACGATGGTGCAGATCACCTGGACGACGGAGATGACGAGCATCCAGCCGCCGGTGCGCAGGATGTAGTCGGTGTCGCCGCGGGCGACGCCGTCGTCGATGATGTCGGCGTTCAGCGTCGGCAGATAGAGCATCGCCGCGGTCGCGACGAGCTGCAGCCCGACGACGGCGACCATGTTCCGGGGGTAATTCGACAGATACGTGCGGATCAGCCGACTCAACATGACGAGATCACCCCGATGACGCTAGCAACTCCGACCGACGGCCTGCGACCGGATATCTGACCCTGATGCCAGGCCGCGGCGGGCCCGATACTCAGCCGGCGAATGTGAACGGTACCGCGGCTTCGGGCGTGTACGTCAGGTAGGTGAACGACTCCTTGAAGTAGAGGGTCACGGTGTCGCCGTCGTGCGAGTCGTACCCGATGGAGACGTCCTGGCCGATGTTCAGCTCGAAGTCTCCTCCCCGGGTGCTGAGCAGGAAAGCGCCCGAGATCGCGGGTGCCCAGACGATCTCGCCGCCGGCGACGAGAAGTCGCTGGAGATGGTCGCGGATCGGGACGCCGTGGTTCGAGGTCTCGTTGACCAGCGTGTAGACGTCCGCCGACAGCGCCAACGAGTACGGGCCCTCGACCGAGGCGAGCCGCAGTGCGCTGGTGGCCTGGGCGAGCGCCTCCGGGTAGTCCCGCACGTCCTCGGGCAGCGCGATCGGCGTGGCCGACGCGGTGGCGCGGATTCCGCTGATCCCGGCGGCCGGGTACCCCTCGAAGATCGCGCGGTCCTCGGCGCGGGCCAGCTCGGCGGCGGCGTTGCGAACGGGGTCCCAGTCGGAATCCTTGGAGCCGCGGTCGACGTCGTCGATGGCCTCTCGGGTGACCGTGAACGGCACCTTCAGCTCCACCAGCGACTGGGACTGCCGGGCGAACGCGAGGATGCCGTCGGCGGGGGAGTCGATCTTGGTGCGATGCCCGAGCGTGATCGACGCGACGTCGTTGCCGAGCGGGCCCTTGACGTCGACGAGACGGCGGCCCGCGCTGTTGCGCTTGAACGAGCGGGTGGCCTCCTCCTCGATCTCGGCCCAGGCGGCCTCGGATATCGGTGCGAGTTCGCGATGCAGATTGCTCATTGGTGTCTCCTGGGGGTCGGCCGGTACGGGGTTCTGATGGTGGTCAACGCAAGGATCCGATGCCGAGTGAGCGATCGGATGATCGGGCGACGGTGGGTTCCGGCGTCTCGTCGGTCGCGGCGGGCTCGTCCGATGCGGAGCGCTCCGCCGGTGCCGGGGGCAGGTCCTCGAGGAAGTCGATCGTCGGCGTGAAGAACTGTGCGCCGGTCACCGCGGTCGTGAAGTCGAGGAGCCGATCGTAGTTCCCGGGCGGATCGCCGATGAACATCTTCCGCAGCATCTCCTCGGTCACATCCGGGCCCGCGGAGTAGGCGATGTAGAACGTGCCGCGTTCGCCGGCCGCGGAGACGTCGCCGTAGGGCATGTTGTCGCGGACGACGTCGATCTCCTCGCCGTCGTCGTCCTCGACCACGTTGAGCGCGATGTGGGAGTTGGTCGGCTTCACGTCGTCGGACATCTCGACGTTGTCGGTCTTGGTGCGGCCGATCGCGGCTTCCTGGTCTTCGACGGTGAGCCCGTTCCAGGCCTCCAGGTCGGTCACGTAGCGCTGGATCGCGACGTAACTCCCGCCCGCGAAGTCGGGATCCTCGTCGCCGACGGTGATGGCGTCGATGGCCGCCTGGCCGACCGGGTTCTCGGTGCCGTCGACGAATCCGATGAGGTCGCGCAGGTCGAAGTAGCGGAAGCCGTGGACCTCGTCGACGACGGTCACCGCGTCACCGAGCGCATCCATGGCCAGGCGACCCACCTCGAAACAGAGATCGAGCTGATCGGCCTTGATGTGGAGCAGGATGTCGCCGGGGGTGGTCGGCGCGGTGTGCACCTCACCCTCGTAGGTGACGAAGGGACGCAGCGACCCGGGCCGGGGGCCGTCGAACAGGCGGTCCCATGCCTGCGATCCGACGGAGGCGATCGCCGACAGCGCGGCCTCGGGAGCGCGTGAGGAGACCGCGCGGGCCAGCGTGGGGAGATCCGACAACAGATCGCGGACCGTGTCCTCGCCGCCGTCGTCGATGGTGAGGACGAGAAACAGGGCCGCCTTCGTCTTGCGCGTCAGGATCGTCTGCGGGACCGGCACCAGTTCACTCTAGCGGACCACCGATGGGCGGTGAGCGTAGCGCCCGCGCCCCGAATGGGTTGGCGAGGCAAACCTTTTAGGCCTCCGACGGACGGGTTCAGCCGCGGGCGATCGCCCGTCCGGCGGCCCTCCCGGAGAAGATGCAGCCGCCCAGGAAGGTGCCCTCCAGGGCGTTGTAGCCGTGAACCCCGCCGCCGCCGAACCCGGCGACCTCGCCCGCCGCGAACAGACCGTCGAACGCCGTGCCGTCGGGTCGCATGACCTGGGAATCGAGGTTGGTCTCCAGTCCGCCCAATGTCTTGCGCGACAGGATGTTGAGCCGCACCGCGATCAGGGGGCCGTGCGCGGGGTCGAGCAGTCGGTGCGGTTTCGCGACGCGTACGAGTTTGTCGCCCAGATACTGACGGGCGTTCGTGATCGCCATCAACTGGGCGTCCTTGGAGAACTTGTTGCCCATCTCGGCGTCGCGCGCGGAGACGACCCGTTCCACGTGCTGGAGGTCGAGCTTCGGGCCGCGCGTGATCGCGTTCATCCCGGCGACGAGTTCAGGCAGGTTGTCGCGCACCACGAAGTCGACGCCGTGTCGGGTGAACGCGTCCACCGGCCCGGGGGCGCCCTTGGCGAAGCGGCTCTTGGCGGCGAACTTGAGGTCCTTGTCGGTGATGTCGGGGTTCTGCTCGGAGCCGGAGAGCGCGAACTCCTTCTCGATGATGCTCTGGGTCAGGATGAACCACGAATAATCGTGGCCGGTGGACAGGATCGCCTTCATCGTCGAGTTGGTGTCGAAACCGGGGAAGTTGGGTGGGGCCAGTCGATTTCCGTTGGCATCGAGCCACAGGGACGACGGTCCCGGGATGATGCGGATCGCGTGGTCCGGCCAGATCGGATCCCAGTTGTGGATGCCTTCGGTGTAGTGCCACATGCGATCCCGGTTGACCAGACTGGCGCCCGCCGATTCGGCGATGCCGAGCATTCGGCCGTCGACGTAGGCCGGGACGCCGGAGATCATCGTCTTCGGTGCTGGGCCAAGACGCTCGGTCGGCCAGTTCTTGCGGATGAGCTCGTGGTTGTGACCGATGCCGCCGGTGGTGACAATGACCGCGTCGGCCCGGATCTCGAAGTCGCCGACCACGTCTCGGGCGGAAGCGACCCCCCGGTCGAGCTCGGTGGGGGATAGTACCGAGCCACGGACACCGACGGCGGCGTCGCCCTCGACGACGATCTCGTCGACCTGGTGGCGGAACCGGAACTCGACGAGTCCCTGCTTCTCGGCCTCGAGGACGGGTTCGGCGAACACCCGCACGACCTCCGGGCCGGTGCCCCAGGTGAGGTGGAAGCGCGGTACCGAGTTGCCGTGGCCATCGGCGAATCCGCCGCCACGTTCGGCCCACCCGACGACCGGGGTGATCCGTAGCCCCAGGTCGTGCAGGTACTGCCGTTTCGTGGACGAGGCGAAGTCGACGTAGGCGCGGGCCCACTGCCGGGGCCAGAAATCCTCGTCGTCGCGGTCGAAGCCGGCCGACCCCATCCAGTCCTGGAGTGCGAGTTCGGCCGAGTCCTTGATACCGAGCCGGCGCTGCTCGGGGGTGTCGACGAGGAAAAGCCCACCCAGCGACCAGAACGCCTGCCCGCCGAGGTTGTTGCGATTCTCCTGATCCACGACGATGACCTTGCGCCCGGCTTGGGTGAGTTCGTAGGTCGCGACCAGTCCGGCCAACCCCGATCCGACCACCACCGCGTCGGCTTGCTGCTGGCTCACCGCGCCCTCCCTACTTCTCCGTTGACGTCGAGACTAGCGCCCGTCACGCGACGGGCACCCCGACTTGACCTGTGTGACCCCCTGACGCTCTCAGATTCGCCCGACGCTCTCAGATTCGCCCGACGCTCTCAGATTCGCCCGACGCTCTCAGATTCGGATGTCGGCGTAGCGATGCACCCAGGGATCGGCCTGTTCGAGCTGGGCGGCCAACGCGAGCAGGTCGCCGTCGGTACCGAGGCGCCCGACGAACTGCACGCCGAGCGGCAGGCCCGCAGCTGTCCAGTGCAGCGGCACGCTGATGGCCGGGCGGCCGGTCAGGTTGGCGAGCTGCGTGTAGGGCACCCAGCCGAGGCTCTGCTCGATGAGATCGTCGAGGATTCCGGTGCGTGCCAGCAGGTTTCCCGCGTGCAGCTTGGAGATCACCCGAGAGGCGGCCTGTAGTGGCGGGGGCGTGGTGGTGGCACCGATCTTCAGCGGAGGAGTGGCGAGCGTCGGTGTGAGGAAATAGTCGTAGGACCGGTGGAACGTCTCCAGGGAGATCACATGGTCGTTCACCTTGTTCAGTGCGCTCAACGCCGCGACCGCACCGGCGGACCGTCCGAGTTCCGCCATCGCCAGGGTGTCGGCCTCGAAGTCGCGGTCGGTCGCACCGGTGAGTGCGCGGGTCTCGTCGACCTCGGTCGCGAGCACCGCGAACCAGATGGTGAGGAAGTCGCGGGCCAGCGCGGCGTCGTCGTAGGGCGGTGCGACCTCCTCGACGTGATGACCGAGCTCGTCGAGGACCTTCGCGGCATGTTCGACGGCGGCGACCGCCTCGGGATCCGGATTCGGATTGATCGCCGACGACGCCGAGTAACCGATCCGCAGCCGCGACGGCGGGTCCGCGATCCGGGTGGCGAACGGCGTGCTCGGCGTCGGTGTCGGGTAGACCGAGCCGGGCGTGGGCCCGACGATGGCGTCGTAGAGGGCGGCGGCGTCGCGCACCGTGCGGGACACGACCCCCTGGACCGCCATCCCGAACATCGCCTCGCCGGTGGCCGGGCCGAACGGGGCAAGCCCGCGCGTCGGTTTGAGTCCGACGAGCCCGTTACAGGCCGCCGGGATTCGGATCGACCCGCCGCCGTCGTTGGCGCCGGCCGCGGGCACGATGCCCGCGGCGACCGCCGCGCCCGAACCGCCGGACGAACCTCCCGGCGTGTGGTCGGTGTTCCAGGGGTTGCGGGCCGGACCCCAGAGGTCGGATTCGGTGATGCCCTTCGCGCCGAACTCGGGGGTGTTGGTCTTGCCGAAGATCACCAGTCCGGCGTCGAGGAAGCGGCGCACCACGTTGGAGTGTTCGGGAGCGATGTGGTGTGCCAGGGATCGCGAGCCGCTCGACGTCGGGTAGCCCCTGTACTCCTGGGCCAGATCCTTGATCAGGAAGGGGACGCCCGCGAACGGACCCGACAGGTCGGGGCCGGCCGCTCGTGCGTCGGCCTCCTCGTCCATCCGACGGACGATCGCATTGAGTCGGGGATTCACCGCGTCGGCGCGTTGCCTGGCGAGTGCGAGCAGTTCGGCGGGGGTGACGTCGCCTCGGGTGACCAGTTCGGCGAGGGAGGTGGCGTCGAGGCGGCGATACTCGCTCAGGTTCACCGGGCAAACATTACGGCGCCGGGGTGTCCGGCCGGAAGGATCTCGGGCGGCGAATCGGTGATGATCACCGTTCATCGAGCAATGCGATAACGGCGCCATAACGCTGTACGACCGTCCCAGTAAGGGGTCCGATCCAGCCGCCGGTCCGGCTCGGGTTTGCGCAGGTGGTGCGATCCGCCGGTGCGTTATGTCGGGTTGTCGTCGGTCACGGCCTTCGTCCTGGCCTTTGCCGGTGTGTTATCGAGCCGTTACACTGCCTCACGACGGGTATGCGCAGGGCCGACGAGCCATAGAATCCCGTGAGATGACCCCCGTGAGATGATGTGGCCCACTTCGTGGTCGAGATCGATAAGGAAAAAATCAATGCTGACACGCGCCCGTAAGCGCTTGGTCGCCGGACTTGTGGCTGTCGTGGCCGCGACGGGCGTGACCATGGTTGCTGCTCCGACCGCTCAGGCGGCCGGTAACACCGAGTACGTCTACTCCGCGGCCATGCACCGCAACATCCCGGTCCGGATCGTCGACGGTGGCGGTGGCGGCCCGAAGCCCACCCTGTACGTCCTCGACGGCCTGCGCGCCCCGAACAACACCAGCGGCTGGCTGCAGAACACCGATGTCGACCGTTTCATGGTCGGCAAGGGCACCAACGTCGCGATCCCGTTCGGTGGCGGCGGCAGCTTCTACACCGACTGGGAGCGCACCGATCCCAAGCTGGGTGTCAACAAGTGGGAGACCTTCCTGACCCGCGAGCTGCCCGCATACATGCAGCGTCGCCACAACAGCGACAACCGCCGCAACGGCATCGCCGGTCTGTCGATGTCGGGCACGTCGGCGCTGAACCTCGCCTCGCGTCACCCCGGCTTCTACCGCGCGGTCGCCTCGTACAGCGGCTACCCGACGGTCACCCTGCCGGGCTTCAACCAGGGCATCCAGGCGTCGGTCGCCGAGATGGGCGGCAACCCGATCAACATGTGGGGCTTCTGGCCGGCCGGTGAATGGGCCGCCAACGACCCGTTCCTGACTGCCAACAATCTCGCGGGCAAGCGTGTCTACGTGTCGGCGGGCACCGGCGTCGGCAGCAAGTACGACTCGTCGGTGAACCCGGCCAGCGCCAACTTCAACCCGGTCAAGTTCGCGCAGATGGTTCCGCTCGAGGTCGCCGCGTCGACCAGCAGCCAGCTCTACATCGGTCGTCTGGCCGTGGTCCCCGGCGTCAAGCTGACCACGCACATCACCCCGGACGGCGTCCACTGGTGGGACTACTGGGAGAGCGACTTCAAGCAGTCGTGGGCCACCACGTTCCGCCCGGCGTTCTTCTGATCGCTGCGGACTGACTTCCGACCGACGCGGCCGGTGACCTGAGGGTCACCGGCCGCGTTTGTTGTCGTGCCGATCGTGCGCGCTCGCTCGCCGACCGTGCGCAGAACCCCGTCGATCGTGCGCAGAACCCCGTCGATCGTGCGCAGAACCTCGTCGACCGTGCGCACTTGCTCGTCGACCGTGCGCAATGGGGGTCCATGCCCTGCGACCCGTGCACGATCGACGGGAATCTGCGCACGTTCGGCGAGCTTTTGCGCACGATCGGCTGGGCAGGTCAGGGCAGCGCGGGCGACGGTGGCGGGTGGCCCTGCCAACGAGCAAGGCTCCCACCACGTGCTCGGAGTGAGCGGGTGGTGGGAGCCTTGTGCGGGACTACGGCGGGCTACTCGCCGGGCGGACGACGGAAGTGGTGGGTCTCGTCGTCGTCGTCCGACGGGCGGAACTCATCCGTGGGCCGGAACGTCTGCGTCGCGGAGTCGTCCGCCGGCGGCGGCGTGAACGTCTGCGTCGCAGTGTCGTCGGCGGGAGTCTCGTCCGGCGTGTCCACTCGGGGGATCTGCTCGGTCGGCCGGTCCCATGGGTCGAGGGAGGCGCCTGCGCCGGCGGCAGCTGCGCCGGCCACCGGAACGGTCGGATCGACCTCATGTCGCCCGGCGGTGGTGCCGGCCGCGTCGGGGGCGTCCCAGGTAGCCGTCTCGTCGTCGGCGGGCGGGGTGTCGTCGCCGTCCCGGTTGCGGCGTGCACGCCACATCAGGAAGCCCCACAGAGCCAACAGCAACACACCGACGATGCCGAGGATCAGCGGCAGCCAGAAGCTGCCGAGGGTCAACAGCCCCTTGTAGTGGTCGGCCGTCTCGGCCTGGTTCTTGACCGTTTGATCGGACCACTTGAATCGCGCCTTGAGTACGTCCATCTGAAAGTCCCGAACCGGTGCGGGGGTGTCGGAGCTCTGGTCGGGCGACCGGAAGTACTGGTGCTGATCTTCGAGACCGTCGATGATGGTGCCGGTCTCCGGCTCGACGAACACATGCCGGGTGGCGGTGGCGTACCGGTGCATCGTGATCTTGTCGTTCGGCTTCACGCCGCGTCCGCTGATACCCCACCAGCTCGCCGGCATGGTCAGCATCGTGCCGAGCGCCGCCTCACCCTGGGCGTTCGGCAGGCCCGAGACGTCGGTCTCCGGTACGTCGCCGACGAACTCATAGGTCTTGACCCCGTTGATGTCCTTCTCGCCCTTGAAGTTGACCGGGATGTCCTGGCGCGTGTTCGTGTCGTAGTAGAGATACGCGCGCTTTCCGACGTCGAAGCCGAACTTGTACTGGAAGCCCTTGCGATCGGGGAGGTCGACCGAGACGTCCTTCGGGTTCACCCCTTCGGGTGCGGCCTCGAGCTGCAGAGAGCTGACGGTCCCGTTCGGCACCGACGACTTGCGATTCACCGACACCCGGTCGATGTTCGCGGTCAGCAGACCATCGTCGCATTTGCGCTCGCCGTCGGCACCTGCCATCGACGGGTCCGTCTCGTTGCCTGCGGCGTCGCGAACACGGTCGATCTGGACGGTCTGCGCCGACTGCAGGGTCGCCTGGCGCTTGTCCGACGGGTCGACGATGACCGATCGGCGCTGCTGGGTGAGATGGGCGTCCAGCACACGTGCCTTGCGCTCACTCACCGAACAGCGATCGAAGATCTCGGCCGGGAACCGGTCACCGCTGGATCCGTCCTCGGGCACTGTGGTGGCGACCGACGTGATGTCCAGGTCGAGTGGCACCACGCGCAGTTGCGGTACGAGGAACAGCGGTATGGCTATGGCAGCGGCGATGCATGCGGCGCCGAGGAACGCCGGCAGCGCCAGCCAAAGTCGTCTCATTCTCTCCACTCCTGTACTCCGGACTCAACGTCACAACAGTAGCGGCGCCGTGCCGTAACCCGACGGAGGTCTCGGACATTCCTGGCAACGACCGTGCCATACGCCTCCCCCGAGCCGTCCGACGGTCAGCCCGACCGGCTGCGATCGGACCGTCTGTCGCGTTCGGCCTCTTTCATGATCCCGGCCATATATGCGTAGATCTCTTTGTCGGACATGGCTTTCCAGCGCGGCGCGAGCAACTTCATGTATTTCTCTACGTAAAGGAGCTGTTTGCCGACGAGAACGAGTTCGCGGGGCAATCGGGCGTCGTGTGCCTTGGCGACCGCGGCCAGTTGGCGTCCGAGATCGCCGTACGACATCGAGCCGAGATCGGTCGACGACAGCGGCATGGCCACGCGCTTGATGTCCTCGGCGCCCTCGCTGGTCGACGACGTCGGATTGTGGACGGCCCCGAGCAGAAAGATCGCGCGGCCGGCCGACTCGTAGTCGCCGCGCACGATGAGGTCGACGACGAGTTGCCGGAGAATCCGTCGCGTCCGTTTGGTGAACCGCCCGACGATGCCGAAGTCGAGTAGTACGAGCGTGCCGTTGGCGTCGACGAGCACGTTGCCCGCGTGGAGATCGCCGTGGAACAGGCCACCGTGGAACGCCGACTCGAGGAGGGAGAGCAGCAGATTGCGACACAGCGCGACGCCGTCATGGCCCGCGGCGCGGACTGCCGCGGCGTCGTCGATGCGGATCGCGTACACCCGTTCCATCGTGAGCACTCGCGAGGTGGTGAACTCGTCGTGGACCTCGGGAACCCGGACGCGGCTACCGTATGGGCCGTCTCGCAGGCACTCGTACCACTCCCGCATCGCGTCCGCCTCGTTGCGGAAGTCGAGTTCTGCCGACAGGCCGTCGGCGAAGTCCTCGACGACGTGTCGGGCGCTCAGCATCCGGCCGTACTCGGAGATCTCCGCGAGTCCCGCGAATCGCTCGAGCAGGGCGACATCCGGTGCGAGACGGTCGGTGATTCCCGGGCGCTGGATCTTGACCACGACCTCTTCGCCGGTGTGCAGGGTCGCGGTGTGAACCTGCGCGATCGAGGCGGACGCGATCGGCTCGACGTCGAAGGCCGCGAAGACCTCCTCGGGACCGCGGCCGAACTCCTCGATGAACAGTCGCCGGATGTCGGTGGGGTCGGCGGGACGAACCCGGTCGAGCAGGGATTCGAACTCGGCCGAGAGCGTGTCGCTGAACACCCCGGGGCTCGAGGCGATGAGTTGCCCGAGTTTGACGTAGGTGGGGCCGAGATGTTCGAACGTGGTCCGGATCTCGTGGGCGACGCGCTGTGCGGTCGGGCGACGACCGTGGACGGCGTCGTCGAGGGTGTGGAACACGAAGCGCCCGACGCCCGCCGCCGTGTGGGCGGTCGCCGTGCCGAATCGGGTGATCTCGGCGATCGGCGACACCGTGGGCAGCTGTCTGCGTAGGTCGTCGTTTGCGGAGTTCTGCATCGTCACCATCGGCAAGTGTAACGACGCAGCATGCCCCGCACCCGGTACGCGGCGCGTCAGGCGGCGCTCATCGACGTCCGGCGACTGTCGATCCACCTGGTCAGGAGCCCGTTTCGGGGTGCGAAGAAGTAGATCAAAGTGAGGATCACACCCTGTGTCACGACCACCATGCCGTCGAAGGCGATGGTCCGCGGCACGTCGATGTCGGAGAGGAATCGCTCGAATCAATCGTCGAGGTGCCGACCGTCCACCACCCGAACTGGCAAGTCGGTCAAACCGGATCTGGGTGGGTGTCGCGCCAGTCGTGCCGAGTCTCGCCGGTGACCTGGTGGTGTCGTACGAGCCATCTGCGCACATGAATATTCCTGAATGTGATCTATTCGCGCGGCACCCCACGTGCCGACGCTTCTCCGGAACACTGGAGGAGTGCGGGGCGACCCGCAGCGGAGTCACGGACCAGGAGTCCGATCCGCGAATCCGACGTCGAACCGAGGGAGCTTCCATGCCCACCACCGTCAACGCCTACATCGCGACCGCCGCCGACCAGCCGCTCGGCCCCACCACCATCGAACGCCGTGACCTCGGCGCGAACGATGTCGCGATCGACATCGCCTACGCAGGCATCTGTCATTCCGACATCCACACCGCGCGCAGTGAGTGGGGCCGGACCGCGTTCCCGGTGGTCCCCGGCCACGAGATCGCCGGGACCGTCTCGGCCGTCGGCTCCGACGTCACCCGCCACAGCGTGGGAGATCGAGTCGGCGTCGGCTGTTTCGTGGACTCGTGCCGCGAGTGCGAGCCCTGCCGCCGAGGCGAGGAGCAGTACTGCGAACGTGGGATGACCGGCACCTACAACGCCGTCGGCCGCGACGGCGAGCCCACCCACGGTGGCTACAGCACCGGGATCGTCGTCGACGAGAACTATGTGTGCGGCATCCCCGAGGGCATCGACCTCGACGTCGCCGCGCCTCTGCTGTGTGCCGGCATCACGCTCTACTCGCCGCTGCGTCACTGGCAGGCCGGCCCCGGCAAGAAGGTCGCGATCATCGGGCTCGGTGGGCTGGGGCACGTCGGCGTCAAGATCGCGCACGCGATGGGCGCCGAGGTCACCGTGCTCTCGCAGTCGCTCAAGAAGATGGAGGACGGCCTGCGTCTCGGCGCCGACCACTACTACGCGACCAGCGACCCGGACACCTTCGACCATCTGCGCAACGAGTTCGACCTGATCATCAACACCGTGTCGGCCAACCTCGACATCAAGCAGTACCTGGGACTGTTGGCGATCAACGGCACGCTCGTCGAGCTCGGCCTTCCCGAACACCCCATCGAGGTGCCGGCGTTCGCGGTCACGGCCAACCGGCGCAGCTTTGCCGGGTCCATGATCGGTGGCATCGCCGAGACCCAGGAGATGCTGGAGTTCTGTGCCGAGCACGGCATCGGGGCCGAGATCGAGGTGATCGGTGCCGACAAGATCAACGAGGCGTATGAGCGGGTGGTCGCGAGCGATGTGCGCTACCGCTTCGTGATCGACACCGCGACACTCTGACCGTCGAGGCCACCGACCACCGATGACGCCGGCGTTCCGGGTCGACGATGTCCGCGGTGCCCGCATCGCCTGGAACCAAAACTGGGCGCGGGCCCGCGGCGATCTGGGCGCACGGACTGGGCTCGAGTGCCTACCGGCAGGAGTTGTCCGGCGAATTCGATTGGCGGGCGGTCTCTTCGACGCGGCGCCTCATCCGGTACGACGCCCGAGGCCACGGCCGGTCGACGGGCGGTACGGCGGCCCACGAATACACCTGGCCAGAGCTGGGGGCCGATCTGCTGGGCTTGCTGGATGTCGCCGCGCCGGGCGACCCCGTCGATGCGATCGGGGCGTCGATGGGAGCCGCGACCATCGTGTACGCCGCACTTGCCCAACCGGATCGGTTCCGGAGCCTCGTCCTCGTCACTCCGCCGACGATCTGGGGCACTCGCCGGGTGATGGCCACGGAGCGCCTCGAGGCGGCAGACCTGATCGATCGCCACGGTCTCGCCGCCTTCGAGCGGGGCGGAGTGGACGAACCGATCTCGCCCGCCCTGGCCGACGCCAGGCGATTCGTCGCCCCGATCGCCGTCCGCGCGTCCATCTTTCCCTGGGTGCTCCGCGGGGCCGCCGAATCGGATCTCCCGGCGCCCTCGGTGCTGGCATCCCTGGGGATCCCGGCGCTCGTGCTGAGCTGGACCGGGGATCACGCACATCCGGTGAGCAGCGGAGAACTCCTGGCCGATACCTTGCCGACTGCCCGGTTGACGGTCGCGGACACCCCGCATCAACTCCGTTCCTGGCCTCAGGTGGTTGCCGCGTTCTTGGACAATCCGTTCGCGACCGCTCTGTGAACGCTGTGTCGCACCGATAGTCGCCGAGCACTTCCGCCGCTCGCGGTGACGGACGCATCCTTGACGGATACCCCCTAGGGGTATAAAACTGACAATATGGATCACAGCCTCGACCACGCGACGGTCGGAGTCGCCGAGCCCGATCGCGACCTGCACGCCCATCACACGCATCCCCACGACGGCCATTCCGGCGGTGGGGATCGTGATGCGCGCGGTCATGGCGGTCACGGCGACCACGTCGCGATGTTCCGGCGGCTCTTTCTGGTCATGACGGTGCTCGCGGTCCCGGTGGTGATCGCGAGCCCGATGTTCGCCGACCTGATCGGCTACGAGTTGCCGTCGTGGGGGTGGCTGGATTGGGTGTCGCCGGTCCTCGGTACCGCCATGTTCGTCTGGGGCGGGCGCCCGTTCCTCACCGGAGCGGTCGGCGAATTGCGTTCTCGGACACCGGGGATGATGACTCTGATCGCCCTGGCCATCGGTGTCGCGTTCGTCGCCTCGTGGGGTGCGACCCTGGACCTGCTGCACAATGAACTCGATTTCTGGTGGGAGCTCGCGCTGCTGATCGTGATCATGCTGCTCGGTCATTGGATCGAGATGCGGTCGATATCGCAGACCACGTCGGCGCTGCGATCACTGGCCGCCCTGCTGCCCGACGAGGCCGAGCGGGTGGACGGCGACGTGGTGCGGACGGTGTCGCCTGCCGATCTGCGGGTGGGTGACCTGGTCGTCGTGCGACCCGGTGGGCGCATCCCCGCCGACGGTGAGATCATCTCGGGCACTGCAGAAGTCGACGAGTCGATGATCACCGGAGAATCGACACTGGTGAGCCGCACGGTCGGTGATCGGGTGGTCGCGGGTACGGTCAGCGCGGACACCGCCATCCGGGTCCGGGTCGGTGCGGTCGGTGGCGACACCGCTCTGGCGGGCATCCAGCGCCTCGTGTCCGATGCCCAGAATTCATCGAGCCGTGCGCAGCGACTGGCCGACCGGGCCGCCGGCTGGTTGTTCTGGTTCGCGCTGGCCTCGGCACTGATCACGGCGGTCGTGTGGACCGCAGTCGGGCAATCCGACAACGCCGTGATCCGCACCATCACCGTGCTCGTCATCGCCTGCCCGCACGCACTCGGGCTGGCCATCCCGCTGGTCGTCGCGATCGCGACCGAACGCGCGGCCAAGATGGGTGTGCTGGTGACCGACCGGATCGCGCTGGAGACCTTGCGGCAGGCCGATGTGGTGCTGTTCGACAAGACCGGCACCCTCACCAAGGGTGAGCCTGCCGTGGTGGACGTCGTCGGCGCCGCCGGGAGGTCGGGCGACGACATCCTGGCCGTGGCGGCCGCCGCGGAAGCCGACAGTGAGCACCCCCTGGCGACCGCGATCGTCCGTGCCGCCGTCGACCGTGGCATCACCATCCCTGCGGCGCAGGACTTCTCGTCGAGTCCCGCGGTCGGGGTGCGGGCCGAGGTCGGCGGACGTGAGATCGCCGTCGGGGGTCCGCGGCTCCTCGACGAGCGCGGACTCTCCGAGCCGGACGGCTCGGCGGACCTGGCCGGCCGCGGCAACACCGTGCTCTACGTCGTCGACGACGGAACCGTCATCGGTGCGGTCGCCCTGGCCGACGCGATCCGTCCGGAATCGGCGGACGCGATCCGAGCCCTCGCCGATCGTGGCGTGACCTCCGTGATGGCCACCGGGGACGCGCACGACGTGGCCGAGCGGGTGGCGGTCGAACTCGGCATCGACCGCGTCTACGCGGGCGTCCGTCCCGAGGACAAGGAGTCGATCGTCGCCGACCTGCAGGCCGAGGGGAACACCGTGGTGATGGTCGGTGACGGCGTCAACGACGCTCCGGCCCTCGCGCGTGCCGATGTGGGTGTCGCGATCGGTGCCGGGACGGACGTCGCGATCGGATCGGCCGGGGTGGTGCTGGCCGGCGACGACCCGCGCACCGTGGTCTCGGCGATGGTCCTGTCCGGGCAGGCCTACCGCAAGATGCGGCAAAACCTCTGGTGGGCGGCCGGCTACAACCTGCTCGCCGTCCCGCTCGCGGCCGGTGTGCTGGCACCAGTCGGCTTCGTGTTGCCGATGGCCGTCGGTGCCATCCTGATGTCGGTCTCGACCGTGGTCGTCGCGCTCAACGCGCAGTTGCTCCGACGGGCGGATCTGTCGGTGCACTGACGGCCGTCCCCCGGAGCACGGGGGAGGGGTATGGTTTTCGACTGGGAATCGAAAACAGGTCGGCGTGGTTGATCCTCACATCGACGTTCCCCCGCGAGAGGTGCGAGATGGCCCAGAACGAGATGAGCCGTGACCAGCGCGACGAGACGCGTGCCGACTTCGTTGTGGTCGGTGCCGGTGTGGCCGGACTGACCGCCGCCCTGCGTGCCGCCGAGGCGGGACTGCGCGTGGTGATTCTCACCAAGGGGCCCGCATGGCATCCGGATCGGGTAGAACAGGCGACCTCGACCTTCTATGCGCAGGGCGGGATCGCCGTCGTCGAACCCGGTTACCCCACGGACTCGGTCGACCTGCATCTCGCCGACACAGTGGGCGCCGGGGCAGGCCTGACGGATCCGCGGATCGCCCGACCCATCCTCGACGACGGGTGGCCCGCCGTGTCCGGGTTGATCGGCTGGGGTGCCGAGTTCGACCGCGGCACCGACGGGGAGTTGCTCCGGACCCGTGAAGGCGGTCACTCGGTGCGCCGCATCATCCATGCCGGCGGCGACGCGACGGGTGCCCGGGTGCAGCACGCACTGGTGCGCCGGCTACGGGCCGCCTCGCGATCCCTGGCGATCACGAGCCACGACGACGCGGTCGCCACCG
This sequence comes from Gordonia sp. DT218, assembly GCF_049847105.1. Taxonomy (NCBI): domain Bacteria; kingdom Bacillati; phylum Actinomycetota; class Actinomycetes; order Mycobacteriales; family Gordoniaceae; genus Gordonia; species Gordonia sp. DT218. Next base: position 54,945 of record NZ_JBNCNS010000008.1, on the reverse strand, counting down.
CGATCCTGCGTGCCGACGGCCAGACGGTCGGGGTCGCCTACCGGCGGCAGGGGCGGGACCGTGTCGTCCATGCGCCGACCGTCCTGCTCGCCACCGGCGGCAGCGGTCACCTCTATGCCGCCACCACCAATCCGTCCGGCGCGACCGCCGACGGCATCGCCCTCGCGCTGCGGGCCGGGGCCGTCGTCGCGGACATGGAGTTCATCCAGTTCCACCCGACGATGCTGTTCGTCGACGGTGCACGCGGCCGGCGCACGCTGATCAGCGAGGCCGTGCGCGGCGAGGGCGGCCGGCTGGTGGACGTCGACGGCGACCCGGTGACCGCCGGGGTGCACCCGATGGGTGATCTCGCGCCGCGCGACGTGGTCGCCAATGCCGTCGAGGCGAGGATCGCCGAATCCGGCCACCCGTGCGTCTATCTCGACGTCCGGTCGATCGCCGATTTCCCGACCCGATTCCCCACGGTGACCGCGGGCATCGCCGCCGCCGGACTCGACGTGTCCGCCGGCCTCATTCCGGTGGTGCCGGGTGCGCATTACCAGTGCGGCGGCGTGCTCACCGACGTCGACGGCCGGACGGCGGTGCCCGGGCTGCTGGCCGCGGGTGAGGTCGCCCGGACCGGACTGCACGGCGGGAACCGGCTGGCGTCGAACAGCTTGCTGGAGGGGCTGGTCATGGGCCGGCGGGCCGCCGAGGTTGCGGTCGGGCGTCGGGGCAACTGGGTGAGCGAGGGCGTCGCCGTGACGCTGGGGATGCATCCGGCGATGACTCGGAAAGAGCTGCAGGACAACATGTCCCGATCGGTCGCGCTCCGCCGGGACGCCGACGGGCTGGCCCGGATCGCCACAGCGCTGAGCAGCCTCCCGGACCGGGCGGCGGTCACCGACGCCGACATCGAGGACGCCGCGCTGACCTTGACTGCCCGGGTCGTCGTGGAGGCGGCGCGAGCGCGCACCGAATCGCGTGGCTGTCACACGCGGATCGACCATCCGCACACCGACCCGCCGGCGCGGACGCGGTGTTTCGGCTGGCTCGACGGCGAGCTCACCGAGTGCGACGGCAGCGAGATCATCACCGGCATCCACGCGCTGGTGTCCTGAGCTGTCGGCCCGACCCGGAGCGGTAACGTCGGCGAGCATGACCGCGCCCGGACGAGTCGTCGTCGACCTCGGCCACATCCGTCTGCATGCCCTCACCTGGGGGGAGCCCGATGCGCCGCTCGCCATCTGCCTGCACGGTTTCCCGGATTCCGCGTGGACGTGGCGACACCTCGCGCCCGAACTCGTGTCGGCCGGGTATCGGGTGGTCGCGCCGTTCACCCGCGGCTACGCGCCGTCCGAGATCCCGGCCGACGGCGACTATCACGTGGCGGCGCTCGCCCACGACGTCCTGGCGCTGCACCACGAACTCGGCGGCGACGATCGGGCGGTCCTGATCGGACACGACTGGGGCGCGCTGACCGCCCACGCGATCCTCGCCCGCGACGACCACCCGTTCCGGCGCGTCGTCGCGGTCGCGGTGCCGCCGATCGCCGCGATGCGACACGCGGGGACGTCGGTGCGTGCGCGGTTGCGCCTCATCCCTCGACAGATGGCGATGAGCTGGTATATCGGCTTCAACCAGATCCCGTTCCTCCCGGAGCGAGTTCTCGGGTGGCTCATCCCGACGCTCTGGCGGCACTGGGGGCCGTTCCCGAACGTCGATGACATCGACAACGCGCTGGCCACGGTGCCGAATCGCGCCCACGGATCGGCCGTCGTCGGGTACTACCGGGCCATGCTGCGCCCCCGCGTCGGCGCCCGATATGCCGACCACGCCACGGATTGGCTGCGGCCACCCCGGACACCGTTGCTCTACCTGCACGGCGCGCTGGACGGATGCATGCAGGTGGATTTCACCGACGGATTGACCGAGTTGCTGCCGGCGGGCAGCGAGGTCGCCAGGATCGATCACGCAGGCCATTTCGTTCATCTGGATCGACCCGATCCGGTGCATCGCCGGGTCGTCGACTTCCTCGGTTCGTGAACCTCGGTCGGCGCCCCGGGGCGCACCGGTGGTGAGGTCCGGCGCACAATCGACCCCATGTCGCGCCCTGCCGTCCAGCCCGATCAGATCTCGTTCACCGGCGTCGACGGGATCACGCTGCGCGCCGACGAGTGGCGGCCGGCCGACGACGAGGTCGGCCCGACGATCGTAATGCTGCACGGTGGCGGGCAGACCCGGCACTCGTGGAAGCAGACAGGTCAGTTCCTGGCGGCCGCCGGCACTCATGTGGTGTCGCTCGACACGCGAGGTCACGGCGCCAGCGACTGGTCCCCGAGCGGTCGGTACAGCCTGGAACTGTTCACCGCCGACGTCGTCGCGGTGGTCGAGCAGATCGGCACGCCGGTCACGCTCGTCGGTGCCAGCATGGGCGGGCTCAGCAGCATCGGCGCAGCCGCCGAACTCGGGGCCGAGAAGGCGCGCGGGTTGGTGCTCGTCGACGTGGTCCCGCGCTTCGACCAGGCCGGGAGCGCCCGGATTCGCGATTTCATGACGGCCAACGTCGGCGGATTCGACACACTCGAGGACGCGGCAGAGGCCATCGCCGCATATCTCCCGCACCGACCCAAGACCTTCCACCCGGAAGGACTCAAACGCAATCTGCGTGCAGGTGAGGACGGTCGCTGGTACTGGCACTGGGACCCGGCGTTCGTGGCGTCGAAACCGGGGGACGACCGCTTCGTGCGGGCCGAGCATCTGGAGGAGCAGCTCGCGTCGCTGACGGTCCCGATCCTGTTGATCCGCGGCAAGCTCTCCGACGTCGTCCCCGAGGACGCGGTCGCCGGGTTCCGCGAGGTGGTCCCGTCCGCAGAGGTGATCGAACTCACGGACGCCGCCCACACGGCCGCCGCCGACGACAACGACGCCTTCACCCAGGTCGTCCTCGACTTCATCGGTGCACACCGTTAGGCGGTGCCCGCCGTTCACCCGCCCCGACCACCCGCTCGACCACCCGCTCGACATCCGGCCCGGCGACATGGGCCGCGTCTATGGCGGGGACGGTCGGTTCCTTCGTAGACTGGCCGCGGGGAAGCATCGGGAGCGCACGTACCGTTGGCCGACAGTCGTCTCGTACGCGGCATGGTCACAAGCGGGGGCAGGTTGTCTTGATCGATCGCACATGCGCGTGAAGCGCGAAGGAGAGGCCGGATGAACGGCGAGGGTTGCTGGTCGACGGTCGTATGCACGCCCGCGGAGCGTGCCGCGCTGGGGCTGACGGGCCAATCCGAGTGGTTGTTGCACTGCCGGCTCGCGGCGGGCCATCAGGGCAACCATGCGACCGACGCGAGCGTCCGGCCACGGGCCGACCGTCGACTGTGGCTGGAATGGAACGACTTCGACGACCACGCGCAATCGCTCATCGAACGCAACCCGTGTTCGGTGCGTTCGCCACAGGGCGCCGCGTGCCTGTACTTCGCGAGCCACGGCGGCCAGCACTTCTTCGCGCCGTCCAACGGTCACGCGCCGACCGAGATTCGCGGACCCCATCCGGCGACGGGCCAGACGCCGACTCAGGGCCCCGGTCAGTCCGGCGAGATCCCTCGGCCGATGCCCAGGCCGGGGCCTCCTGGGCCGCGGACGCCCGCGCCACCCGCGCATCCCGGGCAGGCCCCGCACCAGCCCGACCGGATGCGGATGACGACCGACACCCACATCCCGGTGGTCCGGACGGCCGCCCAGCAGTCGGCCACCCAGGGATCGGCCACTCAGGAATCGTCGTCGCAGGACGCGGCCCGAACAGGCGGGCGTCCGGCCTCGCGCCCCGCTGCCCCGGTGCCCGGCGCCCACGCGAACGCGGGCGGTCGGCACGACGGATATCGGCCGGGACGTCGCTCCACCGACGCCGAGCCTCCGACGCCGTCGGCGCCCCGGCCGGGCAGTCGTCACCGGCTTCCGGACGCAGACTCCGGCACGCCGCAATCGCCGCAATCGCCCGCCGGTCCGCCGCCCAAGCCGACTCCGCCGGCCTCGCCGCCGCCCGCCTCGCCGCCGCCCGCCTCGCCACCGCCTCAGGCGGAGCAGCCGGAGCGTAAGCCCCACGCAACGTCGCAGCCGACCGCATCGTCGGCGACATCGGCCCATGGTGCTGCCACGCAGGCAGCTTCGCCGACCCCCGCGCCGGGCCGGGGTGATGCCGATCTCGCAGCAGCGTTGAGCGAGGTCGCCGCCGCGCTGGAGAACCTGGCCGCGGCGGTGCGCGCATCGCGTAACGAATAGCCCTCCGTCCCGTGGTGACGAGACATGTCGCGCGGCCGGCCTTCTGGTTACCCTATGGGGGTACCGGTATACATCTCGGGATGGTATACCTGTAGGGGGTACTGGTAACCCGAGGACGTCGAGAGGATTGCACTGATGGAGCATGCACAGCACGGGTACATCGGTCGCAAGGACGACTACCTGCGGAGACTTCGCCGCATCGAGGGCCAGGCCCGGGGGTTGCAGCGCATGGTCGACGAGGAGGCCTACTGCATCGACATCCTGACCCAGGTCTCCGCGATGACCAAGGCTCTGCAGGCGGTCGGACTCGGCCTCCTCGAGGAGCACATGAACCACTGTGTCGTGAACGCGGCACAGGAGAGCGACGCCGCGGGTCAGGAGAAGGTCGACGAGGCGATGCAGGCGATCACGCGCCTGGTCCGGTCCTGACCGGGTGTCCACAACCGCGGTAACGCAACTGCGGTAACACAATCGCCGTAACACAATCGCAAAAACACAATCGCAGTAACACAATCGCAGTAACACAATCGCAGTAACACAATGGCGGCGACAACCACCGCAAGGAGGGTTCTTCATGACCACCAGCACCTTTACCGTCAGCGGGATGACCTGCGGACATTGCGTGGCATCTGTTCGAGAGGAGATCGGTGAGATCTCCGGAGTCGATCGTGTCGAGGTGTCCCTCGACACCGGTGCCGTCGAGATCACCAGCGATCGGGTGCTGGACCGGGACGAGGTCGCGGCCGCTGTCTCCGAGGCCGGCTACCGACTGACATGACCACCGGAACCCGGATCGTCGGCTTCCTGATCGCGATGGCGGCGGTTTTCGCCGTCGCGTTCGGGATCGGACGAGCGGTCGACCCGTGGGGCGGTGATGCCCCGGCGGGACCACCGGGCGTCCACCAGCAACACACGGAGTGACGAGATGTCCAGCACCATCGAGCGGATCGATCTCGACATCGACGGCATGACCTGCGCGTCGTGCGCGAATCGCATCGAACGCAAGCTCAACAAACTCGACGGGGTCAGCGCGACGGTCAACTACGCGACCGAACAGGCGCACGTCGAGTTCCCGTCCACCCTCGACTCCACGGATCTCGTGACGGTTGTCCGCGGCGCCGGCTACGACGCGACCCCGGTCCCTGCCCCAGGGGATCGGCCGGACGCCGCCGACGACGCGCAGCGGGACGGTCCCGAGGACCGCGACCTTCGTGGATTGCGGCAGCGGCTCATCGTGTCGGCGGTGCTCACGGTCCCGGTGGTCGCACTCGCGATGGTGCCCGCGTGGCAGTTCACCTACTGGCAGTGGCTCTCGCTCACCCTCGCCGCGCCGGTCGTGGTGTGGGGTGCCTATCCGTTCCACCGTGCGGCATGGATGAATCTGCGCCACGGCGCCACCACCATGGACACGCTCGTGTCCATGGGCACGCTGGCGGCGTTCGCCTGGTCGGTGTACGCGCTGTTCCTCGGGACCGCCGGGGAGCCAGGGATGCGCCACGGATTCGACCTCATCGCCGCCCGCGGCGACGGCGCGGGGAACATCTATCTCGAAGCGGCCGCGGGCGTCACCACATTCCTGTTGGCGGGCAGGTACTTCGAGAAGCGGGCGAAGCGGCGTGCCGGGGATGCGCTGCGCGCGCTGCTCGACCTCGGAGCCAAGGACGTCGCCGTCGTGGTGGACGGGATGGAACGACGAATCCCGGTGTCGGAGTTGTCGGTCGGCGACGAGTTCCTCGTCCGGCCGGGTGAGAGGATCGCGACCGACGGGGCGGTGGTGCAGGGCGCCTCCGCAGTCGACGCATCGATGATCACCGGTGAATCCGTACCGGTGGAGGTCACCGAGGGCGACGACGTGACCGGCGCAACGGTCAACACCAGCGGCCGACTGGTGGTGCGCGCGAGCCGGATCGGGGCGGACACCGCACTCGCGCAGATAGCGAAGATGGTCGCCGACGCGCAGGCCGGCAAGGCGGCCGCGCAGCGTCTGGCCGACCGGATCTCGTCGTTCTTCGTGCCGGCCGTCATCGCGATTGCCGTTGCGGCCCTGGGTTTCTGGCTCGGCGTGGACAGTGTGTCGGGCGGGTCCGGCGGGGTCACGTTCGCGTTCACCGCCGCGGTTGCGGTTCTCATCGTCGCCTGTCCGTGCGCACTCGGTCTGGCCACGCCCACGGCCCTGATGGTCGGCACCGGCCGGGGCGCACAACTCGGGGTGCTGCTCAAGGGGCCCGAGGTGCTCGAGACCACCCGACGCGTCGACACCATCGTGCTCGACAAGACCGGCACGGTCACCACGGGCGAGATGACCGTGGAATCGGTCACCGTCGTCGACGGGGATGCCGGCGAACATCTCGACGAGGATCGAGTGCTGTGCGCGGCGGCCGCCGTCGAGGCGGGCTCGGAGCATCCGATCGGCGCCGCGATCGTCGCGGGGGCCGCGCAGCGGTCGCCCGCCTCGCTGCCGGCGGTGAGCGAATTCCGGGCGTCGGAGGGTTCCGGCGTGGGTGGGCTCGTAGACGGTGTCCGCGTCGAGGTCACGAACCCGCGCCGGCTGGAACAGACGTTGCCGGAACGGCTTTCCCGGGCTGTCGACGGTGCCCACCGGGCGGGTGCCACTGCGGTGGTGGTGACGTTCGACGGCCGCGCCGTCGGTGTCGTCGTCGTCGGGGACCGGATCAAGCCGACGTCGGCCGCGGCCATCGCCGAACTCCGACGGATGGGTCTGACGCCCGTTCTCCTCACCGGCGACAATGCGGGTGCTGCCGAGCATGTCGCACGGGCGGTCGGGATCGATCGTGTGATCGCCGAGGTGTCGCCCGCGGACAAGCTGTCGGCGATCAAAGAACTCCAGGCGCAGGGACATTCGGTGGCGATGGCCGGAGATGGCATCAACGATGCCGGTGCGCTCGCGCAGGCCGACCTCGGACTCGCGATGGGCACCGGAACAGACGTGGCCATCCAGGCGAGCGACCTGACCGTGGTCAGCGGTGACCTCTGGGCCGTCGTCGATGCGATCCGCCTCGCCCGGCGCACGCTGGCCACCATCAAGGGCAATCTCTTCTGGGCGTTCGCCTACAACGTGGCCGCGATCCCGGTGGCCGCGGCCGGTCTGCTCAATCCGATGCTCGCCGGCGCGGCGATGGCGCTGTCGTCGGTGTTCGTGGTGGCGAACAGCCTCCGGCTGCGACGCTTCCGTCCGCATCCCCGCTGACCGCCGCGGCAGACCTCACCATCCCGCCGACAGCAACCGCTATCCCGCCGACGGCAACCGCCATCCCGCCGACCGTGCGCAGAATCCCGCCGAGTGTGCGTTGCCGACCACCCGGCTGGTCTCAGTGTGCACGATCGGCGAAGATCTGTGCACGATCGACGGGACGCTGTGCCCGATCGGCGAAGCTGCGTCCGATCTGTGCGGGCGGGCAGCAGCATCGAGCAAACGAACCGGGGGAGAACTAGAACAGGTTCTAGTCCATCGTCTACTCTGTGCGCATGGCAGGTTCTGAGATCCCCGACACGATCGCGCTGGACTCGGTGGAGTCCTTCTCCGACGACGTCGACGTGCTGGTCATCGGGTGTGGTGTCGCAGGCGGGAGCGCGGCCGTGGAAGCGGCAGCGGCCGGGGCCAGGGTCCTGGTCCTCGAACGCGCGGCGGCGGCCGGCGGCACCAGCTGTATGGCGGGCGGACATTTCTACCTGGGCGGCGGCACCGCGGTGCAGCAGGCCACCGGGCACGACGACAGCCCGGAGGAGATGGAGAAGTACATCACCGCGGTGTCCCGTGAACCCGAGCCGGACAAGATCCACGCCTACTGCTTCGACAGCGTCGAACACTTCAACTGGCTCGAAGGCCTCGGGTTCAGTTTCGAGCGCAGCTTCTACCCGGAGAAGGCCGTCATCCAGCCGCAGACGCAGGGGCTGATGTTCACCGGTAACGAGAAGGTGTGGCCGTTCAAGAACATCGCGGCGCCGGCTCCGCGTGGGCACAAGGTGCCCGTCCCCGGCGACACCGGCGGTGCCTCGATGGTCGTCGACCTCTTGGTCAAACGTCTCGCCGAGCTCGGCGCCGAGATCCGCTACGAGACCGGCGCTCGACAACTCGTGGTCGACGAGTCCGGCAGCGTGGTCGGTGCAACGTGGAAACGCCCCGGCGAGGAGGGTGTCATCCGGGCGCGGTCGGTGGTCGTCGCCGCCGGGGGCTTCGTGATGAACGAGGAAATGGTGGCGCGCTACGTGCCCCATGTCGCCGAGAAGCCGTTCACGCTGGGAAGCACCTACGACGACGGGCTCGGCATCCGGCTCGGCGAATCGGTCGGCGCGGCGCTCAAGCACATGGACCAGGCGTTCGTGACCGCGCCGATCTACCCGCCGAGCATCCTGCTCACCGGCATCGTCGTGAACAAGAACGGTGAACGCTTTGTCGCCGAGGACTCGTATCACTCGCGAACCTCGGGATTCGTGATGGATCAACCGGATTCGGCGGCGTACCTGATCGTCGACGAAGCGCATATGAAACGCCCCGAGGTCCCGTTGATCAACCTCATCGACGGTTGGGAGACCGTCGCCGAGATGGAATCTGCCCTCGGCATCCCCGAGGGTCGACTCCAGAAGACGCTCGCCGACTACAACGTGAACGCGGCGAAGGGCGAGGATCCGGACTTCCACAAGTCGGCGGAATTCCTGGCACCCCAGGATCAGGGGCCGTGGGGTGCCTTCGATCTCAGCCTCGGCAAGGCGATGTACTCCTGCTTCACCATCGGTGGGATGGCGACGTCGATCGACGCCGAGGTGCTGGACGGCGACGGCGCACCGATCGCCGGGCTCTACGCCGCGGGTGCCTGCGCCGCCAATCTTGCTCAGGATGGCAAGGGCTATGCGAGCGGAACACAGCTCGGGGAGGGCTCGTATTTCGGTCGGCGTGCCGGCCGGCACGCCGCTCGCCGTTCGGAGGTTGTGACCGAAGGATGACGTCCCGGTCCGAGCGGGGCCATTCGTGCGCCACGTGAGGTATCAAGGGGTGTGACCACCACCGCTCGTCCATCCGCCCACTTCTGGGCGGCCGCTCTGGCCGGCGTCGTCGCGGTCGGCGCGGGGCTCGGGATCGGCGAACTCTTCGCGGTCATGGTGGCTCCGGGCGCCTCGCCCTACTTCGCCGTCGGCTCCGCGGTCGTCGACCACACACCGGACGGGATCCGTGAGTGGGCGATCGGCACCTTCGGAACGTCCGACAAGCTTGCGCTCTTCATCGGCATGGGCTTGATCATCGTCGCGATCGCTGCGGCGTGCGGTGTCGCCGAACGCCTTCGACCGCCGGCCGGCACCGTGGTCGTCGCCATTTTCGGCGTGGTCGGTGTCATCGCCGCGCTGGCCCGTCCGGACTCCCGGTGGACTTTCGCGATCCCGTCGGTCTTCGCGGGGCTCGTCGCGGTGCTCGTCCTGCGAATCCTGGTGGGCATGCTGCGCAAGGCCGAGGACACGGTTGCCCGTACGACCGCGGCCGACGTCGGCGAACCGTCACCCTCGGGTGTTGGTCGTCGGTTCCTCCTGACCGCAGGCGGGATCGCCGTCCTGGCCGTGGCCGCCGGAGTCGCCGGTAGGCGGGTCCTCGCCGACACCACGCGTACCATCGCCGACCGCAGCAAAGTGTTGCTGCCCATCCCGCGGTCGGCGGCACCGCCCGTACCCGCCGCGGCCGATCTACAGGTCCCCGGCGCCACTCCCTTCGTCACCACGAACGACGATTTCTACCGGATCGACACGGCCCTGCAGGTCCCGAGTCTCACGACCGCGGATTGGTCGCTACGCATTCACGGCATGGTCGACAACGAGATCCGGATCGGCTGGGACGAGTTGCTGACGATGCCGATGACGGAAAGGATCGTCACCCTGACGTGCGTGTCCAACGTCATCGGCGGTGACCTGATCGGCAATGCGCGGTGGCTCGGAGTCCCGATGAAAACCCTTCTCGACCGGGCCGGCGTGCAGCCCGGCGTCGACATGCTGTTGTCGACGAGTGCCGACGGGTGGACCTGCGGCACGCCGGTGTCGGTGGCCACCGACGGACGAGATGCGTTGCTGGCCATCGGGATGAACGGGGCTCCGCTGCCCGTCGAGCACGGATACCCGGTGCGGCAGGTGATCCCCGGTCTCTACGGCTATGTGTCGGCGACCAAATGGCTCGTCGACTGGGAGCTCACCCGATTCTCCGATGCCAAGGCCTACTGGACCACGCGCGGATGGTCGGCCCTCGGCCCGATCAAGCTGGCCTCACGGATCGATCGACCGGACTCTCGGTCGGAGCATGCGCGCGGGGACGTCGTGATCGCCGGAACCGCATGGGCGCAGCACACCGGGGTGGCATCGGTGGACGTGCGCATCGACGACGGAGCCTGGCAGTCCGCACAGCTCGCCGAAGAATACTCGGTGGACACCTGGCGGCAGTGGCGGTTCACCTGGAACGCCGCCCCCGGGGACCACACCGTGACCTGTCGCGCCACCGACAAGAATGGCCGCGCCCAGGTCGAGTCGTACGCGTCGCCCGTCCCGGACGGGGCCACGGGACTCGACTCCCGGACGTACACGATCACGTAGCACGAACAGGTGAAACGAGACTGATAGTTTTCACAAATCGGCGACTACGCCACCAGATGTCGGTGTGAGCCGCTAAACTCTGCTCACTTCGTGTCGGGTTCGAGTGGGTTGAGGGATTGTGCGCCGAGTTCTGTTGTCGCTGACCGTATTTCTCATGGTCGGTCTGTTTCTCCAACCTGGCTTCCAGCCCGGGTCCGCCCACGCACTGGGGATCGGGGGCATCCAGTTCCCCGACATCGATCCGCCGGTCTCGATCGGCGACCAGGAACTCACCCGCAAGAAGCCGGATTGGTTGCCGCCCAGCCTCGGCGAGAACGCCTCGGTGATCCTGGTCCCGGGCACCACCGACTACGACGGCTCCGATCAGATGGCCCGCACCGCAGGGATCGGGTTCTACGATTCGCCCGATGGCCCGCGCGAAGAGTTGCCACCGATCACCACCGTCGACTACCCGGCCGCCTTCGGCCTCAAGATCTTCGGTCTTCAGATCGACCTCGCGGGCATCGGTACGTTCAACGAGTCGGTCGACAAAGGGACTGCGACCGGCGTCCAGGACGCCTACGCGGCCTGGGTGAAACAAGGGCAACAGGGCACAGTCATCGTCAATGGCTATTCCCAGAGCGGTCCGGTGGCGATGAACATCGCCTACGAACTGCACAAGGACTACGTCAACGGGGTCGAGGGTGCCATCCCCGACGAGAACGTCGTCGTGGTGGTCGGCGCGGACTCGCGATTCCCCAACACAGGTGTGGAGAACGTCGTCCCGAGCTTCATCGACGGGATGTACACCAATGGCGATCGGGATCCGGCCGACACCGGCGACATCAAGGTCATCTCCTACTGCGTCCAAGGTGATGCCACGTGCGGGGTGGGCAATCCGTTCGCCGACCCGATCGGCACCTTCTTCTACCTGATCCCGGGTTTCTATACGCACGCGTTCCTGGAGAGCCACGTCAACGACTACACCCGGATCAAGACGTGGGACAGCGACGACGGCAACACCACCTACGTGGTGCTCAAGGGCGACGGCGGCGGCAACCCGTGGGGGATGATGCTGCGCGACGTCGGCATCGACGTACCCAAGGAGTTCGACGAGGCGCTGAACACCCTGATCCCCGTCCCGATGCCGGGAGAGCAGGCCGAGATCGGCGGCCACGCGATTCCGACGCCCCGGGAACTCCAGGAACAGATCTACGAGAAGCTCGGCTGGACGGTCCCCGCAACCGATCCCGATGTGCTGGACAAGCGCGCGGCGGGCGCGACCGGTTCGTCGACGGCGACAACCGAGACTTCCGCGACAACCGAGACTGTCAAAACAACGGAGACGACGGCAGAGTCGGCTTCCGCGGTTCCGACCGCACCGGATACGACCACATCGGATACGGCCACATCGGATACGGCCACATCGGATACCGGGTCACCGGCGGCGACAGGGTCCGAGGTGCCGGAGGTGTCCGAGCCCGAGACGGCCGAGCCCGAGACGGCTGAGCCCGAGACGGCCGAGCCCGAGACGGGGTCGGGACCGGACACCGAGGCCACGCGGTCCGAATCGACCGCCGACGAGGCAGACGATCACTCTGGCAAGACCTCGGATATGTCGGATGACACCTCATCCGATGACACCTCATCGGACGACACCTCATCGGACGACGAACCATCGAGCGGCTCGACGGACTCGGAGTCGGGGTCCGGCACCTCGGGTGGTGCGTCCTCGAACTCGAGCTCGGCTGGACAGTAGCCTGGACAAGTGTCCATTCCGATGGGTAGCGTGTTCGTCAATAGGTGAGTGACCAATCTGACTGCGTCGCCCCCATCAGGTGAGGTCATGCTATGTTCGTCGCACGTTTTTGTGAGCCGGGTGACAATGCACTGCCCCCGGTACATCGCGGTCCGGCACGGTCTCGTGGTGTGGGCATCGACTGCGGGGGGTCCGGTCTGCCCGGTGCGAACCAGACAGGGTGAGAACTATGAGTGTGGGTGTCGTGCGCGAGTCTGCCGCGGGCGAACGCCGAGTGGCGTTGGTCCCCAAGGTGGTCGGCTCGTTGGTCGGTAAGGGTGTCTCGGTGATCGTCGAATCGGGTGCCGGTCTGGGGGCATTGATCCCCGACGATCATTATGTCGAGGCGGGTGCCACCATCGGCGATCCGTATTCGGCGGATGTGGTGGTGCGGGTTGCGCCGCCGTCGGATGACGAGATCGGTAGATTGCGCAGCGGGCAGAAGCTGATCGGCTTCCTCGCGCCGCGCAACGTCGACAACCAGATCGGTGCGCTCAAATCTGCTGGTGTGGAGGCATATGCGGTCGAGGCGATCCCGCGTATCTCGCGTGCGCAGGTGATGGATGCGCTGAGTTCGCAGGCCAACGTCTCGGGGTACAAGGCGGTCGTCGTGGCGGCCGATCTGTCCACCCGGTACTTCCCGATGATGACGACGGCGGCGGGCACGGTGAAACCGGCCACGGTGCTGGTGCTCGGTGTGGGCGTCGCGGGGCTGCAGGCATTGGCCACGGCCAAACGCCTCGGCGGTCGCACCACGGGGTACGACGTGCGTCCGGAGGTGGCTGAGCAGGTGCGGTCGGTCGGTGCGCAGTGGCTCGATCTCGGTATCGACGCCGCCGGTGAGGGCGGATACGCCCGTGAGCTCACCGATGACGAACGTGCCAAGCAGCAGCAGGCCCTCGAGGATGCGATCAAGAGTTTCGACGTGGTCATCACGACCGCGTTGGTGCCGGGGCGTCCCGCACCGCGGCTGGTCACTGCCGCCGCGGTGGAAGGTATGAAGGCCGGCAGCGTGGTGGTCGATCTGGCCGGCGAGACCGGCGGCAACTGCGAGCTGACCGAACCGGGCGAGACCTTGGTCAAGCACGACGTGACCATCACCTCGCCACTGAATCTGCCGGCCACGATGCCCGAGCACGCCAGCGAGCTGTATTCGAAGAACCTGCTTGCGCTGATCGAGTTGATGCTCGACGACAACGGCGGTTTCGCACCGGATTTCGACGACGAGGTGCTCGCGGGAGCGTGCGTCACGCGAGAGGAGGTAAAGGCCTGATGTACAACGAACTTCTCGCGAACATCGCGATCCTGGTGCTGGCCGGATTCGTGGGTTTCGCCGTCATCTCCAAGGTCCCCAACACCTTGCACACGCCGCTGATGTCGGGCACCAACGCCATTCACGGCATCGTCGTGCTCGGTGCCCTGGTGGTCCTGGGCTCGTTGCCCGCCGACGCCAACTGGGGTGTCCGCATCATCGCGTTCGTCGCGCTGGTGTTCGGAACGCTCAACGTGGTCGGCGGCTTCGCCGTCACCGACCGCATGCTCGGCATGTTCAAGGGTAAGAAGGAGGCCGCCAAGTGAGCGCCCCTGTCCTGCAGGCAACGAGTCTGAACCTCGCGGTGGAATCGTCGGGCCAGGTGTCCGAGGGCCTCGGCTACGGGGTCACCGTCCTCTACATCGTCGCGTTCTCGCTGTTCATCTACGGCCTGATGGGTCTGACCGGACCCAAGACCGCGGTGCGCGGCAACTGGATCGCGGCGACCGGTATGGGGATCGCGATCATCGCGACCCTGCTGGGCGTCTACAACAACGCCGGCGATGCCGGGGTGCCGACCGTCAACTGGGTACTCATCGTGGTGGGTCTGATCGTCGGTGTGGTGCTGGGCATCCCGCCGGCGCTCAAGACGAAGATGACCGCGATGCCGCAGCTGGTCGCGCTGTTCAACGGTGTCGGTGGTGGCACCGTCGCGTTGATCGCATGGGCGGAGTACATCGAGACCGACGGGTTCACCGCGGTCGGCGAGACCCCGGACGTACACGTCATCGTCGGGTCGCTGTTCGCGGCGATCATCGGTTCCGTGTCGTTCTGGGGTTCGCTGGTCGCGTTCGCCAAGCTGCAGGAACTGCTGAACAAGAACTTCGAGAAGTCGTTGGTCAAGGCGGCCAAGGGCTTCCAGCTCGCCAACATCGTGCTGGCCATTGCGGCGGTCGCGATCGCCGTCTACATCGGTGTCAGCGCGGACTCCACGTCGGCGACGCCGTGGTTCTGGATCGTGCTGCTGCTGGTGATCGCCGGGCTGATGGGCCTGTTCGTGGTGTTCCCGATCGGCGGCGCCGATATGCCGGTGGTCATCTCGCTGCTCAACGCGTTGACCGGTCTGTCGGCTGCGGCCGCGGGTCTGGCCCTCAACAACCAGGCGATGATCGTGGCCGGCATGATCGTCGGCGCGTCGGGTTCCATCCTCACCAACCTGATGGCCAAGGCGATGAACCGGTCCATCCCGGCGATCATCTTCGGCTCGTTCGGTGGTGGCGATGCCGGACCGGCGGGTGCCGCAGGAGATGCCGGCGGCACGGTCAAGGCCACCTCGGCCGCCGATGCCGCGATCCAGATGGCGTATGCCAACCAGGTGATCGTGGTGCCCGGCTACGGACTTGCCGTCGCGCAGGCGCAGCACGCGGTCAAGGAGATGGCGGCGCTGCTCGAGGGCAAGGGCGTCGAGGTCAAGTACGCGATCCATCCGGTTGCCGGTCGTATGCCGGGCCACATGAACGTGCTGCTGGCCGAGGCCGACGTCGCCTATGACGCGATGAAGGAGATGGACGACATCAACGGTGAGTTCAACCGCACCGACGTCGCCATCGTCATCGGCGCCAACGACGTCACCAACCCGGCGGCGCGCAACGACCCGAGTTCGCCGATCCACGGCATGCCGATCCTCAACGTCGACGAGGCCCGTTCGGTGATCGTGCTCAAGCGATCGATGAGCTCGGGCTACGCCGGTATCGAGAACCCGCTGTTCTACGGCGACGGCACGAGCATGCTGTTCGGCGACGCCAAGAAGAGCGTCGACAGCGTGATCGAGGAACTCAAGGCGCTGTAAACATACCCAGCGCTGTAAACACACCCGGCGCTGTAACACTCGCGCTGCAAGCACACGCAATTGGTCAATCCACCTTGGTTCTGAACCAAGGTGGATTGACCGTTTCTGGGTGGTTGGGGAACGTCGCTGGGGAACGGCGCTCGGCGGCCGATGAGTTTTCCGCAGGGGCGGTGTCTATCTCAGCACAACACCACCACACCGCCACCCGAGGAGCCCGTCATGGCCACCGCAACCGCAACCCCGTCCGCCACCCGCGAGATCGCCGGCACCCGTAGCGTGCGACAGATCGTGGGCGTCGTCATCAGCGTCGTGATCGGCGCCTTCCTCGCCTTCGACGTCGTCGGCAAGCTGACGCAACCCGAGGCCGTCGTCGAGGGCACCGCCAAGCTCGGATTCCCGATCGAACAGGCCTACGTCATGGGTACCGTCCTGCTGATCTGCCTTGTGGCGTACGCGATCCCACGCACCGCGGTGCTCGGCGCGCTCGGCATCACCGCCTATCTCGGCGGCGCGGTCACCGCCAACATGCGGGTCGAGTCGCCGCTCGTCAGCACCACCCTGTTCGCCGTCTACCTCGGCGTGCTGATGTGGGTGGGACTGGTCCTGCGTCGCCCGGAACTGCTGAAGGTCGTCGGGTTGCGACGCTGAGTCTGGCGCTCACCCACTTCGTTCCCGCTCATCCTCCCGGGTGAGCGGGAACGAAATGAGTGAGCGGGCACTGGACGACGTTACCGATCTGGGATGCCACGGGTGCCTGGGTGTTGCACGGACGTCCTACTGTTGCGCAAGTGACAAAAGGGACCAGAGTGACTCGACGTCGTGCTGCTGCGCTGGCGGTGATCGCCTTCGCGGGCATCGGCGGTGTTGCCGCCGGCACGATGCCCGTCGTATCGGAGCGATCGGTCGCGCCCGCGGCGACCAGCGTCGACCCGGCCACCCTCTACAATTCGGCGCAGCAGAAGTTCGCCGCGGGCGACGTGCCGGGCGGCCTCGATGCGATCAAGCAGGCCCTTGCGATCATTCCGGTAGACCCGGACGCTCTTGCTCTGCAGGCCATCTGGTCAGATCAGGCCGGAGACGCCGCCACGCGCCAGGCCGCCCTCTCGCGGCTCGGCGGGGTCAATCCGGCGCTGGCGACCGCGGCACGCAACATCAACGACGGGGTCGCAGCCGCCGCGCAGATCGTCCCCGACACCGCACCGAAGACCGTCGCCGGCCGGGCGGCGATCGTCGTCCTCGGGTTCGGGCTCAACCGTGACGGCAAGATGGCACCCGAACTGGTCCGGCGGGTGACCGCAGGCAAGTCTCAGGCCGAGACCACCTCCACCGCACCGATCGTCGTGACCGGCGGAGTCCCCAAGGCCGGCGTCACCGAGGCCGCGGCGATGAAGAAGTGGTTGGTCGCCAACGGGGTCGACGCGGCCCGGATCACCGAAGAGGGCAAGTCCGGATCCACGGTCGCCAACGCACAGAACACCGCGGAGATCCTGCGCGAACAGGGCATCGGCAACGTCATCCTCGTCACCTCACCCAACCACATCCGTCGCGGTGCAGCGGATTTCGCCGCGGCCGGACTTCGGACCGCGGCGACGGTGACCACCGCGACCGATCTGGCCAAGTACGCCACACCGCTGACCCGCGATCAGCAGAAGGGTATTCGGCTCGAGGCGACGCGCACGGCGAAGATCCCGGCCACCCGACAACTGGGTCTGCCGCTGCCGCAGAACCTCCCCGACACCGGGCCGGGACTGATCACCGAGTTCGGCGGAAAGCTGCTCGAGACCCTGCTCGGGACGGGGTCGTCGGAGACCAATTGAGCGATCGGTTCGCGATCGTCGTCGAAAACATAGGCAACAACGCATGATTCACAGGTGTGGGACCGCCGGGTGAACTGACCCACATCGTCACCGCAGTCTTGGCCGGTCTCACAGGATTCATCGGCGCGACGAAAGCAGGGCGCGCCCCGATCTCCTGCGAGCTGCCACTGCCGATGTCACCCACCGGCAGGACCCGGACTCGCTGTTCCTGACCTGCTCCGATTCGTGGCTGATGCCGAACATCATCACCGCGAGTGGCCCCGGTGACCTGTTCACCGTCCGGAACGTCGGCAACCTGGTCCCCGGTGACGGGTCCACGGACACGTCGGTGGCCGCCGCACTCGAGTTCGCCATCGGTGAGATCGGGGTGAGTTCGGTTGTGGTCTGCGGTCATTCGTCGTGCGGCGCGATGAAGGCGATGCTCGCCGGTGCCGACGCGGGCGACGGCAAGATCGGTTCCTGGCTCGGCCACGCCATCCCCAGCCTGGCAGCCTACCGCCTGGGCCACCCGGCCGGCCGGGCCGCCGCCGAGGCGGGCTTCCCCGAGGTCGACCAGCTCGCCGTGGTCAATGTGGCCAAGCAGGTGGAGAACCTGATGCGCGACGCCGTCGTCGGTCGTGCGGCCGCCGACGGGCGGTTGCGCGTCGTCGGGCTGTTCTTCGACATCCCGACCGCGCAGGTCTTCGAGGTCACCGGCACCGAGATCCGGCTCGCGGGCACCGATGCGCGTGCGGAGACGTTGCTGCCCTGATCGTCCCGCGCGTTCCGCGGAACGCGCGCCACCTCGACTCGGTGACATCACAATCGTTCGGTATCAAGGTGGATTCATCGAGTCGGGGTGCGTGACCCGGACAGTCCTCGCCCCCAAGGCTCAGAACATCACCGAACGGAAGTGCGTGATCAGCCGCCAGTCGGCGGGCGGGCCGCCGAGGCCGTCCAGGAAGTGGAACGCGATACCCGGCGGCTGACCGCGATTGACGATCTCGGTGCCCTCGAAGGGCAGGTTGAGGGTGGACGCCGCGCCGGGCGCGATCGCCAGCGGCCGGCCGGCGAACGTCGTCACCGCCGGGGTGTGGGCGTGGCCGCAGAGAAAGGCAACGATGTTCGGGTGCTGGTCGACCATCGCTGCCAGCCGCTCTTCGCCGGTCTGTCGGATGGAGTCCATGAACGGCATCCCCAACGTGGTTGGTGGGTGGTGGAACGCGATCAGCACAGGTGTCGTCGGGCCTGCGGCCGCGATCTCGGCGGACATCCAGGCGAGTGTGTCGTCGGGGAGGTGGCCGTCGTTGCGGTCGGGGATGGAACTGTCGCAGACCACGAACAGCACGCCGCCGATCAGTGCTGCCTGGTTGACCGGCTCGTCGGTCTGCCGGGCCATCAGGTGGGCGTTGAAGCCCTCCCGCTTGTCGTGATTGCCTGCGGTGATGAGCATCGGCAGCGGGCTGTAGAGCACGCCATAGGCCTCGCGGTACTCGGACTCGCTGCCCTCGTCGGTGATGTCGCCGGTCACCAGGAGCGCGTCGAGGCCGTCGGCGCGGGCATTGATGTAGCCAAGCGTCGATTCGATGCGGCTGCGGTTGTACCGCGTGCCGTTGAAATGCAGGTCGCTGATGTGGGCGACGACGAACACACGCGCTCCTCGATGACGGACTCACCTGAGGCTAGTCACATCGGCCACGGACGGCGCGACAAGGCCCCGGATCCCCTGCGCGCCCCGCCCGGTCGACCGCGCGCAGCGGGGTGTTGACAGTTGTCGCCGGGCAGATGAGAGTCGGCGGATGAGACGACGAGGTGGCGGGGTCCGGGACACGACTCGATTTGCGGGTGCGACCGCGGTGGTGACCGGCGGCGGGTCCGGCATCGGGGCGGCACTCACCAGAGCGCTCGTCGCCGCCGGCGCCGACGTGGTGTGTACCGATCGCGATGTCGACGCGGCGCAACGGGTCGTCGAGGGCCTGCGTTCGGCACCCGGCTCGGCCCGCGCCGCGCACCTCGACGTCACCGACGGTGATGCGGTCCGAGCCCTGGTGGACGAGGTGGTGGCGTCGACGGGCCGCATCGACCTCATGTTCAACAACGCCGGCATGGCCCTCGGCGGCAACACCGAACTGCTCACCGCAGACCAATGGAACGCGATCATCGACGTGAACATCCGCGGCGTGGTCCACGGTGTGGCGGCCGCTTATCCGCACATGATCCGTCAGCAGTCCGGCCACATCGTGAACACGGCGTCGATGGGCGGGCTCACTGCTGCCGGATTGCTCACCAGCTACGTGATGACCAAACACGCGGTCGTCGGCCTGTCGCTGGCGCTGCGGTCGGAAGCCGCGGTACATGGTGTCGGCGTGCTGGCGCTCTGCCCGGCCGCGGTGGAGACGCCGCTGCTCGATGCCCCCGGTGTCGGCGGATTCACCGGCCGGACCTTCTACCTGTCCGGGCAGGGAGTGCGGACCGCATACGACGCCGACAGGCTCGCGTCCGAGGCCCTCGACGCCGTCGAGAGCAACCGGCCGCTGCTGGTGGTGCCCGCGCAGGCTCGGATGGCGTGGCGCTTCTCGCGTCTCGCGCCCGGACTGATGCAGAAGCTGTCGACGAAGTTCGTCGCTCAGCAGCGGGAGCGGCAACACCTCTAGCGCGCGAGCTCGGCGAGATTCTGTGTCCGGTCGGCGGGAGACCGCGCGTGGTCAGTGCAGAGTGCGCTCGAACAGCTTCTGCAGTTCTGCGAAGTGCTTCTCGGTGGCCTCGTAGTGATAGATCGCCGTGTCGGCCATCGTATAGCCGTGGTGGGCACCCGGATACACCGTTGCCGAATGCGTGACGCCGCATGAGGTGAGGGCGTGCTCGAACGCCGCGACGGCCTCCGGTGGCAGCGACTGATCCTGGTCGGCGTGGATGGCAAGCACGTCGGCGCGGACGTCAGGCAGACGGCGATGCGGACTGCTGTCGTCGTCGGTGACGAGGCCACCGGTGTGGAACATGCCGATCGCGCCCACCACGTCGGGGCGGGTGGCCGCGGCCAGCAGCGCGAGACGTCCGCCCATGCAGTAGCCGGTGATCCCCACGTCACCGCCGGAGACACCGTCGAGCCCACGCAGCGTGTCGAGGTAGGCGGACAGATCCGGCGCGGCGAGGTCGTCGGTGAGCGCTCGCACCCGCGGCATCACCTCCTTGAAGAAGTCCGCCCGGCTCGTCGGATCGGTGAGGTCGGCGGCCGGTTCGAGATCGGTGGCGACGCCCGAGCGATAGAAGACATTGGGCGCCAACACGACATATCCCCAGGACGCGATTCGATCGGCCATCTGTTTGGTCTGCGGGCGCAGCCCGATGGCGTCGATGGCGAACAGCACACCCGGGACTGGACCGGAAGCATTGTCCGGACGCGTGACGTAGGCGTCGGCGATGCCATCCGGTGTGGAGATCGTGATCATCTCGTTCGACACAGGTTTTTCCCTTTCCACGGTGGACAGGTCTCAGAGGTCTCCGGGCAGTTTGTCACGGCGGATGCCGCGCCAGCTGGGGTGGCGCAGGTGACCGGTGGTGGTCCAGTCCATGAACCGGACCTCGCCGACGATCTTCGGCAGCACCCACACCGCACTCGACGCGACCGGGCGGTCCAGCTTGTCGACGAATGGACAGAACTTGATCTGCAACGGCTCGAGTTCTTCGGCGAGGGAACGGAGTTGGGCGTCGGTGAAGCCGGTGCCGACCCGTCCGACGTATCGCAGCCCGGTTTCCTCGGGCAGTCCGAGCAGTAGCGACCCGATGGTGTCCGACCGGTTGCCGCGGCCGGGCCGGTATCCGCCGATCACGACCTCGATGTCGCTCCAGTTCTTGTGTTTGCGCCATTGGGTGGTGCGCCGGCCCTGCTGATACGTGGAGGTCCGTCGCTTTGCGACGACACCCTCGTACCCCTGTTCGCGGCTGTGCTCCACCGCGGCACGCCCGGGCCCGTCGAGCAGTGGCGGGACCTCGGCATAGGGCGAGTGCGCGAATGCCGGGGCGAGCTCCTCGAGCAACTCCCGTCGTTGTGACCACGGCCGACGTAGGAGCGACGTGCCGTTCAGGTAGAGCACGTCGAAGATATAGAGCTTGACGGTGAGATCCTCGTCGGTGGTATTGCGTGCGGCGAGCAGCGTGAAGTTGGTCCGACCACTCGCATCGAGGACCACCACCTCGCCGTCGAGGACGACGTCGATCAGCCCGAGATCGTCGGCGATGGAGCGCAGGCGGGGGAAGTCGGCGGTCATGTCGATACCCGACCGCGACGTCAGTCGGAAGTCGCCGTCGATGTAGCGCAAGAGGATTCGGTAGCCGTCCCACTTCCCCTCGAACGCCCAGTCGCGTCCGTCGAGGTTGTCGATCGACTCGTCGGTGGCCAGCATGGGTCGTGGATCCTTGAGACTGTCCGGCAGGATCGGCCGCGGCTCGTCGCTCATCAGATGGGCGAGCCAGTTCTTGTCCCCCGTCTTGATGAGCGCGTAGCGACCCTGCACCCGTTCGCCGTGCAGCCGGACGATCACCTCGTTCTCACGCCACTTCTCGGTCTCGTAGGTGCCGCGGTCCCAGATCTCCACGTGCCCGCCGCCGTATTCGGCGTGCGGGATGTCTCCCTCGAAATCGGCGTAATCCATCGGGTGGTCCTCGGTGTGCACCGCAAGACGGTTCTGGCCCGGGTCGTCGGGCAGATTCTTCGGGACCGCCCACGAGACCAGCACGCCGTCACGCTCGAGCCGGAAGTCGTAGTGCAGACGGCGCGCGTGATGCTCCTGGATGACGAAGATCGGGTCGGCCGACGTCTCTTCGTCGGCGCGATCACGGTGCGCCTCGTCGCCGAACGGCTCGGGTGTCTTGTCCGCATCCCGCTTACGGCGGTACTCGCCAAGGCTGACAACAGGATTCGAGACGGGGGCAGTTGTGGCGGCCGCCGCGACGACGGCGTCGGTGTCGAGCTCTTCGGAATCGGAGTCGTGTGCGTCGTCGAGGTCGAGCAGCAGATCGCCGTCGGTGGCAACTCTTTCGAGGACCTCGTGGAACAGCAGCTGGCCGATGTCGGGGTCGTCGAGTTCGTCCCAGGAGCGGGGTGCGGCCACCCATGGCTGTTCCCGACCGCGCATCGAGTACGGCGCCAACGTCGTCTTGGAGCCGCTGTTCTGGCTCCAGTCGATGAAGACCTTGCCGGCCCGGATCGACTTGGACATCGTCGCGGTGATCGAGTCGGGATGCGCGGCGGCCAGACTGGTGGCGATCTGCTTGGCGACCGTCCGGGCCGCGTCCGGCGAGACGGGGCGGTCGAACCGTGCGTACAGGTGCAGCCCCTTGCCGCCGCTCGTCACCGGGAACGCGGTCAGCCCGGCCGCCGACAGCATGTCGCGGATCATCAGTGCCACCTCGGCGCACTGCGAGAGCGGGACGTCGGGACCGGGATCGAGGTCGAGGACGAGACGGTCGGCTTTCGGCGCGGTTCCGTCGAAGGCCGGCACACGCCACTGCGGCGTGTGCAATTCCAGCGCGGCCATCTGGCCGAACCACACGAGGTCGGCCTGCGAGGATGCGAGGGGGTAGGTGATCACGCGTTTGCTGTGCTGTTCGCCGAATCGCTCGAGCCAATCCGGTGCCGACACCGGGAGATCCTTCTCGAAGAACGGCATCGATTCCACGCCGTTCGGCCAGCGTTTGCGGGTGATCGGGCGGCCGGCGAGGTGCGGGAGCAGGACGTCGGCGATGCGCGAGTAATAGTCGATGACCTCGAATTTCCGGGTACCGGTCTCCGGATACAGCACCTTCTCGAGGTTGGTGACCGGGATGCGACGACCGTCGACCTCGAGACTGTCACCACCCGCCATGACCACCATTGTCCACATTCCGGGCCGAGGATTCAGGCAACCGGTGGCACAATGAACCCCATGCGCTCGATCTGGAAGGGCGATCTGAGCTTTGGCCTGGTGAATGTTCCGGTCAAAGTGTACTCGGCCACGGAAAGTCACGACCGGAAGTCGTATCAGGTCGACTCCAAGGACGGCACGCGGATCCGGTATCGGCGAGTGCGAGAGGGCACCGACACCGAGGTCGACTACTCCGACATCGCGAACGCGTACGAGACCGACTCCGGGGAGACCGTGATCCTCACCAAAGAGGACCTGGGGATGCTGCCGGTGCAGAAGAGTCCCGAGATCTCCATCCTCGAGTTCGTCCCGACCGACCAGGTCGATCCGATCTACTTCGACAAGCCCTACTACCTCGAGCCGGCGTCGAAGTCCCCGAAGGCCTACGCATTGCTGGCCCAGGCACTGCAGAAGACGGACCGTCTCGCCATCGCCAATTTCACGCTCCGCAACCGGACCCGGCTCGCGGCCTTGCGCGTGGTCGACGGTGTCATGACCCTCCAGACCCTGCTGTGGCCGGACGAGGTCCGGGCCGCCGATTTCGAGTTCCTCGGCGACGAACCCGAGATCCGCCCCCAGGAACTCGAGATGGCCGCGTCGCTCATCGAGACGATGGCCAAGGACTTCGACCCCGCCGAGTTCGAGGACACTTATCAGGTCGAGCTGTCGAAACTCGTCGAAGCGAAATCCGAAGGTGCCGACGCATTCCCGGAGAGCGAGGAAGAATCCTCGGCAGACGACGACTCCGAGGTGGCCGATCTTCTCGCCGCGCTGCGCGCGTCGGTGAAGGACAAGGGCACCTCCGACGGCTCGGCGTCGGAGGACGACGGGGAGAAGTCTGCCCCGGCCAAGAAGGCCGCGAAGAAGGCGCCGGCAAAGAAGGCCCCGGCGAAGCAGGCGGCCGCGAAGAAGGCCCCGGCAAAGAAGACCGCGGCCAAGAAGGCGGCGGCGAAGAAGTCGGCCTAGCTAGTGCGGTGGTCGCGACGGCGGATGGAGTGATGGTGTGGTGACCGGGGAATCCGAACAGCTCGACGTGCTGATCGTCGGCGCGGGTCTTTCGGGCATCGACGCCGCCTTCCGGATCACCGAACGCAATCCGGGTCTGCGTTACCGGATCGTCGAGCAGCGCAGCCGGATCGGTGGGACGTGGGACCTCTTCCGGTATCCCGGCGTCCGGTCGGATTCCGACATCTTCAGCCTGAGCTTTCCGTTCCGCCCGTGGCCCAAGGACCGGACCATCGCCGAGGGCGACGAGATCCGCGACTACCTCGAGGACACCGCACACGAGTTCGGGATCGATCGGCACATCGACTTCGAGGTGTCTGTCACCGCAGCCGATTTCGACAGCGACACGGATCTCTGGACGGTGACCACCGAGAACGACGGGACCCGTCGGACCTACGTCGCACGATTCCTCTACATGTGCACCGGGTATTACCGCTACGACGAGGGATACCTGCCGGACTTCCCCGGCATGGCCGACTTCTCCGGCACCATCGTGCACCCGCAGTTCTGGCCGGAGGACCTCGATTACGCGGGGAAGAAAGTGGTGGTGATCGGCAGCGGTGCCACCGCGGTCACCCTGATCCCCGCCATGGCGGAATCCGCTGGCGCAGTGACGATGCTCCAGCGGTCACCCACCTTCATTTTGCCGCTCCCGTGGCAGGACCCGATGACCAGAGCGCTGCGGCGGGCACTCCCGAAGACGTGGTCGCATCACCTCATCCGGTGGCGAAATGCACTGGGCACCTTGGCCTTCTACCTCTATTGCCGCGCCTTCCCGAAGCTCTCGCGCCACACCCTCCGCCAGATCGCGATCCGGTCGTTGCCGAAGGGCTACGACGTCGACACCCACTTCCGGCCCCGCTACGAGCCCTGGGACGAGCGGTTGTGCATCATCCCCGACGGCGATTTCTACCGCACCATCCGCCACGGCGACGCCGACGTGGTGACCGATCAGATCGATCGATTCGTCTCGGGCGGAATCCGACTGGTCTCCGGCCGCGAACTCGACGCCGACATCGTCGTCACCGCCACCGGACTCGCGCTGATCGCCTTCGGTGGCGCGACGCTGAGCATCGACGGCCATGAGTTCAAGCCGCACGACAAGTTCGCCTACCGCGGATACATGCTCAACGACGTCCCGAACATGGCCTGGTCGGTCGGCTACACCAATGCGTCGTGGACCCTTCGGGTCGATCTGACCAGCCAGGCCTTCGCAAACCTGATCGCGCACATGGACGAGCACGGGTACACGCACGCATATCCGACGGTCGGGTCGGCGGTCCTCCCGGAGGAACTGCTGCTCGCCCTCGACTCGGGATACGTACGACGGGCCGCGACTCTGCTGCCCAAGGCGTCGTCGGAGCGACCGTGGCGCGTCCGGCACAATCTGGTCCTCGACGCCATCGACGCGCGACGGTACGACGTGACCGAGGCGATGGTGTTCGGGACGGTCGAACCTCGGGTAGGCGTGCGTCCGGCCTGAATAATCGCTGGCCGGAGGCGGTGATCATCCGGCAAGCTCGATACGTGAGCACCGGTTCCGATCGGCACGTGGCCGACCGTCGTTTGCCCGCAACGCTGAGACCGTTCGCGCTGCGGCAGTACCGGTTGCTCGTCCTCGGTCTGGTGCTGGCCATGTTCGCCGACGGCGTGTGGACCGTCGGCGTGGTGTGGCAGGTCATCGGTATGGGCGGCGGACCGGGGCAACTCTCGGCCGTCACCGGCGTGGCTGCGCTCGGCATGGTGGTGTCGACCCTCGCCGGCGGAGTCCTCGCCGACCGGGTCTCCCAGCGGCGCATCATGATCGCGCTGGAGATCGTGAAGCTGCTGGCGTTCGGCGTCGTGGGTGTCGCCGCGATGCTCGGTGTGTTGAATCAGCCCTTCCTGATCGTCGCGGCGTTCGTCGGCGGCGTCACCATGGGCATGTACTACCCCGCATACTCTGCGTTGCTGCCCAGCATCGTGGAGGCGGAACAGTTGCAGGCCGCCAACGGGATCGAGGGTTTTCTGCGTCCGGTGGTCTTCCAGGCGTTCGGTCCGATGGTGGCGGGCGGGGTCATCTCGATTGCGTCACCCGCCGCCTCGATCGTGCTGGCGGGCGTCGCGAGCGCGGCGTCGTCGCTGTTCTATGTCGCCATGGATCCGGTCCGGGTGCGGCGCGAACCCGCCGCGATCACGGTGCACCCGTTCCGGTCGGTGGTCACCGACATCGCCGAGGGCTTCGCTTACATGTGGCGCACCCCGTGGTTGTGGGCGACCCTGTTCTTTGCCTGCATCCTGGTGCTCGCCACCATGGGGCCGATCGAGGTGCTGGTGCCGTTCGCCTTGCGGGAACGTGTGCACGGCGGCGCCGGTGACCACTCGCTGGTGCTCGCGGCGTTCGGCGTCGGTGCGGCATTGTCGTCGCTGGTGTTCGCCTCGATCCCGATGCCGCGACGGTATCTGACGGTGATGTTCTCGATCTGGGGTTTCTCGAGCGTGCCGCTGGTGATCATGGGCTTCGCCGACCGGACGTGGATGTTCGTGGCCGCCGGGCTCCTGATGGGCGTGCTGTTCGATGGCCCGATGGTCTTGTGGGGCACGCTGTTACAGCGTCGGGTCCCACCGGCGCTCCTCGGGCGGGTCGCGAGCCTGGACTTCTTCGTGTCGGTTGCGTTGATGCCCGTGTCGATGGCGATCGCCGCGCCGGTCAGTCACGCGATCGGGTTGACCGCCACCTTTGTGGTCGCCGGTCTGCTGCCGGTGCCGGTCGCAGCGTGCTTCTACCTCGCGGCGCGTCTGTGGCGCGACGAGATCGACCATCCGTTGCGGATTCAGGTGACCGACAATCCCAAGGTCCTCACCTGAGCCGGTCCGGCGGCGGTACGAGATGCTCGGCTGCCGCCGCGACGGTGAGGTCGGTCAGGGCGTCGAGGATCGGCGAACTGAGTTTCCAATACTGCCAGAAGAGCGGGATGTCGACGTGGTGGTCGACGATGGGGATCACCCGCCCCGCGCCGAGCGCGTCGGCGATCTGTACCTCCGGTACCGCACCCCAGCCGACACCGAGTTCCACCGCGAGGTGGAACTCGGTGGAGGCCGGGATATAGCTGATCGGTGGCGAGACCGGCTGCGCGGCAAGAGTTGTCAGCACGTCCCGCTGGATGTAATCGTTGCGGTCGAACAGCACCATCGGGGCTCGGGACAACGCGGCCGCTGTCGGGCCGTCGGGGAGCCAGCGGGCCACGTAATCCGGTGTGGCGACTGGCAGATAGCGCATCGACCCGAGTGCCCGGGTGGTGCAGCCGCGGATGCCGAGCGGGTCGGAGGTGATGGCGGCGAGCACTTCTCCCGACCGCAGGAACCGGGTGTTCTGGCTCTCGTCGTCGCGCACCACCTCGATGGCGACCGGGTGCTCGTGATGCATTCGCGCGAGAACCGGGAGGAACCACGTTGCCAGCGAGTCCGCGTTCGCGGCGATCGGGAGATGGATGCGGGCGGAGTCCTGATCGGCCGTGCCACTGCCCATCAGTTCGGAGCGGGTCTCCTCGCGCAGCAGCTCCCATTGCTTGGCGAGGCGGACGAGTAGCTCGCCGTCGGGCGTGGCGGTGGCCGGCTTGGTGCGGCGCAGGACCACCCTTCCGACCGAGGTCTCGAGGGCCTTGATCCGCTGGCTGACCGCCGACGGGGTGATGTGCAGTGATGTCGCCGCGGCGTCGAAGGTGCCCTCACGGAGAACCGCGGCGAGGGTCTGCAGGCCTTCTTGGCTGATCTCCATCGGGTAATCATAAGTTCTGTGAATGATTCGTGAAAAACATTCGCTGGATTGTCGTGGCATGTGTCTTTACCGTCGTTGCCATGAGCACGTATGTCCTTGCCGCCGTCGCCGGTTTGCTGACCGGCGCCGGGCTGATCATCGCGATCGGGCCCCAGAATGTCTTCGTCATCCGGCAGGGTGTGGCCCGCTCACATGTGATCCCGGTCGTCGCGGTGTGCGCGATCTCCGACGTGGTGCTGATCCTCGCGGGCGTCGCCGGGCTCGGCGCACTGGTCGCCGCTCACCCGGCGGTGGTGACGATCGCGAAGATCGTCGGTGGCGGATATGTTGTCGTGCTCGGCCTGATGGCGGCGCGCCGGTGTCTGCGGAGCAGCGAGGCCATCGTGACCAATGCCGGCGAGGCGAACAATGTGAGCCGGTGGGCGGCGGTCGGGATGACGCTGGCCCTCACGTGGCTCAACCCGCACGTCTACCTGGACACGGTGCTCACCATGGGGGCCATCGCGAACAGCCACGGAAATGCCAAGTGGGCGTTCGCCATCGGCGCATGCCTCGCAAGCCTGCTGTGGTTCGCGTCGCTCGGCGGGGGCGCCACGAGGCTTGCCCGCCACTTCGCGTCACCGAGATCGTGGCGGGTGCTCGACGCGGTCGTCGCGGTCGTGATGCTCGCGATGGGGGCGATGCTGATCGCGTCGGTGTGAGGACGGGGCCTTCCGGGATTCGATCTCTGAGGAGACCCGGAGCCTGAGAGACCCGGAGCCCGCGGAGGGTCGTCACGAAGGGCGGCCCTTCGTGACGCTCGCAGGCTCGCTCCTCAGGGATCGGGTGACGCTCGCGGGCTCGCTCCTCAGGGATCGGGCGGCGTCCGAGGCGAGGTGGGCCGTCACACCTTCGCCGGCTCGGGCTCCCAGAGATCCGGATCCACCTGGGTCTCGATCGGGATCTCGCGGATGGCGGATCCCTCGACGTCGACGTTGGGGAGGATGCGGTCGAGCCAACGGGGAAGCTTCCACGCGGTGTCGCCGAGCAGCGTGATGACCGCAGGCACCACGGCCATCCGGATGATGAAGGCGTCGAAGAAGACCGCGGCCGCGAGCGCGAAGCCCATCATCTTCGCGATCGTGTCCGGAGCCAGCATGAACGCCGCGAACACGGAGATCATGATGACCGCCGCCGACGCGACCACCCGGGCGCCGTGCTGATACCCGACGATGACGGAATCCTTGGCCGAGACGCCGTGTACGTATTCCTCGCGCATTCGGGTCACCAGGAACACCTGATAGTCCATCGCCAGGCCGAACACCACGCCCACCAGGAAGATCGGCAGGAAGGAGATGATCGGTTTGGTGTGGTCGATCAGGCCGAAGTCGCCCTCCTGGAAGATCGCCACCGTCGCACCGAACGTTGCGCACACCGAGAACAGGAACCCGATGGTCGCGATCAGCGGGACCAGCAACGACCGGAACACGATGGTCAGGATGATGAAGGCCAACCCGACCACGACGATCAGGAACGGGATCAGTGCCGAACTGAGCTTCGATGAGATGTCCGACATGATCGCGGTCTGTCCGCCGACGTTGACGGTGGCGCCGTCGGGCGAGGTCGCGCCGTAGTCACGGATCTGTTCCATCAATTCGTGGGTCTGTGGACCGCTCGGCGACTGCTGCGGGGTGACGGAGATGAGTGCCGCGGTCGCGCCGGCCTGCGGGTTCGCCGGGTCGGTGCCATTGCCGATCCAGGTGATCTGGGCCGGATTGGCGACGTTGTCGAGGGTCTTCATCTTCTCGACGACCGCCGTCGCCGCGGGTGCCACGTCACCGCCGTCGGCGTCGCTGACGACCACCAGGAGGGGGCCGTTCACGCCCTCGCCGAAGCCTCGATTGAGCAGCTGGGTGGCGGCGTATTCGCTGTCGGTGGTCGACTCCATCCCGAGGTCCATCTTGGTCATCGGGATCGCGGCGACGGCCAGGAGGACGAGACCGACGATGGCCACCGGTAGCGGGTAGCGGGTGACGAACCGCGCGAACCGCAAACCGTTCGACGGCTGCGAGTCGGGCTCGTCGCCGTGCCGGATACCCGGGATGCGGGGCTTGAACGCGAATCGCCCGAAGGCACCGAGGAGCGCAGGGATGAGGGTGATCGCGCCCAACACCGCGACGAGGACGGCCACGGCCGCGGCGACACCCATCTGGGTGATGAACGGGATCCCGACCACGGCGAGCGCGGCGACCGCGATCATCACCGTCAGGCCCGCGAACACGACGGCCGAACCCGCGGTGCCGACCGCCCGTCCGACCGCGGCCTCGCGACTGCCGCCGAGATTCAGCTCGGATCGATACCGGGACACGATGAACAGTGCGTAGTCGATCGACACGGCGATGCCGAGCATGGTGATGATCGTGGTCGCGCTCTGCTGGACGTCGATGATCTTGGCGCTCAACGTGACCAGCAGAATGGTGATCCCCACGCCCATGATGCCGGTGACGATCGGGATGAACGCGGCGATCAGCGCGCCGAACGCGACGATCATGATCACGAACGCGACCGCGAAGCCCAGCAGCTCGGACACGCCG
This sequence comes from Gordonia sp. DT218, assembly GCF_049847105.1. Lineage (NCBI taxonomy): Bacteria > Bacillati > Actinomycetota > Actinomycetes > Mycobacteriales > Gordoniaceae > Gordonia > Gordonia sp. DT218. Next base: position 24,188 of record NZ_JBNCNS010000008.1, on the reverse strand, counting down.
CCCTGCTCGAACACCTGCATCAGCGAACCCGTGCCCTCGACCTGGAGTCCGTCGCCACGGAACTCGGCCAACAGATCCTCGAACTGCTGCATGTCCTCACCGGTCAGGTCCTGCTGGGGGATGTCCTGACGGATCTGGATCAGGCCGACCTTGCCGTTGTCGCCGAGGACGGCCGAGGCCATCGCGGGGTTCTCCTGCGCAGCGGTCACCGGGTTGACCACGGTCTCCGGTTCCACGACCTTCGGCAGGGTCCGGGCCTTGGCGACCAGCGCGTCGATCTGCTGGGTGTGGTTGGCGAGCCCGTCGTCGGCGGCCACCAGGATGCTGGTCGACGCCTTGAGCTGCTGTTCGTTGATCGCGGGGAAATCGGACTTCATCACCGACATCGCACGGTCCGAGTCGGTGCCCGGCAGCTCGAAATCGGTGGAGAACTTGGGTGCGGCCGCGCTGACGATCGCGCCGAGGGCGATGATCACCGCGAGCCAGGCTCCGACGAACCACCATTTGTGCCGGAACGTGAAACGCCCGAGCCGGTACAACCACAACGCCACGGCGACCTCCCAATCGATGTGACTGCCAGCGTATCGGGCGCGGAGCGTGGAGTGCCGACCGTGATCGGGATCCGTTGCAGTCGGTGTGAGTGGGGTCTCGATACGACTCCTCGCTGCGCTCGTCGTCTACTCGACCGGCGGGCGGGGGTATTTCTCGCTGGTCGAGTAGCTTCCGAGCGGAGCGAGGCAGCGTATCGAGACCCGGGGCCCGCGAGCAGGGGAGCTCAGACCAGCGGTCGCTTGGTCCTGATCCGGAAGCGGACATCCCACAGCAGCAGGTTGAACGGAAACTCGCGCATGGGTTTCGGAAGCCGATTGCAGATGGCGCGGACAACTTTGTTGTGCGTGTCGAACACGACGCGCTGCCAGGGCTTGAACTCGAGGCCCATCTTGTCGCGGAAGTTCTGCGGCAGGAAGCCGATGGTCAGCAGCTCGAACCACCAGCCGACCAGCACGCTGAACCAGCGCGGCATGAATTCCGCACGGGTGATGCTCATCAGGTGTTCGCGGATGACCGGATCGATCTCGAAGCTCTCGACGGTCTCGTTCCAGTAGGTCTCGAAATCGGCTCGGGTCGCCGGCCACATCTCGCGCGGCACCTGCAGCGTGGTGCCGAGGACCGCGCCGTTCTGATAGGCCTCGTCGGTGATGTCGGCGGGATCGCCGTAGATCCGCTGCATGTCCTCCCAGCCCTTGTAGAGGCAGGCCGCGACCCACAGCTGCAGCTGAGGGTCGAAGGCGTTGTACTTCACCGGACTGTCGGCGCTCGACCGCACCTTCGCGTGCGCCTTGCCCACCGCTTTGCGGTAGGCCTTGCGATCGGCCGGGCTGCCCATGACCGCGACGGCGAGGTAGCTCAGCGTGGTGCGAGTTCGTTTGATCGGGTGCTTGAACAGGTTGCCGCTGTCGACCCGGCTCTCGTACACGCCGTATCCGACCGCGGGCATGGCGAGCTGCATGATCACGTTGGCCGGTCCGGCGAGCGCGGAGATGCCCTTCATCTCGTTCATCCGGCTCGGCAGGGCGTCGAGTTCGCCACGGGTCATCCGGGCCGCCGGTGGCAGGTACTCGGTGTCCGGCGCGGTCGCCGAGTGGGCAGCCGGCACCTCGACCTCGACGTCGACGATCGGTTCAGTACTCACCAGGTCTCCCATGTTTGCTCGGACAGTTCATGACCGCCACACATTCTGACAACGTGCGTATTCTCTTTCATTCAACGATGTCATCGTCATCGGTGTCAAGATGGACATGTGGCGAGCACCTCCGAGACCAGGTCGACCGGCTCATCGAGTACCGGCGGCAGATTGCGTGCCTACGGCGGTGAGGACGGCGGCAGCCGCGTCGCCCGCCGTCGGGCCACACTGGTCGACGCCGCACTCGAACTGCTCGGCGCATCGGACGGCGGGTCGGTCACGGTGCGTGGTGTGTGCCGGGAGGCGGGTCTCACCACGCGTTACTTCTACGAGAGTTTTGACTCGATAGAAGCGCTGGTGAGTGCGACGTTCGACGAGGTGATCGCGGAGATCTCCGAGGATGCACTCGCCGCGTTCGACGCCGGCGACGCAGTCGAGGGCAAGGTTGCCGGTGCGATCGCCACCATCGTGCGCATCATCGACGAGGATCGCCGCAAGGGCCGTCTGCTGTTCTCCCAGTCATTACTCAGCCCCACCATCGCGGCCAAGCGGATGGAGTCCACGGCGCTGTTCGCCGGACTGACGTTGCAGTCGGCGTCGGGAGTGCTGGAGGTCAGATCGCATCCGAAGGCGTTGGCCGCGGCCCACTTCCAGGTCGGCGGCCTCGCCCACCTGTTGGCCGCATGGCTCGACGGCCACCTGGACCTCGACCGCGGCGGTGTCGTGGAGGTGAGCGTCGGGTTGATGATGGCCATCGCCGACGGCGTGGAACGGTTCGGCGCGTAGCGATCGGGACATGTGTCACCGCTGCACCGCCATACCCGCAGGGACGCTATGTTGGATGCCATGAGTAGTGGAGCCGGCGAGGCGGAGGTGCGTCCACACTCCATCGGCGAATGGCGAGACTACGGTGAGCCGGAGCTCCCGGTGCCGCTGGCAGCGGCGCTGGCCGCGTTCGCCGAGCAGGGTTACCACGGAACGTCGGTGCGAGAGATCGCCTCCCGCGCGAACCTTTCGGTACCGGGGCTTTATCACCACTATCCGTCGAAACAGTCGTTGCTCCAGGGCTTGCTGGAGCGGACCATGACCGACCTCCTGAGTCGGTCGGAGCGTGCCATCTCTGAGGCCGGTGACCGGCCGATCGCCCAGTTCGACGCCGTGGTCGAGTCGCTCCTGAGGTTCCACATGTACCGACGTGAGCAGGCGTTCGTCGGTTCCACCGAGATCCGCAGTCTCGACGACAGCTATCGGCAGACCTACATCGGGCATCGGGACCGGCAGCAGCACATGGTCGACGAGGTCGTGTTCGCCGGCGTGGAGGCGGGAGTGTTCTCCACCCGGTATCCCAAGGACGCGAGTCGTGCCGTCGCCACGATGTGTGTCGGGGTGTCGACCTGGTTCAAGCTCGACGGTGAACTCGGTGCCGACGAACTCATCTCCCGGAACCTGCAGCTTGCCCGTGCTCTCGTCGGCTACCGGACCGGCGACGGTTCGGACTGATGCGTCCCCCGGTGGCGTCGGCCTGACTTGACCGCGGCTTTCCGGGCTGGCATCGTGACGTTCGCCGAACGATCGCTCGGTCGGCGAACCATGAGGAGATCCGATGCCCGTTGACCTGAGCTACTCCCCGGACGTCTCGGAGATCGTCGACAAGACGAGCCGATTCGTGCGCGACCATGTCCTGCCGATCGAGAACGCGCATGGCGGAGACATCACCGCGGCCGGCGGTGACGAACTCCGTCGGGAGCTCAACGCCAAGGCCAAGGCGGAGGGGATCTTCGCGCCACACGCGCCGGTGGAGTTCGGCGGGCTCGGTCTGAACATGTCCGACCGCGCACCGGTCTTCGCGGCTGCCGGATACTCGACCTTCGGGCCGGTGGCATTGCACATCGGCGCGCCGGACGAGGGCAATGTCCACATGCTCGCGCACGTCGCGAGCGACGAGCAGAAGCACAAGTACCTCGCCCCGCTCGCGGCCGGTGATGTCCGGTCGGCGTTCGCGATGACCGAACCCTCCCCGGGAGCCGGTTCGGATCCCAATGCGTTACGCACCAGCGCCGTCAAGGTGGACGGCGGTTGGAAGATCAACGGCGAGAAGCGCTTCATCACCGGCGCCGATGGCGCGGGCTTCTTCATCATCATGGCGCGGACCGCGGGGGCACCCGGCGACCGGGGCGGCGCGACCATGTTCCTCGCCCCGGCCGATGCCGCAGGCATCTCCGTGGACCGCCACATCGTGACGACGGACCGCTCGATGATCGGCGGGCACTGCGAGGTCAGCTTCACCGATCTCTTCGTCCCGGACGAGGACATCCTCGGCGAGGTCGACGAGGGGTACCGGTATGCGCAGGTGCGATTGGGCCCGGCACGGATGACCCACGTGATGCGGTGGTTCGGCTCGGCGCAACGTTGTCACGATGTCGCCGTCGACTACGTGTCACGACGAGAAGGGTTCGGCGGCAAGCTCGGTGACCTCGGCATGATTCAGCAGATGGTCGCCGACAACGAGATCGATCTGGCCGCGAGTACCGCACTGCTGATCAAGGCCTGCCACGAACTCGATCTGGGCAACCACGCGTCGAACGAGACGTCGATCGCCAAGACCTTTGCCGCGGAGGCATACACGAGGATCGCCGACCGCAGCATTCAGATGTGCGGCGGGATGGGCGTCTCCGACGACCTGCCGCTGGCGCGGCTGCAGAGTGAATTGCGCCCGTTCCGGATCTACGACGGACCGTCGGAAGTGCACCGATGGGCGATCGCGCGCCGTGCGATCGGTCGAGCACGTAAGGCGGCCCGGTCGGCGGACGCCGCCGCGTCGGGAGCGAACCGGTGAGCGAGCATCCGGCGCTGAATTCGGTTCTGCTGCGGGACTTCCTGGTCGGACGTGGAGTCGACGTGGTCGGCGGGCTCCGCGTGGATCTCATCAGCGGTGGCAAATCCAATCTGACGTTCAGTGTGCGCGATGACCGGTCGCACTGGGTGGTGCGGCGCCCGCCGACGAGCGGGCTCACCCCGTCGGCACACGACATGAACCGCGAGTGGGCGGTGACGAGTGCGCTCCAGCAGACCGACGTCCCAGTGGCGCGGACCGTCGCGATCGACTCCGAGGGGGAGGTCTTCGGCGCTCCGTTCACGGTGGTCGAGTTCGTCGACGGACCGGTCATCCGGACCGCCGGTGACCTGAAGGCCTTGTCGGACAGTGATGTCGAACGCAATCTCGACGGCCTGGTGGAGACGTTGGCCCGGCTGCACGAGGTCGATTACCGGGCTGTCGGGCTCGGCGAGTTCGGTCGGCCGGATGGCTTTGTCGCGCGCCAGGTGAAGCTGTGGGCCCGGCAGTGGGGGCACGTGAAGAGCCGTGAACTCGAGGACGTCGATCGGCTTGTCGCCGCATTGGGTGAGCGGGTGCCGACCGAGGCGCGCAACACCATCGTGCACGGCGACTATCGGGTGGACAACACCATCACATCACCCGACGATCCGGGAGTTGTTCGAGCGGTGGTGGATTGGGAGTTGTCGACGCTCGGCGACCCACTCACCGATATCGCACTGATGTGTGTGTACCGCCGCCCCGGCTTCGATCAGGTGGTCGGCTTCGAGGCGGCGTGGACCAGCGATCGTTATCCGTCGGCCGACGACATCGCGCAGCGTTACGCCACGCGGACCGGACGTGATCTGGGGGACTGGGACTTCTACCTGGCGCTGGCGAATCTGAAGCTCGGAGTGGTCGCGGAGGGTATCGCGCATCGGGCGCGTGCCGGCGCATCGTCCGACGGTGCCGAGCGTGCGGGCGAGGCGACCGCAGAATTCGTTGCCGCGGGGCTCCAGCAGCTGAGGGGGACACGGAATGTCGGATGACAAGGTTGCGTTGGTGACCGGCGCCTCGCGGGGGATCGGTGCGGCGATCGCCGAGCGGTTCGCCGCGGACGGGTGGGGCCTCACCATCAGTTCGCGCGGGCGAGAAGCGTTGGAGCAGAGGGCCGCTGAGCTCTCGGAGCTCGGGGCGAGTCGCGTCGAGGTGATCCCGGCGGACATGACCGATGCGGACGCCGTCGCTGAGCTGGCGGCGGGACATGCCGAGGCGTTCGGCAGGTGCGATGCCCTGGTGATCAACGCCGGGATGGGGCAGAAGGGCGCCATCGCGGACCTGCCGGTCCGTCGTTTCGACCGTCTGTATCAGGTGAATGTCCGTGCGCCGTACATCCTTTTGCAATCTCTGCTGCCGACGCTGCGTGCCACGGCCGAGGCGAACGGTGTGGCGAAGGTGATCGCCGTCGCGTCGATCACCGGCGTCTATCCCGAGCCGGAACTGTCCGCATACGGCTCGACGAAGGCGGCGCTGATCTCGCTGTGCGAGACGTTCAACCTCGAGGAGTCATTGAACGGCGTGAGTGCGACCACCATCGCACCCGGATATGTCGACACGGACATGTCCGACTGGCTCAAGGAGCAGGTCCCGGGCGAGGAGATGATCACTGTCGGCGACGTCGCCACCATCGCACACTCGGTCACTGCGCTGTCGCGATTTGCCGTGTTACCCAACGTGATCCTGACCAGGCCGGGGACAAATCTGCATCGGGCGTGAGTGGCCTCGATACGCGGGCCTCGATACGCAGATCCGGCTCCTTCGTCGCGGGATCTGCTACTCGACCAGCAGCAGGCGACTTCCGCTGATCGACCAGCGGCGGGCGGCCTCCGCTGATCGAGTAGGACCCGAGCGTAGCGAGGCTCCGTATCGAGATCGTCTGCCCCGTCAGCGGAACGTCGCGACCCCACCGTCCCGATCCGCGAGATGGGCGTGTTCGTTGAAGGACACGACCGAGACGCCGCTGCGTCCGACGATCAGCTTCGACACCGAGGCATTCACCATCGTGCGGGACAGCAGCGGCCAGCCCTGCGCGGGGATGTCCCACAGTTGGCCGAGCCATCGGGTGATGGAGCCGGCGGAGGACACCACCACGACGGTCTGCCCCGACCCGGCCAGGGCGACGGCTCGGTCGGCGGCGGCAGATATCCGGGCGCTGAAGTCGCGGTAGGTCTCACCGCCGGCCTCGTGATGCTGGGCCGTGTCCGCGATCCACTGGGCCAGACCGGTATCGAGTCGCTGCTGATAGCTGCGGCCGTCGCGATACTCCTCGGCGCTGGCCGAACCGACCAAGGCCGGCAGCGCATATTCGTTCCAGTCCGGATCGACCTCCGGTGTCGGAGCCGAGTCGAACGCCGAGAGCACCGCGGCCAGGGTCTGCGACTGCCGCGGGAGATCACCGCTCACCGCAGCGGTGACCTTGTCGGTCAGGCTGGCGAGCAGCGCGCCGGTCAGCCGGGCCTGCATCACGCCCGTGTCGGTGAGTCCCCCCGGCCCGTTGGGCGCCGGATCGTCGCTGCCCTGGATGCCGTACGCATTCGGGTCGGCCTGCCCGTGCCGGACCAGATAGATCACGCCCATGCATCACACCTTATGGCCTCGGGTCGGCTGCCGATGAGTTCGGGCTGCCCGGCCGGTCAACACATCGTGGAATCACCACGTGATCGAGGAGTGTCCGAATTGTCGACGATGTTGTTCGTCAACCTTCCCGTGGCCGATGTGGCGCGCTCGCGGGCGTTCTTCACGTGCCTGGGCTTCCGGTTCGACGCGCTGTTCTGTGATCAGGGCACCGTCTGCATCGAGATCAACGACAGCAGCAGGGTGGTGCTCCACGCGGCAGGGCGGTTCGCGGGGTATGCGGCGAGCGCGGTGGCCGACCCGCTCCTTGGACGCGAGTCGTTGGTGGCGGTGTCGGCCGGCTCGCGGTCCGAGGTCGATCGGTGCGCGGATGCGGCGCTGACATACGGCGGATCCGCTCTGCGTGACCCCGAGGATCTCGGCTTCATGTACTGCCGCAGCTTCTGCGATCTCGACGGCCACGCGTGGGAGGTGGTCTGGATGGACCCCTCACAGATCCCGGCGGACGACGACTCCTCGACCTAGTGGGCCCGGGCTCTGAGCCGACTGCGCGGCTCGGTGATCCGGCTCAGTGGAACGGGCTCGGCGCGGAGCGCTGCGGTGCCTCGTAGGGTGTGGCGGGCAGTCCGAACCGCGCGAAATCTTCTTCCAGGGTGTCGCTGAAGAAGGCCACCACATAGGAGACCTTGCCGTCGGCGTCGAGGTCGAGCACATGGAGCTGGAACGGGCGGTGGATGCCGTCGGGCTCGCGCATGTAGAGGCCGAAGGCCGGCTGTCCGTTCGCCGTGGTCGGCAGGAGGATCTGGTCTCCTTCCTTCTCGGCGGGACAGTTGCGGCGGATGAGCGTGCCGATGGCGGCGGGGCCCTGATACCAGCCGGTGAACGGGGGCATCTCCCAGATGGCCTTGTCTGTGAACAGGTCGACGATCGCATCGACGTCGTACCGTTCGAAGGCCGACACGTACTTGGCGAGCAGTTCACGCTTGGCGGCATCGTCGAGCGTGCTCGGCGAATCCTTCTCGGGCGCAGCGTTCTTGAGCTGCTCTCGGGCCCGCTGCAGAAGACTGTTCACAGTTGCGGTGGTGACCCCGATGGTGTCGGCGACCTCTGCGGCCCGCCACTGTAGGACGTCACGGAGGATCAGGACGGCGCGCTGACGTTCGGGCAGATGCTGGAGCGCGGCGATGAAGGCGAGGCGGATCGACTCCCGGGCACCCACCACATAGGCGGGATCGGCGTCGTCGCCCGGCGCGATCTCGTCGACGGTGCCGGAGAACGGCTCGAGCCAGGGGACCTCGTGGTCTTGCAGGAGGTCGTCGGTCGGGTCGAAGGCGTCACCCCCGAGTCCGGACGGCAGTGGTCGCCGCTGTCGGCTCCCCAGCGCGGTGAGGCAGGTGTTGGTGGCGATCTTGTGCAACCACGTGCGCACCGACGCACGCCGATCGAATCCTCCGTAGCCACGCCATGCGCGCAGATAGGTCTCCTGCATGAGATCCTCGGCGTCGTGATGGGACCCCATCATCCGATAACAATGCGCCAGGATCTCGCGCCGGAACGGTTCGGTGACCTCGAGAAACTCGGCGTCGGACGCGTTGGGCGCAGTCGTGGTGGACATGTGACCCAGATTACGGGAAGGGTCCGACAAGGTCAGCCCCTCGAGTCGAGCGTTCGACGGAACCGATTCCGTGGTCGCTGCGTCAGATATAGGTCCGGTGTTCATGCACAGGATGAGTCGGGTCGGTCCGGCGGTCGTGAGGGGGATCGCCGGGCCGGCCGGGCCCGCTCCGGGGCGTCCGAAGCGGGTTTGGATCACGCTGCGCGCAACCGACGCCAGGACGTTGGCGCAGTCCTATCATCGCCGGTGAACGCCCATATTTGCGTGCCGCCGACGACCGGGGTGGTGGGCCGTCCGAGGTTGCCAGTCGCCCTCGCGCGTTGCTAGCTTGATGCACATGACGAGCCGCCAGCCCTACGTCCCAGAGGTCACCTATGTGACTACCGCTCTGGGCTGTCGGCTGCCGTTTGCTCGTGTTCTGTGTTGTTGCCGAATGCGCTGATCCCAGCATTCACCCCGGGCCAACGGCGGCCCACTCACTTCCGCTCATCCGAGCGACTCGGTCGCGCCCCGGCGCCGATCCGACCCGGATGTGGCACATTCGATGAGGACACACAGATGACCGCAACGCTCGACCACCACAGCACCGCCACCGCCAACCCGGAACCCGCCCGACCGCAGGCGCCCCGACCACCGGGACACCGGCTCGCCGACCGCGTTCCCCGCCCACTCGCCTATGGGTCACCGCGGAAGGGAGCGTCCGCCATTCACATCGCCACGCCTCAGCTGCAACTGTCGTCGAAGCCTGCCGCGCTGGTACTGCGTACCGCGCGTCTCTCCGGGCCGGTGTTCCGCGACGACGCCGCCGAGTACACCGGGCTGAGTATCTCGACCGTGAACCGACAGGTGGGTGCCCTGCTCAAGGCCGGTCTGATCCGCGAACGCGCCGATCTCGCCCCCGCCGGGGCGATCGGCCGGCCGCGACTGCCGTTCGAACTCAACGTCGCCGACTTCCTCACGCTCGGCATCCACATCGGCTACAAGGTCACCTCGATCACCACCCACGACCTCCTGCACCGTGTGGTCGGGGCCATCCAGATCCCCACCCCGGCCGCAGACAGCGCGGAGGAGACCCTCGAGGCGATCGGGGTCAGTGCTCGGCGCTTCGTCGGCCGATGGGCGGGCCGCCGCGTGCTCTGGGCCGGCGTGGCGCTCGGTGGGCGGGTCGCGCCCGGCGGATTGGTGGATCACCCCCGCCTTGGCTGGTCGGCGGCACCGGTCGGCCGGATAATCGCCGAGACCGTCGGTCTGCCGGTGTCGGTCGCCTCGCATGTCGAGGCGATGGCCGCCGCGGAACTCGTCGTCAATCCCGATCAGAAGAAGTCGAGCTTCCTGTACTTCTATGCCCGCGAGATGGTGGGTACCGCCTTCTGCGTCGACGGCACCGTGCACACGCCGACCGCGGGCCCGCCGGTCATCGGCCATTTCCCCACCGGACCCACCACACTCCTCGATCCGGAGAAGACCGGGCGACTCGAGCCGACCGCCAGCGACACCGGCGTGGTGGATGCCGCGCAGGCCCTCGGGCTCTCGGTCGACGACATCGAGGGTGTGCACGACCTCGCCCGCGGCGGCGACGCCACTGCGCGTGCACTGCTCGAGGAGCGGGCCGAGGTCCTCGGCCGGACTGTCGCGCTGATCGCCGACATCTTCAATCCCGATCACATCGTGCTCGGTGGTCAGGCGTTCACCGATTTCCCGGCCACCTTGCCGACCGTCGCGAAGGCGGTCAAGACGACGTCTGTGGTGGCCAACCGCGATGTGCGCGTGTCGCATTCGGGAACCACCGTGCAGCAGCAGGCCGCCGGTGCGGTCGCCCTCGATGCGATCTACACCGATCCGCTGGAAGCGCTCGCCGCCACCGCCTGAACTTCAATCCCCCTACCCCCGGCACCCCCCGCAGCCGCGACGGTTTCCGTCACCCGCGCCCCCTAAATGGCGTCGCGGATGACGGGAACCGTCGCGGCTGCGGGGGTGCGCGGTGGAGGGGGTGCGGGGGAGAGGGTTCCCTGGGGTCAGTCGGAGGTGCGCTTGTTGTAGGCGCGCAACGCGAACGGCGCGAACACCAGCGTCAGCACGACGGCCCAGATCAGGGTCGCGACCTCCGGGTGCTGCAGTGGCCACGGGGAACCCGGCCCGGCGGCCGGCCCGTTGCCCCACAGCACGCGCATCGCCTGGACGAGCGCCGAGATCGGGTTCCACTCCGCGATGGTCCGCAGCCACGTCGGCATCGGGGCGGTCGGGACAAACGCATTCGACAGGAAGGTGAGCGGGAACAGGGTGGTGAACATGAAGCCGTTCACCGCTTCCACCGAACTCAGCCACGATCCGATGAGGATGCCGAACCAGATCATCCCGAAGCCGAACAGCAGGACGAGCGCGAAAGCGAGGACCGCCTCCCCGAACGTTCCGTGGATACGCCAGCCGATCGCGAGCCCGGTGATCGCCATGACCACGATGCCGATCGACGAGTGCAGGAGACTCGCGATGCTGCGGCCGACCAGAACCGATGATCGACGTATCGGCAGCGAGCGGAAGCGATCGATGATCCCCTTCTCGAGGTCGGCGGTGATGCCGGTGGCCACGATGAACGCGGTGAACACGATCGTCTGGCCCATGATGCCCGGGAGCAGGAACTCCTTGTAGGACACGCCACCGGTATTGGTGATCGACGCGCCGAAGACGTACGCGAACAGCAGCACGAACATGATCGGCTGGATGGTCACGTCGGAGAGCATCTCCGGCATCCGTTTGGTGTGGATCATGTTGCGTTTCACCATGATCCATGACTGCTGCCAGATTGTTGTCTGATGGATCTCGGGTCGCTGGGCGACCGCGGGATCGGAGGTGACGGTGGTGGTCATGCGGTCTGCTCCTCCTCGGAGGCCGAATCGTCCTCGGCGCGGTGGCCGGTGAGTGACAGGAAGACGTCATCGAGGCTGGGTCGGGCCAGCCCGAGGTCGTCGACGGCGATGCCGCTCTCGTCGAACCATGCGACGACGCGGGTGAGATCGCCGAGTCCGTCGGCGGGGGCGGTCAGTCGTCGGGCGCCGTGATCGATGAAGACCTCGGTGCCGGTCTTGCGCAGTAGCGCCTCCGCCTCGGGGATGTCGTCGGGATCGGAAACGGTCAGGACCAGGCTTGCGGCCCCGGCCTGCTGCTTGAGCTGTAGCGATGTGCCATGCGCGATGATCTTCCCCTTGTCGATCACCACGATGTCGTCGGCGAGCTGGTCGGCCTCCTCGAGGTACTGCGTGGTCAGCAACAGCGTGGTGCCGTCGGCGACCAGGTTGCGCAGGACGTCCCAGAGTTCCTGCCGGCTGCGAGGGTCGAGGCCGGTGGTCGGCTCGTCGAGAAAGAGCACCGGCGGGGCGGCCAACAGGCTGACCGCGAGGTCGAGGCGCCGTCGCATGCCGCCCGAGTAGGACTTGACTTGTTTGTTGCCGGCCTCGGTCAGCGAGAATTGCTCGAGGAGCCGATCGGCTCGACGGGCGAGTTCCTTGCGACCGATGCCGTACAGGCCGCCGATCATGCGGATGTTCTCGCGTCCGGTGAGGATCTCGTCGACGGTGGCGGCCTGACCCGTCAATCCCATACTGCGGCGGACCATCTCGGGTTGACTGGCGACGTCGTATCCGGCGATGCTGGCCGACCCGCTGGTGGGCGGGGACAACGTGGCCATCATGCGGACAATGGTGGTCTTGCCTGCTCCGTTGGGGCCGAGCAGGCCGAGAACCGAACCTTGGGGCACGGTGAAGCTGACACCGTCGACTGCGGTGAAATCACCGAATTTCTTCACCAGGTCGACGGCCTCGATGGCGACGTCCGGTGTCGACTGTCGATCTCGTCGCGCTACGGCGGGGGCGGTGGGTGAGCTCATGTTTCTCCACACTACGGTGCAATTCGGACATCCAGCGACCTAATTTTCATCCCTCCGAGGCGCTGCCGGGAGGGCATCAGTGCAGACCACGGAGACGTCCAGAACTCATCGGTACGTCGTGGGTGGTCGGTGTTCACGCTAGGAGTTCACGTGCACATGAAGTCAACGTCGGAGGTGTTATTTCCGCATCTGCGGGTATCGATGAGCATTCTGAACGCATCTGCGGATAAAGTGAGCGAGTGACTGTCATTCGAGTGCGGGACGCGGCTCGCCTGCTCGGCGTCAGCGATGACACCGTGCGGCGGTGGATCGCCGCCGGCGAGCTCGCGGCATCCACCGGTGACGGGGAGGTTGCCATGGTCGACGGCGCCGAGCTGGCCGCTCGTGCCCGCACGCGTGCCGCCGCCCCGCCGGACGACGACGGAGTCCTGCGCTCGGCGCGCAACCGATTCGCCGGTCTCGTCACCGCGGTGTCGATCGACGGGGTGATGGCCCAGGTGACGATGCAGTGCGGTCCGTTCGAGGTCACCTCCTTGATGAGTGCCGACGCGGCACGCGAGCTGCAACTGGCGCCGGGGTCGGTCGCCACCGCGGTGGTGAAGGCCACCACGGTGATCGTCGAGACGAAACGAGATGGACAGTGAAGAAGGTTCTGGCCGCCGTCGCGGTTGCCGCATCGGTGATGACGGCCGCTTCTGGGTGCTCGTCGTCGGAGGACGCCTCGTCCCAGTCGTCGTCCACGACACCGACGACACTCAACGTGTCCGCCGCCGCGTCACTCAAGAAGACGTTCACCGCGATCGCTGACGAGTTCCAGAAGCAGCACCCGGGGACAACGGTGTCGCTGTCGTTCGACGGCTCGTCGACCTTGGTGAACCAGATCAAACAGGGCGCCCCCGCCGACGTCTTCGCCAGTGCGGACCAGAAGAACATGGCCAAGCTGGGCGAGTCGGCCGTCGACCCGAAGATCTTCGCGACCAACACCCTCGTGATCGTGACCGCACCGGGTAACCCGAAGGGCATCAAGTCGTTTGCCGACCTGAACAAGCCGGGCGTGACGACCGTCGTGTGCCAGTCGGCGCAGCCGTGTGGCAACGCGACCGACACCGTGGAACGTAACACCGGGATCACCGTCGATGCGGCGTCGGAAGAACAGTCGGTGACGGCGGTACTCACCAAGGTGACGTCGGGGCAGGCCGACGCCGGTCTGGTGTACGTGACCGATGCCAAGGGGGCGGGTGACAAGGTCGCGACGGTGGTCGATCCCGCCTTCGCGGCAGTGGTCAACTCGTATCCGATCACCACGGTCCGCGACGCCGCGGACGAGGCGGTGGGCAAGGAGTTCGTCGACGCGGTGTTGAGCCCGTCCGGACAGCAGATCCTGCAGGAAGCGGGCTTCGGAAAGCCTTGATCCGCCGACCGTCGATCCGCGCCGGGCTGCCTGTCTGGCTGTATCTCCCAGCAGCGCTGGGCATCACGCTGATCGTGCTGCCGCCCATCGCCCTGATCGCACAGACGCCGTGGGACACCTTCCTCGACCAGGTCGGCTCCGAATCGTCGAGGCAGGCGCTGGTGCTGTCACTCCGGACGGCCGCGTTCAGCACCTTTCTCTGCATCCTGCTCGGGGTGCCGATGGCGGTGGTCTTCGCGCGGCACGACGGCGTCGTCACCCGTGTCCTGAGGTCGCTGGTCCTCTTGCCTCTCGTGCTGCCGCCCGTGGTGGGTGGTATCGCGCTCCTGTACACGTTCGGCAGGCTCGGGCTCGTCGGCGAGCATCTGCGCGCCGTCGGCATCGACATCGCGTTCAGCTCGACCGCGGTGGTCCTGGCGCAGACCTTTGTGGCGCTGCCGTTTCTGGTCATCAGTGTCGAGGGGGCGGTGCGGGTGGCCGGGACGCGATACGAGGAGGTGGCCGCGACGCTCGGGGCCGGTCCCTCGCGAACGCTCTGGCGGGTCACCCTGCCCCTGATCGTGCCGTCGCTCCTGGCCGGCGTCGTGCTGGCATTCGCCAGGGCCATGGGCGAATTCGGGGCGACCATCACCTTCGCCGGCAACGCACCGGGCATCACGCAGACCGCGCCGCTCGCGATCTACGTCGCGGAGATCGACGATCCGCGGGCGGCGATCCCGTTGTCGCTGGTGCTGGTGGTGGTGTCCCTGATCGTCGTGGTCGCGGTCCACGCGCGGCGTGGTGTCGGGCGTCGTGGTGTCGGACAAGGCGCGTTGTGACCGGCGCGGTGCCCGGCTCGGGGTTGTACGCGGACATCGACAACGTGCTGCCGCCGATGCGGATCTCGCACACGTTCGCCGCGGGCAGCACCACCGCCGTCGTCGGACCCAACGGCGCGGGCAAGACCACTCTGCTGCGCGTGATCGCCGGGCTGCTCACGAATGGCCGATCGATGATTGCTCTGGATGGCGAAATACTCTGTGACGGGCGCACATCTGTACCGGCACACCGTCGCGGGGTCGCGCTGCTCTCCCAGGACGCACGGCTGTTCCCACACCTCACGGTGCGGTCTAATATCGCCTTCGCGCCATCCGCCCAACGGCTTTCACGCGCAGAGGTCGCCGCTCGGGTCGATCGATGGCTGGCGGCGACCGAAGTGGCCGATCTCGCCGACCGCAAGCCGGCCGAGCTGTCGGGTGGGCAGGCGCAACGGGTCGCGATCGCACGTGCGCTGGCCGCGCAGCCCCGAATACTGCTGTTGGACGAGCCATTTCGTGCTCTCGACGTCGACGTTGCCGGTCGCCTCCGAGCGCTGCTGCGAGATCTGCTCGACGACCGCTCGCGCACGACGATCATGGTCACCCACGACGTTGTCGATGTGGTGACGCTGGCCGAGGAGATGGTGGTCGTCGACGACGGGCATGCGGTGGACAGCGGGCCCGCGGCCGCGGTTCTCGCCAACCCGGTCAACGCCTTCGTCGCGCGGCTGGCCGGTCTCAACCTCGTGTCCGGCCGGTGGGACGGAACCAGTGTGGTCACCGACGGTATCGCCGTCGCCGGAACCGTTGCCGAGCCGGTTCACACCGGCCGTCATGCGACGGCGGTGTTCTCGCCCGATGGCGTCGCGGTGTTCACCTCACCTCCGTCGGATGCAAGCTTCCGCAACGTGTTCGCCTGCTCGATCGCCCAGGTGATCCCACACGGTGATCGGATGGTGGTGCGGGGTGACGTCGGTGGACATGTGATCGGCGCGGAGGTCACCGGGGCCGCGGTGGCAGCGTTGTCGCTCGTCGTCGGTGCCCGCGTCTACTTCGCGGTCAAAGCGAGCGCGGTGCGCGTGTACTGAGAATGCGGACGGGTTGCGTCAGAGGTTCACGATCCGTCGAAATGCCTGTTCAACTCGAGGGCGCGCGCCCTCAGTCGCTTGTAGCCACGAACACTCAAGGTGGGCACCGACTTCAGATAGAACCTGTCGTCGTCGGTGAGACTCTCGGCCAGCGCCTCGTCGACGAGCGTCGTGCCCGGCCGGGCGGATCCGGCCAGACGTGCGGCGATGTTGACCGGCTCACCGAACACGTCACCGAGGCGACTCAAGACGCGGCCCCGCGCCATACCCGCGCGTAGCGGTGGAATCCTTTCCCCGGTGGACAGTTCGTGCAACGCGATCGCGATGGCTGCGGCGGATGCCGGGTCATGGGAGGTGAACATGACCGCATCACCAAGGGTTTTCACGACATGCCCGCCGTTGGCCGCGACGATCTCGAAGGTGTCCTCTTCGAACGATTCGAGGAGTTCCTCGAGTTCTTCGAGGGCGATGCGGCGCGACAGACTGGTGTAGCCGACGATGTCGGCGAATCCCACCACCAGATCGAGACGTTCGTCGGTATCGCGTTCGACGTCGCGCTCGAGGGCAAGCGCGAGGTGTCGGCGCCAGATCAGTTGCTGGATCTGTCCGAGCGCTCCGGTCATCTGGCTGATCGACCACGGGACGTCGGGGTTGCGGTCGAGTTCACGCAGCTGATCTGCCTGCCAGTCCGCGAGGCGCGACATGGTCTGACCGATCGCGCGGGCGGTGGCGACCTGGGCTTCCTGCGGCATGGTCGACTCGGAGTCGGCGAAGAGCCGGAGCGCGGCGACGTCGGCGTCACTGAAGATCTTGTCCGGTGTCGAACGTCGTGCGAAACCGAAAGCGTTCCAGACCTTTTCCGCGTACTCGGGGGAGAGGCCGAGCTCGGCGATCAGTTCGTCGCGGGTGTAGCGGGCGGGTGTGTCGCCGTCGGGTCCGGTCACGGGATTCAGCATAGAGAACGGTGGAGGGGTGTGGTCTCGATACGGCGCCTCGCTGCGCTCGGTGCCTACTCGACCGCCGGTGGGTGGGCCTGCTGCGCTCGGTGCCTACTCGACCGCCGGAGGGTGGGCCTGCTGCGCTCGGTGCCTACTCGACCGGCGGTGGGTGGGCCTGCTGCGCTCGGTGCCTACTCGACCGCCGGGAGGTGTCGCAAGCGCCGGCGGGCGAAGGATTGAGCCGCCGGTCGAGTAGCCGACGAGCGTAGCGAGGAGGCGTATCGAGACCACCTCTCAGATGTCCAGCACGCCCTTCATCAGATACGCCATCTGCGCACCGAATTCGGGACGTCGGGTGCCGCGTCGCATCCGGATCGCGTCATTGACGATGCTCAGCGCCCCGTGGACGTCGACGGCGGCACGTTCGCGCGTCAGGGTGGGATGGATCTGCAGCAGCAGATCCATCCACCGCGCGACATAACGGCGCTGCACGTCGACGAGATCGGACGCCGTCGGCTGCCCCGACAGTGCGAACGAGTTGTTGAACGCCACCGACAGGTCCGGGGTGGAGGTGATCACGTTGACGTACGAATCCACCAGCAACGCAAGCAGTTTTGCCGGATCCGAGGTGGTCGTCCAGGCGGCCATCACGCCGGCCTCCAGGCGGGTGGCGCTGCGCTGGCCGATGCCGAGCAGGATCGACAACTTGGAACTGAAGTGCTTGTACACGCTCGGTCCGGTGATCCCGACTGCCGCGCCGATGTCGTCGACCCCGACACCGGCGTATCCGCGCACCGCGAACAGTGCGGCGGCGGCGTCCAGGATCTCGTCGCGGCGGGTGGGCGGTCCGGCTCCGGGAGGCGGCATCGACGGCAACGGTGGGGCGCCGGCGGGGTGCAGGGCGATCGCCCGGCGGACCAGGGTGTCGAGCTCATCGAGGGCCCGCCCGGCCGGCATCCGGATGTTGTGCACCGACAGACTCCCGGCGACGCTGAGGACCGCCCACGCGAGGGTGACCGCCTCGCGATCGGTGAGGTCGGTGCCCTCGGAGAGCGCGGCCGCCCACCGATGCAGGATCTCCCGGGTGCGCAGCACCACCTCACGGTTCTGGTCGTCGGTCAGGTGCTGGCTGGCCCACCGCCACAGCGACGTCGCCTCGGGACGTCGCACGCCCAGGGTGCACACGGTGGCGATGAGTCGATCCACTCCCGGCGTCGGTGCGGCGCTCAGGGCGCGGTCGGTACAGGCCTCGAGATCGTCCACGCCGGCCAGCACGGCCGCGGCCAGAAGCGACTGTTTGTCGGCGAAATGCCGGTACACCGACGGCGCGGTCACGCCTGCGGCCCGTGCGATGTCGGCGACCGACACCTGCGGGTAGCCGCGTTCCAGGAACAGCGTCGCGGCATGGTCGACGAGCTGTCCCTTGCGGTCGGCCGGCCGCGTGCGCCTGCCGGGTTTCGGGGTAGACATGGTGAATCGACCATAGCGCATGTTTCCCTCGGCGAGTGGGCACCTGACCACCCGGTATGGCCAAGGAAGTTATTCCGCGTTAGCCTGGTTGAGTAACCACACATGGTTCATGCGAAAGGAACACTCAACGTGGCTGATCAAGCATTCATCTACGAGGCGATCCGTACGCCCCGTGGCAAGCAGCGCGGCGGCTCGCTGCACAGCGTCAAGCCGGTCGATCTGGTCTCCGGGCTGATCAACGAGGTCCTGTCCCGTCACGGCGGTCTCGATCCCGCCGAGGTCAACGACGTCGTTCTGGGCGTCGTCTCACCGGTCGGCGAGCAGGGCGCGGTCATCTCTCGCACCGCGGCACTGAACAGCGGTCTGCCCGAGAGCGTCCCCGGCACCCAGATCAACCGGTTCTGCGCGTCCGGTCTGGAGGCCACCAACCTGGCCGCCGCCAAGGTCGCGTCCGGCTTCGACGACCTGGTTCTCGCGGGTGGTGTCGAGTCGATGTCGCGCGTCCCGATGGGTTCCGACGGTGGCGCACTGTTCACCGACCCGGCCACCGCGTACGACAACTACATCGTCCCGCAGGGCATCGGTGCGGACCTGATCGCCACCATCGAGGGATTCAGCCGCGACGACGTCGACGCGTTCGCCGCCGAGTCGCAGGTGCGTGCCGAGAAGGCTTGGACCTCCGGCTATTTCGCGAAGTCAGTGGTCCCGGTGCGTGACATCAACGGTGTCATCGTGCTCGATCAGGACGAGCACCGCCGTCCCGGCAGCACCGTCGAGAGCCTCGGCAAGCTCAAGCCCGCCTTCCAGGCGCTCGCGGACATGGCCGGCTTCGACGACGTGGCGCTGCAGAAGTACCACTCGGTCGAGAAGATCAACCACATCCACACCGGTGGCAACAGCTCCGGCATCGTCGACGGTTCCGGTCTGGTGCTCCTCGGCAGCGAAGAAGCGGGCAAGCGCAACGGGCTCACCCCGCGCGGCCGCATCGTCACCTTCGCCGAGATCGGCAGCGAGCCGACCATCATGCTCACCGGCCCGACCCCGGCCACCGAGCTGGCCCTCAAGAAGGCCGGACTGACCGTCGACGACATCGACGTCTTCGAGCTGAACGAGGCGTTCGCGTCGGTCGTCTTGAAGTGGATGAAGGATCTGAAGATCCCGCACGAGAAGGTCAACGTCAACGGCGGCGCGATCGCCATGGGTCACCCGCTCGGCGCGACCGGCGCGATGATCTTCGGCACCTGCCTCGACGAGCTCGAGCGCACCGGCGGCCGCTACGGCCTGGTCACGCTGTGCATCGGCGGCGGCATGGGCGTCGCGACCATCATCGAGCGTCTCTGATCCTGCGGGACAGTCACCTTCGACCCTTCGTGACGCATCGCTCGTTCCTCGCGATACTCCTCAGGGATCGAGGGATTGGCCTCACATTCACAGAAAGAATCTTCGAAACACATGAGTGACAACATGTTCAACTGGGAGAAGGACGCCGATGGCGTCGTCATCCTGACCATGGACGACCCCAACCAGGGCGCCAACACCATGAACGAGCTGTTCATGACCTCGCTGCCCGGGATCGTCGATCGCCTCGAGGCGGAGAAGGACGACATCACGGGTGTCGTGCTCACCTCGGCGAAGAAGACCTTCTTCGCCGGCGGCGACCTCAAGGACATGAGCAGCGATCGAGGCTCGGAATCCAAGGAAGAGATCGCCACCGCGATCACCGAGCGCACCAACGCCATGAAGAAGGTCATGCGCCGGCTGGAGACCCTCGGCAAGCCGGTCGTCGCGGCGATCAACGGCGCCGCTCTCGGCGGTGGCCTCGAGATCGCCCTGCACACCCACTACCGCGTTGCTGCTGACGTCAAGGGTGTCCAGATCGGTCTGCCCGAGGCGACGCTCGGGCTGCTGCCCGGCGGTGGCGGCGTGGTCCGCACCGTCCGTCTGCTCGGCATCCAGAACGCCCTGATGGGTGTCCTGTTGCAGGGCACGCGGTTCAACCCGACCAAGGCCAAGGAGACCGGACTGGTCGACGAGGTCGTCGGCTCGATCGAGGAGCTGGTCCCGGCCGCCAAGGCATGGATCGCCGCGAATCCCGAGGCTCAGCAGCCATGGGACAAGAAGGGCTACAAGATCCCGGGTGGTGCTCCCACCAACCCGGCCTTCGCCGCCAACCTGCCTGCTCTGCCGGCATTGCTGCGCAAGCAGATCAAGGGTGCCAACATGCCTGCGCCGCGGGCCATCCTGGCCGCCGCGGTCGAGGGTGCCTACGTCGACGTGGACACCGCCGACATCATCGAGACCCGCTACTTCGTCTCGCTGGTCACCGGCCAGGTCGCGCAGAACATGATCAAGGCGTTCTTCTTCGACCTGCAGCACATCAACAACGGTGGGTCGCGTCCCGAGGGCTACCCGAAGTACCAGGCCAAGAAGGTCGGTGTGATCGGCGCGGGCATGATGGGCGCGGCAATCGCGTACGTCTCGGCCAAGGCCGGTATCGAGGTGGTGCTCAAGGACATCGACCTCGACGCCGCCAAGAAGGGCAAGGCGTACTCCGAGAAGCTCGAGGAGAAGGCGCTCGCCAAGGGCAAGACCACGCAGGAGAAGAGCGACGCTCTGCTCGCGCGGATCACGCCGACGATCGATCCCGCCGACTTCAAGGGTGTCGACCTCGTCATCGAGGCCGCGTTCGAGTCGGTCGAGGTGAAGCACAAGGTGTTCCAGGAGATCGAGGGTGTCGTCGAGCCTGACGCCGTCCTGGGTTCCAACACCTCGACGCTGCCGATCACGAGCCTCGCCCAGGGCGTGCAGCGCCAAGAGGACTTCATCGGTATCCACTTCTTCTCGCCGGTCGACAAGATGCCGCTCGTGGAGATCATCCGCGGCGAGAAGACCTCGGATGAGGTGCTGGCCAAGGTCATCGACTACACGATGGCGATCCGCAAGACCCCGATCGTGGTCAACGACAGCCGTGGCTTCTTCACCAGCCGCGTGATCGGCACCTTCATCAACGAGGCCGTCGCGGCTGTCGGCGAAGGTGTGGAGCCGGCGTTCATCGAGCATGCGGGCACCCAGGCCGGTTACCCGGCCGCGCCGCTGCAGCTGATGGACGAGCTGACCCTGACGCTGCCGCAGAAGATCCGCAAGGAGACCGAGGCCGCGCTCAAGGCCGAGGGCAAGTCGATCCCGGAGCACGGCAGCAACGCCGTCGTCGACTGGATGGTCGAGAACGGCCGCACCGCCAAGAAGGACGGCAAGGGCTTCTACGACTACGACGAGAACGGCAAGCGCACCGGACTGTGGACCGGTGGGCGTGACCACTTCAAGTCGGGCACCACGGAGATCCCGTTCGAGGACATGCAGGAGCGCATGCTCTTCGCCGAGGCCCTCGAGACCGTGAAGTGCTTCGACGAAGGTGTGCTCACCTCCGTCGAGGACGCCAACATCGGGTCGATCTTCGGTATCGGCTTCCCGGCCTGGACCGGTGGTGTCATCCAGTACATCAACCAGTACGAGGGTGGCCTGCAGGGCTTCGTCGACCGCAGCCGCGACCTGGCGAGCAAGTACGGCAAGCACTTCGAGCCGCCGCAGTCGCTGGTCGACAAGGCAGCCAAGGGTGAGAAGTTCTGAGCTGAGCTGAACTGACGAGGGGTCCCGGCCGAGGTCGGGGCCCCTTCGTCGTTTCCCGCTCACCCATCTCGTTCCCGCGCATCCTGCATGGTGAGCGGGAACGGATTGGGTGAGCGAAAATCCCACCGGGAACCGACCCGGCCCGCCTTGCGTCTGAGTTTCATGACCGCATACTCCAAAGACCGATTCGGGATCATCCGACGCGAGGCCGCGCTGGCCCGCGACATCGGTGACGATCACCTCGCCGCTGCCGTCCGGAAGAAGGACCTCCGCCGGCTGACCCGCGGAGCGTTCGTCGAGAACAGCGACTCCTTCACCGGGCCGGCCGGCGCCGACGAGTTGTACCGCCTACGCTCGATCGCCACTGCCACGTCCGGTCTCGTCGGCGAGATTCCACATCCACTCAGCCACGAATCATCTGCGGCGGTACACAAACTCCCGTTGCTCAAACCCGATCGCGAACGCGTTCACGTCACCAACGGAAAGCGCTCCGGTGGGTCGATGCGAGCGCAACGACACATTCACGCCGCACTACTTCGTCCCGATGAGATCACCGAGGTCGACGGCATCCGCGTGACCGGTCTCGAGCGGACCGCGGTCGACATCGCCTGCGCAGGGGATTTCGCACAGGCGCTCACCGTGTTCGACGGCGCGAAACGGCTTGGCGCGGACGACGAATTGATGACGAAGATTCTCGGTACCCGGCGTCGTCGAGGCGTCAATGCGGCTCGTCGCGCGCTTCCGCTGTCGGACGCGCTGTCGGAGAGTGTCGGCGAGTCCTGGAGTCGCGCACAGATGATCGACGCCGGCCTGCCCACTCCGCGGCTGCAACACACCTTCCAGTGTGGGCGTAAGGAGTATCGGGCCGACTTCGACTGGGAGGCAGGCGCGGACGGTTCGCAGGGTGTCATCGGCGAGTTCGACGGCCTGGAGAAGTACAGCCGGCTTCGGCGTCCCGGCGAGACCGTGGCGGATGCCGTCGTTCGTGAGAAGATCCGGGAAGACGAGCTGCGGGCTCTGGGTTTCGTCGTGGTCCGATGGATCTGGGCGGTGCTCGAAAAGCATGGTGTTGCCACCCTGCTGCGGCCGTGGCTGGTGCGTGGCGGCTTGATCGCCGCATGATTCCCGCTCACCCAATCTGTTCCCGCTCACCCGACCGAGTGAGCGGGAACGAAATGGGTGAGCGAGGACGAATCAGCGCAGCAGGAACGCGCGGACGGCCGACTCGAA
Source organism: Gordonia sp. DT218 (assembly GCF_049847105.1). NCBI lineage: Bacteria > Bacillati > Actinomycetota > Actinomycetes > Mycobacteriales > Gordoniaceae > Gordonia > Gordonia sp. DT218. The sequence goes on along the minus strand of NZ_JBNCNS010000008.1, from coordinate 1,002 downwards.
GGCCTCCTTCGCCTCGATCATCACCCAGTGGCCGCAGTTCGGGAAGATGTGCAGCTCGGCCTCGGGGATCAGGCGCATCGGGACCATCGACATGTCCGGCGGGCTCACGCGGTCGTCGCGGCCCCAGGTGAGCAGCGTCGGGCAGGCGACCTTGTGCATCATCGCCCAGTAGGGCGGGGTGTCGGACGCAGCCATGAACTGCTGCTGCATCTCGAACGCCGCCGAGCCGTACATCATCTGCGCGGTCTTCTGGGCGTCGGGATGGATCGCCGCTTCCCAGCGTTCCTCGATGAGTTCTTCGGTGACGAGTTTCCGGTCGTAGACCATCGCGGTCAGCCAGCGGACGAGTTTGTCCTTGTCGGGATTGTCGGTGAACTCCTGCAGCAATCGGAGGCCCTCGCTGGGGCTGGAACTGAAGACGTTGGGGCCGACGCCGCCGATGGTCACGAGCTTCTCGACACGGTCGGGCTTCTTGATCGCCAGGTTCACGCCGACGACGCCGCCCATCGAATTGCCGATCATCGGGGCCGACGGGATGTCGAGGGCGTCCATGAAGCGGATCACCGACGACCCGGCGGTGAGCACCGGATGGCCCTCGACCGGGTCGCTCACGCCGAAGCCCGGGAACTCGACCACGTAGCAGTGGTGGGTCTGGGCGAAGAAGTCGAGATTGCCCCGGTAGTTGCGCCAGCCGGTGACGCCGGGGCCGGAACCGTGCAGCAGGATCAACGGCGGCGCGGAGGCGTCGCCGGCCTCGTGATAGCGCAGTACGCCCTGGTCGGTGGTCAGTTCGCGTTTGGTCGCGTCGTAGGAGACATCCACGCTCACCAGAGTAGAACGTGTTCTAGTTTGTTGTCACGGGTGGTGGTGGGGTTTCGGGGGGGTCGCCGGGGGGTTTCGATACGCCGACTCGCTGCCGCTCGCCGGCTACTCATAGCTCCTATGTCAAGCGGCTGCTTGAGTGTCGGGTTGTGTGCGGGTGTTGTGGTCGGCGGTGAGGGC
>NZ_JBNCNS010000007.1:199104-203340 GCF_049847105.1 Gordonia sp. DT218 | reverse complement strand
GACAGGACACCAACAACATCTGCCCGTCATAGGAAACGAAAAGCCCGCATCACCATCAACTGGAAACAACCATATCGCGGGGCACCGACAAGACGTGTGGCTCTGTGCGTGAGTGGTCTCGATACGCCACTCACTCCGTTCGTGGCTACTCGACCAGCGGATGCGTGCCGTCGCTTTGTTCGCGGCTACTCGACCAGCGGGATGGGTACACGCGCTTTGTTCGCGGCGGGGTGGGCTCGCTGGTTCCGCGCGGGTTACTCAGGTCTGCCGTGGCACGGCGATCCGCGTGTACGACCTCCGGGGGCGGGTCAGCTCACCGCCTTCGGCCAATATCGCTTGCGCAGTTCTCCTTTCACGAGTTTGCCGGTCGGCGTACGGGGAAGATCGTCGACGAAGTCGACGGTACGCGGGGCCTTGTACGATGCGAGCGACTCCTTGGTGAAGTCGATGAGCTCGGCGGCCAGCTCGGAGGACGGAGCAAAGGCCGGGTCGAGCTGGACGCAGGCCTTCGCCACCTCGCCGAGGTCGTCGTCGGGAACTCCGATCACCGCCACGTCGTAGATCGCGGGGTGCCCGACCAGCACGTTCTCCGCCTCCTGCGGGTAAATGTTCACTCCGCCGGAGATGATCATGAAGGCCTTGCGATCGGTCAGGTAGAGGTAGCCCTCGTCGTCGACGTAGCCCACATCTCCGGTCGTCGACCAGTTCTGGTGGTCCGGATGCTGTGCCTTCCGGGTCTTGTCGGGGTCGTTGTGATACTCGAACGCGACGTCCTCACGTTCGAAGTACACCGTGCCGACTTCTCCGATCGGCATCTCCGCACCGTCCTCGTCGCAGATGTGGACGACGCCGAGCAGGGGCTTGCCCACGGACCCGGGATGGTCCAGGGCCTCCTGCGGGCCGATGAAGGTGGCGCCCGCCGCCTCGGTGGATGCGTAGTACTCATGGATGACCGGGCCCCACCAGTCGATCATGGCGCGCTTCACCTCGATGGGGCACGGTGCGGCCGCATGGACCGCGACTCTCATGCTGCTGACGTCGTACTTCGCCCGTACGTCGTCGGGGAGCTTGAGCATCCGGATGAACATCGTCGGCACCCACTGACTGTGGGTGACGTGGAATTGTTCGATGGCGCCGAGCGCGGCCTCGGGCTCGAAGCGATCCAGGAAGACGACCGTCCCGCCGACCGAATTCGTGACACCGCAATAGCGCAGTGGCGCAGCGTGATACAGCGGAGCAGGGGACAGGTAAACGGTGTCGGTGTCGAATCCGTACATCGGTGCGAAGATCGCCGTGTAGGCATCCGGGATCTCGTCGACCTGGCCCTGCGGCAAGGGGGTCTTGATGCCCTTGGGCCGGCCGGTGGTTCCTGACGAGTACAGCATGTCGGTGCCGCGAGGCTGTTCGGCCCGTGGCGCGTCGGACGCTCCGGCGAGGACCGTGTCGTATGAGTCGAATCCGGGTATCTCTCCGCCCCAGGCGATTCGCCGACCCGGAACGCTCAGGGCCGGAATCGCCGTGGCGTCGGCCACCGCGTCGGCGACCGAGGCGCCGGCGAAAACCGCTTGCGCATTGCAGTCGGTGAGGATGTAGTCGGTCTCCACGGCGGTGAGGTGATGGTTGATCGCCGTGACATAGAGTCCGCTACGTAGTGCCGCCCAGTAGACCTCGAACATGTGCAGGTCGTTCGGCGAGATCATGGCGATGGTGTCGCCAGGACGCAGGCCGAGGGTTTCCAGGTGGTTGGCGAGCCGAGTCGAGTTCTCGTCCAGTTGCCGGTAGGTCAACTGCTCTCCGGTGGCGGCACGAATGATCGCGGGCTTGTCCGGAGTGGACTTCGCGAATACTCCAGGGAACAAGGGGCACTCCTCTGACTGACAGTGGGAACAGTCACCCCGACCGGGCCCTACCGAGCGATCGATCGGGGTGCTGTGCGTCACATTACCCTACGCGTGCGGCATCGCAGGAGCCCGCCGATGCGTCGCGAGGAACCTATCCATGGTTCGCTCCGCGAGCGCGGTGATCGTCAGCGACGGGTTCACCAATCCGACGGCGCCGGGCACGAACGAACCGTCGACGACGTAGAGGTCGTCGTAGCCATTGACCGCGCCGTTCGTCGACGCAGCCCTTCCCATGACGACACCGCCGAGGCCGTGATAGGTGCTTGCCGAACCGAACCCGATGAGCCGGGAGGAGAGCGGAATCCCGTTGGCAGGGTGGCCGTACCGTGTCTCGGTTCGGTAGTGGAACCGCTCGACGAACGCGTTGGCGCGCCGATCGAGTTGACTGGCACCTTCCGGGTACGGATAGTTGAGAACCCCTCTGCGGGTGGCGTGGTCGAAGTCGATACTGCCGCGCTCATCGGTGTGCACCTGGACGAGGTTGGTGGTCAGCGCCTTGCCGAGCGGCGACGGCAGGGGTGTCGCCTGGTACACCATCGATGCGGACCCACCCGGAAGGTCGTCGTCGTATATCCGCGCGTAACCGGGGCCGCCCTGGACGGCACCGAAGTCTTCGCGTGGATTGGACCGGGTGGTCAGAAAGTCGCCGTTGCCGCCGAATCCCTCACCGATGCGAGGTGAGAGCCGCGGCAGGATGCCGAGTGCCCGAGCCCGCACGAGGAGCTCGGTGGTGTGGAAGGAGCCGGCGGCCAGGAAGAGCTGATCGGCCTCGGCCCGGACGGTCCGCACCGTCCGGCCACTCTCGTCGAGAACCCGTGCCGTCACCGCAAATCCCCTGCGGCGTGGTCGTTGCCGGATGTCGAAGACTTCGTGCATCGGCAGGATGCGCACGTTGCCGGTCTGTTCCGCGGCAGGCAGATAGGTGTGGTCCAGGGATTTCTTGGCGCCGCTGTTGACGCCGTAGGTCAGGTCCCCGATCGAGATGCCGCGGGGTCGTGTACCGCGCAGCTCGGCGCGAACGAGGTCCCAGTCGACCGCGAAATCGAAGAAATGGGGTTCGGCACCGTAGCGGGCGACGACCTTCAACCACGATCGGGCGCCGACGTAGTCGGGATGGGCCACAATGTCCGATGGCATCGGTGAGACGCCGAGCATTCGTTTCGCCCGTGGATAATACGAGCGCTCGAGTTCCGGGTAATCGGCCGCCGCAGGGAAGATGAGTTCGAAATCGCGACGCCTCGGCACTGGAGTGAAAGACCCGAACACCAACGATCCGCCACCCACGCCTGCGCCGTAGACCGCCTCGATCCCGTTGCCCATCACATGGTCGAGCACGCCGGGGTACGGTTCGACCGGTATCGCGGTCGAGAGGTTCGCACCTGCGGGACTGCCGAACCAGGCGGCTCGCTTGTCCGGGCTGATGAAGGTGGCAAACGTGTCGCCGTCCGGTCGGATCGGCCAACGGCGCCCACGTTCGAACACCGTCGTCCGGATGCCGGCCTGGCCGAGTCGCAGCGCCGCGACAGATCCACCGAACCCCGTACCGATGACGATGGCCGTGCTCTCGGTGGCCGGGTTGGCCGTGCCGGCTCCGCCGGCGGCCGCGAGCCCTCCGGCAGCGAGGGCTCCCGTTCCGATCGCGCCGCGGAGAAACGACCGACGAGTGAGATGTCCCCGGGGCGGGTCATGCGGCGAGTGAGCCTTGGCGTCCACCTACTGACCGTATCGGTCGAAACCTGAAGACGACCTGAAACGCCAGGTTCTTCTAGTGCTCGGGTCGGACCGTCTCTTCCACGAGGTCGAGAACCGCGGTGAGGTCACCCGTGGGCTGTCCCGTCGCGAGGCGGGTGATCAGGCCGTCGAGTACGAGGTCGAGGTACTTGACCAGCACCTCGGTCGGAACGTCGTCGCGCAGTCGACCGGCCTCGCGTCGGTGCTCGAGCCGTCTCAGCGTGGCCTGTTCGACATCGGACGAATGAGCCAACCAGGCGGCACGGAACGACGCGTCGGTGCGCAGCTTGCGGGCGATCTCGAGTCGCGTCCCCAGCCAGTCGAAATCCTGTGGCCGAGCGAGCATGTCGCGCATGACCTGGACCAGGCCCTGCTCGGCCGCGACATCGGCCATCCGCTCGGCATCCTCCTGCGCGAGCGCGAGGAAGAGGGCTTCCTTGTCGCGGAAGTGATGGAAGATGGCGCCGCGTGACAATCCGGTGGACTCTTCGATGCGTTTGACCGTCGCGCCGTCGTATCCGTAGTCGGCGAAGCAATGCCGCGGGGGGGGGGGCGACATGGAACACGCGGGGCGGCGGACCGACGGACAAGAAAAAGGGCACAA
>NZ_JBNCNS010000007.1:0-199094 GCF_049847105.1 Gordonia sp. DT218 | reverse complement strand
CCTGGCGCCGCGACTTCTGGTTTGGGGCCCACCAAGCCCCGCGCGCGGTCTTTATCCCCCGCCCGCCCCGCGGCGAGCCGGTCATCACTGACCTTGGGCACTTCTCGTGCTCCCTGAGTTCCTGATCAACGCCGTCAGCTCTTGATCATGTTGCGCAGCACGAACTGCAGGATTCCTCCGTTGCGGTAGTAATCGGCCTCGCCGGGCGTGTCGATCCGCACCTTGGCGTCGAACTCGATCGTCGAGCCGTCCTCCTTGGTGGCGGTGACATGCACGGTCTGCGGTGTCTCACCGGAGTTGAGTTCCTCGATGCCCGCGATGTCAAAGGTCTCGGTGCCGTCGAGGCCCAGCGACTTGTGCGACTCGCCATCCGGGAACTGCAGCGGGATCACGCCCATGCCGATCAGGTTCGAGCGGTGGATACGTTCGAAGCTCTCGGTGATGACGGCCTTCACACCCAGCAGGCTGGTGCCCTTGGCGGCCCAGTCACGTGACGACCCGGTGCCGTACTCCTTGCCGCCGAGCACCACGAGCGGGGTGTCCTGCGCGGCGTAGTTCTGCGCGGCGTCGTAGATGAACGACTGCGGGGCACCGTCCTGCGTGAAGTCGCGGGTGTATCCGCCGGACACGCCGTCGAGCAGCTGATTCTGCAGGCGGATGTTGCCGAAGGTCGACCGGATCATCACCTCGTGGTTGCCACGACGGGCGCCCAACGAGTTGTAGTCCTTGCGCGCAACGCCATTCGCATCGAGGTACTGCGCCGCCGGCGTACCGGGCTTGATCGTCGAGGCCGGTGAGATGTGGTCGGTCGTGACCGAGTCGCCGAGCTTTGCGAGGACCCGTGCGCCCTTGATGTCGGAGACCGGTGACGGCTCGAGCTGCATGCCATCGAAGTACGGAGGCTTGCGGACATAGGTCGACTTGTCGTCCCACTCGAAGGTCTTGCCCGCGGGAGTGGGCAGACCCCGCCAACGCTCGTCGCCCTTGAAGACGTCGGCGTAGTCGGAGGCGTACTGCTCGGACGAGATCGACTCTTCGATCGTCGTCGCGATCTCCTCGCCCGACGGCCAGATGTCCTTGAGGAACACGTCGTTGCCGTCGGTGTCCTGACCGAGCGGATCGGCCTCGAAGTCGAAGTCCATCGTTCCGGCGAGGGCGTAGGCGATCACGAGCGGCGGCGACGCGAGGTAGTTCATCTTCACGTCGGGGTTGATCCGACCCTCGAAGTTGCGGTTACCCGACAACACCGCGGTGGCGGTCAGATCGTGGTCGTTGATCGCCTTGCTGATCTCCTCGGGCAGCGGACCCGAGTTGCCGATGCAGGTGGTGCACCCGTAGCCGACGAGGAAGAAGCCGAGCTTCTCGAGATAGGGCCACAGGCCGGCCTTCTCGTAGTAGCCGGTGACGACCTGCGAGCCCGGGGCCATCGAGGTCTTCACCCACGGCTTGGCGGTCAGGCCCTTCTCGACGGCCTTCTTGGCCAGCAGGCCTGCGCCGAGCATCACCGACGGATTCGACGTGTTGGTGCAGCTGGTGATCGACGCGATGGTCACGATGCCGTGGTCGAGGATCATCGTGCCGCGCTCGGCCGACTCGACCTTGATCGGCTTGGACGGACGGCCCTCGGCGCCCTTTGCCGCATTGTGGGCCGGTTCGTCGTCGGCGAAGGACAGGGTGGCGGCGCCGGGGCTGACGGACGGTGCGTCGGAGGCCGGAAAGCTCTCCTCGTTCGCCTCGTCGACACCGTTGTGGGCCGGGCTGTTGCCCTCCTCGACGTAGTTGTGGATGTCCTTGCGGAAGGCGTTCTTCGCGTCCCACAGCTCGATCCGGTCCTGTGGGCGCTTGGGGCCGGCGATCGACGGCACCACGTCGGCGAGATCGAGCTCGAGGTACTCCGAGTAGACGGGTTCCTTGTCGCCGTCGTGCCACATGCCCTGTTCCTTGGCATAGGCCTCGACCAGGGCGAGGGTCTCCTCGCTGCGGCCGGTCAGCTTCAGGTATTTGACGGTTTCCTCGTCGATCGGGAACATCGCGCAGGTCGAGCCGAACTCGGGGCTCATGTTGCCGATGGTGGCGCGGTTGGCCAGCGGGACCTCGGCGACACCCTTGCCGTAGAACTCGACGAACTTGCCGACGACACCGTGCTTGCGCAGCATCTCGGTGATGGTCAGGACCACGTCGGTGGCGGTCACGCCGGGCTTGGTGGCGCCGGTCAGCTTGAAGCCGACCACGCGGGGGATGAGCATCGAGACGGGCTGACCGAGCATCGCGGCCTCGGCCTCGATGCCACCGACGCCCCAGCCGAGCACGCCGAGGCCGTTCTCCATCGTGGTGTGCGAGTCGGTGCCGATGCACGTGTCGGGGTAGGCCGCGCCGTCGCGCACCATGATCGAACGTGCGAGGTGCTCGATGTTGACCTGGTGGACGATGCCGGTGCCCGGGGGGACGACGCGGAAGTCGTCGAACGCGCCCTGACCCCAGCGGAGGAACTTGTAACGCTCTTCGTTGCGCTGGTATTCGATCTCGACGTTCCGCTCGAATGCCTGCGCGTTGCCGAAGGCCTCGATGATCACGGAGTGGTCGATGACCATCTCCGCGGGAGCGAGGGGATTGACCTTGTCCGGGTCGCCGCCGAGCTCCTTCACCGCATCACGCATGGTGGTCAGGTCGACGATGCACGGCACGCCGGTGAAGTCCTGCATGATCACACGGGCCGGGGTGAACTGGATCTCGATGCTCGGATCGGCGCTCGGATCCCAGTTCGCGATCGCCTCGATGTGGTCTTTGGTGATGTTGGCGCCGTCCTCGGTGCGCAGCAGGTTCTCGGCGAGCACCTTGAGCGCATAGGGAAGTTTCTCGGCGCCCTCCACGGCACTCAGCCGGTAGATCTCATACGAGTTGTCGCCCACCTCGAGGGTGCCCTTGGCGCCAAAGGAATCGATACTCACGTCTAATCCACTCTCCTCAAGTGCCGGCGGGCTGCGCCGGCGTGCATTCTCCGGTCCGCTCGTCCAACCGGGCGAACCGCTGGGGGTCGTCGGCAAGCGTGGCCGGCTCGTCGACTCTGACCGTGGCACCGACGGGCTGCGTCGATGCGGGGTGCAACAAGTGTGTCCGTTGCGATCGCTGTCGCGTGTCCGGGATCGATCTGCGGGGCCGATCTGCGGGGCGGCGACGACGTCATCAACCCTAACAGTACGTCCGTACTGTTAACAAGCCGACGCGCCACCGGCGCGCCGAACGGGCGCCGGATCCGGACCGCGAGTATCCGGCCCCTGCCATTCTGTCGTACCGTGCAGCAGGAGGTTTGGCGAGCAGCGACTGTCCGTGCGAATTTAATGCTCGCGAAACCTGGTCGCAGACGCTGTGACACGGCTCGTGACGGTTACCGGGTACCGGTGCGGATGGATGTGAGGATGGCCAGATGAGTCCGGGTGCGACGACTGAGAATGTGGTGGCCCTGCCGGCCGCCGGAGGAACCGCACCGCAGATCATCCCCAGCGACCTCGACATGAACGCGATCCTCGCCGACATCGAGGACGACCATGTCTCGGCGCCCGCGGATCAGGTCGCGGGCCTCCGAGAGGTCGTCGCGCACGCGGACTCCGAGGGCTACGACGTCAGCTTCGTCGTCTTGCCGGACGCGATGAAGTTCACCTACTACCGCGACATCGCGACCGAACTGCAATCCGAGGTGGGCGGGACCGTGATCGTTCTCGGGCCCAACTCGGTCGGCAGTTCCTCGCCGTACTTCAGCCGCGTGCAGCAGGAAGAGGCGACCGACAACCTCACCCTGACCAATCCGCCGGTCGCCGCCCGCCAGATGTGGGACCAGATGAACGGTCCGTCCCTGAACTGGACGGCGATCAGCCTGGTCCTCATCGTGATCATCATCATCGGCGCGGTGATCGCACGCCTGCGGACGCGCCGGACACGTGGTGCCGCGGCGGAGGGATCGGCTGCGCCCTCTGGTGGTGGCCGTTCCGAGGAGGCCCGAACCGACAAGGCCCGAACCGACAAGGCCCGAACCGACAAGGCCCGAACCGACGAGGTTCGCGCTGACGAGGACCGCGCTGACGAGGTTCGCGCTGACGAGGTTCGCGCTGACGGAGCCGTCGCGGATCCGTCGGACTCGGATCCGTCCGACTCGGATCCGGACGGCGAGCCATCCGTGGCGGGGCCGGGCACCACAGATCTCTCCCGCGACCTGCCCTAGCGTCGCGAATCCTCCCGGCCTCTCACGGCCCGGAGCGGGGCCGTCGGGGCCTCTGCTACACCGCGTTTCGAACCGTTTTCGGCGTGGCATGCACGCGCTGCCTTTTCGTTGCGAATTCGATACCTCGACACGGCTCGGGTCTTTGGCCAGTTCACGGCATTTTCCCAGGTAATCACGCCAATGTAATTCGTTACGCCTGTTTTCCGATGTGTCCGATGTGACGTACGGTTCTGTTGTCACGTGTGGTGTCCAAGTGATGCAGAACAGCACATGTGGTGCATGGTGCAGTCGAGGAAGGGTCGGGATCGGACGGGCACCGACGTCGCAACGGTGCGGATGTGGCGGGGCATGCCGCAAACGGCAAGGGAGATCTGGTGAGGCGAGGGAATACCGGTGTGGCGCGTGGGGGACCACCGGCGCCCGGAGCGCAGCGAATCGGCGGTCTGTCGCCGCTCGCACGCCTCTGTGTGCTCGTGGTCATCGTCGTCCTCGGCGGGATCGGAGCCGGAACGGCGCAGGCGGCCCCCGAACACGGCAAATCAGGAAAATCAGGTGTATCGGCACTGATCAATCAGATCGCCAAGGCCAACCAGAACATCGCCGACCTCGACAACGCGATCGCGGTGCGGCAGGAGAACGTCAACCGCGCGCTCGTCGACTATCAGAACTCGGTTGCCGCCCAGCATCTCGCCACCGTCGCCGCCACGTCGTCGAAGCGCTCCCTCACCCAGGCGGGTCGTCGAGTCGCACAAGCGCAGAAGGACTTCGACCGCTTCGCCCGGGATGTCTACCGACAGGGCAGCTCGCAGAACTCGATGTCGAACTACGTCTCCTCGGACAACCCGCAGTCGGTGCTCGACCGCGTGACCGTCCTCGACCGTCTGGGCAAGCAGCAGCGCGACACGATCGAACGCCTTCAGGTCGCCCGGAACCAGCAGGCCAACCGCGTCGCCGCGGTGGAGGCCACCAAGCGGCAGGCGGCCTTTGCCACCAAGAGCGCCCAGACGCGCAAGGACGACGCCCTGGCCGCCTTCTCGCAGGCGCGGTCGGCGGCGGCTTCCGAACAGCAACGGCGGGGCACGCTGATCCAGAAGCGCGACAAGGTGCAGGCTTCCCTGGACAAGATCCGCGGGGTCGCACCCAAGCGCGAGGTCGAGGGACCGTCAGCCGACGAACTCCTGCAGAACCTCTTCCCGGACTCGCCGAGCACTCCCAGTGCGCCTGGCACTTCCGGCGCTCCGGCGGCCGGCGGCGGCGACAACCAGGCACTCGCGGTCGCGGCCGAGGCCGCGGCGAAACTCGCCCTCGACGTCGGACAGAAGGTTCTCGCGGGGGTGGTCGGCAAGCAGCAGGTTCCGCATTCGCAGTTGCTCGACGAACTCGGCGTCGGCGGTTCCGACATGACCGGCAGCGGGGCAGACTCGTTGAGTTCGGCGCTGGGCTCCGGCAGCCTCGGCAGTTTGTTCGGCAGTTCGTCGGGCGGCGGCATGGTCCGTCCGGGCCTGCGCGGACCGCAGGCCGTCGAGATCGTCGTCAATCGTGGACTGTCGCAGCTCAACGTGCCGTATGCGTGGGGCGGTGGCGACGCGAACGGACCGACGCGCGGCATCCGCGACGGTGGCGTCGCGGACAGCTACGGCGACTACAACAAGACCGGTTTCGACTGCTCGGGACTGATGATCTACGCCTTCGCGGGTGTCGGGGTCGATCTGCCGCACTACACCGGCTACCAGTACACCTCCGGCCCGCAGTTCCCGTTGTCGCAGATGAAGCGCGGCGACATGATCTTCTTCGGTCCGAACGCGAGCCAGCACGTGGCGCTCTACCTCGGGGACAACAAGATGTTGGAGGCCCCGGAGTCCGGGTCCGTGGTCAAGGTGTCGCCGCTGCGCACCAGCGGGGCCATGCCCAACGTCGTGCGCCTGCTCTGAGTGTTCGCTCCCGGCGACCCTTCTTGGCGTCCGTTCAGACAACGCGACTACGCTGGCAGCGACACGACAGGCCGCCCCATAATGCTGCTCAACACGTAGATGGACAAGGAGCACCGGTTGACCTCTTCGCATCCCCCTGCCGAACCCGCGGGCGGAGCCGGCCGCGACGGATCGGTCTCGCTTTCCGACGCTGACGTCAAGCTGCTGGAACGAGCGATCTACGAGGTGAAACGGGTCATCGTCGGACAGGACGAGCTCGTCGAGCGCATCCTGGTCGGCCTTCTGGCCCGTGGCCACATCTTGCTCGAGGGTGTGCCGGGTGTGGCCAAGACCCTCGCGGTGGAGACCTTCGCCAACGTCGTCGGCGGCTCATTCTCCCGCGTTCAGTTCACCCCGGACCTGGTCCCGACCGACCTCATCGGTACCCGCATCTACCGTCAGGGCCGCGAGGAGTTCGATACCGAACTCGGCCCGGTGGTGGCGAACTTCCTGCTCGCCGACGAGATCAACCGTGCTCCCGCCAAGGTGCAGTCGGCCCTGCTCGAGGTGATGGCCGAGCGTCACGTCTCGATCGGCGGCACCACCTACCCGATGCCGGATCCCTTCCTGGTGATGGCAACCCAGAACCCGATCGAGAACGAGGGCGTCTACCCGCTGCCCGAGGCCCAGCGCGACCGCTTCCTCTTCAAGGTGCTCGTCGACTATCCGACGGTCGAAGAGGAGCGCGAGATCGTCTACCGGATGGGCAACGTCCCGCCGACCGCGTCGCAGGTCCTCGACCCGGAGACGATGATCCGTCTGCAGCGGACCGCCGCCGACGTCTTCGTTCACCATGCACTCGTCGACTACGTCGTGCGGGTCATCAATGCCACCCGTCGTCCGGGCGAGCTCGGGATGACCGACGTCGCCGCGTGGCTCTCCTACGGCGCATCGCCCCGCGCGACCCTTGGGATCGTCGCGGCGGCCCGCGCGCTCGCTCTGGTGCGGGGACGCGACTACGTCATCCCGCAGGACGTCGTCGAGATCATCCCCGACGTCCTGCGTCACCGCCTCGTGCTCAGCTACGACGCGCTCGCCGACGAGGTGGACGCCGATCAGGTGATTACCCGGGTGCTGCAGACAGTGGGGCTGCCGCAGGTCGGCGCGCAACCAGTCGCCTCCGCCGGGTACTCGGGGCCGCCGTCGGCGCCACCCGGCCCGCCGCTCGGTCCGGGTCAACAGGCCGCCAATCAACAAGCACCGCAACAGCATCCGGGCCAGACGAATGGTGCTGCGGTGAACCAGGCGCCGCCGCGGTATGCCGGCCAATAACGAGCTGCCGTCGCTCGGCGCCGGTCTCCTGTCCGAACCGCAACTCACCGCGGCGTTGAGGACGTTGGAGCTGACCGTGCGTCGCAAGCTCGACGGCGTGCTGCAGGGGGAGCACCTCGGTCTGATCCCGGGCCCTGGATCCGAACCGGGAGAGGCCCGGGCGTATCAGCCCGGCGACGACATCCGGCGGATGGAATGGTCGGTGACCGCGCGCACCACCCAGCCTCACGTCCGGCAGATGATCGCCGACCGCGAGCTCGAGACGTGGCTCGTCGTCGACGTGTCAGCCAGCCTCGACTTCGGCACGGTCAACTGCACGAAACGTGATCTGGCGGTGGCGGCCGCGGCGGCCCTCGTGCATCTCACCTCCGGCGGTGGCAATCGCCACGGAGCCATCGTCGTGACAGGCGATCAACTCGTTCGGGTGCCCGCCCGCAGCGGTCGTGCGCATGCCCAGAATCTGCTGAAGGCCATCGCGACCACCACTCGTGCGTCGACCGGGGTGCGGGGCGACCTGCACGCCGGGATCGAGGCGTTGCGTCGCCCCCAGCGGCGTCGCGGCCTCGCCGTGGTGATCAGCGATTTCCTCGGTCCGATCGATTGGGAACGCTCGATCCGCGCGATCGGCGCGCACCACGAGTTGCTGGCGGTGGAGGTGCTCGATCCGCGCGATCTCGAGCTGCCCGACATCGGTGAGGTGACGCTCGCGGACGCCGAATCCGGCGAGGTCCGCGACATCACGATCACCCCCGCGGTCCGCCGGGACTTCGCAGCGGCGGCGCGCGCCCACCAGCAGAAGGTGCATCGCACCATCCGTAGCTGCGGAGGCCCCGTGCTGAGTCTGTCCACCGATCGCGACTGGATCACCGACACCGTCAAGTTCGTCGCCCAGCGTCGTCGCGGCCTGGCCGCCGGGGTCGGGTGACGCCGGCGTGTCGTTCCTGGCGAGCCCGTGGTGGCTCCTGCTTCTCCTGGTCGTGGCCGGACTCGGCGTCGCATATGTCTACGTGCAGAGGCTGCGTCGCAAGCGGGCGCTGACATTCGCGAACCTCGACCTGCTCAACCGGGTTGCGCCCCCACAGCGCAACCGCTGGCGGCACGTGCCGATCGCACTGCTGCTCGTGGCGCTGACCCTGCTGGTCGTCGGGGTCGCCGCCCCCCAGGCGGATCGTCGGGTGCCACGCAACAAGGCCACGGTCATCCTCGTGATGGACGTGTCCCGATCCATGAATGCGACCGATGTCTCGCCGTCGCGTATCAAGGCCGCCCAGGACGCGGCGCGGAAGTTCGCGGACGAGCTGACCGACGGAATCAACCTGGGCCTGATCTCCTACGCGGGCACCGCGTCGACCCTGGTGTCACCGACGCCCGACCATAATGCGACCAAGGAAGCCGTCGACAAGCTCCGACTCGACGACAAGACCGCTACCGGCGAGGGGATCTTCGCGGCCATCCAGCAGATCAAGACCCTCAACGCGGTGCTCGGCGGGGATGAGGCGGCGCCTCCGGCCAGGGTCGTGCTGCTGTCCGACGGCAAGGAGACGGTGCCCGACGACCCGGACGATCCGCGCGGCGCGTTCACGGCGGCCCGCAAGGCCAAGGAGGAGAAGATCCCGGTGTCGAGCATCTCCTTCGGCACGATGAGCGGAACCGTCGACCTCGAGGGCGACCAGGTGCCGGTGCCGGTCGACGACGAGTCGTTGCGTAAGATCGCCAATCTCAGTGGCGGGCAGTTCTTCACGGCGTCGAGTTTGGATGAGCTCAACAAGGTGTACGAGACCCTCCAACAGCAGATCGGCTACGAGAAACGCCGGGGCGACAATTCTCGTCCGTGGCTGATCGCCGGTACGTTGTTGGCGTTGCTCTCGGCATTTGCGGCGCTGGCCATCAACCGGCGACTGCCCTGACAGCGACCGCAGTGACATGAGAACAGTGACGAACGGATAGGTTGGCCACCATGGCAGACAGCAACGAAGCTCAGCAGGCCTCCCGATCGGTCCTGGTGACCGGCGGAAACCGCGGGATCGGTCTTGCGGTCGCCCGCCGCCTGGCGGCAGACGGCCACAAGGTGGCGGTGACCCACCGCGGTTCGGGTGCACCCGACGGTCTGTTCGGCGTGCAGTGCGACGTCACGGACAACGAATCGGTGGAGCGCGCGTTCGACGAAGTCGCCGAGCACCAGGGCCCGGTCGAGGTGCTGGTGGCCAACGCCGGTATCACCGAGAACATGCTGCTGATGCGACTGAGTGAGGAATCCTTCGAGAAGGTCATCGATGCGAACCTCACCGGCGCCTTCCGCTGCGCGAAGCGGGCCACCAAGGGGATGCAGCGCGCCAAGTGGGGACGCATGATTTTTCTCGGCTCGGTCGTCGCGATGTCGGGCATTCCCGGCCAGGTCAATTACGCGGCGTCCAAGGCGGGCCTGATCGGTATGGCACGGTCGATCGCCCGCGAGGTCGGCTCGCGCAACATCACCGCCAATGTCGTGGCGCCGGGTTTCATCGATACCGACATGACCGCTGCGATGGAGGATCGCTACGTGGACATGGCCAAGCAGGCGATCCCGCTCGGCCGGGTCGGACAGCCGGAGGACGTCGCCGCCGCCATCAGCTTCCTCGCCTCCGACCAGGGCAACTACATCACCGGAGCGGTGATCCCGGTCGACGGCGGCATGGGCATGGGCAACTGACCTTCTCACCTCGGATCACCAGACACCTCAGGAGCAAACCGTGACAGGAATTCTCGACGGCAAGACCATCCTCATCACCGGCATCATCACCGATGCCTCGATCGCATTTCACGCGGCGGCGATGGCACAGGAGCAGGGCGCCAAGGTGATCATCACCGGTATCCCGGAGCGGCTGAGGCTGATCGACCGGATCGCCAAGCGTCTCCCACAGGAGGTGCCACCGGCGATCGGGCTCGACATCACCAGCGAGGACGACCTGAATGCCTTGGCGGACAAGGTCAGAGAACTGGCGCCCGAAGGCATCGACGGCGTGATGCATTCGATCGCTTTCGCCCCCCGCACCCTGATGGGTCCGGAGGCCGTGCCGTTCCTCGAAGGTCCGGGCCCCGACGCGGCCAAGGCCTTCGAGATCTCCGCGTGGAGCTACGCCTCGCTGGCCCGTGCCGTGCTGCCCGCCATGAACGAGGGCGGTTCGATCGTGGGCATGGACTTCGATCCGCGCACCGCGTTGCCGTACTACAACTGGATGGGCGTCGCCAAGGCCGCGCTCGAATCGGTCAACCGCTACGTGGCCCGCGAGGTCGGCACCGCCAAGAGGATTCGGTCGAATCTCGTCGCGGCGGGCCCGATCAAGACACTCGCGGCCAAGGCGATCGCCGGCACCGCCACCGATGACGCCAAGCAACTGACCATGCTCAACACCTACTGGGACGGCGCCTCACCGATCGGATGGGATGTCGACGACCCGACCGTGGTCGCGAAGTCGGTGTGCGCCTTGCTCTCCGACTGGTTGCCCGGCACCACCGGTTCGATCGTGTATGTCGACGGGGGTGCGAGCCACAACACCTGGTTCCCGGAGAACTTCGCCGGCTAGTGGACGCGTCCGCGCAATCATCGCCCACCGGTGCGCTCGCCCCGACGCGCTTCGACGCGGTCCTGTTCCTGAGCTTCGGTGGACCGGACGGGCCCGACGACGTGATCCCGTTCCTGGAGAACGTCACTCGTGGCCGGGGCATTCCTCGTGAGCGCCTCGAGGCGGTGGCGGAACATTATCTCCACTTCGGCGGCGTCTCACCGATCAATCGGCTGAACACCGAGATGATCGGTGCGCTGCGGTCTGCGCTCACCGGCCGCGGTGTCGAACTGCCGGTCTACTTCGGCAATCGCAACTGGCATCCGCTGGTCGAGGACACCCTCGCGCGGATGTACCGCGAGGGGCACCGGCGGATAATCGTGTTCCCGACCTCGGCCTGGGCCGGCTATTCGGGCTGTCGTCAGTATCACGAGGACATCGCCCGGGCCATCGACGCGCTGGCCGCGTCGGAGCCGGCCAGTGCACAGGATCCGGTCGTGTTGCGGAAACTGCCGCAGTACTGGGACGAACCGGCGGTGGTCGCCGCGGGTGCCGACGCGGTCCGCCGGGCACGGGCACAGTTGCCACCCGGCGACGTGGAGCCGCGTCTGGTGTTCACCGCGCATTCGGTCCCGGTGTCGGCGGACCGCGCCGCCGGCCCGGCCGCCGAGGGCGGTGGCCGGTATTCGGCTCAGGTGTACGCGGCATCGTCGGCGGTGGCCGACGCCGTCGGTTGTCGGGACTTCGACCAGGTCTGGCAGTCGCGATCGGGCCCGCCGCAGGTTCCGTGGCTCGAACCCGACGTCTGCGATCACCTGGAAACCATTGCCGAACAAGGTGTTCGGCAGGTGGTCGTGGTCCCGGTCGGGTTCATCTCCGATCATCTCGAGGTGATCTGGGACCTCGACAACGAGGCCGCCGAGGTGGCCGGGCGACTCGGCCTCGACTACGTCCGGGCCGACACTGTCGGAACCGATCGTCGGTTCGTCGAGATGATCGCCGATCTCGTCGAGCGGTATGTCGACGGCCACGGCGATCCGACCGCGATGGGCTGCGGCGACAACGGACGGATCTGCCGTCCGGACTGCTGCGTCCCGGTCGCCCGTCCGCGTCCGGTTTCCGACTGATCGCTGCCACAGTGCGGTGGCGCAGTCGCGGTGGCGCAGTGCGGTGGCGCAGTCGCGGTGGCGCAGATTCCGCTGCTGTCGGGTGCGTCCGGCAGGTACTTCCGGCGGGCGCCGACGGTGGCCGAGCTCACGGGGAAGACCGGGATCTGTGCGTAGGGTTGCGGCGTCAGCGATCGGCCGGCAGGTGCTCGACGATGACCCGGTTGACGGCCGCCGCCCGGGCCGCTCGCGTGAGGCCCGCCAGGCGTCGGAGGCGGGCGTCCCCGGTCTCGACGTGGCGCGCGGTCACGCCGAATGTGGGGGCGTGCGCGCCCGCCAAGGTGATGATCGCCTCGACCTGGGCGGCGGAGTCGATCACACGCGTGGCCCGGATGTCGTCATGCGGTGGCAGGATCACCTGATGTCGGCCGGTGAGGGCGGCCAGTGTGGTCCGCAACTCGGAACCGCCGGACCGGGAACCCCCGCTCCCGAGACCGCCGATGATCGTCGCTGTCTCCCGGATCGCCTCGCGCAGATCATATTCGACCTGCCCGAGCGACTCGGGCGGGGAGATTGCCACCTCACCGCCAAAGCGATGGACCGTCCAGTGACAGGTGTCCCCGTCAAGCGTGGGGATCAGCCCGATGGTCGATGACGGCGCGACATCGCCGTGGATGAGCAGGATCTCGCCTGCCGCGAGCGCTGCGGTGGTGGCGGGGTCCGGTGGAAGACCCTGCGGGGCACCTGATGTCGGTAGCCGGACCTCGATCTGCCGGGCCCGGCGGAGGACTGTCAGCAGGCCCAGGCGTGCGTCCCGGTCGCCTGCGACGTCCACGATCGCATCGGGGTCGACGACGAGGTGTCGGCCGGCGAACTCGGACATGGTGTCGATCACATCATCCGGGGCACAACGGCCGCCGAGCCAGGCTGCGGCCCATGCGCCCAGCGCACAGCCCGGCCACGCGGGTGGGCCGGAGACGTAGAGGTCGATGCTGGTCATAGGTTTTCCACGATAGGCGAGTGGCCGGATACCGGGAAACCCGGCGTGGCTCGCATGGTTGGCGCGGTCGACGTCCTACGGTGGCTCTCCGTGACCGATGACCGTTATGGACGTGATGTGTTGGCGAGTCCGCGGAAAACCACACCGCGTGCTCCCGAGGTGGCCGCCGAGCGGGACCTCGTCGTCGAGGATGGGGCCACCGGTTTCTGTGGCGCGGTCGTCGGGTTGGAGAAGAGTTACTCGGGCGACCTGGTCCGGCTGGAGGACCGGCGCGGTGCGACTCGCGTTTTCCTCATGCACCCGGCGGCGTTCCTGATCGACGGGAAACCGGTGACCCTGGTTCGACCGCGGACCCGCGGCCCCCAGGCCCGCACCACCACCGCGTCCGGATCCCGTGTCGTACCCGCGGCGCGTGCCCGGACCGCGCGGGCGAGCCGGATCTTCGTCGAGGGGGTGCACGACGCGACCCTCGTCGAACGTGTCTGGGGCGCCGACCTGCGGGCCGAGGGCGTGGTGGTGGAGAGTCTCGACGGGCTGGACAACCTGGCCGCGACGCTCGACGCGTTCGGGCCCGCTGCGCATCGGCGGGCCGGCGTCCTCGTCGACCACCTGGTCGCCGGGTCCAAGGAGATGCGACTGACCGGATCGGTGGGGGAGCACGTCCTGGTCTGCGGACATCCGTACATCGATGTGTGGGAGGCGGTGAAACCCGCGTCGGTCGGGATCAAGGCGTGGCCGCAGATTCCCCGCGGAACCGATTGGAAGACCGGCGTATGTCGCGAGTTGCGTTGGGGTACACCTCAGGACGGCTGGCGGCGGGTCCTGGCCGGGGCACGTGACTTCCGCGACCTCGAGGTGGATCTCCTCAGGTCCGTGGAAGAACTGATCGATTTCGTCACGGCGGCCGCCGACGACGCCTGAGACCTTGGCGCCCTGCCGTTTCGGTCGACGGCCGGTTTCGTGATCTCTGGCACACTGGAGTCATGACCGCACTGCTGTGGTTGGTTGCCGCGATTCTCCTGGTGATCGCCGAGATGTTCGTCGGCGACCTGGTGCTGCTCATGCTCGGAGGTGGGGCGCTGGCCGCGGCGGGCGTGGACCTCGTGTTCGATCCCCCGCTGTGGGTCGATGCGGTCACGTTCTCGGTGGTGTCCGTGCTCTTGCTGGCAGTTGCTCGACCGGTCGCGCGCCGACACATGCTCAGTCGGCCGCCGGTCCTGACCAACACGGAGGCTCTCGAAGGCCGACACGCGCTGGTCACCGCGCGCGTGGACGAGCACGACGGCCGCGTAAAGATCGGCGGGGACGTGTGGTCTGCGCGTTCACTCAATCCGGGCGAGGTGATCGAACCGGGCATCGAGGTGACCGTGGTGCAGATCGATGGTGCCACCGCGGTCGTGTGGAAGGGATGACGTAATCATGGAGTATGCCGGATTGATCGTGCTGGTCCTGGTGGTCCTGCTGGTCGTGGTGGTGCTGGTGAAATCCGTGGCCATCATCCCGCAGGCGGAGGCCGCCGTCATCGAGAGGCTCGGCCGCTACACCCGCACGGTGTCTGGCCAGCTGACGCTGTTGCTGCCGTTCGTCGACCGGATCCGTGCCCGCGTCGACATCCGCGAGCGGGTGGTGTCGTTCCCACCGCAACCGGTGATCACCAAGGACAATCTCACGTTGTCCATCGACACCGTCGTCTACTTTCAGGTGACCAATCCGCGGTCGGCGGTCTATGAGATCAACGACTACATCGTCGGCGTCGAACAGCTGACCATCACGACTCTGCGGAACGTCGTCGGTGGGATGACTCTCGAGGAGACGTTGACGTCGCGAGATTCCATCAACGGTCAGCTGCGCGGCGTTCTCGACGAGGCCACCGGACGCTGGGGCCTGCGGGTTGCGCGGGTCGAGCTGAAGAGCATCATGCCGCCGCCATCGATCCAGGAATCGATGGAGAAGCAGATGAAGGCCGACCGCGAGAAGCGGGCGACCATCCTCGCCGCGGAAGGCCAACGCGAGTCGTCGATCAAGACCGCGGAGGGCAACAAGCAGAGTCAGATCCTGGCGGCCGAGGGTGCCAAGCAAGCGGCGATCCTGGGGGCCGAGGGCGAGCGGCAGTCACGGATAATGCGGGCCCAAGGTGACCGCGCCGCGGCATACCTGAACGCCCAGGGTGAGGCCAAGGCGATCGAGAAGACATTCGCGGCGATCAAGGCGAGTAAACCGACCCCGGAACTGCTGGCTTATCAGTATCTCCAACAGCTCCCGGAGATGGCCAAGGGCGAGGGGAGCAAGGTGTGGGTCATCCCGTCCGATTTCGGTTCGGCACTCCAGGGTTTCGCGAAGTCCTTCGGCGTGCAGGGCGACGACGGGGTGTTCCGTTACGAACCGCCGAGCGACGACGAGCCGAGCGCCGTCGACGAGTCCGAGACCGAGGATTGGTTCTCGCTGGCCTCGGATCCCAAGGTGGCACAGGCGGTCGCCGAGGCCGAGGCGGTCGCCCGGAAACCGGTCTCCCCGGAGGTGACGTCGCGGGTCGCCCGCGAACTGTCGTATGAGGTGCCGACGGATGCGCCGGGGGGAGACGCCGCGGAGGAGACGCGGCCAGGTCCTTCTGAGTAGTAGAGGGTCCGGCGTAGTAGAGAGCCCGATCCGATGTGCGGCGGACGTGTCAGTGGACGACGAGGTAGCAGACCCCGGACATCGACGCCGCCCACAGGACCGAGGCGAACGTTCCCATGATGAACTGCTCGCTGGCGTGCGGGGCGCGGAGTTCGGGAAAGCGGGCAAGGCTCTTGACGGCGAGGATCACGGCGAGTCCTTCGGGCCATCCGGCGAGGAGTGTGGCGGCGACGGTTGCTCGTTCCAGGTAGCCGATGACCCGGCCGCCTCGCAGCGGTCCGGACTCGGGCGCGCCGTCGGGTGGGGAGTCGGTGTTCTCACCGGACTTGCGATGTGGGCTCACCCCACCGGTCCACAGGACGATGCGCACCATGAAGCCACCGCCGCCGACCGCGACGGCCATCGCGGCGCAGGTGGCGATCACCAGTCCCGCCCCCCGCGCCGGGCCGGTCGTCGTCGCGATGATCGCGGTGGTTCCCGCGAGCGCGATCATCGTGCCGGCGGTGACGCCGTCGAGCAGCATCGCCGCTCGAGGCCGACTGGTGACGCCGCCGATGTCTCGGCTCCGGAGAACTGCGGGGAGGATCGGGATCAGCGCGGCCGCGACGAACACGGCGATGGCGGCGGCGGTCACGCGGTCCCGCCCGAGCTGTCGGTCATGTCTGCCCTCCTGAGGAGTTCGGTCAGTAAGAGATGGGCGTCCTCTTCGATGTCCCAGCGGGCACTTCGCAGACGCTGGGACATTGCTTGCGGCGTGATGCCGAGGCGGGCCGCCCCGTCGGCCTGGGTCACGCCGGTGTGCATCACCTGGACGGCTTCGGCGCCGGCTTTGCTGCGTGCGGAGACGACGTCGGCCAGCAGGCGCCCGGCAGTCTGGGCATGACGGGTCCAGGTGTCATCCGTACCCCGGATGGAGAGGGGGATCCGCTGGGCCTTGGCGGAGTCCACGGCTTCCCGCGCATATTCGAACGCGGGCCCTCGACCTGCACGTGTGGAGGAGGGGAGTGGCAGTGCCACCGGTCCCACCCCGATCCCGACGCTCCAGTGACCATCGGCGGCCAAGACCACCGCGAGCCGCGCGACGACCGCGGCGTCGTCGGCGACGGCCTGCACCTCGTCCCCGGCGGTCCGCTCGAAGGGTCGGATGAGATCCGCGTCCGACATGACGTCGAGGAGGCCGTCCACTCGATCGATGTCGCGTCGACTGTCTCGTTGATCGACTGTGAGTACAAACATCGAAACACCTCCGACCATCAAGTCTAATTGCTTGATAGGTAGAGATCAAGTCCTCTGGCTTTACGAAAGATGTCAGGGCTGAACCCTTGATCGGGTGAGATCAAGGGTACTTGCTTGTCTCGATCATTTCTCGGGAGCTGCTGACCGGCAGACGGGCGTCGAGGACGAGGCCGATGATGCCGACGGCGAAAAAGCATGCGCTGAGCAGTAGCAGGAGTGGATCGCGCTGCCCGGTCATGGCGTCGCCGAGAAAGACCACCGCCGCAGTCCCGGGCGCCATGCCGATCACGGTAGCCACGAGGTACGGGGCGAACCGTACCGAGGAGAGCGCCGAGCAGTAGTTCGCCACCGAGAACGGACAGGCCGCGATGAGACGCAGCGAGCCGACCGCGAGCCAGCCCCGCCGGCTCAGCCGGTACTCCACGGCGCGGACCACCGGCTTCTTCAGGTACGGCCGCACACGTTCGCGTCCGATCGTGCGTACGAACCAGAAGGCGACGATCGCGGCCACCGTCGAAGCGATCATCGCCCCCGTGAACCCGACGACCGGACCGAAGAAGATCCCGGACATCACGGTGAATGTCGACCGTGGGAACGGTGCGAGCGTCACCACTGCGTACGCGGCGAAGAAGGCCCAGGCGAACGCCGGACCCAGATTCTCACCCCAGGTCCGCACGCTCGCCACCGATGGCATCGGGATCAGATAGGAGCCCATCAGGACTACGGCGACGACCGTGGTCAACAGCAGCGCCCGGCGGATCACACGGGCATCGACACCGCGCCGAACGGGACGGAACGTGCTCGTCGCCCCGGGTTCGGTGATCCGGGATCCCGACGTTTCGTCGGGGACCGTCGAGGACTCGGTGGGCACCGCGCAATACTACGCGGGCGCGACCCGTGCGATGTGTCACGATCGGCCCTCGATGTGAGAGCCGAGCGAGCGTTCGGCTAAAGTCGGGTACGCGCTCGACCCGAGCAACACGGAGGTGTCACGCCCCATGCCGCAGACCACTGCGTCGAAATCCGATCGGTCCGACCGATCGCTCGACGAGGCCTATCGGGCCTGGTCGGAAGCCGCTGCCGCCGTCTTGGCGAAGTCCCGGCGGTCCACTGTCGAGGAATTGCCTGCCTCGGCCGAAGAGCTCTTGTCCACCACCACTCTCGACGGACTCCGTATCCGTCCGCTGTACACACGCAGGGATGAGAACGCGGAATCCGGCCTGCCCGGCGGATTCCCGTATGTTCGGGGTGCCGATCCCGATCGCGACGTCATCATGGGCTGGCGGGTGACCGAGCGATTCGGTGACGACTCGACACCGGCCGCCGACGTCAATCAGTCCGCACTCGATGCCCTGTCCAAGGGCACGAGCGGCCTGTGGTTGCACGTCGGCGCCGGCATCTCGGCCGACGACCTGACCGCCGTCCTCGACGGCATCTATCTCGATCTGATCCCGGTGACCCTCGACGCGGGAGCCGAGGGCATCGCCGCCGCGCGCGCACTCCTGACGGTCTGTGCGACAGCCGCAGCGGCACCCGAGTCCATCGCGCCGACGGCCTCGACCATCACCTCCCTCGGTCTGTCCCCGTTGACCGCGGCCTTCTCGGGTCGCGCGACAGTGGATGCCGCGGAGGCGACCTCGCTGGCCGCTGATGTGCCCGCCGGTGTTCGGACATTCCGCGTCGACGGCACCGATTTCGCCACCGCCGGGGCCGACAACGGACTTGAGCTCGCGCTGCAGATCGCGGCCGCCGTCACACACCTGCGTGACCTCACCCAGGCCGGTCTGTCGTCGGCGGATGCGCTGCGCCAGATCACCTTTGCGGTGTCCGCCGGAGACGATCAGTTCGCGACCATCGCCAAGTTCCGTGCGCTGCGCAAGGTCTGGGCCCGGGTGGCCGAGGTGGTCGGCGCGCCGGAGGCCGGGGCCGCGATCACCCACGGCGTCACCGATCTGGCGATGCAGAGTCAGCGTGACCCCTGGGTCAACATGCTGCGCACCACGATCGCCTCGTTCGGGGCGGGCGTCGGTGGTGCCGACCAGGTCACGGCCCTCGGATTCGACGCCGCGATCCCACTCGACAACCGCACCTCGAGTGCGTCGTTCTCCCGTCGCATCGCGCGCAACACGCAGCTGCTGCTGCTCGAGGAATCCAACATCGGCCGCGTGCTCGATCCGGCCGGCGGCTCCTGGTTCGTCGAGTCACTCACCGACGACCTCGCGTCGAATGCCTGGACCGTCTTCGGTCAGATCGAATCGGCGGGCGGGTACCGCGCCGCCCTCGACTCCGGCTGGATCGCCGACCGGGTGGGCGCCTCGCTGGCGAATCGTGACGATTCGGTGGCCCATCGCCGGACCTCCGTGACCGGTGTCAACGAATTCCCGAATCTTGACGAGAAGCCCCTGGGCTCGGGGATCGCCGATGCGACCGACGTACCGCTCGGGGCACCGCGACTCGCGCGGGTCGGGCGCTCCTTCGAGGAACTGCGCGATCGATCCGACGCCGTCCTCGCCGACACCGGCCGGCGCCCCACCGTTCTGCTGCTACCGCTCGGATCCGTGGCGGAGCACAACGGCCGGACCACGTTCACCGCGAACCTTCTTGCCGCAGGGGGTATCTCGGTGGTGAACCCAGGCCCCCTGACCACCGACGGTATCGCGGTGGCGGTGGCGGATGCGGACGCATCGATCGCAGTGATCTGCGGGACCAAGCAGCGGTATGCCGACGACGGCGCCGCGGCGCTGCAGGCTGCGCGCGCCGCCGGTCTGCGCACGGTACTCCTGGCCGGGCCCGAGAAGGAATGGCCCGACGGAGACGATCGGCCGGACGGGTCGCTGCGGGTCGGTATCGACGCGGTGGCGGTCCTCCGCGATCTTCTCGACCAGCTGACCCAAGAACCGGCGGGAGCGACATCATGACCCAGACCGAACCGAGCCCGACCAGTTCGCCTGCGGACACCTTCGGGGAGATCCCAAGTTTCGCCGACGTCGAACTGGTCACAGGAGCCGCCGTCGGATCCGGCCCTGCTGAATCCCCGACGGCTGAATCCCCGACGGCCGACGCCGCCATCGACCGGCTGGCGAAGGCCCAGGGGCAGACCGCCGACGAGATCACGTGGAGCACACCGGAACAGATCGGGGTCCGGCCGATCTACACCCGCGCGGACCGCGACGCCATCGCCACCGAGGGTGACCACCCGTATCCGCTGGATTCCATTCCCGGCGAGGCGCCGTTCATCCGCGGGCCCTACCCGACGATGTACGTCAACCAGCCGTGGACCATCCGGCAGTACGCGGGGTTCTCGACCGCCGCCGAGTCGAACGCCTTCTACCGCCGTAACCTCGCGGCCGGACAGAAGGGCCTGTCGGTGGCCTTCGACCTCGCCACCCACCGCGGCTATGACTCCGATCACCCGCGGGTGGCAGGCGACGTCGGGATGGCCGGTGTCGCCATCGACTCGATCCTCGACATGCGGCAACTCTTCGACGGCATCGACCTCGGGTCGGTCTCGGTGTCGATGACCATGAACGGTGCGGTGCTGCCGATTCTGGCGCTGTACGTGGTGGCGGCGGAGGAGCAGGGGGTGCCGCCGGAGAAGCTCGCCGGGACCATCCAGAACGACATCCTCAAAGAGTTCATGGTCCGCAACACCTACATCTATCCGCCGAAGCCGTCGATGCGGATCATCTCCAACATCTTCGAGTACACC
This sequence comes from Gordonia sp. DT218, assembly GCF_049847105.1. Lineage (NCBI taxonomy): Bacteria > Bacillati > Actinomycetota > Actinomycetes > Mycobacteriales > Gordoniaceae > Gordonia > Gordonia sp. DT218. Next base: position 178,427 of record NZ_JBNCNS010000007.1, on the reverse strand, counting down.
AGTCAGAAGATGCCGAAGTTCAACTCGATCTCGATCTCCGGCTATCACATCCAGGAGGCCGGGGCGACCGCCGACCTGGAATTGGCGTACACGCTGGCCGACGGTGTCGAGTACATCCGGGCCGGGCTGGACGCGGGTCTCGACATCGACAAGTTCGCGCCCCGACTCTCGTTCTTCTGGGGCATCGGCATGAACTTCTTCATGGAGGTCGCCAAGCTGCGCGCCGCGCGGCTGCTGTGGAGCGAGCTCGTCGCACAGTTCGAGCCGACGAATGCCAAATCGTTGTCACTGCGCACACATTCGCAAACCTCCGGATGGTCCCTGACCGCCCAGGACGTCTTCAACAACGTTGCACGCACCTGTGTCGAGGCGATGGCGGCCACACAAGGACACACGCAGTCGCTGCACACCAACGCCCTCGACGAGGCGATCGCGCTGCCGACGGACTTCTCGGCCCGCATCGCCCGCAACACGCAGCTGCTCCTTCAGCAGGAGTCGGGCACCACGCGCCCGATCGATCCGTGGGCCGGCTCGAATTACGTCGAATGGCTGACGCATCAGCTCGCGGAGAAGGCCCGGGCGCACATCGCCGAGGTCGAAGAGGCCGGCGGCATGACGCAGGCGATCAACGAGGGACTGCCGAAGCTGCGCATCGAGGAGGCCGCGGCTCGCACGCAGGCCCGGATCGACTCCGGCCAGCAGCCTCTCGTGGGTGTGAACAAATACCAGGTCGACGTCGACGAGGAGATCGAGGTCCTCAAGGTCGAGAACTCCAAGGTGCGCACCGAGCAGCTGGAGAAGCTGAAGCGATTGCGCGCCGAGCGTGACGAGTCGGCCGCGCAGGCCGCACTCGCCGACCTGACCCGCGCAGCCGCCTCGGACCAGGGTGGCCTCGAGAACAATCTGATGGCGCTGGCCATCGAGGCGGCTCGCCACCAGGCCACCGTCGGCGAGATCTCCGACGCAATGGAAAAGGTCTATGGTCGCCACCAGGCAGAGATCAAGACCATCAGCGGGGTGTACCGACATGAGGCGGGCGAGGTGAGCAACGTCGACGCGGCGATCGAGATCGTCCGGCAGTTCGGTGAGGCCGAGGGCCGTCGCCCGCGCGTACTCGTGGCGAAGATGGGGCAGGACGGTCACGACCGGGGACAAAAGGTGATCGCGACCGCCTTCGCCGATCTGGGATTCGACGTCGACGTGGGCCCCTTGTTCGCCACGCCGGAGGAGGTCGCCGCGCAGGCCGCGGACAACGACGTACACGTCGTCGGCGTGTCCTCGCTGGCTGCGGGTCACCTGACGTTGGTGCCCGCGCTGCGACAGGCGCTCGAAGATGTCGGCCGTCCCGACATCATGATCGTGGTCGGCGGCGTCATCCCTCCGGACGACTTCGCCGAGCTGCATGAGGCGGGCGCCGCAGCGATCTTCCCGCCCGGAACCGTGATCGCCGACTCCGCAGTGGAATTGGTGAGCAAGTTGGCCGTCGGCCTCGGCCACCAGCTGACCGGCGTCGCCGGCGAGTGATGGGCGATCACGATGCCGGCGCGGCCACGGCGTCGCGGCGTCCGATCGACGTGGACGCCCTCGCCGCGGCCGTTCGGGCCGATCGGCGGTCCGACCTCGCCCGGGCCATCACACTCGTGGAATCGGCGCGGCCGGATCATCGCGCGGCCGCACAGGAGTTGCTGCTGCGGCTGACCCCGCACGCGGGGAACTCGTTCCGGGTCGGGATCACCGGCGTGCCCGGGGTGGGGAAGTCGACCACCATCGAGGCACTCGGGATGTACCTGATCGAGCAGGGCCACAAGGTCGCCGTGCTCGCGGTGGATCCGTCGTCGACGCGAACCGGCGGCTCCATCCTGGGCGACAAGACCCGGATGGGGCGACTCTCGATGTCGAAGGATGCCTACATCCGTCCGTCGCCGACCTCGGGGACCCTCGGCGGGGTGGCCAAGGCAACCCGCGAGAGCATCGTGCTGCTCGAGGCCGCCGGATTCGACGTGGTCCTCGTGGAGACGGTCGGCGTCGGCCAGTCCGAGGTGACGGTCGCGAACATGGTCGACACCTTCACGTTCCTAACCCTCGCCCGTACCGGGGATTCGTTGCAGGGCATCAAGAAGGGCGTTCTGGAACTCGCCGATGTGGTGGTGGTCAACAAGGCCGACGGGAAGCACCTCACCGAGGCCAAGGGAGCGGCGCGCGAACTCAAGAACGCGCTGCGGCTGATCTATCCACACGACGCCGTGTGGATGCCGCCGGTGCAGACGATGAGTGCGATCGAGAACACCGGCGTCGCCGAGTACTGGGACGCGGTGCTCCGCCACAAGCACACGCTCACCGACGCCGGCCAGTTCGCGGCCCGGCGCAATCAGCAGCAGATCGACTGGACGTGGGCGATGGTGCGCGACACCGTCCTCTCCCGGCTCGGTGAGAGTCCGGAAGTCAAGAGCATCCGCGCCGATGTCGAACAGCAGGTTCGGTCGGGCGATCTGACGCCGGCACTCGCCGCGCAGCGGATCGTCGAGGCGTTCGACGGCCGCAGGACGTCCTGAGCCCAGGCGCCCGGTCCGGATTCAGCCGAGTTCCGCGCGGATTCGCGTCGGCGACGATATCGAAGACGAGAGCCGACTGACGGGTCACCTGTAGATCGCGTGCCGCGATGGTCGCTCGTCGCACGAAGCCCGGCTCCAGTGCCAGTAGCGTGGCGAATCGCCAGGCGCTGTCGCCAAGAGCCTCGATCGCCTCGTTCAGCGAGAAGATCTGATGCTGTGCGAGGACGGCACAGGACGATGCCGAGGTCCAGCACGATATGGCTGTTGATACCGGACAGCATGTGCTGCAGGATGATCGGATCGGCGTCCGGTCGCGGGAGACCGTCGCACCTGGTGTCATCGGGGTCGTGGTGGCGACGTCGGGACTCAACCTCCAGGTGTTCGACGACACGATCTACCTGCGCGTGATCCTGGTGGCGCTCGTGACCTCGATCATGGTCGGCCCGGTGCTGGTCCACACGACCCGACGACCCGTCGGGCATCTCCGCTGGGATCGGCCGACGGGCACGGCTCCGGCGAGTGAGGGCGATTCAATCGCTTTCTTCAGGTTAGGATAGTCTTACCTTTTGTCGGTCGTGTGGCCGCGCCCAACGGGTCGCTTGGTGCCCGGACGATGGGGTGAGTAGGACGTGGTGTCCCTGAGGCGGCGCGTCGTGGGCCACGGGCGCGATCGGCCGGGTCGGGACATCGGTCACCGAATGAGGCACCGTCACAGAACGACGCAGAGGAGCAAGGCTTGTCCAGTGATCATTCCCCGTTGGTCGATGTGGTCGGCATCGGGTTCGGACCGTCAAATCTCGCCCTGGCCATCGCGATCGAGGAGCACAATCTTTCCGCCGGGTCGCACGAGCGGGTGACCGCGCGCTTCTTCGAGAAGAAGGACGCCTTCGGGTGGCATTCGGGCATGCTCCTGCCGGGTACGACAATGCAGGTCTCCTTTCTGAAAGACCTGGTGACGCAACGCAATATCCGCAGCGCTTACACCTTTCTCAACTATCTCGCCGAGCGCGGACGCCTGACCCACTTCATCAACCGGCAGGACTTCTTCCCGCTGAGGGCCGAGTTCCACGACTACCTCGGGTGGGCGGCGGATCGCGTCGACATCCCGGTCGAATACTCGGCGGAGGTCAAGGCTGTTCGCTGGTCGGATGATCACTTCGAGGTGGTCTCGCCGGCGCACGGGGTGATCCAGGCCCGGAACGTGGTCCTCGGCGGCGGACTACGTGCGAAGCTGCCCGCAGGTGTCACTTCGGGACCCCGTGTATTCCACAATCATCGGATGCTGGCGCATTTCGCCGAACTGCCGAGCCGGCCCAATGGCCGCTTCGTGGTGGTCGGTGCCGGCCAGAGCGCGGCCGAGGTCGCGGGGTATCTGCACGACGAGACCGACGCGGAAGTCCATGGGGTCTTCGCCAAGTACGGTTACACGCCGGCCGATGACAGTCCGTATGCGAACCGGATCTTCGATCCCGAGGCGGTCGACGAGTACTTCTCCGCGAACGCGGCATGGCGTGACCGTCTGATGCAGTACCACCGCAGTACCAACTACTCTGCGGTGGATCGGGTCCTGATCGAAGATCTCTATCGACGCGAATACACCGAGCGTGTGAGCGGCGAGCGACGGATGTTCGTCCACGGCACATCGGAGGTCGTCGAGCTCACCGAGACCGAGGACGCCGCACGGGTCCGAATCGCCAACCGACTCACCGGGGCCGAGACCGTCCTCGACTGTGATGCCGTCGTCTTCGCCACGGGTTTCGAGCCGACAACGTTGTCGGAGATGGTCGGCGATCTGGCCGCTCACTGTCGGGAGGATCGGCACGGGCGTCCCGTTCTCGATCGCCTCTATCGCGTGGAGACCGCCGATGACATCACCGGGCGGATCTTCGTGCAGGGGAACTCCGAGCACACGCACGGGCTCACCTCGACGCTGCTCTCCAACGTGGCCATCCGGTCCGGGGAGATCGTTCGTGCGATCGTCGACGACCGCGGGCTGGTCGGGGCGATATCGGGCCAGGCACCCCTCGGCGATCTCGCGGGCGACGCGGCTTCGGGCCGGGACGGGTTCCGGTGACCCACGCCGAGCGGTTCGCCGACACGACCGAGGTCCGCATCACCATGTACGAGGCGACGTCCAGCTGAACTAGCCGCCGATCAGCGGGGCCAGGGTCGAGCCCAACAACGAGACCCGCCCCGGCACATGGCCGTTGGCAGGAGCGTTGACGGTGATGCCGTCCACGCCGGTCGCGAGGAGGTCTGAGAACCGCGCACCCACCTCGTCCGGGTCGCCCACGATGGTGTTCGTCCGACGCACTTCCGCAGCGGGATTGCGCTTGAGATACGACTCGAACTCGGCGACGGCCTCGTCGTGGGTCGGTGCGATACACGCCGAGGTCTGCAAGCTCACCGTGATCTCGGAGCGATTGCGGCCCAGGCGGTCACAGTGCCCGGCAAGAGCTTCCAGTTTGCGACCGATGTCCTCGACCGCGCAGATGAGATTCGATTCGTCGGCGTACTGGGCGACCATGCGCAGTGTCTTGCGCTCGCCGCCGCCACCGATCATGACGGGGATCTTCGACAGCGGCGCAGGCACGTTGAGCGCCTCACGCACTCGGTACCGGGTGCCGTCGAGGGTCGGCTTGTTCCCTTCGAGCATGCCCAGGACGATCTGCAGCGATTCTTCTAGTTTCTCGAATCGATCGGTGAAGGTGCCGAACTCGTAGCCCAGTGCGTCGTGCTCGAGTTCGAACCAACCCGCACCGATGCCCAGTTGGGCACGCCCGCCAGAGACCACGTCCAACGCCGTGACGGTCTTGGCGAGGAGTGTCGGGTTGCGATAGGTGTTGCCCGTCACGAGAGCCGACAACCTGACCCTCGACGTGTGCTGGGCGAGAGCCGAGAGCAGGGTGTAGCACTCGATCATCGGTTCGTCAGGAGTGCCGAGGATGGGGAGCTGGTAGAAGTGATCCATCACCAGCACGGTGTCGAATCCGGAGTCTTCGGCCTCGACAGCCTGGGCGACGACGGTGGGGAAGAGGCGATCCGCGGTGACATCGGGATAGGTGAAATTGGGGATCTGGTAGCCGAGTCTGGTCACAGCTCGACGCTACGCCTGCGGTATCCGGCACGCAGGCGTTCTACGTTCTGGCGACCATCCCGCTGCCCGAATTGTCCGATGGTGCAAACGATCTCGCAAAGGTGCCGATCGTGTCGATCAGATCGTCGAACACGGCGTCGATGTCGGTCGCGATGGCGATCCGTGCGTTGGGTTCCCCGGTCATCGACCGTTCGTCTGCGACGGTCATCCCGCGCGTGTGACGACCGACCAGCTCGATGTCGACACGCGCGGGGATCGTGGTCACGATGTCGGGCGCCAGTGCGACCATGGCCGCGAACGGATCGTGGAGATGTGCGATGTAGCCCTCGTCGTGGGCGTGATGGAACTCGAGGTAGAAGCGCACCGCGTCCATCAGATGCCGGATCAGCGCGTTGTCGGAGACCGACCGCAAGCCGGCCTCGTCGGTGGGATCGGGGTACTCGACTGGGCTGCTGCCGGCCGTCGCGGCGAGCCGGACGAGGTGATCGGGCGTCATCGCCACCGACTCGGTGAGATCGAGAGGACAGACGATGGGTGGTTCCGTATCGTCGCGCCCGAAAGCCGCGAACACCTCGGCGGCCGCCTCGGGATCCACCGCGACGTTCCACTCGGAGGTCGGCGTGGTGTTGCCGTGCACATGGAAGGCGCCGCCCATGATCACAAGTCGGGCCAGGCGGGTGGGGAGCGCGGGGTCCCGCCGGATCGCGGTGGCCAGGGAGGTCAACGGGCCGGTCACCAGGCCGATCAGTTCGCCGGGGTATGCCATGGCCGCTTCGATCCAGGCATTGGCGGCGTCGACCCGACTGGCCGACTGTGTGGCGGGCGGGAGCTCGGCGTACCCGATGCCGAGCGGACCATGGGTGTCCTCGGTCGTCATCAGCTCGGCCGTGAGCGGGTCCGGCGACCCGGTGTGCACGGGGATGTCGGTGCGTCCGCACATCTCGAGCCACGCCAGGTTGTTGGCGGTGACCACGTCCACCGGGACGTTGCCCGCCGTCGACACGATCCCGACCAGGTCGACTTCGCGGCGGCCGAGGAGATAGAGGAGGGCGAGCGAGTCGTCGATGCCGGTATCGCAATCGAGGAAGAGTCGGGTCACCGTCCCATTGTGGACCGCATCGTGAGATTCGACGCACCGCACGCCCCACACAGCGGCTGACAGCGGTCACGACTGGACATGGCCGATCACATCCGTACGGTCGTCACCATGACAGCTCAAACCCTGGCCTTCGAATGGACGGAGACAAATCGCGAGTGGATCATCGAGACCCCGATCCGCATCGTGACTTACATCGTTATCGCGCTGATCGTGCGCTACCTGCTGCACCGCGCGATCGATCGGGCCACCAGGCGGCCCAAGGTGGAGGCCGGCAACTCGGATCAGCGAAAGCCCGCGTTGCTACGTCACCTACGGGAACGGACTCCCGCCGCCGCGCGCAACCCCGCGGTTGCTGAGCGTAGGGCCCAGCGGGCCAAGACGATCGGCTCCGTCCTCAAGTCGACGGTGTCGATCATTCTGCTGGTGTGGGTCGTGTTGTCGATCCTGAGCGTCCTCGGCGTCAACATCGCGCCGTTCATCGCGTCGGCCGGGGTCGTCGGCCTGGCGATCGGTTTTGGCGCGCAGAACCTGGTCAAGGACTTCGTGTCCGGTGTGTTCATGCTTCTCGAGGACCAGTACGGGGTCGGTGACATCGTCGATCTCGGCGAGGCCATCGGCGAGGTCGAGTCGGTGGGTCTGCGCATCACCACGGTGCGTGATCTCGACGGCACGCTCTGGTATGTCCGCAACGGTGAGATCGCCCGTGTCGGCAACATGAGCCAGGAGTATGCGGTGGCGCGGGTCGAGGTGCCGGTCGCGCTGACCGCGGATCTCGACCGTGCCCAGGAGGTCGCGCTGGAGGCCGCCAACGAGGTACTGGCCGACGAGTCGGTGGCCGCCGACGTGCTCGGCACCCCCGAGATGCTCGGAATCCAGGAGGTCGCGCCCGACATGGTGGTTCTGCGGATGACGCTGAAGACCAAGCCGAACGCGCAGTGGTCGCTGCAAAGACGTATCCGCCGCGCGATCCTGCGCAGCTATGACGCGAACGACATCGACCTGCCGTACCGCAACGGAATGGCGGCGATCACGGCAGGTCGATGAGGGGTTGTCCGTAGCCGAGCGGTCAGAGCGAGACGATCGTCGCCGAGGCGGTGCCCGGGGCGCCATAGACCTGGGCCAACCCGACCTTGGGTGATCCGGGCACCTGTCGGTCGCCGGCTTCCCCGCGCAGTTGACGCACGAGTTCGTGCATCTGGCGGAGCCCGGACGCGCCGATCGGCTCGCCGTTGGCGATCAGCCCGCCGTCGGTGTTGACCGGGATCGAGCCGGTGATCTCGGTCTCGCCGTCGGCGAGCAGCTGCTCCTGTTCCCCGTCCTTGCACAGACCGGTCTCGGCCATGTGGATGACCTCGGCACCGGCGTCGGTGTCCTGCAGCTGGGCGATGTCGACGTCCTCGGGCCCGATACCGGCCCGCTCGTAGGCCGCCCGCGCCGCGTAGACCGTCGGCGACACGTCCTCCTCGATCGGCGCTGAGGTGGCGTGCACCTCATAGGCGCCGTAGCGACGTGTGCGGATCTCACTGGCACGCAAGAACACCGGTTTGTCGGTGAACTTGTGGGCAATGTCCCCGCGGCACATGATCACCGCCGCCGCGCCCTCGTCTGGCGAGCAGAACATGTACTGCGTCAGCGGGTAGTTGACCATTGCCGAGTTCAGGATCTGGTCGGCGGGGATCGGGGTGCGTCGGAACGCGTTCGGGTTCCGCTCGCCGTTGCGGAAGTTCTTGGCCGCGACCTCGGCGAGGGTGGCCTGCGAGATGTTGTGGTCGTGGATGTAGCGGTTGGCCTTGATCCCGAAGAACTTGGTGGTCAGGAACTGCCCGTTCTGCGCGTACCACTGGGGGAGCGCCAGCTTGGCCGGGTTGTCGGTGAACGCCCCGCGCGGGTGCTTGTCCATGCCGACCGCGATCCCGATGTCGTAGGTGCCGAGGCGGATGGTGTCGGCGGTCTGCTGGATGGCGCTGGCCGACGTGGCGCAGGCGTTGAAGACGTTGGTGAAGGTGATACCAGTCAGTCCGACCAGGCGGGTGACGGCATCCGGGTTCGAGATCTCGTAGCTTCCGCCGAAGCCGAATTGGATGTCCTTCCACTCGACACCGGCATCGCCGAGAGCGAGCTGGATGGCCTCTGCGCCCATCTGCATGGCGGTCTTGTCGAAGCGACCGAAGGGATGGAGGCCGACGCCGATGATGGCTACGTCGTTGGTCATGGGGTTCCTCTCTGGGGTCAGGCCGGGGCGAAGGCGAAGGTGTAGATCTCGTCACCGTCGTCGTCGGTGGCGAGCGGGATCATGGTCAGTTCGACGGCCTGTCCGAACTGCAACTTGGTCGGGTCGTTCTCGGTGAGCCGGCCCTCCACCCGCACCACGTCGTCGAGCTGCACCAAACCGACGCCGAACGGGACGAAGTCGTCTCCGGTGGGACCGATGTAGGGAGCGCCGGGAGGAAATCCCTGGACGGTCCAGGCCACCAGAGTCCCGGTCCGGGGAAGAAGGACATCCGAGGTGTCACCCGAACTGCATTTGGGGCAGTAGTCCTGGGTGGGGAACGTGGTGAACTCGCACGCGCCGCACCTCGTGCCGATCAGCTGCGCGTCCTTGTCGGGCCAGGTGGAGATCTCTGGCGCCAGCGCCTTGGGCATGGTCTTTTCCTCCGGCATCGTCGGACAATGGATTCTTCGTGATCGTACTCGACGTTTCCGAATATGAAAATGGCATTCTCACACGGTCGGCGCAGCACACCATCGGTACTGCTCGTGACGGGAAAAGAAAAACCCCGGCCGTGGCCGGGGTGAATCGAGATGAGATGACCTGGTCATCCCGAAGGTGGTGTCCGAGGGGGGACTTGAACCCCCACGCCCGTTAATAGGGCACTAGCACCTCAAGCTAGCGCGTCTGCCATTCCGCCACTCGGACCTCTCGTAGCGCGGGCATAACCCTAACCGAGGTTGCCCGTCTATCCCAAATCCCGTAGGAGTGAGGGGTGACTTCCCAGCCTGTACCCGATCGTGCGGTCGACGAAGTGGTCGACATCGTGAGCCGTCTCATCCGGTTCGACACGACCAACACCGGCGAGGCGGATACCACCAAAGGCGAAGAGGAATGCGCGAAATGGGTAGCGCAACTCCTCGAGGAGGTCGGGTACACCACCCAGTACGTCGAGTCCGGACGACCGGGACGGGGCAACATCTTCGCGCGTCTCCCGGGACCGGTCGACTCCGACCGCGGGGCACTGCTCGTGCACGGTCATCTCGACGTGGTCCCCGCGGAACCCGCGGACTGGAGCGTGCACCCGTTCTCCGGGACCGTCTCCGACGGCTACATCTGGGGGCGCGGTGCGATCGACATGAAGGACATGGTCGGCATGGCGCTGGCGCTCGCGCGTCAATTCAAACGCGACGGCACCGTGCCGCCGCGGGAGATCGTCTTCGCCTTCCTCGCCGATGAGGAGGCCGGCGGCACCTGGGGTTCACACTGGCTGGTCGAGAATCGGCCCGACCTCTTCGAGGGGATCACCGAGGCGGTCGGAGAGGTCGGCGGTTTCTCCCTCACCATCGATCGGCCCGACGGTACGCAGCGGCGTCTCTATCTGGTCGAGACCGCCGAGAAGGGTCTGTCGTGGATGCGTTTGACGGCCGACGCCACCGCTGGGCACGGCTCCTTCCTGCACTCCGACAACGCGGTCACCGAAGTCGCGGAAGCCGTTGCCCGCCTTGGCCGGCACACCTTTCCGCTGGTGATGACCGAATCGGTGAGTCAGTTCCTGGCCACGGTCTCCGACGAGATCGGCCTGGATCTGCGCCCCGACGCCCCGGACCTCGACACGACGTTGTTCAAGCTCGGCAATCTGGCCCGCATCATCGGCGCCACACTGCGCGACACCGCGAACCCGACGATGCTCAAGGCCGGCTACAAGGCCAACGTGATCCCGCAGAAGGCGGAGGCCGTCGTCGACTGTCGTGTGCTGCCCGGGCGTCTGGAGGCGTTCGAGAAGGAGGTCGACGAGCTCATCGGCCCCAACGTGACCCGCGAGTGGATCACCCACCTCGACTCGTATGAGACGACCTTCGACGGTCATCTGGTCGACGCGATGAACGACGCGATTCTCGCGCATGATCCACAGGGCATGACGGTTCCGTACATGCTCTCGGGCGGCACCGACGCGAAGGCGTTCGCCAAGCTCGGTGTCCGTTGCTTCGGCTTCGCGCCATTGCAACTCCCGCCGGAGCTGGATTTCGCCGCATTGTTCCACGGTGTCGACGAACGTGTACCGGTCGACGCGGTGGTGTTCGGAACCAAGGTGTTCGAGCACTTTCTGCTACACAGTTGATGTACTGGAGTCCGATGCGCGTTCGACCTGTTCCGCGCTGACCCGAGAAAGGTGTTCTGATGGCGTTCAACCCGTACGACCCGCTACCGACACTGCCCGGCTTCACCCTGACGTCGGAGAGCATCGCCGACGGCGGGCCGCTGCGCAACGAGCAGGTGAGCGGGATCATGGGGGCAGGCGGCGAAGATCTGTCGCCGCAACTGACCTGGTCCGGATTCCCCTCGGAGACCAAGAGTTTCGCGGTCACGGTGTACGACCCGGATGCGCCTACGGCATCGGGTTTCTGGCACTGGGCGGTTGCTGACATCCCGGTCTCGGTGACCTCGCTGCCCGCGGGCGCCGGTGACGACACCGGTAGCGGGCTGCCCTCGGGTGCGGTCACGCTGGCCAACGACGCGGCACAGAAGCGCTTCATCGGCGCGGCGCCGCCGCCCGGACACGGTCCCCATCGCTACTTTGTGGTGGTGCATGCCGTCGACGTCGAGTCGCTCGGTTTGCCCGACGGCGCGACCCCTGCGTACCTCGGCTTCAACCTGTTCTCGCATGCAATCGCGCGGGCCACCGTCGTCGGCACCCACGAACAGGCTTCCGAGGACATCTGAGTTGCCGAATCGTGGTCAGGACACGCGAATACCGTGTGTCCTGACTACGAAGCCGCGCTGCCGACCGCGTCGGCCAGGCTCGCGAAGCCGCCGGCTCGCACCCGTTCGGCGATGCCGTCGTGGATCTCCTTGACCCACAAGGGTCCGCCGTAGATGAATCCGGTGTAGCCCTGCAGGAGATCGGCGCCGGCCAGGATGCGCTCCCAGGCCTGATCGGCGGTCTCGATACCGCCGACGCTGACGAGCGCGACCCGTCCGCCGACCCGCGCATGGAGTCGGCGAAGCACGGTCAGTGACCGGTCGGCGAGCGGGGCCCCGGACAGCCCGCCCGCACCGAGGGCGGCGACGTCGTCGGCAGGGGTCTGTAGCCCGCTGCGCTCGATGGTCGTGTTGGTCGCCACGATCCCGCCGAGCCCGAGTTCGACGGCGAGATCGGCAACGGCATCGATGTCCGCGTCGGCGAGATCGGGAGCGATCTTCACCAGGACCGGTACCGTGACCTCTTCCTGCACCGCCGCCAGGATCGGTCGCAATGAGTCGACGGCCTGGAGGTCGCGGAGGCCCGGCGTGTTGGGCGAGCTCACGTTGACCACGACGAAGTCGGCGAGGGGCCCGAGGGTGCGGGCGCTGAACCGGTAGTCGTCCACCGCCTCCTCGACGGGGACCACCTTCGTCTTGCCGATGTTCGCCCCGATCGGCACGCTCTTCGGGCCGGGTCGCAGTGCACGGAGATGCTGTGCGGCTTCGCGGGCGCCGGGATTGTTGAAACCCATCCGATTGATCAGCGCCCGATCCGCGGGCAGGCGGAACAGTCGCGGCGTGGGATTGCCGGGCTGAGCCTCTCCGGTGATGGTCCCGATCTCCGCATAGCCGAATCCGATCTGGCCCCAGGCGTTCACGGCCGAGGCGCTCTTGTCGAACCCGGCCGCCAGGCCGAGGGGAGCGGGGAAGTCGACACCGAACACGCGTTGCCGGAGCAGCGGATCCTCGGGTGCCAGTACCTTCGCGGTGCCGTAGCGCAGCAACGGGTTCCGGCCGGCGAATGCGATGGCCCCGAACGCGAGGCCGTGGATGCGTTCCGGCGAGAGACGGAACATCAGCCGGAGCAGGATCGGGTACAGCGCGGCGTTGATCCGACTCAGCATGCGGTGGCCCCTGCGTCCGGGTAGCCGGAACTGACGCTGTCATCGTCGAGGATGATCCGTGTCCGCGGTGGCTTCTTTCGGCGTAGCAACACCTTCCGGGTGCCGTCGGAGTAGAGCCGAACGCGCTTGAGCTCCCAGCCGCCGAACTCCGCCTCGATGGACAGGCGCATCGACGCGGTGACCCGGGTGACATCGGGAGGCAGGGTGAGGAGCACACACTCGTGGGTGTCGGAGGTGACCTCCCAGCCACGTGGATGGCGCTGCCCCGACCGGGATATCGCCCGGCCGTGGCGAGCAGCGATGCCGTCGGTGTGGGGGTCAGGCGACATCGTCACGGACCCGATGGTGTGACGGGCGCGACCCCGCGCAACATGTAATCCGGCGGGGCGATCTGGAGTCCGCCCCGGGCCGAGAGGACGAACACGGTGCCCGACCCGTCGTCGACGGCGATACTGTCCGGTTGGGCGACGGCCGGGAACCGATGCTTCGCCACGGGTTCGCCACCGGACAGGTCATAGGCCACCACCTCGTTGTTCGCCGTCGTCGACACCCACATCAGGTTGTGGGTGTCGTCGTAGTCTACGGCGTACGGGCCGGCCGGCACGGGATACCGGAATCGCATGACCAGCGGGGATCCGAAGAATCCGACGACCTCGTCGTCGCGCGTGTTGGCGACCAGCACACGCCCGTATCGGTCGACGGTGGAGTTGGTGGCCCCGTTGCCCGCCCTCAGTGCGGGACCGAGGTCGCCGTCGGCGATGGTGACCGGGGTGACCGAGGACTGTGCACGATCGAGAACGACGACCTGTTCGTCGGAGAGGTCGGCGCCCGGTGGGGAGACGGTGATGTCATCGACCCGGATGAACTTGTCGATGACCCGGCCCGGCTTCAGATCGCGATCGAAGACCAACAGTCGACCGTCGTCGGTACCGACGAGCACCTGCCCGGATGCGGTGCGTGCCAACGCGGTCGGGTCGGTAGCCGAGATCGGGGTGGTGGTCACCGCGCCGTCGGCGGCGATGCGCGCGATGACGTCCGGTCCGACGCCGAGGAACGAACCGTCGCCACTGCCGACGATGCGGGTCAGTGGGGGTGTCGTCGATCGTCGCGGAGCGTCGGAAATGCGGTCGGTGGCGTAACGCAGGACGGTGGTCCCGGCCGGATCGAGCACCGCGACGGTGCCCGAGTCGATCGCCAGTCCACGGCTGTTCGCGGGAGTCGGCACCACCACGCCGGCCGGCGCGGCAGCCGGACCGGGCGGGGCCTGCTCGGCGGTCGCCGGTGTGACGGTCGGCACGTTCGGGGTGGACGAACTGTCGCCGGACGATCCGCAACCCGACACCAGCACGACGGCAGCGATCGCGACGATCCCGGCGGCGATCGGCGCAGGCCTGCGCACCGCGGTGAACAGGGGGATCCGGCGCGGTGATCTCGGCACGTGCATCTCACCATCTTGCGTCACGACGCCGATCCGGGACGCGCGGGGTCGGGTCGACGGCTCGTGTCGGATCTGCGGCGGATGCCGGGAAACGCCGGTGCGGGCGATGCGGTGCCGCAGCGGGTTTCCACGTAGCATCAGCCGCCGTGACAGACACCATGACGTGGGCCCAGTCGATCGTGCTCGGTGCCCTGCAAGGTCTCACCGAGTTCCTGCCGATCTCGTCGTCGGGCCATCTGCGGATCGCCTCGGAGATCATGTTCGGCGGGGATGCCGGCGCCTCGTTCACCGCGGTCACCCAGCTCGGGACCGAAGCCGCCGTGCTGGTCTACTTCGCGCGCGACATCGCGCGGATCGTGGCGGCGTGGTTCCGCGGTCTGACGAACGAGGAGGAGCGCGGCCTCGACTACCGCATCGGCTGGTACGTGATCTTCGCGACCATCCCGATCGGTGTCCTGGGATTCCTGTTCAAGGACCAGATCCGGACATCCGGGCGCAACCTCTGGCTGGTCGCGACCGTGCTGATCGTGTTCGCCGGCGTCATCTGGCTCGCCGAGCGCTACGGACGCAAGGAACGCTCGATGGAGCAGCTGACATTGCGGGACGGCGTGGTGATGGGACTGGCCCAGTGTCTGGCGTTGGTCCCCGGGGTCTCGCGTTCGGGCGCAACCGCCAGCGCCGGACTCTTCCTGGGGCTCGAGCGAGAGGCGGCCTTCCGTTTCTCCTTCCTGCTCGCCATCCCGGCGGTGACCGCGTCGGGACTGTTCAGCCTCCCCGACGCTTTCGACCCCAGCGGCGAGGGGATGGAGGCATCCGGATCGCAACTGCTGGTCGCCACTCTCATCGCCTTCGTCATCGGTTATGCGTCGATCGCCTGGCTGCTGCGCTTCGTCAGCGCCCATTCGATGAACTGGTTCGGCGCATACCGGGTGATCCTCGGCCTCACCGTGATGGGCCTCCTCGCCGGGGGTGTGATCAGCGCCACGTGAGTGGACCGGGCATGAGGTCGGCGGACCGTCGCGTCGCGATCCATGTTGTTGGCTACGCCTATGGTTGAGACATGACCGTGATTCTGGTGCGACACGGACGTTCCACGGCCAACACCTCGGGGGTGCTCGCCGGGCGGACGCCCGGAGTGTCACTCGACGACAAGGGGCGAGAGCAGGCCGCGGGCCTGATCGACCGGCTCGGAGTGTGCATCGGCGAGATCGCCGCGGTCGCGCGTTCCCCGTTGGATCGCTGTGCGCAGACCGTGGCGCCGTTGATGGCTGTGCTGGGCGCCGATGACCAGCGTGACGTCCCCGAACTCGTGGTGGACGCCCTTGCGGAGGTCGACTACGGCGAGTGGACGAACAAGCCCATCAAGGAGTTGTTCTCGGAGCCGCTCTGGAAGACCGTGCAGCAGCATCCGTCGGCCGCCGTGTTCCCCGGCGGGGAGGGCCTTGCAGCGGTCCAGGCGCGGGCCGTCGCCGCGATCCGCGATCTCGACCGGGTGCACGGGGGCGAGGACGGCAGTGGCGTCTGGGTTGCGTGTTCGCATGGCGACGTGATCAAGGCGGTGATCGCCGACGCGATGGGCATGCATCTCGATTCGTTCCAGCGCATCGTCGTCGAACCCGCATCGATCAGCGTCATCCGATACGGCTCCACCCGCCCGTATGTGCACACCGTCAACAGCACGGCGGTCCTGTCGGTCCCGCCACCGCACCGCGAGAAGGACGGGCGGCGTGACGGATCCGCCGAGGTCGCCGCAGGTGAGGACGCCGTGGTGGGAGGTGCCTCCGGCGTCGACGGTCGCGATCGTGGCGACAAGGCTGCGGCCACCCCCCTCGCACGCGGATAATGGACGAACAAGCCAAGGAGGTGTGATGTCTCGCGCGATACACGTGTTCCGAACCCCGGACCGGTTCGTTGCCGGTACGGTCGGCCAGCCGGGCGACCGAACGTTCTACCTCCAGGCCGTGCACGAGACGAGAATCGTCAGCGTGATGCTGGAGAAGCAGCAGGTGGCCATCCTGGCCGACCGCATCGGTGCGCTGCTCGACGAGATCCACCGTCGATTCGGGACGGCCATTCCCCCGGAGAGCGACCAGGTCGGCGACCTCAGTCCGCTGGTGATGCCGGTGGACGCGGAATTCCGCGTCGGCACGATGGGCCTGGGCTGGGATGCCGAATCCGAGGCCGTCGTGGTGGAGCTGCTGGCGATCACGGAGGGAGAGTTCGACGAGAGCGTCGTCCTCGACGACACCGACGAGGGACCCGACGCCGTTCGGGTGTTCCTCACCACCGAGGCGGCCCGTGAGTTCGCCGCCCGTTCCTCACGCGTGATCTCGGCCGGCCGGCAGCCCTGCCCGCTCTGCCACGAACCACTCGATCCGGACGGCCACCTGTGCGTGCGGACCAACGGCTACAAACGCGATGCCGAACTCAGCAAATCGCTCGACTTCGTCGATCCCGAGGTGTTCCGGAACCTGACGATCCAGGACGAGGGCGGTTACCTGGACGTGGATCCGACCGACCCGGACGACGACACCGATCCCGGTCCGAACCCGCAGGACTGATGTGACCGTCGGAGAACCGTCCGCGCCCGGGCCCGAGACGTCGGGTTCCGGCGACCGCCGAGACGATCGCGGTGCTGCCGAGGTCGAGGCGCTCCGCACCGGCGAGCTGGTCATCATCGGACGCATCCCGTCGGCGAGCAATGCGACGCTGGTCTGCGACGCCGTCCTCGGGGACACCGAGGTGCGCTGTGTCTACAAGCCGGTCCGGGGCGAGGTGCCGCTGTGGGATTTCCCCGACGGCACGCTCGCCGGGCGCGAGGTGTCGTCGTTTCTGGTGTCGGAGGCACTCGGCTGGTCGGTCATCCCGACGACCATCCACCGTGACGGTCCATTGGGACCGGGAATGGTGCAGCGGTGGGTGGTGACCGCGGAGAACGACGAGCCGCCATCGAGAGCGGGAGCGGCCGTCGACCTCCCGATCCCGCGGGTCGACCTGGTCGACCTGTGTCCCGCCGACACCGTTCCGACCGGCTACAAGGCGATCCTCCGCGCGCTCGACGGGCTCGGTGAGCCGGTCGTCCTCGTGCACGCCGACGACCCGCGGCTACAACGGATGGCCGTGCTCGACATCGTGCTGAACAACGCCGACCGCAAGGGCGGTCACGTCCTGGAAGGCCTCGACGGCGGGGTGTACGGCGTCGACCACGGGATCTGCCTGCATACCGACGACAAGCTGCGGACCGTCCTGTGGGGATGGGCGGGCGAGCCGATCCCCACACATCTGCTGGCCGATCTCGGCGGCCTCGTCGAACATCTGACCTCGGCCGACCACCCCCTCACCGCCGAGTTGGCCGGGCACATCACCGATGACGAGATCCTCGCGATGGCCGTACGTGCCGGCGAGCTCGTCGAGCACGAGACGATGCCGCACCCACCGGGTCACCGGCCGATTCCGTGGCCACCCTTCTGACCGCTGCCGAAGGTCGCACGGTCGAGCATCCGATCCCCGCGGGCCGCGTCGCGAGCCGGGCCATACAGTGGACCCATGCAGTCTTGGCCTGACCCCGCCCTTCCGGCCGTGCCGGGCACCGGGCCGGCACTCCGCCTCTATGACACCTCCGACGCACAGGTTCGTCCCGTCAGTCCGGGCGAGACCGCCACGATGTACGTCTGTGGGATCACCCCCTACGACGCGACCCACCTGGGGCATGCCGCGACCTACGTCACCTTCGATCTGGTGAACCGCGTGCTGCGTGACCTCGGACACGACGTGCACTACGTGCAGAATGTGACCGACGTCGACGATCCGCTCTTCGAGCGGGCCGAACGCGACGGCATCGACTGGCAGGACCTCGGTGCACGCGAGACCCAGCTGTTCCGCGACGACATGACCGCGCTGCGAGTGCTCCCGCCGCGCGACTACATCGGCGCCATCGAATCGGTCGGCGAGGTCGTCGAGGTGGTCGGCAAGCTGTTGGCGTCCGGGGCGGCCTACGTCGTCGACGATGCCGAGTATCCCGACGTGTATTTCCGCACTGACGCGACCGAACAGTTCGGCTACGAGTCCGGGTACGACCGCGCGGCGATGGAGAAGTTCTTCGCCGAGCGCGGCGGCGACCCGGACCGGGCAGGCAAACGAGACCCGCTCGACGCTTTGCTGTGGCGCGCGACGCGCCCCGGTGAGCCGTCCTGGGACTCGCCCCAGGGGCCAGGACGGCCGGGCTGGCACATCGAGTGCTCGGCGATCGCGCTGAACCGCCTCGGCGTCGAGTTCGACATCCAGGGTGGTGGCAACGACCTCATCTTCCCGCATCACGAGTTCTCCGCCGCCCACGGCGAGGCGCTGACCGATTCGCGCCGCTTTGCCCGTCACTACGTACACACCGGGATGGTCGGTCTCGACGGCGAGAAGATGTCGAAGAGCCGCGGCAATCTCGTGTTCGTCTCCGGCCTGCGCCGCGACGGTGTGGACCCGGCTGCGATCCGGCTCGCCCTGCTCGCCGATCACTATCGGGCCGACCGGATGTGGACCGACGCGGTTCTCGACCAGGCGCAGGAGCGGCTACAGCGGTGGCGCACCGCGACGTCGGCGCCCACCGGCCCGGACGCGGCACCGGTGATCGCGCGCGTACGCCAGCACCTCGCCGATGACCTCGACACCCCGAAGGCGCTGGCCGCGATCGACGCGTGGTGCCGCGATGTGGCCGAGGGGATCGGCGGATCGGCCGGGGCCCCCGCGGAGGTCGAACACGCCGTCGACGCGTTGCTCGGCGTCGCACTGCCCTAGCCGAACAAGTCAGGGGCAGCAGGAGTCCGGGCAGCAGGAGTCCGGGGCAGCACGAGTCCGGGGAGAACCACCCGACGTCGTCGCGAAGGTCGGAAACGGGATCGGTACAGTTCTTCCGTGGCACGCGCTCAGCAAATCGATCCCGACACCACTGCCGGGGTGTGGACGGTGGTGACCCGCACATCGACCTACCTGCTGGACTTCGAAGACATGACGTTGCTCAGGGCGCCGGGGGTGGGTGGCACGGAGAGTGACGAATGGGCCGTCAGTCGGCTGCGTCGCGATTCCGAGGACATCCCGCTCCTGGGCGTGAAGTCCTGCCGGATCGGCGAATCCGCCCAGTTCTGGGTCCGGGCCGCCGATGACCCGGACGTGCGCACGTGGCGAATCACGACCCCGGTCGTGTCGATCGAGAGGATCGGCTGAGAGCCGGCCTGTTCGCTCTCAGCTCCCGAACGATCCCTGGCCGCGTCCGGCCCCGCCCGGTCCGCGACGCTTGAGGTAGCGCTCGAATTCGGCGGCGAGGGCGTCCCCGTCGATCTTGGCCATCACGTCATCGGCGTCGAGTTCGGCGTCGCCGCGCTCTTCGAGCCCGCGCACATAATCGGCGATCTCCTCGTCGTCCTCGGTCATCTCGGTGACCGCACGTTCCCACTCCTCGGCCTGCTCGGGCAACGTCGCCAGCGGCACCTCCACATCGAGGACCTCCTCGACACGGTTCAGCAGTGCCACCGTCGCCTTCGGGTTCGGGGGAGTGGAGACGTAATGGGGCACCGCGGCCCAGAACGACACCGCCGGCAGCCCCGCCTGGACGAACAGGTCCTGGAGTACGCCCGTGATCCCGGTGGGGCCCTCGTAGCGGCTCTCCGCGAGGTTGAACTGCGCGGCCGACTCACTGCTGTAAGCGGTTCCGGTCACCGGAACAGGACGCGTGTGAGGCGTGTCGGCGAGGAGAGCGCCGAGCATGACTGTCGTCTCCACATCCAGTTGTCGAGCGAGGTCCACGATCTCTGCGCAGAATGCCCGCCAGCGCATGTTCGGCTCGATGCCGCGAACGAGTACGATGTCACGGTCCGCACCTTGGGGGGTGCAATAGGAAATGGACGTGGTGGGCCAGTCGATCCGTCGGGTGACCCCGTCGATCTGCTTGACCGTGGGTCGGTTCACCTGGAAGTCGTAGTAGTCCTCGGAGTCGATGTCGGCGAGTGGAACGGCATCCCAGGTGAGCGCCAGATGCTCGATCGCGCTGCTGGCAGCGTCCCCCGCGTCATTCCACCCCTCGAAGGCGGCCAACAGGATGGGCTTGCGCAGCTGGGGAAGGTTCGACCTCTGCTCAGCGTTCACTGAACCAGCCTACGACCGAACCCCGAGAGAGGGCGAACTACGCTGACAACCATGTCGACCCGCACCACGGACCCGTCCGCCTACGACACGACATTCCTCACCGCGATGTCGCGCCGTGTGCTGATCGGCGATGGGGCCATGGGCACAATGCTGCAGGCCGCCGATCTCACGCTCGACGACTTCAACGGTCTCGAGGGCTGTAACGAGATCCTCAACGACACCCGCCCCGATGTGCTCGCGGACATCCACCGCGCCTATTTCGAGGCGGGCGCGGACGCGGTCGAGACCAACACCTTCGGCTGCAACCTCTCGAACCTCGGTGATTACGACATCGCCGACCGCATCCGCGAACTCTCCTACAAGGGCACCGGCATCGCCCGTGGCGTGGCCGACGAGATGGGTCCGTCGGCCGATGGGACGGCGCGCTTCGTGCTCGGCTCGATCGGGCCCGGCACCAAACTGCCCAGCCTCGGCCACACCACCTTCGCGGTGATCCGTGACGCCTACTACGAGTGTGTCGCCGGGATGCTCGACGGCGGTGCGGACGCGATCCTGGTCGAGACGTCGCAGGATCTCCTGCAGGTCAAGGCGGCGATCGTGGCGGCACGTCGCGCCATGAACGATCTCGGGCGCTCCATCCCCATCATCAGTCACGTCACCGTGGAGACGACCGGCACGATGTTGCTCGGCTCGGAGATCGGTGCGGCCCTGACCGCCATCGAACCGCTCGGCGTCGACATGATCGGGTTGAACTGCGCGACCGGCCCCGCCGAGATGAGCGAGCACCTCCGGTACCTGTCCAAGCACGCGCGGATCCCGGTGTCGGTCATGCCCAATGCCGGCCTGCCCGTGCTGGGCGCCAACGGCGCCGAATACCCCCTGCAGCCCGACGAGCTGGCGACCGCCCTGGGAGATTTCGTCTCCGACTTCGGACTGGCATTCGTGGGTGGGTGCTGCGGGACCACACCCGAACACATCCGCCAGGTCGCCGACCACGTGGCCGACGTGACCGCGGCACAGCGGAAACCGGAGCACATCGCCGAGACGTCGTCGCTCTACAGCGCGGTCCCGTTCGATCAGGACGCGAGCTTCCTGGTGATCGGTGAGCGGACGAACACCAACGGCTCCAAGGCATTCCGTGAGGCGATGATCGCCGAGGATTACCAGAAATGCCTCGACATCGCCAAGGATCAGACCCGCGACGGTGCGCACATGCTCGACCTCAACGTCGACTATGTGGGACGCGACGGTGCGGTCGACATGACTGAACTGGCAGGTCGGTTCGCGACGTCGTCGACACTGCCGATCATGCTCGACTCCACCGAACCCCCGGTCATCAAGGCCGGTCTGGAGGCGCTGGGCGGCCGCTGTGCGGTCAACTCGGTCAACTACGAGGACGGCGACGGGCCCGACTCACGGTTCACCCGCATGATGGAGCTGGTCGTGGAGCACGGCGCCGCCGTGGTCGCGCTGACCATCGACGAGGAGGGGCAGGCGCGGACCGCGGACTGGAAGATCCGGATCGCCGAGCGGCTGATCACCGACATCACCCAGAACTGGGGTCTGGCCGAGGAAGACATCATCATCGATGCCCTCACGTTCCCGATCTCCACCGGGCAGGAAGAGGTCCGACGCGACGGTATCGAGACCATCGAGGCCATCCGCCGCCTCCACGAGGCGCACCCGGACGTCCACTTCACCCTGGGTATCTCCAACATCTCGTTCGGCCTGAACCCGGCCGCCCGGCAGGTGCTGAACTCGGTGTTCCTGCACGAATGTGTGCGGGCCGGCCTCGACACCGCGATCGTGCACGCATCGAAGATCCTGCCGATCGCCCGGATTCCCGAAGAACACCGCGAGGTCGCGCTCGATCTCGTCTATGACCGGCGTCGTGAGGGCTACGACCCACTGCAGAAGCTCATGGAGCTCTTCGAAGGGGTGTCGGCGGCGTCGGCGCGCGAATCCCGTGCGGCCGAGTTGGCGAAACTGCCGTTGTTCGATCGTCTGGAGCGTCGCATCGTCGACGGCGAGCGCAATGGTCTCGAGGACGACCTCGACGCCGCGATGACCGAGAAGCCGCCGCTGCAGATCATCAATGAGACATTGCTCTCGGGCATGAAAACCGTCGGCGAGCTCTTCGGTTCGGGACAGATGCAGCTACCGTTCGTGCTGCAGTCCGCCGAGGTGATGAAAACCGCTGTTGCGCATCTGGAACCGCACATGGAGGCCACGGGCGAGGACGGCAAGGGCCGCATCGTGCTCGCCACCGTCAAGGGCGACGTCCACGACATCGGCAAGAACCTCGTCGACATCATCCTGTCCAACAACGGCTATGAGGTGGTGAACCTCGGAATCAAGCAACCGATCAACACCATCCTCGAGGCTGCCGAGGACAAGCGGGCCGACGTCATCGGCATGTCCGGGCTGCTCGTCAAATCGACGGTGGTGATGAAGGAGAACCTCGAGGAGATCAATTCTCGCGGGGTCGCCACCAGCTTCCCCGTCTTGCTCGGCGGGGCCGCGCTCACCCGTACCTACGTCGAGAACGACCTGTCGGAGACCTACGACGGCGATGTGCACTACGCGCGCGACGCCTTCGAGGGTCTCCGGCTCATGGACGAGATCATGGCGACCAAACGCGGTGAGGGGCCGGATCCGAACAGCCCGGAGGCGATCGCCGCAAGGCAGAAGGTCGAGGAGCGCAAGGCCCGGCACGAACGTTCGCGGCGGATCGCCGAGAAGCGCAAGGCCGCGGAGACCCCGGTCGAGGTCCCGGCCCGATCGGATGTGGCCACCGACAATGCGATTCCGGCGCCTCCGTTCTGGGGCACCCGCATCGTCAAGGGCGTGCCGGTGGCGGACTATCTCCAACTGCTCGACGAGCGTGCATTGTTCCTCGGACAGTGGGGACTTCGTGGCGTTCGTGGGGGAGAGGGGCCGTCCTACGAGGAACTCGTCGAGTCCGAGGGTCGCCCGCGGCTGCGGTATTGGATCGACCGGCTCGCAACCGAGGGAATTCTCCAGCACGCAGCGGTCGTCTACGGCTATTTCCCGGCGGTGAGCGACGGCGACACGGTCCATGTGCTCGCCGAGCCGCGGCCGGATGCCGAGGTCCGTCACAGCTTCGAATTCCCACGGCAACAGCGTTCCCGGTTCCTCTGCATCGCCGACTTCATCATGTCGCGGGAGCAGGCCAAGGCGGCCGGCCGGGTTGACGTGTTCCCGTTCCAGCTCGTCACCATGGGCCAGCCGATCGCGGACTTCGCGAACAAGCTGTTCGCCGAGGATGCGTATCGCGACTACCTCGAGGTGCACGGGATCGGCGTCCAGCTGACCGAGGCGCTCGCGGAGTACTGGCATCAGCGGGTCCGCAGCGAGTTGACCGTCGCGGGAACGTCATTCGCGGGGGACGACCCCGAGGACGCGCAGGGCTTCTTCGACCTCGAGTACCGGGGTGCCCGCTTCTCGTTCGGCTACGGCGCGTGCCCCGATCTCGACGATCGCGCGAAGATGATGGAGCTGCTCGAGCCCGAACGGATCGGTGTGGTGCTGTCGGAGGAACTGCAGCTTCATCCCGAGCAGTCGACGGATGCGTTCGTGCTGCATCACCCGGAGGCCAAGTACTTCAACACGTGACCTGAGTCGCGAAGCGAAAGACAGGCGGACGCGCCGGCGAGCTGGCGTGCAAGACAGTTGTACGCATACAATCGTTGTATGAGTACAACTGATTCGCGGAAACGCGGTGGTTCGGAGACGGCCGTACCGACGGCCACCGAACTCTGGTTCGCGATGAACAGCCTCGTCCGCGACCACGCCGTCGAGTCGCGCGCCCGGATCGACGCACGCGTCGACATGCCGTTCAGTCGATTCCGTGCGTTGCGCCGGATCGCCGTGCGTGACCTGACCCAGAGTGATCTGGCCAGGCGACTCGGAATCGATGCGCCGGCGACCAGTGGAATCGTCAACGACCTGGTCGACCGGGGGCTGGTCACGCGCGAGTCCCATCCCACCGACCGGCGGTACAAGGTGGTCACCATCACCGATGACGGTCGCCGGATCGTCGACTCGGTGATCGCCGACCCTGCCATCGCGCCGCGGATGTTCGCCTCGCTCGCCGACGAGCAGCTGCGCGATCTGGGCTCACTACTGGACGCCCTCCGGGAGGCAGCCGAATCATGAACATCCCGACCATGTCCGGACCCGTGGCGGACATCTCCGAGCTCGGCACGCGCCGCCGCATGGCGATCCTGGCGACGTGCTGTCTGAGCCTCTTCATCGTGGGGATCGACACATCCGGTGTGAACGTGGCCCTGCCGGCGATCGGCTCCGACCTCGGCGCGACGGCGTCCCAGCTGCAATGGGTGATCGACGCCTACACGCTGGTGCTCGCCAGCCTGCTGATGCTGGGTGGATCGTTGGGCGATCGACTGGGTCGCAAACGAGTCTTCCAGGTGGGGCTCACCGTCTTCGGCCTCGGTTCCATCCTCTGCTCCTTGGCCGTGTCGCCCGAGATGCTCATCGGTGCGCGCATGCTCCAGGCGATCGGCGGAGCGATGATGAACCCCGTCGCGATGTCGATCATCACCAACACCTTCACCGAGCCGAAAGAGAGGGCACGGGCGATCGGCATGTGGGGCACCGCGATCGGCGTGAGCATGGCACTCGGCCCACTCGTCGGCGGTGCGCTGGTCGACGGTATCGGCTGGGAGGCGATCTTCTGGCTGAACGTCCCGGTCTGCGTCGCCGCGTGCATCCTCACCGCGATCCTGGTGCCGGAGTCGAAGGCGGCCCGTGCGCGCAGGCCCGATCCTGCGGGTCAGTTCTTGATCCTCGTCTTCCTCGCCACCCTCACCTACGGCATCATCGAGGGCCGCGGTCTCGGATGGGACTCCGGTCTGGTCGTCGGCGCATTCGCGATCGCGATCGTCGCGCTCCTCTTGTTCCTGGTCGTCGAATCGCGCAGGCATGAGCCGCTCCTGGACCTTCGCTTCTTCCACAGCGTCCCGTTCAGCAGTTCGGTGATCGGCGCCGTCCTCGCGTTCAGCGCTATGGGCGGATTCCTGTTTCTCAACACCCTCTACCTGCAGCAGGTCCGCGGGTTGAGCCCACTACAGGCCGGGTTGATGACACTGCCGATGGCGGTGGCGAACGCGGTGTTCTCGCCGCTGTCGGGCCGGCTGGTGGGCGATCGCGGCGCTCGTGTGCCGATGGTCGGTGCCGGTGTGATGGTCCTGGCGAGCGGCGTGATGCTGACGCAGGCCGGCCACGACACCAGCATGTGGTACCTCGGCGTCGCGTACCTGTTCCTCGGGGTGGGCATGGGATTGGTCAACGCCCCCATCACCAACGCGGCCGTCTCGGGTATGCCACGGTCGCAGGCCGGCGTCGCGTCGGCGATCGCCTCGACCAGCCGACAGGTCGGGATCTCGTTGGGCGTCGCGATCTTCGGCGCCGTCGCGTTCGCCGGCATCGACGGTCCGGTCTCCGACGGACTGGCTGCGGCGTCGCATCCGGCGTGGATCCTCATGGCGTTGTGCGGTGTCGGGATCATCATCGTCGGCTTCGTGTCGACGGGTCGCTGGGCGGCTGCGACCGCCGAGCGGACCCGGGAGCAGATCGTCGCGACGACCGCCCCGTGAACGTTCCGGTGTCGCCGATTCGAGACGGATGATCCGGCTTGGGCGAGTCCGCGTGAACCTCCCAGCCGGCTGACACCGGGTATACAGCTTCGCCACCCACAGTGGTGACCATGACCTTGGCTGCCCGTGCCCTCACGCCTGCACTCGACGACACACCCGAGTCGCATGCCGTCACCGGGACACCGCGCTGGATGCGGTGGCTCGTGCTCGGCGCGATCATCGCCGTCGCCATCGGAATCCGATACCGATTCCTCGACGTCGAGACCCTCGATTATCGAGCGTTTCTCAGCCGTTGGTACGACACCCTCGACGCGCAGGGCTTCGGCGCCTTCCGTGAGAAGTTCGCCGACTACAACTATCCGTACCTCTATCTGATCTGGATACTCACCGCCCTTCACATCCCGCCGCTGGCGGGTATCAAGGCGATCTCGATCCTCTTCGATTTCCTGCTCGGGTTCTTCGCGTACCGCATCGTCGGTCTCCGGACCGAGCGATTCTGGTTGCGCGCCTTGGCGTTCGCGGTGATGGTTCTGTTGCCGTCGGTGATCGCCAACAGTGCCTATTGGGGCCAGGCCGACGCCATCTACTCGGCGTTCGCGCTCGGCGGCGTGTACTTCCTCATGAGAGCGCAGCATGGGTCGCACCGCTGGAACTCGCTCTGGGCATGCGTCCTGTTCGGACTGGCCATCTCGTTCAAGTTGCAGGCCGTCTTCGTGCTGCCGGTGCTGGCCTGGCTGCTGCTCCGGCGCCGGGTGCCGTGGTACACGTTGGCGGCCATCCCGGTGGTCTACCTGCTGCTCGACGTCCCGGCGCTCATCGCGGGCGCCCCGTGGCAGACCGCACTGTCGGTGTATCTGGATCAGACCGACAGTTATCAGCAGTTGACCCTGGGTGCCGCGAATCTGTACCAACTGATCCCGATCTCCGGTGACGCCACCTGGCTGGCCCATCTCGGCATCGCTGCTGCTGCCACGGTCATCGTGGTGTTCCTGGCCTGGTCGGTGTGGAAGAAGCCCGAGGTGACCCCGACCTCGATCCTGGTCGTCGCGACCGCCTCCTCGGTGATCGTTCCGTTCCTGCTCCCGGCAATGCACGATCGCTACTTCTTCACGGCTGAGGTCCTGAGTGTGGTCATGGCCTTCTACCTGCCGCTTCGCTTTGTGCTGATCCCGATCCTCATCCAGGCAGCCGCGATCGGTGTCTACCACTCCTCGCTGACCGGCGACCAGGGACAGGGGATGGGCGGCCCGGGCGGCGGCGGTGGGCACGGAGGCGCGCCGGGTGGTGGACAAGGACGCCAGTTCGGCCAGGGGGGTCAGGGTGGTCAAGGCGGCGGCCCGGGCTCTGGCGGCCGCGGCCCAGTTGGCGGCACCGGCGGCAGTGACTCCGGCGGCGCTCCGGAATCGGGTCACGGCGCCGGCGGTGGCGCCCCGCAGGGTGGCGGCCCTGGCGGGCGTGGCGGCGGCTACAGCTCGGGTCGTGGCTATACCGCGCTGTCGATCTACGCGTCGATGATGGGTTTGGCCGCGCTCGGTGTCGTCGTCGCCGTGACCGACACATTCCGGCGTGGGCGGTTGCGGGTGACCTCCTCGGTGGGATGAGCCGTCCACCAGGCGACGATGCGATCGACCACGGCTTCCGGTGTCCGGGCCCACTGCACGTGGCCCACCGACCCACCGGGCGGGCAGTGGTCTGCCGAATAGGTCCAGGCGGTGCGGGCGGCCGGATGAAAGGCTCGCTCGAAGCGTTCGGCCGCTTGCGCGGTCACCAGGCGGTCGCCGTCGAGGCGGACTGCGAGCGTGGGGATCTCGATCGGATCGCCATCGTCGAACGGGGTGCGTCCGGTGCGGACCATGCGAGCCCACTCCCGCATCAGCGTTCGAGGCGCGGGGGCGCCGAATCCCGGGGTGGGCCAGTAGCCGAACGCTGCGGTGACGATGGGGACGGCTGCCGCGGTGCACCACTCCACCACACCGCCGCGCCCGTAGTGACGGAAATAGGGGACCGACGCCGCGACCGTGGCGATGACGTCCGGGGCGCCGTCGTCACCACGCCGTCCGAGGACCGCGCACAGCTGGGCACCCAAACTGTGCCCGAGGATCATGACCGGTGCATCGGGCGTCTCGGCGCGCGCACGACGAACCGCCACGGCGAGATCGTCGGCCTCGTCGGCATAGGACCAGTCCTCGTCCCGTGATGGCGCGCCGGAGCCGGCGTCGATCCCACGTCGCGGAACTGTTGTCGCAAACCACCCGTGCCGGGCGAAGGCGTCGACGAGCGGTTGGTAATAGCGCGACGGCACCGCCATCGCCGGGGAGATCAGCACGTTCGGTGTGGTGTCATGGTTCATGGCTGCAGCGTGCTCGCCGTCGCGCTGCGAATCCACTACCTCCGAGGTAGTCGGATACGATCCCGGCCGGCCCTAGGATGGCCACATGACGGCCGATGCGGGAACGATGTTGCGGCAGTGGCGTTCGCAGCGGTCGATCAGTCAGCTCGACCTGGCCTACGACGTCGGTGTCTCACCGCGGCATCTGAGCTTCGTCGAAACCGGGAAGTCACGTCCGAGCCCGGCGCTGCTCGAGGCGCTGTCCACCCGGCTCGACATCCCGCTGCGGGAACGCAACGCCCTCCTGCTCGCAGCCGGGCACGCGCCGCGCTACTCCGAGGAGTCACTCGATGCGGCGGCGATGCGGCGCATTCGGGCGTCCGTCCAGCGAATTCTCGACGCGCACAACCCCAACCCGGGTCTTGCGCTCGATCGGAGCTGGAATGTCGTGTTGGCCAACGACACCGCAGCATCGCTCGCCGCTCTGCTGCCGGCACACCTGCAGGGGCCGCCGTTCAACGTGTTCCGTGCGTCCCTGCACCCCGAGGGCTTCGCCCGCCTGACGGAGAATCTGGACGTCTGGGCGTCGTACCTGATGGATACTCTTCGTCGGCTGGTCCGCGTCACCGGCGATCCGCGCCTCGCCGTCATCGAACGTGAGGTGGGGGAGTACTCCACGGTTGCCGACCTCGACCGTCGCGCGCCGCGATCAACGGGACGGGGTGCTGCCGAACCGACTCTGCTGGTGCCGTTCGCCCTGCGCCTGGGCGACGACGTGTTGTCGTTCTTCACCACACTCACCACCTTCGGGACACCCCGCGACATCACACTCGAGGAGATGACCATCGAGCTGTTCTACCCGGCGGACGAGGTCACCGAGGAGGCGGTTGCGAGAATGCAGGGGTGAACAGCTCTCCGACCGCGTCCTCGTCCCGTGCCGCCCGATCGGGTCCCGCCGCCGTGCTCTGGGACATGGACGGCACGTTGCTCGACTCCGAGCC
Organism: Gordonia sp. DT218; assembly: GCF_049847105.1. Lineage (NCBI taxonomy): Bacteria > Bacillati > Actinomycetota > Actinomycetes > Mycobacteriales > Gordoniaceae > Gordonia > Gordonia sp. DT218. The sequence continues at coordinate 149,062 of NZ_JBNCNS010000007.1, read as the reverse complement.
GTTGTGGGACATAGCGATGGCCGACCTGGCCCTACGGCACGGCATCATGATGTCGCCTGCTCTGCGGGAGTCGACGCTGGGCAACTCACTTCCCGATGCGATGACGAAGGTCTACGACGCCGCCGGCATCGCTGAACCGGACCGCGACCGGAACGGCGACTACCGGTGGCTCCTGGACCACGTCGCCGGACTCTTCGCTGCCGGGCTGCCGTGGCGACCGGGCGCGTCCGCGGCACTGGACCTGGTGGCCGCGGCAGGACTTCCGATGGTGTTGGTCACCAACACGGTGCGCGAACTGACCGACACCGCCTTGGAGACGCTGGGCCGCGACCGGTTCACCGCGACCGTCTGCGGCGACGAGGTCCCGGTCGGGAAGCCCGCGCCGGACCCCTACCTGCGCGGGGCGGCACTGCTCGGCCTGACGCCCGACGAATGCCTGGCCGTCGAGGACTCGCCGACCGGCACCATCTCGGCGACCGCAGCCGGTTGTCCGACGCTTGTCCTCCCGTCGGCGGCGCGGGTGCCTTCCGGCAATCTGCGCACCTTCCGCGAATCATTGGTCGGTCTCACCCTCGACGACCTCACCGATGCGTGGACCGGGCAGCACCCCGGCCATCGCTCCGACCACCGTGACATGCCAAGATAGGGGACCGTGAAGACATTCGAGGAGCTGTTCGCCGAACTGAGCGACAAGGCACAGCATCGACCCGCCGGGAGCGGGACCGTCGCGGCCCTCGACTCCGGGGCGCACACCCTCGGCAAGAAGATCATCGAAGAGGCCGGCGAGGTGTGGCTGGCCGCCGAGTACGAGTCCGACGAGTCGCTGGGTGAGGAGATCTCCCAGCTGGTCTACTGGCTGCAGGTGATGATGATCAAGCGTGGTCTCTCGTTGGAGGACGTGTACCGCCATCTGTAGGGGTCGGCATCGGATGTCACCGCACCGACCCCTCAGATCGCCCTCCACAGACCAGTCGGCAATCAGTTAGGACACCACTGAACATGTTGCGCGTAGCCGTGCCCAACAAGGGATCGCTCAGCGAATCGGCCGGGGCCGTGTTGGCCGAAGCCGGATACCGCAAGCGGTCCGACGCCAAGGATCTCACCGTCCTCGACAACGCCAACGACGTCGAGTTCTTCTTCCTCCGACCCAAGGACATCGCCATCTATGTCGGGTCCGGCACACTGGATCTCGGCATCACGGGGCGGGACCTCGCGCTCGACTCGGGCGCCACCGTGGACGAACAGATCTCGATGGGCTTCGGGTCGTCGACCTTCCGGTACGCCGCCCCGGCCGGGAAGGCCTGGACGGTCGAGGAGCTGGCGGGCAAGCGGATCGCGACGTCGTACCCGAATCTGGTGCGTGCCGACCTGGGCAGGCGCGGGCTCGACGCCGAGATCATCCGCCTCGACGGAGCGGTCGAGATCTCGATCCAGCTCGGCGTGGCGGACGCGATCGCCGACGTCGTGGGATCGGGTCGCACGCTGCGTCAGCACGGTTTGGCCGCGTTCGGCGACTCGCTGTGCGACTCCGAGGCCGTCCTCATCTCGCAGGGCGGCGCGGAGCGGACCAAGGCCGCCAAGCAGTTCATCGCCCGTGTCCAGGGTGTCGTTTTCGGGCAGCAGTACGTGATGATCGACTACGACTGCCCGCGAACCCTCCTAGAAGAGGCGTCTGCGCTGACCCCGGGACTGGAATCACCGACGGTGGCCCCCATGGCGGATCCGGACTGGGTGGCCGTGCGCGCGATGGTGCCGCGCAAGGAGCACCAGGGCCTCATGGACGAGCTGTCCGAACTCGGGGCGAAAGCGATTCTCGCCACCGACATCCGCTCCTGCCGCTTCTGACGTCAGCGGCCACCGAGGCCGTGATCGATGGCGATGCGCATGGCGTGCGCGCGGTCGCGAAGCGCAAGTTTGGCAAACAGATTGTTGATGTGGGTCTTGACGGTGGCTTCGCTGATCACCAGGCGGCGCGCGATCTCCCTGTTGGTGAGCCCCTCTGCGATCAACTCGAGGACCTCGGTCTCCCGGGCAGTGAGCGCGTCGAGAGGTGACTGGGCGTCAGACTTCGGGGAAGCGCCGACGGCCGAGACCGAACCGGAAGGCTGCCGGCCGATCGCGGCGATCAGCCGTGTCTGCACAACCGGATCGAGCACGGACTGGCCACCTGCGGCGACCCGGATGGCGGTGGCGATCTCGTCGCGTCCCGCGTCCTTCGTGAGATATCCGCGTGCCCCGGCCTGCAGGGCCGACAAGATGGACGTCTCGTCGTCGTAGGTGGTGAGCAGGACGACGACGGTCTCGGGGAAGTGCGCGCAGACCTCGGCGGTGGCGGTGGCGCCGTCCATCACCGGCATCCGCAGATCGGTCAGTAGGACACGGGGGCGGTGCTCGGCTACTGCGGCCACCGCTTCCTGGCCGTTGCTCGCCGTCGCGAGCACAGTGATGTCGGCGACCAGATCCAGCATGGTGGCCAGAGCGTGCCGGATAGTCGTCTGATCGTCCGCGACGATCACGGTGATCGGCTCTGCCGCGGCCTGCGAATCGCCGTCGGTCATCGTTGCTCCTCGTGGTTTGCACACGGAATACGCAGTCGTACCGACCAACCGCCTGGGTACCCATGGTCGTCCGCGGGCAATGGACCCGCGTCCAGGGTGGCCCCGATCGACTCGGCACGCTCACGCATGCCGACGAGCCCCAGGCCGGAACTCGCGGTCGTACGCTCGGCAGCCTCGCGGGGTCGTGCGCCGCTGCGCGCGGTGAGGTCGATGGCGAACGGGGCGAAGGTGAGTGCGACGTGCAGTGGTGCGCCGGGTGCGTGGCGGCGGGCGTTGGTCACCGATTCCTGCGCGATGCGCACCAGGGTGTGTGCCCATCGGCCAGGCATCGGGCCGGCGGTGCCGATCACGGCGAAGGTCTCGGTCGGACCGGAGACGATCCGGCTGATCGCGGAGACCGGGTCGATGGTGTCTCCGCGCAGGGTCTGGACCGCGGCGCGGGCCTCGTCGAGCCCGGTGACCACCAGCTGGCGGGCCGTGCGCACTGCAATACGTCCCTCGTCGGTACGGTCCGAGTCGAACAGTGCATCGGCCAGAGACAGTTGCATGCTGACGCCGGAAAGGGAGTGCGCCAGGACATCGTGGATGTCTCGGGCGATCGCGGCACGCTCGCCGAGCGCGCGTGACCGGGCCTCGGACTCGGCGGCGCGTTTCGTTTGTCGCACAACTTCATCGGCCGCGGCGAGTGTCTGCCGCCTGGTGTACCGGGCCATCCCGGGGATCACGCCCACGAAAACGAGGAGACTCGCCCACCACGGTGTGATGTCCACGGGCGCCCAGAACAGCTGGACGACGATCGCGACGGCCACGTTGAGCGTGATGACCGCAGCGGCGATCCGCGGCTGGAAGCGAATACTAGCGTGCAACGCAACCATGTACGAGAACGTGCCGGGCCACCCTTGTCCCCCGATACCCATGATCACGCCTGCGCAGATCGCGGCCAGGATGGCGATGATCAGCCGGGACCGGCTGCCGATGACCGAATCGGACACCGTGACCGTCAGCAACAAGCTCGCCGACACCACGATCAGTACAACCTGGAAGGCTTCGCCCTCCGAGACCCTCTGGCGCAGGGTCACGATCATCGCGAAGGCGAATGCGACCACCAAGAATGGTTGGAGCACCCGCATCGCGCGATCCCACTCGGTCTCACGTGGGATCCCGCTCTCGAATCTCTGAACCTCCCACCAGCGCATCGTTCCATCGTCTCAGCCGATCCGAATGGCGACCAAGCACCCTTGGGTGGAGAGCGACCTCCACCCGATCTCCATCTCCACGCCGATGTCTCGACTCGCGGCCGCGAGTTCACTGACATCAGCAGACAAACACACTTCCCGAAAGGTACGACGATGTCGGAACTCGCTCAGGCCGCACTCATCAGCGGCGGAATCTTTTTCGTGGTGACGGCCCGCGGTTACGGTCGCCGCACCTTCGACCGCCGCACGCTGGTGCTGCCGTTGGTGATGGTGGCAATCTTCGGTTGGACGTATCTGAAGAATGCGCCGATCGACAGTGTCAACGACTGGGCGGTCTATGGGGTCGCGGTGGCGATCGGCCTCCTCTTCGGTGGCATGGCAACACTGGTCACACGCATCGAGACCGATGAGCGCACGGGCACGACGATGACCGTCACCGGACCCGCTTTCGTCGCGGTCTGGCTGCTCGCGGTGTTGATTCGCCTTGCCTTCGTGTGGGCTGTCACCGATAACCCGAGCGCACGGATGCACTTCGGCGAGTTCATGATCGGACATCACCTGGAGATGGCGACCATCGCCCCGTTCTTTCTGCTGTGGGCGCTGACCATGGTGCTCTCGCGGATGGTGGCACTCAAGGTCAGAGAGCGCGTGATGATTGCTCAGCGACGCGAGAGCAACACCGTCTGCGCCGACCGGCCGACGAATCCGGTGATGTCGTAGAGGTCACCGAAAGTCGCTCCGAAACCCTCCGGGCCCTGGACCATGTCGGCGTCGATGCCCACCCAGGGCCCGCGCGGGATCCGGGTGAGATGCACTGTGGTGTCGGTGTTCATCCACGTCCACTCGTCGGTACGCAGACGCGTACCCATGCCGTTCGCGATGTCGATGACGCTGAAGATGGACTCGAGATCGGAGATCTCCTCACCGCCGACGAGCGGAATCGCCGGCCGGATCCACACCGCCGGGGTGTCGCCGGTACGGCCCGCAATGGTTGCCGATTCGATCGATCCAATGAAACCTGTTGTGCCCCAATCGACTCCGAGGTCCTCGTTCCCCGTGACGCCCGCGACCGGCGTCAGTTCGGCAGGTAGCGGTGTGAGTGGGGCGGGCTCCTCGACGATCGCCGAGGTGTCGGCCGTCCGCAACCGCCAGCCGACAGACCGCGCGGCGAGCCGGAACGAGCCGTCGGCCTGCTGCACTTCCAGGTCCGTGCCCACCAGGCTGATCTGCCGTCCCGGACGGATCACCTGGGCGCGGATGCGGTTCACCCCAAATCCGATCGGACCCAGGATCTCGGTGGTCACCCGCGTGAACCGCTGACCCGGGTCGGGGTCACACCGCAGCAGCGACCGCATCATCAGACCCGACGGCGGTCCGCCGTGCTGCATCGTCGACGCCCACACACTCTGCGTCGCCTCGGTGGGCTGAAAGTACTCGTGGCCCGAGTCGGTCGAGATGCCCGACGGCCCCGTTTCTGGGGTCTCCATGTCCGGGCGGTCGATCGGCACGTAGTAACAGCTCTCCACACGGCAACCGTATGCCAACCGTCATAGTGGGCGGCCAAAGGGGTCGGCCGTCCGGCGATCAGGGGGTGAATCCGGGCGGCGGGCCCGGGTACGGCGGCACCTCGCCGCCGAACTCGGGACAACGCGCCTTGTGCTCACACATGTTGCACAGGCGCGAGCGGCGCGGACGGAAGTCGCCACTGGCGACCGCCGACCGGATCGCCGACCAGATCGCTTTCAGGGTGCGCGCGAACCGTTCGAGCTCGGCCCGGTCGGGTTCGTAGACGAGCTGCTGACCGTCCGACAAGTACATCAACTGGAGCCGCTTGGGCACCACGCCGCGAATACGCAGGATCGCAAGCGCATAGAATTTCATCTGGAAGAGCGCTTTGGCCTCGTAGGCCTCGCTGGGTGATCTCCCCGTCTTGTAGTCGACGACCCGAATCTCTCCTGTCGGTGCGATGTCGATCCGATCGATGAATCCCCGCATCAACACGTCGTCGACGTCGATCTCGACGTGCTCTTCGCAGGATTCGGCCTCGAAAGCGGTCGGGTTCTCCATCGTGTAGTACGTCGCGATGAGTTTCTGGGCCTCCGCCACGAACCGCCCACTCTGGCTCTCGTCGACCACGTCGGACAACTGTGGATCGGCCTCGCACATCGCCGCCCAGGCGCCCTCGACGAGCAGGTCGGCGGAGTCCTGGGTACGCAGCTCCGCCGGCATGTCGAAGAGATTCTCCAGCGCGGCGTGCACCACCGTCCCCCGCGTCTGCGCCTGCGTCGGGGTCTCCGGGAACCGGTCGATCGCCCGGTAACGGTAGAGCAGCGGACACTGTTTGAAGTCGGCTGCGCGCGAAGGGGACAGCGCCAGCGGGCGCCCGACCAGTCCCCGCGGCGGCGGCTCGCTCTCGGAGGGACCCGCGGCCTCCGCGGACCCGGGACCGGGCCCGGCTTCGGTTGTCGTACTCACAACTGGCAGGGTAGGTCGCGACAGTGACAGGTTCGGGGAACGACACCCTGACCAGCCGGAAGGACCTCAATCCGATGCCGACATCCGGCCCGTTCGCCGTGGGTGACCGCGTACAGCTCACCGACGCCAAGGGACGCAAGTTCACCGTGAACCTCGAGGACGGGAAGCTCTTCCACACCCACCGTGGCGCGATCGCCCACGACGACCTGATCGGCTCCCCGGAGGGAAGCATCGTGTCGGCGACGAGCGGGACACAGTATCTGGCGCTCCGGCCGCTGTTGGTGGACTACGTGCTGTCGATGCCGCGGGGTGCGCAGGTCATCTATCCGAAGGACGCGGCGCAGATCGTCACCGAGGGCGACATCTTTCCCGGCGCCCGGGTACTGGAGGCGGGGGCCGGCTCCGGTGCACTGACCTGTTCGCTGCTCCGTGCCGTCGGGCCCGAGGGCTCGGTCACCTCCTACGAGGTGCGGGACGATCACGCCGAACATGCCGTCCGCAACGTCGAGACGTTCTTCGCCGGCAGGCCTCCGAACTGGGATCTCGTCATCGATGATCTCGCACATCTGGACACGTCCGGACTGTCCGCCGGCGGCCGTTTCGACCGCATCGTGCTCGACATGCTGGCCCCTTGGGAGCCCCTCGAGGTGGTCCGGGACGCGATCACGCCTGGTGGCGTGCTGATCGTTTATGTGGCAACGGTCACGCAGTTGTCGCGCGTCATGGAAGCGATGCGCGAACAGGAGTGCTGGACCGAGCCCCGCGCCTGGGAGTCCCTGGTGAGGGACTGGAGTGCCGTCGGTCTCGCGGTACGTCCGGAACACAAAATGCAAGGCCATACGGCCTTTCTGATCACGACGCGACGACTTGCGGACGGTGTCACCACCCTTCGCCCGCAGCGTCGGCCGTCGAAAGGGTGAGAGTGTTGCATTCGTCGCGGGTCCAAGGGGTTTACCGCGCGAAACGTCGCGAATACGTTGCGAATACGTAGATTTAACAGACCGTCAACACCGTGAATCGCGCGGCGCACGGCGTTTTCCGGCCCACACCGGTAGCGTGGTGTTACGGCGCAGACGCTCCATGAGAGAAGTGTTTGCCGGGGAGAGGAGTCAGCAATGACCGAATCTGACCGCCAGGGCGCCAGCGGCGCCGACCGCCTCGGGTCCTCGGGTGCGCACGACGACGGATCCGACCGCGACGATTCCGCACAGATGCCCGGAGAGAGTTTCATCCCCGCGTATGCGTCTCCCGTCGCGCGTCCGGACTCGCAGCGCTCATCATTCGCACGGCCGGCCGACTCCACGGACCTGCAAGAACGAGTCGACAACCTGACTGCGCGTAACGCGAAGCTGCTCGACACCCTCAAAGAGGCCCGCCAGCAGCTCGTCGCCCTCCGCGAGGAGGTCGACCGGCTCGGACAGCCCCCGAGTGGCTATGGTGTGCTGCTCGACATCCACCCCGACAGCACCGTGGACGTCTTCACCTCCGGTCGCAAGATGCGGCTCACGTGTTCGCCGAACATCGACGTGGAGTCGCTCAGCAAGGGGCAGACCCTGCGGCTGAACGAGGCGCTGACCATCGTCGAGGCGTGTGAGTTCGACTCCGTCGGTGAGATCAGCACGCTGCGGGAGATCCTCGGGGACGGAAGCCGTGCGCTCGTCGTCGGCCATGCCGACGAGGAACGCGTCGTCTGGCTGGCCGAGCCACTGATGGGCGAGGTCGACGGCGAGGACGGCAAACGCCGAAAGCTCCGCCCCGGCGACTCGCTGCTCATCGACACCAAGGCCGGCTTCGCCTTCGAACGGGTACCCAAGGCCGAGGTGGAGGATCTGGTCCTCGAGGAGGTCCCCGACGTCGGCTACGAGGACATCGGCGGACTCGGTCGCCAGATCGAGCAGATCCGCGACGCGGTCGAGCTCCCGTTCCTGCACAAGGACTTGTTCCGCGACTACGCACTGCGCCCACCCAAGGGCGTGCTGCTCTACGGCCCGCCCGGATGCGGCAAGACGCTGATCGCGAAGGCGGTCGCCAACTCGCTGGCCAAGAAGATCGCACAGGTGCGTGGCGACGACGCGAAAGAGGCGAAGTCGTACTTCCTCAACATCAAGGGCCCCGAGCTGCTGAACAAGTTCGTGGGCGAGACCGAGCGTCACATTCGGCTGATCTTCCAGCGGGCCCGCGAGAAGGCGTCCGAGGGCACCCCGGTGATCGTCTTCTTCGACGAGATGGATTCGATCTTCCGGACCCGTGGCTCCGGCGTCTCGTCGGACGTGGAGACGACCGTCGTGCCGCAACTGCTCAGTGAGATCGACGGCGTCGAGGGCCTCGAGAACGTCATCGTGATCGGCGCCTCGAACCGCGAGGACATGATCGATCCCGCGATCCTGCGACCGGGCCGTCTCGACGTGAAGATCAAGATCGAGCGCCCCGACGCCGAGTCTGCGATGGACATCTTCTCGAAGTACCTGACCGAGCAGCTGCCGGTGCACGCCGACGATCTCAACGAGTTCGGTGGCGACCGGACCGCATGCCTCAATGCCATGATCGAGCGGGTCGTGGAGCGGATGTACGCCGAGAGCGACGACAACCGGTTCCTGGAGGTGACCTACGCCAACGGCGACAAGGAGATCATGTACTTCAAGGACTTCAACTCCGGTGCCATGATCCAGAACGTCGTCGACCGGTCCAAGAAGTACGCGATCAAGTCGCAGCTCGACACGGGCCAGCCCGGTCTTCGGGTGCAGCACCTGTTCGACTCGATCCTCGACGAGTTCGCCGAGAACGAGGACCTGCCGAACACGACCAATCCGGACGACTGGGCGCGGATCTCGGGCAAGAAGGGCGAGCGGATCGTCTACATCCGCACGCTGGTCACCGGCAAGAGCGCGGGCGCGAGCCGTGCGATCGACACCGAGACCAACACCGGCCAATACCTGTAGCCCGGATTCCCGGCCGGTCGGTTCCGAGGGCGATCGATTCCGAGGGCGATCGATTCCGAGGGCGATCGATTCCGACAGTGGAGGGTCCCACGCGAACGCGTGGGACCCTCCACTGTGTGCGGTGTCAGGCCTGTGCGCCGGAGTCCCGGCGGGTCCCGGCCAACGCCGGTCCCGCGTCGGCGGCCGTCCCGACGGGGTAGCGCACCAGACCGAGCTCGGCGTCGTCGGAGAGTTGCGGGTGCCGGGGCAGGACCCGCGCGGTGTATCCGTGGCGACCGGACCGGTCGGGTGACACGGTCGCCACGAACAGCGTGCGGCCGGACGGATCGGTAGCGGCCGTCGGGGACATCTCGGCGAAGACCGGATCGATGATCTCGCCCTCGTCGGTCACGCGGCCAACCAGGGCCTGGACGCGCACCCGGTCGGCCGTCAGCTCACCCAGAGCGACGTGGGCGGTGAGAGTCAGGCTCACCCGCTGCGGGCTGTCCTCGGCGAGGGAGTCGCCGGAGCCCGATTCGTCGATGCCGGCGATCTGCACCGCGGGCCAGCTCCGATCGAGCAGGTGCCGGTATGCGGCGAGATCGTGTGCCGGTGCGAACTCGTCGGCACAGATGGAGGCGAACTGTGTGGCGGCCGGCCCGTAGAGGGCGGTGGTGTAGTCACGCACCATCCGCGACGCCTGCACGTTCGGCCCGAGGCGGTTCAGCGTGTGCCGGACCATCTCCACCCAGCGCTCGGGCACACCCGCGGCCGACCGGCGGTAGAACATCGGGATCACGGTCTCCTCGAGGAGCGAATAGAGCGCCTCCGCCTCGAGATCGTCCCGGCGATGCTCGTCGGTGACCCCCTCCGCGGACGGGATGGCCCACCCGTTCTCGCCGTCGGCCATCTCGTCCCACCAACCGTCGAGGATGGACAGGTTGAGTCCGCCGTTCATGGCGGACTTCATCCCGGACGTCCCGCAGGCCTCCATCGGGCGAACGGGGTTGTTGAGCCAGACGTCACAGCCGGCGTAGATCTCGCGCGCCATCGAGATGTCGTAGTCGGGCAGGAAGACGATCCGGTCCCGGAGTTCGGGGTCGTCGGTGAATCGGACCACCTGCTGGATGAGTGCCTTGCCGCCGTCGTCGGCGGGATGGGCCTTACCCGCGATGACCAGTTGCACCGGGCGATCCGGATCGGCGAGGATGCGTCGCATCCGCTCGGGATCGCGCAGCATCAGAGTGAGTCGTTTGTAGGTGGCCGCGCGGCGGGCGAAGCCGATGGTCAGTGCGTCCGGATCGAAGATGTCGGCCGTCCACCCCAGTTCGGCGTCGGTGAACCCCCGGTCACGACCGCTGTCGTGCGCCCGTCGGCGCACCTCGTCGACCAGCCGGGCCCGCAGGGTCGAGCGGATCTCCCAGATCTCGTCGGCGGGCAGCTCCGAGACGACCCCGTCGCCGCCGTCCGCACCCAGTTCCTGCCAGCGCCGAGCCGTCCAGGTGGGACCGTGCACCCCGTTGGTGACGGCTCCGATCGGGACCTCGTCGGCGTCGAAACCCGGCCAGAGATCGGCGAACATCTCACGACTCACCGCACCGTGTAGTTGCGAGACCCCGTTGCTGCGCTGACCGAGCCGAAAACCCATGTGCGCCATGTTGAAGACACCGGGATCGGCCTCGTCGCCGAGGTCGAGCACGGTGGCCGCCGACAGCCCGGGCACCAACCGCGAGTTCCCGGCGTCGTCGGCGTCGAGGTAGTAGCGCACCATGTCGAGCGGGAATCTGTCGATGCCGGCCGGGACCGGGGTGTGGGTGGTGAAGATGTTGGACGCCCGCACGACAGCCTCGGCGGTGTCGAAGTCGAGGAAGCCTGACGCTCCCGGCGGCGGATCACTGCACAGTTCACGGATCCGCTCGACGCCGAGGAAGCCCGCGTGTCCCTCGTTCATGTGGAACACCGTCGGGACGGCGTGCCCACTGATCCGGACGTACTCCCGCACTGCGCGTACACCCCCGATGCCGAGCAGGATCTCCTGCTTGATGCGGTGGTCCTGATCGCCGCCGTAGAGCCGGTCGGTGACGTTGCGGAGTTCCTCGTCGTTGGTGGGCAGATCGGAGTCGAGCAGCAGGAGCGGGATCCGTCCGACCGTCGCCACCCACACCTGGGCGTCGAGCGTCCGGCCGCCCGGCATGGAGATCGTCACGACGACCGGACCGTCGTCGTCGGCGAGAATGCTCAGCGGCAGTGAGGTCGGGTCGTTGACCGGATAACGCTCGACCTGCCAGCCGTCGTGGGACAGGCTCTGGTGGAAGTAGCCGGACCGGTAGAAGAGACCGACGCCGATCAGGGGCAGACCGAGGTCGGAGGCGGCCTTCAGGTGGTCGCCGGCGAGAATGCCGAGCCCACCGGAGTAGATGGGTAGCACCTCCGAGATGCCGAACTCCATCGAGAAGTAGGCAATGGCTTGCGGTGCAACGGCTTCCGGCCTGAGGTCGGCGGCGTAGTTGCCGAACCACCGGGGCCGGTCGGTGTAGCGTTCGAGGTCCTCGCGGACGATCGCGAGCCGGTCGAGGAAGGCATGATCCCGGGCCAGCTCGGCGATGCGGTCCGGGTCCGTCTCCGCGAGCAGTCGCAGCGGATCGGCCGTGTCGTGCCAGAGCGTCGGGTCGATCGCGGCGAACAGCTCCTGGGTCGGGGCGTGCCACGCCCATCGGAGATTGTGGGCGAGGTCGGCGAGGTCGGTGAGCTCGGCGGGTAATGGCACCCGAACGGTGAACCGGCGGAAGGCTTTCACCGCGTTGACGCTACCGAGACAGGGGCGAGGGTGCGACCGCAGCACGATGAACATCTACGCTCGTACCATGCAGCGAATCATCGGCACCGAGGTCGAGTACGGGATCTCCGCTCCCGGCGACCCGACCGCGAACCCGATCATGACCTCCACCCAGGCCGTGCTGGCGTATGCCGCGGCCGCGGGTGTACCCCGCGCCAAGCGCACACGCTGGGACTATGAGGTGGAATCTCCCCTGCGCGATGCCCGCGGATTCGACCTCGGACGGGGGGCGGGTCCGGCACCCATCATCGATGCCGACGAGATCGGCGCGGCGAACATGATCCTGACCAACGGCGCCCGCCTCTACGTCGACCACGCCCACCCGGAGTACTCGGCGCCCGAGGTCACCGACCCGATGGACGCGGTCATCTGGGACAAGGCCGGGGAGCGGGTCATGGAGGCGGCCGCCCGGCACGTCGCCAGTGTCCCGGGGGCACCTCGCCTGCAGCTCTACAAGAACAACATCGACGGCAAGGGCGCGTCCTACGGCACCCACGAGAACTACCTGATGAACCGCGAGACCCCGTTCACGGCGGTCATCGCCGGTCTCACCACGTTCTTCGCGTCGAGGCAGGTGATCACCGGGTCGGGTCGGGTCGGCATCGGCCAGTCCGGCGACGAGGCGGGTTACCAGCTATCACAGCGCTCCGACTACATCGAGGTCGAGGTCGGTCTCGAGACCACCCTCAAGCGGGGCATCATCAACACCCGCGACGAGCCCCACGCGGATCCGGAACGCTACCGGCGGCTGCACGTCATAATCGGCGACGCGAACCTGGCCGAGACCGCGACCTACCTCAAGGTCGGTACGACCGCACTGGTCCTCGACCTCATCGAGGCGGGCGTCGACTTCTCCGACATCGAGCTGGCCCGGCCCGTCCAGGCGGTGCACGCCATCAGCCACGACCCGACCCTGGCGGCGACGGTCGCGCTCACCGACGGCCGGGAGCTGACCGGACTCGCGCTCCAGCGGGAGTACCTCGAGCGGTGTATGAAGTTCCACGAGACCGAACGCAGTGACGACACCCGCGCCGCGCACGTCCTGGAGACCTGGGCCGACGTCCTCGACCGGCTCGAGCGTGATCCGATGGAGTGCGCCGACATCCTGGACTGGCCCGCCAAGCTGCGCATCCTCGAGGGATTCCGCCAGCGCGAGGGTCTGGGATGGTCGGCGCCGCGTCTGCAACTGATCGATCTGCAGTACTCGGACGTCCGGCTGGACAAGGGTCTCTACAACCGGCTCGTGGCGCGCGGGTCGATGAAGCGACTCGTCGACGAGAACGACGTGCTGCGGGCGATCAACCAGCCCCCGGAGAACACCCGCGCGTACTTCCGCGGCGAGTGCTTGCGACGCTTCGGTGCGGAGATCGCGGCGGCCAGCTGGGATTCGGTGATCTTCGACCTCGGTGGCGACTCGCTGGTCCGGATACCCACCCTGGAGCCGCTGCGGGGGAGTCGTGCCCATGTCGGGGAGCTCCTGGATTCGGTGAACTCGGCCGCGGAACTCGTCGATCAGCTGACGACGACCACCTGAGGCGACCGCACGGCGGGCGTGTTCGCTTCCGCCCCTGCGGGCGTGCGCACCGGTAGTGTGTGGAGTTACACGATGTGGAGTCCGGCAACGACCTGCCGGATCTCGGCCCGAGCGGGCCGAATCGGTTGAAGGAGGCAGCAGATGGCGCAGGAACAGACCAAGCGCGGTGGCGGCGACGACGATGACGACATCGGTTCGGACGGCGGTGCCGGCCAGGAACGCCGCGAGAAGCTTGCCGAGGACACTGACGACCTGCTCGACGAGATCGACGACGTGCTCGAGGAGAACGCCGAAGACTTCGTGCGTGCCTACGTGCAGAAGGGCGGCCAGTGAGCGATCGGTTCGGATCACTGCACCCCTACCAATCCGCGCGGCCCACATCTTCCTCCCCGGCGTTGCTGGGGGCGGACATCTCGTCGTTCACCGAATACGTCCGGGCGCACGCGCCCGAGCAACTTCCGCAGCACCGGGCTGAGCGCATGAGCATCAGCGGCGCGGGAACCGCCGACGAGATCCCGCACGGCACCACGATCGTCGCGGTGGCGTATCCGGGTGGTGTGGTGCTCGCCGGCGATCGACGGTCCACCGCCGGGAATCTCATCGCCAACCGCGACGTGCAGAAGGTCTATATCACGGACGAGTACTCGGCGGCCGGCATCGCCGGTACCGCCGGGATCGCGATCGAGATGGTGCGACTGTTCGCGGTGGAGTTGGAGCACTACGAGAAGATCGAGGGCGTCTCGCTCACTCTCGACGGCAAGGTGAGCCGTCTCGCCTCCATGGTGCGCGGAAACCTCGGCGCCGCCATGCAGGGGCTGGCGGCCATCCCGCTGCTCGTGGGTTACGACATCGATCACGACGATCCGACCGAACGGGGGCGGATCTTTTCCTTCGACGTTGCAGGCGACCGTCACGAGGAGGTCGGCGGCTACCACGCGATCGGATCGGGATCGGTCTTCGCCAAGTCGTCGCTCAAGAAGCTCTACCGCAACGACCTGGATGCCGCGTCGACGCTGTCGATAGCGATCGAGTCGCTCTACGACGCCGCCGACGACGACTCGGCGACCGGTGGTCCCGACCTCATCCGCAAGATCTTTCCGACCGCGGTGATCGTGGCTGCCGACGGGGCGCGCGAGGTCGCGCCGTCGGAGATCGAGGAGGCGGCGCGGGCCATCCTGGACCGGCGGGCCGCCGAGCACGAGGGGGATCCGCGATGACGTTCCCGTATTACGCCAGTGCCGAACAGATCATGCGCGACCGATCGGACTTGGCGCGCAAGGGGATTGCGCGTGGTCGCAGTGTGGTGGCGCTGACTTACGCCGACGGGGTGCTCTTCGTCGCGGAGAACCCGTCGAACACGTTGCGCAAGGTCAGCGAGATCTATGACCGCATCGGATTCGCCGCGGTCGGCAAGTACAACGAGTTCGAGAGCCTCCGCAAGGCCGGCATCCAGCTCGCGGACATGCGCGGCTACAGCTACGACCGTGCCGACGTCGCAGGTCTCTCGCTGGCCAACGCCTACGCCAACACCCTTGGCGCCGTGTTCACCGAACAGGCCAAGCCCTATGAGGTGGAGCTGTGCGTGGCCGAGGTGTCCAAGCCGGGTAAGCCGGGCCCGTCGCAGCTGTATCGCATCAGCTACGACGGTTCCATCTCGGACGAGACCCGGTTCCTGGTGATGGGTGGCGCCAACGACGCGATCACCGCGGCGTTGCGCGACAGCTACGAGTCGGACCTCGACCTCGCGGCGGCCCTCGCGGTCGCCGTGGCGGCCTTGGCGACGCCACCCGAGGCGAGCGGCAACGGATCCGCGTCGTCGTCGACGACGGCCGCCGCGACGTCGGTGCCACCACGGGAGCTGACCGCCAACGATCTCGAGGTGGCGATCCTCGACCAGAACCGTCCCCGCAGGGCGTTCCGGCGACTGACCACCACCGCGTTGACGGACCTGCTCCCCAGCGTCGCTCCCTCCGCCGAGTCATCGGCCGGTGACGGCGACGCGAACGATGCGGCCTCCTCCTCGGGGAACGCGGAATCCTGACTACGCCCGGGCGGTGAGCGGACCGGAACATCCGGTCGGGTCACCGCCCGTCGCGTCGCCGGGTCCGCAGGGTGTTCCGCGGGTAGGGTTGACGATGTGCAGCGTCGAATCATGGGTATCGAGACCGAATTCGGTGTCACATGTACCTTTCACGGTCATCGTCGATTGAGCCCGGACGAGGTGGCCCGCTACCTCTTCCGGCGGGTTGTCTCCTGGGGACGTTCGTCCAACGTCTTCCTGCAGAACGGCGCGCGCCTCTACCTCGACGTGGGATCGCACCCCGAATATGCGACCGCCGAGTGCGACAGCCTGATCCAGTTGATCAATCACGACCGGGCCGGTGAGCTTGTCCTGGAGGATCTCCTGGTCGATGCCGAGCAGCGGTTGGCCGACGAGGGGATCGGCGGCGACATCTACCTGTTCAAGAACAACACCGACTCGGCGGGCAACTCCTACGGCTGCCACGAGAACTACCTGGTGGTGCGGGCCGGCGAGTTCTCCCGGATCTCCGACGTCCTGCTGCCCTTCCTGGTCACCCGGCAGCTGATCTGCGGTGCGGGCAAGGTCCTGCAGACCCCGAAGGCCGCCACCTTCTGCCTCTCGCAGCGAGCCGAGCACATCTGGGAGGGCGTCTCGTCGGCGACCACCCGGTCACGACCGATCATCAACACCCGCGACGAACCGCATGCCGACGCGGAGAAGTACCGACGGCTGCATGTCATCGTCGGGGACTCGAACATGTCCGAGATGACCACGATGCTCAAGGTGGGTTCGGCCGCGCTCGTGCTGGAGATGATCGAGGCCGGTGTCGCGTTCCGCGATTTCGCCCTCGACAACCCGATCCGCGCCATCCGCGAGGTCAGCCACGACCCGAGCGGTCGCCGACCGGTACGCCTGGCCGGCGGCCGGCAGGCCAGTGCCCTGGACATCCAGCGCGAATACCATGCACGGGCCGTCGAGCACATGGCCAACCGCCGCCCGGATCCGGAGATGGACCAGGTGGTCGATCTGTGGGGCCGGATGCTCGACGCCGTCGAGGCCGACGATTTCTCCACGGTTGACACCGAGGTCGACTGGGTGATCAAGCGCAAGCTGTTCGACCGGTACCAGGACCGGTATTCGATGGATCTCTCGGATCCGAAGATCGCACAGCTCGACCTCGCGTTCCACGACATCAAGCGGGGTCGCGGGGTGTTCGACGTGCTCACGCGCAAGGGACTGGTCACCCGGGCCACCACCGACGAGGCGATCGCGAACGCGGTGAACGAACCACCGCAAACCACCCGGGCGAAACTCCGCGGCGACTTCATCTCCGCCGCGCAGAAGGCGGGCCGGGATTTCACCGTCGACTGGGTGCATCTGAAGCTGAACGACCAGGCGCAGCGCACGGTGTTGTGCAAGGACCCGTTCCGCAGCGTCGACGAGCGCGTCGATCGACTCATCGCGTCCATGTGATGCGTAAGCTGTTCCGGTGTCAACCCCGAAAGTCGAACGCCTGCTGAATCTCGTGATCTGCCTGCTGTCGACCAGCCAGTTCGTGACCGCGGAGTACATCCGCCGCAACGTCAAGGGCTACAGCGACGACGGTCAGTCCGTCGAGGCCTTCAACCGGATGTTCGAGCGCGACAAGACCGAGCTGCGCGACCTCGGCATCCCACTGGTGACGGGCCGCGAGCGGTTGTCGGGTGGTGCCGACGGGTACCGGATCAACCGGGACAGCTACGAACTGCCCGACATCGAGCTCGACCGTTCGGAGGCCGCCGTGGTCGCGATGGCCGCGGCGCTGTGGGATGCCCCGGAGATCGCGGCGATCTCACAGACGGCCGTACTCAAGCTCCAGGCCGCAGGCATCGACGTCCGCACCGACGACGAGATCGGCTTCTCCGCCGCACTGTCCGCCCGGTCGGTCGGCTCGGAATCGGCTCTGGCGACGTTGTTGTCGGCGATCGGGGCGTCGCAGGTGGTGACCTTCACCTACCGGTCGGGCGCGGCGTCGACAGCGGCCACCCGAACACTGGAGCCGTGGGGGGTGGTGACCCATCGGGGGCGCTGGTACGTCGTCGGGCACGACCGCGACCGCGCGGCCACCCGCACCTTCCGACTCTCCCGGATCTCGGACGTCACCGCGGTCGGCGACCCGGGTGCCGTCAGCGTCCCGGCCGACACCGATCTGCAGACCATCGTCACGACCGCCGTCGAGTCGGCGGCCGGTTCGGACGGCCGGACCGCGCGGATCTGGGTGGCGGCCGACCGTGCCGCCGGACTACGACGCCTCGCCACCCACGCGGCCGGCCACGACCACGACGGCGAGTCGGGCGACGTCCTGGAGATCGAGATCCGGTCGATGTCCACGCTGGCCCGCATGGCGCTGGGCGCCGGCGCCGACGCAGTGGTGCTGTCGCCTCCCGAATTGCGTGACATGGTGATCGCATCGCTGGACCGACTCACCGGGGCGAGCGCCTGATGGCCCCGCGTCCGGATCGGTTCAGTCGCTTGCTCGCGCTGGTCCCGTATTTCGCCGCCCGACGCGGTATCGCTCTGGATCAGGCCGCCCGCGACCTCGGCATCACTCCCCGGCAGCTGACCAAGGACCTCGAACTCCTCTTCGTGTGTGGCCTGCCCGGACACTTTCCCGACGACCTCATCGACCTGCAGTTCGAACAGGGTTACGTGGAGGTCGGGTTCACGGCCGGGATGAATCGTCCACTGAGCCTCACCAGCACTGAGGCGAGCACCATGCTCGTCGCCCTCCGCGCCCTGCTCGACATGCCCGGTGCGGTCGACCGCGCGGCCGCGCGTCGGGCCATCGCCAAGATCGAGCAGGCCGTCGGGGCTTCGGAGAAGCGCCTGCCGGTCCCGACCGGTGGCGGTGGCGACGAGGGTGACGACACCGACAACCCCACCTACACGACCATCCGCGACGCGGTACGAGCCGCGCGGGCCCTCGAGATCCGCTATTACTCCGCGACCCGGGACAGCGTGACCGAACGCGTCGTCGATCCGATCCGACTTCAGACCATGGACGGCAACACTTACCTCGAGGCCTGGTGCCGCAGCAGCGACGGCGTGCGGTTGTTTCGGTTCGATCGGGTCGAGACCGCGACCATCCTGGACGAACCGGCCACCCCGCCCGCGGAAGCCGTCGCACATCCGCAGTCGGCGATCCTCTCCGACAATCCGGATCTGCCGTCGGCCGAGATCGAGATCGACCCGGACGAGCTCTGGATCCTCGATTACTACCTCGTCGAGCCGCTCGAGCCGGTCGAGAACCGCACGGACCCGCAAGCGCCACTGCGCGCACGCCTCGTCTACGGCTCGGTGGACTGGCTGTCGCGGTTCCTGCTGGGTTTCGGGGGCCGCGTCAGACCTGTCTCGGACCTCGGCATCGCTGATATGGTCGCCTCGACGGCTGCGGCAGCCCGAGCACGCTATCAGTGAGGCCGCAGCGATCGGCCGTGCACTCGGCTGCCCGCCTTTCCTCGGGTAGCATTGGGAACGTCGCGATTCGGAGGTAGAAACATGGGCGCTTTGTCCTGGTGGCACTGGGTGATCGTCTTGCTCGTGGTGGTGATCTTGTTCGGCTCCAAGAAGCTGCCCGACGCCGCCCGCGGTCTGGGCCAGTCGTTGCGGATCTTCAAGAGCGAGGTCAAGGAGATGCAGAACGACGGCAAGGACGCCGACGAGCCGGCCGCGCCGACCACACGCGAGCTTCCTCCAGGCGAAGCTCCCACGAATTCCACGCCCACGAATTCCACGCAGACGAACTCCACGCAGGCGAATCCTGCGCCGAAATCGCCCGATGACGTGAAGAAGTCCGCGTAGGCGCTCGGCGGAACCGAGGCCAGGGCACCCGCGTGCGAATTTCTCTCGACCCGAGACGCCGTAAACGCAAGCTCAACCCCGACGGCACCATGCCGTTGGTGGAGCATCTCTACGAGCTCCGCACCCGAGTTGTCATCGCGATGCTCGCGATCGTCGTGACGACGATCATCGGCTTCATCTGGTACACGCACGGCCTGTTCGGCACCCCGTCACTGGGCGAGTTGCTGCGCGGGCCGTACTGCGATCTGCCCTCGTCCTCACGAGCAACGCTCACCGCCGACGGTTCGTGCCGCCTCCTGGCGACCGGTCCGTTCGATCAGTTCATGTTGCGACTCAAGGTCGCACTGACCGCCGGCGTGGTGCTCGCCTGCCCGATCTGGCTTTATCAGATCTGGGAGTTCATCACCCCCGGTCTGCACTCGAACGAACGCCGATACGCGGTCGGTTTCGTGTCTGCCGCCGCCGCCCTCTTCGTGACCGGAGCGATCCTTGCCTATCTCGTCGTCTCGAAGGCCTTCCATTTCTTGCTGACGGTCGGCAACGACGTGCAGGTGACCGCGCTGGCCGGCGACCAGTACTTCGGGTTCATGCTGCATCTGCTGATCATCTTCGGCGTCAGCTTCGAGTTGCCACTCCTGATCGTCGCGCTGAACATCATCGGCGTCCTGACCTATGAGCGTCTCAAGTCGTGGCGTCGTGGGTTGGTGTTCGCATTGTTCGTCTTCGCGGCGATCGCGACCCCCGGGCAGGATCCCTTCAGCATGCTCGCGTTGTCGGTCGCGTTGACGGTGCTCCTGGAGGTCGCGATCCAGTTCGCGCGGATCAACGACAAGCGGCGCAAGCGGCAGGCGGCAACGGATTGGTCGTCGATACCCGACGACCAGGCGAGCCCGCTCCCGGCGACCGGTCCCTCACCCACGGCGTCGCCGATGGCACCGTCGCAGCCCGCCCGCGGCGGGCAGAGCGCCTCGGCAGTCCGTACCTCGGTGCGAGACCGCGACACCTTCGACGACATCCTGTGAGCCGGCTCGACGAGTTCACCGACCGGCTCGCCTTCCGGCTCGACGACTTCCAGCGCCGCGCCTGCGTCGCATTGGAAGCCGGGCACGGCGTCCTCGTGTGCGCGCCGACCGGCGCGGGGAAGACGATCGTCGGTGAATTCGCCGTTCACCTCGCGCTCGCGGGCGGAACGAAATGCTTTTACACGACGCCGATCAAGGCACTGAGCAACCAGAAGTACGCCGACCTGGTCGCGATCCACGGGGCCGCCTCGGTCGGTCTGCTGACCGGCGACCAGTCGATCAACTCCGACGCACCGGTGGTGGTGATGACCACCGAGGTCGTGCGCAATATGATCTACGCGGACTCGCGTGCGCTGCAAGGTCTTTCCCATGTGGTGATGGACGAGGTGCATTTCCTTGCGGACCGGTTCCGTGGTGCCGTGTGGGAGGAGGTCATCCTGCACCTCGAACCGTCGGTGCGGGTCGTGAGTCTGTCCGCGACGGTCAGCAACGCCGAGGAGTTCGGCGACTGGATCCAGACCGTCCGCGGCGACACCACCGTCGTCGTGGACGAACACCGCCCGGTTCCGCTGAGCCAGCACATGCTGGTGGGCACCCGCATGTTCGACCTCTTCGACTCGGCCGCCGACACCCCGAGCCCGTCGAAAGCGGCGCGTGCGCAGGTGAACCCGGAGCTCAAACGCTACATCCGACACCGGGTCCTGACGGCCGACGACCGGGGCGACCGCGGTCAGGGCCGGGGCCGTCGCGGGCCGCCGCCGCGGGGCGGGCGACGAGGTGGCGGCGCTCGGCCGCCGTCCCGCCCCGATCTGGTCGCGCGTCTCGATCGGGAAGGCCTGCTGCCGGCGATCGGCTTCATCTTCTCCCGCGCCGGCTGCGACGGCGCCCTCGCGCAGTGTCTGCGGTCCGGGCTGAATCTGCTGACGCCACCGGAATCGCAGGCAGTGGACGAGGTGGTGGACCGACACCTGACCGAACTGTCACCGGCCGACGAGGAGATCCTCGGGGTCGCCGAGTGGCGGGCGGGGTTGCGACGGGGCTTCGCCGCGCACCACGCGGGGCTGCTGCCGACGTTCCGGCATACCGTGGAGGAGCTCTTCACGCTCGGTCTGGTCAGGATGGTCTTTGCTACGGAGACACTCGCGCTGGGCATCAACATGCCCGCCCGCACCGTCGCCCTCGAGCGGCTGATCAAGTTCAACGGCGAAGCCCACGTCGACCTGACGCCCGGCGAGTTCACGCAGTTGACCGGTCGGGCCGGTCGGCGAGGGATCGACGTCGAAGGGCACGCGGTGGTCGTGTGGACCCCCGACCTCGTGCCCGAAGAGGTCGCGGGTCTGGCGGGCGCCCGCACCTTTCCGTTGCGCAGCTCGTTCCAGCCCGAGTACAACATGGCGGTCAACCTGATCGGCCGCCTCGGCCTCGCCGGGTCGCGCGAACTCCTGAACCGGTCCTTCGCCCAGTTCCAGGCCGACCGATCCGTGGTCGGTGAGGCGCGCAAGGCCGACGAGGCCCGTCGCCGGTTGCGCAAACTCGATATCGAACTGACCGGGGCGGCCGAGAACCGGGGGCTCGAGCCGGGTGTCCTCGAGCCCGACGTCGACAATCCTGACAGCCACGACTCCTATCAGGGGTTCCTCGGGTATGTGCAACTGCGCGAGGACATCCGGCGCCGTGAGCGCGACCTCAAGTTCGAGCGCCGCACGGCAAACACGCAGTCGACGGTGGCCGATCTGGCTGCGTTGAAGCGCGGACACGTGATCGGCCTGCACGGTGGTCGCCATCGAGGTCTCGCGGTGGTTCTCGAACCGGCCGCGCAATCGGTCGATCCCAAGCCGCTGGTGTTGAGCGAAGACGCCTGGTGCGGCCGGGTCGGCACCCGCGACTTCGTCAATCCACCACAGGTCCTCGGCAACATGCGGTTGCCAAAACACCTCGATCGGCGCACCGGGAAAGGGCGCCGCGACCTCGCGTCCGCACTCCGATCAACCGGGATCGAGATGCCGCGCGGTCGCTCGAAGAAGCGCGCCGCGGCCGCGGATGATCGTGAACTCGGGCGTCTGCGGTCGATGTTGCGGAATCATCCGGCGCACCGGCTCGACGGCAACGACGAACTGTTCCGGCTCGCCGAGCGACGCAATCGGGTGGTCCGCGAGATCGTGTCCGCCGACCGTGCGATCGGGGAACGTACCTCGACGCTGGGCGTGCAGTTCGGCCGGATCGTCGGAGTCCTCACCGAACTCGGGTATCTCGATGGATCGGGCGGACGGGAGACGTCCGTGACCGCGGCGGGTCATCTACTCAGCCGAATCTACAGCGAGAGCGACCTGCTCGTGACCGAGTGCATCAGGGCCGGGGTCTGGGACGCGTTGGCTCCCCATGAACTGGCCGCGGTGGTTGCCGCGATGGTCTTCGAGGCTCGCCGGGAGAGCTATTCGGGTATCGACGCCATGCCCGGCAATGCCGCGCAGCGCGACGCTCTCGCCCGTACCGTCGAGATCTGGCGGGAGGTGACCACCGTCGAGTCGAGGCATCGCGTCGACGCCACTCGGGAGCCGGACACCGGATTCTCGGTTGCGGTGTCGCTGTGGGCATCTGGACGTTCGCTCACCGAGTCGCTGGCCGCCGCGGGGGAGCGTGGTCAGTTGCTGTCGCCGGGTGACTTCGTCCGGTGGAATCGTCAGGTCATCGACCTGCTGGAGCAGATCAGGCTCGGCGTGGGGGCCGATACCCGGCTCGCCGGTTCCGCACGCGCGGCCGTCGGCGCGATTCGGCGTGGCGTGGTGGCTGCCGAGCTGCGCTGATGGCGACCCAACTGCTGTACCACACGCGCATCAGGAGCGCGCTGGGCTCCCGACGTGTGAGGTAACGTTCTCCACGCGGTCGGGAGTACGGGGTGGGCCGGTTCGACCACTCGCCGTGGGACCTGCGGCGGGGCGCTTTCCTCCCTCGACGACCGCCATGTCCAGGCGTAACGGTGCCCAGACACCGGGCAGAGCGGGAGAGACGCATGAGCGAGCCGAACGATCCGAACCGTCCGAGCGGACAGCAGCCGGAGTCGGATGGATCGGACCCGGTGACGGCGCCGGATGCCTCGACGCCGGGCGCGCCACCCGCGCCGCAGACACCGCAACCCGAATACCCGCAACCAGGCTTTTCCCAGGCCGGCCATCCGGATCAAGGTCCAGGGCAGGCCGACCCCGCGCAACCGGGTCTCGGCCAACCCGTTTACGGGCAGCCGGTGTACGGACAGCCCGGCCCGGGGGAGCAGGTCCCGGGTCAACATGACTACGGCCAACAGGGCCAACAGGGCCAACAGAACTACGGCCAGCAGAATTATGGACAGCAGAATTATGGACAGCCGAACTTCGGCCAGCAGGCTTACGGTCAGCCCGGGTACGGCAACCCGGCCGTTTACGGCGCACAACCGCCGACTGCCGGCACCTTCCCGCCGGCCCAGGGGTACCCCGGGCAGCCCGGCGAACACGGTGCACCGGGCCAGTACGGGGCTGCGGGGCAATACGGGGCTGCGGGCCAGTACGGGGCTGCGGGGCAAAACGTTGGCGGGCAGTACGCGGGCTCGGGTCAGTACGGTGATCCGTCCCAACAGGGGGGCGGCTACGGCCCGCCGCCCGGCGGTCAACCCCAGCAGCAGTATCCGGGCCGGCCACCGTACGGTCAGTTCGGTGGCGACCAGTTCTCGTCGATGGCCACGCCTCCGGCAAAGTCGGGTCGACGCAGACTGCTGTTGTTCGGTGGCGGCGCCGCGATCCTGATCGCGGCGATCGTCCTGATCACCGCATTCGTGGTGCCGGGCTGGGCGCCGAAGACGATCTCACAGGACGCCGTGCAAGACGGCGTCAAGAAGGTGCTCACCGAGGACTACCAGGCCAGCGAGGTCTCCGACGTCCAGTGCCCGTCCGGCGAACGCGTTGAGCAAGGGGCTTCCTTCACCTGCAAGGCCACCGTCGGCGGCCAGCAGCAGACCGTCACGGTGACATTCCTCGACGATGACGGCAAGTACGAGGTGTCTCGCCCGACCAGCTGATTCGCGCTCCCGACCGCGCGTGTGTTCAGGCCGGATCGGTGGTGATCGTGTACTCGCGGTGGAGATGGCGAGTGGCGGCGCCCCATTCCGACGTCGCGGCCCGACGTTGATGGGCGTCGAAGGCATCCCGGTCCGTGAAGCATTCCGCGACCATCATCCGGTCCGGATGATCGGGACTCGGAGTGACCGAGAAGGCGACACACCCAGGCTCGGCCAGGGTCAGCCGTCGATGCCGCTCGAGCAGCGCGTCCACGAGTGCGCGTTCTTCGACGGGGACGAGAATCCAGCCGGTGAGACGAACCTCGATCCCTGATCGTGGGTTCATCCGTCCGATCGGGCGGGCCAATCGAGGGCTTTGGCCAAGCGCGCCACCGACGTCCCGATGCCGAGTTCGTCGATCAGATCGGCGAGCCCGCCGGGATCGGCAGGCGCGTCCGGCAGCCGGTCGTCATCGGTGCTGTCGATGGTTTCCGCATCGGTGCGGACCAGCACCACCGTGCGGGCAGCCGTCAGATAGTCGGCGGAGGCCAGCAACGACTTCCGTGCTCGCGTGGGCAGTGACGATGCGCTGTCTCCAGCGGCGGTCTCCAGGGCGTCGAGGCTACCGAACTCGCGGATCAGTTTCGCCGCGGTCTTCTCACCGATGCCGGGAACACCGGGCAGCCCGTCGGACGGATCGCCGCGCAGCATCGCCATCTCGGCGTACGCGATGCCCGCCCGTTCCTCGGGAACCGCGTATTTCTCGGCGAGCTCGACCGGACCCATCATCTCCGCCTTCGCCAGGCCCCGACCCACGTAGAGCACCCGGACCTCGACCGGATCGTCGGAGACGACCTGCAGGAGGTCTCGATCACCGCTGACCACGACGACCGGGTCGGTCGACTCGTCGTAGGCCAGGGTGCCGATCACGTCGTCGGCCTCACAGCCGATCGCACCCGAGGTCGCGATCCCGGCGCAGCGGAGCACATCGAGGATCATGTCGACCTGCGGTGTCAGCGTGTCCGGGACCTCCTCGAGGTCGGTGACCGGAGCGCCGTCCGCGTCGTCGATGATCCCGCCAGGCGTGTGCGGGACCTCCTCGGCCACCCGATGGGCCTTGTAGGAGGGGATGAGATCGGTGCGGAACGCCGGCCGCCAGTCGAGATCCAGGCAGACGACGAGCCGGGTGGGCCGCTCCCGGGTGACAAGGGCGGCAATGGTGTCGACAAAACCCCGGACCGCGTTGACCGGGCGGCCATCTGGCGAGGTCATCTTCTCCGGCAGGGCGTAGAAAGAGCGGAACCACAGACTCGCTCCGTCGAGGAGCATCAGCGAACCAGCCACGCCCCAACTCTGTCATTGTCCGGCGTAGGCTGCGCTCATGGCCTACCGGTTCTCCTCCGACGTGTACCGCAATCGCCTCGAGAAGGCCCGACAGCTCACCGCCGATGCCGGCCTCGACGCACTCCTGGTGTCCACCGGACCGGACCTTCGATACCTCACCGGCTCGCGCGCGGACACCTTTGAACGCCTCACCGCGCTGGTCGTGCCGGCCGACGCCGATCCACGACTTGTGGTCGCCCGCCTGGAACTGGCGTCGGTCCGCGATTCGGCCGTCGCCGACCTCGGGATCGAGGTCACGGACTGGGTGGACGGACAGGATCCCTACGGGCTCGCCCTCGCCGGATTGCCGGCGTCGTCCAAGCTCGCCGTGTGCGACACGATGCCCGCACTGCACGTCATCCCGATTGCCTCGCACACCGGCTCGACACCCGCGCTGGCCACCGATGTGCTACGTGAACTCCGGATGATCAAGGACGACAGCGAGATCGACGCGTTGCGACAGGCCGGAGCGGCCATCGACCGGGTGCACGCGAGGATGGGGGAATGGCTGCGACCCGGTCGTACCGAGCGTGACGTCGCCGATGACATCCGCGCCGCGATCCTCGCCGAGGGGCATACCGAGGCCGCCTTCATCATCGTGGGGTCCGGCCCACACGGCGCGGACCCGCACCACGAGTACTCCGACCGCGTCATCGAGGCCGACGACATCGTCGTCATCGATATCGGCGGCCCCGTCGACCCCGGATACAACTCGGACTCCACCCGCACCTATTGCTTCGCCGCGCCGGCTTCGGACATCGCCGACGCCTATGCCGCGCTGCACGATGCGCAACGAGCCGCCGTGGAGGTGATCCGTCCCGGGATCGCCGCGGAGCAGGTCGACGCGACCGCGCGAGATCGCCTGCGCGAGTTCGGTCTCGCCGACAACTTCATCCATCGGACCGGTCATGGCATCGGGTTGTCGGTGCACGAGGAGCCCTACATCGTCGGCGGTAACGACATCACGTTGCGGGCCGGGATGGCGTTCAGCGTCGAACCGGGCGTCTACTTCGACGGTCGATGGGGTGCACGCATCGAGGACATCGTGGTCGTCACCGACGACGGCTGCGAAGCGATGAACACCCGACCGCACGAGCTCGCGATCCTCTGATCTGCCGACCGGGCACAGAGTCTCGGCGATCGGGCGCGAACTCGACCCAGTGCGCACGATCGGCAGGATTCTGCGCCCGCTCGGCGGGAATCCAGGCGCGATGGGCGGGTGTGGAAATCAGCCCAGAAGTGTCTTCGAACCCATGACGCGTCGGACCGTGATCTCGATGACCACGCGCCGCGGATTGGGTTTCGGCTCGCGGTAGCGCAGGGCGTAGCGCTCCTCGGCATCCCGGACGTCGTCCGGTTCGCGGCGAATGGTGGCCGGCCCCTCGAGAGTCAGCCACCGCGGCCCGTCGACGTTGGTCACCGAGGCGTACCCACCGCGCTCGACGTTGCGGACCTTCTGATTCCCGTCCGTGGTGATCACCCGCGCGAGACCGTGCTCGCCATCCCAGGTGAAACCGACGGCGACGACGTGCGGGGTGCCGTCGGCGCGCGACGTCGCCAGCGTTGCGAGATGACGTTCGCTGAGGAATTCGGCCGCGGCCGGGCCCAGATCGGTAGGGGTGCGGGTCATGCCCGTCACGCTAGCGGGCGATGCGATACTGGCACCCATGGCCCTGCCACCGACGACCGGAACCATCGTGCTGTTCGGCGGTCGAAGCGAGATCGGCGTCGCGCTGACCCGACGACTCGCGCAGGGCCGCACCGTGGTGCTGGCCGCACGTCGCCCCGATGACCTCGGCGTCGAGGCGTCGCGGTTGATCGAGGCCGGCGCGGCCGAGGTGC
Source organism: Gordonia sp. DT218 (assembly GCF_049847105.1). Classification (NCBI taxonomy): domain Bacteria; kingdom Bacillati; phylum Actinomycetota; class Actinomycetes; order Mycobacteriales; family Gordoniaceae; genus Gordonia; species Gordonia sp. DT218. Next base: position 121,408 of record NZ_JBNCNS010000007.1, on the reverse strand, counting down.
ACACCGTTGCTTTCGACGCCGACGACACCGCGTCCCACGGAGCGCTCATCGACTCGGTGATCTCCCGATTCGGCCCGATCGAGGCGGCCATCGTGGCGTTCGGGATACTGGGCGATCAGGCCCGCGCCGAGACCGACGTCGAGCATGCCCTGCAGATCGCGCACACCGACTACCTGGCCCAGATCAGTGTCCTGACCCCACTCGCGACCGCACTTCGTGCCCAGGGCTCCGGCACCATCATCGTGTTCTCGTCGGTCGCAGGCATCCGTGTCCGAAAGGCCAACTACGTATACGGGTCCACCAAGGCCGGCCTCGACGGGTTCGCCAGCGGTCTGGCGGATGCACTCCACGGCAGCGGAGTGCACCTTCTGCTCGCCCGCCCGGGGTTCGTCGTCGGGGCAATGACCAGGGAACTCATGGATTCGGGCGTGAAACCGGCACCATTGTCGGTCGATGCCGAACAGGTCGCCGACGCCGTCGCGCGGGCGTACCGACGGGGCAGAGGTGAGGTATGGATTCCGTGGGCCCTGCGACCATTGTTCGTCGGCATGCGGCTCCTCCCTCGCCCGCTCTGGCGGCGGTTGTCTCGATGACGGATCGGTACGTGGTGGTCGGGATCGGCGCCGATGGATGGGACGGCCTCGGCCGGCGGGCCCGCGACGAGCTCTCCGGCGCTGCGATGATCTACGGGTCGGACCGGCAACTCGGACTGCTGCCACCGCTCGCGGCGCAGCTCCGACCGTGGGCTTCGCCGATGAGCGCACACCTGACCGAGGTCCTCGAAACTGCGTCGCGCAGCGGCCCCGACGGGGATAGCACCGAGGCCGCCGGCGCTGTCCACATCCTGGCGAGCGGCGACCCGATGTTCCACGGCATCGGCTCCACGATCGTGCGCGCCGTCGGCGCGGCCCGGGTCGACGTGATACCGACCGTGTCCAGCGCGGCGCTGGCCTGCGCGCGGCTGGGATGGGATCTCACCGAGGTCGGGATCCTGACGACGGTCGCCCGTGACCTGGAATCCGTTGCCGACGCACTCACCGACGGCCGGAACCTGTTGATCCTCAGTCGTGACGAGACGACCCCGGCACAGCTCGCACACCTGTTGACCGACAACGGTTTCGGCTGGTCGTCGATCACCGTTCTGGAACAACTCGGCGGACCCGCGGAACGGATCGTCCGAGGCATCGCCCGCACCTGGGCCGAGCCGACCGGCGCCACACTCAACATCGTCGCCGTCACCTGTGTCGGACCTCATCGCAGCCGGGCGCCGGGGCATCCCGACGACGAGTACGCCAACGACGGCCAGATCACCAAGCAGCCGATCCGCGCGCTGACCGTTTCCGCGCTCGCCCCGAGTCATCGACAACTCCTGTGGGACATCGGTTCCGGGTCCGGCAGCATCTCCATCGAATGGCTGCGGGCGGAACCCACCGGACGGGTCGTCGCATTCGAGCGCGACGACGCACGCAGCGCGCAACTGATCGCCAACGCCGCCCAGCACGGTGTTCGCGGCCGATTGACGGTCGGTGGCGCCGCACCGGAGGCCTTGGCGTCGGCACCCGAACCCGATGTCGTCTTCATCGGCGGCGGACTCAGCACATCCGTACTCGAGGCCGCGTGGGCGGCGCTGAGCGAGGATGGCCGCCTCGTCGCCAACGCGGTCACCCTGGAGAATCAGCATCTGCTCACCGAATGGTATGGCCGCCATGGTGGTTCACTGCGTCGTCTGTCGGTGGAGACGGCGGTCCCATTGGGCACGATGACCACGTGGCGCCCGTCGTTGCCGATCGTTCAGTGGGTGGTGGACAAACCATGACCGTGTACGTCATCGGCGCCGGACCGGGCGCCCCGGACCTGATCACCCTGCGCGGCGCCGAGATCCTCGGTCGCTGTCAGACCTGCCTGTACGCAGGATCGTTGGTTCCGACCGAGCTCCTCGACCGGTGCCCGCCGGACGCCATCCTCATCGACACCGCCCGGATGCCGCTCGCGGAGATCATCTCCCACATCGTCGCGGCGGATGCCGCCGGACATCACGTGGCGCGATTGCATTCGGGTGACCCGTCGTTGTACTCGGCGATGACCGAGCAGCGCCGAGAACTCGTGGCCCGCGGAATCCCGGTGGAGGTCGTGCCCGGCGTCCCCGCGTTCGCGGCCGCGGCGGCTGCTCTCGACTGCGAACTGACCGCACCCGGTGTCGGACAGAGCCTGCTGATCACCCGGGTCTCGACACTGTCGACGGACATGCCGCCGGGCGAGGAACTCGACCGTCTCGCCGCCACCGCTGTGACCCTCGCCCTCCACCTGGCCGCACACCGTGTCACCGAGCTCACCGCTGTCCTGACCCCGCATTACGGAGCGGAATGTCCTACCGCCACTGTCGCGTTCGCCAGTCGGTCGGATCAGCAGATCGTGCGCTGCCGACTCGCCGACCTGCCCACGAGCCTGGCCGACGCGGACATCCGGCGCACCGCGGTGATCTTCGTCGGTCGGGTTCTCGATCCATCCGCCCATCCCGCCGTCAGCGACAGCTACCTCTACTCGGAGGCCCGCATGACAAAGCTGCGGCGCGATGGATGACGCTGATGCGATGAAGGACGGGCCGATCCTGCTGCTCGGGGGCACCGGCGAGGCCCGCGCGCTGGCCCAGCGCATGGGCGACGCCGACATCGCGGTGATCAGTTCGCTGGCCGGCCGGGTCCGTGACCCGCGCTTACCGGTCGGGGACGTCCGCATCGGCGGGTTCGGCGGAATCGACGGTCTCACCGACTGGATTCAGAACCACCACGTCATCGCCGTGGTCGACGCGACGCACCCGTTCGCCACCACCATGACCGATCACGCCGCGACCGTAGCCGACCGAATGGCCCTTCCGCTCTTACGAGTTCGCCGCCCGGCGTGGACGCCCACCGCCGACGACAGCTGGGTGACGGTGCCCGACATACGTGCCGCGGCCCGCGAGATCGACACGCGCGCCGTCCGACAGGGAGATCTGCGCGTCTTCCTGACCACCGGCCGGCAGGACGTCGGGGTGTTCGCCGGCGTCACCGACGCCACATTTCTGATCCGGGTGGTCGACCCGCCGACGGCCGACCTGCCGCCGCGACACCGGATCCTGCGCTCGCGCGGCCCCTACGATCTGTCGAGTGAGCGGGAACTGATGCGTGCGAACGAGATAGACGTACTGGTCACCAAGAACAGCGGGGGAGAACTCACCCGGGCGAAGCTCACCGCGGCCGCCGCGCTCGGTGTCGACGTGGTGATGGTGGACCGTCCGGCCGAACCGGCGTCGGGAGACTCGGTCGATTCGGTGGCCGCCGCGATGGATTGGGTTCTCGACCACCTGGCCGAGAACTGACTCACCCCGGGTGATGCCGCGGCGTGTACACGAGGTCCCCACCCGCCCGCGTCACCGCGGTGGTCGCCGACGACCCGATGATGAGCAATGTGCGCATGTCGACGGTCTGGGGATCGAGTTCGCCGACCGAGATCGTCCGCAGACTCTCCGTCGGTCCGCCCACATCGCGACCGACGACCAGAGTCCGGTCCGGTGAGACCGACTCCAGCAGGATCTCCTTGAGTTTGCCCACCTGCCAGGTGCGATGCGACGACCCGGGGTTGTAGATCGCCACGACGAGATCCGCTGCCACCGCGTGCCGGATCCGGTCGGCGATCACCTCCCACGGCTTGAGCCGATCGGACAGCGAGATGATCGCAAAGTCGTGACCGAGCGGGGCGCCAACGGCCGCGGCGACCGCGCTCGCGGCCGTCACCCCGGGCGCCACCCGAACCGCGACATCGTGCCAACGTGGTTCGGCGGCCACCTCCGCGACGGCCGCGGCCATCGCGAAGACGCCGGGATCCCCGGACGAGACCACCGCGACCCGCGCGCCGTGGGCGGCGAGATCGAGGGCGAACTCCGCCCGCTCGGACTCCACCCGGTTGTCGCTCGCGTGGACTCGCTGCCCGGGTCGGGCGGTGACCCGTGACAGGTAGGTGGTGTAACCGACGAGATCGGTGGCGCGGGCGAGTTCGACCTGCACCTGCGGCGTCGTCTGGTCATCGGCACCAGGGCCCAATCCGACCACCACTACCTCGCCGCGCGCCTCGGCGACGTCCGGCGGGCGATTCGGGTTGTTCAGCGGACCGGGCACCACGATCATCGAGAAATACGGCACCTCATCGGGATTCACGTCGCGGAGCGGCATCACCCGCTGTGCCGGGGTGGACGCACGCTCCACGTACCAGGCCTCGTCTGCCCGGCCTGCCGAGACAAGCGCGTCACGCACCCGGACGAAGGTGCGGCCGAGTTTCAGGACGGCGATGGCGTCCGCGGCGCGGAAGCGGGCGACCAGTTCTGCCGCCGGCAGGGTCCCGGGCACCACCGTCAAGGTCTCGTCGGCTTCCACCAGCGGGATCCCGAGGGCCGCCGACGACGCGCTCACCGACGTCACACCCGGCACGATCTCGGCATCGAACTCGCCGACGAGCCTCTTGTGCATGTGCATGTAGGAGCTGAAGAACAGCGGATCACCCTCGGCCAGCAGCGCCACGTCGCGGCCCGCCCGTAGATGGCCGGCGAGGCGGGCGGCGCTCTCGGCGTAGAAATCCTGCATTGCGCCGGCGTACCCGCCCGGGTGATCGGTGGTCTCGGTCGTCACCGGATACATCAGGCGTTCTTCGGTCTGTCCATCGCGCACGTACGGTGCCGCCACCGACCGCGCAATGCTGTTCCCGTGTCTCGCACAGTGATACGCGATGACATCGGCAGACCCGATGATGCGGGCCGACTTCACCGTCACCAGTTCGCTGTCCCCGGGCCCGAGGCCGATCCCCCAGAGCTTTCCACTCACCGACGTCACTCCTCCGGACTGGCCAATGCATTGATCGCGGCGGCGGTGATCGCCGACCCACCGCGCCGACCGGTCACCGTGATGAACTCCAGGTCGCGGCGGAGCGCCAGGGCCGCACAGGATTCGGCGGCACCCACGAAGCCGACGGGCGCGCCGACGATCGCCGCCGGGCGCGGTGCCCCGTCGTCGATCATCTCCAGCAGCGCGAACAGAGCAGTCGGGGCATTGCCGATCGCCACCACGGCTCCGTCGAGGTGTGCACGCCAGAACTCCAGTGCGGCAGCCGTTCTGGTGGTGCCCAGTCGATCGGCGAGCGCCGGTAGTGATGGTTCGGAGAGGTGACAACGCACGTCGTTGTCGGCGGGTAGGCGTTTACGGGTGACTCCCGCGGCCACCATCGAGGCATCGCAGAGGATCGGTGCGCCCGCTCCGAGCGCCGCACGTGCGGACCGCACGACACCGTCCGTGGCGACCACGTCCTCGGTGAGGTCGGTCTGCCCGCAGGCGTGGATCATGCGCACCACCACCTGCGCCACATCGGGTGCGAAGGCCGCCAGATCCGACTCGGCACGGATCGTGGCAAAGGACTGGCGATAGATCGCGGCGCCGTCACGCAGGTAGTCGCTCATGGTGCGGCCAGCCTATCGGCGGTGCGTCACGTATCCACCGTCGGGAGTCGCCTCGACACTGCGGTGCGGACCGCTGGGGGAGCCGCATCGGCGTCCGCACCCCACCCAGTGTTCGCGTTCCGTCACCGGTTCGCCGTCCCGGATGCGTACCAGCAGATCGTCGCGGACCGGGGCCAGCGCCTTTGCGCATCCCGGGGCGCCGACACAGCAGCTGACCGCGGCCCATGGTGAGGCGGCATCGAAGATCAGGCCCATCGGGGCCAGTACTCGCACCACGGTCTCGGCGACCCCCTCGTCCAGATCGCAGATGAGGATCTCGCGGTCGGGGGTCACGACGATCGGTGCCTGCACGGCGGCCACGAACTCGGCGAGCCGCGCGGGGAGTCGGGCGAGCTCGACGACGGCGCCCAGGAGTACACCGCCGTCGTCCTGGTCGAACCAGCCGACGATCGGGTCGGGAGGCTGCGAGGCGGGAGGCTGCGAGGTGGGAGGCTGCGAGGTGGGAGGCTGCGGGGTGGGACCGCCGACGGCGGGTGCCAGCCGCGCCCGAACCCGATCGTCGAGCTCGGTTCGTTCGGTTTCGGCGAGATCGGCGACCCGCCACGCACCGTGGCAGATATCGATCATGTCCGCCGCGACGGCCAGGAGCTCCGTGGCGACCGTCTCGTCGCCGCGGGCCGAACCGAGCACTGCGCCGCCCACCAGCACATCGGCGACGATCTCGCCCGGCACAGCGGCCGATCGGACGATTGCACAGACATCGGGTTCGCGGCGCGCGATGTCGCCGCGGCCGTCGTCGAGGCCGAACAGGAAACGGCCGGAGAGCGACGCCGACACGTCGGCGGCCTGCAGTCGGTCGTCGAGCAGATCCGCGAGCGGGCGCACGTCGGCGATACCGCCGATCCGGCCGGTCAGCGGGCTGACCTCGATGTTGCGTACCTTGTCGTGGGTCGAGCTCGGAGCGAGGCCCGCCTTGATGACCGCGTCGGCCACCGCATCGACGTCGGTGAGCCCGCGCAGCTGGAGATTGGCCCGCGCGGTCAACTCGAGATATCCGTCCCCGTGCGCGGCCGCGGCCTGCGCGAGGGTCTCGAGCTGATCGGGTCGAATCCGGCCGCCCGGGAGCCGCACCCGGGCAACCGCGCCGTCGGCCGCAACATGTGTCGTGAACACGCCGGGACAGCGGTCGGTGGCATCGCGACGTACGGGTTCGGTCACCTGTTCCAGGGTAGGCCCCCACCGCAGGCCCGCGATGCCCGCGCTGACTAGGCTGAACGCACCGAGGAGCGGCAGAAGCCGGTGCAAATCCGACGCGGTCGCGCCACTGTGACGGTGTTCGACGGTCGACGACCGAGGACATCGAAGCCAGACCTGCGCTCCGGTAACCGCGATACGGCACGACAGACGTCACCACCGACCACACACCGGGCGCGCCATCCCGGCGAGGAGAACCATGATCCTGCTGCTCTCGACTTCAGACACCGACCTCATCACGGCAGCGGCCTCCGACGCGGAGTTCTCCGGCGCCAACCCGTCGCGCATCCTCGTCGACGACATCGGATCGCTGGCCGCAGCCGCCGACATCGTCGTCGTGCGCATCCTGGGTGGCACGCGCGCCTGGGAGGACGGGCTCGCCGCGGTGGCGGCGACCGGCAAACCGCTGGTGGTCTGTTCCGGCGAGCAGCAGCCCGACCCGGACCTGATGGCGCATTCGACCGTGCCGGCCGGTGTCGTCGCCGAGGCGCACAACTATCTCGCGGCGGGCGGCGTGGAGAACCTCGTCAATCTCTACAACTTCCTGTCCGACACGGTCCTGCTCACCGGTCACGGCTTCGATCCGCCGCAGCAGACCCCTGCCTGGGGTGTGCTCGATCGCCCGGCACGGGTCGCCGCCACCTCGGCGCCCACCATCGCCGTCCTCTATTACCGCGCGCAGCACCTGGCCGGCAACACCCGCTACATCGAAGCGCTCTGCGCGGCGATCGAAGAACGCGGCGGGCGCGCCCTGCCGATCTACTGCGCGTCGCTGCGTACCGCGCCCGACGATCTCATCGAACTCCTGGGTACCACTGACGCGCTGGTGGTGACCGTCCTGGCCGCCGGCGGCGCGACGCCGGCGACCGCCTCGGCAGGCGGCGACGACGACGCGTGGAACATCGAACGTCTCGCGGCGCTCGACGTCCCGATCCTGCAGGGCTTGTGTCTCACCGGTTCCCGCGCCGACTGGGCGGCCACCGACGACGGACTCTCGCCCCTGGACGTGGCGACGCAGGTGGCCGTCCCCGAGTTCGACGGGCGCATCATCACGGTGCCGTTCTCGTTCAAGGAGTTCGACGAGAACGGCCTGCCTTGGTACCAGCCGGATCCGGAACGCTGCGCCCGGGTGGCCGGGATCGCGGTGGCACACGCGCGATTACGGCGTACACCTCCGGCGGATCGTCGTGTCGCACTGATGCTGTCGGCGTACCCGACCAAACACGCTCGGATCGGCAACGCCGTCGGGCTCGACACCCCGCGAAGTCTGCTCCACCTCCTCGTCGCGTTGCGGGCGGCCGGCTACGACATCGGACCCGATGCCGGCCCGGACGCGATACCCGGACTGGCCGAGGACGATTCCGATGCCCTCATCCACGCCATCGTCGAGACGGGTGGGCAGGACCCGGACTGGCTGACCGAGGACACACTGGCGGCCAGCCCGATCCGCGTCGCCGCCGAGGACTACCGCCGATGGTTCACCACCCTGCCGGACGATCTCCGGAGCTCCGTGGAAGAACATTGGGGGCCCGCGCCGGGTGACCTGTTCGTCGACAGGTCGTCGCGCCCCGACGGCGAGATAGTGGTGTCCGCCATGCGCTTCGGCAACATCACCCTCATGGTGCAGCCGCCGCGCGGGTTCGGCGAGAACCCGGTGGCGATCTACCACGATCCCGATCTCCCTCCGTCGCACCATTATCTGGCGTCCTATCGCTGGCTGACCGGTCGCGGTGACGGTGCCGCCGACATCGACGGGTTCGGCGCCGATGCGATCGTGCATGTCGGCAAACACGGCAACCTCGAGTGGCTGCCGGGCAAGACCCTCGGCATGTCGGCCGCATGCGGTACCGACGCCGCCCTCGGCGACGTCCCGTTGATCTACCCGTTCCTGGTGAACGATCCGGGAGAGGGCACGCAGGCCAAACGACGTGCCCACGCGGTGCTCGTCGACCATCTCATCCCGCCGATGGCGCGCGCCGAGTCCTATGGCGACATCGCCCGGCTCGAGCAGCTGCTCGACGAACACGCCAACATCTCCGCCCTCGACCCGGCCAAGCTGCCCGCGATCCGTCAGCAGATCTGGACTTTGCTGACCGCCGCCAAGATGGACCACGACCTCGGTCTGTCCGAACGTCCCGACGAGGACGTCTTCGACGACATGCTGCTACACGTCGACGGCTGGCTGTGCGAGATCAAGGACGTCCAGATCCGGGACGGACTCCACGTCCTCGGCCAGGCACCAGAAGACGAGAGCGAGATCGACCTCGTCCTGGCGATGCTGCGAGCACGTCAGCTGTGGGGCGGCACGCAGGCGCTGCCGGGCCTGCGCGAGGCTCTCGGTCTCATCGAGGACGGCAGTGCGGCCCGCATCTCGGTCGATGACGTGGAGACCACTGCCCGCGAGCTCGTCGCCGCCTGCGCAAAGGAGGGCTGGACCCCCGAGGCCGTCGCCGCGACGGCCGTCGGCCATCCGCCCGCCGTGGCCGACGTCCTCGGGTTCGCGGCGCGCGAGGTGGTGCCGCGCCTGCGGCAGACCGGCCGCGAGATCGACCAGATCCTGCACGCTCTCGACGGCGGATTCATCGAGGCCGGCCCCAGTGGGTCGCCCCTGCGCGGGCTGATCAACGTGCTGCCGACCGGACGAAACTTCTACTCCGTGGATCCCAAGGCGGTCCCGTCGCGTCTTGCCTGGGAAACCGGTCGCGCCCTGGCCGATTCGCTGGTGGAAAGGTATGTCGGCGAGCACGGCCGCCATCCGGCGTCGGTCGGCCTGTCGGTGTGGGGAACCAGCGCGATGCGCACCTCCGGCGATGACATCGCCGAGGTCCTCGCGCTTCTCGGCGTGATGCCGGTGTGGGACGAGGCGTCCCGACGGGTCGTCGATCTGGAGTTGATCGACCTCGCCGAGCTCGGACGCCCGCGCATCGACGTCACGGTGCGCATCTCCGGGTTCTTCCGCGATGCGTTCCCGCACGTGGTGACGATGCTGGACGATGCCGTCGCGCTGGCCGCCGCGGCCGACGAGCCCGACGACCAGAATTACGTCGCCGCCCATGTGCGTTCCGCGATGGCCGATCACGGTGATCGTCGCCGCGCGTCGACGCGGATCTTCGGTTCCAAGCCGGGCACCTACGGGGCCGGGCTGTTGCAACTGATCGACTCGCGCGAGTGGCGCAGCGACGCCGATCTGGCGCAGGTCTACACCGAATGGGGCGGCTATGCGTACGGCCGCGACCTCGGCGGCATCCCGGCGGTCGACGATATGCGGACGGCCTACCGACGCATCGCCGTCGCGGCGAAGAACACCGACACCCGTGAGCACGACATCGCCGATTCGGACGACTACTTCCAGTACCACGGCGGCATGGTGGCGACCGTGCGTGCCCTGACGGGGTCGTCGCCGGATGCCTACATCGGTGACAGCACCCGACCGGACTCGGTGCGTACCCGCACCTTGTCGGAGGAGACCAGCCGTGTGTTCCGGGCGCGCGTGGTCAATCCGCGCTGGATCTCCGCCATGCAGCGGCACGGTTACAAGGGCGCATTCGAGATGGCGGCCACCGTCGACTATCTGTTCGGTTACGACGCGACGACCAACGTGGTGGCCGACTGGATGTACGAGAAGCTCACCGAGTCCTACGTCCTCGACGAGGACAATCAGCGATTCATGCAGCAGTCGAATCCGTGGGCGTTGCACGGCATCGCCGAGCGCCTGCTCGAGGCGGTCGATCGGGAGATGTGGGAGGAACCGCCGGCCGACATGCTCGACCGGCTGCGGCAGGTCTATCTGCAGGCCGAAGGAGATATCGAGGGGCGCGCCGAGTGATGTGATCACGGCGACCGTGTGGTCGGAAAGAAATCCTGCGGATTCGGGAGAAAACCGGCACGCTCGATCGTTGGACTGGGCAGAGACCAGGGCGACACCGACCAGCTCGGCCGGTGGACGAGGTCTCGGAAAGGCGGAGATCCTCATGCGGATGATCTACCTTATCGCCTACTTTGCGGTCGAGATCGGTGCTTTCGTCGCGATGGCGCACTTCCTCGGATTCGGCTGGGCGGTGTTGATCACCCTCGCCGCGGTGGTGGCGGGATTCGTGCTGCTCCAGCAACAGGGTCGCAAGGTCTTCGCCGAGCTCCGACGTGCCTCGCGCAACGAAGTCGACCCGCGCGGTCCGCTCACCGACACCGCACTTCTCGCCGCGTCGAGTCTTCTGCTCGTCATCCCCGGGATCGTGTCCACGGTCGTCGGCCTGGTGCTGCTGGCGCCGCCGGTGCGTCGGATGATGCGTCCGGTGGTCGCCGCCGCCGGTGCGCGCCGGTTCGCCGCGACCATGGACCGCGCAGGCATCTATGCCAGCGGCATGTACGTCGGCCGCGGCACCGTCGTCGACGGCACGGTGGTCGATGTCGACGGGTCCGTCGTCGATCCGACACCCGGGCCTGCAGATCGCGGGTTGCCTCGGGGGCGATAGTCCGAGCGCCCGCTCGTCAGGGCACACTGGACCATCGTGACCACGGAACTGCTAGTCGGCGGCGTCGTCTATTCACCGGCCGCCCCGGATGCCACCGCCATGGCCGTGACCGACGGCACCATCGTCTGGGTGGGCAGCGACGACGTCGGCCGGGCGCTGCACCCGGATGCCCGGGTCACCGACCTGCAGGGCCGCTTCGTCGGACCGGGATTCGTCGACTCGCACGTCCATCTCACCTCTACCGGCCTGGGACTCGCAGGGCTCACCCTCAACGAGGCCACGGACCGGTCGGATTGTCTGCGCCGAGTGGCCGCGTTCGCTTCCGTCACCGACGAGGGTGAGCTGATCTGGGGTCTCGGCTGGGACGACTCCGGCTGGCAGGGCGTCGATCCCGATGACCGCCGGTTCCCGACAACTGCGGAGATCGACGCGGTGGTCGGCAATCTGCCGGTCTACCTGGCCCGTATCGACGAGCATTCCGCCGTCGCGTCGACCGCGCTGCGGCGTCTGGTGCCCGACCTCGAAGCCGCCGTCGGTCACCACCCCGATGAACCGTTGGTCGCGGAGGCGCATCACCTAGTGCGCGGGGCGGCCCGCCAACTCGTGACCGCGGCACAGCGCACCCGCGCGCAGCGCCGCGCCCTCGACACCGCGGCCGCACATGGCGTGATCGCCGTCCACGAGAACGGCGGCCCGGACATCAGCGGTCTGGACGACTTCCTCGCCCTCGCCGACCTCGATCACCCGGTCGAGGTGCGTCGCTACTGGGGTCAGGCCGTGCAGAGCGCCGAGCATGCGCGTGAACTCCTGGCGATCAGCCACGCCGACGCCCTGGCCGGCGATCTCTTCATCGACGGGGCGATCGGCTCGCACACCGCCTGGCTGACCGAGCCGTACACCGACCATCCCGGTCACACCGGCATAAGCTACCTCGACTACGAGACCATCCGCGACCACATCCGGGCTTGTACCGAGGTCGGGATCCAGGCCGGATTCCATGTGATCGGCGACGCGGCAACCGCTTCGGTGGTAGCCGCGTTCCAGGAACTCGCCGCCGAACTCGGCACACCGGCCCTGGCCCGGTGCGCCCATCGACTCGAACACGCGGAGATGGTGTCGACCGAGCAGGCCGTGACCTTGGCACGCTGCGGTGTCGTCGCGAGCATGCAGCCGCTTTTCGACGCGGAGTGGGGCGGTCCGGGTGACCTCTACGAGCAACGTCTCGGAGTCGCGCGCACCGCCGGGTTGAACAACTTCGCCGGACATGCCCGCGAGGGGGTGATCCTGGCCTTCTCGTCCGATGCGCCGGTGACACCGATCGATCCATGGTCGTCGATCCGGGCGGCCGTGCATCACCACCAACCGCGCAACGCGATCTCCGCCCGCGGCGCCTTCGCCGCGTCCACGCGCGGCGGCTGGCGGGCCGCCGGCGTCAACGACGGGCTCACCGGAACCCTCGTCCCCGGCGCTCCCGCGAGCTACGCGGTCTGGGACATCGACGATCTCGTGGTCGCCGGATCCCACGCCGGGGTGCAGCGCTGGTCCACCGACCCTCGGTCGCGGGTACCGGCCCTCCCGGACATCACCCCGGGGGCACGACTGCCCAGATGCGTCCGTACCGTCCACCGCGACACCGTCCTGTTCGACAGCGGGGCGCTCGACGGCGGCCCCGCGTGAGTTCGCCTCGGTCCGCGTGGACCGTCCTGGTGGCCCAGACGATCGTCGCCGTGGTCGCGGGCATCGCGATGTGGGCGGCCTTCCCGCCCCGCAACCTCTGGTTCCTCGCGGTCGTCGGCCTCGGCCTGATGGCGATTCTGCTGGGTGCCGGTCGCCCACGGGTTCGCACCGGGGCGTGGCTCGGCTTCGTCTTCGGGCTGGCGTTCTTCGTGCCGCTGCTCCCATGGATCGGTGTCTACGTCGGGCCGCTGCCGTGGCTGGCGCTCGCCGCGGTGCTGTCGGTGTATCTCGCGCTGTTCGGGGTGATCGCGGTGCTCACCATGCGGCTGCCGGTCCCACCCGTCTGGTTCACCCTGTCCTGGGTGGCGGTCGAGGGTTTGCGATCAGCCTTCCCGTTCGGCGGGTTTCCCTGGGGGAGGGCGGCATTCAGCCAGGTCGACGGACCGTTGCTGCCCATGGCGTCGGTGTTGGGCGCGCCCGGGCTCTCGGCGGCGGTGGCGCTCCTGGGCGCGTCGATCGCCTGGTTGTGCCAGATCGTCTTCCGTGCCGTCCGCGACGGCGAGCACCACGGTCGATCGGTGGTCCGCGGAGCCGCACTGGCTGTGGTGCTGGCCCTGATCGGCCCGGTCTCCGCCATCGCGCTGACCCCAGGCACCGTCGACCGCAACGTCGCGTCGTCGTCGGCGCAGGTGTCGGCGGTCCAGGGCAATGTGCCCCGGCTCGGACTGGAATTCAACGCACAGCGCCGCGCAGTCCTCGACAATCACGTCCGGCAGACCGAACGACTCGCCGATGCCGTTCGCAGCGGCAACGCCGTGCAACCCGACTTCGTGGCGTGGCCGGAGAACGCGTCGGACATCTCGCCGCTCACCAACCCGGACGCCGCGCAGGAGATCACCGCGGCGTCAGTCTCGGTCGGCGCGCCGATCCTGGTGGGCACCCTCGTGATGAATCCCGACGGTCGGCCGACCAACACGGTTCTGGTCTGGGATCAGGAACGCGGCCCCGTCGATCGCTACGACAAGCACATCATCCAGCCGTTCGGCGAGTATCTGCCGTGGCGCGGATTCTTCCGGAAGTTCTCGTCGTATGCGGACATGGCAGGCAATTTCCGGCCCGGCTCCGGACCGTCGACGCTGACGGTGCCCGGCCGGTCGGGATCCGTGCAGGTCGGTGTGTCGACGTGCTGGGAGGTGGCCTTCGACAGATCGGCCCGCGCGGCAGTGGACGATGGCGCCCAGATTCTCTATGTGCCGACGAACAACGCGACGTTCGGTCGTACCGAGATGAGCTATCAGCAGCTCGCGATGTCACAGGTGCGAGCAGTCGAACACGGACGCGCCGTTGTGGTCGCCGCCACCAGCGGTGTCAGCGCGATCATCGATCCCGACGGGATGATCACCGCTCAGAGCGGCATCTTCACCCCTGCAGTGCTGTCGAGCCGGTTGCCCTTGCGCAGCGACACCACGCTGGCGACCCGGCTGGGAAGCTGGCCGCAGACCGTGGCGATGATCATCGCGGCGGTGGGGCTTTTGTTCGCGGTGGGACGGCATACTAGGTTCTCACTCAGGCAACGCAGCCCACATCGCCGAGTCACAGACCGCGCCTCCGCGGACCTGGCAGAGCCCGTCGGCCAGGGAGTGGCAAAGGATCACGCGGGGCCCGACGATCAAGCGAAGGAGCTCGGTGGCATTGGGTAGTCCGACACCCGGGAATGAGCAACCGGGGAACAATCAGCCGGCGAGCAGCGACCCGCACGACGAACTGCAGGCAGTCGTCGGAGCACAGGGGGAGCGCGCCCTGGTCGTGATCCCGACGTTCAACGAGCGCGAGAACCTGCCCACGATCGTCACCCGCCTGCAAGCGGCCCTTCCGGGGACGCATGTCCTCGTCGTCGACGACTCCAGCCCGGACGGCACCGGCGACGTGGCGGACAGTATCGCCGCGCAGGACCCGGCCCAGCGCGTCCACGTCCTGCACCGCACGGACAAGGACGGTCTGGGCAAGGCCTATCTGGCCGGATTCGCCTGGGGGCTCGCCCGCGAGTACGCGGTCATCATCGAGATGGATGCGGACGGCAGTCACGCGCCCGAGCAGCTCGGACGATTGCTCGAGGCGGTCAATGCCGGTGCCGACCTGGTGATCGGGTCACGCTACGTGTCCGGCGGGAAGCTGGTGAACTGGCCGAAACGTCGGGAGTTCCTGTCCCGTGGGGCCAACACGTATGCACGACTCGCGCTCGGCGCGAAGGTGCACGACATCACCGCCGGGTTCCGCGCGTATCGACGAACCGTCCTGGAGAAGATCGATCTCGGGTCGGTCGAATCGGCCGGCTACTGCTTCCAGATCGACTTGGCGTGGCGGGCAGTCCGGGCCGGGTTCGACGTCCGTGAGGTCCCGATCACCTTCACCGAACGCGAGGTCGGCGAATCCAAGATGAGCGGCGGCGTGATGACCGAGGCGTTCCTGATGGTGGCGCGATGGGGACTCGAGAGTCGGATGGAACGGTTCGGACTCCGTAAGAACTGACGTCGGGGCATCCCCCATACCGTGCAACCCTCGCAGACGCCAAACGGCCGGACGAGACGAGGTCTCATCCGGCCGTTGTCGACAGCAATCAGTTCGTGACGCCCTTGCGGCGCTGCTTGAGCAGGTCGAGACGCTCGTTCAGGAGCACCTCGAGCTCCTCCTCGGAGCGGCGTTCGAGCAGCATGTCCCAGTGGGTGCGCGGCGGCTTGGTCTTCTTCTCCTCGGGCTCGGCGCCCTCGAGCAGAGTGCCCTCCATGCCGTTCTTGCACGGCCACTTCGACGGCACCTCGGCGTCGTCGGCGAACGGAACGTCGAAGATCTCGCCGTTGTCGGTGCGGTACTGGACGATCCGTCGTGGTGCGAGGTCGTGATCGCGATCGGTCTCGTAGCTCACCGCACCGAGGCGGCTACCCCGAAGTACTCGATCTGCCATGGACAATTCCTCTCAAACATTTCGTCGGGCGCCGGCACGTTCAAGCGGGCCCATCGCTATCGGGCACCGGGAGTGCGTGCGGCACCTCGGCACTGAACAGATTCATTCTACGCGTCAATCGCGGCTCGCCGGGCGAGCCACGAGGGGCGACCTCCTGTGGCCCCAGGTACGGTCATAGCCGTGGACGACCCTCGCCGACGCCCGTACTCGTGCGCATGGTGTGGGCGGAGCATGGTCGACTCGGATCACGGCCGGCGACGCAAATACTGCAAGCAGTCCTGCCGCCAACGCGCCTACGAACAGAGAGCGCTCACGCAGGGCACTTCTATTCCCGTCGACGCGGTGATTCTGACGGCCGCGGAGGCCGACGCCTTCGGCGACCGGATGTTCGCGCTCCGATGCGCCGCCGAGGATCTGGTCACCGCGGTCTCCGAACGGGCGGACGTGGCCACTCTCCACTCACTCGGCGACGATCTGCTGTCACTGGCTCGTGAAGCCGAGCGACTACGGTGATCCTCCGGACCTTCGGACTGTCCGCTCTGGTCACCCTCGCGGCGCTGCTGGTCGCGTTCCTCTATCAGGGTTGGACCGGTCTGGCGCTGTGCGCGATCCTCGGCATCCTCGAGGTGTCGCTCTCCTTCGACAACGCGGTCATCAACGCGACCGTGCTCGAGCGGATGAGCCGGTTCTGGCAACAGATGTTCCTGACCGTCGGGGTGATCATCGCGGTCTTCGGGATGCGACTGTTGTTCCCGTTGGCGATCGTGTGGATCACCGGTGGCCTCAATCCCGTCGAGGCCCTTCGCCTGGCCATGAACCCGCCTGCAGATGACGCCGGGTATTTCCCCGACGGCAGCCCGAGTTACGAGACGATCCTGCTCGAGGCGCATCCCCAGATCGCGGCCTTCGGAGGCATGTTCCTCCTGCTGCTGTTCCTGAATTTCGTCCTGAGCAATCGCGACATCACCTGGTTGTCGTGGATCGAGAAGCCGTTGGGCCGGCTGGGCCGGCTCGATCAGCTGTCGATCGTTCTCGCCGCCATAACGCTCGTCGTCGTCGGGGAGTACCTGGTGCCCGACGACGGTCGGTCCACTGTGCTCATCTCCGGGCTGCTGGGCATGATCACCTACATTCTCGTCGACGGCCTGAGTTCGCTGTTCCAGAGTGAACAACCGGGCAGCGACGATCACCTGCCGTCCGCGGAGGCCACCATGGCCGAGGCGGGCTCGGTGCGACGACCGAGCCCGGTGACCGTGGCCGTCGGCAAGGCGGGTTTCTTCCTGTTCCTCTATCTCGAGGTGCTCGATGCGTCGTTCTCCTTCGACGGGGTGATCGGTGCCTTCGCGATCACGCCCGACCCGATCATCATCGCCCTCGGACTCGGTTTCATCGGTGCCATGTTCGTCAGGTCCATCACGATCTATCTGGTCCGTCAGGGCACGCTCGGTCAGTACCGCTACCTCGAGCACGGGGCACACTGGGCGATCGGCGCGCTCGCGGTGATCCTGCTGCTGAGCGTGCACATCCACATCAACGAGGTCATCACCGGCCTGGTGGGCGTCGCGTTCATCGGTGCGGCGCTGGCCAGCAGTATCGGGGCCAACCGCCGTGATCGACGCCGCAGGGAACACCGGGCGCAGACCCGGGTCGCGCATTGAATCGACCGTGATGGCGTCACGCGCCGGCCGGGACGTCCGCATCCGCGATGACCGTCGGGTACCCGGCTAGACTTGCCCTCGTGACCGGTACGGACGGAGACGCGGTGGCATCGGGGGAGCAGCAGGACGATCGACCCGCGGTCGCGCGCCCGACCCGGCGGGCCGCCGACGCTCTCGCGAGATCCGATGCGAACGCCGGAGCGGTGCGTGCCGCTCGAGCCGCACGCAGCCTCATCCCGGACACCCGGTCCGCGCCACTTGGCGGCCGCGCGTCGGATCGTGTCGCCCGCCTGATCGGTGAATCCCGTCCGGACCGCCCCAGTGTGCTGCGGGAACTGGGCCTCGGCGCGGTCCAGGTGTGGCAGGCGCTCGTCTCGCGCCGCACTTTCCGCGACGACGACCCGGTGCCGGCCACGATCCTGTTCACCGACCTGGTCGGGTTCTCCACGTGGGCTCTCGATGCCGGCGACGACCAGGTCCTGCGACTGCTCGCCCAGGTGAACGACGTGACCGAATCCGTGATCACCGCTCGTGCCGGCAGCGTCGTCAAACAACTGGGCGACGGTTCGATGGCGGTCTTCCTCGACGGGACCGAGGCCATCGAGGCCGGTTACGAGGCCATCTGCGCGGTGAGCGCATTGACCATCGACGGTTATCGTCCACAGTTGCGGGCGGGCCTGCACACCGGGACACCGCGCGCCGTCGGCGACGACTTCCTCGGCGTGGACGTCAACATCGCGGCGCGGGTGGCCGACGCCGCCGGCCCCGGCGAACTCCTGGTCAGCGACGCCACCCTCGCATCCGCGGACGCCGAGAAGTACCACCGGCGCAGGCGCAGGTTCAAGGCGAAGGGCGTGCCTCGCGACCTGGAGGTCTTCGCCGTGGTACCCCGCTACGAGACCGAAGCCTGACGCCGCGGCATCGCAGCGGGCAACGAGTTGGTCATCCCGAGGTCGGGGAGCATTCGATTTCAGGTCATGTCGACGTCTGCTCATGTGGTGACACTGGTCGGTGACCCGGCGCACAATGGGGTCATCTCTGTCGGGCGACCGCGTCGAGTCGGCGGCGCAGGTCGCCGCGGGTGGCAGTGTCCGGAAGACAAATCACGGGGTGTGATGAAAATGGACAACAAGCAGCAGCAGATGCTGGCGTTCGAAACGGATTGGTACCAACTCGGCGGTGGTTCGTCGCGTGTGATCACCGAGCGGTTCGGCCTGACCGATCGAGACTTCTTCAGCGAGGTCGATCGGATCGTCGCGTCAGATCCGCCTCCCTCGCTGACGCATTCGGAGTTGGGCAGGATGCGCAGCGTGATCCGCAGCCGACTGTGGATGGCCCGCTGAACCTGCCATCGGCCCGCGTGCCGGACGGAAAAGCTCGACAAGACGCTCGACTCCTGACCTCTCGGACGCTAATCTGACAACAGCAGTCCTCAGAATGCCTGTCGTCTGAATGCGTGGAGGTCCGACATGACGATCACACAGCCGTCCCCGACCGAGTCCGCTGATGCGGTGATCTCGCACGCCGACGACGAGATCGAGCTCGTCCCGCCGGACTCGCTGACCGCCGAGCTCACCGGGCGGTTCACCTTCCTGCCGGTGAACGGCGCGGCCTTCGTGATGCAGGTGATGCACCCGACCATCGGTGACATCGTCGGGGAGTACTCGGTGTTCCGGACGGATCCGCTCGGCCGGGCCGTCCGCTCGATCGACTCCGTGCTGCGCTGGGTCTACGGTGGCACCGAGGCGATCGAAGAGGGCAAGCGACTGCGGCGGATGCACCAACCGCTCCAGATGCGGAATGCGCAGGGCGATCACATCAGTGCCCTGAATCCCGAGGCCTACCAGTGGGTCATCGCGACCGCCTTTCCCACCTCGTGCAGCGCCGCGCCACTGATCCTCGGGCGGGAGTTCACTGCGGCGGAGCGCGACGAGGTCTTCCGGGACAACCGGCGGATCGCGAAGATCGTGCAGGTACCGATGCGCGGCTATCCCGAATCGATCGAGGAGTTCGGGCCGTATTACGACGACATGGTCGAGAACACCTTGATCGCGCATCCGGTGGCCCTCGACCTGATCGCCCAGATGAAGGCGGCGCCGAGACTCGACGGTGCGGTCCCGCCTGCCGTGCTCCGGCTGGCCAACACGGTCGCGCGGGTCGCCGCCGTACCGGTCCAGAAGCTGAACTACCTGACCACCGTCGGCGTCATGGAGCCTCGCGTGCGCGAGATCCTCGGCTTGTCGTGGAGCGCCGACGAGCAGCGTGAATTGGAGCGGATCCACTCGGCCATCCGGTTGTCGTATCGGGTCCTTCCCGAGCGGCTCACCTACTTCCCGTTGGCCTACCACGCGCGCCGCCACCACGCCGCGCTGCAGGCGATGAAGCGCCGCGAGGGCGCCGGTGCCGCCTACCAAGTCGCAGACCGCGCAGGTGCCCCTGCCGCACCCCTGGGGCCGACCGCGAAGTTCTAAACTGGGCTGGTGCCGTTCTCCGACGATGACCTCGACGCTTTCTATCGGGACATCGAGGCGCGCACCGCCGCGTCACCTCCCCGGCGCCGCCGACGAATCGGTGTCGACCGGCGTGGTGTGCCCGCGTGCCCGACCCCGGAGAAAGACGCGTTTGCCGCGGAGATGCCCGCACGCGACAGCATTGCGCGGATTCGCCACCGGATCCCTCCCGACGTCACGCTGCGTTGTTATGAATGTGTCTGCGGCGCATGGCATATCACGAGCCGGTCACCGCGATGACCGGTCTCGTGCCGGCCGGCGCGATGATCGACCTGGCCACCGTCGACACGGTGGCCACTGCCGATGCATATGCGCGCCTGCTGGACAGCGTGGTGGCGACGTCGGTATCTGTGGGCAACGGGTCGGTGCGGTGGCATCCGGTGAACCCGAACGCCGAGGACGCACGGGCCACCGAGGGGGATGTGCATGACGATGATCCGGCCGGCACCCACCAGGTGTCGTTCGGCGTCACCGACAGCGTCTCGGCCAGGAGGCTGCTCGATCGTCGTGGACTGCCGCACGACGAGCCGGTCGGCGTCACCGACCACACCGGTCTCATCGAGATCGGCGACGTCGACGTCGAGGCCATCGATCATCTCGTCTTCACCGCGCCATGCCGGGATCACGCGCTGGCGATCTTCGGGGCCTGCCTGGACCTCGACTTCCGGCTCGATCGCGAGATCGGCAAGGGCGCACGCCAACTGTTCTTCCGGGCAGCGGATCTCGTGGTGGAGGTGGTGACCGGCCGCACGTCGGCGACCGGTGACCCACAGCCCTGCGCCCTGTGGGGTGTCGCCTGGCGATCGCGAGATGCCGCGGTGACACACCGTCGCCTCGGCGATCTCGGAGTGCCGACGAGCGAGGTCAGGATCGGACGAAAGCCGGGCACGCGGGTGTTCACCGTGCATGATCGCGCACTGGCCACCCGGACCGTGGTGATCGATACGGAGACGCGTCATGCGGACTAGGCACGGATGTGTGGAAGTCGGTGGATGCCCCGCCCGTGCCGCCCCGAGCCCGACAGGGTCACCCGAGGTGGACAGGGCCGAGAGAGCCACGGTGTCGTCGCCGAGCACAGACCTGTGCGAGATCTGATGGAAGACTGGCCCCATGACAACTCCGTCCGCCGAAGCGGGGCCGCGTCCCGTCGTCGTCGTGGTGTCCGCCGATCATGCCGACACCCTCATGTCCGAGTTCGAGCGATACCGGCGTGACTACGACATCACCTGCGCGAGTTCGGCGATCGAGGCGATTGCGCTGCTCGGCCGGCTCCGCAGTGAGGGTCATCAGGTGGCTCTGATCGTCACCGAATCCGAACTCTCCGACATGAATCTCCTCGAGGCGCTCTCGGCGTTCCGCAGTATCGTTCCGACCGCCCGGCGTGTTGTCGGCATCCACTGGAGTCGGTTCCTACAGCACAGTGAGACGCTGCGGCCTGCCCTGCAGAAGGGCAAGTTCGACACGTTCCTCCTCATCCCGCGCGGACCGCGCGACGAGGAGTTCCACTATGCGATCACCGAGCTGCTCTCGGACTGGGGCGCGACCGTCGCGGCGCCGGAGGTCGAGGTGCTACGCATCATCAGCCCCGCGCTCACGCCACTGACCATGTCGATCCGGGACTTCCTCGAGCGGATGGGCATGCCGTACCGGACATATTCTCCCGACAGCTCCGCGGGACGATCCGCCGTCGCCCTCTGGTCCGCCGACGGCAACCGGATCCCCGCCGACGGCAACCCGTTTCCCGCCGACGGCAACCCGTTTCCAGCCGAGAGCAACCGGATCCCCGCCGACGGCACCGTCGTCGAGGTGGCAGACGCGCCGGGCGGGGCCCACACGCCGGTACCCACCCCGCTCGTGCATTCGCTCCGAGGGACCGCCGACACGGTCATCGCGCCGGCCTCGGTGCGTGACGTCGCGGAGATGCTCTACGGCCGACCCTCCGACATCGAGCTCGAGACCATTGTCGACCTCGCGGTGGTGGGGGCGGGACCGGCCGGCCTCGCAGCCGCTGTGTACGCGGCGTCGGAGGGACTGAGCACCGTCGTCATCGAGTCGGAGGCCGTCGGCGGACAGGCGGGCACGAGTTCGATGATCCGCAACTACCTCGGCTTCCCCAGAGGTATCTCGGGCATGCGACTCGCCCAACGGGCGCGCACCCAGGCCGTTCGCTTCGGTGCGCGGTTCTTCACGGGGTGGCCGGTGGAGAGTCTCGTCGTCGAGGACTCGGCGGCGCCCTACCGCCTGCGGACCCAGGGCGGCGAGGTCTGTGCCCGCTCCGTCCTGATCAGCACCGGTGTCGCCTACCGCCGCCTCGGCATCGCCGATCTCGAGGATCTCGTCGGCCTCGGCGTCCATTACGGCGCGGCGATGAGCGCGGCCCGGGAGATGGACGGACACGATGTGTTCGTGGTCGGCGGCGGCAACTCGGCGGGCCAGGCAGCAATCCATCTCGCCAGATACGCACGGTCGGTCACGATCGTGGTCCGACGACCGGATCTCACCTCGACGATGTCGCAGTATCTGGTCGGCGAGATCGCCTTCAACCCGCGGATCACGGTGCGCGGCTCCAGTGAGGTCGTCGACGGCGGGGGTGCCGGCCATCTGGAATGGATCACGTTGCGCAACAGATCAACCGGAGCTCAGGAGCGATGTGCGGCCGCCGGCCTGTTCCTGCTTCTGGGCGCGTCGCCGCATTGCGACTGGCTGCCCGACCACGTGGAGCGCGACGACGATGGCTTCGTCCTGACCGGTCGGGATGTGTCGCACGATCGATGGACCGGCGACGTGCCACCGGCCAACCTCGCCACCAGCGAACCCGGCCTGTTCGCCGCCGGTGACATCAGGGCGGGATCGATGAAGCGGGTGGCCGCGGCCAGCGGCGAGGGGGCCAGCGTGGTACCGCTCGTGCACACCTGGCTGGAATCGTTGCGACAGATCCAGACCTCGTGATGAAGAATGCGCGCGGCCGAACTGCGGAAACGTTTCGGCGACGATGCGTCCGAGGTGCGCCGCTGAGTCCGCACGATGACGCGGACCAGTCCGATGTCGCAGATCTGGTCGCCGCGCCACGTGCGTGGGATCAGTCGCGGATCCCCCGATAGATCCCGCGTCGAACGATCCACGGCTGGAGCACCGAGTCGATCGACCACGCCGGGAACCGGAAGGGGCGGCCATTGGGCGCGAAGACCTCGAGTCCGTCGGGTTGGACACCGAGGACCGATCCCCAGCGTCGACTCCGCGGCCGGTAGCTGCGCAGCTGTCGCCCCGCGAGCGAGGCCATCACGTTGTGCGCCACCAGCCGGTCGGCGCGGTTGCGTGCGGAGTTGCGTAGCGGGTCGGTGGCGGCGACGTCCCCGACGGCGAACACCCCGTCCTGGCCGGTGACCCGGAGATCCGCATCGACCCGAACGAAGCCGTGATCGTCGAGGAGGTCGTCGGGGAGCCATTCGGTGTTGGGCCGGACAGCTCCGATCGCCCAGATCACCGCATCGGCGCGCGTCGACTGCTGTCCGGTTGACCAGCTCACCGGTTCAGCGGTGATCCGATCGATGGCTTCTCCGCCGGGGATTGTCGCGCGGTGCCCGGGGTGCACCGCCACCCCGAGTCGATCGAGCCGACGACGCACGTGACGCCAGACGCGTGGATGATGCTGGGGGAGTGCACGATCGCCGGGAAAATACAGATCAATCGTTTTTCCCGGCCATACGCCCGCGACGTTGGCTGCCGCACTGACTGCGGCGGCTCCGCCACCGATCACCGCCACCGACGACGCAGACGACAGCCGCTCGTGCGTGGACGCAAGGTCTGCGTCGACCTGCTCAGCAGACTGCAGCGTCGGCTGTCGCCAGAATCCGTTGCGCACCCCGGTCGAGATGACAAGGGCGTCATAGCTCTCGACAACCGCGTCACCGTCGGCACGACGTACGGCGACGGTGCGTGCGGCCGTGTCGAGCCCGGTGAGGGTGCCGTGGACGACGCGCACACCGTCGAGCCCGCGGAATCTGCCGAACGGGATCCAGTAATCCCGGCGCCAGGTGTCCGGCCGGGCGATCCGGCTGCCGACCTCCTGACCGCTGACGAGACCTGGTTTCACCGAGATCCCGACGACGTCGTGGTGGCGAGCCAGATGGATCGCGGTGAGGATGCCGGTGTCACCGAGCCCGGCGACGACGATCCGCCGGGCAGTGGAGCCGTCAGCCATGTGACGCCGACCGCGGCGGTCGGGGCACGAACCGTGGCACCCGATCGATGACCGTCTGGTATCCGGGACGACGCTCGAGGCTGCGCTTCTCCATCATCGGGATACTCGCTCCCTCGAACAGCGCCAACATGACCACCGCCCCGGCGAACAGCCACCATGCGTCGGCCGGTGCTGCGGCGACACCGAACAGTGCCAGCGCGAACCAGAACGAGAACTCGCCGAAGTAGTTCGGATGCCGGGACCAGCCCCACACGCCGCGGTCCATGACCTCACCAGGGTGTCGGCGGTCGGCGAACACCCGCAGTTGCCGATCGGCGACGGATTCGAGCAGAACGGCGCCGAGGCCGACCACGAACGCCACGACGACGAGCCAGAACGGGCCGTCGGAGGGGCGGGTGACCGCCACGTACACCGGGAGCATGCCGACGAACACCTGAAGGGTGGGGATGACGTGGATCGCGAACAGGTCCGCCGGCCACGACCAGCGTCCCGCGTTCTCGCGGATCAGGCCGTAACGCCAGTCCTCGTGATGGAGACCCGGAAACGTGCTCACCCAGTTGGCCGTCAGCCGGATCGCCCACACCAGCACCACCATCGTCACCATCCACGATCGGGGATCATCGATGCCGAGATCGCCTCGCCACCACCAGAAGACCAGCATCAACGGGGGTATGACACTCCAGTAGGCGTCGTAGAAACTCGAGTTCTGGTAATGGCGACTGAACCCGAAGATCACCAGCGTCGCGAGGAGGTCGGCGATCAGCGTGTCCAGCCACAGCGCCGATGTGGCGGGGCCCCAGATCAGCCACACCGCCGCGACGGCGACAGCCACCACGTAGGCGATCGTGATACGGACGAGGCCGTGAGTCCGGCTGCTCGTTTCGAGGGTCGACATGATGCGGTGCTCCGCCGTCAGCTCAGGGTCGCGAGTTGTTCGACCTCGGCGACACTGCCGGGCGACACCAGCATCGTCGTCACCCCGGCGGCCTCCCAGCGGGCGACCTGCTCGCGGACGTGCGCGATGTCGCCGACGATCGCGGAATCCTCCACCACCTCGTCCGGGATGATGCGGGCCGCCTCATCCTTGCGTCCGGCGCGGAACAGGGCGGTGACCTCGTCGACCACCTCGGCATACCCCATTCGGCGGTACACCTCGGCGTGGAAGTTGGTGTCCTCGCTACCCATGCCGCCCATGTAGAGCGCCAGGAACGGCTTGATCGCCTCGTAGCTGGCAGACCGGTCGTCGGTGATCACGATCTGGGCGGTCGCGCAGATCTCGAAATCGTCGCGGCTCCGACGTGCCCCTTCTCGTGCGAAGCCCTCGTCGAGCCATTCGTTGTAGGTGTCGGCGAGGCGCGGCGTGTAGAAGAGCGGCAACCAGCCGTCGGCGATCTCGGCGGCCAGCGCGATGTTCTTCGGCCCCTCGGCACCGAGCATCACCGGGATGTCGGCGCGTAGCGGGTGCGTGATCGGCTTGAGCGGCTTGCCGAGTCCGGTGGTGTCATCGCCGGTGAGCGGCAACGGATAGTGCGGTCCAGCGCTGGTCACGGGCGCCTCGCGGGCCCATACCTGTCGCATGATGTCGATGTACTCGCGCGTCCGGGCCAGCGGCTTGGCGAATCGCTGCCCGTACCACCCCTCGACGACCTGTGGGCCGGAGACACCGAGGCCGACGATGTGCCGCCCACCGGAGAGGTGATCGAGGGTCAGGGCCGCCATCGCGCAGGCCGTTGGCGTCCGCGCGGACAGCTGGAGCACCGATGTGCCGAGGCGTACGCGTTCGGTCGCCGAGCCCCACCAGGCCAGCGGCGTGTAGGCATCCGACCCCCAGGCCTCGGCGGTGAACACGCTGTCGAAGCCGGCAGCTTCCGCGGCAGTCACCAGTTCGGCGTGGTTCTTTGCCGGCTGCGCACCCCAATATCCCAGCTGTAGACCGAGTTTCATATCGCTCCTGTCTTGATCGTCGCCGCCCGGAGGGGCCGGATGCCCTCAGCCTAGAGTGTCGTCTCCCAGCGTCTCGCAAACAGCACTGGCCAGGGCAAGGCAGGACGTCAGACCCGGCGACTCGATGCCGAACATGTTGACCAACCCGGGCATCCCGTGCTCGGCCGGGCCCTGCAGGAGGAAATCGGCGGCGGGCTCGCCGGGACCGCTCAGCTTCGGCCGAATGCCCGCGTACGCGGGCACCAGCGCGTCGTCGCGGAGCCCGGGCCAGTACCGACGGATCTCGGCGTAGAACCGGTCGGCGCGGTCGGGATCGACCCGATAGTCCACGCGGTCGGTCCACTCGACGTCCGGGCCGAAGCGCGCTGCACCTGCCATATCCAGGGTCAGGTGAACCCCGAGTCCGCCATCTGCGGGCACCGGGTAGACGAGTCGCCGGAAGGGGGCCGAGCCCGTGGACAGCGCGTAGTAATTCCCCTTCGCCAGCCGGCGTGCCGGGATCCGGTCGGTCGGGAACCCGTCGAGCGATCCGGCGAGGTCCCATGCTCCGAGACCCGCACAGTTGACCAGCGCCCGGCACCGGAGAGACCCGGCATCGGCGACCTCGAGTGTCATCGGCGAACCTTCCCGAACCGACCCCGCGACCACGCGGCTGCCGAGCGCGACGCCTGCTCCGGCCGCCTCCGCGTCGGCCCGCAGCGACCGCATCAGGGCGTGGCTGTCGACGATGCCTGTCGACGGCGACAACAGCCCTGCGACGCCTGCGAGGTGCGGCTCGAGTGCGTGCAGCCCCGACGCATCGAGCTTCTGCAGATCCGTGACACCGTTGGCCGCCGCATGCGCCGCGATCTCGTCGAGGCGACCGATCTGGTCAGTTGCCGTTGCGACGATGATCTTGCCCAGACGGCGATGCGGCACCCCACGGTCGGCGCAGTATCGGTAGAGGAGCTCTCGTCCGCTGACGCAGGCGGTCGCCTTGCGACTGCCCGTCGGATAGTAGATGCCGGCGTGGATGACCTCGGAATTGCGGGAACTCGTCTGCGTGCCAACGGCATTCTCGGACTCGAGCACGAGCACCTCATGACCGGTGCGCGCCAGGTCGCGGGCCACGGCAAGGCCGATGACACCGGCGCCGACGACGACAGCATCGACAGTCTCCACCACGATGTCGAGGGTAGTGAGCCCGACCGGCTCTGAGAAGACTAGATTGGGCCACACCTGCCATCGTCGCTCGAGGGGATCTCTGTGAACCGGTTTCAGCAGACAGCATCGATCGTCAACAAGCTCGTGACCCCGGTGCTGCGGCTCCCGGGTCTCAGCTCGCTCCTGGGCCGGTCGATGATGGTCCTCCGGTACACCGGGCGCACATCGGGCAAGACCTTCGAGCTCCCGGTGGGCTACCGCCGCGACGGCGACCACATCGTCGTCGGGGTGGCGATGCCGGACAAGAAGAGCTGGTGGCGCAACTTCACCGGTGCGGGAGGCCGCGTCACCATGGTGACCGACGGCGTGACCCGCACGGGACACGCGATCAGTCGACGCGACGACGAGGGCCAGGTCCTGGTCCGGATCGCCGTGGACACCGACAGCGCCGTGGACACCGACCACTGAGACCACACGAACTCCCGGAGGATCTCCGATGACCGCCATCGACACACTTCTCAGCTCCCTCGCCGACGGCTCTGTGTCGGTCGTCGACCTCACCGCGCCGCTGAGCCCGACCACGCCGGTCCTGCAGCTGCCGCCGCCCTTCGCCAACACGATCTCGATGTCCCTGGAGACCGTGAGCAACTTCGACGACAACGGACCGTTCTGGGGCTGGCACAACATTCACACCGGTGAACACACGGGTACCCATGTCGATGCTCCCAGCCACTGGGCGACCGGCCGCGACGGTAGCTCCGTGGACCAGATCCCACCGGGTCGTCTCGTGGGCCCGGCCGTGCTCCTCGACTTCACCGACGAGGTGACCGCCGATCCGGACTTCCTCTTGGAGCCAGAGCATCTCGACGCCCACGTGGCCGAGAACGGACCGCTGCCGGACGGTGCCTGGCTCCTGTTCCGAACCGGATGGAGTCGGTTCAACACCGACGCCGACGGGTTTCTCAACGCCGACGACGACGGCCCGCACAGCCCGGGTGTCTCGGTGGCGGCCGCGCAGTGGCTGGCCTCGTCGCCCATCACCGGATACGGCGTGGAGACCGTGGGCATCGACGCCGGACAGGCCGCGGCGATGGACCCGATCTTCCCGGCCCATCACCACCTGCTCGGCGCTGACAAGTACGGACTGACGCAGCTCCAGAATCTCGGTGCCGTTCCTCGTTCCGGCGCGATGCTGGTCGTCTCACCATTGCCGATCGTGGGCGGAACCGGCTCGCCGGCAAGGGTTCTCGCCCTCGTCCCGGCCTGATCGGTCGACACCATGGTGTGCGTGGCGGACGTCGTCGCCCAGACCCTCGCCGACCTGGGCGTCGGGACCTGCTTCGGGGTGGTCGGTAGCGGCAACTTCGTCCTGACCAATGCCCTTCGGGAACGCGGTGTGCCGTTCGTGGCCACGCGTCATGAAGGCGGCGCCGCGTCGATGGCCGACGGGTACGGCCGCGTTGCCGACGTCCCGGCGCTGGTGTCGGTGCACCAGGGCTGTGGCCTGACGAACGCGATGACCGGCATCGCCGAGGCGGCCAAGAGCCGCACCCCGATGCTGGTGCTCGCCGCGGACACGGCGGCGGGTGCGGTGCTCTCGAACTTCACCATCGATCAGGACGCTCTGGTGCGTAGTGTCGGTGCCGTCGCCGACCGTGTCCACGGACCAGGTTCTGCGGTGGCCGACGTGACACGGGCTTATCGCACTGCCGTACAGGGCAGGCGTACCGTCGTCCTGAGTCTTCCACTCGACATCCAGGCCGCCGAGCTCGACGCGCCGGATGCCGTCGCCATCGTAGGCACTTCTGATCCGGTTCGGCCGTCCGCGGATTCCGTTGCGGCACTGCGGGAGGCGATCGAGGCGGCGGAGCGGCCGGTGTTCGTGGCCGGGCGTGGGGGCCGTGCTGCCGGAGCCCGGATCGCCGAGCTCGCGGCGCGTACCGGTGCACTCGTCGCGACCTCCGCCGTCGCCAACGGTTTGTTCCGTGGCGACGATTTCGATCTCGGCATCTCCGGCGGCTTCTCCACGCCACTCACCGCCGAGCTGATCCGTTCCGCGGATCTGATCGTGGGGTGGGGCTGCGCACTCAACATGTGGACGATGCGGCACGGAACACTCATCGGCGCCGGGACGGCCGTCGTCCAGGTCGACGACGATCAGAGCGCGCTGGGAACGCATCGTCCGATCACCATGGGAATCCACGGGGATTGCGGCGCGACCGCCGATGATCTGCTCGACACGGTGGTGCAGGAGCGCACCGGATACCGGACTGTGGAGGTCGCAGGACGCCTGGCGACCGCCCGCCGCTGGAACGACGTGACAACACCGGATCTCTCGACGGCCGACCACATCGATCCGCGGGTGTTCAGCGACCTACTCGATCGCGCGCTGCCGTTCGAGCGCGTCGTCGCGGTCGACTCCGGCAACTTCATGGGTTATCCCAGTGCCTACCTACAGGTCCCCGACGAGAACGGTTTCGTGTTCACCCAGGCCTTCCAGTCCATCGGGCTCGGCCTGTCCAGCGGGATCGGCGCCATGCTCGCACGGCCGGACCGGCTCGCTGTGGTTGCGGCAGGCGATGGCGGATTCCTGATGGGCATCGCGGAGCTGGAGACCGCTGTCCGGCTCGGTCGACCGATGCTGATCGCCGTGTACGACGACGCCGCCTACGGGGCCGAAGTGCACCACTTCGGCCCCGACGTCGACCTCGGTGCGGTGACCTTCCCGGAGACCGACATCGCCGCAGTTGCCCGCGGATTCGGCGCCTCCGCCGTGACGGTCAGAAGCCGCGCCGACATGGCAGACGTTGTCACGTGGCTCGATTCACCCTCGGGCGTACTCGTCATCGATGCGAAGATCGCGTCCGACGGCGGGGCCTGGTGGCTGGTCGAAGCCTTCACCGGACATTGATTCGGAATGCGTCGGAACGGCTCTCGAGGGCACGTCGCGGGCGCAGTTCGGAACGAAGCCACGCATAGATGCCGTCGTGGTTCAACAGCGTGAAATGATGCGCGCTCCCGATATGGAAGCCGTCCGATGATCGCAAACCGATTGTGCGGTAACGGCTCTGTCCGCGTCCGCTGCCGGCGAGGACCAGTCCATCGCCGAACAGTCGGCCCAGCGGGTGATCGGCGCTCCGGGTCACCGACGCGGTCGCGAACAGATGGCGGACGTTCGGCAGTAGAGGCGCGTCACCGGGCAGCGGCTGCCGGAGCACATCGCGCTCGACGTCGCGCCACCCCTCCTCGGTGAGCGTTCCGTGAAAGAGGTCGCGGACCCCCGCGCTACGCCTACGGAGCAGATTGCCGAACGGATTCGTCACGGGCAATCCGCCGAGGGCCGCGGTGGCCGCATGCACGCCCCTCGCCATCGGCGCGCCGAGATGCGGCGTACCGAGATACACCGTATGCCTCAGCAGGGCTGCCCAATACAGATCTTCTCGGGTGGCTCGCTCGCAGGCGCTCCGGATGATGAGCCCGCCCATGGAATGACCGATCAGCGACAGATCGGTCACCGGTACCGGCCACAGCAGAACGAGGGCCCACAGGACATCGGCGAGCAGACGGCCGTTGTCGCTCACGTGGCGACCCGAGTTGTAGCGGATTCGGATCTCGGTGCTGCCGATGTCGTCGCTCAATCGTCGGCCGTAGGTGGGACCGCCGCCGATCTCCCAGGCGTATTCGGATTCCATCAGGCCGTGGAGGAACACCGTGAGGTGTCCACCGGCAGTGGGAAACGCGGCCCGCAGTGCTTCGGCGGTCGGCGGGATCTCCCGGCCATCGACACGAATCGTCATCCCGGCTGCCAATGGTGAAGCTTCCTCGGACAATTCGTCGCCGATCAAGCCGTTGAGGATGCCGAGGGCGACGGCTCCACCGGAGGTCTCGGAGGGGGCGCGTCCGGCCGTCGGAACCTCTGCGACGATACCGGCCAGTTTCCCGACGAGATCGGCGGACCCTCCGGCGGTGCTGTAGGCCGCGAGTGCGAACGCGTTGTGGACCATGCGGACGGGGTCGGCTCGACGTCCGAACGCTATACGCAACCCGCCGAACACGCCGTCGGCAATGGACGCATGTACCTTGGCGACACCGGTGGTCGCCCGGCGGAGCTCGGTCCCCGCCAGCCCGGCGAGGGCGCTGAGCTCAGCCTGGCGACGATCGACGAAAGGGGCCACCGGCTCAGTGTACATCTGTGCACCGAGGTGCCGATGGGCTGCGTATCGTTCGCTGCTATTGGTCCCAGACGATCTTGGCCAGTGCGTCCCGATCGGCGACGTCCAGCTTGATGGACGCGCGATAGATGTGCCCCTCCACGGTCCGCACCGACACCGTCAGACGTTCGGCGATCTCGCGGTTGGTCAGCCCTTGGGCCACCAATGCCGTGATCTCCCGTTCCCGCGCGGTGACCGGCAAGGGGCGGGCCGCCAAGCGGATCGCGGGACTGGTCGCCCCGTCGCAGATCTTGGAGAGGCGCAGCGCGCGTGCGCTCGACTCCGCGCGCTTCCCACGACGCCCGGCGTGCTCGTGCAACGCCACCGCCTGGGCCGCGGCATCGGCGGCCGAGAGGAGCAGGCCGGCATGCTCGAAATCTCGACTCACCTCGTCGAGTGCCGCCGCGTCCGCGTCGGCGACCGCCACGGCGTGCCGTGCGTAGAGGCGCGCCACGACTCCTTGTAGCCCGGGTGCGATGGCGGCCAGACGGTCCGCGACGGTGCGGTCACCGAATCTCGCGGCGTGATGCAGGGCCTCGGCTTCCAGGGCGAACTGCCCACTGTCGTGGGCGACATCGGCTGCGGTACGCGCGAGTTCGACCGCTGAGCGATCGCTCCCGCCGGCGGCGGCAACCCAGGCGCGGGCGATGATGCGTTGCGGCTCATGCAGCGCCACATGCGATCCCACGTGCTCCTCGGCGTCGTCGAGCACGCGCTCGGCCGCCGCCACATCGTTGAGGGCAGCGTAGGCACGGGCCAGCAGCAGTCGCGC
Source organism: Gordonia sp. DT218 (assembly GCF_049847105.1). Taxonomy (NCBI): domain Bacteria; kingdom Bacillati; phylum Actinomycetota; class Actinomycetes; order Mycobacteriales; family Gordoniaceae; genus Gordonia; species Gordonia sp. DT218. Next base: position 89,122 of record NZ_JBNCNS010000007.1, on the reverse strand, counting down.
GGGGAGCCGCCAGGGCAGCGACGTCTCGGCGTTGAGGGCGGCGAGAGCCTGCTCGATCGACGAGATCGCGTCGCGGAAGCACCCGCGGTAGGTCGCCACCAGACCGGACATGATCTTGGCGATGGCCCATCCGAGGAACTGTCCCGATGACGAGAACTCGGTGTACCCGGCCACCCGCTGTTCGGCGGTGACGAGGTCGCCGACCATCGTCAGCGCGAGGGCGTCGCAGTACCGCACCATGACGCGGATCATCCCGTCGGTGGCCTTCTGCTCGGCTCGGCACCGCTCCGCGATCGGTTCGTAGTCGTGACCGCGACCGGCGACCGGCATGGCCAGACCGGCGGCGAACGCCGCGAAGTCGATGGCCTGCTTCGGCACGTCCGGCTGGGCCAGCACCCGTTCGGCCTCCTCGATACCGTCGGCGATCCGGTTCTCGTGCACCGCCATCGCGGCGCCGGCGGCGTCCACGACCAACATGATCGCGGGATAGTCGACCCTGTCCCGCATCAGTTCGAGCAGCCGATGGCTCTGCACGACGTCGCCGATCGACCAGAAGAGCAGACTCATGCGTGGCACGCCCCACTGCACGAGTTGCAGCTCGTCCAGATCGTCGGGGTCGAAGCCGGCCAGGATGTCGTCGGCCTCCACCGGGCGACCCTGCCAGAGGAGTGCCCGCGACAGTAGTTCACCCGCGGCGAGTCCGCCGTCACGCTCGAATGCCGCTCGGGCCAGGCGTTCTCCCAACGGGAGATTGGCCAGGAAGACTGCGTCTTTGGCGGCCGAGATCAGCAGGCCCGGGTCGATCTCCTGGTCGCTGTCGACGCACAGCCGGGCCAGCCGGATGCGGTCGGCTGCCGACCCGAACTCCCGATCGCGCAGTTGAGAGACGATGCGTGAGCGCAGCTTCCGGCCGGCCATCGTGCCGATCCGGCGGCGGATGACGTCACCGTAGAGTGGGTGGACGAACCGTACGTTGGTGGTCCGGCCGTCCCGCGTGACGCGGATCAGATTCTGCACCTCGGCGGCGTCCAGCGCGTCGGCCCCGACCAGCTCGATGAGCGTGTCGATGTCGAGGGGCTCGCACAACGCCAGCAGCTTGAGCGCCTCCATCACCGCCTCACCCGCGCGATCGAGGCGATCGTCGAGCAATGCGACGAGGCCCGAGGGCACCGCGGTCGGGCCACGGAGTTGCCAGACCCCGTTGGTCTCGGACAAGGTGCCAGCGTCCACGGCGCCTTCGACCATATTCCGCAGGAACAACGGGTTACCTCCGGAGGACTCCCAGATCACATCCGCACTCAGACCCTCGAGTGTCCCGCCGAGCACCCGTTCGACCAACGTGGTGCATTCGTCCTTGCCGAGCGGCTGCAGTTCGATCCGCGTCAGATAGCCGTCCTTCCACAGGGACGTCACCGCATCGGGAACCGGCTCGCCGCTGCGCACCGTCGCGACGATGCGGGCCGATCGCTCGATGGCGATCTGGTGGAGCAATGTGGCCGAGAGCTGGTCGAGCAGATGTGCATCGTCGACACCGACGATGGTGCCGGGTTCGGCCAGGAGAGCTTCCCGTGCCGACACGAGGGCCGCGATCGGGTCTCGTGATGCGATCGGTTGCACCCAGGGCGCGAACGCGCCGAGTGGGATCGCGTGCGACGATTCCGTGCAGGCAGCCCACTGAACAGGCACGCCCAGGGCTCCGGCCACGGTCCGCGCCAACGTTGTCTTACCCACGCCTGCGGCGCCCACGAGCACCACACCGCGGCCATCGGAACTCGTCAGCGCGGTTCGAATGGCATGGTCTTCGGTCGGTCGACCGAGCAGCTGCCAGCGGCCTCCCATGGGGGCCGAGTATAGATCGGACGACCGGTCAGGTGTGACTGTTCGGCGCAGTCCCTCGTCCTCGTCGGGCATACCGCTGAGGGTGCTCATTCGGGCAGATCGCCCGCGTCGGCGGGTTCACTCATCGGCGCGTTGTTGACCTGGTGGCGAAACTGACTCGACGCGTCATAGACCTTCCGCTTCAGCCGGTTGATCGACCCCAGCGGCCGGTGCGCGTCGAGCCCGCGCCAGGAATTGAACGACAACACGTCATCGCCGTAGGCCCGTCGCTCGGGTGTGTAGGGGTCCTGCTGGGCGAATCGAATGGTCGCGACCGTCCGGTGTGGCGACAAGTCCTCCGGCCAGTCGAAGGTCGCATCCTCGATCCACCGGCGGTCGCTGCTTGCGCAGAGTTGGACTCGCAGTTCGTATTCGGCGCCGTGGCAGGAGAAGAAGTCGACCACCATGTCCTGGAACGCGTTGACTCCGGTGCCGTCGTCCACGGGCATCCCCGCCAGCGCATGCACCTCCGGCGACGACGGGACGAACGCCATCCGGGCCACGTACTCGCCGTAGCGAAGGGGAGCCGACGAATAGAAGGTGTCGCCCAGGATGTGGGTGTTCGGTCGGACGAAGACGGCAAGACTCTCCGGGAGCGGCCGGCCGATGGGGCATAGCAGACGCTTGTCGACGCCTGCCAGGAGTTCGCTGCCGATCTTGAGTGCTGGGTCCGGGAGACGAGCCAGAGCCCAGGCGGTGGGCATGCCCCGTTTGTAGTACGCCTCGGCATCGGCGAACAGGAAGTCCCGGTGGGTCACCATGATGAAGTCCTGAGTCGTCGCGGTGTCGTCCGGGAGTGCCCGTTCGCCCTCCACACCGAGGACCTTGATGCCGAGACCGCGCACACCTCGCATCTGATCACTGCGAATGGCACCCGACGTGCTCGACAACCTCGTGATGATCTCGAAACTCCGACCGCGATGGGCGAAGAGTCCTTGTGCCAGTTCATCGTCCAGCTCGTCGTGGACCTCGAGTGTGCCGCGAAGTATTCCGTGGCTCTTGGCATGGGCATCGCGCAGACCGCGTTTGGTCTTGCGATACGCGCGTTCGTTGTTCCCACGCAGGCTGCCGACGATCTTGTCGATGTAGGTGTCCTCGTCGGGTTTCGGGCGCTCCAGGTCGGGGTCGTAGGGCACGTACGTCGTCGTGCTGGTCATCGTGCTGCTGTCCTCTCGGGTCATCGGCCCGGCCAGGGTGCGAACGGATTGTCGACACCTACGAGAGCCGGCGCCAGGGTGGGGAAGTGGCGCAACAGGACCGAACGCATCGAATTGTCCCGCACCCAGGCCATGCCCACCTCGGTGTAGATCTCCTGACGAAAGTCGGTGGTGAAGAAGCGGTCGCTGGACAACCGCCGGGACGCCATCAGCACGAACACCCGAAAGGCGGTGTCACTGAAGCCGAATCCCGGGGGTTTACGTTCCGCGTGCAGGCCGACCATCAGGTCGAGGTTGTCGATGTCGCCATAGATGTCCTCGAGTTCTTCGGCCCACTCGGTGTTGTCCGTCAGGGCGGCGAACGAGGTGATGCGAGGGAGGCGGAACAGGCGGCGGAACTCGTTGTAGCGCGGCACCCCTCGTTCCCGATCTCGCAAGATGTCGACGGTCGCCAGGTCGATCGGCCGTCCATCCGGCCGGGCGAGCTGCTGCAGCGCGGCAGGGTAGTTGTGCAGGGTCAGCTCGCCCGCTTTCGCACGGCCGAAGGAATAGAGGAGATCCGGCATCGACGTCTCCGCCAGACGATCGCGGACGTGCTCGGCGAGCAATTCGTCCAGTGCGTGAACCGCTTGCGGCCGGTTGCCGTCGATGTCGCGGATCTTCACCTCGTCGGGGAGCAGTGAGTGCATCCGGTAGACGGCGACGAACTCCTCGGTCAACGAGTAGGGGACGCCGTGGTGGTCGGTCGTGCTGCCGGGGATGCCGCACAGCACCTCGCTCTCGGCCACCCGGCCGAACCTGCGGGCGAACCGCTCGCCGAGCAGGCCGAACCAGTTGCCGCGCATGGCGGAAACCGTGGTCGGGTGCGAGATGATCGCCGGAGTCCAGTCGATGGTGTGGATCTTGGCCATCAACGCCGTGTTGACCAGCCGCGCGGTGTCGTAGAGCTGCTGATCGGTCATGAACGGGTAGGTGGCGGCCAGCCGTCGGCAGATCGCGTTGTGTTCGCGCAGGAACAACGAATGCAGCAGGGCCAGGCCGACCCAGAAGTTCGCGACCGGCCCGTCGGGATCGAGCAGGGTGTCGGCCTCGGCGGGCGGGAGTCCGTTGTCCGCCAGGAGGATCTGACCCCGATCGCCTGACCGGATCGCGTCCGCATAGTCCTGTCGACTTCCGTAGATCTGTGAGCCGTCCCACCAGTGGGTGTCGCGGTTCGCAAAGGTCGGTGGGGCATCGGGATCCGCACCGGGCGCGAGCGCCGACCGGTGGACGCTCATGGGACGGTGCTCTTCGGGCCAGTCATCCGAGGCGGGCAGGGGGATCTCCCGGCGCGGCGCCTGCTCGTCGTCCGGGTGACTGAACCAGTCGTGCACCTCGAACTGAATCCATGCCGCGGCAAGGAGGTTCAGCGAATCAACCGGACGGAACTCGTCGCGGGTGAACAGGCGCTGACTGATCTCCCGCGGATTCGGATCCAGGAGTCGTGCGGGGTCGGGAGACGAGTTCGCCGGGGGCACGTTGCGCCCGAATCTGCTCGACGCCGCCCCCATCAGCGGTGCGTCGAGGTCGTTGTGGGTCCCGCCGGGCAGGCGGGCCCGCAGCGCTCGGGAATCCCAGTGCGGTGGGGGCTCGTCAGGATCTCGGCCGCTGTCGTACAGGTTCAGGGCACGCAGTTGGCTGCGGAGGCCGACGAGGACGGCCAGACCGACCGGGCGCCACAGGGTCGGCCATCCGACTGCCCGATCCACCACTTCGGCGGCATGGGCCAGATTTCGGGTGATCGGACCTCGCCGGTCCGGTGACGGTTCTCGATCTACACCACTCGACGCCATCAACAGCGCCAACCACACCCACCGGGGCACGCCCACCTCCGCTTCGCGTCGCGACGACATCCGGACACCCGGAATGTTCTGCGACCAGTATGTGGTCCGATCACGAACTCGGCATGAGTAATCGACTACTCGTTGCCGACGACAGAGCGACCCGGGGGAGCGGCGCGACCACTGGAGAGGCGTGCGTTTCGGTACCTGAAATGAGGTAGTCGCCTACTCGCGTCCGCCACGATCAGGGCAGACAGGATGGTCACGTGCCCGGGTCGATCATCACCCGTCGCGCTTCTGGCAGAGAAAGGCGGCAGGTGTGATCGCACCGATCGACATCAAGGTGAACCTCGACGACCCATCCCGGGCACTATCCGCGCTGGACCTGACACATCAACAGGGCCGGCATCGCGAGATCTGGTTCGCCGAGGTCCGCCCAGGGGTCACAGAGTCGCCGTTTCCGCTGCTCAGCAACCACCTGATCATCCGTATCCGCAGCGGCGATGTCGATGATCTGACCGTGAAGCTCCGGCCGTGCCGTCAGGGTCAGCTCGCCAAACCCTGGACTCATCCGTTCGACACCGACGCAGTGAGCTACCGCCTGGGTTGGGACTGGAGCGGAACACACCGCGTGCTCGCGGCATCGGCGGTCTGCGGACGGCCGCCGGGATCACTCGCCGCCGAGATGGCCGTCGGAACGGACCCGTTGTCGGTGCTCGACCCTGCACAGCGTCAATTCGTCGTCACCTGTACGCCGGTCGGGGTACCCATCGACCACCTGCGTGCCTTGGGGCCCATCTCCTCGACCACCTGGTCGGACATCACCATCGACCGATGCACGGTGGACATCGAGAGGTGGACCGTCGGCGATGTGGATCTCCTCGAGCTGTGTGAACAAATCAGCCCGCACGACGGCGAGAGCCTCGAAGAGTTCGAGGCTCGCGCCGCCGCGCGACAACAGTCCTTGGAACGCTCGATCCGCGCCCGCGGCCTTCAGCCGGCCGACACCGAGGTGAAGACCGAACGGGTGCTCGCCAGCCTCACCGGTGAGTGATACGTGGCGACGCGCAGGCCCTGGCGGGCCTCACGATCAGCCCGCCCGCACCTTCTCCTGCATCGATGTCCGCGCCGGATTGCCCTGCTCGTCGACCTTCGGGTCCGGCTCGTCGCGCTTCTCGGTGACGCCCGACTTGATCCGCGCACCGATGTCGGGGTCGACTCGCGACCAGTACTCGAACGCCCGCTCCAAGACCGGTTCGGAGACGCCGTTGAGCAGGTGCCCGACCACGTTGTCGACGAACCGCTCGCGGGCAGCGTCGTCGAATATCTCACGGACCATCGTGCCCGCCTGACCCCAGTCGTCGTCCTCCGGGTGGTCGACGTAAGCGCTGCGGACGATGTCACCATCAGCCGCCCACTGCGGTTCGGGCTGGCCTGCGTACACCGCCGCCGGGCCACCCTTCGAGTTCGGCGCGTACACCGGGTCGGTCACCGGGTCGATCCGCATGTGACCGTCCTTGGTGTAGCTGTGCACCTCGTTGCGCGGAGCGTTCACCGGGATCTGCTTGTAGTTGCCACCCAAACGCGCACGGTGGGCATCGGCGTAGGCAAAGACCCGACCGAGCAGCATGCGGTCGGGACTGAACCCGATGCCGGGGACCACGTTGTTGGGTTCGAACGCCGCCTGCTCGATCTGGGCGTGATTGTCGGTCGGGTTGGTGTGCAGGGTCATCTTCCCGACCTCGTGCAGCGGATAGTCGCCATGTGGCCACACCTTGGTCAGGTCGAACGGATTGAACCGATAGCCGACCGCGTCGTCGTACGGCATGAGCTGCACCTTCAGCGTCCAACTCGGGTGATTGCCGCGCTCGATCGACTCGAAGAGATCGCGCGTGTGGAAGTCGGTGTCGGCGGCCGCCATCTGGTCGGCTTCGTGCTGGGTGAAGCATTCGACGCCCTGATCGGTGATGAAGTGGTACTTCACCCAGTGCTTGACTCCTTGGGCGTTGACCCAGAGGTACGTGTGCGACGTGTAACCGTTCATGTGCCGCCACGTCTTCGGGATCCCGCGGTCACCCATCAGCCACGTTACCTGGTGGGCACTCTCTGGTGAGAGGGTCCAGAAGTCCCACTGCATGTCGTGATCACGAAGATTGTTGTCGGCACGACGCTTCTGCGAACGGATGAAGTGCTGGAACTTCATCGGGTCCTTGACGAAGAAGACCGGCGTGTTGTTGCCGACCATGTCGTAGATGCCCTCGGAGGTGTAGAACTTCAGGGCGAACCCACGAGGGTCGCGCCAGGTGTCCGGACTGCCCCGTTCGCCGGCGACGGTGGAGAACCGCGCCACCATCTCCGTCTTGGTGCCGGGCTGGAACAGTGCGGCACTGGTGAACTCGGAGATGTCGTGGGTGGTCTCGAACGTGCCGAAGGCGCCACTGCCCTTGGCATGTGGCTGTCGTTCCGGAATCCTCTCCCGGTTGAACTGCGCCATCTGCTCGATCAGATAGTGATCGTGCAGGACGATGGGACCGCCTGCCCCGACGGTGAGCGAATGCTCATCGCTCCCGGCCGGCGCCCCTGAATCATGCGTCGTGTACACGGAATTTTTGTCGGACATTTCGCCTCCGAAAAGGTCGATCCGTTGTGGGCTGTGGCACCCGAACTGCTTCAGGTCCTGCGGTGAGCCTACGCCAGCTCCGCGTCAGGCGAAGCCGAATCGCGCCGTCTACGTCGTGACGGAAAGTATAAGTCATTGTTGCACAGCACTATTCGAGAAGTAGGAATCAGGCGACCATCTTGGGGCCGCCATCACCGCGGGTTTCTACCCGGCGGCGGTGCGGAGCTTCTCGAGCAGGGGGCCAGCTGCCTGCGCCAGGAACGCGTCCTGCGACTCTCCACCGATCTGGATGAGTGCGATATCGGTGAAACCGGCTTCCCAATACGGCCGGACGGCGTCGACGATCGCATCGAGATCGGGCCCGCACGGGATCGCATCCGCAACGTTCTCAGGGGTCACGAATTGCGTTGCCGCAGCGAATCCGGCAGTGGTGGGAAGATCGGCGTTGACCTCCCAGCCGCCACTGAACCATCTGAACTGGTCGTGGGCGCGGGTGACCGCAGCATCACGGTCGGGGTCCCAGCAGATGGGGATCTGCCCGATCGCCCGGCTGTCCACACCGATTGTGTCGGTGGATCCGTATCCGTTCCATTGCTCGACGATGCCGGCGTCGGGTTCGACGGCGATAAGATGGTCGGCCAGCGGGCGGAACTCGCCGATTCCACGTTCCCCGGACACGGCGACGCCGATCGGCACCCGGTCGTCCGGAAGATCCCAGATCCTCGCCGAATCGACCTGGAAATGCTCTCCACGAAAATCCACGAGTCCGCCGTCATGCAGGTCCCGAATGATCTCAAGGGCCTCGACCAGCATGGATTGTCGATCGACGATGCCCGGCCACCCCATGCCGACGACGTGTTCGTTCAGGTTTTCCCCGCTTCCGAGCCCCAGGGTGAAGCGTCCGTCGGCGAGAATCTGCAGAGTGGCGGACTTCTGCGCGATGATCGCCGGGTGATAGCGGATGGTCGGGCACGTCACGTAGGTCATCAATCCGACTCTCTCGGTCGCGTGGGCGACCGCGCCGAGCACACTCCACGCGTACGGCGCGTGGCCCTGAGACGACAACCAGGGAAAGAAGTGATCGCTCGACACCTCAAAATCGAATCCGACGCGCTCCGCGTCGATCGCGTACCGAACGAGGTCCTTGGGTCCTGCCTGCTCGGTCATCAAGGTGTATCCGAATTGTGTTGCCGAAGGCGTAGCGGTCACGGTCTCGCTCCTTTGCTTGGGCGGTTGTCCGAGATTCCTGAGACGCTGGACGACGAGTACGTGATCGGCGGCCAAACCAGGAGGCTCACATGGACGGTTCGGACACTGCTTCACCGATCGGCACCGGTGCCGCTGTCGACACCGTGCTACTCGATGTCGACGGTACCCTCGTCGATTCGACATATCTGCATGCTCTGGCATGGATGCGGGCCTTCGCCGCCCACGACCTCGTGCCGCCCTGGTGGCGGGTGCATCGCACCATCGGCATGGGAGGCGACCTCCTGGTTGGGGAGGTCTGCGGTGACGATGTGGAGCGCCGCCTCGGCAGCGCTCTGCGCGCGGAATGGGCGGACAGATACCGCGAGTTGCTGCCCGAGGTCCGGCCACTTCCGGGTGCCCGACAACTGGTCCACGCGCTCACCGACCGTGGCCTCAAGGTGGCCTTGGCCTCATCGGGCGCCGCCGAGTTCACCGATGCCGCGATCGATTCCCTTGGGATGACCCGCGGCGAATTCGCGGCGGTGACGTCGGCCGAGGACGTGGACAACTCGAAGCCCGAGCCCGACATCCTCGCCACCGCACTCGAACTCGCGGACGGGCGTCACGCAGTGGTCGTGGGGGACACGATCTGGGACATCGAGTCGGCGCGTCGTCTGCAGGCGGCTTGCGTGGCGGTCCGCACCGGGGGGTTCTCCGAGTCAGAGCTGGCCGATGCCGGCGCGACGCTGGTCGTCGATTCGATTCATACCCTCGCTGAACAGGGTTGGATACCTTGACAACTCGCATCGACCCCACAGCCGATCTCGCGACTCGGGCGATCGTCCGCGGCACCTCATGCAGACCGAGTGTGCTGGGCATTCGCACTCCGACGTGGCACGATCGTATACGTGACCAGCACGTCTTCTGACGATCAGCGCCTACGTGACCTCGCCCGACTCCGCCGGGTCCGGGATCGCATCGATCGGGAGTATGCGCAGCCGCTGGACGTGGAGTCCCTTGCCCGCGGAGCGCATATGTCCGCCGGTCACCTCAGCCGCGAGTTCCGCCGGGTGTACGGGGAGTCGCCCTATTCGTATCTGATGACCCGCCGGATCGAGCGTGCGATGGCGCTGCTGCGCCGAGGCGACCTCAGTGTCACCGAGATCTGTTTCGCGGTCGGATGTTCGTCCCTCGGTACCTTCAGTACGCGGTTCACCGAACTGGTGGGGATGTCGCCGAGCGCTTACAAGCGTCACGACGGCGACATCACCGACGGCATACCGGCGTGCCTGGCGAAACAGGTCACGAGACCGATCAGGAATCGAGAAGCACAGGCCACCGAGTCGCGCTTACGGTGATCTCCATGAACATCACCATTCAGTACACCTTCCTGCCGCAGACCGATCCGGACGCGACGTTGGCCTTCTATCGGGACGTCCTCGGCTTCGAACTCCGTAAGGATGTCGGTTACGAGGGGATGCGGTGGCTCACCGTCGGGCCTCCGAATCAGCCGGGCACGTCGATCGTGCTCCATCCGCCTGCCGCGGATCCGGGCATCAGCGACGAGGAGCGTCGGACGATCCTGGAACTGATCGCCAAGGGCAGCTACGGCGCGATCACGTTGGCCACCGACGACCTCGACGGGCTGTTCGAGCGACTCGAGGCCAGCGGCGCCGAGGTCCTCCAGGAACCGACGGATCAGCCATATGGTGTGCGCGACTGCGCATTCCGAGATCCGTCCGGTAATCTGATCAGGATCAACCAACTCAGCTGATCGGCGGGAATCCTATGTGCAGGTTCCGCGAGGGACGCCTGACCGACGACGAGTTCGGGACACTCGTCCCGACATATCCGACAAATCCGTCTGGCATGGTTGGATCGACGCCGAGCCCGTCACCCGGAGATGTGCAGACCGCAGCGACCAGATGGAGGCACGATGAGCACGGCCACGAAGGCGAAGAACAGGTCGCCTGAGGAACATGTCGCCGACACCCACGACCTGATCCGGGTGCACGGCGCGCGTGAGAACAACCTCAAAGATGTCAGTCTCGACATCCCCAAGCGCAGGCTCACCGTGTTCACCGGAGTGTCCGGTTCGGGGAAGAGTTCGTTGGTGTTCAGTACGATCGCCGCCGAGTCACAGCGGATGATCAACGAGACCTACAGCGCGTTCGTGCAGGGGTTCATGCCGAACCTCGGCCGTCCCGATGTCGACGTCCTCGAGGGATTGACGACGGCGATCATCGTCGACCAGGAGCGGATGGGCGCCAATCCGCGCTCCACGGTCGGTACCGCCACCGATGCCAACGCGATGTTGCGCATCCTGTTCAGCAGGCTCGGCAAGCCGTACATCGGTTCGCCGCAGGCATTCTCGTTCAACGTGGCGTCCATCAGCGGTGCGGGCGCGGTGAGTATCGAGAAGGCCGGTCGTACGGTCAAGGAGCGCCGCAGCTTCTCGATCACCGGCGGCATGTGCCCGCGATGCGAGGGCCGCGGTGCGGTCTCCGACTTCGACCTGACGGCGCTCTACGACGAGTCCAAGTCGCTCAACGAGGGCGCCCTCACCATCCCCGGCTACAGCATGGAGGGCTGGTATGGCCGGATCTACCGGGGGTGCGGATGGTTCGATCCCGACAAGCCGATCAAGAAGTTCACCAAGCGTGAACTCGATGATCTGCTCTACAAGGAGTCGACGAAGATCAAGGTCGAGGGCATCAACCTGACCTACCTGGGCCTCATCCCGCAGATCCAGAAGTCGTTCCTGTCCAAGGATCGCGAGGCGATGCAACCGCACATCCGGGCCTTCGTGGATCGCGCGATCACGTTCACGACCTGTCCTGAGTGCGACGGCACACGCCTCGCAGAGAGCGCACGGTCGTCGAAGATCAAGGGCAAGAACATCGCCGACCTCTGCGCGATGCAGATCAGCGACCTCGCCGACTGGGTCCGAGACCTCGACGAGCCATCGGTGGGACCGTTGCTGACCAGTCTGCGGGAGACCCTCGACTCGTTCGTGGACATCGGGCTCGGCTACCTGTCCCTCGAGCGTCCGGCCGGCACCCTGTCCGGCGGCGAAGCCCAACGCACGAAGCTGATACGACACCTCGGTTCGTCGCTCACCGACGTCACGTATGTGTTCGACGAGCCCACGATCGGCCTTCACCCGCATGACATCGACCGGATGAACGACCTGCTGCGGCAACTCCGGGACAAGGGCAACACCGTACTGGTCGTCGAGCACAAACCGGAGGTGATCACCATTGCCGATCACGTCGTCGATCTCGGCCCTCGGGCCGGCCGGGACGGCGGCGAGGTGGTCTTCGAGGGCACCGTGGTGGACCTGCGGAAGAGCGACACACTCACCGGCAGACATCTCGACGATCGGGCCACGCTGAAGGAGTCCGTGCGTACCTCGACCGGAGCCATGGAGATCCGCGCGGCGTCGACCCACAATCTGCAGGACGTGGACGTCGACATCCCCCTCGGCGTACTCGTCGTGGTAACCGGCGTCGCCGGCTCGGGGAAGAGTTCCCTGATCGACGGCTCGGTGGCGAAACGCGACGACGTCGTGTCGATCGACCAGGCGGCCATCAAAGGCTCGCGCCGCAGCAACCCCGCCACCTACACGGGTCTGCTCGATCCGATCCGGAAGGCCTTCGCCAAGGCGAATGGCGTGAAACCTGCACTGTTCAGCGCAAATTCGGAAGGGGCATGCCCCAACTGCAAAGGGGCGGGGGTCATCTACTCCGATCTCGCGATGATGGCCGGTGTCGCCACCCCGTGTGAGGTCTGCGAGGGCAAGCGCTTTTCCGCAGATGTGCTCGAGTACACCTTCGGCGGTCGGGACATCAGTGACGTCCTCACGATGTCGGTGGCCCAGGCCGAGGAGTTCTTCGGTTCCGGTGACGGGAGAATTCCTGCGGCGCACAAGATCCTGGTCAGGCTGCGGGACGTGGGGCTCGGCTATCTCACCATCGGCCAGCCGCTGACCACATTGTCCGGCGGTGAACGTCAACGGCTGAAGCTCGCATCGCAGATGGGGGACAAGGGCGACGTCTACGTGCTCGACGAGCCGACCACCGGACTTCACCTCGCCGACGTCGAGCAATTGCTGGAGCTTCTCGACCGGCTGGTCGACTCCGGGAAGTCCGTCATCGTGATCGAGCACCACCAGGCCGTGATGGCACACGCCGACTGGATCATCGACCTGGGTCCCGGCGCCGGGCACGATGGCGGGCGCGTCGTGTTCGAGGGGACACCGACCGACCTCGTGGGCGATCGGTCGACACTCACCGGCCGCCATCTCGCCGACTATGTGGGGGCGCCTTCCTGATCCGACGGACCGAAACGAGATTTCCGGGGACATGGGGGCCGGGCGGACCTAGACTCCGGTTGGAACAGATGCAAGAATCCGTTCCAAGAGTGCACGGGCAGCCCATCGTCCGTGTCGACGTCGATCAGACGAGGAGTGGACGTCGGTGCAATCCGCGAAGAAGAGTTTCCAGGCCGGCCTCGGCGCGCTGTCCAAGGCGTACCCGAGCACACCCAGAGCGCTGGCCGAGCCACCCGCCGGGTCGGACCTGAAGCCTGTGATGGGCGACGCCGGGATGCCGTTCCTGGGCAACACCCTGGAAGCGCTCGCCGACCCGCTGGGCAGTGCGATGGCCCGCTACGACAGGTTCGGCCCGGTCTCCTGGTCGGGTTCATTGAACATGAACATCGTCACGCTGGTCGGGCCGGAGGCGATCGAATGCGCCTGGATGAACCGGCAGAAGGCCTTCTCCAGCGAAGAGGGCTGGGAACCCATGATCGGCCCGTTCTTCCGCCGGGGCATCATGCTGATGGATTTCGACGAGCACATGCATCACCGCCGAATCCTGCAGCAGGCGTTCACGCGTCCGCGGCTCAACGGCTACCTCGACATCATGACGCCCCACATCGAGAAGACGCTGTCCAACTGGCAGGTCGGCACGGGCTTCCCGATGTACTCCCGCACCAAGGACCTGACCTTGTCGCTCGCCACCGAGGTCTTCGTCGGTGCGTCGCTCACCGAGGGCGAGGCGCACCGACTCGAGAGTGCGTTCGAGGCGGCCGTCCGCGGCGGGCAGGCACTCGTGCGTGCCGACGTGCGGGACTGGACCTGGGCGCGGGGTCTGCGCGGGCGCGAGGACCTGCAGCACTACTTCCGATCGGAGATTGCCGCTCGGCGGGCCGGCGACGGCGACGACCTGTTCAGCGTCCTCTGCCACAGCGAGGACGAGGACGGTAACACCTTCAGCGACGAGGACGTCGTCAATCACATGATCTTCGTGATGATGGCCGCGCATGACACCAGCACCATCGCGTTTTCGATGCTCACGTACTTCCTCGGTCGGTACCCGCAATGGCAGGACAGGCTCCGGGAGGAGTCCCTCGCGTTGGGGAAGTCGACGCTCGGCTACGACGACATCGATTCGTTGCCGAGCCTCGACCTCGCGTTCAAGGAGACGCTGCGGATCAATGCCCCGGTGGGCATGCTCTTCCGGAAGACCATCGCGGACACCGACATCCTCGGTCACTACGTACCCAAGGACACGCTCGTCGCCATCCACCCCTGGGCCTCGATGTTGCGTGAGGAATGGTGGCCGAACCCCACGCACTGGGACCCTGACCGGTTCTCACCTGATCGTCGTGAGGACAAGGTGCACCGTTTCGCGTGGGCGCCGTTCGGCGGGGGCGCACACAAGTGCATCGGCCTCTACTTCGGTGGGATGGAGGTCAAGTCGATCATGCACCAGATGCTGCAGCGTTTCGAATGGTCGGTGCCCGCCGACTATCGGCTCGACCTCACCTACGGAACGGGCCCGACACCCGCTGACGGCCTGCCGATCGACATGCGACGGCGCGTGAGTCCCTGACCCACCGCAGTCCATCCCGGAGGATTCACGCATGGATTTCGCGCTGCCCGAATCATTGACCGACTACCTGGCCGAACTCGATGCGTTCATCGACGACGAGATAGTCCCCTTGGAGCAGGCCGACGACAACGTCCGCTTCTTCGATCATCGACGTGAGGACTCCAGAACCGATTGGGAACGGGACGGACTCCCGAGCGCCGACTGGGAAGCGCTGCTCGGTGAAGTGCGTCGACGCGCCGACGCCGCGGGGCATTTTCGCTACCCGTTCCCCCCGGAGTTCGGCGGACGCGACGGTTCCAACCTGGCCATGGCCGTCATCCGGGAGCATCTCGCGGGCAAGGGGCTCGGCCTGCACTGCGACCTCCAGAACGAACACAGCATCGTGGGTAACAACATCGGCCTGCTGCTGATGCTGGAGTACGGCTCACCCGAGCAGCGCGCGGAGTGGGTGGAAGATCTGGCGGCCGGCCAGAAGTTCTTCGCTTTCGGCATCACCGAACCCGACCACGGTTCGGACGCCACGCACATGGAGACCACCGCGGTCCGCGACGGTGACACCTGGGTGATCCGCGGCGAGAAGACGTGGAACACCGGCATCCACGCCGCCCATCGGGACATCGTCTTCGCCCGCACCAGCGGCGACGCCGGCGACGCCCGTGGCATCACGGCATTTCTGGTGGATCCGAAGTCCGAGGGCTTCACGGTCGAGGAGTACCTGTGGACCTTCAACATGCCCACCGACCACGCACACATCAGCCTGCACGACGTCCGTGTGCCGCACTCGGCAGTCCTCGGCGAGGAGGGCCGCGGACTGCAGATCGTGCAGCACTTCTTCAACGAGAACCGGATTCGTCAAGCGGCCTCGAGCCTCGGCGCCGCGCAATATTGCATCAACCGGGCGGTCGCGTATGCCAACGAACGCTCGCCTTTCGGCCGGAAACTGTCCACGAACCAGGCGATCCAGTTTCCCCTCGTCGACCTCCACACGCGTGCTGCGATGCTTCGGGCCCTCGTTCGGGAAACGGCGTGGAAGATGGACACCCAGGGACCGTTCGCGGCCTCCCAGGAGGTCTCCATGTGCAACTATCAGGCCAACCGGTTGTGTTGCGACGCAGCAGATCAGGCCATGCAGACCTTCGGCGGACGTGGTTACTCACGCCATGAACCGTTCGAACACATCTACCGCCATCACCGCCGGTACCGCATCACCGAGGGGGCCGACGAGATCCAGATGCGCCGGGTCGCCGGATACCTGTTCGGTTTCATGTCGGCAGGCGCGCCCAAAGGGGTCGGCCCGACTCAGGCCTGACGCGACGAGGACGGAGTCTGCTCGCCCAGCTGTGAGCGCACCCAGGCGAGCGCGTGGTCGACGACCGCCTCCCATCCCGGCTCGGCGCACGTCCAGTGCGAGCGGCTGGCAGGTGACGGGTACAGGTCTGCAGGACTACATCATCGGCCGGCGCCTCGACCAGGCGCGCTACTCACTACTCGACAGCCACATCTGACGATCGCTGCGGTCGCCCGACGACACGGATCAACCGGTGAGCGGGTGGGTTCGGAACGTTCACGCACCGACGACCCGACCGATGGGGTTCGGTGCGAGCGTTCGCGCACGGCCGCGGACGCGCCGGGACCCCATCAATCGGAGGTGGGCATCTCCGGAGGTCACGAACAACGCGATGTCGTCCGGAAGCGCCCTCGCGATCCGACGTACTTGACCCGTCGGCTGCTCATCTCGCATTCCCACCACCAGGTGCGCCGCCCCGAACTCTCGTGCGGCCCGGGAGAGGACTCTGACCGGATCACCCTCGATCGCGACCGCGGTTTCCGGCTCCAGCGAATGTGCGTGCAGCGCTTCGACGCCGCGGCGGAGCTGTTCGTCGATGGACGCCCGATCCGATAGTAGATACGCCTCCGATTTCAGGGCGTCGTGCAGGAATGACGTCGATCGCGGCGGGCGGACCGGGTTGATCGCGCAGACCAGCGCTATGCGTACACCTGCGTCGGCCGCACGCAACACGGACTCCAATGCCCGGGCCGACACCGCGGAGCCGGTGTAGCCCACGACGATCCTGCCGCCGGCCGGCAGCCGGTCGATCGATGCTGCCGTGCGCGCCTGGTGCGGGTGGAAGATCTCAGATATGGTCACGGCTCTCACCTCTTGTCTTCACGGACCTGCTCTGACCTCTGTATTCGACGGTAGGGATTCGAGTCCGGGGGGTCCGCATGCCGCAGACGGACCTGTCCTCCATCCGTGGGTGGAGTCACGGTTCCAACCGGAGACAGATGACTGCACGGCCACGCGGCCTATCCTTTTGTTGTGTCGGTGACGTCAGTGGTCGCGGTGGTCCGCCGCCGCGTCGAACTCGCGGGTGATGGCTACCCGCCGCTCTATCCGGCCGTGACCCTCGCGGCCTCGGCCGGGCTGACCATCGGCGCAGTCGTTCAACGACTGCCACTGGAACCCCCGTGGTGGGCACTCCTCGGAGCCGCGATCGCCACACTGTCGCTGGTCGTGGACCTGTGGATCCCGAGCAAGGTGGTCTGCGCCGTCCTTGCTGCGGTTGCCGTCGCGGTGATGTTGATGGACCCGGTACCGGTGGACGTGGCCCCGCTGCTCCTCGCCCTGACGACCGCGATAGCCGCGGCCATGGAGTCGCTGCGCCGCGGACTGGCCGTGGCGGCACTGTCGGTGGCTGTCGTCCTGGTCGGCAGCCA
Organism: Gordonia sp. DT218; assembly: GCF_049847105.1. NCBI lineage: Bacteria > Bacillati > Actinomycetota > Actinomycetes > Mycobacteriales > Gordoniaceae > Gordonia > Gordonia sp. DT218. Next base: position 71,844 of record NZ_JBNCNS010000007.1, on the reverse strand, counting down.
GGCCGGGCACCTGCAGTCTCCGGCGGTCTATGTCCTCGCGATCCTGTGCGGATGGCTCGTCGGTTATATGATTCTTTATCAGAAGCTGCTGTCCCAGAATGAATTACGTGACCAGCGGGCCCGGTCGGAACAAGCCGCCAACGAGGAGCGCCGCCGGATCGCCCGCGAGGTCCACGACGTCATCGCGCATTCGCTGTCGATCACGATGTTGAACGTCACGGGCGCGCGCCGCGCGCTTCAGCAGGGTGCCGATGACGAGGCGCTCGAGGCACTCGAAGATGCCGAGCGACTCGGACGCCAGGCCATGACCGAGATTCGCTACATCGTGAAAGTCCTGGGTTCGTCGGACGATTCGGCGGCCCCGACGCCCAGTGCCCGCGACATCGATCGACTGGTCGACGATTACCGAAAGGCGGGCGTCGCAGTGAGCTTCGACGTGGACGTGGACCTCGAGGCGATCCCGGCTCCTCTCGGGGCGGCGCTCTATCGGATCACCCAGGAGTCTCTGACCAACGTGGTGAAGCATTCGCGCACCCCCACCGCGACAGTCACCTTGACCGCGGATGCGGACATCGTCCTGTGTGTCCGCAATCCGCATTCACCGGTGACGGGTCGCGCGTCATCGGACGGTTCGGGCATCGACGGCATGAAGCAGCGGGCGCAGTTGCTCGGCGGAGTCGTCGACGCCGGCGGTCACCAGAAGGCATGGGTGGTCCGTGCGGCGTTTCCCGGCGCCGCCGCCGCCGTCCGGCGGGCCGGCTGATGACGTCAACGCGATCGGTTCCGGTGAGCCCGTTCGGTATCCGCGTACTCCTCGTCGACGACCAGGAACTCGTGCGGACCGGACTGCGTCGTATCCTGCGGGCCCGCGACGGATTCGACATCGTCGGTGAATGCGGCGACGGCAACGAGGTGATCGAGAAGGTTGCCTCGTGCGCGCCGGACGTCATCCTGATGGATCTGCGGATGCGTCATGTCGACGGCATCACCGCCACCGCCACCGTGCGGACGCTACGCGAGCCTCCGCCGGTGCTCGTGTTGACCACCTTCGACGACGATGAACTGCTGTCGGGCGCTCTGCGCGCGGGTGCTGCCGGTTTCATCCTCAAGGATTCACCTGCCGAGGCGTTGATCTGGGCGGTGCGGGCGGTGGTCCGCGACGGCGCGTTTCTCGACCCGGCCGTGACCGAACGGGTGCTCCGCGGATTCCGTCGGGCGGTACCCGAGCCGCGTGAACCCGCCGACAGCGGATTGACCGACCGTGAACTCGATGTCCTGCGCCTGATGGCGCGCGGACTCACCAACGCCGAGATCGGCGCCCGTCTGTTCATCTCCGAGGTGACCGTGAAGAGCCACGTGAATCACATCTTCACCAAACTCGACCTGCGGGACCGGGCGGCGGCGATCATCTACGCCTTCGAGAACTCGCTTGTGACGCCCTTCGGCAACCAGTGACCGCGGCGGCGAGCGAGGCAGGCCGCCATGCCGACGCGATCATCGGAATGGGTCCGCTCCGCTAGCGGGGACCGACGAGTGGCAGGCAGAGCAGGGGACGGCCGTTCCCCGCCAGCGCACCCTCGCGTGGCATTTGGTGAGTCTTCGGATCCAGCTCGGCGCGGGTCTCGACGGATTCGAGACCCGCGCTCTGTGTTGCGAACCGAGGGTGCGACGTGCACGACGATCCGCGATGACCGGCCCGCGGCCGTCACCTTCGCCGATCTCGTCGAGTGGCCTGCCCCGGCGGGGCCCGGGCGACAGCACAGACGTCGAGCGTTCGTCTGTCCCGAGGATTGGCAAGCTGTCGTCGGTTCGCTAGCGTGAAGCATGGCAAGAGAGCTGGTAGAGGGCATGACCTTCACGACGCCGGACGTTGTCGTCGTCGACGGCGAGCTCTTGGCCGGCTTCGCCGACGCCCTCGGCTCGGACTCGGACGACTTCGGCTTACCGGTGGTGTTCCGTGTCACGACCGAGTTGGCCCATCAGGCAATGCATTCCGGGACCGTGCCCAGTGACGGCATCGTCCACACATCCGAATCACTACTGCTGCGCCGCGAGCCCCGGCTCGGTGACCACCTGAGCGGGCTGTTGACGGTGGAGGAAATCCATCGACGTGGGGGCGCCACGCAGCTCCTCGTCCGCAGCGACATCGTGGCGGCCGGGGAGAGCTCACCGATCGCGGTGACGACGTCCACCCTCACCTTCAGAAGTTAGGCGGCGATCTACGATGCCGCAGGTTCCCACGCCCGTCGAGCCGGTGGTGCCCGGTCAGCAACTCTGGGACGTGACCGAGGAGATCACCAGGGACCGCGTCCGCCGCTACGCGCGAGTGTCCGGAGACAACAACGCCATTCACATCGACGCCGACGCCGCCGAGGCGGCGGGTTTGTCCGCGCCGGTGGCACACGGCCTGCTCATACTGGGAATCGTGGTCCGCCATGCCGACGATTGGGTGCGCAACCGCGGCGGCCGGATCACGGGCTGCGACACGCGATTCGTCCGTCCGGTGTACCTCGTCGACCACTCGGTCACGCTCTTCGTGACCGCGCACCTCGTCGGGACCGGCCACATCGCCGCCACCGCATCCGTCCTGTCCGACGACGGATCGACACACCGAGCGATCCTCCGCCCGATCCGGATCTCGTACTCGGACGGTCGCCCGGACGATGTCGGAGCGACCGATCACACCCGCCGCTGATCCGTGGTGAGGGTGGATCGGCTCCAGAAGTCGACGATTGCCGACGCCGTCGCCACGGGTTGTTCGAGCGCGGGTATCACTCGCGCGCCGTGCACTGTGACCTCTTGAGCGTCAGTCATTCTCGATGCCATCGCACCAGCCTCGGCCGGCGTCCACTCACCCCGGTCGTCGGTACTCACGAACAGTGTCGGACACGTGGTGCGCAATGCCGCCCATTCGAGATCGGTGCGATTCATGATCCCCGAGCGGATTGCCGCGATCATCGAACGACCGGATGTACGCAACGAATCGTTCAGGAGCCCGAGGGCTTCGGCATCGTGGGCGCGGGTGGCGTCGGTGAAGATCGCCGTCTCGATCGCGGCGCGCACGGGCCCCCGTGGGCCGACGAGGCGATAGAGCGGTAGCAGCATCCCGACCTGCCGGCGTAACGCGGGGTCGATGGGAAATGTCGGGGCACTGATCGCAACGAGGCTGCGGACCATCGAGGGCTGCGTGGCCGCGAGATGGAGACCGACGTGACCACCCCAGGCGCAGCCGACCCAGTCGACACCGGTTTGATCAAATCTCGTACACAGGTCCGTCACGAGTGCTGCGGCGGCATCCGCGCAGGCGGCGATGTCGACAGCGCGATCGAGTCGGTCGCTGCGCCCGGACGACGGCCCGTCGACGAGAACCAGCGTTCGGTGTTCGGCGAGCGTCGGTACCACCCGCTGCCACGATCGGGCGTCGACGAACATGCTGTGCCAGAGCACGGTCACCGGCCCTTCGCCGAAGATGGTGGCATGCAGCTGTCCGAGATCGGTTCTCACGGTGTGATCACGCATCAGGTCTCCTCGGTAGGGATTTCAATTCCCATTACACAGCGTAATCTCAATTATGTCTAGACTGTGTTCGTGGCACGCACCTACAACTCCGAGCTCCGTGCCCGACGCGCGCTGGAGAACCGTGGCCGGGCACTCGCGGCTGCCACCGAGATGTTCTGCGGCCGTGGCTGGGTCTCCACCACGATGGCCGACGTCGCCAGCGCCGCGGGCGTCACGCGGCAGACCGTCTATCAGCAGTTCCCCAACAAGTTGGCCCTGCTCGACGCGTGCATCGACCACGCGCTGTCCGCAGGAGAGGGGATCCCGGTCCGCGAGCTCGCGGAGTATCGGGCGATGGGGAACGGACGGCCCGACGAGCGTCTCGCCGCGGGCGCTCGATGGCTGTGTGCCGCGCACATCAGGTCGGCGGCCATTCAGAACGTGCTGGACGACGCTGCGGTGACCGATCCCGCTGCCGCGCAGCGTCTCCGAGTGCGTGAGGCCAACCGTTGGGACGAGGTGCAATGGGCACTGACCGTGATCACCGGTGAACGTCCCGACGACGTGATCGTCGACGCTGTCTGGTTGTTGGCTGCCCGACGCAATTGGCTCCGGCTGATCGGCGAACGCGGCTGGACGCCCGGACAATGGACCGAATGGTTCATCGACCACGCCCGGGTCGATTTGTCGGGTGGCGGGTCGACTGCCCCCGGTTCGTCGACTCAGTAGCCTCCGACTATCGACGCCGCCGAACGCAGATCGGCACGTAATGCGCACGGCGACAGTATTTTCAGTGCCAAGGTGGGCGGTAGCAGGATCAGTGGGACGGTGAGGTACGCGCGAGCTCGCACATCGGTGCGGCCATCCGGCAGCGCCTCGGCCGCAAGGCTCAGACTCGCGTCGACGAACCACCATCGACCGATCTCCCGCCAGCGCACGGGGTCCGCATACTCGGCGACCTCGAGAAGAGGCCGAACCCACGGCACGAAGGTGATGTCCGTCCACGACGTACCGGTGTCTCCGGGACGATTGCCCACCGGTGACAGATCCTCGATCCGACGCAGACTGGATTGCCAGTGCGGACGGTTCTCGGGATCGACCAGATAATCGAATGTCGTCGCCGGCGGCGCTGCGAAAGGCACCGTCACATCTGCTATCAACACGCGGCGGGTCGGTGACATCTGGGCTCCTGATCGGTCCCGCCAGTGTAGTAGGGGGGCGAGCGTGGTGCGCTCGATCCCACGACGCCGCCGGCCGCGCATGACAGGATCGAGCCATGTCGCGCGTGGCCACCGGAGAGTCCGTCATCGCCCGTGCCGTCCGCATCGTGGAGGCCTTCGGTCTCGATGAACCCTCGCTCACGATCGGCGAGATCGCGCGACGAGCGGAGCTGCACGTGGCGACCGCGTCACGCATGGTCGAGGAGCTGGTACGGGCCGGCTGGCTCGAGCGCTCCGGCCGGGAGGTCCGAATCGGGATACGGTTGTGGGAGTTGTCGACTCGCGCATCACCCGTGATGGGACTGCGCGCGGCCGCGTTGCCGTTCATGGAGGATCTCCACCAGGTCATCGGGAACGACACACAGCTGGCGGTTCTCGAAGGGACCGAGGTGTTGTTCCTGGAGCGCCTGTGGTCGCCGGGGCCGGTCGTGAACTACTCCCGGATCGCCGGCCGATTGCCGGTGCATGCGTCATCGTCGGGCCTCGTCTTGCTCGCGCATGCTGCGCCTGACATCCAGCAGTCGGTGATGGACACGCCCATGAAGGTGTACACCGACCAGACGATCCACTCAGCTGCGGAGCTGCGCACGATGCTCGCCCACATCCGCCGCGAGGGTTACGCACTCTGCGCAGGACACATCTACCCGGACACCACCGGCATCGCTGCGCCGGTCCGTGACGGTCGAGGCACCGTGGTCGCCGCCCTCGGGATCATCGCACCCAACGACACCTCTGCGTACAGCAAGATCCCGGCGGTCCAGGCGGCAGCGCGCGGGATATCGAGGGTGATGACCCACGTCCGTTCGCCTCACCAGTGATCCAGACCACGATTATTCTCTCACTCATTGAGAGAGCCCTGGGGCGGCACCAGACCAGAGCGCGACCCTTGATCCACGCGTCACATGAGGAGAGTGGACATGGTTCAGGAGGGACACCCGGCACACGTGTTGCGGGTCCGCACAAAAGAGGTCGTGGCAGATGGTGTCGTCGTCCTCACGCTCGAGCATCCCGACGGTCGACGACTTCCGGACTGGGCTCCGGGCGCCCACATCGACCTGACGTTGCCGGGCGGCCTCACCCGCCAATACTCACTCTGTGGGGATCGCTGGGACGCGCACACCTATCGGGTCGCGATCCGACGCGAGGCCAACGGCTCGGGCGGGTCGGCGTACATCCACGACACGCTGCAGGTGGGTGCACAGGTTCAGATCGGCGGACCACGCAACAACTTCGCGATGGCACCCGCAGCGCGCTATCTGTTCGTCGCGGGCGGGATCGGTATCACACCGATCGTCCCGATGATCGTGCAAGCCGAGATGCTGGGTGCGGCATGGCATCTGCTCTATCTGGGACGCAGCCGATCGGCGATGCCGTTCCTCGACGCTCTCGCCGTGCACGCGGAACGTGTCACGGTGTGTGCGCGTGACGAGAGCGCCAGGCTCGACGTGATCGGCCACCTGGGCGACCTGGAGGCCGGCACGCAGGTCTATGCGTGCGGCCCGCGGCCACTGCTGGACGACCTGGCGGCCTCGACGTCCCACTGGGCGCCCGGGCGGCTGCGCATCGAACGCTTCTCCGCGACGACGGTGGCGCCCGCACGTACCGCGCCATTTGAACTACACCTCGCGCGCTCGCGACGCACGGTGACGGTCCGGCCGGAGCGCAGCGTCCTCGACACACTCTCCGATGTCGGGATCACCGTTCTCTCGTCGTGCCGGGAGGGGCTTTGTGGCACATGCGAAACCGCCGTGATCGCCGGCGAACCGGACCATCGCGATTCTCTGCTCGACGATGACGAACGTGCGGTCGGCGACTGCATGTTCGTCTGCGTATCCCGCTCGCGTTCCGATCACCTGGTCATCGACCTGTGATCCCCACCCAAGGACGAATCATGACGACCACGATCTCCCCGCGCACCGCGATCCCGGTCTCGGACCTCGACCCGTTCGCGCTCAATGTGCTCTCCGACCCGCTGCCGAGTCAGCAGGAGTTGCGCGACATCGGACCGGTTGTCCTCCTCGAGAGGTACGGCGTCTACGGAATGGCCCGATACGAGCAGGTGCATGCTGCCCTGACCGACTGGCAGTCCTTCCAGTCGGCCGCCGGGGTGGGACTGACCAATTTCCGTCACGAGAAACCGTGGCGCCCGCCCAGCGTGCTCCTCGAGGCCGATCCTCCCCATCACGACGCCCCGCGGGCGGTCCTGAGCAAGATCCTCGGTCCGCGCGCGTTGCGCCGGTTACGCGATGACTGGATGGCCGATGCCGACGATCTGGTCGAGTCCGTCTTGTCACGGTCGACCGAGTTCGATGCGGCGATCGAACTCGCCCAGGCCTTTCCGCTCCGCGTCTTCCCGGACGCGGTGGGCATCTCGACCACCGGGCGAGAGAATCTGCTCCCATACGGCAACCACGCGTTCAACGCCTTCGGTCCGTCGAACAGCCTGGTGGCCGACGGCGCGCCCCGCGTCGCCGGATTGTCCGCGTGGGTGAGTACGCAGTGCACACGAGAGGCACTGACCGACAACGGTTTCGGTGCACAGATCTGGGCGGCGAGCGACCGCGGCGACATCACCGTGGAACAAGCCCCGCTGGTGGTGCGGTCATTGCTGACCGCGGGCGTGGACACCACCGTCAACGGTCTCGCCGCAGTCCTCTACGCGTTCGCCACCAACCCGGCGCAATGGCAGCAACTTCGCACCGATCCGGCATCGATACGCAATGCTTTCGACGAGGCCGTGCGTTGGGAGTCGCCGGTGCAGACGTTCTTCCGCACCACGACACGTGCCGTGGACTTCGCCGGCGTCACCATCCCGGACGGGTCGAAGATCCTGATGTTCCTCGGGGCCGCGAACCGCGATCCGCGACGTTGGGAACGCCCCGATGCGTTCGATCTCGATCGTGATCCGTCCGGTCACGTCGGATACGGGATGGGACTCCATCAGTGCGTCGGCCAGCACGTCGCACGATTGGAGTCCGAGGCCCTCCTCACGGCACTCGTCCGCCGAGTCGAGAGCATCGAGCTCGCCGGTCCGGCTCGTCGTCACCTCAACAACACATTGAGATCGTGGGCGTCGGTGCCGATCCGGGTCAGGCGGGCACGCTGAGCGCACCTCGGGACGCGGCCCCGCCAGATCCCAAGATTAGAACGTGTTCTAGTCTTGGGTCGTGACGATGACAGGGAAATCTGTACTCATAACCGGTGGCGGCAGCGGAATCGGCGAGGGCATCGCCACCGTTCTGGTCGGCCTCGGTGCCAAGGTGACGATCGTCGGCCGGACCGCCGACCGACTGACAGCAGTGCAAGAACGGCTCAACCTGGATGCACCGGCGGGCGCCGGCGCGCACGCGCACGCCGCCGATGTCACCGACGAGGACCAGGTCGTCGCTGCCGTGGCTGCCGCGACCGAGTTCGGCGGCGGCCTCGACGGAGTGGTGGCCTGCGCGGGCGGCAGCGAGACCATCGGCCCGCTGACGCAGATGGACAGCGAGGCCTGGAAACGTACCGTCGATCTGAACGTCAACGGGACAATGTTCACTCTGAAGCACTCGGCACGGGAGTTGGTGCGCGCCGGTGGGGGATCGTTTGTCGCGATCTCCTCGATCGCGGCCAGCAATACGCACCGCTGGTTCGGCGCATACGGGGTGACCAAGTCCGCGGTCGATCACATGGTCGCGCTCGCGGCCGACGAACTCGGACCGAGCCGGGTACGGGTCAACGGCATCCGGCCGGGTCTGATCCGGACGGATCTGGTGACCGCCGTGCTGGATGATCCGCAGCTGACCGAGGACTATCGAGTGTCCACACCGATACCCCGGATCGGCGAGGTCCAGGACATCGGCCACCTGGCGGCATTCCTGTTGGGCGAGGACTCCACCTGGATCACCGGCCAGGTGATCAACGTGGACGGTGGCCAGATGCTGCGCCGTGGACCCGATTTCAGCTCTATGCTCGAGCCGCTGTTCGGGGCCGACGGACTCCGGGGTGTCGTCGCGACCGACGAGAATCCCGCGGCGCCGGAGGTCTGATCGGCGGCACGTCACCGAGGTGCGTGCTTCGCCCCCTGCAATGATCCTCCGGCGGCTCGCCAGTCGATGAGTCCCTTCGTCATGTTCCTCGCCTCGAAACCCAACTCGATCAACATGTTCGCGGCACCGCCTGAACGCAGGCCACCGGTGCAGAAGGTGATCAGGAGTCGGTCGTCGGGCAATTCCACGTAGCGATCGGGCAGTTCTTCGAGCGGAATGTGGACTGACCCGGGAATGTGGTTGCGGTTCCACTCGAAATGACGGCGCACATCGACGATCAGTGCGCCGTCGGCCACCATGCCGATCGCTTCCGCCGCGGTGACCGCTGGGGCGTGGCGCAGCTAGTGACGAATACCCATGGGTGGAAACCTCTTTCGAGACCTCGGTCGGAATTGTCCAGAAGTCGCCGTGAACGACGGTATCAGCCAGCCTGAAGGTGACGATCAGGGGTTGTCCAGATGACCGATGCCGTCGCTGTCCGCCCGCACGCTCGGGGGAGCGGTCGCCCGGTCGTAACAGCCTGCGGCGGCGCGGAGGGGGACGCCCCCCTCACGGTGCTCACTGTTGCGGATCCCGAGGGCCGAAACCATGCCGCCGGCGATGAACAGCACGGCCGTGATGAGCACGGTGCGATGAAAGCCGGCGGTGTCGAGCACTCCGCCCACGATGATGCCGGTGCACGCGACTGCCACCAGCCCGGACACCCGTGAGATCGCGTTGTTGATCGCCGAACCGATGCCACTCTGCTCCCGGCTCACGGCCGCGAGCACCGCAGACGTCAATGGCGTGACGGTCACCGACAACCCGAGACCGAAGAGCACGAGCCCTGGCAACATCTGCCACCAGAAGTTGAAATCGTCGTCGGTGGTGAGCATCAGCAGGTAGCCGCACCCGGCGAGGATCGGACCGCATGCCATGAACAGGCGTGGACCGTATCGCGCCGACAGAGCGCCCACGGGGCGCGCGATGAAGAACGACAGGACCGGGACGGGCAATGTCGCGAGTCCGGCAGCAAGCGCCGAGAAACCCGCGACCTCCTGCAGGAAGAGCGCGGTGATCAGCGAACCCATCGACAGGCCGGCGTACATGAAGGTCGTCGCGAGGTTGCCGACGCCGAAGTTGCGCACCCGGAACATCCGGAGCGGGATCATCGGATTGTCGGTGTGCAGTTCCCGCCAGCCGAGTCCCGCCAGACTCAGCACGCCGACGATGAGCGACACCGCCACAGCGGGATTCGACAATCCCAGACGTTGCTCCTCGATCAGCGCATACACCGTCCCGGCGAGACCGGCGGCGGTCAGCACCGCACCGGGCACGTCGATCCTGGTTCGTGTCGGTGGCCGCGGCGCTTCGACGAGACGCATCGACAGCACCAAGGTGACGACCACGGGCAGAACGTTCACGGCAAAGATCCAACGCCAGTTCAGTGCGTCCACGAGGACGCCGCCGAGCAGCGGCCCGACCACGAATGCGGTGCCGGTCCACGCCGTCCAGGTGCCGATCGCCTTGGGCTGATCGTCGGGAGAGAACGCCGAATTGATCAGGGCCAGCGAACTGGGGACCAGAAATGCCGCGCCGGCGCCTTGGACGCCACGGCCGATGATCAGGATCAGGTCGGTGGGAGCGAGCGCACACACCACCGACGACACTCCGAAGATCACCAATCCGGCTCGCAGAACAGGTAACCGGCCGAACGCGTCCGAGATGGAGCCGGCGACCAGGATCAGCGCACCCAACGTCAGCAGGTACGCATCCACGACCCATTGCTGGGTGGTCAGACCGCCGCCGAGGTCGCCGGAGATCGCCGGGAGTGCCAGATTGACCACGGACCCGTCGAGAAACGCGACGAAGGACGCAAGAATCGCCACGGCCACAACAGGTCCCATGGAGGATCGAGCTGTCGGCACGCCGGCGTCGGTCACGTCAGTGGGTCTGTTCCGCGTCGGGGTCGGGGGTGACGTAGCCGCCTGCCAGTTCGTGGAGGGCGCGGAACACGCGACGCGACGATTCCGCCCACGGCATGAGGATGGGGAACACGTGGAACATCCCGCGTTCCTCCATCGCATGCACCCTCACTCCGGCGGCCTGCAGTTCCTGGGCGAACTCCCGGATTCCGTCCCGGAACATCTCGTCGGCACCCCAGCAGACGAACGTCGGGGGAAACCACTCGGGATCGGGCGCCGCGTGCACCGCCGAGACACGTTCGTCGTTCGGCTGCACGCCATGCAGGTATGGCGTGACCGGGACGTTCCACGGGAGGATGTCGTATTGGGCGTTCTCGGTGATCGACGGATGGTCCAGATCGAGGTCGACCTCCGGTGAGAAAAGAGCCAGCGCCGCGGGCTTGGGCTTCGACTGGCTGTGCAGGTAGGACACCAGCGACGTTGCCAATCCGCCGCCTCCGGAGTCGCCTGCGATCGCGAGGTGCTTCGGGTCGACCCCACGATCGAGCAGGCCTTGGTAGACGTCGGCGGCGTCCAGCACACCTGCGGGGAAGGGGAATTCGGGCGCCATCCGGTAGTCGGCGATGAAGACCTCGTATCCCGTGATCCCGACGAGAGACGCAGCGAATGCGGCGTACATGATCGGCGACGTGCCGATGTAGCCACCGCCGTGCAAGTAGAGGATGGTGGCGCCGATCGTCTCCTTGTCGTCGGCATCGTCGACGAAGGCATCTGAGCTGGCCTTCGCGCGACACCAGATCCCCGGCACGCCTCCGATCGTGTCGTCGGTGATCTCCACCCCGTCGATGGCGCCGACGAACGGCGGGATCACGGCCAGGCAGATGTCGTCGAGGATCTTCTCCATCGAGCGGAACTCCTCGATCGGGAGTCCCATCGAATAGCCCATGAACGACCTCACGACCTGGCGCGTGACCGACTGGCCCACGTTGTCGAGCAGCCCGCCCGGTCCGTCCCACGGCCGCCGGAACGGCACCCGCGCCAGTCCGTTGAGCATGCTCTCGGCAAGTCCCATCACGGTCAGGGCGGTCACCGGTCCGGACGCCGTCTGCACCTCCGGACGATCAGCCATCACCATGACGCCCATGCTAGTGGCCGCACGTGGTCGGCTGCCGTGGACAACATGCCGCTTGCGCTTGATAGGCAAGTAGATACTTGCCTATAGTGACGGGCATGGTCGACGTGTTCCGAGCTCTCGACGACGAGACCAGGCGTCTCATCCTCGACGAACTCGCCGCGAGCGACGGCCAAACGCTGTTCGAGATCTGTGCACTGCTGACCACGCGACACGCTCGCGGGCTCACCCGGCAGGCGATCTCACAACATCTCGCGGTGCTGGAATCCGCGGGGTTGGTCGCCACCGAGCGGCGCGGAAGGGCCAAGTTCCACTACTTCACCCCGGAGCCACTCGCGCAGATCACGCGTCGGTGGCCCACCACAGAGAGGCATGATCGATGAGAATCAACCTGACCAGCGTGTTCGTCGACGACCAGCGAGCCGCCCTGGCCTTCTACACCGACGTGCTCGGCTTCACGAAGCATCACGACATCCCGCTGGGTGGCGACGACTCGTGGCTCACGGTGGTGTCACCCGAATCCCCTGACGGACCCGAGCTGCTGCTGGAACCGTGCGGTCACCCCGCCGTCCAACCGTATCGGAACGCATTGGCGGAGGACGGAATCCCGCTCATCCAGTTCGCCGTCGACGATGTCGAGGCCGAACATGCGCGACTCACCGCCAAGGGAGTGGTGTTCACCCAGCCACCGACCGACATCGGGACCGCCGTCATCGCAGTCTTCGACGACACCTGCGGGAACCTGGTGCAACTGGTGGCGGAGAAACGCGGCGCGAACGACATGTGATCGCCACCCGACTCGCACCGGCCCGCGTGGCGACGATCCAGGTGGTGAGCCGTCGCCGTCCACAGCCCACCCCATCCGCTGACGGCGCGACCTGCAACGACTTCCCGATGCATCGGGTCGACCGCCCCGCAGCATCAGCGAGGGCGGTCGGACGTGGCACACTACCTCGGGTCCACCAGTCCCTGTGAAACCCGTGAGGCGGCGATGGAGAGTGCTGAGCAGCCGACACTGGCTGACGCGTGGGATGCCAATCGAGGGATCCAGAGGTCCGCAGGGGTCCGGCTCTTCGCGGCGAACAACTCGGCTCTCTACGTGACGTTGATGGAACGTCACCTGGATTTCGGCACGCGATTGTCGGAGACCGATCTGGCCGTGCGACTCGAACGCGACATGGCCACTCTCGGCGTCGCCGACCAACCGAGCGGCCTCGAGCTGGTCAAACTATGGGCCAGGCAGGGGTGGCTGCACCGGGTGACGGACACGAGTGTCCGGACGGCCCAAAACCTCTGTTTTCTGACCTCGGAGGCACGCTCTGTGGTCGATTACGTCCGGCGCCTGAGGCGCGAGGACAGCGTCGCCACCGGCGGCTCGATCAGCGGCGTCGCGGCCGGGTTGCATCGCGTTGCCGGCCAGGTGACCAACGATCCGCGTCAGATACGGGAGGAGATCGAGCATCAGATCTCCGAACTCGACGCCGAACTCGCCGACCTCGACGCGGGGCGACGGCCGGAGCCCGACCTACGTGTCGCCGAGGACGAGGCGCGGGCGATCGCCTATCAGATGGAACAGATCATCTCCGATATCGGGCAGTACGGCAGCATGCTGGATCGGATCACGACGGCGCTGCTGGACGACCCGCACGACTCGGACCTGGCGTACCGGGATCGTCAGCGACAGATGTTCGACGACTACGAAGCCCTGCTCGAGTCCTCCCAGAGTGCGTCTTACCACGCCTTCACCCATATGATCCAGGATCCGCAGCAGCGAGCTCGGCTCGTCGCCGACATCGCCACGGTGACACGGCAACTCCCCGGCATCGACCGCGGCCTCCGATCGGTGATGGACGACTTCTTCGGCCTCGTCACCCAGCAGATGGCAGAGGTCGGACGGACGCGCCAGCGCTGTGCCCGACGCATCCGCAGATTCGTCGCCGCGGGAACACTCGAGCAGAGCCGGGGGATAGCGCGCCAACTCAACGACGCACTGGCCACGGCAAACGACCTGCTGAAGACCTCACTCGCGGATCGCCGCATCGGTTACGAGTTGCCCTTGGCGACACCATCGATCACGTCCGCAGGCCGCCTGACCTTCGAGATCCGCGACCCCGCCCCTCCCGCCGCGGCGCTGCCGGCGATCGGAAGCGCCGATCTCACGACGTTCGCGTCGCTGTCCGGTCAGGTCGACACGGTCGAACTCACGGAAGTCGTCAACGCAGCGGTCGACGCCGGTCCGATCGCCTTGTCGGATGTGATTGCACGCATCGACGAGCCCTACCTCGCCCACGTCATCGTGCTGTGGTCCTGGGCTCTGAAGCAGTCCGGCACCGGCAACCCCGAGTCGGCCTTCGTCCGATTCCGATCGCTCGAAGGCGAGGATCGCATCATCGAGGTCCCGGCGCTGATGTTCACCGAACCGATTCCGACCGCGGAGGTCGACGCACTATGACCAGCAACCTCGACGTCACGGACGGGCACAGTGGCGGGGGAGTACCCGACGAGTTCGCCGGCTACGACGATCTCCCGGCCGTGCAGCGCGGCGGTCGCGACGACAGCCCAGGGGCACCACGTTTCGACGGCGACGTCAGCGCTCTGCCCGATCGTGCCTGCTGGGCCCTCCAGAATCTTCTGACCCGCCGCTTCGTCAGTGGCGATCGTCAGCCCCAACTGTGGGCTTGGGTTGCCGAATACCAGGACCAACTCAGGATCCGGCTATCGGAGCTTGACCTGCGCCTGCGCATCGTCGATGAACTCGAGGTCGCCTTCGTGGAGCAGGCCGGGTATGAGTCACGTTGGGGCAGAAGGATACTCAAACGCGAGGCGATCCACACCTACGATGCGATCCTGGCCCTGCACCTGGCCAAGTACCTACGCGCATCTCGCGACGAGCGAGTGCTGATCACGCGGGAAGAGATCCATGAGTTGTTCGCCGGTGTCACCAACACCATCGACCGCGATCTGGCACTGTTCGACAAACGTATCGAGCACGCCATCGACAAGATGGACGAGTTGGAGTTCTTGCGGAGACATCGGGATGACCCGGACACGTTCACGGTCAGCCCGGTCATCTCGGCGGTGATGACCGCATCGGTGATCACCGACCTGCAAAAGCAGTTCGAGCAGTTCATCGGATCCGGGGAGACCGGCGACGACGCGCCTGCCGCCGAAGCGATCGAGTCGGCCGGAGCTGGTGGCGACGACAACGACGATGACGACGAAGGAGATGATTGGTGAGCGGACCGGTCGACCAATATCACCTGTCCCGACTGCAACTGATCAACTGGGGAGTCTTCGACGGCTACCATTCGATCCCGTTCAGTACCTCCGGATCACTGATCACCGGATCGTCGGGGAGCGGCAAATCCTCACTGCTGGATGCGATATCGCTGGCCTTCCTCCCAGATCACCGGCGCAACTTCAATGCCTCCGGCGACGCGACCGCCGCGGGATCGTCGAGCGGCAAACGCACCGTCGGAAAGTACGTGCGCGGCGCCTGGGGTGAACGCCGGGACGGGACCAACGCCCATCGCGAGATCATGTATCTGCGCGGGACCGGGCCTGCCTGGGCCGCCATCGCCGTCACATATACGTCGAGCTCCGGATCCTCGATCACCGGCCTTGTGCTGAAGTGGCTGGCGGCCGGCAAGATGACCGACGCACACAGTTCGTACTTCGTCCACGACGGCGACGTCGACATCGTCGACGTGTGCAACTCGTGGGCCGGCAACAACTACAACTCGGGCAAGTTCCGCGAAGAGGGCTGGCGAGGTGGGCCGGGCGAAGGCAAGTACCTGGCGACCCTGTACTCCCTGATCGGTATTCGCGGCTCCGACGCAGCCCAGCAGCTCCTCGGTAAGGCCAAATCGCTCAAGAGTGTCGGTGGCCTGGCCCAGTTCGTGCGGGAATTCATGCTGGACGAACCCACCAGCACCGCCGGGATCAAAGATGCGCTCGAGCAGATCGATCCGCTCGTCGAGGCGCGGGAACTCCTCGATGTGGCACGACGCAAGCGCACGATTCTGGGCAGCATCGAAACTCTCCAGGAGAGGTATGCGGCCGAGGCCGCCACGTTCACGGTCCTCGACACCATCGACACCGCCGCGGTGCGCGCCTACCTGAACAACCTGCGTCTGCGCACTGCCGAACCGGAGGTGGCCGACCTCGATGATCACATCGCTCGCCTCGACGCCGATCTCGCCGCACTGACCGGCCAGCACGACCAGCTCCGACAGGATCACAGTCACCTGTTGTCGCGGATCGCCACCTCGACAGGCGATCTCGCCCCGTTGCAGGAGCAGCTCGCGACCGCGCAGAAGGTCAGCAACGAGGCCTCCATGCGACGCACGACCTACGAGAACAAGATCTCGGGCCTCGGCGTCGGTATCCCCGACGATGCCGAGGAGTTCTGGTCACTGCGCGAGAGCCTCATGGAAGAGGCCACCCAGATCGACGGTCAGCTCGACGCGGGTAAGGCGCATTTCGCCGAGACCCTGGCCCGCGAAGTCGCGGCGCGCACCCAGCGTGACGCCGCGCAGGAGGAGCTGAGTCGTGTGGAGCAGGCAGGTTCGGCGCTCCCACGTGCCGAACACGAGATGCGCCGGGCCATCGCCAACTCCCTGCAAATCGACGAATCAGAGCTGCGCTATGTGGCCGAGATGGTGGAGTTGCATCCCGATGAGGAGCGGTGGCGGTCCGCGGTGGAGAAGGTACTCCGCAACGCGGGCCTACGACTTCTGGTTCCCGACAAGCATTTCCGGGCCGCACTGCGTTTTGTGAACAGCCACGACATGCGCGGCCGGATTCAGCTGCATCACGCCGAGAACCGTGCAGCACCCACCGCAGAACCCGGGACCTTGGGCGCGAAACTACGTGCAGTCGATCCGGATCACCCGTGCTCGGCGGAGGCGCTGTCCATCTTGACCCGGTTGGGGAATTACGTTTGCGTCGATTCGCCGGCCGACTTCGCCGATCACGCCAAGGCCGTGACCGACCAGGGGTTGCGAAAGGATTCGGCGAAACTCGCGATCAAAGACGATCGTCAAGCCCTGCGGCCGTCGCAACACATCTTCGTCGGCAACGTCGAATCGAAGATTGCCGCCCTGCGGGACGAATTCGATCACGAGCTTCGCGCCTATGACTCGGCGCGGGAAGCCAGCGCCGAACTCGACCACGACCGGACTGCTCGACAGCAACGTCGCGACGACTGCCGCCGGGTGTGTGAACAGTTCACCCAGTGGAGCGAGATCGATACCGATTCCGCCGACGATCGAGTCGACCAGCTCACCGAGCAGTACGAACTGTTGATGGAGGAACACCCCGACATCGAGGCGCTCCAGCGCAAAGCCGAGGACATCTGGGAGCAGGTGCGATCGGCGATCTCGCAGGCCGCCCTGGTGCGGGACAAGATCGCCACGCACGACCGCCGCCGCACCCAGCTCCTCGACCTCGTCGATCGACTCAAACCCGAACATGTTTCCGCACAGGCGGAGAAGACCCTCGACGGATTCCGAGAGGAATCTCCGGCCGCGCTCGATGTGCTTGCACCCGAGGCCTTTCGGCAGGAATTGATGAAGTCGGTGGTGAAGGATCGCGATCGGATGCGGTCGGACGCCCGCCGTTCACGTGACGAACTCGGGCGCATCCTCGACAGCTACGACGAGGAGTTCCCCGACGCGATCCCGAACGACAGCGACGACTTCGACGAGCGCTTACACGACTATGTCGCGTTGAGCCGCCGGATCGATGAACGCGAACTCCCTGCCGCATACGAGCGCATGCGACGTCTGATCACCGAACAGGCGCCCGGGGCGATCCTCAACCTGCACATGACCGCCGACGCCGAGGAACGTCGCATCGTCGACCAGATCGAGCGGGTCAACACCGGTCTGGCCGCCGTGGCCTTCAATCGGGGCACGCGCCTTCGGCTCCACCCCGGACGGAAGAACCTTGCGGCCGTCGCGGACCTCACCGAGAAGGCACGACAGATCTCGCAACGGACCACAGCTGTCAGCTTCGGCGACGACCAAGCCATCCTCGAGCAGTACGCCGACATCCTGCTGCTGCGAGAACGTCTGGGTGGTAACACGCCCGAGGATCGGCAGTGGACCCGCGACGCCCTCGACGTGCGTAACCGCTTCGACTTCTACTGCGAAGAACACGACGCTGTCACCGGGGAGACGATCCGCACCTACAGCAATGCCGGCGACAATTCCGGCGGCGAACAGGAGAAGCTGATGGCCTTCTGTCTTGCGGGCGCCCTCAGCTTCAACCTCGCGAGTCCACAGGGCGACGACAACCGACCCATCTTCGCTCAGCTCATGCTCGACGAGGCCTTCTCCAAATCGGATCCACAATTCGCGCAGCAGGCACTCTCGGCGTTCCGCAAGTTCGGTTTCCAGCTGATCATCGTCGCAACAGTGCAGAACACCAGCACCATTCAGCCCTATATCGACAACGTGATCATGGTGTCCAAGACCGAGGGGGCCGGCGCACGGCCGGTCGCCACCGCCATGTCGACGTCGATCCAGGCCTTCTCGGACCTGCGCAGGTCCACCGGGGGACAACTACCGGTGTGAGCGCCTACACGCGAGCGGCGACATATCGCGCGGCGTCGAAGGTCATGCCGTTCACCGTGTAGAGAACGTGCAGACCGTTGGGCTGTCCGACGGGGGCGCCGTTGCAGATGGTGTCGCCCGGGATGCAGTAGCGGACCGTCCGGGTCGCGAGCCGCGGATCGATCTTGATCGGGGGCGCCCCGACGTCACGGAGAAAACGATCCGACGGCGGGCCGAACATGACGATGGCCACGACCTTGCTCGCGGCCGCCGCGGGCAAGGGCGGCGGGATCTTGGACGTGTACTGCGCATATCGCGGCGGCAGCGAGATGCCTGCATTGGTTGCGTAGCCCGCCACCACGGCGCCCTGCGAATAGCCGCCGAGGACAATCTTGGTTCCCGGGCACCTCGAGGCCATGTACTTGACGCGTGCCTGCGCGTTGTTCACGCCGCTCACGACGGTCTGGGCGAACGCCAATCGGTTGTTGAAGTTGCTGCTCGCCGGATAATTCACCCCGTAAACGGCCACCGATTTGCCGGCCAGTTGGGTCCGGAGGGCCGCGTCGAAGGCAAGACCGGTCAACCCGACGGGCGGCGCGGGTTCGGCGGTGCCGCGCGCGAACACGACCTCCACGCCGGGGCACGCCTGCGCCTCCGCTCGCGGGGCCTGCGCCGTCAGGGTCGCGGCGCCGACCATGGCCACGCCGAGGAGAACCAGTAGCGAGCGTTTGATCATGCTCTTGGATGCTACGGCGTTCTGACCGGCACGTCTGCGTGTTCGCCGCACCCCGTGACCCGACTGCCAGGTGTCACGTCGCGCGCCGGCGCGGGATTCTGTCCGATTACCTCGAAATCTGATGTGGCGATTGGCAAGAGGTCGAGGTTCTCCCCGAGTTCGGGGATGGTCACGACACGATCCTCCAGGGCGCCCGATCCGATCAACTCGGCCCACCAGGAGATGTTCTTCGCCTGCTTCGCGCGTCGCGCTTGCCCCTTCCAGCGCGTAAGCGCCGGCCTCGCGAGGTACATCGGGGTGGCCGGGTCCTTCGCGACCTCGAGCAACCGCGATTGGCCCTTGTGCCGCTGCACCTGTGCACCATCCCGCCTGACACCCAAGCAGAGTCTGAGCACGTTGACGAATCGATAGGCCCACGTCAACGAGTTGTGGGGGGCATAGCAGACGTCCTCGACGGTCGGTCTCTCGGTCCGCGCGCCAGGAAGGCGGTCACGATCGAATCGGAGTCCCTGCCCCGCGGCCTCGGAGACCATCCACGCGAGCGTGAGATCCGACGGCGCCGACCGATCGAGACCGCCACCGATGTCCGAATGGACACCTTCGAACCAGACCTGCTGCAGATCGGTGGCGGGGTCGGCCTTCTTCTCCCACACGCACGGCTCGAACGTCAGGCGTCGCTCGTCGATGGCCAGCGCCTGGCGTGCGCAGTCGACCTGGTCACTGAGCTCGACATCGTGGAAGGCGTAATTGGATCGGGTCACCCCCGGGATTCCCAGGGCGCCGACGGTGTCGAAGACCCCGATGAACGTGATGCGGGGGCGCCCGTCCGGTGTTGCGAATCCGTACGTGTACTTGTGAATGGCTCGCTGCTGGGCCTCCCGACTGGCGCCCTGAGCCCGGTACGCCTCCAGCGCATCATCCAGAAGGTTCGACGACGACGCGGGCGGGCACGCGAGGTTGTCGCCCGTGAGCAATCCGACCCTCGCGATCATGCCGACCAGACTGCGCGCGGTGTAAGCACCGCGGCTGAATCCGAAGACATAGATCTCATCACCCGGCTCGTAATTCAAGGCGAGGAACCGATAGGCGTCGATCAGGTTGATGTCCAGGCCGCGTCCCAGCGCGCCGCCCAGCAAGCGGTCATACCAGGTTCCGCCGGTACCGACGCCACTGCAGTAATGCACCAACTGGATCGTGTCGTCGTCTGGTCGGGTCGTGATGGCTCGCGCGATCTTCTCGATGTTGGAGATCCGCGGGTCCTTCGACGATTTCCACGTGCCGTCGCAGCACACCACCAGACGTTTCACCGGATATCTCCTCGTTCATTGCATCCCTTGTCGGACAAGATCACCATGACAACGCGGCTGAGTTCGGGCACGAGTAGCGCGCTACCCGAGTGCGGTGCGGTTGACTACTCAGATGCCGATACGCACTGTTCACGGCCACAGCGCGGGACCCTGTCGGTGGCGATCGTCGATGCGGTAGGCGCGCTCAGAGGGTTTCCTTCCATCGAGGCGGCACCCAGGCGTTGTGAACCGGGTTGTCGGCGTGAGCTGTCTGCAGATGGGCGACAAGCGCATCCAGCGACTCGTTGGGGTTGTCGCGCGCCCATACGATCGACATCGGATAGACGGGTGTCGGGTCGACGATGGGGATTCGTCGGAGGTCATAGTGTGCCGGCCAGAGATAGCGTGAACCTTCGCCGACGAAAGTGGAGAGATCTGGTGAGTCGGCGATCTCGGCGAGGAGCACTTCACCGCCGAAGTTCGGCCCGAGCACGTCGATCCGGAGTCCGAACGTGGTGGCGAGCTCGGAGTAGTACGCACCCCAGTCGGTCGTCGAGGGCAGGCCGGGCATCCAGACCCGATGCCGTTCCAGCTCGGCCAGTACGATGACGTCGTTGTCGGCCAATGGATGCCAGGGTCCGACGAGTAACTGGTGGGCATCGTCGATGACATGAGCCGAGCGGAGCGTTCGTGGCAATCGCTTCGTGTTCCACACGGTCCGGAACGTGGCGTCGACGGTTCCATTGGCGACGGCCGCGAAGGCCGCGTCGGTGTCGATGTCGGGAAGGGCGACCACGTCGAGCGTGATGTCGGGGTGCTGCCGATAGAAGGCGTGCACCCGAACGGCCGGTGCGATGCGTCGGTTGATGACGTCGACACGCAGGGGACGGCGCTGCGGTGTGACCGACGCCAGCGCACGGTCCTCGGCCCGCAGCAACTCACGAGCGTGGGGGAGCAGGGCTTGCCCGTCGACGCTGAGGCCGACGCCGCGGGCGTTACGCGTGAGCAGTTGTACTCCCAGGCCGCGTTCGAGGGCCGCCATGCGTTTCGACACCGCCTGCTGAGTGATGGAGAGACGGTCGGCGGCCGCCTGGAACTGTCCGGCATCGACGATCGCGACGAAGGTGCGTACCCCGTCAAGGTCCATGCGACCCACGGTAATGAACAACCAATGGTTGTGCCGCGCCGATCGCCCGGTTGTTTGTGTGTCCGTCTGCATCGGCGTTTCATCGGTCGTGATTCGGACCCGGTTGGCAAGCGGAAGGGGGTCGGCATGGGGATCCGGCGCGCTCTCGGGCGACAGTTCGAGTGCTTGTGGGCGGCCTATGCGGTCAGCACCTTCGGCACCTGGATCGGATTCGGCGCGCTGTCGGTTGTCGCGATCACTGTGTTGGACGCGGGCCCGGCGGAGGTTGCCGCGTTGTCCGCGGCGGGCCTCGCGGTGGGCGCGGTGGTCGCCGTGCCCGTGGGCCCGTGGGTGGAGTTCCGTCGCAAGCGGCCCGTGATGATCGCCGCGGACCTGATCCGGCTGTGCGCATTCGCATCGCTGCCGATCGCATACGCGTTCGGGGTGTTGACGATCGGCCAGCTGATCGCGGTCTCCGTGGTCGCGACAGCGTCGAGGATCGCGTCCGACGCGGCGAGCGGGCCCCTGGTCAAGACGCTCGTACATAGAGACGACCTGCTGACCGCGAACAGCCGATTCGAGTCGACGAGATGGTCGGCGACCGTCGTCGGTCCCACGTTGGGCGGTGCGCTGATAGGACTGTTCGGTCCGTTCGTGACGATCTGCGTCGACGCGATGAGCTATCTGCTCTCCGCACTGGGGGTCGCTGCCATGGGCTCGTCGGAGCCGCAGCGGAAAAGGGCGACCCCGGCACGGTTGACCGATCTCGCCGACGGCTGGCGCATCATCGTCGGTCAGCGCACCCTGCGACGGTTGTTCGCCAACACCGTGTTGGTCAACGGTCTCATCATGGCCGGGGAACCCGTCCTCGCCGTTCTGATGCTCGGCCAACTGAGCTTCCCGATGTGGCAATACGGTCTGGCGTTCTCATTGCCGTGCGTCGGCGGACTCATCGGATCGCGGCTGGCAGGCGCCGTCGTCCACCGGCTGGGCCAATCCAGGGCGTTGCTGGTCACCGGCGTGCTGCGCGCATGGTGGCCGATCGGTCTCGCGGTGGTGGGACCCGGCCTCGGCGGCCTGGCAGTCGTCATGGTCGTCGAGCTGGGTCTGATCGTCTGCTGCAGCGTGTTCAACCCGGTATACGTCACCTACCGACAACAACTCATCGAGACCGAGCAACTCTCTCGGGTGATCGCGGCGTGGTCGATCAGCACCAGCCTGTGCATCGCGGCGCTCACGGCCGCCGGCGGGCTGCTCGCGACGATCACCACTCCTCGCACAGCCTTGGTGGTGGCGGGAGTCGCCTTGCTCGCCACTCCCGCCCTCCTGATCAGACGCTCCGCCGACGTCGCTGTGTCACCCGAGGCGCGGCCGGCCGAGGCCTCCGGAGTCCACTGACCGGAGTCACATCTCAGCTACGGCGGAACGCGAGGACCGGAATGGTGCGAACCCCGGCGGTCTTCTTCTCGTAGTCCGCGAATCCCGGGTAGCGCCGGGCCTGTTCTGCGTAGATACGATCGCGGTCTTCGCCGGTCACTTCGGTCACCGAGACCGCCTGCGTGTCGGTGCCGAGTTCGATCTGGGCCCGCCCGGCCGTGGTGGCGTTGTAGTACCAGGCCGGATTGCTCGGCGCGCCCGCCTTCGATGCGAAGACGTACATGGTGGCGTCATCCTTCTCATCGGGCAGGTACATCATCGGTGTGACGGTCTCCCGGCCGGATTTACGTCCGACGTGGTGGAGCAACAGCATCGGAGCTCCCTCGAAGTTGCCGCCGACCTTGCCTTCGTTCGCCCGGAACTCGTTGATTATCTGGGTGTTCCAGTCGTCGTATTCGCTCATGTGGCCGCTCGCTCACGTCGAAGGGATGGTGACGTCGAGCCTACGGGTGCGTGCCATGCACTGTCTTCGGTCCGCGACCGGCGTGCGAGATTCCGGTCGACGTCTCCGCGAGTAAAGAGTCGGGAACACAGGCCGCGCGGGCGGCATCCAATCCTGGTGGCGAGCATCATCTGACCGGCCGCGTCGAGTTCACCTGCCCCCGCAGGCGCTGTGAGTCCGCACGCCGGAGAGGCGTGCGGACTCACAGATGGTCATGCGAAGTGGTCGTCAGCCTCGTGCCGACTCCAGCGCCTCGTTGAAGGTCTTGCTCGGACGCATCACGGCAGCGGTCATCTCGGGGTCGGGTGCGTAATAGCCCCCGATGTCCACCGAGGCGCCCTGCACCTCGTTCAATTCCGCGACGATGGTGTCCTCGTTCTCGGCCAGCGTGTCGGCCAGCGGGCCGAAGCGCTTCCGGAGTTCCTCGTCGTCGGTCTGCGCGGCCAGCTCCTGCGCCCAGTACATCGCGAGGTAGTACTGGCTCCCACGATTGTCGAGTTCACCGGACGTACGCGACGGACCCTTGTCGTTCTCCAGCAGCTTGCCGGTCGCCGCGTCCAGTGTCTTCGCCAGGATCTCGGCGCGCTTGTCCCCGGTCTTCTTCCCGAGATCTTCCAGACTGACCGCCAGCGCCAGGAACTCACCGAGCGAATCCCAGCGCAGGTGGTTCTCCTCGAGGAGCTGCTTGACGTGCTTGGGTGCCGAACCACCGGCTCCGGTCTCGTACAGACCGCCACCGGCCATCAGTGGCACGATCGAGAGCATCTTGGCGCTGGTACCCAGTTCGAGGATCGGGAACAGGTCGGTCAAGTAGTCGCGCAAGATGTTCCCGGTCGCGGCGATGGTGTCCATCCCGCGGATCACCCGTTCGAGCGTGTACCGCATCGCTCGGACCTGCGACATGATCTGGATGTCGAGACCGTCGGTGTCCTCGTCCTTCAGATAGGTGTTCACCTTGGCGATCAGCTCGTTCTCGTGCGGACGGTAAGGATCGAGCCAGAACAGCACCGGCATACCCGAATCCCGTGCACGCGTGACGGCAAGTTTGACCCAATCGCGGATCGGGGCATCCTTCACGATGCACAACCGCCAGATGTCCCCCTCCTCGACGTTCTGCGTCAGCAGGACTTCACCGGTCGCGATGTCGGTGATGTTTGCGACGCCCGTCTGGGGAACCTCGAACGTCTTGTCGTGGGACCCGTACTCCTCGGCCTTCTGTGCCATGAGGCCCACATTGGGCACGGTACCCATGGTCGTCGGATCGAACGCGCCGTTGGTCTTACAGAAGTTGATCATCTCCTGGTAGATGCGCGCGAAGGTCGACTCCGGATTGACGGCCTTGGTGTCCTTCATACGGCCGTCCGCGCCGTACATCTTGCCGCCCGCGCGGATCATCGCGGGCATCGAAGCGTCAACGATGACATCGCTGGGGGAGTGAAAGTTCGAGATGCCACGCGCCGAGTCGACCATCGCCAGCTCAGGACGGTGCTCGTGGCACTTGTGCAGGTCATCGATGATCTCTTCGCGCTGCGCACTCGGCAGCGACTCGATCTTGCTGTACAGATCCGACAAACCGTTGTTGACGTTGACGCCCAGTTCGTCGAACAGTTCACCGTGCTTGGCGAAGGCATCCTTGTAGAAAACCTTCACGGCGTGACCGAACACGATGGGATGCGAGACACGCATCATGGTCGCCTTGACGTGCAGGGAGAACATGACGCCGGTCTTGTAGGCGTCCTCGATCTGATCTTCGTAGAACTCGACCAGCGCCGTCTTGCTCATGAACATGCTGTCGATCACGTCGCCGTCGTCGAGTTTCACCTTCGGCTTGAGCACGAGTGTCTCGCCGCCCTCGGTGATCAGCTCCATCTTGACCTCGCGGTCGCCGTCGACGGTCATCGACTTCTCACCGTGGTAGAAGTCGCCTTCAGTCATATGCGCGACATGCGTCCGCGATGCCATCGACCACTCACCCATGCTGTGGGGATGCTTACGCGCGTACGCCTTGACGGCCTTGGGGGCGCGCCGGTCGGAATTGCCCTCACGCAGCACCGGATTCACGGCACTGCCCAAGCACTTGGTGTACCGATCCCGGATCCTTGCCTCGTCGTCGGTCTTCGGGTTCCCGGTGAAGTCGGGGATCGCGTACCCCTTCTCCTGGAGCTCCTTGATCGCGGCCAGCAACTGCGGAACCGAGGCGCTGATGTTCGGCAGCTTGATGATGTTGGTGGCCGGATCCTGAGTGAGGCGACCGAGCTCGCCCAGGTTGTCCGGTAGCCGCTGCTCCTCGGTGAGGTAGTCGGAGAACTCGGCGAGGATCCGGGCCGCCACCGAGATGTCACTGGTCTCGACGTTGATGTCGGCCGCATCGGCAAAAGCGCGGATGACCGGCAGAAAAGCCTGCGTCGCGAGCATCGGCGCCTCGTCGGTCAGTGTATAGATGATGGTCGGCTGCTCCGCGCTCATAATCCTGCCTTCGTCTTCAGTTTCGGTCACGCACCACATCGGTCTGCTTGCCTCAGCTTTACCAGTATCGCGCCGGATGAGGCTGGGTGCCCACCAATGCGAGCGATGGTGGGCATCGCTCGGTGATAGATCACCTACGGTCTTACAAGAACCGACAATCGCTTCGACAACCGGGGGAACAATGGCGAGTGATGACGAGGTGGACCGCCCGACTATCGCAGCGTTGCTCAACCGGGCGTCGCGGGAGTTCGGGGACGTCGACTACACCGTCTCACCCAGTGACCGCATGACCTATGCCGAGGCCGAGGAGCGCTCTGCGCTGGTTGCACGGTGGCTGCTCACCCGGCACGTCGGCAAAGGCTGCCGGGTCGGTCTGTTCTTCACCAGCGGCGTCGAATGGACCGTCTGGTGGCTGGCCGTCAGCCGGATCGGCGCGGTCGCCGTGCCGCTGAGCACCCTGTATCCGCCGGCCGAGCTGGCGCGGGTGCTGCGCCTCGCGGACGTACAGGTGCTGGTCGCGCCGACCGAGATCCTCGGCGTCGACATCCCCGACAAACTCGAGGCCGCACTGTCCGGTCTCGACGGTCAGCGCGCCGGTCGGATCCGGCTCACCGCCACTCCCTTCCTGCGCGACATCGTCCTCACCGGTCGATCCGATCGGTCGTGGGCGACCCACTGGCGGCCCGACGACACGTCGTTGGTCGAGCGGGCACTTCTCGACTCCGTCGAGAGCGAGGTCTCGCCCGCCGACGTCGCCCTGATGATCCACACATCGGGCTCCACCGCACTGCCCAAAGGGGTGGTGCACACCCACGGCACCGTCGTTCGGCAGACCTCACAGTGGGTCCAGATGCTGCAGGCGAGCAACGGCGGGGCTGCCATGCCGGTCGTGTTGTGCGCGATGCCGGTGTTCTGGATCGGCGGCATTCTTGCCGCCGCCGGAGCCCTGCACGCCCCGGCGACGGTGCTGACGATTCCTCGTCACGATCCCGGCCCCGCACTCGACCTCATCGAGCGAGAACAGGCCACCGGGTATGTCGGGTGGCCGGCGTTCCTCCAGCAGTTGCGGGGCGACCCGTCGTTCGACGATCGTGACCTGTCGCGCGCCCCGATCCTCCGCGAAGGCCCTGCCGACATCGCCATGATCAACTCACCGCGAGGGCATCCGATCCACCGCACCATGACCGAGACCGCAGGCGGTTGGGCGGCCACCGAGAAGCGGATCGTCGACGGCGACGGTGCTGCGGTCCCGGTGGGCGCGATCGGCGAGCTCTGGATCCGAGGCACCGGCGTGATGGCCGGTTACAACAAGCGGGAACGGTCGGAGGTCTTCGACCCAGACGGGTGGTTCCGCACCGGCGACCAGGTCTACGAACTCCCCGACGACCCGCGGCTCTTCTACGTGGGACGCGACACCGAGATGATCAAGGCGGCGGGTTCGAACGTGTCACCTCGTGAGGTCGAGGCCGTCATCGAGGAGTTCCCGGATGTGGCGCACTGCCTCGTCGTCGGAGTCGACCATCCGACCCGAGGCGAGGAGGTGGTTGCTCTCGTGGTGCCGGCCGGCGGCGCGGTCGATGCCGCCGACCTGGATCGTCGCACCCGCGACCAACTGTCCCGGTACAAGGTGCCGACCACCTGGTTCACCGCGCGTCTCGACGAGCTCCCGCTGTTCCCGACCGGCAAACCGGATCGGCGCGCCCTACGGGCGAAGATGACCGAGGGAACCCTCGGCCTGCGACTCTGAGTCGCGAACCCCCATCTTCCCCCCAACCCCAAAAACCCAGCCGCGACGGTTTCCCTCATCCGCGACCCCGAAATGCCGTCGCGGATGACGGGAACCGTCGCGGCTGGGCGAGGTGGGTTGTGGGAGGGGAAGAGGGGAGGCCTACCGGAGTGCGTCGGCGATTCGCCGCCACTGCGCGCGTGGGACCGCCCGCTGGTCTGCCTGCAGCACCTGCAGGCAGACGTGGTCGGCGCCCGCGGCACGGTGTTGGTCGATCCGCGCGAGCACGGCCGACTCGTCTCCCCACGCGATGATCGCATCGAAGAGCCGGTCGCTGACGGAGTCCAGATCGTCGTCGGAGAAGCCGAGGCGGCGTAAGTTGTTCGCGTAATTCGGCATTGCCAGATAGCCGCGCAGCCATGGGGTGCCGATCGAGCGAGCCTCGTCACGATCGGTGGTCAGGACCACGGTCTGTTCCGGTGCGAGCAGGGGACCGTCACCGAGAGACGTTCGGGCGATCGCGGTGTGCTCCGGCGTCACCAGGTACGGGTGCGCGCCACGGCTGCGCTCGGCCGACAGGGCGAGCATTTTGGGACCGAGGGCCGCCAGCACCCGACTGTCGGTCGGGACCGGATTCTCC
The DNA here is from genome assembly GCF_049847105.1 of Gordonia sp. DT218. Lineage (NCBI taxonomy): Bacteria > Bacillati > Actinomycetota > Actinomycetes > Mycobacteriales > Gordoniaceae > Gordonia > Gordonia sp. DT218. The sequence goes on along the minus strand of NZ_JBNCNS010000007.1, from coordinate 43,646 downwards.
GCGTCGTCGAGCCCGTCCAGGAAGGCCTTCGTGGTAGCCAACGGCTTTCGGTAGCGCCCGGCTTCCTGCGCGTCGATCAGGGGCGCGTGGCTGATCCCGAGCCCGAGCAGGAACCGGGGGCCGTGCTCGGACGTCAGTCGCGCATGCGCCGCAGCCACCTCGTGCGGCTCGTGCATCCACATGTTGAGAATCCCGGTCGCGATGACGACGTTCGTGGTCGCGCCGAGCAGATTGGCGACCGAGTCGAGAACCGGACCACCCACATCGGGGATCCACAGGGCCGTGAAGCCCAGTTCGTCCAGTTCCGATGCAGCGTCCGCGGCTTCGCCCGGATCTCCGTAGCGCAATGGCGAACTCCAGATACCTACCCCGTTGAGATTCACGTACCCGACCCTACTGGTCGACGGAGCCCCATTCTGGACAGATTCTTCGATCACCGATCTGACAAAAGACTTGAAGATGAAGCCGACTTCAACTATATCTCATAGGACTCAGATCACAGTGTCCGGTTCCGCCGCATTGCGTCACACCCATCCGCCCCGGACGGTCGCGACGCGCTCATCAACGAAAGTGGTGTCCTTCGTGAGCTGTTCACGGATCGGTGCGCGACCGCACCATCGAGTCCCCGGCCAGGGGACGACTCGCGATCGGGTGTCGACGTGACCCCGCCCCGGGAGCCCGGGCAGGCCATGTCGCTCTTCGACGTCGCCGGGAAGTCTGTCGTCGTCACCGGCGGAACCCGCGGCATCGGGATGATGATCGCGCGGGGCTTCCTGCAGGCAGGAGCGCGCGTGATCATCTCGTCCCGCAAGGCAGAAGCCTGCGAGCAGGCGCTCACCGAATTGTCCGCCTCGGGCGATGTGGCGGCCCTGGCCGCCGATCTGTCGACCCCGGTCGGTGTCGAGGCGTTGTCCCGGTTCGTGGCAGACGAATTCGATCGAGTCGATGTCCTCGTCAACAATGCGGGCGCCACCTGGGGTGCGCCAGTCGACGAGTTCCCGCAGAACGGCTTCGAGAAGGTCCTCAATCTCAACATCACGTCTGTGTTCGAGATGACGCAGGCACTGCTGCCGCTGCTCCGTGCCGCCGCTTCCGACGGACCGGCACGGGTGATCAACATCGGATCCATCGACGGCATGGTCGTCTCCCACACCGACAACTTCTCCTACGGAGCGTCGAAGGCGGCCGTCCACATGCTCACCCGCAAGCTGGCGGCCACGCTGGCCCCGGAACAGATCACCGTCAACGCGATTGCGCCGGGACCGTTCCCGTCGAAGATGATGGCGTTCATGCTCGACGACCCGGACATGCGTTCCCAGGTCGAAGCCGGCGTGCCGCTCGGACGAGTCGGCACGCCCGACGACATCGCCGGTACGGCGATCTTCCTGTCCTCACGGGCGGGGGCATACCTCACCGGAGTGGTCATACCGGTCGACGGAGGAATGAGCGGCACCCGATGACCCCCCTGACGCGCACCAGCTCGACCATCTCGACAACCACAGCCGGACAACAGGTTTCGCGGACCTGCCGGATATGACCGACCCAATTCGACCCTTGCAGACGGGAAATCGCGTGACACAGACCAATGCAGAACCAGACAAGGAACGAATCGCAGGCTCGCCGACAGGCGGTCTACACTCGCTCTGGGACCGCAAGCTCGATCACTATCCGCTCCCGGCGGCACGATACCGATACCTGGCCATCACGGTGCTGGCGACGGTCATCTTGTACTACCAGCTCTACATCCAGGGCGCCGTGGCGACAAAGATCATCGTGTCGTTCGGCATGACCTTCACCCAGTTCGTCGTCGTCTCGATCGTCGGGAACCTCCTGGGCGCCTTCGCATCTCTGGCGGCGGGCCTGGCGGATCGTTGGGGCCGCGCCAACCTGGTGGTCATCGGCCTGTTCATCACCGGCCTGCTGGTGCTGTTCGCGCTCCCACATGCGCCGAACACCTTGTGGTACATCATCTTCTTCGCTGTGCTGAGCATTGTCGAGGGCATGATCCTGGTGGCGACACCTGCGTTGATCCGGGACTTCTCGCCGCAGGTCGGACGTGCTCAAGCGATGGGATTCTGGACGATGGGCCCCGTGCTCGGCAGTCTCGTCGTGACCATGGTGTCGAGCAATACACTCGACAACCACCCGGATTGGCGGTTTCAGTTCTACGTCTGCGGGATCGCCGGTTTGATCGTCGCGGTGATCGCGCTGGTCGGCCTCCGCGAATTGTCGCCAGGGCTCCGTGACCAGTTGATGGTCAGCCTGAACGAACGGGCCCTGATCGAGGCGCGGGCCGGCGGTCTCGACACCGAGACCGCCCTGCGCGGGCATTGGCGCCAGATGATGCGGTTCGACATCGTCGGACCGGCGATCGCGATCAGCCTGTTCCTCATGTTCTATTACATCGCGGTCGGGTTCTTCGTCGTCTACTTCGCCACCACATTCGGCTACTCGGAGGCTCGTGCCAACGCCCTGGCGAACTGGTATTGGATCGCCAACGCGATCGCCCTCATCGTCGCCGGTGTGGTCTCCGACAAGATCCGGGTGCGCAAGCCGCTCATGGCCATCGGGACCGTGATCTCCGTGATCGGCACCGCGATCTTCGCGATGCTCAGCACCCATGCCGATACGAGCTATTACACCTTCGCACTGGTGCTCGTGGTCATCGCGGTGGGTGGCGGCATCGCCTACTGCGCATGGATGGCCAGTTTCACCGAGACCGTCGAGCGCCACAATCCGGCCGCCACTGCGACCGGTCTGGCGATCTGGGGATGGACTGTTCGCATCACGGTGACGCTGGCACTCATTGTGCTGACCTTTGTGGTGCCGGCCACCTCGACTCTGGTCGACCAGGGAACGCGGGTCTCCCACATCGTCGCCGAGTATCCGGAACAAGTCGCGACCGCGAGTGCCGTCGAGCCGGCGACCCTGAGCGCGCTGGCCGCGAATCCACGCGATGTGCGGGCAGGCGTGGCCGCCGTGGGGCAGTTGATGGGTGCGGGCCTCGCGGCGACCCCGCGGGAGGCAGCGGCTCGCCTGCAACAATTGAGCACCGACCCGATTCCGCCGGGGGATCAGGCGTACCTGGCCGAACATGCGGCCGATGTCCAACAAGCCCAGAAGGACAACCCGGGTCAGTGGAAGATCTGGTGGTGGATCTGCGTCGTCGCCCAGATCTTGTTCGTGCCGTTCATCTTTGTGCTGAGCGGGCGGTGGAATCCGCGCCGGGCCCGGGAGGACGCACTCGCCCACGAAGCGATGATCCAACGCGAACTCGCCGCGCTGCACCGCGGCTGACCGCGGCGACGAGGGGTCACCGGAGGGCGTCTAGCAGTGCGGTCCGGAACTCCGGGTTCCGGACCGCACCCAGGTGGTCACCGGGCACTCGGATCAGTGTGGCCGACAGCCTTTTCGCGAGGACCTCGGGCCGATTCGCGAGATCGTCGTCGACACCGGCGATCACCACGGCGATCTGGACCGAGATCTGTTCGAAGGCGATCGGCTCGGTGTTGACCGCCTCGGCCTGCGCCGCCAGCGCAAGCCGGTCGTTGTCCGATGCGTCGGCGAACAGCCGGAATCGGCGGGCGGCCGGGTCGGTCACGGTCGCCGGGTCGTCGGCACGCAGGGCGTCGGCGAGGGCACGCTGGTCGATCACCCTGGTGTCGACACCACCGAGGTCCACCACGCCCGCACCGACACCGCCCACGACGAGCCGCCGAATCCGATTGTCGTGCACCGCAGTCAGCAATGAGACGATCGCGCCCATCGAGTACCCGACCAGATCCACTTCGGTCAGGTCCAGCGAGTCGAACAACTCCACTAGGTCCCGCGCCATGCGGCTCTCGCCGTAACTGGCGGAATCATGCGGTTTATCCGATTCTCCGTGCCCACGCGCATCGACCAATATCACCTGACGGCCTTCGGCCACAAGAGCATCCACCAGTCCGGCCGCCATCCAGTTCTGTGCACCACTGGACGCGAATCCGTGCTGCAGGACGACCGGTGGTCGGCCGGAGGCATTCCCGCCAGTAGCGTCCCCGCCAGAAGCGTCCCCGAACGTGCGGTAGGAGATGGCGACCTGGTCGCCGACGATGAATCGATGCGCTGCCGTGTTCACGCTTTGCACCCTAGCGAATGGTTGACGATGTGAACCATCGTCGACCGTCGGCAATCCATCCCGCCCGCGTAGGCGCGGATCATGATGCGTGCCGTCTTACTCGATGCACCGGGCCCGCCGGAATCTCTGACCATCCGCTCGGTTCCGCCTCCCACACCTGCGGTCGGCTGGGTTCTCATACGAATCAGGTCATTTGGCCTGAACCGATCAGAGTTGCATTTTCGGCGGGGGATGGGATCGTTCGGCAGTTTCTCGATGACGTTGCCGCCGGCCGTGCCACCGTCCCGATCGGTCATTTTTACAATTCGACGAGGTCGCCACGGCACACCGCGACATGGAAGACGGCACGCTGCTCGGCAAGGGCGTTGTGCTGACGGAATGACCGACACGTCGGGGCGCGGCCGACCCGACCACGGAGGGCTGCAGACCCGCCTCAGTCGGTGAGGGACACCCGCGTGATCTCGGAAAGCTCTCCACCTTCACGTGGCTGTTCGAAGACGACCCGAGCGGTACGCCCGTCGGTCATCAGGGTGGCGATGGTGTTGCCGAAAAACGGACCCCCGACGTCGGACCAGTTGATGGGCAGCGGGGGAGATCCGAGGTGCCGGGCCCACGCGCGGGTCAGGCGAGCGGCTCGCGGCGACCACGCATGCTCCAGAACCGGCTTGACGTATCCGGGGACATGATTGTGCACAGGCGAGCACACCAGCTGGTGAACTGCGGTCGCCGTCGTACCGGGGTGGTCGGCCCGTGCCACATAGCTGTGATGTACGTCGCCGGAGAGAACGCAGACGGTGGCAGGAGCACGGCCGGACTGCGTGGCCACGCCGATGATCAGGTCGCTGAGCCTCCGGAACGACTCCATGAACGCCGGCCAATGCTCGAAATCGGTTGCCTGACGAATCTTTTCGGCAAGCCGTCCGCGGAGGCCGGTGCGGTTGGCCGCGATCTCGTTGATCGTCTGCAGGTCACCGAGCGCAGGGGGCAGCAGCCACGGCAGTGATGACCCCAGGATCAGGTGGTCGACTCGGTCGACACCGTCTGTCATCTGTTCCTCGAGCCAGGCGAACTCCCGATCACTCAACATCTTTCGGGAACCGCCCGACAGGATTCGACCGTTGCGCGAGTCGATCATGACGAGTCTGGCCGTTCCCAGATCCCATCGGTAACTGAACCGCAGACCCTTTTCTCCGTCGGCGTCGTCGTCGGCCCGGTCGGCGAGAGCGACCAGCAGCGGCCAGCAGTCACCGGTGGAGTCGACGACCTTTCGGTAATCGTCGTCGACGGCGAGTTCGGTGGGACTGAGATTGCCGAGATGCTGATACACCCAGTAGGAGGCGAGTCCCGCCCGAATCCGTTCCCGCCACCACGGCACGGAGCTCATCGAGGCACGCCACGCGGCGGAGGTGTTCCAGTCGTCGCGGATGTCGTGGTCGTCGAAGATCATCGCGATGGGCACTGTGGACATGAGCCATCGGATCTCCGGATCGCCCCACGTGTGCCGATAGAGCCCCTCGTACTCGGTGAAGCTCACAACCTCGTCGGGTGGACGTTTGGTACGAACCGAGCCGCTGCGGCGGCCGGCCAGGCGACGACGCGCCTCCGGGGTCAGCTCGTCGGCGTAGACCTGGTCGCCGAGCAGGATCACGACGTCGGGCAGCGCCGACACCGGTTGCCCGGTCAGTCGTGTGGCGTAGCAATCCAGTGCATCCGAACCGAGCTTTTCGTCCAGCGCGGCGTCGCCGGTCTTGGGGTAGCGACACGACCCGAAGACCACCCGAAGACTTTTGTCACGGTCGGCTCCGCGGGTCCGGATCACGCTCGGTGGGTAGCGGGACTCCTGGTGCGGCCACTCCTGCGTCCCGTTGACGTGAAGTCGGTACTCGGTGGTCGAGCCCGGCGTCAGACCGTCGACCACGACCAGCGCGTAGTGGCAGCCCCGAACCTCGAACGTCGACGCACGGCAGCCCAGTACCTCGACCTCGGCACGTTCGTCGGTCTGAACCCAGATCGTTGCGGTGGTCTCACCTACGTGACGCAAGATCGGACCGAGGACGAGAGCCATCGGTACAGCCTAGGTGGCGCCGGCGAGGCCGCCTCGTCGGCGCTCGACGGGTCACCGTGTGAAGAATGCGCACTTGCCACGTATCCGCGCAAGTGGCGACTTGCGCGGATACGTGGCAAGTGCGCGGGAGCGTTGCGGCGTGCGCACGTATGGCCTCGACGTGCAGGTCAGGCTGTATCTTCCACACCCCGACCGAAAACGTCACAGTGCCCGTACTCGCGCGTAGGGAATCGATTCGCCACAATCGTGCGAGGTGCGTCGCCGGCATCCAGCGCCGGCACGGAGCACACCGACCCCGTCCTCGGGCGTATCGGTCGAGACGGGCGCCGCGACCTCCGCGGCCGACACGTAGGAATCGAAGAGATTGGAGTCGGTGATGTTCACACGCATTGCCATCGTGAACCGCGGCGAGTCCGCCATGCGACTCATCCATGCCGTCCGCGGCCTGTCCGCGGAGACCGGCCGACCGATCGAGGTCGTCGCTCTTTACACCGATGCGGATCGCAACGCGACATTTGTGCGTGAAGCCGACATCGCCTACGACCTCGGGCCCGCTGCCGCGCGGCCCTATCTGAACCTCGAGGTCCTCGAGCGCGCACTCCTCGCGACCGGTGTCGACGCAGCCTGGGTCGGCTGGGGCTTCGTTGCGGAGGATCCGCTCTTCGCCGAACTGTGCGAGCGCATCGGCGTCACTTTCGTCGGGCCTTCGCCGGAGGCGATGCGCAAACTCGGCGACAAGATCGGCGCCAAGCTGATTGCCGAAGAGGTCGGCGTCCCGGTGGCGCCCTGGAGCCGTGGCGCCGTCGCGACCATCGACGACGCCGTGGCGGCCTCGGCCGAGATCGGGTACCCGCTGATGCTCAAGGCGACCGCGGGCGGCGGCGGCCGGGGTATTCGCGTCGTGACGAATGACGGCGATCTCCGCGAGGCCTACGAGCGCACCCGCGACGAGGCGGCCCGAGCCTTCGGCAGCGGCGTCGTTTTCCTCGAACGCCTCGTCACCGGCGCGCGTCACGTCGAGGTCCAGGTGATCGCCGATGGTCAGGGCACCGCCTGGGCGCTGGGCGTGCGTGATTGCTCGGTGCAGCGACGAAACCAGAAGGTCATCGAGGAGTCCGCGTCGCCGGTCCTCTCCGAGGCGCAGGTGGCCGAACTCAAGACGTCCGCCGAACGACTGGCCGTGGCCGTGGGCTATCGGGGCGCGGCAACCGTGGAGTTCCTCTATCACCCCGGCGAGCAACTGTTCGCGTTCCTCGAGGTCAACACTCGTCTGCAGGTCGAGCATCCGATCACCGAGGCCACCACCGGCTTCGACCTGGTCCGGGCGCAACTGCATGTGGCCTCGGGTGGCCGTCTCGAAGGCGAGCCACCGGCAGAACGCGGGCACGCCATCGAGGCCCGCCTCAACGCCGAGGATCCCGACCGCGACTTCGCGCCGTCTCCCGGCCGCATCGCACGTCTCGAACTGCCCGCCGGACCGGGCATCCGTGTCGACACCGGGGTCAGCGAGGGCGACACCATTCCCGCCGACTTCGACTCGATGATCGCCAAGATCATCGCCTACGGCCGCGACCGCGACGAGGCACTCGGACGTCTGCGCCGGGCGATGGTGCAGACCCGGGTGATCATCGAAGGCGGCGCGACCAACAAGAGCTTCGTCCTCGAATTGCTCAACCAGCCCGAGGTGATCGACGGCAGCGCCGACACCGGCTGGATCGATCGGGTGCGGGCCGAGGGGCGACTGGTCGCCCATCGTCACTCGGCGGTCGCGCTGGCCGCAGCGGCCATCGACGCCTACGAGGAAGGCGAGTCGGTGGAACGTCATCGGCTGCTGTCCACCGCGTCGGGTGGTCGGCCACAGGTGCAGCACGACAGCGGGCGTCCGCTCGATCTCAAGCTGCGGGGTGTCGGTTACCGGGTCCGCGTCGCGCGGATCGGCGCGCACCGTTTCCGTATCGGCATCGAAGCCGGCGAGCAGACCCGCACCGCCGACGTCGACCTCGAACGTTTTGACGAGCACACCGCTCAGATCGTCCTGAACGGCGTCCGCTACCGACTGGTGACCGACACCCACGGACCGATCCACCTCGTCGACGTCGACGGGGTCACTCATCGGGTCAGTCGCGACGAGGGCGGCGTGGTCCGCTCACCCGCCCCCGCGCTGGTCGTCGCCACTCCACTGGAGGTTGGCGCCGAGGTCGAGGCAGGCGCACCCGTACTGGTGCTGGAGAGCATGAAGATGGAGACGGTCCTGCGCGCGCCGGTCCGGAGCCGCTTGAAGGAAAGCCTGGTGTCGGTCGGCACGCAGGTGGAGACCGGTGTGCCGTTGCTGCGCCTGGAACCGCTCAGCGATGACGACGAGGCCGAGACGCCCGACGACGCGACCGCCGACGTCGACATCGAACTGCCCGACGAGCCCGTGGACGTGTCACCGCAGGAGCGCACCGGACGCAGCCTGGAGGATCTCCGCAGCCTGCTGCTGGGGTACGACGTGGACCCACACGATCGCACCCGACTGCTCGACGACTACCTCACCACCCGCCGCGTGGCGATCGAGAGCGGTCGTCGCCCGCTCGCCGACGAACTCGAACTGATCACCGTATTCGCCGACCTCGCCAAGCTGAGCCAGAATCGGCCGTCGGGGGAGGCCATCGGCGACGAGCGCGTGCACAGTTCACGCGAGAGCTTCCACACCTATCTGCAGAGCCTCGACGTCGAGCGCGACGGACTGCCGGAGGCGTTCCACGCGCAACTGGGCCGAGCGCTCGCACACTACGGGGTGACCGATCTCGATCGCACCCCAGAGCTCGAGGCCGCGGTCTTCCGGATCTTCCTGGCCTTGCAGAACCCCGGCGACTCGGCCACCGTGCTCACCACCCTGCTGCGCGAGTGGCTCGGGGAGCCGACCCCGCGCGATGAGCTGAGGGATTCCGTCGGCACGGCGCTCGATCGGCTGGTGGCCGCGACTCAGGTGCGGTTCCCCGTCATCGCCGACCTCGCGCGTGGACTCATCTACGCGTGGTACGGACAGGAGCTGCTGCGTCGCAATCGCGCACGGGTCTACGACAATGTCCGCGATCATCTGCGCTATCTCGACGACAACCCCGATGCCGCAGACCGCGCCAAGCGCATCTCGGAGATGGTCCGCAGCACCGAGCCCCTGGTGCGGCTCCTCGCGCAACAGGTGGTGCGCGGCAAGGCCGACAACACCGTGATGCTGGAGGTCCTGACCCGTCGCTACTACGGGAACAAGGGACTCGCCGATGTGCGGATCCAGCAGGCGGGCGGCGCCCGTTTCGTGGTCGCCGAGCGGGAGGGCGCGAAGCTGGCGTCGGCGGCGGTCAGCTTCGACAATCTGGGACCTGCTCTGGCCGGACTGGCCGAACTGGCTCGCGACACCCCGTCCATCGATGCCGACATCTACCTGAGTTGGGAACAACAACCCGAGGACTTCGACGCGATGGCGTCGACTCTGCACGAGGTCATCGCGGCGACCCCGATGCCCAGCCAGGTACACCGCATCACCACCACGGTTGCCGGCAGTGGTGATGCGCTGATGCATCACCACTTCACCTTCCGGCCGTCTGCGACCGGCATGGCAGAAGAACGTCTGATCCGTGGCCTGCATCCCCACATCGCGCAGCGCATGCAGATGGAGCGCCTGCACAAATTCGATCTCACCCGGCTGAGCTCGTCCGACGACGAGGAGGTCTACCTCTTCCGGTGCGTCGCCCGCGACAACCCGTCCGACGACCGCCTCATCGCGTTCGCACAGGTGCGCGACCTCACCGCGGTGCGCGAACACGACGGCCGACTGCTGGCTCTGCCGACCGCCGAGACGATCCTGGCGTCGTGTGTCGATTCGATCCGACGGGCGCAGCGCCCGTCCGGCCGGACCGCCGACACCAACCGCATCATCATGTACATCTGGCCGCCGATGGACGTCACCGCCGAGGAACTCGCAGCGATCGCCGGATACATCCGGGCCATCGCTGCCGGCGTCGGGCTCGAGGAGGTTCAGCTGATCGCGCGTCGACGCGACCACGACACCGGGATCTTGTCGAAGGTCGCCGTGCGATTCTCGATCAACGCCACGGGTAGCTTCGACGTCAGCGTCGGTGAGCCTTCCGACGAGCCGATCGAACCCGTCGACGGGTATCGCCAGAAGGTGCTGCGCGCGGCGAAGCGCAACACCGTCTACCCGTACGAGCTGGCCGGCCTACTGGGCGAGTTCTCCGAGTACGACCTGAATGCCGAGCAGGTACTGGAGCCGGTGGACCGTCCGAAGGGCGGCAACACCGCCGCCATGGTGGTCGGGGTGGTCACCACACCGACCGACAAGTACCCGCAGGGCGTCACCCGAGTGGTGCTGCTCGGCGATCCGACAAAATCGCTCGGTGCACTGTCGGAACCGGAGTGCAGCCGGGTGATCGGAGCGCTGGACCTCGCCGAACGGATGCAGGTGCCGCTCGAGTGGTTTGCGCTGTCGTCGGGTGCCCGGATCTCCATGGACTCGGGAACCGAGAACATGGACTGGGTGGCGCGCGCACTCAAGCGCGTCGTCGAGTTCACCCAGGCAGGCGGTGAGATCAACATCGTGGTGGCGGGTATCAACGTCGGCGCGCAGCCGTACTGGAATGCCGAGGCCACGATGCTGATGCACACCAAGGGCATCCTGGTGATGACCCCGGATTCCGCGATGGTGCTGACCGGCAAGCAGTCCCTCGACTTCTCCGGTGGTGTTTCGGCCGAGGACAACTTCGGCATCGGCGGATACGACCGCGTGATGGGCCCCAACGGGCAGGCGCAGTACTGGGTGCCGAACCTGGGTGCTGCCAAGGATCTGCTGATGAGCCACTACGACCACACCTACGTCGTGCCCGGTGAGCAGACGCCGCGGCGGTCACTGACAAGCGACCCGGCCGATCGGGACATCTCCGATTATCCGCACGTTCTGGCGGGTAGCGACTTCACCACGGTCGGCCACATCTTCTCGTCCGAGACAAATCCGGATCGCAAGAAGCCCTTCGACATCCGGACGGTGATGCGCGCGCTGGCCGACCAGGACCACGTGGTGCTGGAACGCTGGGCGGGCATGGCCGACGCCGAGACGGCCGTGGTCTGCGATGTCCACCTGGGCGGGATCCCGGTGTGCCTGCTCGGGATCGAATCGCGGGAGGTGCAACGCCGCGGCTACAAGCCGACCGACGGTCCGGACACCTACACCGCCGGCACACTGTTCCCGCAGTCGTCGAAGAAGGCCGCGCGAGCGATCAACGTTGCCAGCGGCAACCGTCCGCTCGTGGTGCTCGCCAACCTGTCCGGTTTCGACGGTTCGCCCGAGTCGTTGCGGAAACTGCAGCTGGAGTACGGTGCGGAGATCGGTCGCGCGATCGTGAACTTCCAAGGGCCCATTGTGTTCTGCGTGATCTCGCGGTATCACGGCGGCGCCTTTGTGGTGTTCTCCAAGGCACTGAATCCGAATATGACCGTGCTGGCCATCGAAGGCTCGTACGCATCGGTGCTCGGCGGCGCCCCGGCCGCCGCGGTGGTGTTCGCCGGCGAGGTCGGCAAGCGCACCGCGGCCGACTCACGCATCCGCGAACTCGAGACGCGGGTGGCGGAGGCCTCCGGAACCGACCGATCGACGTTGAGCGCGGAGCTCGCGGAGATGCGCCAGTCCGTCCGAGCGGAGAAGATCGGCGAGGTGGCCGCGGAGTTCGACGCCGTCCACAGCATCCAGCGCGCCGTCGAGGTCGGCTCCGTCGATGCGGTGATCCGTGCCGCCGAGTTGCGGCCCCAGATCATCGGGGCGATCGAGGCGAGTACCGCTTGGTCGGGACAGGGTGCACAGGTAGGGGTTTCGTAACGCGACAGCCTGTCGACAGTGCCATGTCCCGGTAGAACGGGGCATGGCATCTGTTCGGCTGGCTATGTTGGGTTGCTGATCGGGAAAAGACGGGACATTCGGGTGCGCAGCTATCTGGCGCTCGACGATCGCGTCTCAACTGCCGGTCTTGCGCTCGTCGGGCGGTTCCCCGTCCTCCCTCCTGCCTTGACGCGGGCACCGCATCGAGGTAGCGACCGGTGGAACATCGTGGTGCGCAACCGCACTACCGGGCAACAAGCCACCGCCCACGGTGCCGGACAGTCGGCAACGACCGGAGAGCTGACCGCGCGAGCCGCCGTCGCGGCTGCCACGTCGCCGTCGTCGGGGAGCGTGACCGTCGCCGACCTGGCGACACCTGACGATCTGCGTCCCACACCGGGCGTCTCGGAGATCGTCGTTGGATGACCACGGGAGGCATGAGGCTCGGCAACTGTGCTGCCTCAACTCAGGTCTCTACCAGATTCGACGACCGACCACGGCGAGCCGCGTCGCGTCCTACCGTGTAATCGAGGGCACCTCGCGAGGAACTCGAGGACCTCCGAACCGCTTCCGACCACCAGGAGATCGAACATGACCGTCACCACCGAGTCGACCAGTGACCTCGTGGCCGAGCCGATGCGCTCGCGCCGCAACCACTGGAACAACCAGGTGCGTCGGCATGCGTTCATGACGCCCGACCGCACCGCTGTGACATATCTCGGGAAGGCGACCACGTGGCGAGAGCTCGACGAACGGTCGCGTTCGTTCGCCGCCGCCCTGCATCGCCGCGGCGTGCGGTTCGGCGATCGTGTCCTGATGGCCTTGCTCAATCGCACCGAGTACATCGAAGCGGTGTTGGGCGCCAACCTGATCGGCGCCATCCCGGTCCCGGTGAACATCCGGATGAGCCCAGCCGAGGTGGCCTTCCTCGTCACCGACAGCGGCGCCAGGGTGATCGTCACCGAGAAGCTGCTCGCACCGGTGGCGGAGGCGGTCAGTACATCCACGGGCGCCATCGACACCACGATCGTCGTCGATCGCGGGGACAACGGCACCCAACTGGACTACGAAACGCTCATCGCCGAGGACCCGACCGATCTGCCCGAGATCGACGTCCCGGAGGACACCGTCGCCGTGATCATGTACACCTCGGGAACAACCGGAAAACCCAAGGGTGCCATGCTGACCCACACGAATCTCCAGGCGCAGGCGGTGACCACGATCAGTGCGGCGCAGGGGAGCACCGACGACGACGTCGCCTCGGTGGTACCGCCCATCTTCCACATCGCCGGCCTCGCCGCGTTCGCGCCGGTGTTCTATCGCGGCATCCGGTCGGTGATACATCCACTCGGCGCATTCGATCCCGAGACGATGCTCGACACACTCGAACGCGAGGGCACCACCTCGGTCTTCATGGTCCCGGCCCAATGGCAGGCCGTGTGCGCCGCGCAGCAGGCCCGTCCTCGCGATCTCAAGCTGCGGACGATCAGCTGGGGAGCCGCTCCGGCGTCGGACTCCGTGCTCAACGCGATGAACGAGAACTTCCCCGCCGCACTCAACATGACCGCGTTCGGCCAGACCGAGATGTCGCCTGTCACATGCATTCTCGAAGGCAAGGATGCGCTACGCAAGATCGGTTCGATCGGTAAGGTCGTGCCGGCGGTGACCGCTCGCGTCGTCGACCCGATGATGAACGACGTGAAACCCGGAGAGGTCGGCGAGATCGTCTACCGCGGGCCGAACATGATGAAGGGCTACTGGCAGAACCCGCAGGCCACCGCGGATGCGTTCCGCGGCGGATGGTTCCACTCCGGCGACCTGGTGCGCCAGGACGACGAGGGCTTCCTCTACGTGGTGGATCGCGCCAAGGACATGATCATCTCCGGCGGCGAGAACATCTACTGCGCCGAGGTCGAGAACGTGCTGTACGGCCATCCCAAGATCGCCGAGGCAGCCATCATCGGCCGCGCTGATGACCGATGGGGAGAAGTGCCGGTGGGGATCGTGGTCCTCGCCGACGGCGTCGACGATCTCACCCTCGCCGAACTCGAGCCCTACCTCAATGAGAATCTGGCGCGCTTCAAGCATCCGAAGGATCTGGTCGTCCTTGATGAACTGCCGCGGAACGCCGGCGGCAAGGTGGTGAAACCCCGGCTGCGCGAAGCATATGGGAGCAAGGACGCCGGGCTGGCCGACTGATCGCACTGCGCGAGAGTCAGCGGCGGGCGTCGATCAGGTGCCGGGTCGAATGCGCGACGAATGGCCGGCCTGCACGCATGTCCGCGGCCATCTCGCACAACGTGTTCGCATACGTGCCGATCGAGAAGTCGGCCACCCACCACACGCACTTGCGGAGAATCCACACCACGGCGGGCGTTGCTCGGTTGCGCGGCCGTCCAGCCAATCGAAGCCCCACCCACTCACGTCGGCGGACGCGGCCTCCGCGACGAGCGACTCGAAGGACCGCATCCCCACACCGCGTCCGCTACTTCGAGTAGTCGTAGAACCCCTTGCCGGCCTTCTTGCCGAGATATCCGGCATCGACCATCCGCTGCAACAGCGGCGGGGGAGCGAGATGCGGTTCGCGGAACTCCTGATACAGCGATTCGGCGACGTCGAGGACCACGTCGAGACCGACGGTATCGCTCAACGTGAGCGGCCCCATCGGGTGTGCGCAGCCGTTGATCATGCCGGCGTCGATGTCTTCCTTTGTCGCGTAACCGCTCTCGTACATACGAATCGCGCTGACGAGATACGGGATGAGCAAGGCGTTGACGACGAAGCCGCCGCGGTCACCGGCCTGGATGGTCCGCTTGCCCAGATGGTCGCGGGCATACGTGGTGACGGTGTCGATCGCCTCGGTCGAGCTGGCGAGACTCGCGATGATCTCGACCAGGGGCATCACCGGCACCGGATTGAAGAAATGCACGCCCACCACCCGGGACGGATCGGCGACATTCTTCGCCACCCGGATGATCGGGATGGACGAGGTGTTGGTCGCGAGAATCGCGTCGGCGGCCGTCACCTGATCGAGTTCGGCGAAGAAGCCGACCTTCAGGGACTCGATCTCGGGCAGGGCCTCGATCACCAGTTCCCGGTCACCGAAGTCGGCGATGGACCTGGTGGTCCGCAGTCGGGCGAGCGACTCCGTGGCCTGCTCCTCGGTGATCTTGCCCGCCTTCGCACCGCGTGCCAGCGACTTCTCGATCCGAGCGCGAGCGGCGTCGGCCGCGTCCTGGTCACGTTCGAGAACCAGAACCTCGTCGCCCGCGCGTGCGGCCACCTCGGCGATCCCGGCGCCCATCGTCCCGCCGCCCACTACTCCCAGGTGTGTCACGTGTAAAGCCTCCCGTGTCGAGATCGGATATCGGGCGTCGACGGCTCTGCGCCGTCGACGCACTCTGATGACAACCTAACGGGCTCGGCCCGGCACGTCTCGATCGGATCAGGCAACCGGCGGTCCTGACCGCGGAACTTTTCATCGCGTGGCCGCATCCAACCCAGTGTTCACACCGACCGGAAGCGACGCGAGGGGCCAGAAAATGACAGTCAGCAGCATGAATGACGAGCCGAGCACCGAGCTCGATCGCACAGACGACCCATGCGTGGTGCGCAGGCACCCGCTGGAACGGTTACGCAAGCTGGTGGTCGCGGCACTGACCATGACCGCGCTGCTGATGGGTCTGGGTCTGTCGACAGCAGCTCCGGCATCGGCGGGCCCGCCGGATTGCTCGTCGTTGCCGGCCCGGATAGCCGCCCACAATCAGGAGGTCGAGCAGCAGACCGCCTATGCGCGATCGGTGAATGCATCGGGCGGGGGCACGCCGGCGCAGGTCGCTCAGTACGAGGCGCAGAAGGCGCGCGACAACGCCGAACAGAGGGCCCTGGCCGAAGAGCAGGCTGGGTGTAGCCGACGGGCCGGTGGCCCGGCGCAGGAGAGGGGCCGTGAAGCGACTGTCCCGCGACCCGAATGGCCCGCGGCCGGTCACGCGAATCAGCTTCCCAAGTCGGGCAGTATGCCCTATGTTCCGCCGAAGAGTGCCCACAGCCGCCCCAAGTCGGTCCGGAACGGCGGATTCGTCGACAACAAGGGCCGCACGTGGACGTGGGACAAGTCTCGTCATGGTGGGGAACACTGGGACGTGGTGGATCGCAGCGGTCACCATGTGAACGTGTATCCCAACGGCCATGTCCGCGGTTAGGAGAGGCAGGAACAGGTGATGGAACTTCTGACAGGCGTGGATCCCGGCCTCCTTCCCGATTGGGCCGATCCGAGGCTGGTCGTACGGATCAGCGGGTACGGCGACGCCCTCTTCGCAATCGTGGGGAACCCCCACACCTTCCGCGGTCTCGTCGCAGTCAACGATCTCGCGGCCGGACAGAACATGTCGGTACGGCCATCACAGATCCTCGATGCCACCGAATATGCGGAAGGCTGGCTTCAGGGATACCTCAGCGGCAACGAACCCTCGCCGCCACCCAACGATGCGCTGGAAGAGTTGCGCTGGGATCGTGAACGGGCATTGTTCCACATGTATGAACGCGAAATGCCGCCATCATCTCAGGGCCGGTACGTCGTGGACGCCATCCGATCCTCCGACGGTATCCCCGAGATCGAGGCTTATCGGGCGGTCGCGACCATCTTCGCCGAACTGTCTGTCTCGCATGGACTATGGCGTCACAACAGTTGGCTCCCGGTGACCGCGGACCGCGCATCGCTACCCGCGGTCGGGATGATCACCGCCGACGAGGTCGCTGCCGCCTTCCGGTGTGTCAATCCCGCTTACGCGACCGACGGCACTATCGACACGTGGCAGAGCACGCTGCGCGTGATCAACGTTCACAGTGGCGCGGTCGCGGCGGGCCTGGTCGAAATCCTTATCGAGCTCGACACCAGCGGGTCGTCGGTCGACCGGCTTCACGTCGTGGTCAATGTGGAACGGCCAGACCGGATCGCGGCCGACGACCACACGACTTCCGAGAATCTGCTCGAAGACGTGTTGAGGGCGGTCATCGTCGGCGTCGACCCCGACGTAGCGTCTGTGGCCCACGGTGCCGCCCTCTACGAGGGGGAGCCGTTCTCGATTGATCCGCCTGACGAATCCGACGACCCCACACCGCCCATACTGCCAGGATTCCTGACCTACGTCGCCACGCGGCTGCAACCCGACCTGGATCCGATCGCCCCGCTGCCGTTCGATCGTCAACCGGTCGGTTCTGGAGTCCTCATCCGGCACCGAGGTGGCCTCACCATGACCGCCGAGACCGCGAACGAGCTTTCTCGGGCACTGAACTCGAGTACATCGGCACGGTGATGACGACACCGGGCGGACACGACTACTCGCAGACGACGACTCACAGACATAGCCTTCGAAGCGCATCGAGAGCACTCTCGGCGTCGGCGATCTCATCGGCCATACCGGATTCCCCGCGCAAATGTTCGAGCGTAGCCATCCACTCCGGGATCCGCTGCGCGACAATGGCACGGTCCGGAGATGCCGTGGAGACCGAACTCAGGGTGGTCGCGAACTGCATGACGTGATACGGCCAATGGGTGCTGGTATTCCATTGCGACACAGCGAGGTCAACCCCTCCAGGAGTGTCGAGGGTGGAGCCGGGGATGACATACCCCCCGTATGCCTGCGCGACCCGGCCGGACGGATGATCCTCGGCCGACCAGTCGGCGATCTCGGCGATCGGCATGGTCTTCACGCGCTGGCCGACGTTGTCGATCGGACGGTCGAGTACGCGGTAGGACAACCCCCGATCGGAGATGCAGAATCCACCGAGGACCCAGCCGACGTCGCGGCCGCTCCCCAAACGGCGGAAGGTCGTCTCGCGCCAGACCTCACCCTCCGGGGTGATCACCGTCGGAGGGTTTCCCCACGCCCACGCACCGTCGCGGTAACCCCATCCGATGTACGCGTTGCCGTTGCCGATGTCGGCGGGCCGAACGGCACGCAGGATCATTCCTGAGCCTGATTGGAACGCGGTGGAGATGACGTAGACCCATCCGTCGTCCGGATCGAAATCCCACGTCCACGACTGCGCCAGGCCGTCGTGCAGGTCTGCCGCGAAGGTGGCCTCGGGTCCCATGTGGCCCCACGTGACGCCGTTGTCCGACGATCGCCATATCTCGGTCCAGTGCACGGTGGGGAAACCTCGTACGACGATGGCGTGCAGGTAAAGGTCGTCTCCCACGCGAAGCAGATCGCTCGGGATCACCGTGGAGAAACCACCGCGATGCCACGGGGGAGAGTCGTGGATATAGGGCCAGAGCTGGCGTGCATAGGTCGGATCCGGTCCGCCGGCGCGCTCCCAGACCACCTGCCCCTCGGTGCTCCGGTTCCCGATCAACACCACCGGCGAACGCCAGTCCGCCGACCCCGCCCGCGCCTTGCGGTAGGTGTCGCCGAACACGGCGACGATGTCGCCGTTGGGAGCCTGCACCATTGCACCGAGATCGGCAGCGCCCACACCGAACTGGGTGGACAGGCCCGGACCGGTGAGGTCTCCGACCTTCATA
Source organism: Gordonia sp. DT218 (assembly GCF_049847105.1). Taxonomy (NCBI): domain Bacteria; kingdom Bacillati; phylum Actinomycetota; class Actinomycetes; order Mycobacteriales; family Gordoniaceae; genus Gordonia; species Gordonia sp. DT218. The sequence continues at coordinate 25,069 of NZ_JBNCNS010000007.1, read as the reverse complement.
CTCCCAGCTGTTCGACGACCTCGTCTCCATCTCATCAGCGCTGCCTCGGTGTCTCCATACGGGTTCGGCTGCCATCTGGCCGCGAGCCTACGCCGCTCGCGGTATGTCGTTCCATGAATCGCACGAGGGTTGACATACAACCATATGGTTGTATGTTTGAAGGGTGACCGATGCGGACGAGGACAGGGCAGACGCCCTGTTCCACGCGCTCTCCGATCGCACACGACGGGACATCATGCGTCGTGTACTGACCGGCGAGCGTTCGGTCTCGGTATTGGCGGCCGAGTACGACATGAGCTTTGCCGCCGTACAGAAGCATGTCGCCGTGCTCGAACGCGCCGGCCTGCTCACCAAACGTCGCCACGGCCGCGAGCAACTCGCGACCGGCGACGTCACCGCGGTGCGCGCGGTGGCGACCCTGCTCACCGAGCTCGAGGCGGTCTGGCGGGGCCGGATCGCGCGCATCGACGAACTCATCGCAACGGAATCATCACAGGAGGACTGATCAATGCCTGTCACCAATGTCACCCATGACATCGACTCCCGCACCCTCACCATCACCGCCGAGTTCGCCGCACCGGCGGCACGTATCTGGCAGTTGTACGCCGATCCGCGCCAGCTCGAAAAGATCTGGGGCCCACCGACGTATCCCGCGACGGTCGTCGAACACGACTTCACTCCCGGTGGTCGCGTCACGTACTACATGACGAGTCCCGAAGGGGAGAAGTTCGGCGGCTACTGGGTGCTCAAGACGATCGACGAACCGAACGGGTTCACCTTCGAGGACGGCTTCGCCGACGACGACTTCAGACCGATCGAGTCCATGCCGGTGTCGACGAACACCTATGCATTCGAAGAACGAGACGGTCAGACGGTCGCGACCTACGTCAGCGCTTACGAAACCGCCGAAGCGTTGGAGAAGGTGCTCGAGATGGGCATCGTCGAAGGGGCGTCCGGAGCCATCAATCAGATCGATACGTTGGTCGCCGGATAGAGACCCATGTGGTCGAGCACATCCGGCCGTCGGCCAACCACTTCAGAACGCCCCGATCGCGTGCCGATATCGGTCGGCGTCCTCCGAAAGGCATTGCGCCAGTTCGTCAGATCGTTCGATGGTGAAGTCGCCGTCCAGCCGTGTGAGAGTGGCCGCGACGCCGACGACGGTCTGGCCACCCAGCACGGCACGGGACGTGTGGTCGTCGATCGGGGTCACCGTGCCCTCGGCAGAGGCGATTTGTCCGTCAACTCGTCGGCGGGCGCATGCAAGGTCACTCATTTCGGCCTCATGGGCGGCCAACGCGATCGGAGCCGGCGCTCAGGTCGTGTGGTGGAGGCGACCGGCCAATCCGGCAACGCAACCCTCGACCCACAGATCCGATGACTTCGGCCCCCGGGATCAGTCTGTCCTGTACGGGCAACAACGATCAGGAGCACACAATGGCTGCAACCACGCGAATCATCAGCGTTTCCATCCCGGTCGGGGATCAGGACAAGGCGATCGACTTCTACACCCAGACACTGGGGTGCGAGTTGGTCAACGATATGGAGCTGTGGCCGGGTGCAAGACTTGTGGAGGTCCGTCCACCCGGTTCGACCGTTTCGCTGCTTCTCCTCCCACCGAACAGCGAGATCCCGGTGGCCGTCCGACTCGGTACGACCGATGCGGATGAGGCGCACGCTCGCCTGACGGCAGCGGGCGCCACCGTGCACAACGACGAGCCGCTTCGCTGGGAGGGTGTCCCGCCGATGTTCGCCTTTGCCGACGGTGACGGCAACACGCTCGTCTACCTCGAAGAGGGCGAGCCGACGGGCGCCTGAGATCCGCAATCATCATCGAACTCCGTGGCATGCTCCTCGCCGGACAAGGCGTCGACGGTCCGGAACCGTGTCAGTCGACCAGCAGCACGATCTTGCCTCGGCCGTGCCCTTTCTCGCCGAATCGGTGCGCCTCGGCGACCTCGGTCAACGGGAATGTCTGTACCGGCGGGAGATCGAAGCGCCCGGAGGCGATCAGGTCGGCGATCCCGGCGAGCGCGTGGTGGGCGCGTCCGGAGTCACCGCGGCTGAACCGCACGCCATGTTCCTGGGCTCCGGCGAAATCGGCGATGGTCACGACGTGGTCCGCACCACCGGTGAGCTCGACGAGCTCGGGCAGGACACCGCTCCCGGCCACGTCGAGCGCGAGGTCGACGCCGGTGGGTGAAATCGCACGAACCCGCTCGACGAGTCCGTCGCCGTAGGCGACCGGCTCGGCCCCTATCGACCGGAGGTACTCGTGACTGGCTGGACTCGCGGTGCCGATCACGCACGCGCCGCGGGCCGCGGCGAGTTGGACCGCAGCACTCCCAACGCTGCCGGAGGCCCCGCTGATGAGGACCGTGCTGCCGTCACCAGCGCCGAGTTGGTCGAGCGCGCGCGTGGCTGTCTCGACGGCAGCCGGTAGAGCCGCCGCACCGGCGAAATCCAGCGATGACGGGATGGGTGCATAGTGTGACAGCACAGCAAGTTTCGCTTGGCTCGCACCGTCATCGGAGAATCCATACACGCGATCGCCGTGGTTCACGTTGTCGACGCCGACGCCGATCTCGTCGACAACGCCCGCCGCCTCGTAACCGATGGTCTGCGGCAGATCCGGATCCATCAGACCGCTGCGCTTCTTCCAATCACTCGCGCTCACACCGGCCGCACGCACCGCAATTCGAATCTGGCCCGGACCCGGATGGGGGTCCGGAAGATCCGCGATCTCCAGGACCTCGGGACCGCCGAACCTGCTGAAACGTGCTGCCTTCATCGCTCGCTCCGATCTGCCCCCGGCCGTCGCACCACCCGAGGCCCAACCGTACCGGCTCTCAAGGGGGTATCAGTCCGGACACAGCGGCGTCGACGGCGCCGAGATCGTCGTGGGCGATCGCACCGATGTAGCCATCCGGTCGGATGAGAAACACCGTGTCCGAGGTGATTCCGTAGGTCGTCGCGAAATCACCGGCGACGTCCGCGAGGACCACAGTCGAGGCGTCGCGTTCGACCTCGGCCGAATTGATCGCCACGGTGCGCAGTTGCGCACCGACACTCGGCCATCCGAGCTGGCCGAGATACTCGGCAGCGGTCGGCCCGTGGCCGACCAAGGTGAAGTGCGGGCCCGCATAGAGATCGAAGAGGCGCACCGGGCCGCCACCGTCGGCTCGCAACAGCCGGGAGTCGGGGGCGCGGTCGCCGACCCGCAGCGTGCGGGTGGACTCTGCGTGCGCCGGGGCCAGTGGCCCGCCCCGATACGTGATGTTCAACTGGCGCTCGTCGTCGCCCCGCTTGAGTGCTGACGGATCGAGCTTGTTGAGCTTTTCATAGTTCTTGGTGGACAGCCCGAGCACACGCGCGGCGATCGGTTGTCGTTCGGCCTCATAGGTATCGAGCAGACTTGCCGGTGCGCCGGCCAGTACCTGAGACAGTTTCCAACCGAGGTTGTAAGCATCTTGGACGCCGGTGTTGAGGCCTTGGGCCCCGGCCGGGGTGTGGACGTGAGCGGCGTCGCCTGCGAGAAATATGCGCCGGTCACGATAGTGCTGTGCCAGCCGAATATTGGGACGAAACACCGATTTCCAGGAGATCTCACCGAGCTGTATCCGTCCATTGCCGGTGCGGGTGCGGACGAGATCGGTGAGTGCGTCGTCGGCGAGATCGGCGGTGTCGTCGTCGCGGATGCGGATCATCCATTGGAATTGCCCGGAATTGGGCAATGGGCATGCGCCGGTGAATTTGCCTCCCAGCGCCGGCCAGATATGCCAGCGATCGCGCCTCAGCCCGTGTGTCACGGCGTCGAGGATGATCATCCGGTCCGCATCATCGGTGGTTCCTTCGAACGGGATCGACTGCGATTTCCGGACACTGCTACCGCCGCCGTCCGCACCCACCGCGAACCGCGCGCAGGTCTCTGTGGTGCCGTCGGCGCCGACGATGGTCGCCGTCACCGATTCATCGTTCTGGTGGATGCCGATGAGTTCGGAGCGATATTCGACGGTGGTACCGAGAGCGTCGAGTCGTGCATGAAGGGCGGCGACAGTGCTGTGCTGGGCAATGAGCCAGGTACTGGGGTAGGGCACGTCGGTGCTCGGGTCCTCGACCGCGACCATTCGCTTCGGAATGGTGAGTGGGCCGAGGTGGATTCCCATCGACGGGTAGGTACTGCCCGCGGCCTCGATCTCGTCGATGACACCGAGGTCGGCGAACACCTCGAGACTGCGCGGCTGAATCCCCTTGGCGCGCGAGCCTTCGAAGCCGGCGGGGGCTCGATCGATGATCCGGACTGTGTGGCCGCGGCGGACGAGATCGATCGCGAGCGTGGTGCCGGTCGGCCCTGCTCCGACGATCAGGACGTCGACGGGTTCGTTGGAGGTCATCAGGATTCAGTGCTCGGAGAGTGAGGTGAGGAATGTGGTGAAGACGTCGGCGACGTCGTCGGGCCGCTCGTAGGAAGCCATGTGTCCACAGTTGGGGATGACGTGGGTGCGCGCAGGTCCGAGTAGCGCCTCCACTTCGGGCAGTCGGCCGACCGGAGTGACAGCATCCTCGGCGCCCCAGACCGGCAGAGTGGGGATACCCGACGACTGCTGGCGACGGTACAGGTCGTGCCGATTGACGAGGGGGTAGTCGGCGACTGTCGAGAGGAGTACAGCGACCCGACCAGTTTGTCCATCAGCACACCGACGCTGGCGTACGGCAGCAGACCGACACCACGAGGCAACCGCTGTTCCATGCCGGCGGGACCGACCAAGCCCACCGAGTGCAGCGTCGGCGAGTGGTGACGGACGTACGACATCGCAATCACCGCCCCAGCGATGATCGATGATCCGACGACATGACGCGGCTGTACATCTTCTACCGATCACCGCGCTCGCGAGCCATCGCCAAGCCACCGTTTCGCCCGAAATCACAACCCCTTGTCGCCGAGCCACGTCAGCGCGGCGGTCGCAACCTCTTCCCACCCGTCGTCGATCGTGAGTGAGTGTCCGCGACCGTCGAACTCCTGGTATTCGGTGACCGACGCGCCACCGGAATACATCGCGAACACCTCGCGAGTGACCTTTGCCGGGACAGTATGGTCGTCGGAGCCCGAGGTCAACAGCAGTGGTCCCCGAACGGCATCGTGGGTGTCGACGGCAGCGGGAGATCCACGATGGAAGTTTGCGGTGGCGTCCTCGAACAGCGGACGGCCCGGTCCCGGGATGGTCCATTTCTCGTGCAGCTCGTCCGATGCCTCCTCACTGAGGGTGTTCCCGAAGGCGTAGTGGAATTGCTTGGCCGTCAACGAGACAGCCTTCTTTCGGTTGCCCGGATTGGACAACACCGGGAATGCCGACTTCAACTGAGAGAAGGGGAGTGCCTTGACACCCTTGATGGGCGCCGGGTCGATCGCGACCGCCGCCGCGACCAGGTCGTTGGCGAGCAACTCCTGCGCGATCAGCCCTCCGAACGAGTGCCCGATCGCGATCGGCTTGACGTCCGGTGTGCCGATCAGGTCGGCGTAGTGCTCACATATCTGCTGTATCCCAACGTCGTTCATTCCGTCGGGGTTGGCGCGCGTCAGCTCCACCGTGTCGCCGTCGCCTGGCCACCCGGGCGCCGTGGCGGCGTAGCCATGCTTGCCGAAGAAATCGATCCAGGGATCCCACGCACTCGAGTGGATCCACAGGCCGTGGATGAACAGAATCGGATTGGTCTTGTTGTCGCTGGCGCTCATGAATCGGGTCCGATCGTCGATGGGTGGGCGAAATGGTGAACGGTCTTGTCGTCTGGGCGATCACAGCGTGGTGATCAAGCCGCCGTCGATCGTGAAGTCGGCGCCGGTCACGTTCGCCGACCTGTCGCTCGCCAGGTACACGACGAGGTCGGCTACTTCTTGCGGCGTGGTGAAGCGTCCCGTCACCGACTCTGCCGCCGCGTGCTGCGCAACGTCATCGGCCGATCCGCCTGCGGCGCGTGCAATCGACTCGGCCACCCCGCCTTTCCCGAGCCAGAGCGCGGTCGAGACGGGGCCCGGGCTGATCGTGTTCACCCGAATATTCTGCGCGCCGTACTCTTTCGACAGAGATTTGCAGAGGTTTGTCACCGCAGCCTTGACAGCGCTGTAGTCGACCACGCCGGGATCCGGCAGGAATGCGTTGACCGAACCGATGGTGACCACCGATCCACCACCGCGCCTGATCATCTGGGGTATCGCGGCCCTGGTGGTTCGCACCGTTGCCATCACCCCGAGAGTCCAGGACGCCAGCCATTGTTCGTCTGTGACACTGATGAAACCATCGGGACGTGGTGTCACCGCGCCGGCATTGTTGACGAGGATGTCGACACCACCGACCTCTTCGGCGCGGTTGATCAGCTCGATCGGTCCTTCTGGCGTCGACAGGTCCACCGCCACATGGGTGACGAGGCCGGTGTCCTCCAGGGTCGCCAATTCGGGTCCCCGGCTTCGTGAACCGGCGATGACATGAACTCCCTCTTCGGTCAACGCGGTTGCCACCGCCAGTCCGATGCCTTTGCTCGCACCGGTGACAACTGCGAGCCTTCCCGCAAGACCGAGGTCCATCCCATGTCCACTCGTCGAAGGTGGTCGTACGGTAAGCCGCCCCGGTGTCGCAGCGACCAGGCATGGAGCGGTCGGCCGGGTGCCTGAACCCGTGATGGCGCGACTACGTACTTGGGGACTTTATCGCTGTTCGACCCGCGAGGAGAAGCAACGAGAGAGATCGCCCCGAACGGGCGGGGGGGGGGTGGCAGCGGCATCTCGCACCCTCGCAGACGATTACGCAGCGGTCATCGGCCACATTGTTCACGGGCCACATTGCGAGAGTCGATTGCGCCCCATCCGTGTCGAACGCGGATGGGGCGCAATCTGCGTGAGATCGATCGGCTATTGCGGCGCCACCACGGTGCCGTTGACGGTGACCTCGACCTGATCGGTCGACTCGGTCCAGGTGATCTTGCCGTGTTCGAACGTCGACGTCTTGACGCCATCCGCATCGGTTTCGTCGCTGGTGGCGACGCCGAGCGGACCTTGCGACCCGCCCTTGCCATCGGGCGCAGGCTTGCCCGTCTCATCGCGGGTAACGTTCCACGCATCACGGATCTTGCCCCACGTTATGTAGGCAGGCGTGCCGGCGTCGGCGTTCTTGGCGGTGATGACCCCGCCGTCGAACTGCTGGAACACCACACCGTTGTCCCCGGTGCCCGAGGCATCCGCACCGGTCTTCGGAGCGCCGAGATCGGCCTTCTGCTTCTCCGTGGCCGTCTGATATTTCGCCGCGATCGGGCCGGACAGCGTCACCTTGGTGCCGTCGGCAGCGGTCAGTTCGACGGATCCGTTCGCGCCGGAAGCCTCGCCGGACGCCTCCGCGGAGCCCGATGCACCTGACTCCGAACCCATCACCGCCGATGATGCCGCGGACGCTGTAGACGAGTCACTGCTGTCATCGCTACAACCTGCCACACCGAGCGTGGCGATCGAGGCAGCCGCGGCAATGGCGACAACCCGTCGAGTGGTCTGCTTCATGATGTCCCTTTCGGTTTCTCAGAGCACTTACCTGATGGGTCGACGCACGAAGCGCACCCGGGACGACCGTAACGAGAACAACGTCGGCAAATACAGGGTTTGCCAGAAAGAATTCTGGAGCTCCATACAGTCGCGCGCCGCGCAGGAGTGGTGCCAAGGAACGTCCGACACGCCCTCCTAGGCAGCGACTCGGCCAATGCCTCAGTCGCACAGACAGGTTCGAACGAACGTGCTAACCGCCGCCGGTGGGATGGAAATCGTAGGCGGACTCAGCATGCTGGCCGTCGTCGATTCCGTCGATCTCGTGCTCGCGGTCGGCCCGCAGCCCGATCGTGTACTTGAGGGCCAGCCCGATGACACAGGTGACCGCGGCGGCGTACCCGAGTACCGCAACCACGGCAACGGCCTGTCGCCACAGTTGGTCGACACCGCCACCGTAGAAGAGGCCGTCGACGCCGGCCGGTGCCGAACGCGAGGCGACGAGCCCGATCATCAACATGCCGACGACGCCGCTGACGAAATGGACACCGACGACGTCAAGTGAGTCGTCATACCGCCAGCGGAACTTCAGTTCGATCGCGTACGAACTGATCGCACCAGCGACCACACCGACCGCCAGCGCGCCCAGGGGAGTCACCGCCGAGCACGAAGGTGTGATCGCGACGAGGCCCGCGATCACACCTGATGCCGCGCCGAAGGATGTCGGTCGGCCGTGGCGGACCTGCTCGACGACGAGCCACGCAACCATCGATGCGGCCCCGGCCCCCAGCGTGTTGACCGCGATCATCGCGGCCGAACCGTTGGCTTCCAGCGCCGAACCGGCATTGAAACCGAACCACCCGAACCACAGCAGGCCGGCACCGAGCATGACGAACGGGAGGTTGTGTGGGCGCATCGGGTCCTTGGGCCAGCCCCTCCGGCGGCCCAGCAGGAGTGCCAGGATCAGCGCAGACGCACCCGAGTTGATCTCGACCGCGGTACCCCCGGCGAAGTCGATCGCCTTGAGGTGGGAGACGATCCAGCCGCCGTTCTCCTCGGTCAGGCCGGGTGCACTGAACACCCAGTGGGCGACGGGGACATAGACGACCAATGACCAGACCGTGGCGAAAACCACCCACGAGATGAAACGCATACGGTCGGCGACGGCACCCGCGATCAGCGCGACGGTCACCATCGCGAAGCCGGCCTGGAAGGCGACGAAGAGGATCGCCGGGATCGTTCCGACAAGAGGGATACCGGCCTGGTGTGCGGGGTCGTGGCCGTAGGTGTGATGCAGGCCCGGGAACGAACCGAAGCTGCCGATCAGCCCGGCGTGATCGTCGCCGAACGCCAGTGAGTAGCCCACCACGACCCAGATGATCCACACGATCGGGATCGCCGACAGACACATCATCATCATGTTCAGAACACTCTTGGACCTGACCATGCCGCCGTAGAACAAGGCGAGGGCAGGAGTCATGAGCAGCACGAGCGCGAACGCCGTGAGCATCCATGCCGTGTCGGCGCTGTCGGGGACACCGTACTTCGGGAACATGGCCGCCTTCCGTCGCGTGCGAGCGTCGAGAGTCTATCGGCTCGATGACGTTGCGCAGCAGAGGGTTAGATGATCGCGAACAGGACAATCAGGACATACCGGATGCGTGCGTGTCCTCGAGTCGGCCGGTCATACGCACGATCCGCAGTCACTCGAATGCCGTCACCGACACCGTCTGCCACAGTGAGTGGTCGCAGCCGGCCGGCACCTCGACCACATCTGGCCCCGCGTTGGCGGCCTCCACACAGAGGAACCCCCGCCAGTGCGATCCGACGTCGGCCATTCCCGACGCCACTTCCTCACCCGGATTCCACACCACGGCGGTTTGCCCGCCGCGGACCGACACCTCGATGGTCCGTTGCAGTCCCGGATCGACCAGACGGTAGTGGCCGCCGGCCCGCGGGTAGACCCGATCACTGCGTGGGTCATCGTTCTGTAGAACCCAATCGCCGTGCTGGATCTGGGATCGCAGGCCGTCGAACTTGTCCAGGTAGGTCGAGCCGTCGAGACCTTCGACGCGAACACGAGCCACATCGGAGACCTGGAAGTAGTTGTGGAACGCCTCGGTCATCGTGACGGTCTCGGCACCCGGGTTGTGGGTGTGCAGTCCCTGCTCCAGTGTGGTGCCGACACGAACCGTCATCCGCAGATTCAGATGTAGGTGATTCAGACCTTCGGGTGTCAGTTCCAGTTCGGTATCGCCGGATTCGGTCGTGCGTCCCGCGACCACCGACCAGCGCGCGGTGCGTGCGTAGCCGTGCGAGGGCACCTCATCGGTCTGTCCCTCACGCGCGAAGTACGGCCAGCACACGGGTGTTCCACCGCGAATGGGGGTCGGCGGGGGAGCGACGAGTGGAGACACCCAGAGCACGTCGTCGACCATGCCTGCCGGCATGAATGACAGCACCTGACCGCCGAACACCGAGATGGCAGCCGTGGCATGCGGGGTCGACACGAGGATTGCATCGAATCCGTGGACCGAGCCGAACCGCACGCCGTCGAGACCATCTGGTGCCGTCACGAATCCCAGCATGGCACAGCATCGTCTGCCCGGCGCCCGTGTTCGCGCGGTATCGGCACGACTATTGCTCGTCGTCACCCTCATCGGCGTCGGATCGGTCGGCGTTGCCTTCGCCGTCGCGCCGATGTTCGGGCGAGCTACCGGAGGGAGGATTGTCGAAAGTCACGTCGATCTCCTGGAATCCCTTGCTGCGCTGGGCCTGCGCTTGCGCCGAGTAAGCTGCTTCGTCTCCGGGCATGAGGACGACGTTGTCGGTGAACGGGGTCAGGAGCGACCTCGGATAGAGGCCGTCGACCCGCACCGCGTTGAACTCGAGGCAGATGACCACCATCACCGCGGCGAGATAGAGGAATGCCAGGAGGCCGAGCACGACTGCGAAAACGCCATTGGTGGCGCTCGCATTGGCGATGACGCGCTGGACAAAGACACTCCCGAATGTCTGTAACACCTGCCACCCGACAGCTGCGGCCAACGCACCCGGGAGCACGTCCCGGATGCTCACCGGACGGGCTGTGCCGAACCGGAACCCGACGACGAACACAGCGGTGTAGAGGATCAGCGACCCGAGCATCGCGAGCACTCGACCGTCGCCCCCGAGGTCGATGGCGGCGGTCACGCCGTTGAGCACCGTCAAACCGATGACCGCCAGGCCCACCGTCGACAGCAGCAACGAGCCCTTGATCCGCACCCGGATCGGATTCGGTCGCTCGTTGCGGGGAACCGCCCATACGATGTTCATCGCGTTCTGAATCGCCACGGAGACGCCGAGGGCACCGTATATCGCGCTCACCACGCCGATGGTCACCGCGGTCGTACTGCCGCTCAGCTGACCCGATTCGCCCAACTGATCGCCCACGACCGGGATCTGAGAGAGTGCCGAGTCGACGATGCGCTCCTGGAGGTCCGGGTTGTCCTCGAGCAGGAAACCGAGCACCGACGTGAGTACCAGCAGCAGCGGAAACAGCGAGATGAATCCGTAGTAGGTGATGAGTGCGGCGAGATAGCCGCCCTGATCGTCGAAGAATTTGTAGGCGACGGCCAGCGGAAAACCGGACTTCGGGTACTTGCGCTGGAAATTGTCGATGCGGTCTGACAGCGACACCCGCGCCACCTTTCCGTCGAAACCAACGCGTTCACCGCCGCAGGCGCCGGCAATCGGGGGCCGTGGCGGCGCCGAGTCTACGGGGTTTGCGTCGCTGAACGCGCAGTACACGCCGGTGGCAGCGATGCCGACAACTCAACGGGGCAATGACGCCCAGCGATCACGTCACCCCGGTGACACGGGCGCGGTCCAGACGCCCACCAGCAAGTCGACGAGGCCGAGGGCGAGCTCGTCCCAGGTGGTTCGCGCTGTGGGGATTCCGGCGGCGCGTGCACGTTCGAAGTCCGCGCACATCCCGACGGTGAGGAAGAAAGCACACTCCGCGCGCTCGGCACGCAGCTGTGGCGGCAGAAACGGCAACGTCTCCACCAGTCCCTGATAAGTGAGTAGGTTGGTCGGAGACGACACCAGCGATTCGTCGAGCAGGATGCTGCGCAGCTCGGGGTCAGCAATGAGTTGGGCACAGAATCTGGCGAAATAGGACGTCGCCCCGAGCTCGTCGAACCCGCCGGTGAAGGGGAGCACCTGACATTCGATCCACTGGCGGATACCGGCGTGGCGATCCATTCGATCGAACATTGCCTCGCGCTCGACCTCGATGCGCAGGTTGAACCTCTCGACCAAGGCCCGAACCAGATCGAGTCGGCTGTCGAAGTAGTAGCCGACCACCGCCGGATTGCCCTGGCCGGCCGCGTCGGCTATCTGCCGGTTCGACACTGCGTATATTCCACGCTCGGCAAACAGCCGTTCTGCTGTGGCCAGGAGCAGTTCCGTCGTTGCCCGGGCCTTGCGACCGCGCGTCGTGGTTTGCCCCTCGGCGTCATTACCGCCGACCTCGACCGTGTCTGTCATCCATCTACGTTCCCATGCGAATCGTTCGGCGAGCCCCCAGAACCCCCAGAACCCCCAGAACACACCGTAGGCAGGCGCCGCCCGGGCCCCGACAGGTGGCACGGGCCGGATTCGGTGGGTGCGCCTGAGCCACGCGCGGACAGGCGCTGTCTACCGTTGTCACATGACCGAACCGCATGAGTGGTCCGCGGAGTTCACGGCCAGAGCCGCGCGCCGGACGGCAGAGCCCGAGCCCGACTGGACGCATGCATCCCGATTACACCCCGCGGTGGTGCGGAGCGTGCAGAAGTTTCAGGTCGGAGAAAGCGGCGACGGCGCCCACCTGATCGCCAACGCGGCGACCGTGAGCGATCGAGATTACGAAACCGCCATCCGACTGTTTGTCGCCGAGGAACAGAACCACGCACGAATGCTTGCCGGGATACTCGGGTCTGCCGGAGCTCCGACGAAACGGGCGCACTGGTCCGATACCGTGTTCGTCCACCTTCGCCGACTCCTGGGCTTGAGACTCGAACTGATGGTCCTGGCAATCGCGGAGATCGTCGCGCTGCGTTACTACCGTGCGCTTGCCGATGGTGGAGACGATGAGCTGCTGACAGACGTTTCCGAGCGGATCCTCGACGACGAGCGGCACCACGTCCCGTTCCAGTGCCGTCGGCTCAACGTGGCCTTCGACGGAATGCGGGCGCCGGCCAGGATTCTTGTCAAAAACGCATGGCGCACACTCGCACTGGGCGTCGTGGTGGTGGTGGCAGTCGACCACGGTTCCGCACTCCGCGCGTGCGGGGTCACCCGGCGAACCTTTGTTGTCGACACGATGCAGCTGTTCGACGCCGCCGCCGCGATGGTCTTCGACGGCGTCCCGATGAGGGCCTGGAGCTACGACGAGGGATCAGGTCGTCGTAGGTGACACGTCGGCGGCATGCGCCCTCGACAACACGGACCTCATGAATGTTGTTCAGCACCTGAGGCTTCCGTCCTTCGACTGGTCGCGCGGGTTGTGTGCGCGCTCGGTCGTCGGTTCCTCTGAGTAGCTGGGCGGAGTAAGGTCCGTAAGGAAGGCCGTCCTCGTCCGTCACCAGAATGGGACGGTTCCGTCGAGGAGGCAGCCATGTCCACCACCGATCCCGGGACAGCGACCTCGTTCGTCGACGTGACCGACTATGTGTCCGGCCCATACGCACCGGTCGCCGATGAGATCACTGCATTCGATCTTCCCGTCGACGGAGAGTTGCCTGCCGAGTTGAACGGACGGTACGTCCGCAACGGGCCGAACCCTACCGACATCAGATCCCTCGATCTTCGCGCGCATCATTGGTTTACCGGGGACGGCATGGTGCACGGAATCCGGCTACGCGACGGCAAGGCAGACTGGTATCGCAATCGTCTCGTCGGGTCGGCGAAGATCTCCGCTGCTCGCGGCCTTCCGGATATCTCTGGCCCCAATTGGAGCGGGAACCAGGTCGGGCCGAACACAAATGTTGCCGGGTTCGCCGGTACCACCTGGGCCGTGATGGAGGCCGGTAGCTGCCCGGTCGAGCTTGACTACGAGTTGCAGACCGTGGGCCGCAACGACTTCTACGGAACTCTTCCCGGCGCCTTCACCGCCCACCCGAAGCGGGATCCGAGCACCGGCGAGCTGCATGCGATGGTCTACGCGTGGGCGCAATGGATGGATCATGTCCAGTACGTCGTCGTGGGTGCCGATGGCAGAGTGCGTCATACGCTCGACATCCCGCTGCCGGGCATGACGATGCTCCACGACATGTCCCTGACCCCCAACTGGGCGATCGTCTACGACCAGCCCTGCACCGTTGACATCGATGTCGCCATGACCGGCCGGTTCCCCTTCCGGTGGAATCCCGACTACGGCAACCGGATCGGTTTGCTGCCGCGCATCGGTGATGGCGGTACGGGTGCCACCGCAGCAGACATCGTCTGGATCGACGTCCCGCTCGGCTATGTCTTCCACCCCATGAACGCGTTCGAACGCGTCGACGGCACCGTGGTGATCGACGTCTGCAACTACCAGAAGATGTTCGCAGCAGATGTTTTCGGCCCGTTCGGGGATGGACTCAGTCGGCTGGAGCGGTGGGAGATCAATCCACGGCAACGCTCCTGTTCGGTCACCGTGATCGATGAGACCCCCAACGAGTTCCCGGTGCACCGGGGATCTGTGGGGCTCCAGGAGAACCGGTACGGCTACTGCTCAGCGCCTTCACTCGATCGTTCGCAGGGCTGGCCCACCCTCAAGCATGACCTCCTGACCGGCGAACGGCGCGTATTCGACCACGGGCCGGGCAGAGCGGCAGGGGAGCCCGTCTTCGTGGGGCGGCCCGGCGGCGACGATTCCGAGGACGACGGCTGGCTCATCACGTTCGTCCACGACATCGAGGCGGCGACGGCGGAGTTCGTCGTCATGGATGCACAGGAGTTCGACCGCCGCGGGTATGTCGCACGAGTGGCGCTGCCACAACGCATTCCGTTCGGATTCCACGGCAATTGGATCAGCGACGAATCGGTTCCGCCGCCTGGGTGATACACCCGCGTTCGCCGTCCGTTGTCTCAGTCCGGGTCAGCGAAGTGGGCGCCTCGACGTTCCATACCGGCAGCGACCGCTTCGAGTTGGTTGACCGAACCCATCAGTCCGACCTGCAGCTCACTCTCCAGCATCAGTGCCGTTGCCCTGTCCGCCCCGTTCCATGTCTCGTCGTAGAGTCGTTTGGCCGAGCGGACGGCATGGGGCGACTTGCCGGCGATCTCGTGAGCCAGTTCGAGTGCCGCAGCCAGCGGGTCGTCGACGACGCGGGTGGCGAGCCCCAAGCCGTGGGCTTCGGTACCCGAGATGATGCGGCCGGTGAAGGTGAGCTCCTTGGCGACGTCGGCAGCTACCAGGCGGGGGAGTGTCTGCGTGATGCCCATGTCCGGCACCAGGCCCCATTTGACCTCCATGATCGACAGCCGCGCATCCGGCGTCACGTAACGGATGTCGGCACCCAGGGCGATCTGGAGGCCGCCACCGAAACAATTGCCGGTGATCGCGGCGATGACCGGCACCGGGATCCGTGCCCAATCCGTCGAGACTCGCTGCGCATGGTTGGCCAGATGACCGGGCTCGCGTGTCAGCAGCGATGCTGCTCCGCCGCCCTGGCCCAGCGCCGAGATATCCAATCCGGAGCAGAAGCTCTTGCCCGCACCGTGGAGGACCACTGCACGGACCCGACGATCAGTGGCCAGGGCCCCGGTCGTGTCCAAGATCGCATCGAACATCGCGGGATCCAGCGCGTTGTGCTTCTCGCCGCGATCCAAGGTCACCGTGGCGACGCCGTCATCGCCGACGTCGACGCGTACCCGGTGTTCGCCCATCGACAATTCTCCTCGTCGGTTCCGTCAAGCCGTGTGCAAATGTTGCGAAGCGTGCTCGGCCATTCTAAGGATCGCGCCTGCCGAACCGTCTGCAAATGCGCCGGCAGACCTGACAGGACCGGCCCACCCACTCGCCGTTCCGTCGGTCGGGCGTGGGTTCTGCCTGGTCATCACCCCCTTCCGTGACGACGTTCACGGTCTTACACGTGCCGCCGGACGGCACGACAGCGCGCGACAGCCTGGCGACAGCGTGCGGCAGGACCACGACAGAGCCGGTCCCTAGCGTTGGCCGCAATTCCGCTACCCCTCCGGGAAGGAGATCCCGATGACCACCACCACACGAACCGCGACGTCGACAACGTCGCGCACCTACACCTCGCTCGCTGCGGCGTGGATTCCGCTCGCCGCCCTGTGCCTGGCCTTCTTCGTCGAGATGGTCGACAACACATTGTTGTCGATTGCTTTGCCGACGATCGGGCGCGACCTGGGCGGTAGCACCACGGCGTTGCAGTGGGTGACCGGTGCATACTCATTGACCTTCGGCGGACTTCTACTGACCGCAGGCTCGATCGCCGACCGATTCGGACGCCGGCGGGTGTTACTGGCCGGGCTCGCCGCATTCGGCACACTGAGTCTGCTCGTCGTGGCCGTGTCCACCACCGGCGAACTCATTGCGCTGCGCGCCGCGCTCGGTGTCGCCGCCGCGGCGATGGCCCCGATCACGAACTCACTGGTGTTCCGTCTCTTCGACGACGAGAAGCTACGGATGCGTGCGATGACGGTGATGATCGTCGTGGGTATGGCCGGCTTCGTCCTCGGTCCGCTGCTCGGTGGCACCGCGCTGGCACATGTGCGGTGGGAGTGGCTTCTGGTCGTGAATGCCCCGATCGCACTGATTGCCGCGATCGGCGTCCGATTGGGCGTCGCCGCCGACCGACCCGATGGCCTCACCAAGGATGCGCTCGACCTTCCCGGCGCACTGCTCAGCATCACCACGATCGGACTCGCGTGCTGGTCGATGACCAGCGGTGTCGAGCACGGTTGGCTGTCCACGCTCACCATCGGCTCCATCGTCGGTGCCGTCATCGCCGGCGCGGCATTTGTCCGGCACGAGTTGCGGACCGCATCGCCGATGCTGGACGTGCGACTGTTCGCCAACGGCACGGTCCGCGGTGCCACCATCGCCCAGGCCGGGACCGCGATCGCGATGGCTGCCACCATGTTCGGACTCATCTTGCACTTCCAGTACGCCTACGGCTGGAGCCCCGTCAAAGCCGGCCTGGCAAACCTGCCGATCATCATCACGATGCTTCTCGCGTCACCGCTCTCGGAGTGGCTCGCCGCACGTTTCGGTCATCGCATCGCCTGCCTGATCGGTGCGCTCTGCCTGGCCGGCTCGATGGGCGGCCTCGCTTGGGGCGTCGAACACGGCTACGCCGCAATCGCCGTCTCGATGGTCGTGATGACCATCGGCCTGCGCACCGTGATGACCATCTGCGCCGTTGCGCTGGTCAACGCGATGCCGGCCAACCGCACGTCGATCGGCACCGCTCTCAACGACACCGCGCAGGAAGTCGGTACCAGCCTGGGCACCGCCATCGTCGGTACTCTCATCGCCGCTCTGGTGACCACGCAACTACCCGCCGGCATCTGGAGCGGCGATCTCGTCGAGTCCTTCTTCCACGGCGAACGGATCACCTACGCCATCTTGGCGATCGTCGTCGGGGTGATCACCGCGGTTGGCGCTCTCACGCTGACCAATTCGCGTGCCACCGAAGAATGACGCTGTGACGAGAACGCGACATCGAGAGCCTCAGGACACGAGTTCAGCGCCTCGCCCGCAGGATTCGGCTCGCGCGCAATGCATGCGGCGGGTCGCTCTCGAACTCCGCTGACCCGTCGAGATAGCTGTCGATGAGCTCGGCGGCGGAATGGTCTTCGATGTCGGTGAAGCCACGAGCACGCAGGTGTCCCGCGATGTCTGCGGGAGTGAAGTAGCTGAACCACGGCTCGCCGGCCGCGGCCACGCGATTCGCACGTTCCTGTAACTGCGCTCGATCCTCGTCGGTGCCGGCCGGCTGCAGGTAGTCGAAGATGACTTCGGTCGGCGGGGTCTGACCGGCGATGTAGTCGAGGGTGGCGTGCACGGTATCCGAGGTCAGATAGAACACGACGCCCAGCCACACGAACACGGCTGGGTCAGACCTGCTGAATCCGCCGGACTCCAATTCTGTTGACAACAGATCGGTTTCGAAGTCAACGGGGACGAAGGCCAGGGTCTCGGGAACCTCGATTCCGGCCGCGACGAGTCGATCACGTTTCCACGCTTGCGTTGCGGGGTGGTCGACCTCGAACATTCGCAGGCACGGGTAGGGGTTGCGGTACGCGAAGGTGTCGAGACCTGCGCCCAGGATCACGACCTGCCGCACGCCCGCTGCGGCGGCCGCGCCCACCCGGTCTTCGGCAAATCGAGCACGAGCGGCAAAGAACAGGCGACGCGGTCGAAAGGTGGCGCCGCTCCCGGGACGATCCTCGGTGGGCTCGGCCAGACCGGTCAGCTCGTCGGCGGTCACTCCGACGAGGCGCGCCACGAGTGGATCGGTGAGGATTGTTGGCCGGTCGGCGATTTGGTGGTACGCGCGAGCGTACGCGGTCGCGAGCGCCGTTTGGCTGGGCTGCTCGTCATCCATGGTCACGAACCTACTCACGAACGTCGATTCCAGCGAACCACGGCACGTCGAGATGGACCCGCACGTGCAGCTCCTCGCGCCACTGTCGATCTCAGGTCGGCGTCGAGGAGATCTTCTCCAGGAACTCGACGGCGACCTGGTATTGCGGTTCCCCGCAATTCGGGCATTCGTTGCCACCACCGGGGATGTTGAGCCAGTATCCGGTGGCACCGGCGGTCTTGGCGGCGTTGTAGACCTCGATCATGTCGTCGGCGGTCACCTGCCGGCCGTTGGGGTTGGTGCTGACTCCTGCCAATACCGGAGCACCACTGGGATTGGCAGCGTAGGCGGCCTGTACGGCTTCCTTGACGAACGAGGTCGCGTACTGGGTCGCCTCCGTGCGCTGCGCCTGGATCTCGAAGCCGTCGGCGATCGCAGCACCCGGGGTGACCAACCGGTCGATGAACGCCTGATAGAGCGCATCCCCCGACAACCCGGGTTCGAGCACATTCATCAAGTTGATGGCGGGCGCGAAGATCACGCCCTTGCCGTAGCGATGGGCCACATCCTCGGCACGACGCAGCGCGCCGATCGGATCGCGCTGCTCCGGTTTCGGCGTCAACGACCACGCCTCCAGATCCAATAACAGCCAATGCATGGAATCCGGTACCTGTCCGGCGCTCAGTGCGGTCCCCAGGTCGGCCGCGCTGCGAAAGCTGAAGGTCGGGGTTCCGTTCGGCAGGTGACTGTTGGCGTGGACCTTCTGGACCAGCATCAGCGTCGAATGATTGTTCAGATTGTCGAGCTCCGACCTCGGCAGGCCGGCGTCGGCCAGGCCGGGTACCGACCCGGAGACCACGATCCAACGCGGGGAGGGCACCGACGGCGTCGACGGGGCGGCATCCGCACACGCCCAGACCGCGTTCGCCGCAAGGATCAGCACGAGCGCAGCCACCAGCAGACGCCACTTTCGTCGCACCTCATACTCCCAACGATATCCGGCGAATGTTCTGACCAGACGGTCATGACGCCCACATCGGTAGTGCCAGTGACCTTACCGGGCTCATCCGATCTGAGGTGTAGCGGCGACGGGCTGATCTGGTCGGGTTGTGGGTCGGGGTCCCCTGATGATGTGGGTTCCTACCGCGCCCAGGGCCGCGTACCGATGACCGCGGTGCGTTCCGGAACGGAGCCCGATAAATCGTTGGTACAGTCTCTTTGCCCCAGAATGTATCGTTGATATATGGAGTCAGGTAAGGCGCGCCTGGTGGCGGCGGCGCAATCGCTGCTGGCTGAGCATCCGCATCGCGAGCCGAGCACGCGCGAACTGTATGAGGCGGCCGGGGTGGCGGCGCCCACGCTGTACCACCACTTCGGCGACAAAGGCGGTCTGCTCCAGGTCGTCACGGAGGACGCCTTCACCGCGTACCTGGAGCGCAAGCGCGCCGTTCCTCGCTCCGGTGACCTGCTGGTCGACTTCGCGGCGGGCTGGGACATGCACATCGGTTTTGGCGTGGAACACCCGGTCTTGTACGCGCTCATGCACGACCGCGAGGAGGAGCGCAGTACCCGGGCGGCGCAGATCGCTGAGGAGGAACTGCGCCGCGGGCTGGAGCGCCTCGCCGAAGCGGGACTGCTCCGGATGGACGTGGACGAGGCAACCGCGTTGACGATGGCGATGGCGATCGGGTGCGTCACCCAGCTCAATCACAGCGGCGGGTCGGCTACCGGGCCCCTGGCACGTTCGATGTGCAGGGCGTTGTTGTCCGAGCTCACCGGCCGCTCATCGGAACCCACCGACGCCGAGCAGGCCGCCCGGCTACTGCTCGCCAGACTCGGCTCCGCCGCCGCCCTGTTCACCCAGGCCGAGGAGGCCCTGCTGCGGCAGTGGTTGCGCGTCCTGACCGAAGGCTCGGCACCTGTGCGGAACATACGAGAGGACGGACCAGACGAATGACAGATTCCACCAATGAGGAGTTCACCGGCACCCATCCGCTGGGAGGTAAGGATCGCGTCCCGCGTCTTGGGTACGGTGCCATGCAGTTGGCCGGGCCCGGAGTGATCGGCCTGCCAGATGACGTCACCGGTGCGATCGAGATTCTGCGCCAGGCCGTGGACAAGGGGTACGGTTCTTCGACACCGCAAACGCCTACGGTCCTCGTACGGTCAATCAGCTCATCGGACGGGCATTGAGTCCGCTCGCCGACGAGATCGTGATCGGGAACAAGGTCGGAGCATTGCGCGGTCCCGCCGGCGAGTGGCTGACCGACAGCCGACCCGACACGGTGCGAACGCAGGTCGAAGACGCCCTGCTCGACATGCGTACCGAGTCCAGCTCCCTCACCTACCTCCGGCTGTGGGGCGACAGCCAGGCACCAGGAAACACACCGGCCGAGAACGTGCCGCTCGAGGAGTCGCTCGGCGCGCTCATCGAGCTGCGCGAGGAGGGCAGGATCCGCCACATCGGGCTGTCCGGTGCCTCTCCCGAGATGTTGGAGCGTGCCCAACAGATCACACCCATCGCTGCCGTCCAGAATCGCTTCAACCTGATCGACCGCAGCGGCATCGAGGTCCTGGCGGCCTGCGAACGCGACGGCATCGCGTTCGTGCCCTACTTCCCCCTCGCCACCGGCGCCCTCGGCGAGCCCGAAGCGCTCACGCGGCCGGCCCGCCGACTCGGCGTCCCAACGTCCACGGTCGCTCTGGCCTGGTTGCTTCGACGCTCGCCCGTGATCATCCCGATCCCCGGCACCAAGTCCTCCGAACATCTGGCCGACAACATCCACGCGACCGAGATCGCACCGCACCTCACCGATGACGAGATCCGGGTGCTGACCGCGGTCGAGGACGAGGACTCCGCGACACTGAACACGATGTCCACGCAAATGGTCGACGCCCTGACACGGCGCCGCAGCGCGTCGGTTTGAGCTGACAGCGAGAGCGTTCAGGAGCCTTTTCGCGTGAACACCCGCGATCAGTGACCTCGAATCGGCCCCGCGGCAGATGACTGTCTGAGGGGGGCGTCTGGGATGGCTCGGCTGTGCTGTTCGGTGAACTAGGGGCACCGTCACCGTGTGTTTCGGCGATGGCTCCTGTGACTGCGCGAATATCATCGAGGCGACCAAGGGCCAGAGGTATTACTACGGCATCCGGCTCTACCGGCCCCGCGACGTCGACCAAGCTCGCGTCTTCATCGACGCGATACGCGCCAATCCCATTGTGGCAAAGGTCAGTTGAACACTTCGCGACAGCACGTGTGATCGACCTACGTGCTCACCGTGGGTGGTTCGTCGTCAGGGTCCGAGTCTCGTTGCTCTGCTGCGCGGCGTTGTTCGCGTGCAGCTTGGCGTTGCTGTTCGGCCCGATCACGTAGTCGTTGCAGGAATTCACGATCGGCATCGGGGTCTTCGGGGATGTAGCGTCCGGGCCGGTCGTACTCGGGAAAGTCGCCGGCCGCACCGGGCCGGTCGCGGCGGGGAAGGTCGTCGGCAGTGGGCCTGCCGAAGGCCAGCCACAGCAACGCGCCGATCAGGGGCACGATCACAACCAGCAATGCCCATGCCGGTTTCGGCATACCGCGCACCATCACGCTGTCAGTGGTGAGGATGTCGACCATCGCGAGCACCAGAATGACCAGGTAGATCAGACCGAGATAGGGCATCTGCCTTCACCTCCCGGGCGCGAAGTCGTGACGGCGGTCCAACTGAACCGCGGGCCCTGACCTTTGTGCGCCTGCGTCGTCATTCGACGAACAGCCCCCGCAGCGCTGCCCACACCGTTCACGCACACCGTTCCTCCGCCGAGGCCTCCGCGCACGCACGCCGTTGGCCACCATCATCGTCTCCCCACCGAAATCGCCCGCGGGCGCCAGCGCGTTACCGCACGCTGCCTGGCACTATCAGATGTGGCGTCAATGACCTGGCCATCGGTGGACTGTGGCGTCTGAGTTCGCTTGCAGAGTCGGTGAATCGTCTGCGACGGATACGATCTGCGCCGGGGAGGCGCACAGCGGAGGCCATAGCGCGGCCGCGTATCAGCGCGTCGGTGCCCAAGTCGCGGGATACGCCCGATAGGTACCGAATGGCAGGCGGGCGTCATAGACCATTTTGCCGGACGGCGTGAACTCGGAGATATGTGGCGCCATTCCCCAGCCGACGAGAGTGTTCCCGTTCGGAATCGGCTGAGCGTCTCCCATCGCGAAAGCCACCAGGTTGTCGGGGTGGGTCTGGTTGCGCACCAGGGTGGCCTGGTGGGTCGCGTGGTTGAGGTGGATCCACTGCACACTCGACAGGCCGTCGGTCTCGAAACCGCTCGAGTTGTTGTTGAACAGCCGAATGGTGTTCGGGCCTGCGAACTCGGCGTCGTGCTGGAAGGCGAACTGCACGCCGCGTCCCAGTGTGAAGGTCGAGTGCTTACCGCCGAGTCGCCACGTGATCGCGCCGCTCCGGACGTCGACGTCGTAGACCGTGGACGTGTCCCGCATCGAGATCACCAGGTCCCCGTCGGGATCGAGGGCGATCGAGTTGATGTGGTAGGGGTCGTAGGCGTCGCTACCAGGGGTCTTGCCGGTGACCGTCGAGTCCGTCAGCGGCACATGCTGGGCAGCGCTCCAACGCATCAGCACACGCTTGGTGGCCACGTCGACGACCGAGGCGACAGCGTCGTACATCTTGGCGGTCTTCGGGCCACCGATCGCGGTCAGATCGGCGTCGACCTCGTGGTAGGAGGTGACCAGCGCGCGGCCATCGGGGGTCAGCCGGAATTCGTGCACATCGGTGGGAGCGCCACCGGCATCGAGCTTTTCGATGACATGACCGTGCTCGTCGGCGATGTAGTCGGCACCCGAGCCATGTCCGCCGACCGTTTCGCCCTGCCACCAGGTCAGCACCCGTTTGCCATGGTAGGTCTGGGTGCGGAAATTGGAGACGTCCTGACCCGCAGGCGGGTCGTAGCGCCAGACCTCTCGCCCGGACTTGTCGACGACGATGTTGGCCGATTTGGCCGCCGGGATTCCCGAGGCCGCTTTGCCGACGCCGGGCACAAGCGCCGCTGCGCTGATGCCGCTGCTGTAGTAGATGTAGCCGGGCGTGGCGCCCGCGTTCACATCAACGGTGTACTTCGGCGCCCCGATGGGCAGACTGGGCAGGGGTGCTGCCATCGCGGTTACGGCAAGCGGGCCCGCGCCGATGCCGATCGACAGCGCCATAGCGGCGGTAGCGGTGCGACGGAGTCGTCGGGAGATCCGGGCCATGGTCGTTCCTCACTGGTTGTTCCGTGTGCGTCGCCATTCACGTGCGTGAGGTGGTCTGTACCAAGCCGGCACTGGGCGGTCGTACCACAAGAGTGATACCACGCGAATCTGAGAGCCCGACGCCGCGCTTATTGATCTCTGCTTCGGCGTCGTCGGGCGTGTACACCCTGTCGAGTGGATGGCGCCGTAAGCGACGAGGTCGACTTCGGTCGGGGAGAGAGGTTCTCCAACAATGCCATTCGCGCCAGATCTACTCGCCACACCTTGCCGGCCTTGTCGCAATTGGGAGGTTTGGGCAGTAAGGGTTCCATGGAAATGGTTACGCCCGTTGGGCTGTCGACGTTCAGAATGCGTGTAGTCACGTCGGTGATCGTCAATCAGGCTTGGGTGAGTATCCGAGAATGGCGTAGACCGACGAGGAAACCCGTTCGGCCACTGCCGCATCGGACGACATGTCGAGCTTGCCGTCGAGGTGGAGGAAAGCCAGGCCGTGAACGAGTGCCCAGACCGCGGTCGCCATCGGCTCCGACGCCGCGTCGGCTAAGGCCTGCTCGACGATCGAACCCAGGTAATCGTGAACTGCCGCGACGGCAGTGACGCGGTCGGGGCTGGCGGTGCCACATCCTTCGGTGAACATCACCCGGAAGAGACCCGGTCGGCGCAGGGCGAAGTTCACGTACGCAATCGCAACCGCGGCCAGATCCGCAGACGTGATGGGTGCCGGGTTGGCCTTGTTCAAGTCCTGCGCGAGTTCGGTGTAGCCCACGGCTGCAACGGCTGACAACAAGGCGTTGCGGTCAGGGAAGTGGCGGTAGGGTGCCGCGGTGGACACTCCGGCACGACGTGCGGCAGCGCGCAGCGACAATGCCTGTGCACCATCCGTTTCGAGCAACTCGACAGCAGCCCGTATGAGTGCACTGGGCAGATCGCCATGGTGGTAACGGGTGTCGGATGTCATGGCGCAGTGGCCGCACTTGTCGATGGTTCTGGGGGAATCAGCAGGACCTTGCCCACCGAGGCGGGGGAGTCGAGCATTGCGTGGCCGCGTTCGGCGTCCGCGAGCGGCAGGGTTGCCGAGATGACCGGGCGGATCAGACCCTGTTCGACGAGCGGCAATTGACCTCGCCGGTGAACCCGCCCTGCATACCGATGATCACCAGTCGGCCGCACACGGCGAGCGCGTCAACGTTACTGGAGAGATAGCTACCGCCCATGATGTCCAGAATCACTTCGGCCTGTCCGGCGAGTTCGGTCGCAAACTCCTGATCCCGGTAGTTGATGACGATGTCGGCACCCAGATCTCGGCAGCGTTGCCACTTTCTCCTCGGAGCCAACAGTCACATCGACCTTCGCGCCGAGTGCCTTACCGACCTGGATGGCATGTGTACCGTTGCCCCTGCCGCCGCCATGCACGAGCAGTGTCTCGCCTGCTCGTAGGCCGGCGGACCAGACCGTGCTGGCGACCTCGGGCAAGGCGCCGCCTCGACCAGCGAGAGACCGGCCGGCACCGGGAGCAGTTGATCAGCCGGGACAACGACGTACGTGGCATAACCGCCGCCTGCGATCAACACGCAGACCGGTTGGCCCAGTGCGAGACCGTCGACTTCGTTGCCGAGCGTGACGATCGTGCCCGACACCTCCATGCCCATGATGTTGGCAGGTCCCCGATAGTCGGTCCAGGCCGTTCTAGAGCCAGTTCCTACGTGCAGTTGATCAGTCGATCTCGCATCC
>NZ_JBNCNS010000006.1:0-203891 GCF_049847105.1 Gordonia sp. DT218 | reverse complement strand
GGATGCGAGATCGACTGATCAACTGCACGTAGGAACTGGCTCTAGAACGGCCTGGACCGACTATCGGGGACCTGCCACGCTCTTCACGCCAAAAGTCCTCGGCAACACTGCGGTATGGGAAGTGCCGCACAGTAGCGCTCACGTCCCTATCGGATCACTGAACGAAGATGAGGTCAGCGTCGATTAGACATCGTGGATCGACGACCGCGCCTACCCCGAAGGTTTGATCTACCGGTCCCTGTGTTCCTCGATCTGGTCGAACAGCATGTCCGGGTACACCCACAACCGGATGCGGAGCAGTTCGCGTTGTCGCGGGGTCACTTTCATCCGAAACGCGGATACCTCACTTATCGTGGTCAGCTCTCTTCGGTGATGGAACGTTCCACGATATTGAGCACTGACAAGCGGGTGTGTTCGTCGATCATCGACGCGATCTTGATGGCCTTGCCGTCGACGGTAGAGTCGAACTGGAAGTCGATGGCCCACACAATGTTCGGGGCGTCGGCCTCCACCTGGGGAAAGGAACTGATGCCGGCACGCTTACGTGGGTGGTAGATCCGAACCTGCAGACCTTCCTCCTTCCACAGGCGGTGGATCTTCTTCTTGTTCACCACGACGCCCTGATCGAGCCTCAGATGCGCCCAGGCGCGACGGAAACCGTGCACGGGGTGTTCGCGGGCGTACGCCCGCAGAATCGCCCTGAGCGCGGCATCGGGATCGGCCGGGGTCTGGGCGATGGGAGTGCGGGCGTAGGTGGATCGGGGCAGCCCAACTGCTCGACACGCCAGCCGTTTCGACAGCTTCATCGTGTTGACGAGCATGTCCACGGCGCGACGTTTGGCAGCTGGGTCTAAAATTCTTCCTTGGCGACCTCGCGCAGCGCGTCCTTCTCCAACTCCGCGTCTGCGAGGAGTCGTTTGAGCTTGCCGTTCTGCTCGCGCAGCTCCTTGAGCTCTTTCGCGCCGTCGGTATCCATGCCGCCGTACTGGCGGCGCCAGTTGTACAAGGTCGCCTCCGATACCTCGAGCTCGCCGGCGACTTCCTCCTGCGTCTTGCCCGCCGCAGTGAGCTCGTCAGCGCGCCGCAGCTTGCGAACGATGTCCTCCGCGGAGTTCCGCTTCCGTCCAGCCATGATCCTCATAATCCTATCCGCCCAGGTCGCGGGCAACAGGACTCTAAACCAAAACGGCCCCGATCACTGGGGACATGCCAATTTCGTCACTGTGACTAAATTATGTAATGGTGTGCGGCACAGGGGATTAACCGGAAACGACACGTGGTGAAGTAGGACGAGTAGGCCCCTGGGGCCGGTGTGCTCAAAGGAGTCGACCACGATTCACGCCGACCACGGCCAGCAGGGTGCGCGAGAATCTCTCATCTGTTTATATAAACCGACGCTGATCTGCAGCTCGAGTCACGTCGCCGTGACGGGCGAGCAAGCATCCATGCTTCGTGGCCTGCAGTTTCGGTTGAGATACACACCGGGACGAGTCTCTCATCTGTTTCGACTCGTCTCACCTAAGTGCCGATAAGATACATTATGTAAAGTAGTGCTTTACATGCACTGTAACGTACAGATTGACACGTCCCCCGGTGACAGTCAACATGAGACAGTGACACCCAACATGGGACCTTCCCTCGCCGGAATCGTTGACGACTACAAGCAGCGCCGCAGCCTGTCGGATACAGTCCTCGCCAAGCGTCTGGGTATGAGCCGGATGAACCTGAATCTGTGGCGCCGCGAAGGACTTCGCGCCCTGCCGGCACGCGAGCGTCTGGAAACGGTCGCACAGGTGACCGACACCCCGTACCGGATGGTCCTCGATACGGCACTGGCCGAGTGCGGCTACCTCGCCGATCCCCCGCCGGGGGACACCGTGTCACTGGACGGCGTGGTGGCGGTATCGCGGATCGTGGCTGGTGTGGTGGGCCGCGGGCTGAGTCCTAGCGAGTCGTCCCGGCTGCGTGCTGCGTGGGCGTCGGCCGCACCGCGCACACTGGACTCGGTTGCCGCGGCGGCTCTTGACCCCGAGGAGGGCTGACCACTGTGGGTGAGGTATCCGCGTTTCGGATGAAAGTGACTCCGCGACAACGCGAACTGCTCCGCGTTCGGTTGTGGGTGTACGCGGACATGCTGTTCGACGAGATCGAGGAACACGGCGACAAACCGGTCGACCCACAGGGGTGGTGGCTGGTCGCCCCGCAGCTGCCGCGCTGCACCTGGCACCTCGACGCGACATGGCGACGCCATATGGCGCGAGCGTTCGACGACCTCGCCGGCGACATGGATGCCGGCGCACTTCCCTACCCACGCTCGATCGCCGAACAACTCGCCCTGCGCGTGGCTATTAACGGCGCGCAGACAGCGATGATCGACCACGACTACGACGAGATCGTCGAGGCACTCCCCCAGCACCCCAGCGACCGAGACTGGGCCAGAATGATCGACGAGCTGATGTCCGACCGCGACATCGAAGCCTTCTACGCCACCAATCCGGCCGAGGTCGACGCATTCCTCGCCATCATGCCGATCGACGGCTGGTTTCACACCTTCCCCGATCACCCCGCCCGCAAACACAACCGCGGTTTCCGCCGCTAGCCCGGTAGCACTGACACTGCAGAGGTTCTGGCAATCAGAATTGTTGCAGCAGTTGGGATGACATGATCGAGCAGAAGGTCCAGAATGGTCCAGATGACGTTGGTGCAGTGTTCCGATCTCTCGCCCGCTGGCTGGCTTGTTGACCAAGGCCAAGGTGATGACTGGGCTCACCTAGCCGCGCGTGGGCCGAAAGGGTTCCCGGCATACGCGCGACTGAGATTTCTCCCAGACCCGACCTACAACGGTCAGAGCACGAACGAAGTTGACTTCAACGAGGGGTTCGATGAACCTCCCCCGATCGAAGCTGAACTGATCGGAGTCGTCCTTGCGATTCTCGCCCCCACACCGTCGCGGCCGACGACTGTTATTTCTGTGTATGGGATGGCTGGTCAACGATCAAGCCAGAGCCGGGTACGCCGAAGATCGAAATTCCCAACCGCGACTACTACTTGTTCCACGGAACGACCGACGACATCGACTACTGGCAGAAATGCAATGCACGGATGGGCCTTCGCAACGCCGGAAGATTCGGAAAGATGCCCGACCCGGCGTTCGTGTGGCCCGCTGACCGCGCATGGTGCATCGCAAACGATGTTGATCCCCACTACGCAACCATCGGCGCAAGCAAAGAAGCGATAGCACAGCTCCTCGCCGATCCAAGGATTGACACCGTTGTTGATGACCCCCACGTTGCACCTCCCTACTGGACCTGAGTGCCTTGAACAGGCGGGGGCTGGGCGGAGGCGCCACCAGGCCAAACGATGCGATGTAGCGGAGCGGGTGGTCTATGTCGCCACCGCACTCCGCTACAAGGCCTAACCTCGGTCAGGTCTAATCGAATCCGGCGTCACACATAAGGTGTCCGTCTTCCTCCGAGAGACCACGCCCCGCAGTGTCGGGGCGCCCCTCGATATCTACGTCCACGGCTCCCCGCCAGGGGTGTAGTTCTGGGTGGTTCCGCCGTCAGTGCATGGAGTCTGGACTGCGGACCAGTTGGAGCTATCTCCGCCTGGATGCCGACCGGTCTCTGAGTGGGGTGCGCCAATGTCGTGCCAACTGTAGTCGGCAAGATCGACCACAGGAGGCGGAAAGATTCTCGGCTGCGAGCGAGAACAGGACGTCTCGTTGCAGGCTCGGCCACAGCACGCAAGTGTCGAGCATGGCTACGAACATGAGCCGATTGAGTCAGCCGACCTTGCTCACCGTCTTGCGACGTGCTGCGAGGGCTTCGTGGGCGGGCGCGCAGCTGGTCTCGGGTCGTCTCCTATCCACGGGGCTGGAGTAACTCGTGCACGGCGACAGCGAACTTCGGGGTCAGAGGACGGAGCGCTTCGGCGAGCTGACCGGGAGTTCGGGGCGGGTGTTGATTGCGCTCGGTGACCGCGGCCATCGCGGCCACGACCCCAGCGGCATCGAGGTCGAGCTGGTCAAGGAGAAAGTCGTCGGGATGTACGGCGGTGACGTTGTGCGGGTCGCAGGCGCGGACGGGGAAGTCTTTGAGGTTGGCGGTGACGATCAGCGCCGCACCAGCGGCCACGGCAGCGGCTAGGACATGTCGGTCCTTGGGGTGGTTCGTCATTGCGTCGACGAGGTTGAGGTAGCCGCCGCTGTGGTCGGTGGCATGCGGGAATGCCCGGCGCATCTGGGTGATGCGGTGATCGGCCTGATCGGCGCTCACTCCGAGCGTGCCTGTCAGGTTGCGGTGCACTTCGTCGAGCAGGTGTGGCGTCCATACCGGCGTGAATAGGTCGAGCTCGGCAAGAGTGAGGAGCAGATTGTTGAGGTTCTGCGGCAGCATCACGCAGGCGTCGAGCACGACGCGGAAAGTAGCGGTCACGGACTAGCGTGTGGTGATGAAGCCGCCGGTGTCAGAAGAGCCGGGGTCGGAGGCGGCGAGTTCAGTCAGGGCATCAGCCCGCTGGGTGCGCATGCGTTGTTGGTAGGCCAGGACGTCGGCGAGATGCACGCGGCGATGCCGGCCGGGAGTGGTGTACGGGATCTCGTTGTCGGTGAGCAGCCGCACGAGGGTTGGCCGGGTGATACCGAGGATGTCTGCCGCTTCCTGCGTGGTCAAAAGGGTGCGGTGCGGCTCGACGGTCACTGCGGTGCCCTGAGTGAGGTTGGTCAACACGGTCTGCAGGATCTGCCGCAACTCGTCGGGCAGCTCGACGGAACTCTCGCCGGCGCGCACAACCACGGTGCGATCGGCAGTGAGCACGGCCAGCAGCGCGTCGAGCTGCTGCGCGTCGCCGCCGTCGGTGTCAGGGAGCACGGTGTGCTCCAGCAGAGTGGTCATACTCCAAGTGTAATTCGAAAAAAACGAAAATGCACCTCGCCATCATGATGTGCCTGCGTCATCGAAGATCCGCGCGCGCTCCACGCCCAGGTCGGTGAAAAGCCCAGATCAGATGTCACCTGTCCATGCAGCTGTCCCATCCGCCCGCCCCGATGACCGATGGGTTGCGGGTCTGAGCGACATGAACACCTTCCTCAGTCAAGAACCGGACTTCGTCGAGAGCAACAGGTGTTCGAGAAACTCGTGGTCCGTCCAGTCCGTCACAACTGCGCTACCGTTCTATGTCCGGTCCGGTCCAGCTGTGGCGGTGGGCGTGGTCGAGGATTGTCCGTTCGATGCGGGGTCGTTCGGCTGGCGTGGAAATCCACTCCCGGCTCAGGCGACCGATGTCCCTCATGATGGCGACGTGGGGGCCACCGGGTAGCGGCCCTGTCTGTACGGCCAGATATTTGCCCCACAGGTGACCTCCGACAGCGGGATGAGCGAACCCATCGCTGATCCGTGCAGCCATCATGTGACTGAATGTGCGTCTGCCGGCCGCCCCGACTCCGTCGCCGTAGTCGCCGCCCACCCTGAGGAGGAGTCGTTCGCCGACCTGCTGATTGCGCCTGGTCAACGTTCGCGACCCGTCAGCCAATGGCTCATCGGAGCCATAATTGCCGTTGTAGTCGGCGATTTGTGAGATGACGAGCCTATACAGCGCTGGCGGGATGAATTGAGGAGTGAGTTGCGAACTGTGGCGGGTCAGATTTCTGTACTGGGTGACCCCGCGTTCGAAATGGTCCCAGTCGCCTTCGTCGAAGGCGAAGCGGGTCGCCCGGAATAGCAGTTCATCGAAGGTATCCCGAGCCAGAGGGGCCGAACGTTGAAGTTGATCGGCATCCACGACACTCAGACCACCCTCGCGCACAAGGCTTTCGAGAATACGACGTTCGATCTCTGGAAGTTGCATTTGGATACAAATCCTAGTTGAGGAGGGAACGGTGGGGCGGGCCACGGCTGGTGACCAGCCCCACCGGGGCGACGCGGTTAGCGCCGCTATGAATCTACCGGGCTAGGCTCGGCCTTCTCAGTTCATGTAGCCCCTTACACATCCTCCCCAGTCGTTGCCATCTCCGTTGCCGGCCCACGCAGTGATGAGAGTGTTGGTGTGGCGATAATCGTCGTTATAGGTCGGATCGTAGAGAATGACGTTCCTCATGTTGAGGTTCTTGGAGTTGTACCAGTTGATTCCGTCGTACTTCTTAGTCGTGATCTCCGACTTTGGCTTCTGCATGCCCATCGAGTAGGTGAGTCCGATGCACTGCAGACCTCTCTCCCGGTCTTCTTCGATGTCGTGATCTTGGTCGATGTGCCTGTATTGGCCGCAGGTGACCGGTAGCGGGTTGGGGAACTTGGAGCTACCGACAATACCGAAGACAATCTCCGTCGGGGTGGCGACTCCAGAGATGCACCGAGTGAGCTTTGTCTGGATCTCAGCGTAGTTGAAGTTGATCCCGCAGCTGCCGTCGGTGTCGATCACAGGATCACAGGGTTCCCCGGATGCGTCACGCCGGAAGTAATTGGCTGGGGCGTAAGCCACTTCAATTCCGCTGGCGGCAGACCAGTAGACCGTGCCGCCTTGGAATTTGGAATAGAATTTGTCGCCGATTTGCAGTTCATCGGTGATCGGAAATCCGAGTTGACTCGCTTCTGCGCCGAGACCTCTCCAGTAGTCACGGATATTTCCTTGGATGACATGCGTACCCACGCCCGGCTGGAAACTGAAGTACATCGAACCGCCCTGGAACTCCTGGCGGCGGCTGGTGCCGTCGGACAGGATGATCTCGTCGGTGGTGGGGTATTTCAGATATCCACTCTCGTAGCCTTTCTCGCCGAATTTGGTGAGGAAGTCGTGTGCGACGGGTCGGGCACCGACTGAGGGATGCCAGTAGATGTTGCCGCCCAGGAACTCTGAGCGCTTGCCCACCCGGTCGGGATTGGTGAGCTCGTTCGTCTTCGGGTATGTCAGGAAGCTGTTCGGTCCGCCGAGCTGGTTGTACTTGTCGCGGATGACGCCACACACCTCATAGGGTGCCGGCCAGTACACCTGGCATCCGGCTGTCACGGCGGCGGCGCGGCTGGTCGAGGCCGTCGCGAGCTGGGCTTCCATCACCTCGGCCTTGTCCGCATCGGCTTTCGTGAACGGTTTCGGTACCGTCTCGCAGTCCGACCGCATCTTCCCTGGGGCGATCGTCGACTTCGGCGCAGCGGTCGCTGACCACTTCTTATTCGTCCGGTCCCCCGACCGGCCCCGCGAGCATTCGGCCGACGCCGATTTTTCTGCGGGGGCTGCCGTAGATGGTGTTGTAGTCGATGGGGCTGGGGCCGACGGTATTTCGGCGGGAGCAGCACTCTCCTCGGCCGGCGGTGACGGAGCCTCGGAGGAGGGCACGTCAGGTACCGGTGTGCTGCTGGTGTCACCGGCCGACGCCGGCGGCACGGAGGTCTCCGTTGTGGGAGTCGTCGGGGCTGCCGGTGTGGTGGTTGTGGTCACCGACATATCCGGGCCAGCCGGGTCGGGAGCGGCGAAAGCCGCTGGGCTACCGATCATTTGAAGTCCGGCGAGCAGGGTTGCCGCCAGAGCGATGCGTACATGGGTTTTCATGTGTCCTCAGCTTCACGTCATCAGGAGATTGGAGGCCCGGTACTGGTGACGTGCATTGCTGAACGGCGGGAAAACGGGCCTTCCCAGAATGCGCCCCCAGTGAACTGTCCGGGGAACGCAACGATGTATCGCACACCTGAACAATCGCGTTACACCGAGCTGCGCGAGTTCTTCGCCACGAGGCCGAACGGTCGGCCGTGGCGAATCTGACCTGCATGAAGGCGTGCTGGTCCCGGTGTTCGACGACGGTGCCCACCACGCAAGGCCCAGGCGCATCATGCACTCGCCTTCCCCAGAAGAATCCACAAAAGTCCTCGACCGTGACAGGACCCAAGAGCTGACAGTGGCGCCACGTCTTGGTCTTCTCAAGGTGTGTCCGTCCGAGTGTTCGGGTCGCTGTTCGAAGTCGGCCGTGTCGAAAATGACGCGCTATGTCGACCATGAGCCCTCGCCAGCACCGATGAGTGCAGAACGCTTATGCCTGCGCATGAGGTACCGGGTCCCGGGTGAAACGGGCACATGACGTCGGAGTCGATGTGTACCGTTTTGTCGCAGAATCGAAGTGGAGGACCATGGTGACGAGTGCAGCTCCTGGTTGGTATGCCGATCCGTGGCGCCATGCGCCGCTGCGGTGGTTTGACGGATCTCATTGGACCGGTGCTACCAGTAGTGCCGCTGGTTGGTATGCCGATCCCTGGCATGAGGCGACGTGGCGGTGGTTCGACGGATCGGTGTGGACATCGGTGACCCACCCGTCGGTCCCCGCACACGCCGCCGTGCCCACCTCCGCCCCTACTGACATCGAGCACATCACCGTCGACAGCGGTGCCGATGCCGGTGAGTTGGTCAGGGCTGATTACGAGCCGACCGATGACACCCCGGCGGGGGTGCCGTCCACCGGAAGTCCCATAACGTCAGCGCGACCGCAAGGGAGCGTACCGACACCGCTGCGGACGCTGGTTGGTGATGGTGCGCGGGTGGCGGTGATCGATGTGGAGACCACCGGCCTGGGACATGCCGATCGGGTGGTGGAGATCGCGATCGTCACCCTCGATGAGACCGGAGCGGTACGCGACGAGTTCGAGACCCTGATCAATCCCCACCGCGATGTCGGCCCGACCTGGATACACGGGTTGAGCGCGGCCATGCTGGCCGATGCACCCTCGTTCTCTGACGTGGCGACTGCGATTGCGACCCGCCTCGATGGGGTCGTCGTGGTGGCACACAACATCTCCTTCGATACCCGCATGATCGGCCAGGAACTGCGGCGAGCAGGGATCGAGATCGACTGGGGCACCGGTCTGGACACGCTGGCAGTCACCGGCTGCAAACTTGGCGCCGCGTGTGCCGAGCACAACATCGCCCTCGACGACGCGCACCGGGCCATCGCCGACGCCCGTGCGACTGCCCGGTTGCTCGTCACCGTGGCCGACCGTTTCCCGGCGGCCGCGGTACCCGCAACGACCGGCATCCGCACCGCCACGCCGACCCGCCTCCTGGTCCGCAACGCCGCCACCACCATCGTGGAGCCGTCCCCGTATCTGGTGGAATTGGCCCGCACTATCCACGCGACCACCGATGTCGCCGGCTATGTGGTCCTTCTCGACCAGGCCCTCGCCGATCTGCAACTCACTGCCCAGGAGCGCACCGAACTGCACCAACTGGCACACGATCTCGGGCTCAATGGCCCCGACGTCTCGCGAGCCCACCGCGAGTTCCTCACCGCGCTGACCGACGCTGCTCTTGACGACGGCGTCGTCACTGACGACGAGCTCGACAAACTGGTGCGGGTGGCGGCCCTGCTGGATCTCGAGCCGCAGCTCGTCACTGCCCGCACCAACTCCTACCGCTTCTCCGATGACACGCTCGTCCTCGCCGCGGGCCTGTCGGTGTGCTTCACCGGTGACGCCGATACTGTCGACCGGCCTCTCACCCGCGACCACCTGCACGCCGTCGCCACCGACGTCGGGCTCACCCCAGTGGACTCGGTGACCGCGAAGGGCTGTGACCTGCTGGTTGCCGCCGATACCGCGACCCTGTCCCGCAAAGCCAAGGCTGCCCACAAGTTCGGTATCCCCATCGCCACGCTCGACGATTTCCTCACCGCCGCTTCGACCGGCGAGCCGCTGACTGTGTCGGTGCTGCGCCACCACGGAGTTGCCTGCGTCTGCGAGCGCTGCGGTGATTCCTGGACCGCGAGCCGCCGCAACCGGCTGTGCAAATCCTGTCGCCGCACCTCGCCCGCCAACGACCGTCCAACACCACCATCACCCACACAGAACGCCGGGGTCGAGATCCTGACCTGCACCGCATGTTCGGGCACCTGGGAACGGCCACGCATGCGTGGCCGCCGCCCATATCGGTGTCCGGAGTGCGTCGCGGCAGCCTCAGTATGACCGGGCACAGCGGAGCACCCGCGCGGACCCACCATGCTGTGCACGAGAGGACCATTCGATGACCGCATCCGGTATCGCCACGATCAATACCCGCGGATCGCATACCGCGATCTGGTACACCGACTGCACCGTCGACCTCACCCTGGCCCGATTGTGCGGCGCCTGGGTCGACCTCAACGAGGACGACGTCACACATGTTCTGAGTCAGCGGATTGTGCTGCCCTTCCCCAACACTCCGGTTCCCGATCTCGCCGTCCCCTGTCTGACGCTGGACGCACATGCGACGCACGAGGCGATCACCAGAGAGATCGAGCGACTCGATCACCTCCACCACAGCAGCCGCACCGCCGCCGGCGCAGCCCGAGCTGCGATCAGCTGGCCGACCTTGCCAGCCGAGCTGGACTTCGAGCACCTCCCGGCGCGGCTGCCCGGTGTCAATGACGATCCGCTCATTGCCGACACCATTGCCGTGGCCCGCTGGCTCGAAGCACTCGCTGACGCCTGGACAGCCATCGAAACGCGGCGGACCTCCCGCGACCATCTCTGCGAAGATCACCCCCACCCGCGGCCCTTCCCAGCCATCACCAGCGCCGACTGAAACTGAGCCCTCGGGCCAAAGGCTTTCTCATGGCAATCCCACCGACTGGCACCGAGATCGCAGCCGAGGCGAAACAACCGGCCATCGATCGTGGCCATCGTGCGGCGCACTAGAGACAAGTATTCCCCGAAGGGCGCCCGCCGATAATCACCGCGTCTGTCGGGCCCAGACACCCCGCGAGGTCCGATGAATATGCGCTGGTCGGCTCGCTCCCGACCCGCGCGACGCTGCGCCTGGATCATCCCGTCGGCGTTTCCCGTGCCGTGTTTCCGGCCCGGCTGTGTCCCGCTGAGTTCAGTCGTCGTCTTCGACGACGGTGGCGTCGGCGGCGGCGTGCTGCACCGCGGTGGTGCCCTGAACCGCTGCGGATTTCGACGAATAGGCCTGACTGGTGGCGACCACCTCGCCGTTGGCGGCGACCAGGTTGAAGTAGTAGTGCCCGCCGGTGTTCTTCTTGACGTGGAATGTGCCCGCCATGCTGCTGCCTTCCCAGACGATGTGTCACCCACCACCAAAGATGATGGTCTCGTCAGTGTGACCGACCGGCGAGCATCGCGCCGCCAGATCCCCGGATCAGTCAGCACGCCGGGGCTGGCACGTGTGCTCGGCTGGGTTGACGTAAGCGACGACGCCATCACCGGTGGGATCGGTGTCCGTCGAGGACCAACATCACCGGAGCGTGTGCCCGCTTGGTAGCGATATCGTTGAGCCCGAACACTGTTCGGCGAACTCGATGTTCAGTGATCGAGAGAACAGCGGTGCGAGCGTCGGTTGCGATCCCTCGAGGTCTTGCCGCACGGCAGCGGGCAGGTCGTGACCCTCGGTGACGCGTTCACGAAATTCGGTCTCGGTGACCGGTGGAATCTGGAGTCGTCGGTGGCTGGCGGTGCCACGGTCGCGGCGTCGGATTGACGGGTCGTTCAAGTCGTCGAGCTCCGACTGCGGCAGCCCCGCATCCGCCAGACCGGATACCGACCCCGAGACCATGATCCAGCGGGGGGGCAGGCACCGACGACGCAGCCTGGGGCGGCGTCTGCGCGCGCCCACACCGCGGCCAAGGCCGTCACCAGGAGAAGCGCAGACAGGATCATCCAACGTCGGTTGCCACCCCACTCTCACGCAGTCAACAGTCACCGGTCACCTGTCGCCTTCTCCCCACCGATTGCCCCAAGATCCGGCACACGCAACTCGTACTTCTGGATACCGCATTCCCAGAGTGGCAGACACGCTGCCCAACTGTCTGCAAACGGCCCGATTGATCTAGCCACGTCGAACAGCACACGCTCCGGGCTTCACGGCAGGCTCGTCAGTGCATTCCGGGTCCGGGTCGGGACCGATCTAGCCGCAACGTCCGGGTGTTATCGAGCGAAAAGTGGGGCACGGGAGAGCAACTGCCCGATCGTTGTCGCGGACGTGCGCATATGGGCGAGCTGTCGCGCGGAAGTCGAGCAATGTCTCACATCACTCGCTTTGGCGAGACAGGCTGTGCAGCAAAGCTTATGATCAGAGTGTTCGCTTCCCCGGCGAACTCAAGGGCGCCCGGCCTCCCCCCGTGCCGGGCGCCCTATTCTGCACAAACCCTGACATCGCGCACACGGCTTACCTTCTCGCCGCGTCGGGGCACAGATCGGTTGGGCGCAGCGTCGGCCGAGATGTTCAGTGATCACCTCACGTTGCTGTGCGCTGAGGGTCAGTCGGCCCAGTGCAGGTCGAGCAGGACCATGGCGTCGACGAGTTCGGGGTCGGTGGGATCGACGCAGTCGTGGGTGGGGGCGGGGGTGATGGCTGGGGTGATGTCGGGGTCTTCGGGGCGTTCATAGATTGCCCAGAGTCGTCGGTTGTCGGCGTGACGTGAGCTGAACTCAACACCGGTGACCGGTTCGGCCGACCGCGTGGTCAACGGATACAGCGATGCCGAGATGCGCTGGGTGAGCGCACGCGGGCGAGCATCGCGAATCGCGGCGGCGTCGAGGTCGTCGAGTCCCATCTGTATCGCCAGGGGCCGAAACCCGCGACGCAGGGTGGCCAGGGTGTGCATGTCGCCGATGAGGACGAACTCGCCGTACAAGGCACCCGAGGCGACGATGCGCCGATCACACCACGCCCGCGGTATCACGCCGGGTGGCTGCGTCGGATACAGGAGGGCGTCCTCATCCTCGTCATCGATGGCCGCGAGGTCAGCGGTCAGGGTGGGGTCGGGACGCATGCAGGCCAGGACCTCGAGGTAGCAGGCCAGGCGGGTGTCACCGACGTAGAGGGTGCGCCACACACCGGCAGGGTCGTCCCACCGGCCACCGAACCGCCCGTTGGTGGCGTATTGCCAGGGAGTCCATCGCCACGCGTCTGGGCGGTAGCCGACCCGGTGAACAACGGTCGACGAATGAGAAGCCAGTGTGATCGGGCCGGCGGGAGTGGGCGCCTGACTCATCCGACCGCAGAGAACTGACGGGCAGCACCCAACACTGCCGGGCCGGCCACATCGAGGTCGCCCTCCCGCAGCAGACGAGCCGGTGAGACATCCTCGAGCCCCGGGTTGAGGCCCTGAAACCAGGCCTGCGCCACCGCCGGACTGTCACGTTCGGTGATCAACCGGGCCGCACGATAGGCAATACGCAACCGCTCACGGT
Organism: Gordonia sp. DT218; assembly: GCF_049847105.1. Lineage (NCBI taxonomy): Bacteria > Bacillati > Actinomycetota > Actinomycetes > Mycobacteriales > Gordoniaceae > Gordonia > Gordonia sp. DT218. Next base: position 190,728 of record NZ_JBNCNS010000006.1, on the reverse strand, counting down.
CGGCCGAACCCGCGATCGAGCGAGCACCATCGGCCCACTGCCGCACCGCACGAGTCTCCTTCACCCCGGCAAGGTAAGCCACCAACCTCGCCCCCAACACCCCACGCAACGCCGTGACCAGCTGCGCATCAGACATGCGGGTGACGTCATTGAACGCCGCCAGGTCAGGGTGTGCATCAGTCAACGACATCAACAATCACCTCCTCAATCACATCCTAGATCACAACCCGTTTCGCTGCAGCATGCGGAGTTGGCGATGAGCGTGAGCGAGTTGTTCGCGAAGCTTCTGGTTCTCGATGAGCAATGCCTTCATGCGCTGATGTGCGGGATCATGCCGCGGCCGCTCGTCGGCTGTCGGGAGAGCGGGTCGCATGTAGCTGTTGGAGGCCTTTATGCGGGCAAGGATGTCGGGCTGAGTGTAGATCCACGAGCGGGCCACGCCGGCGGCGCGGGCAAGCCCGGAGACGGTCACCGGTAGCTGACGCTGGTCGCGCAGCTCGTCGAGCGTGTCGAGTGCTTTGCGGCGGGTGTTGCTGTGTCGCTTCTGCACTGCGGCGTTCAGATGGGCGCTGTTGTCAGCATGCATTTGCACTCGCTCATCGATTGGGACATTCGGCAGGATGGCGGACGCGCATATCGTGAGAGCGCCAACGCACTAGGGCGTCGATGCTGGGGCGTCGATGCCCGTGGCGGTACGAAGTTGCTCGGCGTCGTAGCCGTTGGCGGCGTTCATGTCACAGGTCACCGACCCATAACCTTCGGGCAGACCGTGCCCGTAGCCCTCACCGTTAGTGAATTGATGAGCGATCATCTGCGCTTCCAGGTCCTCGGTGCCAGGAGGAAACGACGGGTAGGACCCGTAGGACGGGATAACGAATCCGATCGGTGGCCGGACCGGCCAGATGTTGACATCGTTAGGGTTGACGTAGCCGATCACTCGCCGCGGCCGGCCATCGATTTGTGGGCCGCGCCAATCTCCTATCCCCCACACGAGACGGTTGATCTCATCGCTGTTGTCACCCCAGATCGTTCCTCCCCAGGATTCGACGTCGACCATCGACACCACATCAGGCCGGTTCTCGCCCTGCATCGCGATGTGAGTGTCGAGTACGTCGCTCCAGTTGGGGCGGTACACGCAGTAGACAATCAGTCCACGCAACCGCCTTGAGTCAAGCCACGAACGCGCTATATCCCAATTGGCGTAAAAGTTGACATCGCGGTATGTGCCGTCATTCGAACGGATCGACAACCATTCATAAGGGTATGAATCATCGATAACAGGCTGCCACTCCGAAATGTCGGCGAATAGAGTATCGGTCACTTGGGAACTCCTTTTTTGTGAATTATTTCGGACTGCCGAATTGGCTCGGAACGACAGCGATGCACCAACGTAGCCAGCGCTCCCTTGCTGCTTGCTCAGCGAGCCGGCCCGGCCTCGGCACTCGATACGTACGTCCGCGTGGCTAAGTGAAAACCATTGATGCTCTGCATGACCCTGTGTACCCGAACCCTCTGACACGCGGGTTCGTGCAGCTGAGTCTCCACGCCGCCGCCCGGTTCCAAACGTGCAACACGAGCCCGTCCCGCCGGGTCTCGTTTAGGAGAGCTCCGCGTCGGGTTGCCCGAAATGTCAGACGCTTTCGCTCTTCGTAATAGACATGTGTCCTCGACAGATAAATGCAGATAGAAGCCAGTTGAAAACCGTGCACCCATTCTTTTGTCAGCGATCGGTATCAGTCTGACAGTGGCTCATCACATTGAGTCTTACATCGCCGCCGCGCGGCGGCCGAGAGAATGGGAATCGATCATGAACGACCAGAACAAACCAGAGGGCACCGGGACCATGACTGCTCAGGCCGTGGCAGCAAGCGGGTGCCAGATATATCCGCCCACCACCTTCCAGGTGTGCGGTGCGATTCGCGACAAGTACAATCAGATGGGCGGACCGACGAGCTTCTTGCTGTACCCGAAGTCAAACGAGTTGACGAACCCCGGCAACACCGGCAAACGCTCAGAGTTCATCGGTGGCAACATTTACTGGTCGACGGCCACCGGCGCCCATCCCGTCGCCCACGAGTTCCTGTTCAAGTGGGGCGATCACGGTTACGAGACCGGGTTCCTGAAGTACCCGAAGACCGACGAGATCGTCCTGTCCGACGGCGTCAGCCGCCGCCAAGAGTTCCAGGGCGGCCACATCTACTGGTCGGTCGCCACCGGAGCACACTCGATCCAGGGGTTGATCTACGACAAGTGGCAGGCCATGAATGCGGAGATCGGAGTTCTCGGATTCCCGACTACTGACGAGGTTGTGGCCCCTGACGGCAAAGGGCGCTTTAACACGTTCCAGGGAGGCGCTATTTACTGGAGCCCGACAACCGGAGCGCACCCGGTGTACGGCCCCCTTTATCTTTTCTGGGGCTATCTCGGATACGAGGCGGGCACGTTCGGCTACCCAACCGGTGACCCGGTCTACACGGGAGACAACATCTCTCAAGAGTTCGAGCACGGCACCCTGCGGCTGTGGGACGGCAATCTGGAGGGATACCAACCTGTTGACTCCGACGTGATCACTGATGCCGAAACCGATGCACACCCGCCCTACACTGCATTTCCGAACCTCGACGGGTATGCGTCCGTCCCCGATCCCGACGGCACGAAGCGGGAGCAGAACGAAGACGCAGCCGAGGTGGTCGCGACCTACTTCCACAATCAAGACAGGCCCACTGCCCTGGACCTCTGGACGCGCTTGTACGGGCACACCGGTAATACGTACGCACTGCCGGTGAGCACGCTCGACCTCTGGATGGAAGATGAAACCAACGACTACGAAGAACCTGATCGACTAGCGCCAGCAGTCATCAGGGCCGCCAACAGGGACCAAGCAGTCGCACAAGCCATCGAGCGGGCAGATCAGAGAAAGGGACCGTATAAGTCCATCATTACGTCACCTTCTTGGCAGCCGACTGCGGGCGTCATCCCCGATCACGTCCAGTCTCTTGGCCGGTACCAGATGGCAGCGACGACCGTGGTTGTCGCCCGGCCTGGTCTTGCAGGCCAGCATCCGGTCAAACTCGTGCAGCAGGCACACATTCAGGATTCCTACGACTTCGCCCGCGGAAGCTCGGACACGGCCCCCGGCCAGTATGGTGCCGAGGTCGCAGTTGAAGGCTTCGAGCTTGGAATCGCGAAGTGGTTCCCGGTGAGGGGATCGGGATCAAAGACTGCATGGTCAGGTCTGCGCTAGCTCGCTGATCAGCCACACGGGAGCACCCGGAGGTACTGACTTCCAGGGTGCGCCCGTGTGTTCATGTGCCCTCTGCAATCACATACAACTGCGCTGCCGGGCCGTTGTCGACCACGGCAATCGCCTCCGCGCCCATGGAAACTCTTTCGCCCGCAGGCATGTTGTCATTACGCGCCACCGATACACTTCGGACTCCAGCACACCTCAGTCCGATCTTCCGTAGCGACGGGCTAGCAAGCAGGGGACTCACGCAGTCGATTTTGTGCGTTCTCCCCAGCCCGCTCTTCTCGGGTAGCTCCGCGACGACTGTCGCCGCGGGACTGTGCGTGTCGAAACGCATGTAGTACGACGTACTCCCCACAAACCCCGGCGGGTATCCGACGCCCGCAGCGAAACTAAGCCCCTCCGGGACACCGACCCGCAGCTCGGACAAGGCTGCTCGGGCCTGGTTTTCATCGAGGTCGTGCGGGCCAACGTCGGATGTGTCGAGTGCTCCACACCCAGATAGCGCCAACACAGACCCAAAGAAAAGAACGAGAAGTCGACGTGCCTGCATTCCATCCAAGGTAACGGTCCGAACCGAATCTACCGATATGAAGTGGTCATCAACCAGTCCACCCTCGGCGATCTTGCTCTATCGAGTAAAAACTACGCGTCGTAGTAGACGGCCATCCCCCCGCTGCCAGTTATCCACCACGTCGTACATGGTGCAGAGAAGACAGTTGGCGCCAGGCCAGTTGCCGGCCGTGCATGTGTCGTTCGATCCGGGCGACGAACGCGCACCCGCAATGACACCGCGGTCGGGGCGAACGCATACGGTCGCCCGCAGGATGGATCGGTGATCGACATGTCGATGATGACCGATCGGGGTGGTTCGAACAGCCGCAGTGTCCTCCGGTCAGGCCACATCGATATATCGAACATATATTCGAGTGTAGTGGTAGGGTCGTCGGCGGTGGACGGCGTGTTCCGGGAGCGTTCCGACGTATCGGTGGGGTTCCGTTCGAGCAGGTCATCCACTCGTTGACGGGGGTGGGGTCGATGGGGAAGACATCGACCCCACCCCGTCCCACGCTGGTCTCTGGTCGGGTCAGCCGAGGTTGACGATGAGGCTGGTGTCGGCGATCAGAGCGAGGGCCACGACAGCGGTGCCGGCGATGGCGGGAATCGGGTCAATCGTGTTGTCAGGGTCCCTCGCGGCCAGGATGCATGCGAGGCCGCCGGTCAACGCCACGAACGCAACCACTCACACCAGACAGAGAAACACCCGTAGCAGTTCGTTCATGCGCGGAAGTGTAGAAGCGCAGTTTCTTGACGCGAGAGAACTCGATCCGACATCGCCGCCTCGAGGCCGGGATCGGCATCGGCGGGGCTAGGGGCGGTCGGCCCGGCGGGTGCCGCGGGGTGGGTTCGGGATGCCCGCCCGGTCGCGTGTGCCGCTGCCGCCGGGGTAGGTGGAACGGATACCGGCTTCGTAGAGGCGCATCCGGACGACGCTCTCCCCCACACCGAGCATCGTGGCGGCCTCTTTGGAGGTTCCGCACTGGTTGTAGGCGGTGACAGCGTCCTCGATGGTCAGCGGGTCGTAGTTGCGACGCCGGAGCCCGAGTGGCCCGAGGTATCGGTAGATGGTGCTGGTCGACACCTGCCATTCGGCGGCCACGTCCTCCAGGGTCCAGCCGGTGGTGATCTTCTGCCGCCACTGGTCGACGGTCTCGTCGGTGATGCGTCGCTTGCCGGTCTTGCCGAGTCGGTGGCGCACCGTCGATTCGGCCGCACCCCAGTGGGCGGCGATGGCTTTGGTGGTCCAGCCCTCGGTCCGCTTCTGCCGCCACTGCTCCACGATCTCGTCCGGTGTCCGCGACATCTTCGGGGTTCCCTCACGGCTCGGCGTTCGCATCCCCGCTGATGCTATCGATACCGAGCACCGCCCAGCCCGCCGAGACGTGGCGCGCTGGTCGATGTCGGTGTGGCTCAGTAGTAGGGCGTGGTGTGGCGGCGGAGGGTGTCGTTGTGGTTGCTGGCGGCGATGCACGACCAGATGATGCAGGCGACCCAGACGAAGAATATCGGGACGCCGAGGGTGAAGATCGACACGAAGAAGGCCAGGATGCTGACGCAGATCATGATGAGTGCGCCGGCGACGGTGGAGTAGAGCATGCCGAGCGGGCCGAACAAGAACGCCAGCAGGAAGGCCAGGCCGACACTTTTCGTCGACCCCACCACGACGACGGGCGGGGACTGATAGATCGGCGCCACCGGGTAGTACTGCGCCGGCGGCTGCTGGGGCGGGAATGGTTGCGACCGTGGGTCGTAGTAGGGCTGTGCCGGTGGCAGCGGCTGAGTCCAGTGAGGATCGACCGCGGGCCGATTCTCCGGAGAATCCGGGTACATCATCGCAAGATACAGCGCGGTCGGGGCGCGGACAGGGTGTACGTGAGGAAAGAGTTCGATCGCACTCTCGGGCCCCCTCGCGGCTGGGTCGGAGCGGTGATCATCGGTCCGCGCTGTCGCGACTATATTCAGGACTCAAGGTAGCGGCGCACCACAAAGCGTTGACATGACACTTAGACGCACACAGCGGGCAGAGTCGACAACCGGGTCGGGTCGGTGTGCGGTAGTGAGGGGTGGCTTCGGTGGCGGTCACGGTGATCACCATGGGCGTCCACTATCGGTGGGAGTTGCCCGAGGTGGTGCGGGTGCAGCTGGAGTTGGCGCATCAGTTGCGGGAGGATCTGGTGACCGCCCAGCTGGAGACCGATGCGGCGATCGGCGCGGTGTGGTCGAAGTTTCCGCAGGTCGCCGAGATCGAGGAGCGTTCATCGAACGAGATGCCTTCACCGTCCCCCACACGGCCGACTGCGACAGTCCACCGAATAGGACGTCGAGGACGTCACGACATCGCCGACAAACGGGCGATTCCAACCTCGCCGCCAATCTCGGCAGAACACGCCCCCAGCCTCATCCGCGCGGTGAAGACCGGAGCAGAGGCGTTCCGTCAGCTCGCAGACTCCACGCAGAAGGGCTCAAACCAGTTCCTGCACAGGCAGGTGAGTAACGAGCATTGTCACGAGACGGTATACCTCAGGCTGGGCGTCTCGATCCATACCATCCCCAACCGCAACAGCACTGCGTCAGGTGCCAGGCTCGCGTTCGATGACCTGTATGTAGCCCTGGTCGAACGCTCCTCGGACAGCCGCTGCCATCAAGTGACAGCGGCCCGATCCGATGCTGTCCACTCCGCGACTAAGCTGTAGGCACTTGTCGTGTCCTTCTGCCCATCGAGTCACTGTGTGTTCGGACGAGTACTTCGTAATGTCCGCGTGCTGGTTGCAGGCTGGGCATTGCACACGCGTCTCGCTGCCGATCATGACCGGGTGGCCAGCAGGTTCTCTGCTACTTCGCGCTTCCACGACGTGACAGCGTGGTCGGTGTCGATCTCGACTTCGATGCGTTCGGTCATGCTCGGCGTGACGTCTTCGATGTCAACATAAAACTGCTCGTACCAGTGGCGTAGCTGATAGACGGGGCCATCTTGTTCGGTCAGAAGGGGATTGTCGATGCGGGCTTTGTCACGCCAGATTTCGAGGTCTTGCCCGAAGCCGTAGGACAGTGCGGAGGTGAGAGAGTCCGCGACGGTTCGGGCGGCTTCTGCGGTTACGCCTTCTTGTCGTTTGGTGGCGACGCCGAAGTTGATGATGAATGAGTTATCGGTGACCGGGTAGTGGCTATTGATCAGTACAGCGTCGAGGATCTGACCGCCGATTTCGAGTTGTTGCGGGTTGATCATGTAGGAGGGGCCGTAGTAGGAGGCCTCAGAGCGAAGTATCGAGTCTTCGTCGCCGTAGGACTTCTCAGGGTCGATGTCGGGCCGGGGGCGACTGTGCATGTATTGGGTGGCGACGTGGCCTTCGAAGACGTTGCGGAAGTAATGTGGGAATGCCATGTGCACGTAGAAGAAGTGCGCCATATCAACGACGTTGTCGACCATCTCGCGGCAGTGGGCACCGTTGACTTCGAACTTCTGCCAACTCCAGCTGCTCCATTGGCCTGCGTCCCAGCCGGGGATGGGCGGGATGGTGACCGTGTCGGTGGGTTGGGATCGCTGGGGATCGTGCCAGACGAAGAACTGGCCGTTACGCTCCATCGCCGGCCATGCCCGGGTCTTGGCAACGCCTGGTACTCGTTTTGCGTAAGGGATGCCAGTGCATCGGCCATTGCCGCCCCACCGCCAGTCATGAAATGGGCATGCCACCGAGTCGCCTTTGATGGTTCCGTTGGCCAGGTTGCCCCCCATATGCCGGCAGTATCCGTCGAGTGCGCGGAGTCCTTCAGGAGTGTCGAAGATGACGAGGCTGGTGCCGAACGCTTTCACTTGGTGAGGCCGTCCGTCCCGGAACTCGTCGACCAAGCCCAGACAGTGCCAACCCCGAGCGAATCGCTTTGGATTCCCGGCGTTTTCGATCTCGCGGACATCGTCATCGATTGCCATTTGGGTCACGGTGGCCTCCTTTTGGATCACTGGTGCGAATGACAATGTAGTGAACGTGACCTGAGTCACGTCCCTGGAACTTCCGATCAGTGGAAGTTCAGTCGTCGATGGCCACCGGGCTGCGCGCGAGGTCGCGTTGAACGCCGGCGATGCAGGTGAATAGGGCTGCAGACAGTCGCCGATCGTTGTCGAGGCGTTCGAGTGGTCCGCATACAGACACTGATGCGGCGGTGTGGTGGCCGTCACTAGTTGGCGATTGTCGGACAAGAATGGGAGCGGCAATGCACCCAAGTTCTGCCACGTTTTCGCCATGGTCGAAGGCGAGGCCCATGTTTCTGACCTCATGCACCTGCGCCGAGAGTTCTTCACGGGTGTTGCAGGTGCCTGCCGTGACTTGGGCTAATTGCTCCGGAAAGTGCTGGTCGAGGAATTCATCCTCCTCGGCAGAGAGCAACGCTTTGCCTGATGCGGTCCGATGTGCGGGCGTTCGAGCTCCAATTCCAGTGGGGACCAGGCTGATGGGCACCTCGCCGATGCGGTCCCACCAGATTGTGGAGTCACCGTCGAGGAACGCCAGATGTACGAGTAGTCGGGTTCGTGCACGGAGTTCCTCGAGGTGAGGGTGCACGAGGCGGTGAAACCAGTGTCCTTGCCGCGCTACCGCACCGAGTTCAAAAGGGCGCACTCCAAGTTCGTAGTCGTTTCCGATGCGTAGCAGCCACCGCTGCTGGATCATCTGCTCGAGCAGTCGGTGCACGGTGGTCCTGGGTAGTTCGGTCAGACGGGTGATCTCTGAGAGCGTCACCGGACCCTCGATGGCCACGACTTCGAGGATGACGTCGACTCGTTCCAGGATTCCGATCAGCGAACTATCTCGACTTCTCATCGCTGCTGCACCCCTTTATTCGATGTGATATGAATCACTAATCCGCTTGGATGTGGGAGCTTAATCCCCACCGGGTCTTGTGCGGTCGAGATGTGCGTGACGCCATAGAGCCGGGACGGTGGGAGAACGGCAACGAGCCTGGCATTCACGGCGCCGCCGCCTTGGTCAATTGAGCATGAATGGCCGCACTGCGGATGTTGAGACGCGGTGGACCAACCACTCGTACCCGAGCTCGACGCACGGGACAGCCTCGCCCCGGCATGACGTGACGCACCATCGGAGTCACACGGTTCTTGAAACTGCAACGTGTTCTTCACTAACTATCGTGTCCGGTTCGGGCGAATTATGCTGCTGCAAGTCGCGAATGGAGGTCTGAGTTGCAAATTTGTAACACAAAACTGCAACACGTTCTAGTAGTCTGGTCCGGTTCGATCACGTTCTCTGCGCGCCTATAGAAGGAGAGGTCCATGTCACCGCAACCGCGAGGCGCGACGACCCACTCGTCGCAGCCCAGTTCCAGTGACGTCGATGTTCGAGAGATCGATACAGGTGTTGCGCCGACTCGATTCGCCCGAGGTTGGCACTGCCTGGGCTTGGTCGACGACTTTGCCGATGCGAAGCCTCACTCGTTGGAGATCTTCGGCACCAAGTTGGTGGTGTGGGTGGGTGCTGACGGTGAGATCAATGTGCTCGATGCCTATTGCCGTCACATGGGTGGTGATTTAAGTCAGGGGCAGGTCAAGGACGGCAACGTTGCCTGCCCGTTCCATGGTTGGCAGTGGAAGGGAAATGGCCGGTGCGCCACGGTGCCCTATGCAAAACGCAATCCGAAGCTGGCGAAGACACGGGCGTGGCCGACGATGGAGCGTAACGGCCAGGTCTTCGTCTACAACGACCCGGAGGGCGACCCGCCGCCGGAAGAGTGCAGCATCCCGGAGTTGGAGGAGTTGGCCAGCGAGCAGTGGACCTCGTGGACCTGGAATCAGATCGTCATCAAGGGGTCCAACTGTCGGGAGATCATCGACAACGTCGTCGACATGGCGCACTTTTTCTATGTGCACTACGCCCTTCCAGACTATTTCAAGAACGTCTTCGAAGGCGAGGTCGCCGCTCAGTACATGAACTCGCATGGCCGACCGGACATCGAACTGGGTACCGCCTACGGGGACACCCGGATGGAGTCGATCGCCGCGTACTACGGCCCCTCCTACATGCTCAATCCGATGGTCCAGTACTACGGCGAGTACGCGATCGACACCATCATGACGAACTGCCACTACCCGATCGATCAGAACTCGTTCGTGCTCATGTATGGCGTGATGGCAAAGATTCCCGATGGGCTGACGGCTGAGCAAGCGGCGAAGATGGCCAAGAAGATCGTGGCGGGGATCGAGGTCGGCTTTCTCCAGGATGTCGAGATCTGGAAACGTAAGAGCCGTATCGACAATCCCCTCTTGGTTGAGGAAGACGGCCCCGTCTATCAGTTGCGTCGTTGGTATGAGCAGTTCTTCGTCGACAAGGCCGATGTCACCGAGGAGATGACACAGCGTTTCGAGTACGAGATCGACACTGAGAAGGCCTTGGAGAGCTGGAATATCGAGATCCAGGAAAACCTGCAGCGGCAGAAGGACACAGCCGCGGACAAGGCCGAGGTCTGACCGTGACTCGGGCTGGCGACAGGCGCATAGTCCGAGTGTCCGGCTGGGCCAAGGCCCCTGACTTCACCAGCGATCCGCAGCGCCAGGATGCTCTCGACTGCGCCACCGCGCGCGATCGAGAGCACTACCTGCACGGTGGGATGACCGAGATCGAGTGCCGAGGCTGCCACGCGTGTGTGATGGTGAAGAAGTACAGCTCATTTCATACCAGCGTGCAGTGGAATGCTGCCGCCAGATCGCGCTGTACCGAGCTCGAACGTGTCCGGCGGGAAGGCGGACACACCGCGATGATGCCGACCTGTCCACGTCTGTCGGCCAGTATCGATCACGGTGTTGCCGAGGCCATCATTCCCTCGGAGTCTCCGGAGTCTGATCCCGACGGGTACTGGTAAATTGCCCTCGCACTGACGGCTAGGGTTACAGGATCGGCTCAGATTGCTGTCTTTTAGGACTGCGGCGGCGCATCTGGAGGAAGAGTACATGCGAGCGGTTCACTGCCGGACCAGTCGTGACCCCAGTAGCTGTCAGCTGAGATCAGTTCCGGCAGATAGTGATCCTCGGTGACACTCAGTCCGTCGTAGCCGTACTCGATGTCCCAGCCACCGGGGGCCCGCAGATAAAACGAGAGCATCTTGTCGTTGGTGTGGCGGCCAAGCGTCGATGAGATCGCGAACCCATACTCACCGCAGCGTTCGAGCGCTTGACCGACAGCGTCCATGGTCGAGACCTCAACCATGATGTGCACGATGCCAGGTCCCATCTGAGGAGCGGGCATGATGGCGAGGCTGTGGTGTCGCGGGTTGATGCCCATGAACTGGATTCGCAGTGGCGGCATCCCAGGGGCCGACGGGAACGGGAACGCACCGCGGGTGTGGAATCCGAGTACGTCGCGGTAAAAGGTGATGGTTGCCACATGGTCGGTGGATGGAATGACGATGTGACCCAACCCCAGTGAACCGGTGACGAACTCGGTGCGAAACTTTGTACTTACTGCCGAATGGTCGAGGCCGGCACCATGGAAGATCTCGAGAGATTGTCCGGTTGGATCAACTAGTGCTATGCCCCCGTCGATGTGGCGGGCGTGGGCTTCATCGTCGCTGAGATCGCGACTGGGAATGCTGTGACTATGCAGGGTATGCCGCACCCGGTCGAGTGCCAGTTCGTCACGCACCTCCCACCCGATCGCGGTCAAGCAATCCGATTCTCCACGCTCCACAATGAGGCGGTAGGCGCGTTCGTCCATCCGCATGTACAGAACGTCATTACTCGAGTCGGCTCCCTGTCCGAGATCAAGCACATCGAAGGCCAGAGTTCGCCAGCGCTCGAGGTCGGTCGTACTGACAGCCAGGTACCCCAGTGCTTTGATATCTCCCATGGCCAGGCTTCTCCTCGTGTGTTCGTGCTGGTCTGATTGGTCAGATCATCGCCCGTAGTGGTCCGTCCGGGTCGATACCGAGTCCTGACAACGCAGTTGCGTGAAAGACGGTGCTGGGCACATGGATGGCGTGGTGAAGGCCGGCGTGCGCATCACGCCAAAACCGCTGGATGGGCTTGTCCATCCGCAGGGCAGATCCACCACAGCGGGCAAAGACATCGTCCACAGCACGGACCGCGGTCCAGGCTGCCTCGACCTGTGTTCGCCGCCCTTGGGCCCTACGTGCGAAGGTCGGATCATCACCGGTTTCGACAATGCGCCACATGTCCTCGGCATTGGCGATCAAGCTCTGGCGAGCCTGATCGATCTGCGCTTCTGCGTGGCCGACCTGGTACAGGACGTAGGGGTCGTCACGTACCGCGACTCCTTGCGACCCGATACGTTCACGTAGGTAGGTGCGTGCTGTCTCCATGAATCCCTCGCAGATCCCAATGGTGGCCGAGGTGATGCCGAGGGGAAACACACATGACCACGGCATCCGGTAGAGCGTTTGCTCACGGCCAGATCGTCTGACCTGGGAACCGTCAATCAGGTCGTCGTACTCCATCACTCGTTCGTCGGGGATGAATGCGCCCTCGGCGACAAGGTCCTTCGATCCGGTGCCCCGCAAGCCCACAACATCCCAAGAGTCGTCGATGATTTCGTAATCCGAACGGGGGATGATGACGTGCAGCATCCGGGGTGGGCTATCCATGACGCCATCGGCGTCATATGGCATGGCTCCGAGGAATGCCCACTCGCAGTGATCGGTCCCGGAGGAAAAGCTCCATCGTCCTGACATCCGGTAGCCCCCCGCAACCCGGATCGCTCTTCCGTTCGGCATGTATGGCGAGGCTATCCACCGGTCTGCGTTATCTCCCCAGATCTGTTCTTGCACTGATTTTTCTGCCATTGCCAACTGCCACGGGTGAACCCCGACGATGCCGTGCACCCAGCCGGCGCTCGGTGAGATCGCCGCCGTGGCCATCACGGCTTCGGCGAACTCTCGCGGTTCGGCTTCCATTCCGCCGAACTCGCGGGGTTGCAGCATCCTGATTGATCCGGCCCGCCGCATCCGAGCCACAGTCGAGTCCGGCAGTTGGCCGATCCGGTCGGCGTCGTGCCCTTCGCTGAACAGAGCGGCATTATTAGCTGTGATCGTATCGACGACCGACCCGCTACGCCGTTCGGCGGCAGCGGCTTCCAGGACAGATCCACTCATAACGTTCCTCTTCCGTCTCCGCGTATTTCGTATGTGACTAGCCTCACTATGCGCCGTGTGCACGGACGTAGCGATCCCGATTTCCGATCATCGGAAAGTAGCCCGGCGACCACTGTGAGACGCGGGTAAATGAGTAGGCCATGGACAGCACGTGCAGCCCCCCAACCACGCAACTGAGCTTCCCTGGACCGCGATGTCGCGGGCAGTGCTCGCGACGCTCTATGCAGGCCTGAAGGACGAAGTCGCGGCACGCCAGGTTGCGGTCTCATTGCGCACCTATCGCAGGCGAGTCGCCGACTTGATGGACTACTTCAGTGTTGACACCCGATTCGAGCTCGGCGTCAGGGTCGCCGAGATGGGTATCCTACCGGCCACCGCAAAAAGCTGGTCGAGCTGCACGAGCTACTGTGCGGGTACACCTGTCATCCGCGCTCCCGGCCTCCGGTCGTCCTCAGTCGAAGGCATGCCCGTGATGAGCTAGTACTACTCACCTTCCGGCGCGGGTGCTGCACTTGCTCAAATGCCTTAGAGACGTGGGCGGTGCGCGGCGATGATCATGTAGCCGATCTGTGGCACATCCAGTAGATCAGAGGGGTCGAAGGCGCGGACCATGTCGGCATCGTAGAGTGCCTCAAGCTGTGGTCGAAGCTCGACGATGCGAGCGGCGAGAACCTGCCATGCCTTGTGGATCGTGTGTGTGCTGACGTCGACGATCTCGTCGAACCAGAACCCTGATCGCTGCAAGAGTCCGACATACTGTTCCACCGGTATCGTCGAGCTGCCGAAGCTGCTGAAGAACCGGTCCACCGCCGCTTGCTTGTCGGCCGGCACGGGTGCGCGGAGGACGGTATCGGTCATGACCAGCTGCCCTCCTGGCCGTAGCGCGTGGCCGATACGGGCGAAGACGTCTTCACGATCAGGCATGTGCATCATCGATTCAACGGCGACAGCTGCGTCGAACGATTCGGGTGGCCATGATATTTGGGTGGCGTCTTCCTGATGAAATGACACTCTCGCGGACAGCCCTTCGGAGTCGGCCAGAGCAGTGGCCATGGCGACCTGTTCTTGGCTAATGGAGATTCCGGTGACGCGTGCACCGGTGGTCTTCGCGATTCGCAGTGCAGGTCCTCCGACGCCGCAACCGACATCGAGAACATGGCTGTCCGGTCCGATGTCGAGACGTTGCACGAGCAGATCGGTCAACCTATCGGTGGCGTCCTCGACAGCTATGTCGGCGCGTGGATCGTCCCAGTATCCGAAATGCAGATTGCTGCCTTGCACGTCCACCGAGGTGAATCGGTCGTAGATGTCGGCAATCTTGTCCGACTCTGTTGATGTGAGTGCCATGAGTGTTCCTCTTTCTGATCGCAGTACTCAACGGTGCGATGGGGTGCGTCAATCTCGGCGATGGAGCGAGTCGACTTAGAGACCATGCTTTTGCTGATCGTCAATCGCTCGGCGTCGATTCGGCGAATTGGCCGTAATAGACAGCTAGCACGGCGATTACGGCGATCGCAGCGATCGCTTGTGAATATGACAGTTACCTGCCACATGCGGCTTCACCTCTCCACAACAGGGCCAGCAACGACCATCATCACTCCCACAGCAATGACCTGACGGTGGAAGGATCACCATGAGCTATGAGCTGTCCGAACGCGGCGTTGCGCGGCTACGGGCCGATGACGAGCGCCGTGACGACCCGCCCGCGTTTCCGTTTCATTTCGACGGCGTCAACCCAGCGCCGGAGTACGCCGAGCGGCGCTCACAGTGCCCGCTGGGAACGGTGAGACTGGCCAGCGGGCATGACGCCCGGTTGGTCGTGAAGTACCACGACGCGGCACTGGCCTTGGCTGACCACCGACTTAGTCATGACCTGACTGCACCTGGGTCCCCTCGATTCACGTTGGGGCCCAGTCACTATGAACCGTCCTGGGTCTGGTGGAGGCCGTGATCTCACCAGGAGAATGTGGTCATGGCAGCACCGAGGAAGTTCGACCAGGAGACCCGTGAGCGGGCTGTAAGGATGTACGAGGACCGGCGCGCCGAGCATGGCGAGTCCAAGCTCGCGGCGCGTAAGCATGTCGGCGCGCTGCTGGATATCAACCCGGCGACTCTGCGTAACTGGGTCGACAAGGACATGCCAGTCGCTGCGGCGCACGGTTCGAAGACTGTCGCCGAACATGATGCCGAGCTTGCTGAGCTGCGCAAGGAGAATGCCGAATTGCGCAGGGCCAATGAGATTTTGAAGACTGCGTCAGCGTTTTTCGCAGCGGCGGAGGTCGACCGCCGACTGCGGTGATCGTCGACTACATCGACGCTCACAAGGACCGGTTCGGGGTCGATCCGATCTGCCGAGTGCTCACCGAGCACGGAATGCAGATCGCCCCGTCCACCTACTACGCCCGCAAGAAGGCGGGTCCGATCTCGGCTGCGATGCTGACCGAGGCGTACGACGCGCATGCCGTCTATCTGGAGTTTGTCCACCAGCGTGGTGTCTACGGGGTGCGCAAAATGTGGCATGCGATGTGGCGCGCCGGCCATACGATGGGCCGCGATCAGGTCGCCCGACTGATGGGAATCTGCGGGATCTCCGGAGTGGTTCGCGGTAAGCACCGCACGGTAACGACCCGACGCGACGACACAGCGCCACGACATCCCGACCATGTTCAGCGGCAATGGGATTCACCAGATCGTCCCGACCAGCTATGGGTTGCCGATTTTACATATGTCTGGACGCTGGCCGGATTTGTGTACGTGGCATTTCTCGTCGATGTGTACTCGCGGCGCATCTTGGGGTGGAGGGTCATGTCGAGCAAGGAAACGCCGTTGGTTTCCAGTGTCGTCGAGCAAGCATTGTTCGCTCGTCGCAGATCCGACTTCTCCTTTACTGCAACGGGTGTGGTGCATCACAGCGATGCGGGAAGTCAATATACGTCGATCGCATTCAGTAAGGAATTGCGGGAGGCGGGGATCATCGGATCTATCGGAACGGTGGGCGATGCCCTCGACAACGCCCTCATGGAATCAGCAATTGGTGTGTACAAGACCGAGCTGATTGAGCGAGATCGTTCCTGGAGCAACCGGGCCGAAGTCGAACGCGAGACCGCGGCCTACGTGCACTGGTACAACACCGACCGACTGCACTCGTCCATCGGCTACTGTTCGCCGATCGAGTACGAAAGCCGCTACGGTGAGCAGGTCGCCTCCGAGGCGGAGGTGGCTTAAACCAGGTCTCCATCCGGTCCAGGACGGTTCACTACGACGAGCCCAGCCTGCTCAACATGGAAGGAGCCGAACACCGGCGCATCCGCAAGATCGTCGCACCCGCATTCACGCCTCGACGTATTCAACGATGGAACGATGTGCTCGAAGTCATCGTCACCGATCTTCTCGACACCATGGTCGCTCAGGGATCGCCAGCCGACGTAGTGTCGGCGCTGTGTCTGCCGTATCCGACCCGGGTAATGTGCCGGGTCCTGGACATCCCGGAGGGTGATTCTCACCGGTTCGCTGAGTGGTCCAACGCGTTTGTCTCGAGCATCGCACTAACCGGCGAGCAACGGACAGAGCTGATCCTTGAGTTCGCCGAGTACATTGCGCACCTGCTGACCCGTAAGCGTGCCCAACCTGGAGGTGGGCTCATCGACGATCTCATCGGCGCCTGTGATGGCGGTGACTACCTTGACGACAGCGAACTGATCGGGCTGATCATTAGCCTCATCGCAGCAGGAACCGACACAACTGCCAGTGTGCTGGCCCGCTTCTTGCTCACACTTCTCTCCGATGACCGTCGGGCCTGGACGCAGCTGGTAGCCCGTCCCGAACTAGTGCCCAACGCTGTCAACGAACTGCTTCGACTGCTGGTGATGGGACCTAGCGCTGCGCTGCGCCTTGCCACCGAGGATGTAGAACTCCCATCCGGCCGTATATCAGCGGGTGAAGCAGTTGCCATCGCGACTAGCTCCGCAATGCGCGATGAATCTATCTATCGCGACCCACACCGGGTGGACTTCGAACGCAGTGCTCCGCCTCCCACCCTGGTGTTCGGCAAAGGTGCTCACGCTTGTCTCGGCATGAATCTGGCCCGATCCGAACTGACAATCGCACTGCGGGAACTGACGCACCGCTTTCCAGACCTCGCACTCGCCACACCTGTATCCGACCTCCAGTTCACTGACGGCGAAGTCCTGCACTCACTGACAGCACTCCCCCTCACGTGGTGATCCTCAGCACGCCCAACGAATGGACATCAGCATGGCCGACGTAGGCAGCGACCCCCCAACTATGGGTCGTCTGCTGATGGCCCGCGCAGCCGACGACACGGTGGCATTGAAATTCGAACACCAACAGTGGACGTGGCGGGAACTGGTGCACGAGGCCGCTCACCGCACAGATCTACTCACCGAGCTACGCCCGATCGATGACCGGCCATGGCATGTAGGCGTTCTCATGGAGAACACACCGGACTACCTGTTCCTTATCGCCGGGGCAATGCTCTGCGGGGCGACCATCGTCGGACTCAATCACACTCGGCGCGGTGAGGCGATGGCCCATGACGTAGCCACCAGCGACTGCGTCGCTGTGCTCACTGACGCCGCCACTGAACGCTTGCTCGACACCTCAAGCCTGCACTGCCCCACACTCCAGATGCCTACCGATGCCGCCGCCACGGTCTCTACCCCCTCGTTGTCGGTGAGCGCCAGCCAACCCGACACACGGTTACTCCTCCTGTTCACCTCCGGCTCGACCGGGGCACCCAAAGCCGTTTCCTGCTCCACGGGCCGCTGGGCGCGTATGTGCATTCTCAATCCGATCGAGTTCGGTCCTGATGATGTCGCTTACAACGCCATGCCGCTATTCCACGGAAACGCCCTGATGTCTGCGTGGGGTCCTTGTCTACGATCAGGTGCTGCGTTCGCGATGCGGCGACGCTTCTCAGCCTCCGGATTTCTTCCCGACATTCAACGTTTCGGTGCCACATTCTTCAATTACGTCGGCCGCTCCCTGTCCTACATCCTTGCTCAACCCGAGAGCCCTCTAGAGGCCGATAACCAACTCCGATTCGGGTTCGGGACCGAAGCCTCCCTACGTGACCGCTCGGAGTTTACTCGCCGATACCAGACACCCCTTTTCGAGTCCTACGGATCATCCGAGGGCGCCTGCTACATCATCCGCACTCCCGAAACCCCCGCCGATTCGCTCGGCCGGCCACAGGCCGGACACGATCCAGAAATTCTCCGTCCAGACGGAACGACTTGTGCAACTGCCGCATTCGATGCCGGCGGAACGTTGATCAATGCCGACGACGCAGTCGGTGAAATCGTCTCGCGTGGTGGTGCGGCTCTGTTCGAGGGCTACTACCGCAATCCTGACGCAACCGCTGAACGCATCCGCGGTGGAGACTACTGGACCGGGGATCTCGGATACCGAGACAGCGACGGCAACTTCTACTTCGCTGGGCGGACGGGCGATTGGATGCGTGTCGATTCCGAGAACTTCACCGCAGCCCCGATCGAACGCATCCTGATGCGGTCTAAAGATGTCACAGCCGCTGCGGTCTACGGCGTCCCCGACATCCGCACCGGTGATCAGGTCATGGCGTCCATTCAATTGCACGACGGAACACAGTTTGACATCGATGGTTTCAGCACATTTCTGCAGTCCCAGTCCGACATGAGTCCAAAATGGATGCCGCAGTTCATCCGTATCTGCGCTCAGACGCCGATCACGGCCACGATGAAAATCGACAAACCCTCGCTGCGCCGGCAAGCCTGGCAATGCGATGAGCCCGTGTTCGAACGTACCCAACGAGGCTACCGACGGATGACCGACACCCGGGTCGACGAACTTCTCGACGAGATAATTCGTCATCGTTCCCCCGGTCAGTACGCCGCCAACAACATCATGGGGAAACAGACATCCGGGGACACTGTGGCAGCTTCCTGTCACGATTTCGATTGAACTACCCAAGAGCTATAACTAGCCTGGGACGCAGCGTATTTGATGATTACAACACGGGAGTCTCAGTGGCCTATTTCGAGTGTGACGGTGATGTGTACCGTCCGTTGCCGTTCTCACAAAGCCAGTGGTCCCCCGAGGCGCTCAACGGTTCGGCCATCGCTGGATTGACCGCTCATGTCTTGGAAAGAGATTGCAGTGCAACACATTTCCGTGTTGCAAAGTTCACGCTGGACATCTTCCGACAAGCCGCCTACGCACCACTGGAGACCGAGACCACGGTCATACGAGAAGGCCGCAGCATTAGGATTGCTGACGTCGTCGTCCGGCAAGGTGAACGCACCGTCGCCCGCGCGTCGATGGTAGCCATCCGGCCAACTCAAGACCCTGCCGGAACACGCTGGCAACCTGACAGTGGGTCCATGACGTTGTCGGAGCCGATTCTCGCAGCGCTTCCGCAGCCCGGGATTCTGTGGGGCAGTGACGGCCATCCGGACGGATGGAGCACGTCGATGTCTGAACACCAGAACGCCGGTCGTAAACGGCTGTGGTTTGACCAGCCCCGACTGTTTGCCGACTCGGACAACACCCCGTTCGTGCGCGCTGCGATGGTCGGAGAACTAGCGAACACTCTCACCAGCTGGAGCGACCGGGGAATCGGCTTCATCAACCATGACGTAACCATCTTGCTGAGTCGGTTACCGGTCGGCCAAATCGTGGGTATCGAAGCCGACAACCACATGTCCACTGACGGTATCGCCGCAGGAACCGCAACCATGTGGGATAGCGACGGCCGCTTCGGCATCAGCGTAGCCGGGTCCGTCGCTCACATGGCCGGAAGCCTCGATGCGGCCAGCAGCCCCAAACAGTGGAACGAGACCGACGAGTCCTACACCCCCACTTTCGACGCCAACACCTGACCCGGCACGACCCTCGTGATCACGGATGCCCACAAGTGGTGATCCGTGGGTTCTTCAGCTCCTCGTGCAGGGCCCACTACCCCTTGCCCGATGCCGACGAGATGAAAGAGCTACGATGCCCAACTGCCCCGCCCACAACTATCCGTCCACTGCGCCGCGCAGCCTCACACTTGATCCGATCATGCAAAATGTGGCCGCTGGGCCCTACGGCGTAGCTCAACTGCAGTTGCCGCATGGCGGCCCCTGCTGGCTCGTGACTCGCTACGACGACGTCCGCACCGTGTATCTAAGTAAGAAATTCACTCGCACGGGGATGACGGGTGACGCAACTCCACGCCTCACAGCAAGCGAAATCCTCTCCGGCGCCATCGGAAGTATGGACGAGCATGACCACGTGAAGTTGCGCCGAGCCATACTGCGACAACTCGGCGCGTCACAGCTCGCTTCTCTAGAAGGTCAAGCCGAGCACACGATGGTCACCCTCCTCAACGACATGGCCGATCGCGGGCAATGCGACTACGTGTCGAACATCGCCGAGCCTTTCGCTCTGCGCGTCCTCTGCGACCTTCTCGGACTTCCCTACTCAGACGCCAGCAGAATGGCATCTTGGGTTCAGACGCTGCTCTCCGACTCGAGTGCAGACCAGCCCGCCCAGACCGCGATGCTCACCGAAATTGGCCAATATGTGTTCACTCTTATCGCCGACAGGGCACGTACTCCCGGAAGCGATTTCGTCTCAGCACTCATCGAAACAGGAGACCTCACCAAGAAAGAATGTGCCATCGTCGTCGTCGGCATGATCTTCGGCGGCTTCGAATCCAGTGCGACCATGCTGAGTAAGATGGTTCTGAAACTCCTCACGAGCCCCGACCTCTGGTCCGCGCTGCGAGAGGACCTCGACCAGGTCCCCCGCGCGATCGAAGAACTACTCCGCACCATCTCTATCGCAGGCGGGGAGGCAGTGCCCTGGCGCGTTCAAGAATCCGTCACACTCGCAGGCGTCGACATGGTTCCCGGCGACTACGTGATGCCCGCGACCGGACCAGCGAACCTCGATCCGCGCGTGTTCGACGATCCCGAACAGCTTAGGCACCTGGAGGTCACCGGCACCCTTTCCGCCGCTCTGGTGTTCGTATGGGCCTTCACCGGCACGCAGGGCCCATGGGTGCTCTGGTCTGTCATCGGGCTCGGAGTCGTGCTGGGCCTGCACGCACTCATCGACCTGCGCGATGAGCTGCCCCACTTCGGGACCCGCAAGCTGCAGCGGCGGGTCGACACACTCAGCCGCACGCGCCGCCAAGCCGTCGACGCGCAGGGCGCGGAGCTGCGCCGCATCGAGCGTGACCTCCACGACGGTGTGCAGGCCCGGCTCGTCGCACTGACAATGCTGCTCGGCCGGGCCGAGGCTGTTGTCGCTCACGAACCCAAGGCGGCCGAGCTCGTACGCGCTGCCCGAGGGGAAGCCAACCTGGCCATCCGTGAGCTGCGAGACCTCGCCCGAGGCATAGCGCCACCGGTGCTCGCCGATCGTGGCCTGGTCGCGGCCGTTCAATCACTCACCCAGCGCGGCCGCGCCACCCTCGAGGTCGTCGGAGCAAGCGACGGCATCCGGCCGCCGTCCGCGGTCGAGAGCGCCGCCTACTTCGTGGTCGCCGAGGCATTGACGAACGCGACCAAGCACGCGACCGGCGCCGCGGTGCAGGTGCGTCTCGCGTTCGCCCCGGATGCCTTGACCGTCGACGTCACCGATGACGGCCCCGGTTGCGTCGACCAGACCGGCACCGGTGTGCAAGGGTTGCGTGCGCGTGTCGAAGCGTTGGATGGCACGTTCGATCTCACCTCGCCCCCCGGCGGGCCGACCCACCTGCATGCGGAGGTGCCGTGCGCGTAGTGATCGCTGAAGACCACGCGCTGCTCCGCGAGGGGCTCGTAGCCCTGCTCAACGACGTCAACATCGCGGTCGTTGGGGTCACTGACACCGGTCCGGGCCTGCTCGACATCGTCGCCGAGCACAACCCGGATCTGGCGATCATCGACGTGCGGTTGCCTCCCACCTTCGCCGACGAAGGCATTCGCGCAGCGATCACCGCGAGGGCCAAGCACCCCGCACTGGCCACCCTCATCCTCTCGCAGTACGTCGAACCCGTGTACACCGCCGAGCTCCTCGACTCACCCGGCGGCGGTCTCGGCTACATCCTCAAGGAGCGAGTCAGCGACATCGTCGAGTTCGTCGACGCATTGCACCGCGTCGCGGCCGGCGGCACCGCCCTGGACCGCGAGGTCGTCTCCGAACTCGTCCGCACACGCACCGCCACCAGTAACCAACTCGACCCCCTCACACCGCGAGAACGCGAGACCCTGACCCTGATGGCCGAAGGTCGCACCAACGCCGGCATCGCCAAGGAAATGGTCGTCACCCTCGGCGCCGTCGAGAAGCACATCTCCAACATCTTCACCAAACTCAACCTTCCCGACACCGACGACGACCATCGCCGCGTCCTCGCAGTGCTGGCTTTCCTCCGCGCCAGAACCTGAGGTGGTCTCGCCGTTCCCATCCGTTCGAGCCTCACTTGACAGCCGCGCGGCGGGCTCGCTGGTATTCGGCCCGGCGGGACGTTTGAACCTCCCGCCAACACCGGCTGCGCGGGGGTTGGCTCTCGAAATTCCCCTATTCGTCGATCAACAAACCCGAACAGAAGGAGCAACAACCGACGAATCCGGCAGCCGTCAGACACACGCTGGTCTCAAACCCCTTGATGCGTACCGGACTCTGCCTCCCCGGTTGAGACTCGGTGTCACGCACCGTATCGGCAGTTTGTCTCAGATCGTCTGGCACAGTTGCTCGGAACTGTGATCACTGCGGCTACTCACGGATACCTCGCGCATTGTGCATATGAGGCGGATATGCAACAACCATCGCGCGCGGCAGTTCTGTCGGGGCGCTCTGGCGGCGGCAAATCTACTGTGCTGGAACGCCTAGCGTCTCGCGGCTTCCCCCCGGTTGACGAGCCAGGCCGCCGGGTGGTTCGCCACGAGCTCCGTGTTGGCGGTCAAGCGTTGCCGTGGTTGGACGGCCCTGGTTTCGCCCAACACTGCATCGATGAAGCGCTCGCGGATCTGGTCGGCCACGACAACGGCCAGTGGGTGTTCTTCGACCGCGGCCTAGTCGACGCCAACACGGCGTTACGCCACTACGCGGGCTCATCCTGGTGCTCGGTCGACGAGCTACAGAGCTACCACCAGCGGGTTTTCCTGACGCTACCCTGGCGAGAGCTGTACGTCGGTGACGACGAATGGCAACTGGGGTTTGGTGATGCCGTCGGCGAATACTCGCGCCTGCTCGGTGCCTACGACGAACTCGGCTACACCATCACCGTTCTACCGAGGGTGAGCGTCACCGAGCGCACCGATCGGATCTTCACCGAGCTGGGCTTCGTGTGAACGGCCCCGCTCTGGAGACCTCGCGAGCTTAGAACACACCCTTTTCTGTTCATGGCTCAGACGGTGACGACCTCAACGAGATCGTCGAGCCCGATCAGATCCGACGGATTGCGCGTGTACAGGCGGGCATTGTGGGCATGGGCGGTGGCGGCGATCAGCAGGTCCAATGACCGTGCGCGGGGCTGGCGGCTCGCCTCGACGACCGCGGCTGCCACCCTGCCGTAGCTGTCGGCGACCGCATCGTCGACCGGCAACGCGCCGAAGGTCCGCTCGATGAACAACAGCCGCCGCAACCGTTCGGCACGCGCAGCACCCGACTTGGCCACCAGCACGCCGAAGTGCAACTCGGCCACGGTGATTGCGCTAAGTGCCAACTCCCCCGCGATCGGCTGAACATCGGTGGCGATGACGACACTGGTGTCCAGAACGCCCCTCACTGCGGCTCCCACGGATCACGCACACCGTGATCCACCGCGGCCGTGTCCTCGGCCCACTCCAGGTCGGCAGGGCCGGCGAACAACTTCTCCACATCGGCCCAGGCCCGCCAAGTATGAGTCGTCGCAGGCACCAACCGCGCACTGGGACGTCCAGAAACGGTGATCGTGATCTCCTCGCCGGCCTCCACTCGCCGCACCAGATCAGAGGCATCCTGACGCAATTCACGCAAACCCACAGTGCCCATAAACCCAGTGTAGCACCTGTGCTACACGAGTGACGCCTATGAGAAACCCAGCTACACCACCATTGGCGCCGATGATGCATCCGATGAATCATTGATCCGCTGAACGAGACAGGTAAGGGGTTGCGCCAGTATCACTCGCCGCGGAGATGCTCGGATACAGCTACCCGGTCGTCACCCAGAGGCATGCCGATCCGGCAACCCGGCTATGGGCACCGATACTCGGAGCAGTAGAGCTGAGATCTGCGTTCTCAGCTCGGTCTGGTCAATCCACTGTGGGCGGCTCTGGAGAGCGGCCTCGGGATATCGCGTCGACGAGTTGGTCGATCACCGCCCTAGATGCTTCGGGCGACGGTGCGTGCGTCAGAAGACCTTCGACGACAAACGTCCCGATGCGGATCATCGCGTCCGCGTCCGGCCCGGACAGGCCCGAGGCGGCGATATCGGCAGAGAAGAGCGATTCGGAATAGGAGTGAAAGCCGTTGTGCCAGATATTGATAACTTCCGACTTGGTCGCACGCTCGTGCACGGTCGACACCAACGGACCCACCCGCCGCAACCGCCCGACAAGCCATTCGAGACGTTCGGCGAGAGGATGATCGGCGACTTCGGCGTAATCCGCTGCATCCTCGGTCACGATCGCCGTCAGAACGGCGACCAAGATGTCGTCCTTGTCCTCGAAATACCAATACAAAGTGTTCGCCGTGATGCCGACAGCTTTGGCCAACCGACTGATGGACGTGCGCTCGAAGCCGTCGGACACGAACAGCTCACGAGCGGCGCCGATGATCTCGGCCCGCTTCGCCTCCCTGTCGTGCAGTCCGCGGTTCTTGGGCATGCCCGACATCTTATCTTGAATGCCCTTCAAGACACTGCTACCGTTCTTGATGACCATTCAAGAGAGTGGAGCCCCGCGATGACCACGACCGGAAGAACATGGCCGTCCCTTCCCGTCACGCGCGCAGAATCGAAGGAACTCGATGACCACCAACGAACGCACCGATTTCACCCGCGCCGAAGCATCGTTCACCTCCAACGGTATCCGCTGCGCAGCAACAGTCTTTCAACCCCAGAAGGCGAAAGCTACGCCACTTCCTGCGATCGTCATGGCGCACGGATTCGGCACGCCCCGGGCAATGCGCCTGTACGCATACGCGGAACGTTTCGCGGCGGCAGGCTACATCGTGTGCGTCTTCGACTACCGACACTTCGGTGACAGCGACGGCGAACCACGACAGCTGCTGGATGTACCGAAACAACTCGCCGATTGGCGTGCGGCCGTCGGCTTCACACGGACCCTCGACGGAGTCGATTCGAGCAGGATCGTCGGATGGGGCACATCCTTCGCCGGCGGCCACGTGCTCACCCTCGCGGGCACCGGCGTCGATTTCGCCGCAGTCATCGCGCAGGTGCCCCACATCGACGGCATCGCCGCCGTCCGTGCAGTCGGATTCCGGCACACACTGTGTGTTGCGCCCTCGGCCATCAAAGACGGCATCCGAGCACTTCGTGGACAGTCGCCGCACTACATCGACAGTGTCGGCCTACCCGGAACACTCGCAGTGATGGTCTCACCGGATGCGAGCACCGGGCGCGATCGGCTGATGCAGGAATCCGGTCTTTCCCAAGGTGACTACCCCGAGACCGTGGCAGCTCGGATTCTGTTGAAAATCGGGCTGTATTCCCCCGGCCGAACGGCATCGGCGATCGAGTGCCCGACGTTGGTGCAGATCATGTCCGAGGACGCAGTGACCCCTGCCTCGGTCGCCAACCGTGCTGCGAAGAACATCCGTAAGGCCACGGTCCACACCTATACCGGTGGTCATTTCGATCCGTATGTCGATCCACTCTTCTCGGCAGTCATTTCTGACCAACTCGCTTTCCTTACCGAGAACGTGCCGCTCACGCTACGTTCGGTGCCCACCACCTGACTGACCAGTCCACCGCATTCGTTCGTTTCAGGATCGGATGGCCATGCTCGATTGTGTCCGTGCGCACAAAAGCCCTCGAAGGGCCCGTAGACCGGGGTCAGGTCGAAGGGTTTGCGCGCGTTGTTGACGACGTCTGAAAGCTGACCCCTGACGACGGGTGGATTCGACCCCCGTCTGTATTAGGAGGGCGATTTCAGTGGAGCAGTGGCGGAGATCCGTCGTTTGCATCGCAGCGAGCGGATGCCGATCAAGGAGATCTCGCGGCGGTTGGGGTGGCGCGCAACACCGTGCGGGCGGCGTTGGCCGCAGCCTCCGCGCCGCGGTACTCACGGCCGGCGACGGGGTCGGTGGTCGATGCGTTCGAGCCGCAGATCCGGGTGTTGCCCCAAGAGTATCCGACGATACCGGCGACGGACTCGCGATCCCAGAACACGTGACCTATCCACTCAGGAGCCTGTCGCACGATTGATGTGTGGTGCCATCCGGCAGCCAAACCCACACTCGGGCCTGGGATCAATCGAACCGGGAGCTATCGACATGTCAGTTGCGCAATGTCGATCGTCGCCGGTGTCGGCGTGTGGATGCGACAGCCATGTGTGCCGGAAATGGTTATCGGACTCCCGGCGGCGGAGATCCTCAATTGGTTCTGGTGTCGCACGAAACGAACGATGCGGTTCGGGTGGGTGTCGAACCGATACCTGAAACCCCACAACTCTCCGCGAGCGGCAACGGTGTCGTTCACCCAGGTGCTCGGATTCTCCGGTACGGATGCGAAGAAGTTCCAGGCGATGGCGTCGCGCAATTCGCGCCGGAAGTTGGCGAAATCGTGGATACCCGCGTGCAATTGAGCTGCAACCGGTACTCCGGCCGCGCGCAACGCCCTGGTGTATGACTCGAATCCCGGGCGTATCAATCCGATTTCACCGGGGTAGTCGCTCACGATGTTGTTGTCGTTGGGTTCTCCGTCACTGGTCGGAGTGCCATCTCCGCTCGCGACGAACACGCGCGTGTTCGTCAGATTCGCAGCGAGTCGCACTGGATTGTGTCCATGCGCATAAAAGCCCTCGAAGGGTCCGTAGACCTGGGTCAGGTCGAATGGTTTGCGTGCGTTGACTTGAGAGACCAGGCCGGCCGCATTCGGCATACCAGGGACGAGTTCGAGGTCGGTGAGACCGGAGATCGTCGCGATCGAACCGAAGAAGCCGGGGAGGCGCCCGCCGAGGTAGGCAGCCCCTAGGCCACCCATCGACACCCCGGCGAGCGCGTGCCACCGCCGCTCCTCGCGGATGGGATAGCGCTTGAGGATCTCCGGAATGACCACGTCGAGGTAGTAACTCTCCCAGGACGGTTGGCCCCTTCGGCCGCCATTCCACCAATCGGTGTAGAAGCCGGTCGCTCCCTCCGGCATGACGATGATGCCGGGGAAACCGGCGGCGGTCGTCCTGATCCGGCCCAGTTCTGGGTCAGACCAGGTCCGGTAGTCGCTGCTGGCCCCGGCCAGCAGAATCAGAAGCGGATACTTCTTGCTAGGCGTGTACCCACTGGGCAGTAGAACTTTGGCTCGTGGAGGTCCCGGGTATGGGGCCGCGTGTTCTGCATTGAGAACTGATCCCAGCCACGCATCCGCTACCTGACCCGGTCGTCCCGGAATCGTGATCTCGACGAGGCGGTTCGACGGCGCGGCCATCGCAGTCGCTCCCCCATTGGCGATCACCGCCAGCAGGCTCGCGACCACGCATAACAGCGTGGCTCCAACACGTCGACGCCACGAGCGTGAATTGGGCGCCGCCACCCATCGATTCCCTACCACGATGCGTCTGTGTGCCATTTTCCTCAAGCCTTTTCGAATCCGTGGGCCATCATGGTGCCGAACAGGACGGCGGTTTGCTCGACGTCGAGCTCATTCGACTCGTCCAGAACAACCCGGACGGCCGCGTCGCAGGATGCCATGAACAGCTCGATCAGCGCCGGTAGCTTGCGATCGAGTTGCTCAGTGTGCCACCAACGCGTCATCGCGGGTGCGATCCACGCCGTTGCGGCATCGAATACAGTCTTGCGTCCGGCGGCCACTCGTCGGCCGGCCGCGGACTCCGGGTGGGCGTCGAAGATGAGACGCCAAGCCGCCGGACGATTGTCGACCGCGGTCAACAGTGCTCGATATCCGTTGGCGAATACATCCACAGGATTGTCACCCCGTGCACCATGAAGGGCCGCAAGGGTTTCGTCCACGAGGACACCCTTCTCGCGATCCAGCAGGGCGTCGAGCAACTCTTCCCGACCAGGGAAGCACGCGTACACCACGGGACGCGTCGCACCCAGCCTCGCCGCCACCTCGGCGATGCTGACTGCGGGCAGGCCTTGTTCCAAGGCGATCTCGAGGGCGGCGTCGAGGACGAACGGGCGTCGACGCTCGGGGCCGAGGTGGGGAGCCCGTTGCCGCGGTGGGGTGGCTCGGTTTGCCATGTCGCGAAGTTCACTGACCTTTCCTGCGGAGTGGTACAGCCCTGTTACGAGATCGGGCGGTTGGTCGGAAGATTGATGAAGCTCGGTGAACGGGGATCGATGACGATGGTCTGCGGGCGCAGTTGCGATTCGAGGAGAAGTGCGGGGATCATCGTTCCCTTCGGAAAGTTGGCGGCAAAGATGTCTACCCGCAGCCGATGGCCTGGCTGTAGGGCGAGATCTGTTGGGTTCAAGGCGATGTCGAGGACTGTCGGATCACCGGGAACGATCGGTTGGCGGTCTGCGAGTGTCGTATACGGAACGGGTTTGGTGTAGTCACCACCCGCGGATCTCGTCGATCGCGCATCATCGATCGCACGCAAGGATGCGGTCAGCTGACCCGATGTCACGACGGTGGATTGCCCGTTCGGTGCGACATCATCCAGGGTGGCGGTGAAGTATCCGTCGGTGGTCTGCAGTCGGGTGTTCAGGTGCAGGCTCACCGGCCCCGAGATCAAAGTTGGCGCGGTCACCGGGCGTGACGTGAACGTTGCGGCGGCAACCTCGGAGATCCGGGCGTCTTTGGCGCAACCGTCGATGAAGCCCGCCGCGCCGGCGGTGCCTTGAGCCGCATCGCGGGAACACACGGTGGACAATCCCGGTGATACGACCGCATGCGCGCGATGGCCGGGTTTCGTCGGCGAGAGCGATCCGTCGAATGAGACGATACCGACGGTCCTGCTCGGGGCGCCGGTCAGATACTGACGCCCATAGGTCATCCCCGGTCGCGGATAGCTCGAAGTACTCGTCCACGTACCGCCCTGCTGGTAGAGGGTGGCCGGGCTGAATCGGTCGATGCCGTTGTCAATACCCTTGAGCCACTTGTCGAACCATGCGCGCTGAAGGACATCCAGACGCGGAGGTGCGCCGGGGGAACCGAGGCCGGAGCCGATGGTCGAGTGGTACCAGTCGCCCATCAAGAGTTTCTTCTGTGCAGGTGGCAGTCCGATGGCCGCCACGATGTCGGGTTCGGAGTTGGTGAACAGATCATGCCACCCGCCGACCAGGAACGTGGGCACTCGGATCCGTTCCGGATGCCCGAGTATCCCCTGCCGGAAGGGACGATTCGGGTCGATGATGCGTTTGACGTCGGGTGGAATGTCCTTGACGCTCGCGGTGAAGAAGGCGCGCAGCAACGTATCGAAGAAGGTGATCGGACTCGACACGCGATCGGCAAGCCACCTCCAATCGAACTGTCCGGTCACGATCGACTGGAGATCGGGTAACCACTTGAGGGTGTTGACGGCGGCGACCCACATCGGAATGAAGCCGACAGCAATTCCGCCACCGGGTGCGATGACGTCCTGGAGAACATCACTGCCGGGCGCTGCTGCGAATACGGCCTTGATGGCCGAGTTCGGCTGCTCTGCACCTTGAAGTGCATTGATCGCTCCGTAGGAGAGGCCGGTGGCTCCTATCGTCCCCGTCGACCACCGTTGGCGTGCTGCCCATTGGCTGACCTCGGCCACATCTCGTTGCTCTCGCTCGCCGGCACCGGTCCACACTCCTTGTGAGAATCCCGTGCCACGGACGTCGATCACGACCTGCACATAACCCGATCTGACCAACTGACGATCCACTGCGACGGTGCGGGCCACACCGCCGGTGAGCACTCGAATCTGCTCACCGACCGCAGAAAGCGGCGTGCCGGAAAGGTTGAACAGGTCGAATCGGTTGATCACCTGGGTGATCAGGTCGTACAGACCAGGAATCGCCGTGGCCGATTCCATCAGCATATAGAGCAGCTTGGTATACGGCGTCATGTTGATCACGGTCGGCAGTCGCCGGGTGACGACACGTCCGGACGCATCCATCGGCCGATACACGTTGGCCTTCAATACGGTTCCGTCGCTCATCCGGATCGGCACATCCCAGTCGATGTGCACCCCCGGATACTGCTGTGGCCGGTCCGCGGTCGCGGTCCACTGGGCCGCGAGTGCCACATCGGTGGCCAGCGGTGCAGCCTGCGATGACGGGGCCAGCGCCGGTGGGATCATGATGAGACTGATCGCCACGAGGCCTATCCCTAGGAGGGCCGCGGCCCGCGACCGCCGCCCTACCCCAGCGTCGAGCCCATGCGTGGTGACCACGGCATCATCGTAACCCGATTTCCTTCAGCTGCGAAGGATTTTCCTACAATAGTGAAGGAATTGGGTTTGACCAGTTGCGCGCGTAAGTTTCGCCTCGGCCTGGTCGTCGGCTTGTCGTTCGGACCAATTCTGTACGTGTACGTTCCACGTGTTGCTTCTATCGTGCAGTGATCGGCCAAGCCAGAGGACCCACGTCACCGTGGTCGACTGGTTCGGCTGGTCTACTTCAACCCGGACGGCACGACCTTGCCGTTGACCGTCACAGTGACCTCACCGGTCTGAGTGTTCTCGGTGACTGTGCCGTGTTCGAAACTCACCTCTTGCAGGGCATCATCATTGGTCACGTCGCTGGTGGGAACTCCCAGAGGTCCGGGCGAGCCGTTCTTGCCGGCGAGCGACGGGGTGCCGTCAGGGGCACGCTCAGTGTTCCAAGCGTCCCGAATCTTGCCCGACGTGATGAGGTACGCCGGCGTCCCCGAATCGTTGTTCTTCGCGATGATCACACCGCCCTGGAACTGCTGAAACACGACCCCACTCTCACGGGTCCCCGCGTTGTGATCGCCGGTCAGCGGCGCGCCGAGAGCATCCTTCTGAGCGTCGGTCGCCGACGCGTACTTGACGGCGATCGGACCATCCAGTGTCACCTCAACGTCACGTTCCCCCGTGACTTTCACTGCGGCGGGTTCGGCCTCGGGCGTCGTCTCCACAGCGGTGTCGGTGGTCGCATCTTCGCTGGTCGCTGCCGCCGACTCCGAAACCGCAGGCGCGGTGGACGAGACTTGCGACGCAGCGTCGTCCGACGTAGTCCCGCTACCGCAGGCAGCGGCGATCAGCGCGACCGCAAACAGGCCGGCGACGAGTTCAATGCGGCGGGAAGCGATCTGCCTCATGTGTTCCTTTCGACTCTTTCGACACATCACCGGTTCCGCCGTACGCGATCCGGAACCGGACATGCTGTTCGACCCTATCGGTACGAGGGCGCGGAGGCGCACCATCGCGGGTTCAGCAAACGTGCCCCCGTGACACCCACTGCACCTGATCTCACTTGCGGTCCCGTGCTACTCGGCATCAATGCACACCCGCCTGGGTCCACTCCCTCACCGACAAGATCTGGACAGCGAACCGAGCAGTCCTCAACAGCAACCGGTGTTCGCACCCAGAACACTGCACAGCGCTTGTAGCGATTCGGGCCGAGCCTGGTAGTACACATTCATCCCGCGGCGTTCGGGTACGACCATCCCGGCCTTGCGCAGCTGACCCAGGTGGTGGCTGGTGGTGGCCTCGGTCAATCCGACCGCCGCTGCGAGGTCGCACGTGCAGATCCCCTCACCCGGTTCATCGGTGAGCAACATCGACAACAGTTTGATCCGTGCGGGATCACCCAAGGCCTTGAGCCGCAACGCAATCTCGAGTGCCGCCTCATCGTCGAGCGGCGCCGCCGACACGGGGGCGCAGCAGATCGGTGCGCTGATATCGATCGTCGGCAATGTCTTCGGCATCCATTTACCCTACCTGCGGAGTTGACATATGTCGAAAAGGTGGCAGTCTGGAGCTCGTCCGATGGTTCGATATATGTCTCACAGGTGAAGGCGGTTGGTCATGTCCCGTATGCAGCTTGCGCTCAACGTCGACGATCTCGACACGGCGGTCGAGTTCTACTCGAAACTGTTCAATGTGGCTCCGGCCAAACTGAAGCCGGGATATGCGAACTTCGCGGTGGCCGAGCCGCCGCTGAAGCTGGTGCTGCTGGAGAACCCCGGGCAGGGTGGCACCATCAACCACCTCGGGGTGGAAGTCGAGTCCAGCGACCAGGTGCACGCCGAGATCGCCCGACTCTCCGGCGCCGGCCTGTTCACCGAGGAGGAGATCAACTCCACCTGTTGCTTCGCCACCCAGGACAAAGTGTGGGTGACCGGCCCGGCGAACGAGAAGTGGGAGATCTACACCGTGCTCGCCGATTCCGAGACCTTCGGGACAAGCCCGACACTGTTGCAACAGAACGTAGCTGACGACGCAGACGGAGGTTCGGTGTGCTGCGGCGGAAGCACCGCCACCTCGGCCGACTCCCGCACGGCGTGCTGCTGAGCCGGCCACACCGCGTCCCCTTGCCAACTATTCCAGGCGGTCGGCGAGGGCACGGATTCGGTCGGTGATGTCGTCACGGACCAGCCGCATCCGCTCGATGCCGTCGATGCCACGATCCGAGGGTTCATCGGTGTTCCACACCTGCAGATCAACCCCGGCTGGTGCGGTGACGTCTGCGGTACCGACAACGATCACCAGATCCGCCGCCAGCATCAGGTCCTGGGTGAGTCGGCGAGGCTGATGATGGCCACCGTCGGCACCGACCTCGGCAAGCACTTGAGCTGACAGCTCATTGATCTGGGCACCGGTCTTGGCGCTGGTGCCGGCCGAGGATGCGGTGATGCGGTCGGTGAGCGTGGGCGTGAGGCGTTCGGCCATCACCGATTTGCCCCGGTTGCTCACGCACACGAACAACACCTTGGTGGGTTCAGGCATCGCGAACCGTGTCCCTCAACGGGTCAGCGGGTTGGGCGAATCGACGGCGTAGCGCCAGGGACACGTAGACCAGGGCGACGAGGACGGGCACCTCGATCAATGGACCGATGACCCCGGCCAGCGCTTGCCCAGAGGTGGCACCGTAGGTGGCGATCGCAACGGCGATCGCGAGTTCGAAGTTGTTGCCCGCCGCGGTAAAAGCCAACGTGGTGGTCCGCGCATAGCCCAACCCCATCAGCGCGCCCAGAGCGAATCCGCCGCCCCACATGACGGCGAAGTAGACGAGCAACGGCAATGCGATCCGCACGACATCCCACGGTTGTGAGGTGATCTGGTCACCCTGCAGCGCGAACAGGATCACGATGGTGAACAGCAACCCGTACAACGCCCACGGCCCGAGTCGCGGCAAGAATGTGGCTTCGTACCAGTCACGACCTTTCGCCCTCTCCCCCAGCCGACGGGTGAGATAGCCCGCAACGAGGGGGATGCCGAGGAAGATCAGCACCGACTTCGCGATCTGCCACGGCGAGGTATCGATCGTGGTTTGCTCGAGGCCGAGCCAGCCCGGCAGCACCGACAGATAGAACCAGCCCAGCACAGCGAACATGACGACCTGGAACACCGAGTTCAACGCGACCAACACCGCTGCCGCTTCCCGATCACCACAGGCCAGGTCGTTCCAGATGATCACCATTGCGATGCAGCGGGCCAAGCCGACGATGATCAGCCCGGTTCGATACTCCGGCAGATCCGGCAACAGCAGCCAGGCCAGGGTGAACATCAACGCCGGGCCGACAACCCAGTTCAACAGCAGCGACCCCACCAACAACCGGCGGTCACCGGTCACCGAGTCCAGCCGGTCATAGCGCACCTTCGCCAGCACCGGATACATCATGATCAACAGGCCCAACGCGATCGGCAACGAGATCCCATCGACCTCCACCGCCGCGAGCCCGTCACCCAGGCCGGGCACACCGCGACCCAACAGCAGACCGGCCGACATCGCCGCACCGATCCACACCGGCAGAAACCGGTCGAGAATCGAAAGTTTCCCTGCCACAGCGGTATCCGACGATGTGCTCATTCGGGCACCTCGCACGACCGCGAAACCCCCACCACCGACGCCAAACCGCCGAGCAGGTCGGCCAACCCGGCCAGAGCATCGGCGTTCACCCGGTAGTACACCCAGGTGGCGCGGCGTTCACTGGTCACCAGACCCGCCTGTCGCAGCACCTTCAGATGATGCGAGATCGTCGGCTGCGACAAATCGAACGGCCCCGAGATGTCACACACGCATGCCTCACCACCTGGATGCGCCGCCACCTCCGACAACAACCGCAAACGCACCGGATCAGCAAGCGCCTTCAACGCCGGCGCCAGTACTGTCGCATCTTCGGCACTCAACCCCAGGCCGACGTCGGGGACCAACAGGTTCTGCTTCGACATGCATCAATATTGACGTACATCGAATCAAATGCACAAATGAACAGTCGGCTACACCGACCGACGAGCCGCGTAACGGCACGATCGCGAGCCAAGGCGCACCCACCACGTCCCACTCTCACCCGCCGATGGAAACCGTCATGCTGCGGTGTCAGTGAAGTAGTCGCCGGTCTCGAGGTCCTCGAGAAGTGTCGCGTGGATCGGGACCCAATCGAGCAATTCACGGGTTCGAGCGCTGGAGACCGGTGCGTCGACCCCATAGGCAACGCCGAGGAAAGGGTTGTCGAAGTGCTGTGGAGCGTCCTCGGGTGCCAGCGAGCACGTAGATACGCCGAGCATCGCGCCGACTTTCTCGGCGATGTGCTTGAATACCACGCCGTCCTCACCAGCGCCGTGCAAAACGCTTCCGGCCGGGGCGTTTTCGACTGCGAGACGGAACAACAGCGCGGCGTCCTGCCGATGAATCGCCGGCCACCGGTTCTGGCCTTCGCCGATGTAGGCGGACACCCCGGTTCTGCGAGCAGTCGCCACAAGCGTCGGGATGAAGCCGCGATCCCTGGGGCCGTGAACCGTCGGCGCCAGTCGGACGACACTCGACCGCACACCGCGCCCGGCAAATCCCAGACAAGCCTCTTCACCTGGAATGCGGTGCGCGCCCAGTGCCGAGCTGTCCGTCGGATCCAGCTCACTGCCGACGCGGCCCGCCGGCATGACGAGGGTGCCCGAGGTACTCACAAATGGCTTGTTTGTTCCGACCAGCGCATCGCCGAGCGCGTCTGTGGCGGCGACATTACGTCGTGTGAGGTCATCGAGATCCGAGAAGTCACCCGCGATACCCATATGCACCACACCGTCTGCGCGAACTGCTCCTGCATGAAGTACGTCAGCATCGTCCAAAGACCCACTGAGTGGTTTCGCCCCAAGCGCTTCGAGGCGTGCGGCGCTGGCGGTAGAACGGGCCAGTCCAGTGACGGCGTGACCCGCTGCAATCAGCTCGGCGACGATGGCGGGACCCGTTTGGCCAGAACCGCCGGTAACGAAGATATGCATGAGAACTCCCAATCGCGGTACTTCAACTGTCGTAGTGTCTGTCACTGACACTACCACTGTTCAGTCAGTGACTGACACAACGCGTATGATCAGTACATGCCTCGAAGCGGAGAAGCAGCCCGGCAACGACTTCAAGCGGCGGCCCTCGACCTCTACGGTGAGCACGGATTCGACTCGGTCACCGCGGCAGAGATCGCCGCCAGAGCTGGAGTCACCGAGCGCACGTATTTCCGGCATTTCGCCGACAAGCGCGAGGTGCTCTTCGACGGTGAAGAACCGCTCCGAGACGCCTTGTCCACTGCAGTACAACGCGCTCCACGTGATCTGCCACCACTACCCACACTCTTGAGTGCCCTGCTTGCGGCCGCAGTTCCAAGGCTTGAGGCGAACCGCGCCCTGACCGTGGCCAGGCATCAGGTCATCTCGGCATCCCCCGCGCTACGCGAGCGCGATCTGGCGAAGGGGGAATCCTTGACGTCCGCTCTCGCGGCGGCTCTCGAGCAACGGGGTGTCGGCGAACGCACGGCACGCCTGGCGGCCGAGGTCGGCATGGTTACTTGGGGCCAAGCAGTGAACGTCTGGCTGATCGAGCCGTTGATACCTCTAGAGACCCACCTCACGAATGAGTTCGATGCCCTCGCCGAACTGACCAGGCACATCAGCACCGAACGCGACAGCACTGAAGAACTCAGTACGCGTTCTTGATGACGAAGTACGATCCGCGAATTGTGCCCGCGAGCTTCGACTTCTGCCGTGCGAACTTGAAGGTCGAAGCGAGTTCCTCGGGGATCTCCATGCCGTCGGAGAGCTTGAACCCGACCGCCCGCTTCCCGCCGTCGTCGAGCGCATACATCACATTGATCGACAGACCGCTCTCGTAGAAGACGTAGGCCATCCGGATACCGTCGACCTCGAACTCAGTCGCCTCTAGAGGACGAGAGCCGATGACGAGGCCTCGCTCCTCCTTGAGGATCCGGTGTATCCAGTCCACAGTGGCAGTCGCCTCGTCCGCCGGCTCGACGGTGAAGACGTGGTCGTACTTGTTCTTGAAGTATCGCGCCTCGTTGGCGCGCAGGCCCGCCAGCGCCTCGGGCACCGGCGATGACTCGAGTCCGACGACTGAGACATCCTTGAAATCTACGGCGTATGCCATATTTGCTGCCTTCCTGTCCGGTGAGGTGCTGCTCAGCTTCAGTGAGTTGGGGTCGTTACTCCGCTTCAACTCAAAGCCTGCCAGTTCCGGCTCAAGGCCGCTGCGGGTCTGGGTGATCGAGATGTGGGGAGTGGCAACGCCTGCGCCTTCCTCGGTCATCGCCCCATCCGACAGCCGGCACCCACTCGCGTTCACGGACCAGCGGCCAGTACCGCCGCGAGGCCTTCTCGCAGATCCTTGACGAAGTACTCAGGGACTTCCAGCGACGGGAAATGTCCACCGTTCTCAGGCGAGTTCCATCGGACGATGCGTCGGTACCTCTCTTCGGCCCACGGACGCGGGCATTTCTCGATGTCGCGGGGATACATCGTGATTGCCGATGGGACGTCGACCCGAAGTTCGGGGTCGACCGAGTTGTGGCTTTCGTAGTAAATGCGCGCCGCCGATGCGCCGGTCCGCGTCAGCCAATACAGAGTGACGTCGTCGAGGACGCGGTCTCTGGAAATCGTCTCGAACGGACTGTCTTTCGTATCGGACCAC
Organism: Gordonia sp. DT218; assembly: GCF_049847105.1. Taxonomy (NCBI): domain Bacteria; kingdom Bacillati; phylum Actinomycetota; class Actinomycetes; order Mycobacteriales; family Gordoniaceae; genus Gordonia; species Gordonia sp. DT218. The sequence goes on along the minus strand of NZ_JBNCNS010000006.1, from coordinate 153,585 downwards.
TCAGCGAACTTGTCGAGGAGCCAGGCCAGCAGCCCGACCGGCGAATCGACGAGCGAGTAGCCGATCGTCTGCGGCCGGGTCGCCTGCTGCTTCGCATACGCCGCGCGGTGGCGCCAGAAATCGCGAGTGTCCTCGGTCCACTTGCGCTCGGCCGCCGTCAGCCCATCGGTTGTCAACCCGGGCGGCGCCTCGGCGAACAGTGTGTGGATACCGAGAACGTGCGTTGGGAACCTACCGCCGAGGACCGTGGTGATATTGCCTCCCCAATCGCCGCCGTGGGCCGTGAACTCGCGGTAGCCGAGCCTGTCCATCAGTTCTACCCACGCGGCCGCGATCTTTTCGGTCCCCCACCCGGTGGTGGTCGGTTTGTCGCTGTAGCCGAAGCCCGGCAGCGACGGGACCACGACGTGGAACGCCGGCGCGTCCACGTCTTCCGGATCCGCCAGTTCCTCAGCTACATCGACGAACTCGGCAATACTGCCTGGCCAACCGTGCGTCAAGATCAGTGGAGTCGCGTCTGCGCGCGCAGATCGCCTGTGCAGGAAGTGGATTCCCAGACCATCGATCGTGGTGCGAAACTGCCCGATCCGGTTGAGCCGGTCTTCGAAGGACCGCCAGTCATACCCGGTGCGCCAGTAGTTCACGATCTCGACGAGGTCGGCGAGCGGAACGCCCTGTTCCCATCGACGTGGGTCGGGCGCGGCGCGGTAAACCGTCTCGGCCTCCGGTAGCCGGGCCGTGTCAAGACGCGCGCGCAGATCGTCGAGGTCAGCGGCGGTCGCGTGGGCTTCGAATGCCTGCACGTCGTTGGTCAGACGGGCCATGAAATCGGCACCTCCTGCGGATCATCGTGGAATCGGCCATGCGAGAGAGAACCAGCTACGACGGTTCCAGCATAGCGCACAACGACCGGTGGACACCAGCTAAGATGGTTCCATGCGAGCTGAGTTCCCTGACTTTCGCCTCGGTACCGAGCTGGCCACCAGTTTCACGGCAACGCTCACCGAGCGACAGGGCGATGCCCTGGAGCGCATTCCCACGCCCCAACGACTCGTCGACTGGCTGGCAGTCCACGGTCTCGCCGTCGAGTCCTGCAGCACGGCCCAGCTCGAACACGCCCGGGAACTGAGGGAATCCATTCACGGCGCCGCCACAGCGACCGCGACCCAAGCCACTCCCCCTGCGTCTGCCATCCGAATCATCAACGCCTGCAGCGAACAAGGTCGGGCCGCGGCCATCCTGACGCCCGAGGGCAACCGTCAATGGCGGCTGAGCTCCGCTTCGTGCGTCGAAGATGCCCTCGGCGTGATCGCCGCCGACGCGATCAGCATCATCGCAGGCGAACGGGACGGAAGATTGGCATTGTGCGCATCGCCAACCTGCCGGGCAGCTTTCTTCGACACCAGTCAGAGCCGCACTCGCAGGTGGTGTGACATGAACACGTGCGGGAATCGTCAGAAGAAGGCACGCTTCAACGCCAACCAGCGCAAGAGCGCCAGGTCAGCGGAGTGATCGACTGCCGCCCGAGATCGCTCGACCAGAGTCAAGACATGGCCGAGCAAGCATCGATCACGGTGGTAACATCCGCCACCACGGGGACAGCCCGACAACACACCTTCGACGAGAGAAGCCGAATGTGGCCGCGGTCAACCGAATAGTACCCAACCTCGTCGTGTCCGACCTCCGTGAGGCAGTGACCGAACACCAAGCCGCACTGGACCTCACGGTCTTGATGGACCACGGTTGGATCGTGACTCTCGGCGATGACGACGGGCACCAACTCAGCCTCATGACCCGCGATGCAACCGGCCCGGTGAATCCATCGGTGTCGATCTTCGTCGACGATGTCGATGAAGCCCCCCGGCAGGTACAGGGTCGAGGCCTCGAGGTGGTATATCCACGTACGGACGAGCCCTGGGGCGTCACGAGATTCTTCTACCGAGACAGCAGCGGCAATGTGGTCAACGTCGGAATGCACACACTCGTCGAGTAGCCCTCGGCAGAAACGCTTGAGATTCAGCCCTATCCGTGGCAGGCCGGCTGTGCGCAGGAGGAGTTACTCAAGTCGACTACCGAACCATCTGGCCAGGCCAGTGTTCAACTCCGGCTGCGTGCCCCCTACCCACGCCACATGCCCGTCCGGACGAACCAGCACAGCCGGGAGGTCGAGTTCGGTGCTGGTGTCGACGACGTGGTCGACTCGATCATTCCATCCTTCGACCGATAGCCCGCCCGTCTGATCGAGCAGCAGCCCACGGCCGGCGTGCATCAGATCGTAGAGGTCCCCGCGGCTCAAACTGATGTTCCGCAAACGCCGGCCCAGTAGATCGTCACCGGTACCGAAGTCGTACCGGACCGAGATCGCCGTGATCTTCTCGGTCAGGTACCGCGAGACATCATCGAAATCCATCAGCTCAGAGAACAACCGCCGCACCGCTTGTGGCCCGGCCTCGGTGGAGACCAAGACTGCCTGTGCACGCGTGTTGTCGAGTACGTCGGCGGCCACCGGCCGTCGTTCGGATTCGTAGGTGTCGAGCAAATCGTGCGGCGCCCAGCCGTTGATGGCGGCGGCGAGCTTCCAACCGAGGTTGAACGCGTCCTGGACGCCGAGATTGAGCCCCTGCCCTCCCATCGGCGGGTGTATGTGTGCGGCGTCGCCGGCGAGGAGCACCCGGCCGAGGCGGTAGTGCTCGGCCAGCCGGGTGGCATCACCAAAACGTGACAGCCATTGTGGCGAGTGGACGCCGAAGTCGGTGCCGGCGATCGCCCGCAGCTGTCGCTTGATGTCGTCGAGCGTCGTCGGGACCGCGCGATCCTCGACCACCTCGGCTGCCGGCACCACGAGGCGATAACGGCCGTTCCCCGACGGGGAGGGCCCGATTCCGAAGCGCTTCTGTGTTTCACGGACTTCGGCGACCTTGGCCGTCAACTCCTCGTCCGGCGTGCTCACGTCCACCTCGCCGATCAACGTGTCCGACCTCGACGGCTCGCCCGGGAATCCGACCCCGGACAGCTTGCGCACCGTACTGCGCCCGCCGTCGCACCCGATCAGAAAGCTCGCACGAACTGTTGTGCCATCGGATAATTCGGCGGTGACCCCGTCCTCGTCCTGCTGGACCCCGACGACGCGCTTCCCACGACGGATCTCCGCGCCGACCTCGGTGGCGTGCTCGGCAAGGATCTCGTCGATCTCGGGCTGCGGTATGCCCAGCACGTAACCATGGGCGGTGTCCAGATCCGTGGGTGCCGGTTTGGCGATACCCGCGAAGAACCCACCAAGCGGATACTTACGTCCGCGCGCGAGAAATCTGTCCAGCAGACCGCGCTGCTCCATGATCTCGATCGTGCGCACGTGGATGCCGAGAGCACGGACCATCTGAGTGGGCTCGTCGTCCTCGTCGAGGACGACGACCTCGACGCCCTGCAGACGGAGCTCGCCGGCCAGCATCAACCCGGTCGGTCCGGCGCCGACGATGATGACGTCACTCATACAGATCCCTTCGCCGGGCAAGACGTGCGCTTGCTCGCAGCAGACGAGTCTGCACCATCACCGGGGCCTTGCCGCAAGCCCCGAACCACGCGTTATGGTGAGAGCGGCGTCAACAGAAAGACTGTGCATCGCAATGCGTCGACGCGCGCGGCAAATTATTCAGGATTCCCTGAATACAGATATCCCTGTACTATTGTCCGCATGGAATCGCACACCCTCGTCCATGGCGAGGCGCTGACCCGCTTCGGCTACGCATTGTCGGACGCGACCCGCACACAGGTCCTGTTGCTGTTGCGGACCGGCCCCTCCTACCCCGCCGATCTGGCCGACTCCATCGGGGTGTCACGGCAGACCCTGTCGAATCACCTTGCATGCCTTCGTGGATGCGGATTGGTGGTCGCCGTGCCCGAAGGGCGGCGTTCTCGGTACGAGTTGGCCGACCCACGGATCCGTAACGCCCTCGACGACCTGATCGGACTGGTCTTGGCGGTCGATCCCGCGTGCTGCCCCGACGCCGAGACCGAAGGATGCTGCTGATGGACGTCAGCCTCCGCCTCCCCGACCGGACCGTACCCGCCACCGAACGCAAGCAGATCCTCCAGCGGCGAATCCGCTGGTTCGTGGCAGCCACCATCACCTACAACGCCATCGAGGCCGCGATCGCATTGGCCGAAGGCGCACGGGTTTCCTCGACTGCGCTGATCGGATTCGGCCTCGACTCGGTCGTCGAGGTGTCGTCGGCGGCAGCGGTGGCGTGGCAGTTCTCCGGGCGCGATCCAGAGGCCCGAGAGAAGACAGCCCTGCGGATCATCGCGCTCTCCTTCTTTGGCCTGGCGGTTTACGTCTCCACAGAATCCGTACGCACGCTGCTCGGTTGGGGAGCGGAGGCGCGGCAATCGACCATCGGAATCGGCTTGGCCGCGGCAAGTCTGGCAATCATGCCGATCCTTTCGTGGTTGCAGCGGCGCGCCGGCCGTGAACTCGGTTCCAGGTCCGCGGTTGCCGATTCCAAGCAGACGCTCCTGTGCACCTACCTCTCGGCGGTGCTGCTCGCCGGGCTCGTCGTCAACAGCCTCTGGGGCTGGTCGTGGGCCGACCCCATTGCCGCACTGGTCATCGCCGTCATCGCCATCCGCGAAGGGATCAGCGCGTGGCGGGGCCAACTCTGCTGCGCAATCAGACAGCCTGATGACTATGTCGAACGCGACTGCTGCACCGGGGAATGACTGCACTTCCACGAATTCGTCCAAAACCCAAGGGATTTGTGGATCTGGCGACTCAACTCTCGAACACCGACCAGCAGATGTCGTTCCGCAGTCGCTGATCGTCGAGTACGAGCTCGCGGATCCCATCCGGGAGTTGCGCGCGCTGCCAACGGCATTCGAGGCGCCCCGCGACCTCATCCCGACCTTTCGGCGCTGCCGCACGCACTGCCTTGATCGCGTAGGCGGCCGCACCAAGGTCATGGGCCGCGACATGGGCGACCGCCCCAGCCTGCCCGGCGGCATACGCCGCGTGACGAGGTGCTCCACGCAAATCGCGCGCCGCTCCCATCGCGTGTCCACCCGCTGCGCGAGCATCCATCATCTTGACCTCGCCACGGACCCATGCGCGCGCGTGTTCGATGGCCTCGCGTGGACGCGGATCGTCGGGACGCGCCTGCTCGAAGAGGCTGAGGACGTGCTCGGCACATGCCGCTGCCCACAGCGCCAGGAGTCGATGATCGGCGTCGGTGAGAGTTCCCCCGCGGCGGAGGGTGATGAGGCGAGGATCGCGCTCCTTGGACAGGATCACGTTCCCACCGTCCCAGACCGTCGCCCCCGCGTGTCTGCTGCGATTCAAAGAAGTGCGCCCCAGCGGATCAGCTCCGCACCTCCTCGACGGTTCCCGACAGAAAGTCGACGAGCCCGTAGGGCGCGCTGTCGCCGAGGCAGAGGTCCAGGATCTCCCATGCGTCCACGGCGGTTGCCGCGCTGCGGTGGAACATCGCGGTCTCATACGCCGCGAGTGCCGCCTCGACATCGTCAGGATTCGCGGCGATCGCATTGCCGAGTTCCGAACCGTCGAACATCGCCAGGTTCGCGCCGTCACCGGACGGCGGCATCAGGTGCGCGGCATCCCCGAGCAGGGTCACCCCGGGAACGCGATCCCATCGATGGTCGTTCGGGAGCGCGTAGATCATGCGCGGCACCGGTGCGGTTTCACCGTCGGTGATCAGGGCCGTGAGTTCCGGTGCCCATCCTTCGAATTCGGCCGCGATACGTGCAGTCGCACCCGGGTCGGTGAAGTCGATGCCGCCGACCCACTCGGCAGGACGATTCAACTGGACATACGTGTGCAGGACACCCCCCGACTCACGATGTGCAGTGATGCCGGTTCCGGGTGTGAGCGCATACATCGCGCCTTCCCCGACGGCGGCGGCCGATGCCGCATGGCGCTCGTCGGCGTCGTACAGGTACGTCTCGATGAAGGTCGTACCCACGTACTCGGGCGTCGCCGCCGACAGCAACCGGCGGACCTTCGACCATGCGCCGTCAGCGCCGACTAGGAGTTCCGTGACCACCGTCGTTGCGTCGTCGAAGGTCAGCTCGTGCCGCCCATCACCGAGTGCGCTGACGCCGGCCAGCTTCTTTCCCCACTGGACCGTCTCTGTGGGCAACGAGTCGAGCAAGATCTGACGAAGGTCTCCACGGAGTACCTCGGGACGCCCGGTTCCGTCGTCGGCGGGATGGTCGAGCAGGATCCCTCCCCTCTCATCGAGCATGCGGGTGGCGTCGCCCCCCACGTGGATGATCTCGCGGAACTCGTCGGTGAGTGCCGCCGCTTCGAGCGCGCGCTGTCCATCGTCTTCATGGATGTCGAGTTGACCGCCCTGCGTTCGCGCTGCGGCCGAAGGATCCGCCTCGTAGATCGTTGCGGGGATGCCGTGGACGTGCAGGACGCGGGCGAGGGTGAGGCCCCCCAGGCCCGCACCGATGATCGTGACTGGTGTCTTCATGGGAATTCTCCTTTCGAAGTACGTTGGAACGTCGTTCCATGTATCCATCTTGGAACATCGTTCCAACTATGTCAAGATGGACGCCATGGCCACCAAGACGCAGCGGAACGAACGACGCTCAGATGCTCTGTCTAAGGAGCGGATCGTCGAGGCCGCGATCGAGATCCTCGACACCGACGGCGAGAGTGCGTTGACGTTCCGCGCGCTCACAGCCCGCCTGGCCACCGGTAGTGGTGCGATCTACCACCACGTCGCGAACAAGAACGAACTGCTCGTCGCCGCCACCGACGACGTCATCGCCCGCGCGGTGACCGACATGGCCGAGGAGACGGAGCCACGAGAGGCAATCCGCGGTATCGCCTCAGGAGTGTTCGACGCGATCGATGCCCATCCATGGGTGGGAACCCAACTCGCCCGCGAGCCCTGGCAGTCTGCGATCATGCAGATCTTCGAGGGTATCGGTCAACAGCTGCAGGTTCTCGACGTTCCCGAACGGGCACAGTTCAATTCGGCGTCCGCGCTCGTCAGCTACATCCTCGGTCTCGCCGCACAGTACTCTGCGGGCGCGAGGCTCCTCGTGCGCGAGACCGATCGGTCGGCTTTTCTCGCCACCGTCACCGAGCGGTGGATGCAGGGCGATCCCGCGACGCATCCGTTCCTTCGGCAGGTGGCGACCCAGTTCCCCGAGCACGACGACCGCGAGCAATTCCTGGCCGGCATCGACCTGTTCCTCGCCGGCGTGACGGCCGTCCGCTGACACGATCACTCACGCGTCAGCCTCAGGGGCGGCCTGCGCCGCAGAGTCCGACACCATCCTGTCGACGGTCACGACGCCGTACCGGCCGTATTTCTGGCGATACGCCGCGTCGACGTCGGCGCGCACAACCCAGATCGGCACCCAGCCGCGCAGATCTCCTTCTGCCCTTCGCACCGCGATCTCCAATTCACCGGCGGAGTCGACGGCACCCAGCTGTTCGGCTGACCATGTCGTGCCCATGAGGCTCCCTGACAATTGGTCGCATTCCCAACTCAGGTTGCCTGCCTGCTCACCATCTCGGCGATCCAGACGGGCGCGAACGGTGACGTGCATCGCGGCGATGTCGGATAGTCTTTGAGCACTTCCAGTCGCTCCCCGATCTCGATTGCGCGACCGCGATATTCAGGGTCGGCGATGCCGATCTGGGCAAGACACATGTTCATGGTCCATTGGAGACGATCCGGCGCCCCTTTCATCTCGGCGTCGATGACGTCGAGCAGAGCACGGAGGTCGAGGGCGTGCGGCTCCTTCGCCACCCGCTGCGCGGTCAATGCCCAGCCGGCACTCGCCACCACCGGGTCCGGATCGGCCAGCCAGGCCAGTCGCAGTTCCTCACAGTGCGAGTTCTTCTTCACGACGTAGTTCACGAGCCAGTCGTGCACCTTGGGTGTGCGTGCGTCACGCACCATAGCGTCCAACTCGTCGCGGTCGAACGTCTTGGGACGGCAGATCAGGGTCGCCAGCAATCTCGCCGCGGTGTCCCCGGTCTCCCAGAGTCCACGAGCGAGTTCGTGCTGCGTCTTCAATCGCTTGGCGACCGCGCGCAACTTGGTGAGGTTCACGCCGTGATCGTCTCCGTGCCTCGAGTTCACTTCACGGACTTTCGGGTCCTCCAACTCGGCGAGCTCGGCCATCACGTCAGCTACCTGTGCCTCGACCATCGGCACACCTCCGTCCACCACTGTCACGTCTGTCCCCACCCGCGACGGTCCGCAACCGAGATAGGTCAACTCCGCGTGAGTGACGCCTATTCGGACAACGACCGCACATCACCGATGTCGTACTCGGCGACCGATGCCGACGATATCGCGGCGCTTTGATCCTCGCTCGGGCCCCCGCTACGGAACGCCTCGACGACCTCCCGTGAGTCCCAGCGTTCGAAGATGTTGACGCGCCCGGAGTCGAGCAGATCGGGGTCGATGGCGAAGTCGAGACAGCCGGCCGTGCGACGCGCTTGTTCGACAACGCGGACGCAGCCCGCGAGGTAGGTCTCACGTAGGTCGGGATCGACTGTGATGTGCCCTGCGACGATGAGCATGGTTGCCTGCCGTTCCGGTGTGGGATTCTGCGAACCGATCACGGGTGTAGACCTCGCCGGCGTGCGCTTCTCATCGGAAGCGGTCGCTTCGGCGTAGGCATATACCGTGTCCGGGACGACGAAAATGCACAACACTGACTGGGGAATCTCATGAGACCTGTATGGCCACACCATCTTGTCACCGCGAGCGCAGGCGCTGTCGCGGCCAACGTGGTCCCACACCTCGCGCATGCACTCGCCGGTAGGCCATTCCCGACGCCGTTCTCCGATCCGCCCGGGGTTGGTGACTCGTCACCGGCCCAGAACATCGTCTGGGCATCGTTGAATGCCGGCGCGGCCGGTGCCATGGTCTACACACAACGATCCCGTCTGCGCAGCGCAGAGTTCTGGGGAGTCTTCGGCGTCAGCGCGACGGCAGCCGCGTTCGGTCTGCGATCCTATTTCGGACGGGTCCGTGCGTCGTCCTGACCACCGCGAGCGACTCGCGGCGCCGTCACTATCCGTGTGCGCGCAGGTGATCCGAGGTGTCGCCGACGAAGTCCAGGTATCCATAATCGCGTGAGCTGAAGATCCATCCTTCGTCGCATCGGGTCATGGTGTCGAGATGCCGGCCCGATGCGACGATCTCGATGCGACCGTCGCGCTCCTGAAGCACCGTGTAACAGGACCGGACATGCGCGTGATCTGGCCCGTCGAACTCGATGATCGGGTTCGTGATCAAGTGTCGGGTGCGCGGTGTGCCGTCTCGATGGACGATCACCATGGTCTCGAACATCGCGCGGATATGCGCGGCACCGCGTCCGGTGACCTCGCCGCGGAGTGCGATGTCCGCATCGGCGAACAACTCACCGACCGCGGCGAAGTCACCGCCGTCGAGGAGTTCGGCGTATCGATAGAGCAGCGTGCAGATCGCCTGATGGTCGGCGTGGTCGGTCATGACTGAACCGTAACCGGCAGTGTTCGCAGCCGCCGCACCATCAGGCTTCGCTCCCACTGCGGATCCGTGGTCTCGACGTCGAACGCGGTGGTGGAGTCGAGGAGGAACTCGATCGCGAGCTTGGCCTCGAGTCGAGCGAGTGGAGCACCAACGCACATGTGCAGACCTTTGCCGAATGCCATGTGCGGACGACGCTTTCCTGAGTCAAGGCAGACCTGTCCGGGATCGTCGACGGCTGCTGGATCCCGGTTGGCCGATCCCCACAGCAAATACAGGTGTGATCCCGCGGGTAGATCGATGTCACCCAGTGTGGTGTCCGCGACGACGTGACGATAGTGGCCACGGAATGGCGATTCCAGCCGCAACGCCTCCTCGATGAACAGCGGCACGTAGTCACGGTGAGACCGGAGTTCGCCCTCGATCTCGGGGTGCAGGCCGAGCATCCACACGGCGCTGCCGAGCAGGCTGACGGTCGATTCGGACCCTGCCGCGACGAGTTGGATCAGGATCATCACGGCACTGTCGTGGTCGAGTCGGTCCGCCGAGACGAGTCGCGCGAGGTCGCCCATCACGTTCTCGCCGGGGGCGACAAGCGAACGTTCGAAAGCCTCCGCCAGATATGCACTGAGCTCTCCCACGGCCTGGGTGGCATCGACCAGCTGACTCGCGGTGACGACTCCGTCGAGGAGGACGGTGCCCGAGAAGGCCCAGCGAACCAGCTCGTCGATGTCGTATGTCGGGAACCCGACCAGTTCCGCGACAACGGCCATCGGCAAGCGCTGGGCGATCGCGTGGACCCAGTCGATGTCAGAACCGTCGAGACCGTCGTCCCACAGTCGCCGGAGTTCCTGTGCGATGAACGGTTCGAGCCCGCGCACTCGCTTGGCGACCATCGACGGCATCACCATGGTGCGGTGTACCCGATGCAGCGGTTCATCGGCGGTCGCCAACACGTGCAATGGCGAGCCCATCTCTGCGATCGGGTATTCCGATACCGTCCCGTCCTCGTTCCACACCATCGTCGCCGTGAGATTCGACGAGAAGTCCTCGGGGCGTCCCACCGCCTCGGCCACCAGATCCCATGAGCCGACCAGATAGAACGACGAGTCCGCGAGCCGTGTCACCGCCCCCTGCCGGCGAAGCGATTCGAAGTAGGGATACGGGTTGTCGAGATCATGCATGCGACCAGCCTCGACGACGTCGGGTCCGCGACACAACCGGGTAGCCGCAAGTCGACACGGACGACACCACCACACCGGGCCCGGTCGTCTCATCCGAACGTTGCGACCTGCGAGGAGACTTGAGATACATCATCATTTTGTCTCACACTGAGATATGACGAACGACTGGTTGGTCGGCGGAAACCGCTCCGACTCTGCCCGTGACCGTCTGTATGCCGTCGCCACCGACCTCATCGCGCAGCGTGGGGTCGACGCGTTCGACATCAACGAACTCGCCGGGCGCGCTCACTGCTCACGCGCGACCGTCTACCGGCACGCAGGCGGCAAGGGCGAGATCGTCGAAGCCGTACTCGCCTCCACATCGGCCGACATCATCACCGAAGTACGTTCGGCGATCACCGACCTGTCCGGAGAGCACCGCGCGATCACCGCCATCACTGTCGCTCTCGAAGCGATCCGTGCGGACCGGGTCGCCCGCCAGTTTCTTCGGTCGCGCCATCTCGTCGGCGCGGCAGGCACCGTGATCGCCTCGGCGACCGTCACCGATCTGGCCGCCGAGCTGATCGGGATCGATCGGGACGACAACGCCGTCGCGGCATTCGCGGTGCGCACGATCCTGACGATTCTCATCTGGTCGCCCACCGACGCCGAACAGGAGGCCGACCTGATCCGCGCGATTGTCGCGGGGGTCTTTCGAGGCGATTCCTCGACCTGACACCCGTCGGCAGAGTATGCGCCGAACAAGAACCCTGATCGTGCGGCGCCGGTTCAGGACAGCTGCGCCAGATTCTGGATCGAGACGCGGCCATCCGATTCGATCACTCTTGCCACCAACCTCCCGAACGGACCGTTGAGCAGCCCACCCCGCAGCTCTGCCTGCAGGCCGGACCTCTACTGAGGGCTCGCGCCATCCCTCCATGACGAATCGCGCGCACCTCGTACGCCCTGCCGACCGTACGATGAAATGGTGATGTCCGCCGACTCGTCGACCACGGGGAAATCCGGGTTGCGGCTGCCGACGGTCGGCGTCGAAGAAGAGTTCATCCTGGTCGACCAGCTGACGGGGCACCCGGTCAGTCGAAACCGTGACGTCGCTGCGGCGGCGGCGCGACGCGACCTCGATCTGGACCTGGAGCTGACGTCCTGTCAGGTCGAGGTCGCCACGTCGGCATGTGCGACCGGCCAGGAGCTGCTCGCCGAGCTTCGGGAGCTACGTACCGTCGTCGCCGAGGCTGCCGACGAAGTCGGTGTTGCCGTGATCGCCGCCGGCGTTCCTCCCACAGTGCCCGACCACTTCCCCATCACCGACACCGACCGATACCGACACATCGGGCAGCGATTCGGGATGCTGGCGCACGAGCAGGGTATCTCCGGATGTCACGTCCACGTCGGGGTTTCCGATCGGGACACCGCTGTGGCGGTCAGCAATCACCTGCGACACCGATTGCCGATCTTGCTTGCCCTGTCTGCCAATTCGCCGGTCTACCGCGACGCCGACACGGGGCATGCGAGTTGGCGCTCGGTGCTCTGGTCGCGCTGGCCGGCGTCAGGACCGCCTCCGCATCTACGCTCTCGCGAACACTTCGAGCAATTGGTGTCGATGTTCGTCGCCAGTGGCGCGATCCTCGACGACCACATGGTCTATTGGGACATCCGTCCGTCCGATCACCTGCCCACCGTCGAGATCCGGGTCGGCGACGTCCAGTCGCGGGCCGACGAAGCGGTCGTCGTCGCAACGCTCGTCCGCGCCCTGGTGATGACCGCTGTGCATGACATCGCGTCCGACCTCGCGCCGCCGATCGTCGATTCCGATGTTCTGGCCGCTGCGATGTGGAAGGCGGCCCACGATGGCATCGACGGAGATGGCATCGACGGAGATGGCATCGATGTCGTCACGCAACAACCGGTTTCGGCGATCGCGCAGATGGAGTCGCTCGTGACCGACATCCGCCCAGCACTCGACGCCCTCGGCGAGGCTGCATTGGTGGAGGCCGCTCTCGACCGTCTCCGCGCCGAGGGCAACGGCGCCACCAGGCGGCGAGACTGGTTCGCGCAGAAGGGCACCGGACGCGACATCGTCGAATCGGCCGCCCGCGAGTTCACCGGTTGAGCCGGCGGTACGGGACGCGGCAGCTCAGGTGCGCCGCAGGATAGGCCGCAGGTCGTCGAGCTTGTCGAACAGATGCCAGATGTATCCGGTCGTGCCGTTCTCCCGGAGCGGGTGGAGGTCGGCGAGTGCCGGATCATCTCGATAACTCTCGAACGCCTCGATCGAATCCCACTCGACCAGCACCATGACCTGCCGAGGAGCGACGTCACCGACCTCGGCACGCCGGAACGCGCCCAACGAGACGACTCGCCCACCGTGCGACTGCACCTCGGCCACCGACCGCCGCGAGTACGCGCGATAGTCCTCGTTGTCGGCCAGATCGAACAGGTTCAGTGCGTACACCGGACCATCGTCGTCAACCATCGGTCATCTCTCCTCTCGAGCGAACGGGCACGATCAGCGCAATGCTGCGCCGTAGACGCGACCGATACGGAGCACCATCAGGACACGACGATCCGCGACCATCACGTCTCGATACTCGGCCCAGTCAGGGTGTTCGCCTGCACCCTGCCGGTAGTAGTCCACGAGCGCATTCACCTCCGGACCGTCCGGATCGGTTCCCGGTCCGATGAGGGTCACGTCACCCTCGGCGGTCGCCCAGGTGTATCCGTCGGCACTGGTGTATTCGATCGACGCGCGCGGATCGCGCCGGAGGTTGGCCGTCTTGGCGCGTCCGTCGGTCATCGACACGTAGATGGTGTCGGTGTCGCGGTCGTAGACCGATGTCACCGGGGACATCTGCGGCAGACCATTCGACTTGATGGTGGCGAGGATGCCGAGCTTGCTGTCGGCGATCAGGGATCGTGGATCGAACTGTGCGTCGCTCATGCCCATGCCAACCCGACGGACCGGGTCACCATTCCAATTGGGTTTCTACCCTCCCGTGAGGGTAGAGTCACCGCTCGCGCCTGACGCCCACACGCCACCCTGGCCCGTGACCCCGTCACCTGCTCGTCGCGTCTGGGCCGAAGGAGTATTCGCATGTCCTCGACCGCCCCAGTGGTCTCCCCCGAACGCGAACAATCGGTACTCGCCGCGTTGCGTTCGCCCCGCCGGCTGCGCACCGAGGTTCTGGCCGGAGTCGTCGTCGCGCTCGCCCTGATCCCCGAGGCGATCTCGTTCTCGATCATCGCGGGGGTCGATCCCCGGGTCGGACTGTTCGCCTCGTTCACCATGGCGGTCACCATCGCCATCGTCGGCGGACGCCCCGCGATGATCTCCGCCGCCACCGGCGCGGTCGCGCTGGTGGTCGCGCCGCTGGTCAAGAGCCACGGCCTGGACTATCTGATCGCCGCCGTGATCCTCGCCGGCGTGTTCCAGATGATCCTGGGCGGCATCGGCCTCGCGAAACTGATGCGGTTCGTGCCGCGCAGCGTGATGACCGGCTTCGTCAATGCGCTGGCGATCCTCATCTTCACCGCACAGCTCCCGCACCTGATCGGCGTGCCGTGGCTAGTCTACCCGATGGTCGCGATCGGCATCCTGATCATCGTCGGGCTACCGAAACTGACCGCGGCCGTTCCCGCACCCCTCGTCGCGATCATTCTCCTGACCGCCGCCACCATCGTGTGCGGACTCTCCGTTCCCAATGTGGGTGACGAGGGCGAACTGCCAGACAGCCTCCCCTCGTTCCTGATCCCCGACGTCCCGTTCACGTGGCACACCCTCACCGTGATCGCTCCCTACGCCCTGACCATGGCACTGGTCGGGCTGCTGGAATCCTTGATGACGGCCAAGTTCGTGGACGATCTGACCGACACCCACTCCAACAAGTCCCGCGAGTCCGTCGGCCAAGGTGTCGCCAATATCGTCACCGGATTATTCGGCGGCATGGGCGGGTGCGCCATGATCGGTCAGACGATGATCAATGTCAGGGTGTCGGGTGCCCGCACTCGCATCTCCACCTTCCTCGCCGGGGTGTTCCTCCTGATCCTGGTGGTCGGCCTCGGCGATGTGGTGGCCCTGATCCCGATGGCCGCACTGGTCGCCGTGATGATCATGGTCTCGGTCGGCACCATGGACTGGCACAGCATCAATCCGAAGACGTTGCGGCGCATGCCCAAGAGCGAGACCACCGTCATGCTCGCGACGGTCGCCGTCACCGTCGCCACCCACAACCTCGCCTACGGCGTCATCGTCGGCGTCGTCACCGCGATGGTCCTCTTCGCCCGTCGCGTGGCCCACATGACCGATGTCGTCGAGGTCGCCCATCCCGACGACGACACCCGGGTGTACGCGGTGCGCGGCGAACTGTTCTTTGCCTCCAGCAACGACCTCGTCTATCAGTTCGACTACGTCAACGACCCGCAACATGTGGTCATCGACATGAGTGAGTCCCATATCTGGGATGCCTCGACCGTCGCCGCACTCGATGCCATCACCACCAAATACGCGGCCAAGGGCAAGACCGTGACCATCGTCGGCCTCGACGACAGCAGCGCCGCCCGCCACGAACGCCTCAGCGGGCATCTCGGCGCCGACCACTGACTTCATTCCGGAAGGACGCGTCACGTGAGCACTCCCGCAGACAGCGATCACGGACATCTACAGATCGGCGAGGTCGCGACCGAAACCGAGCTGTCGATCAAGACCATTCGCCATTACGACGATGTCGGTCTTGTCGTCCCGTCGGCCCGGTCGGCCGGCGGGTTCAGGCTCTACACCCGCAGCGACATCGACCGCCTGCTGGTGATCCGACGCATGAAGCCCCTCGGTTTCACCCTCGACGACATGCGGCAGCTGCTCGACGCCCAGGACGCGCTCGCCCGATCGGACGGTGCGACGGGCGCGACCGCCGCGGCCGCCACACTCGCCGAGTTCCACGAACGCGCCGAGCAGGCCTGTGCAAAACTGGCCCGCCAACTCGACTACGCACGCGAACTCACCGCACAACTCGCGGATCACGCCGACCGGCAATAGTGCGCCGCCGGCACCGGCGATGGGAATGTGCCGCTGCCACCCGGCTTCCGACACGCGATCGGGTCATCTGAATCTCCGGGTCAGGCGACCGGCTGATGAGAGAATGAGCCCGTCCGATGCGTCGAGGGAGGTGAGGAGCCGTCACGATGAGCCCCGAAGACAGCAATCCCCAACCGCCGGAGGACTTCCGCGTCCCGGTAGGTCGGCTGATCGCCATGACTCCCGTCGGAATGGTGGTGGGCGCGGTCTGCGCCCTGCTGCTCTGGGGCATATCGGCGCTGGCCGAGTTGATCGAGCATCTGGTCTGGGATGATCTGACCGACGCACTCGGGATCTCTTCGGACACCTGGTGGTGGATCCTGGCTGTCCTCACCGCGACCGGCCTGCTCGTTGGGCTCGTCGTCCGTTATGTGCCGGGACACGCCGGGGACGATCCGGCCACCACGGAATTGGTGGCCGCGCCACTCGCGCCCAAGGTGGTTCCCGGGCTCGCGGTGGCCGCGATCCTCGGCCTGGCCGGTGGCATCAGCCTGGGACCCGAGAATCCGATCATGGCGATCAATGCGGCGCTGGTGGTGGCCATCGGCGCCCGATTCGTTCCCAAGGTGACCACACACGACTGGGTGGGGTTGTCGACGTCGGCCACCGTCGGTGCACTTTTCGGGACACCCGTCGCGGCCGCCCTCATGCTGTCCGAGGCGAACGAGGGCGACCAGCGCGTGCCCCTCTGGAACCGCCTCTACATACCGCTGGTCGCCGCGGCGACGGGCTCGTTCATCATCACTCACTTCACCGACCTCGACATGTCGCTCGGTCTGCCCGCCGACGACTTCGGCAGCGTGGCGGAGGTGTTTGTCGCGATCGGCGTCGCGATGGTTGCCGCTGCGATCGGGGTCGTCGCCTCACGTGTGTTCGACCCCTTGCACAAACTGCTTCACCGGATCGGAAATCCGGTCGTCCTGCTCACGGGAGCGGGCCTCTTGTTGGGACTGCTCGGTGCGGCCGGTGGCACCATCACGTTGTTCAAAGGCCTCGAGCAGATGAAGGAACTGCCCGATCGCATGGCGACGACGACCGCACTCGGATTTCTCGCGTTGGCCGGCATCAAGCTGGTCGCACTGCTCATCGCCAGCGCGGCGGGCTTCCGCGGTGGACGGATCTTCCCGGCCGTCTTCGTCGGCGCCGCATTCGGTTTCGCAATCCACGCCTTGTGGCCGGACCTTCCGGTGACGGTGACCGTGGCCGCTGCCACCGCCGGAATCGTGGTGGCCGCCACGCGCAACGGATGGATGAGCCTGTTCCTGGCGCTGGCCGTGGTTCCGCAGTTGGATCTGCTCATCCCGATGCTCTTCGCCACGCTCGCGGCATGGCTGGTCGTCGTGAACCGCGCCGAACTCCGTGCCACCCCGATCATGTCCCGGCCGATCGACGCATCAACCCCATCGACCTGACGACTACGACCGGCTCGACGACACGGTCGCTCGCCGCCCCTCGCCTGCTGCTCGGTCGACCCTGATCAGCGATCGGTCGAGCAGCGTGACGAGCACCAGCAACACCGCGGCGATCAACATGAACACGGCCAGTTCGTGGAGGCCGCCATCGGTCGCCTGCTCGCCGAACAAGGCACCGCTCGCACTCGATGCGAGCATCGCGCCGAGATACATGAACGTACGAAGGAGACCGGACGAGGCGCCCATTCGCTCCGGATCTGCCTGGTGATAGAGAGTGTTCTGGATCGCCAGATTGACCAATCCTTGTGGAACACCGACGATCACGGCGATCACGATCAGGAACCAGACCGCCGAGGTCTGGTGCACCAACAGCATCAGCACACAGGCCACCACCATGGCCGACGCACCGACGAGCAGCTTCCCACGGATCTGCGGTCGTCGGCCGGTCACCACCGCCACCACGATGCCGGTTGCGAAGGCGGGCATCAGGACGAGTCCGGCCTGCGAAGCCGACAACCCACGTCCGCCTTCGAGCCATTGCGTGAATCCGTAGAGGAACGCGTACGTCACCGTCGCCCCGAGGACCGAACGGAGGTAGGTGACGACCAACGGCACATTCCCACCGAGTACGCGCACGTCGATGAACGGGTCGCGGGCGCGCAGTTCACGAATCGCGAAGCCACCCGCGGCGACGAGAGCAACCGCGATCAGCCACACACGATCAATGCGGAAATCCATCAGCAGGACGAGGATCGAGATCATCATCCCGGAGAAGAGAACCACCCCGACCACATCGAACCTGGCGTCGGGACCGGAACGCGCCGCCAAGGGAGTGCGACGCGGGAGGACCAGCAGTCCGAGGATCAGGCACGCCACCGACAATGGGATGTTGATGGCGAAAACCGCTCGCCATCCGCCGATTCCGATGAGGAGCCCACCGAGCGTCGGGCCCACCACGGCGATGGTCTGGGTGGTCACCGACAGCGCCGTCAATACGCCTGCCGGACTGGAGACGCCGGTTCTCTTCTCCTCGCTGCGGATCAGGTACATCGACGCCGGATAAGCCGCGCACGTGCCGAATCCCAGTACGACCCGAGCGGCGATGAGCATCCAGAGGCCGGGGGCGAACGTGCCCAACAGGCCCGCGATCCCGGTGAGCACCGCCCCGATCAGATACAGCGGCCGGGGCCCGAAGATGTCGACCAGTCGACCGAACAGCGGCTGGCCGATGGACGTCGCGAGATACAACGCCGAAACCAGCCAGGCGGTCTCGGACGCCGGCGCACCGAAGGCCACCGCGATGGGCACCAGCGCGACCGCGATGATCGAGGAATTGATCGGATTGAGGATGGATCCGAGCATCATCGGCGCCAGAAGACGTCGATCGAACCGTTCGGAGCGGACGTTCGGGACGGTGGTGGGCGCGGTCATCGGCGGGACAGCTTCTCGAGGATCCCGGCGGCCCGGTGGAGATCCCCGAGCTCCGTTTCCGTGAGCGTCTCCTCGAGCGTGCGTGCGAGCCATTCATGCCGGGCATCGCGGTTCCCCGTCTCGGCGTCGCGGCCCGCATCGGTCAGGACCACGAGCTGGCGGCGACGATCGGTGGGATCCTGCGTCCGGCTGACGAGTCCGATGTCTTCGAGCGCCGAGATCGTCGCGGCCATCGATTGCGGTCGGACCCCTTCCAGCGCGGCGAGGGCGGACGCCGATGAGGCCTCCCCTTTACCGACCCTCGCCAGGACAGACGCCTGTGCTGCAGACAGTTCCTGGCCGTCGGAGACCTCGCGGAGGCGACGGATGAGGCGGCCGATCGCCACTCTGGTGTCGAGCGCGACCTGGAGTGCCGACGGGGCGGCCCGCGAGACCGCAGTGGGCGTGTTTTCGGACATAATCGACAGTCTAGACTGAGCAGTTTGAATTTAACAGTCCGGACTGTCTATTGTTTGCCGTATGACTCACTCACGATCGGTCCTGCTCGCGATGGATTTCCAGAACGGAATCGTCGATCGCCTCAGCTCACCCGGCGTTCTCGCACCCGCGGGCCGCGCCGTCGCGGCAGCGCGCACCGCCGACGTCCCCGTGTTCTTCGTCCGGGTGGCGTTCCGCACCGGATACCCGGAGATCGCGGAGACCAACCAGAGTTTCGCCGCCGCCAAGCAGCACGCCGGCGACACGATGATCGAGACCGGGCTCGGCACCCAGATCCACGAATCACTCGCACCGGGGGCCGGCGAACCGATCATCACCAAACGTCGGATCAGTGCATTCACCGGCAGCGACCTCGACGTCCTCCTCCGCGGCGCGGGCGCCGACACGCTGGTGCTGAGCGGCATCTCCACCAGTGGAGTCGTCCTGTCGACCCTGCGACAGGCCGCCGACCTCGACTACCGCATCATCGTTCTCGAGGACGCGTGCGCGGACACCAATGCCACCGTGCACCGCGTGCTGATGGACGAGGTGTTCCCGCGCCAGGCGACGGTGACCGATACCGACAGCTGGATCAGCTCGCTGTTGGCGTGATGCGCCTCGGGTGGATCAG
Organism: Gordonia sp. DT218; assembly: GCF_049847105.1. Taxonomy (NCBI): domain Bacteria; kingdom Bacillati; phylum Actinomycetota; class Actinomycetes; order Mycobacteriales; family Gordoniaceae; genus Gordonia; species Gordonia sp. DT218. Next base: position 133,885 of record NZ_JBNCNS010000006.1, on the reverse strand, counting down.
TGCGTCGCGGTGCGACGGAGTTTGGTGTTGACGAACTCACCCATCCCCCATCGGCCCAGCTCGCGTCCATAGCCGGAGCGTTTCACGCCTCCGAATGGCAGGCCGGGCAACGTCGTACCGTGTTCGTTGATGTACGCCATCCCGACATCGAGGCGGTCTGCGACCTCTGCGGCCCTGGCGATGTCGGTACTCCAGACCGATCCGCTGAGACCGAAGGCGACGTCATTCGCCAGTGCCACCGCATCGTCGGCGGACTGCACCCGGTAGACCATGGCGACCGGACCGAAGATCTCCTCGGCATAGGCGTCCATCTTCGGCGTGACACCCGTGAGCACGGCGGGTCGCATGAACGCGCCGTCGCCGTCCACCGGTGTACCGCCGGTGTGCAGCGTCGCGCCCTGGTTCACCGCCGTCGTGACCTGCTCGACGACCGTGTCGCGCGCGGACACCGACGACAATGGTCCGACGTCGGTGTCCGGGTCGGTCGGATCCCCCACCACGGCCTGGTCGAACTCTCCCACCAGCCCATCGACGAAGTCGTCGAAGAGATCGTCCACGACGATGAAGCGTTTCGGGGAGTTACACGCCTGACCGGCATTTGAGAGACGGGCGCGCGCGGCGATCCGCGCCGTTCGAGCCATGTCGTCGGTGTCCAGCAGGACGAACGGATCCGAGCCGCCGAGTTCGAGGACGGACTTCTTCAGATTCTTGGCGGCCACCTCGGCCACCGACGCGCCGGCAGCCTCGCTGCCCGTGAGGGAGACCCCGCGAATGGCCGGATGCCTGAGGAGTTCGGCGACCTGATCGGCGCTCGCGTACGCGTTGATGTACACGTCCCGGGGCACCGATGCGTCATGCAACACATCGGCCATGAGCGCGGCCGAGGCAGCGCAGATGGATGCATGTTTGAGGATGATCGTGTTGCCCACCAACAGGTTCGGCGCGACGAACCGAGCCACCTGATAGTACGGGTAGTTCCACGGCATCACGCCGACGAGGGGGCCGATCGGCAAGGTCTGGACGAGCGATTCCGCCGCGCCCTGGGGATCGAGCGTCTCGGTCGCGAGCAGTTCGGGGCCGTGTTCGGCGTACCAGCGGTAGATGTCCGCCGCGAGCTGCACCTCCCCGGCCGCCTGCTTGGTCGGCTTGCCCATTTCCGTGGTGATGGCCTGCGCCAGTTCTGTCGAGCGTTTCTCGTACAGGTCGGCGGTTCTGGCGAGCGCTTCGGCACGTTCGGCCACCGATGCGTACCGCCAGGTCTCGAATCCGTTCGCGGATCGCTCGGCGATGTCGTTGATCTGGTCGTCCGGCAGGCCTGGGTATTCGTGCTCAGTCCTACCGGTCGTCGGGTTGGTCGTCACATAAGCACTCATGACCCGATGCTACGGGCTCCCTGCACGGCCATGGGGCGCCTTGTCGGTCTCATGCGAATCAGGGCGCTCGGACCCGCAACTGTCATCACGACGCCGCCGACGCATCTATCGTGACGGATATGGCCAATCGAACACCGGACTCTCCAGCCACCGACGTCGACATCAAGCCCAGGAGTCGAGACGTCACCGATGGTCTCGAGAAGACGGCAGCACGCGGCATGCTGCGCGCTGTCGGCATGGGCGACGACGACTGGGTGAAACCACAGATCGGCGTCGGCTCGTCGTGGAACGAGATAACCCCCTGCAACCTCTCGTTGGACCGCCTCGCGAAAGCCGTCAAGGAGGGTATCCACTCCGCAGGCGGATATCCCCTGGAGTTCGGCACCATCTCGGTGTCCGACGGCATCTCGATGGGGCACGAGGGCATGCATTTCTCGCTGGTCTCTCGTGAGGTGATCGCCGACAGCGTCGAGACCGTGATGAGCGCCGAACGCCTCGACGGCTCAGTGCTTCTCGCCGGTTGCGACAAGTCGCTCCCCGGAATGCTGATGGCGGCCGCCCGTCTCGACCTCGCCAATGTCTTCCTCTATGCCGGCTCCACCCTGCCGGGGTACGCGACCCTCTCGGACGGTTCGGAACGACAAGTGACGATCATCGATGCCTTCGAGGCGGTCGGTGCCTGCTCACGCGGATTGATGAGTCGTGAGGACGTCGACACCATCGAACGCGCGATCTGTCCCGGCGAAGGTGCGTGCGGCGGGATGTACACCGCCAACACGATGGCCAGCGCCGCGGAGGCGATCGGCATGTCGTTGCCGGGCAGTGCGGCGCCACCCGCACCTGACCGGAGGCGCGACCGGTATGCGCGCGAGAGCGGCGAGGCTGTGGTCGAACTCCTGCGGCGCGGCATCACCGCACGCGACATCATGACCCGGGAGGCATTCGAGAACGCGATCGCCGTCGTGATGGCCTTCGGTGGCTCCACCAACGCCGTCCTGCATCTCCTCGCGATCGCGAACGAGGCGGAGGTCGAGCTGTCGCTCGACGATTTCTCCCGGATCGGTTCGCGGGTACCGCATCTCGCCGACGTCAAGCCGTTCGGCAAGCACGTGATGACCGACGTCGACCGGATCGGCGGTGTCCCGGTCGTCATGAAGGCTCTGCTCGATGCCGGGCTGATGCACGGCGATTGCCTCACGGTCACCGGAAAGACGGTGGCCGAGAACCTGGCCGACATCGCACCACCCGATCCCGACGGTCTCGTCCTGAGAGCCACGACGAGACCGATCCACCCGACCGGGGGGATCACGATCCTGAAGGGCTCGCTCGCGCCTCAGGGTGCCGTCGTGAAGTCGGCCGGCTTTGATTCCGACGTCTTCGAAGGCGTTGCGCGAGTCTTCGACCGCGAGCGTGCCGCGATGGATGCCCTAGAAGACGGCACCATCACCGCCGGGGACGTCGTGGTGATCCGCTACGAGGGCCCCAAGGGCGGCCCCGGTATGCGCGAGATGCTGGCGATCACAGGTGCGATCAAGGGTGCCGGGCTGGGCAAGGACGTGCTCCTGATGACCGACGGCCGATTCTCCGGCGGGACCACCGGACTGTGTGTCGGGCACGTGGCTCCGGAGGCCGTCGACGGCGGCCCCATCGCACTCGTCGAGGACGGCGACCGGATACGCCTCGATGTCGGAACCGGAACTCTCGACCTGCTTGTCGACGAGCACGAACTCGACAAGCGCGCACAGGGATTCGCTCCCCTGCCACCGCGCTACACGCGTGGTGTCCTCGCGAAGTACGCGAAACTCGTCACTTCGGCGTCCGAGGGAGCGGTGTGCAGATAGGTCCTCTGGGAAAGGCGCCTCGATGAAACTGCTGGTCGCCAATCGCGGTGAGATCGCCGTCCGGATCCTGGCAACCGCGGCCTCCATGGGCATCCCGACGGTGGCCATCCACCCCGACGACGACGCCACGTGCGCCCACGTCAACCGCGCCGACGAGGCCGTCACACTGACGGGCGCCGGCGCCACCAGTTATCTCGACATCGGTGCGGTCGTCGACGCTGCCCGCACCACGGACTGCACGCTGCTCCATCCCGGTTACGGATTTCTCGCGGAGAACCCCGCCCTGGCCCGCGCTTGCGCCGATGCCGGCATCGCGTTCGTCGGTCCGGCACCCGAACATCTGGAACGGTTCGGGAACAAGTCGTCTGCGCGTGACCATGCGGCCCGGTGCGGTGTACCGACGATCACGGCAACAGACTCCCCAGCCGATCTCACTGCGGCGCAATCGCTCTGGGACCAACTAGGTGACGGGGCATCGGTGATGGTGAAAGCGGTGGCGGGCGGCGGCGGACGCGGGATGCGTCACGTATCCCATCGAGATGACCTCGACTCGGCTCTCGAGCGCTGCTCGTCCGAGGCCCGCGCGGCATTCGGGGACTCGTCGGTCTACGTCGAGGAAGTGCTCGACGATGCCCGTCACGTCGAGGTGCAGGTGCTCGGCGACGGCGCAGATGTCGTCGTCCTCGGCGATCGCGATTGTTCGGTCCAGCGCCGGCGTCAGAAGCTCGTGGAGATCGCTCCGGCGCCCGCTCTCGATGCCGTTGTACGGGAGGAACTCCACAACGCCGCGCAGAAGCTCATGTCGGGGTATCGCGGACTCGCGACGGTCGAATTCCTCGTCGGCCGCGAGACATTCGCGTTTCTCGAGGTGAACCCTCGAATCCAGGTGGAACACACTGTGACCGAGGAGACCACCGGCCTCGATCTGGTCGAGCTGGCGCTGCGCGTCGCGAGCGGCGTGACCCTCGCCGACCTGGGCCTTACCTCGTGTCCGCCACCACGAGGTGTCGCCATCGAGGCACGGGTCAACACCGAGACCGTCGGCGCCGACGGCGAGGTGACCTCCGGCACGGGTCGGCTACACCGATATCAACCGCCCAGCGGACGCAACATCCGGGTCGACACCCACGGGTACGTGGGCTACGAGATCGGTCCTCGCTATGATTCGCTGCTCGCCAAGGTGATCGTGCGGGGCGTCGACACCAAATCCGCCGCCCGCGACTGCACCCGCGCCCTGGCCGCCTTCGACATCTCCGGCGTTCCCGTCAACACCTCTCTGCTGCAAGCCATCCTGGCGCGACCAGAACTCGGCGACGGTGGCATCGACACGACGTTCGTCGATCGCCACCTCGCCGAACTCGCCACCGCCACTGGCCTGTCGCTCCTGCCCACCGGCACAGCCGTCGCCGAGCTCGAGCCCGAGGTCGGTCAACCGCGCACGGCGACACAGCCTCCCGCGGGAGCGCATATGGTCCCGAGCCCGTTCCGCGGCGTTGTGGTGTCGCTTCCGGCCGCCGTGGGAGATGTGGTCACCACCAGAACCGAGATCGTCGTGCTCGAATCGATGAAGATGGAGCACGTCGTGCACAGCCCGGTCGTCGGGAAGGTCACCGCACTCAGCGTCCGCGTGGGTGACGCCGTGGAGATGGACGAACCGGTCGCGTTCGTGGTGACCGCCGACATCGATGACCGGGCCGACGACGCCGACGCCGAGATCGAACTCGCCAGCATTCGGCCCGATCTCGCCGACGTGCTCGCACGGCACCACAAGACCCGCGACGAAGGCCGCCCCGAAGCGGTCGACAAACGTCACGCGAAGGACCGGATCACCGTCCGCGAAGGACTCGGAGCCCTCCTGGACGAGAACAGCTTCGTCGAGTACGGCGCGCTGACGATCGCGGCCCAGCGCCGCCGGCGCAGCGTCGACGAACTGATCGACCGAACCCCGGCCGACGGACTGATCACCGGAACGGGCCGGGTCGGCGGCATGCCCGTCGCCGTGATGTCCTACGACTACACCGTGCTCGCCGGAACACAGGGTCTGCACAACCATCAGAAGACCGATCGTCTGTTGGAGCTCGCACACCGCCGCGGTCTGCCACTCGTGCTGTTCGCCGAGGGCGGCGGCGGTCGGCCCGGCGACACGGACACCTCGGCGGTTGCCCAGCTCGACGTCACCACCTTCCGGCTGATGGCCCAGCTCAACGGCAGGGTTCCGACCGTCGCGGTTGTCGCAGGATATTGCTTCGCCGGGAACGCCGCGCTGGCCGGGAGTTGCGACATCATCGTCGCCACCGAGGGATCGAGTCTGGGTATGGGCGGACCGGCGATGATCGAAGGTGGCGGGCTCGGCCGGGTCGCGCCGGGCGAGGTCGGCCCGATGGATGTGCAGTGGGCCAACGGTGTGGTCGACCGCCTGGTCGCCGACGACGCCGCGGCTCTCGCCGACACCCGGCGGTACCTCTCCTACTTCCATTCGCCGACGGAATCCGGTGACCCTGACGCCGAAGACCAGCGACGGCTGCGCCACCTCGTTCCCGAGAACCGGCTGCGCGCGTATCCGATCCGGCCGGTCCTCGAGACGCTGTGTGACACCGACACTGTCTTCGAGCTCCGCGCCGGGTTCGGCCACGGCATCGTGACGGCACTCGCCCGTCTCGACGGCGTCGCGGTCGGCATCATCGCCAACAATTCACAGCATCTCGGGGGTGCGCTCGACGGCGACGCCGCCGACAAGGCAGTACGCTTCCTCGAACTCTGCGAGGCACACCGATTGCCGATCGTGTCCCTTTGCGACACACCGGGTTTCATGGTCGGTCCGGAGGCCGAGAAGACCGCGACGGTTCGGCGCTTCAGCGCTATGTTCCGGGCCCGGCGCCCGACTGACCGTTCCTCTCATCATGGTGGTCCTCCGCAAGGCCTACGGCCTCGGGGCCATGGCGATGGCGGGCGGTGACCTCCATGCTCCGGTGGCGACGCTCTCGTGGCCGACCGGTGAGTTCGGCGGCATGGGCCTCGAAGGTGCCGTTCGTCTCGGCTACCGGGATCAACTGGAGGCCATCGACGATTCCGCCGAACGGCAGGCTCGCTATGAGGAACTCGTCGCGATGCACTACGAACACGGCAAGGCCCTCAATGTGGCAAGCGTGTTCGAGATAGATTCGGTGATCGACCCCGCGGAGACCCGGACGACGATCGCCCGCTGTCTGTCCGCCCACGGCCCGACCCGGGCAGACTGAGAATCCGGTCGTCTATCATCGCCGCATGCGCCTCGAGGACCTCATGACGACCGTGCCGACCACGACATCGGCGGCCCTGGAGTTGTTCGATTCCTCGGAACCGGTGGAGACCCACGCAATGCTCGGCACCTGGCGAGGTGCCGAACTGCCCACCGGCCACCCGATGGACGGCTTACTCGCCGCAAGCGGTTGGTGGGGAAAGCAATTCATCGACGCCGAGACGGTGCACCCATTGCTGTTCCCCGCGCGTGACGGATCGTCACTCTGGCCGATGAATCCGGTTCACGCCTTTCGCGGCGTTGGCCTGGCTCGTTTTCCGGTGGTGAAACGACTGTCGTTCGCGACTCCGATCGCCGTGCTGAGACCGATCGTCCGGGCCCGGAGTGCCAAGGCACGCCTGCGAACCACCGGGTATCGAGGGACCGAAACGGCCACGATGATGTACGACCAGCTACCGATCAACGATGTGTTCCGCCGGCTGTCCGACCGGTCGGTCCTCGGAGCGATGGACATGAAAGGCTCGGCGCAGCCGTATTTCTTCGTCCTGTGCCGTGACGACTCGCTGCCCGTTCGTTAGACGACCAGCAGGTCGACGCCCTTCGAACCGGGTCAGTCCAGACAGAACTCGTTTCCTTCGGGATCTGTCATCACGATGTGCCCGCCCTCGAGCGGCGGCGCGGGCTCATGGCGTGCCAGGCGACTCGCGCCGAGTCCGACCGTCCTCGTGCATTCCACTTCGAGGGCTGCCATCCGCTCGTCGCCGGTGAGCCCGGGAGCCGAGCGGACGTCGAGATGCAGGCGATTCTTTGCCGACTTGCCCTCGGGCACCCGTTGAAAGAACACCCGCGGGCCCACTCCGGCCGGATCGATCAGCGCCGAGGCGTCGTTTCTGTTCTCCGGGGGTATGCCCATCGCTTCGAGTGCGGCCTCCCAGCTGTCGAAACCTGGTGGCGGGTCCTGTATCCGATAGCCGAGAACCTCCGCCCAGAATCCGGCGAGTGCCGCCGGGTCGCCACAGTCGAAGGTCACCTGGAACTCGCGTGCCATCACTGTCTCCTCTCGATCGTGAGCTGCCGATACCGGTCACCCTGCCAGGTGATGCGGACAGGTTCGGTCCGTTACCTCGAATTGAACCCCTTTCGGTAGCGTTACCCGCATGAACATCCGTCGCGGCGCCCTCTTGTCGGTCACAGCTCTCGCATTGACGCTGACCGCCTGCAACTCGGGCACCGAGCCCACCACCGATTCCACCGACAGCGCGCCGACCAGCGCAGCCGCTGCCACGACGTGCCCCTCCGACGCCCCTCAGGGTTCGGTCGACCCCGAATGGACACTCCAGGGATCCACCGGCAGCGTCGAGGTGGTCGGGTCCACCGACACGGCCGCCCCGCGGATCGATGTCCAGACACCCTTCGCGGTCACCCAGACACAGGTCCACACCTTGACCGCCGGTGACGGCCCGGTTGTTCCCGACACGGCGTCGGTGTCCGTCTGCTACATGGGCGTCGACGGTCGAGACGGGAAGGTCTTCGACAACAGCTACGAACGCGGCACGCCCGCCGACTTCCCACTCGACGGAGTCGTGCCCGGTTTCAAGAAGGCGATCGCCGGCCAGAAGGTCGGTTCGACGGTGGCGGTTGCCATGGCGCCCGCCGACGGATACCCAGAAGGCATGCCGGATGCGGGGATCCAGAAGGGCGACACGTTGGTGTTCGCGATCAAGATCCTGTCCGCTCAGGGATGATGTCGAACGAGCGGAACCCTCGCGCCTCTCACCGCCCCTCGAGACCGGCGAGGAGCCGTCGAACGTGGTCGACCCGTGTCTGCAACTCGCTCAAAGCCTGTGCGGCACTCTGACCCTCATCGTCGGCGACCTTCAGCTGCCGCCGGGCGAAGCGTAATTCGGCGTCGCAGTGGGCGAGTTCCGCGCGCATTCGTTCGGCCTGTGCGGCCAGCTCATCCGCCCGCTGCGCCGCCTCGGCGCGCTGATCCGCACGCTGCGCCACGTCCTCACGTGCACGATGTTCGTCCTCCTCCGCGGATCTCAGTGCCGCCGTGGCGGCCGCGATTCGCTCGTCGAGGGCGTCAGATGTCTCGGCCTCGGCGACCGGATCGTCATCGGGATGATCCTCGGTGTCCTGGTCGTGTTCGTCGGCCACCGGCTCCGGCACCGCGAACACCCCGGCCGGCCCGAAACCGCTGTACTCAGCCGCGGTGACGAGCCGCCCACGCTGCAGCGCCGCACCCACCTCGGGATCGGCGAGCGCGGCCCGCAGCGACTGTCCGACCTCGCGAATCGCGTTGTCGGAGAGTGCCGCATCCATTTCCCGCGCTCGCTCGGCCACCGCCACAACCGTTTCGGCGATCAGCCGTTGGCGCCGGGTGGACAGGTCCCGCAGGCGTTCCGCCGCCGCACGCCGTTGGGCGGCCGCGAGTTCCGCGGCCAGATCAAGGATGGCGCCGACCCCGTCGGGGTCGTGTCTCGCCCACTGGTTCACCGCCCACGCAACCCGGGTGGGGCGCCGAAGGGCGGAGACCTCGGCAGCGAGGCTCGCGTGGCCCTCGCTCTTCGCCTCCTTCGACAGCACTTTCCGGCGCGGCACGAACTCGGCCGGCGGGAGGCCGTAGAGTTCGTCGATGATCTCGTCGAGGTTCATCAGTGACTCACGCTGTTGAGTAGAGCAGTCTGGCCATGTCAGGCCTCCTCACTGACCGCAGCGGTCGTCGCCATCTTCCCATCGTCGCCGGTCTGGAGACCCCGCGCCCAGGTTTCCCGTGGCCACCCCACTACCCTCGGGCGGTGCAGATCTCGACCTGGCTTGCGCTCCTGACGGCGTGCCTGCTCATCAGCTTCACACCCGGTGCCGGTGCGATCAACACGATGAGCAATTCACTCAACGTCGGGTTCCGCAGGGCGATCTGGGGCGTGCTGGGCCAACAGGCGGCACTCGTCATCCAACTTCTCGTGGTCGCAGCCGGACTCGGGGTGGTCGTCTCGCAATCACCAGCAACCTTCGCGGTGATCCGCTACGCCGGCGCCGCCTATCTCGTCTACCTCGGCTTTCGCCAGTTCCTCCGACGCCAGGACCCGGCATCCCAACCGGCCCTGACATCGGTTCAGGAATCGAGATGGTCGATGTTCCTGCGTGGCCTGTGGGTCAACTTGCTCAACCCCAAGGCGATCGTCTTCCTGCTGGCTTTCATCCCAGGGTTCGTGCACACAGATCAGTCGCTGGTTCGGCAGTATACGGTCATCGCAGCGACGATCGTCGTCGTCGACATCGTTGTGATGTGGCTGTTCTTCGCGCTGATCGCCCGCGGCTTCCGTAGGGTGACCACCGGCGAGCGCGGACAGCGGAACCTCAACCGCACATTCGGGTTGTTGTTCATCGGCGTCGGCGTGCTGCTCGCGACCGCCTGACCCCCGATCGGTGGGAGATCGACCGGTGCAAAGCCATCGGCGGGCCGACGATTGACACGATGCGGACCTCCGAGTACGCAGACGGAATGGGCATGGCGTCGAACTTTCGAGAAACCCGCTTCGACGACGTGACCGTGTTGGCGTCGAGTCACGGTGGCGCCTTCCCATACGGCAACACCGTGGTGGTGACCGGTTCGCAGGCGCGGTTGGTGATCGATCCCTCGCTCGACATCGACCACGATCCGGTGGGCGCCGATGCGGTGATGATCAGTCACGCCCACGAGGACCACATCGCCGGGCTGAAGCACTTCACCGGCGACAAGTATGCCCACCATGCGGACGTGGATGGTGTCCGCTCGCTGCAGGTACTCCTCGACGGATACGGGCTGACATCCGAGGAACGTCACGCCGTCGACGCACAGATCGGAGATCAGTTCGCACTCCCCGACGGCTTCCCGGAAGCCATCGGCGTCGGCGACGGTCACGTGTTCGATCTCGGCGATGCGAGCGCCACCGTGATCCACCTGCCCGGCCACACCGCCGGGCACTGCGGGGTCCTGATCGAACCGGCGGGCTTTTTGTACGTTGCCGACATCGACCTCACCTCGTTCGGGCCGATGTACGGCGACGTCGGTAGCAGCGTCGAGGATTTCCTGATGTCGATCGAAAGCGTCCGCGCCATCGACGCCCGCTGGTACGGCACGTTCCATCAGAAGGGGGTCATCGACGGGTCGGCCGAGTTCCGACGCCGGCTCGACGCCTACGCAGCGGTGATCCATCGTCGAGAGGAACGACTCCTCGAATTCCTGGCTCGGCCGCGCACGATTCCCAACATCGTCGCCCACCGTCTGGTCTATCGACCACACGTCGAATTGCCGTTCGTCGACGCGGTCGAACGTCGCACCGCGCAACTCCATCTGGAACGTCTGGAAGCACACGATCAGATCATCTCGACCGACGGCGGTGGATTCGTCCGGAGGTGAACGCACGATGGGGCGGCGAGCCCGAACCGATCGCGATGGTTGGAATCGTTCTGATCAAAGCGACCCGACCTCCGCACGTCCCGTGGAAGTATCGGGTTCATGAGCGAGCACACATACCGAGTGATCGAAGTCGTCGGCTCCTCGCCGAACGGAATGGACGCGGCGATCGCCAACGCGATCGCCCGCGTCGCGGAGACCACCCGCAATCTCGAGTGGTTCGAGGTCGTCGGGACCCGTGGCCACCTCGTCGACGGAGCGATCGCCCACACCCAGGTCACGTTGAAGGTCGGTTTCCGCATCGAGGCGAACGACTCACTCGACTGACACACCGAGCGGCGAGCACTTTTCGCCGAAGACTTGACTCAGTCCAGAAAAGACGCCATATTTGTGTGCGTGCAGTCACACTCGGAGTACGCGAGCCAGTTGCGTGACGCCGATCTACGAGTCACCCGACCTCGGGTGGCCGTACTCGAAGCTGTGTGCGCGAGCCCCCATGCCGACACCGAGACCATTGTCGGCGCGGTTCGTGCCGGCCTGCCGGACGTCTCGCGTCAGGCGGTCTACGACATTCTTCGCGCCCTGACCGCTTCGGGCCTGGTGCGGCGCATTCAGCCGTCGGGTCACGTCGCTCGCTATGAGTCCAGGGTCGGCGACAATCACCACCACGTCGTATGCCGCTCCTGCGGGATCATCGCCGATGTCGACTGCGCCGTCGGGGAGGCACCATGCCTCGTCCCGTCGGACCACCAAGGTTTCGTCCTGGACGAGGCCGAGGTCATCTATTGGGGCCTGTGCGCAGAGTGCGCAGCCTCTCCCACTTCGGGATCACACCCGTGATCACAGCCCGAATCACCCACTCCCGAAAGGATTGTCGTGACTGAGGAAAATCCGGCCCACGCAACGGAGCACCCGCCGATAGCGGAGGCAAACACCGATGCGGACGACAAGGCCTGCCCGATGCGGATCAAGCCTCCCGCGGAGGGCGGCGGCAACCGCGATTGGTGGCCCAACCAGCTGAATCTCAAACTGCTGGCGCACAATCCGGATGTCGCCAATCCGGTGGGCTCCGACTTCGACTACGACTCCGCCCTGGCGGGTCTCGATGTCGACGCACTGAAGTCGGACCTCACCGACGTGATGACGAACTCTCAGTCCTGGTGGCCTGCCGACTTCGGGCACTACGGACCGCTCTTCATCCGGATGTCATGGCACGCCGCCGGCACCTACCGGGTCGAAGACGGTCGTGGCGGAGCGGGTTCCGGGATGCAGCGCTTCGCACCGCTGAACAGCTGGCCCGACAACGCGAGCCTCGACAAGGCGCGTCGTCTGCTGTGGCCGGTCAAGAAGAAGTACGGCAAGGCACTCTCCTGGGCCGACCTACTGGTCCTGGCCGGCAACGTCGCACTCGAATCGATGGGCTTCAAGACCGCAGGCTTCGCGTTCGGCCGCGTCGACGAATGGGAGCCGGAAGAGGTCTACTGGGGCCCCGAGGCCGAATGGCTCGGCGACAATCGCTACAGCGGAGAGCGCGATCTCACCAACCCGCTCGCAGCCGTCCAGATGGGCCTTATCTACGTGAATCCGGAAGGCCCGAACGGCAATCCGGACCCGATCGCGGCGGCCACCGACATCCGGGAGACGTTCGGCCGGATGGCGATGAACGATGTGGAGACCGCGGCACTCATCGTCGGCGGCCACACCTTCGGCAAGACCCACGGCAACGGCGACGCCGAACTCGTCGGGCCCGAGCCCGAAGCCTCCCCCATCGAGCAGCAGGGCTTGGGATGGGCCAACCCGCAAGGTACCGGTGTCGGCGCGGACGCGATCACCAGCGGCCTGGAGGTCATCTGGACCCACACGCCGACCAAGTGGGACAACAGCTTCCTGGAGATCCTGTACGGCAACGAGTGGGAGCTGACGAAGAGCCCCGCGGGCGCGAATCAGTGGCAGCCGAAGGACGGCGGCTGGGCGAGTTCTGTGCCCGCGGCGCACGGATCCGGCAAGACGCATCCGTCGATGCTGACCACCGACCTGTCGATGCGGCTCGACCCGGTCTACGGCGAGATCACCCGTCGTTGGCTCGACCATCCGGAGGAACTCGCGGACGAGTTCGCCAAGGCCTGGTTCAAGCTGCTGCACCGTGACATGGGCCCGGCGGTCCGCTATCGCGGTCCGCTGGCGCCGTCCGAGACCTATCTGTGGCAGGACAATGTGCCCGCGCAGGAAGGGCCGGTCGTCTCCGATGCTGACGTCGATTCACTCAAGTCGCAGCTCCTGGAGTCGGGACTGACTGTCGCACAACTCGTTTCCACCGCATGGGCATCGGCATCGTCCTTCCGCGGCAGCGACAAGCGTGGCGGCGCCAACGGTGGCCGCATCCGGCTCCAGCCGCAGGTCGGCTGGGAGGTCAACGAACCCGACGAACTCGCCCAGGTCATCAGCAAGCTGGAGCAGATCCAGGAATCGTTCAACAGTGGTTCCGACGCGAAGGTGTCGTTCGCCGATCTCGTCGTGCTCGGCGGTGTCGCCGCAGTGGAGAAGGCCGCCAAGGACGCCGGTTTCGATGTCACTGTGCCCTTCACCGCAGGCCGCACGGACGCGACACAGGAATCGACCGATGTCGAGTCCTTCTCGTACCTGGAGCCCAAAGCGGACGGCTTCCGCAACTACGAGGGCAAGAGCAGCGAGTTGCCTGCCGAATACCGGCTTCTCGACAAGGCCAACCTGCTCACCCTGTCGGCCCCGGAGATGACCGTCCTCGTCGGCGGACTGCGGGTACTCGGCGCGAACCACAAGGATTCCGCGCTCGGCGTCCTGACCGACAAGCCGGGACAGTTGACGAACGATTTCTTCGTCAATCTGCTCGACATGGGCACCCAGTGGACGCCGTCACCGGCCGACGACGGCACCTACGTCGGCAAGGACCGCGACTCCGGCGCCCAGAAATGGACAAGCAGTCGGGCCGACCTCGTGTTCGGATCGAACTCGCAGCTCCGCGCACTCGCCGAGGTCTACGGCGAGGATGACGCGAAGGAGAAGTTCGTCAAGGACTTCGTCTCCGCGTGGGACAAGGTCATGAATCTCGACCGGTTCGACCTGGCCTGACAGTATGAAGGGCCCGTCCGGGCCAACGGGCAACGGCGCCTCTCCTGCTCATCTCGGGAGGGGCGCCGTTGCTTTCTGCGTGGAACGGGCACAGATCCGCCGATGGTCGCCCCATCGCCGGGTCGAATACGAAAGGCACTGTCCACAACGGGTTCTCGTAGACTCCGTCGATCGAGATGAATTCGGGCACGGCGATCATTGCCGGCCCTGGATGCCGATTACTGTCGGCGATGTTGCACTGCCGACCCCACGGAGCCGGAGATATCATCGGTCTGCTCGCACGCACCGACCGAATGTGGTGACCCGAAGGTCTCCCGGTGCACGACATCCGACAACGACCGCCGCTCCCGCCAGCCGAATCGTTCGAGATCCGGCACGGTCTGCAACTTCGTGATCGGACCGACGCACAACCAGGCGATCACCTCGACCGCCGCGGGTACACCGACGAGCTCACGCAGAAACGGTTCCCGATAGAACGAGACCCAGCCGACGCCGAGTCCTTCCGCGGTCGCTGCGAGCCACAGATTCTCGATCGCCAGCCCTACGGAGAGCCGACCGGTCGAATCGATCGTGTGCCTGCCGAGGATGTGCCTGCCACCTCGGGCGGGGTCGTAGGTGACCACGATGCCGGTACCCGACTGCTCGATCCCCTCGACCACGATCGGCCCGAAGGTCGCCGCTCGATCGGCGGGCAGTGACCGCGCGAAGTCGGCGCGGCAGTCGGCTACGTGCTCGGCGAACCGGGCCAGTATCTCGCGATCCTGAACGACGACGAAATCCCACGGCTGGGTGTTGCCGACACTCGGAGCGGCGTGCGCCGCCTCGAGAACCCGCGACAACCGAGCATCGTCGACCACATCGCCGCTGAATTCGTTCCGGACGTCGCGTCGCGCGCCGATCGCCTCGTAGACGTTCATCGAGCTTCCCCCATCATGCCGTTCACTTCCCCAAACAATCACGAACTCCGTCGGGCCGAGGACGACACACCGCGTGCCAGGATGAACCATGGGCACTCGATGGGAACAGACCGACGCACCGAAGGGCGATGCCTACGATGCCAGGTGGTCGCAGATGGCTGCGGCCGGGCAGGACATCCACGGCGAGGCCGACCTCGTGGGATCGCTGCTCGATCAGGTCGGCGGTGCACGTGCGCTCGATGCCGGATGCGGGACCGGCCGGGTCGCGATCGAGCTCCGTCGACGCGGCTTCGAGGTGGTGGGCGTCGACGCCGACACGACGATGCTCGACACCGCCCGACGCAACGACCCCGAGATCGAGTGGATACACGCTGATCTCGCCGATCTCGGATCACACCTCGTCGACCATCTCTTCGACGTCATCGCACTGCCCGGCAACGTGATGATCTTCGTTCATCCCGGCACCGAGAAGTCGGTGATCGCTCAGCTGGCGCGGCGTCTGCGGCCCGGTGGGCTGCTGGTCGCCGGGTTCGCGCTCCGACCGGATCGGATCTCGCTCGACGACTACGACCGGTATGCGTCGTCGGCAGGCCTCACGCCGGTCGATCGGTGGGCCACCTGGGAACGCGGGCCATTCGTCGGTGGTGACTACGCGGTGACGGTCCACGGACTCGAGAACTGAGATCGGGCTCCGATCGAGGTCCTCGCCGGATCCCATCACCCGGCATACGCTGGAGGTAATCGTTATGCTGGCGGTTTCCTCGGACGGCCAGGGCGAGCACCCGGTCGCCGGGGATGGACAGGAGCGACGATGACCGCAGATCTGAACGCGAACTCCGTGCCACCGACCACCCCCGGGGCCGTCGGTCACATTCGACTGACATCGCACAGCGGCGGCTCCGACGCCCTGCCCATCCGGTGGGGGGCGCGGACGGCCGCCGAACGCGGTCCTGTCGTCGGCACCACGTCGAGTCGCGCACATCGAAATGTCATCGGCACCCACAGTGGGTCCTACAGCGTCTATCGCGCGCTCGCCGTGGCGGCCGGAGCGCTCTCTCGCGAGCATCGTGCCGATCTCACCAACACTGCACCCACCGATGTGGTCGGCCCCTACCCACAGTGGTCGGAGCCCGGAGCGATCGTCAGCCTGGATCCATGGGGCGCGATGACTGCCGAGGCGTTCCGCACCGAGCTGGCCGCCGGCCACGACATCCGTCCCACCATCGCGATCACCAAAGCGCACGTGGTGCTCCCCGAGATCGCCGACGCGATCGCCAAAGGGCGACTGCACCCGGACGGGCGGTACCTCCGGCCCTCGGGCGCGGCGTCGGTCACCAAGGCTGCCATCGAACCGGTATGGCATCTACCCAGCGTGGCAGAGCGTTTCGGGTGCACAGAGGCCGAGCTGCGACGCGTTCTGTTCGAGGAGACCGGAGGCATGTATCCGGAACTGGTCACACGTTCCGACCTCGAGGTGTTCCTACCGCCGATCGGCGGGCAGACTGTCTACATCTTCGGCAGCGCAGGCGATCTCGCTGACCCCGAGGTCGAACTCACCGCCCGGGTCCACGACGAGTGCAACGGCTCCGACGTCTTCGGGTCCGACATCTGCACCTGCCGTCCCTACCTGACACACGCCATCGAGGAGTGCATCCGGGGCGCACAACGTGGAGGGGTCGGGCTGGTCTCCTACTCGCGCAAGGAGGGGCGTGCGCTCGGAGAGGTGACCAAGTTCCTCGTATACAACGCACGCAAACGCCAGGTCGGCGGCGACACCGCGGACCAGTACTTCGCGCGAACCGAATGTGTTGCCGGCGTGCAGGACATGCGATTCCAGGAGCTCATGCCAGACGTCCTGCACTGGCTCGGCATACGCAAGATCCACCGGCTCGTCTCGATGAGCAACATGAAGTACGACGCCATCACCGGATCCGGGATCGAGGTCGGTGAGCGGGTCAACATCCCCGACTACCTGGTCCCCGAGGACGCACAGGTGGAGATCGACGCCAAGATGGCGGCCGGCTACTTCACGCCGGGCCCGGTTCCGGATGCCGTCGAACTCGGCAAGGCCAAGGGACGAGGGCTGGACGGATGATCGCCGACACCGCGGGGAGTACCGCGCGGCAGGACACCGGCAACCCCTGTGACGGCGTCGCACTGCTCCGCACGACCGCATCCATCCGGGAACGCGCCACCGCTCTCGTCGAGCGCGCCAGGTGTGGTGACTCGAGGTGGTTCACCGTGCACGACGACGCGCGCACGGCCGCCGCAGACGAGGTCGCCTCGGTCACCCGACAGCGCTACCCGGATCTCGATATTCCATTCCACAGTCGGTGGCGGCATTTCGAGACCGGCGGCGTCGACCGCGTGGCGTCGATCGACGACCGACTTCCCACCGACCCGGCCGAGCGAGCCCGTTCATTGATCGACCTCGCGGTGATCAGCGTGCTCCTCGACGCCGGCGCGGGTCCCGACTGGACTTTCCACGAGAGTGCCACCGGACTCCGGATCGGGAGATCCGAAGGGCTCGCGGTCGCAAGCTGGTATGCGTTCGTGGCGGGCCTGTTCTCCAGCGACCCGCGACGACCCCTGCAGGTCGACGCGGGCGCACTGCAGCGGCTGTCGCCCGAGTCGCTCGGTGCGGCCTTCCAGGTGGGCGTGGCCAATCCACTGGTCGGTGTGGACGGACGCGTCGAGTTACTCTGTCGACTCGGCGCCGTCCTGGCGGAGCCGGAGGTGTTCGGTGACTCCGGCAGGCCGGGACACCTTCTCGACTTTGCCATCTCGTCGCCCCGATCATCGGTGGCCGCGACCGACATACTCGCCGCACTGCTCGGGTCTTTGTCCGGAATCTGGCTGTCCGACAACACCATCGACGGCCGCCCGCTCGGCGACTGCTGGCGCCACGACGCTGTGTCCGGACCTGGCGTGACCGCCGGGTGGATGCCGTTCCACAAGCTCTCGCAATGGCTGACCTTCTCACTCCTGGAGCCGCTGGCGTGGTCCGGCATCGACGTCACCGGCATCGACGACCTGACACCGCTCCCCGAGTACCGCAACGGCGGACTACTGCTCGACACCGGCGTCATCGAGCTGCGCGACCAGGACCTCGCACACCGGATCTGGTCACCCGGCGACGAACTCGTCGTGGAGTGGCGCGCACTCACCGTCGGCCTTATCGACGAGCTCGCACCCCTGGTCCGTGACGCCCTCGGGGTCGACCGGGCGAGGTTGCCGCTCGCATGTGTCCTCGAGGGAGGGACCTGGGCCGCCGGACGCGCGCTGGCCGGCCGGCTCCGCAACGGCCTGCCACCCCTGACCGTCGCAAGCGACGGCACCGTCTTCTAGCACGAAGGACACTGATGGACGACGTCGTTCTCATCGAACACCCACTGGTGCAGCACAAGTTGACCCTGATGCGCCGCAAGGACACCTCCACCAACGACTTCCGGCGCCTCCTGAACGAGATCTCCACGCTCATGGCATACGAGGTGCTGCACGACATGCCGATGCAGCCGATCACGATCGAGACGCCGTTGGAAACGATGACGGCGAATGTCATCGACGGCAAGAAGGTGGTGTTCGCATCGATCCTGCGCGCGGGCACCGGGATCGTCGACGGGATGCTGACCGTGGTGCCCGGCGCGCGCGTCGGCCATATCGGGCTCTACCGGGACCCGAAGACGCGGGTTGCCGTCGAGTACTACTTCAAGATGCCCGGCGAACTCACCGAACGTGACGTGGTGGTCGCCGATCCCATGCTGGCCACGGGACACTCGGCGGTCGCCGCGGTGGATCGGATCAAGGAGTACGCACCGCGATCGATCAAATTCGTGTGTCTGTTGACCTGTCCGGAGGGCATCGCCGCGCTGCACGCCGCTCATCCCGATGTCCCGGTCTTCACGGCCGCCGTCGACCGCGGACTCGACGACAACGGCTACATCGTGCCGGGCATCGGCGATGCCGGTGACCGGATCTTCGGTACGACGTGACGAATGCTTCAACGGGTGCCGACGGACGCGGCCACCGGGTCGACTGGAAAGCTCTTGTGGTGACTCAGGACGGCAGATGCCAGGCGACCGCCGCACCCACCGCGCCGATCGCATTGAGGGCCCAGTGCAGCGCGATCGGGGCCAACAGACTGTTCGCGCGATAGCGCAGCCAACCCAGCACCAACCCGGCCAGAGAGGTCGCCACGACAGCACCGAGAATACCGGCGATCTGACCGAGCGTGCCCGAGCCGAGAACTCCGCTGAGACCTGCGTTTCCCGACGTCAACCCGAGCGACGAACTGATGTGCCAGAACCCGAAAGCGATGGCACCGAGTCCCAGCGTCGCGCGCACCCCGAACAGGCGACCGAGCGATCCCTGGAGGACACCTCGGAACAACAACTCCTCGGGTAACACCGTTTGCAGCGGGATCACCACGAGCGCCGCCAGTGCCGCCTCCGAAGCGCTGTCGTAACGATCGGACAAGAAGAACTGCCGGGTGGCCGGGATCGCCACGGCCACCGTCACGACGGCGAACACGACCACCACTGCGGCCACCGCGTAGGGAACCCCGGCCCGCAGTTCCGAACGACTCAGACCCATCTCACGCCACTGGAGGCCGGCCACGCGGGTGCCGGTGACGAGCAGCACGGCCGCCACCGGCACCGCGAGCATTCCGGTCCATCGCCCGGTGAAATGCGCGACGACATTGGTGGCCACGAGGAATCCGACAACCGCGACCAGCATCCACACCGAACGTGTGTGGGACACCGTGACATCGGGATGCGGCGAGCCGTCTGACGAGCGTTCCGGTGTTGTCATCCGCTGCTCGACCGCCCGCCGTCCGACCATCGTCGACCACGGCACGCCGATACCGACATCTGCAGCAATCGGGCCATCGCGCATCCTCGTGTGGGTTCACTGTTCTGCCTGAAGGTACCCGGAATCGTCGGCGCCCCGGACAGCTCACCCGCGGGATGGGCGTCGCGGCACACATCGAGTCCGGTCACCTCCACCATCTGCTCACCTGTGGATCCCCCGCCGGATTCTGGCAGTCACATTCGTCCTGTTCATCGTCGACGAGCGGCCGGAGCCCCGAGCGGACCGGTGAGATAGCCCTGCACCACCGGGCCGATGAGTGCGGCGAGTTCGTCGGCGGTCGCATCCCGGATCGAGGGCACCTTGACGATGTATCGCATCAGCGCGAGGCCGAAGATCTGCGTGGCAACCAAGCCGTACCGAAGTTCGGGGTCGTCGTCGGCGACGATCCGGCTCAGCGCGGACCGCACCACACCGAGTTGCAATTCGCGCATCCCGTCGGCGATCTCATCGTGGGTGGTCGCCACCTTCATCAACGCGATCACGCGTGCACGCGCCTCCGGATGCCCCTCCCAGAAGCCGACGAGCCGTCGGACGAACTCGATCCCCGGCGTGTCCACGGCGTCGACGCCGGCGAACACGGCCTCCACGTCGATCTCGGGCCGTAACGCTTCGACCAGGAGCGCATCCTTCGTCCCGAAATAGTGGTGGATGAGGGCCGGGTCGACACCGGCCCGCTTGCCGATGGCACGCATCGTGGTTCGCTCGAAGCCGTTGGCCGAGAAGAGCTCACGTGCAGACACCACGATGGCCGCCCGATTGTCACCCGCCTCGTCGACGAGTCGCGGACGGCCACGACCGCGACCGCTCACCGGTCGGCCCCGCGGGCCAGAACCAGCATCCGCTCCTCGATCGTCGCACGTACCGGTTCCAGTCGGGCGTCGACGCCTGCCGAGGACAGCACATTCGAGAGCAGCCGCTCGTCCGGGTCCGGCACCCGGATCGCGCGCCCGGACAGGATCACCGGGATGCCGGCGTCGTTCAGGACCGCGAACGCGTGAGCCCAGTCGTCGGTCTGCACCGCGACTGCACGGGTACCTCCGATGATGTCGTCCTCACTTCCCTCCGCGACCAACTGTCCACCGGCCATGAGCAGCAGCCGATCACACTGCTGGGCCTCCTCCATGTAGTGGGTGGTCACCAGTACCCCGACACCGCTGTCCGCCTGTGCACGGATCGTGTCCCACAGCCCGGCCCGGGACAACGCGTCGACTCCCGAGGTCGGTTCGTCGAGCACCAGCACGGTCGGATCGTGGGCCAGCGCGACGATGAACGCCGTCTGTCGCTGGGCTCCGAGCGCGAGGTCGCCGACCAACGTGTCACCCACGTCCCCGAGTTGGTCCGGTACTGGCGGAACCGGCACCCCATAGGAGCCGGCGCTGAACGACAAGTTCTCCTGCACGGTGAGATCGCGGTACAGACCGAGGTTCTGGGGTACGTACCCGAGGCGTGCGCGGCGCGCACGGTCAGGCATGCCGCCGAGCAACTCGACCGACCCCTCCGAGGCCCCGAGCAACCCGAGAAGCATTCGGATCAGCGTGGTCTTCCCTGCTCCGTTCGCACCGAGAAGGCCCACCACCTCACCCGGTCCCACCGTCATCGACACGTCGTCCACCGCGGTGAAGTCACCGAATCTCCTTGTGACGGATCGCGCGCGCAGGACGTCGGCACTCATGAGGCGTGCCCCTCCTGACGACGCTTCAACGACAGCGCGATCACGATGTCCTCGAGATCGGGCGACACGGTCACGGTGTCGGCTCCCGCCGGTCGATCCGGCCAGTACTCGTGCCGCTCCCGACCCCGGCGCCATGACCACTCCGGCCGGACCGGGTCGGCGGTCCTGGTGATGGTGCCGGTGAACCCCGCCCGCACGTCGTCGTAGGAGCCGTGGACCAGGGCGCGCCCGTCGTCGAGGACCACGAGGTCGCCGGCGCGCTCCGCCTCATCGAGATACGTCGTCGACATCAGCACGGCAGCGCCGTCCGCGGCCGCCTCGGACACCATGCGCCACAGATCGATCCGGCTCACCGGATCCACGCCCGTACTCGGTTCGTCCAGGAGCAACAGCTCTGGCCGGTGCAACATCGCCATCGCTGCGCCCAACTTGCGCCGCATACCGCCGGACAATGCGGACGCCAGACGGTCGGCCGCAACGCCCAGGCCCGATCGTTCGATCAGTTCCTCCCGCCGTCGTTTCAGCGTGTCGCCGCCGAGCCCGTAGATGCCACCGACGAAATCGAGGTTCTGCCGGACCGTGAGGGCTGCCCAGCTGCCCGGCCCCGCCGAGAGGAACCCCATCCCGTGCTTGTCGGGTGCGTGCACGGTTCCGGCATCCGGTGCGATCTCGCCCGCGAACACCCGCAGCAGCGTCGATTTCCCCGCACCGTCACCGCCGACGAGCGCCACCACCTGACCTGCCGGAACATCGACGGTCACACTATCGAGGGCCGTTCGGTCGCCGAATCGAACCGTGACGGAACGCGCTGAGGCGATCATGCCGCGCGGGCTCTCGAGGCATGCGACTTCGACGCATCAGGCGCGAGATCACGACGGAATCGCAGGGTTGCGCCCGTGAAGACGACGATCGCCATCACCGTCAACACCACGAGCGGCAACCACAACGATGTGATCGGCGCATCTCGCAGCATCACGCCCTGCGAGATCATCGTGAAGTAGGTCAGCGGGAGCAGGTACCCGATCCACCGAACGCCCGCGGCCATGGCGTCGAGTGGAAAGATCATCCCGGACAGCAGGATCTGCGGCAGCAGGAAGAAGAACGCCGTCTGGATCGCCTGCCCGGTGGTCTGCGAGATCGTTGAGATGAGCACCCCCAACCCGAGTACGACGAACAAGAAGATGGCCGCCCCGAGCGCGAACACGAACACGTTCCCGTTGAACGGCACACCGAACAACAGCATGCCCAGGACCGTCACCACGATCATGTCCAGCGCCGCGAGCAGGAAGTACGGCACGATCTTGCCGAGGATCACCTGACTTGGCCGGATGGGCATGACCGCCAGTTGTTCCAGGGTGCCGGCCTCGCGTTCCCGGACGAGGCCGATGCTGGTGACGATCGTGCCGATGAACGTCAGGATCAGGCCGATGATCGCGGGCACCATCACCCACGACGTCTTGAGGTCGGGATTGAACAACACCTGCGTGTCGACCCGCTCGCCCAACTTGTTGAGGATCGACACCGTTGACTGCGCCGCGAACAGATTCGACCCGTCCACCAGAGCCGTGACCTGCGTACCCGGATCCGACCCGGTGACCAGTGCGACGTCGACCTTGTTCTCCCGCAACAGATCCTGCGCCTGGTCACGTCCGTCATCGGGAGCGGTGACGGTGACGTCGAAATAGGAGGGCAGTGCCGACGCCACCTGTTGCGCGGACGGCCCGGTCACCGCGGTCGGCACCGACGAGACGTAGAAGTTCGCGGCGTATCCGAAGATCACCAACAGCAGCAGCGGCAACACGACAAGCATTGCCAGGGTGCGACGATCCCGTCGCAGTTCGCGGAATTCCTTGAGAATCATGGCGCGCATATCGAATGCTAGGCATGATCGACACCCGAGGTCAACAAGTGATGAATTAATTCTGACCCTCGTCGATCACGTGCCGGCGCCGTGACAGACAATGGTCGGATGTCCGAGCACGGCACCGTCACGCGCATGATGGAACGGCGCCAGGTGCCGATCTATGTCGGCGGGATGGGCATCGGAGCACTCGTCGGACTCGCCGCACCCGCTCTCTCGGCCGTGCTGGACCACACGATCAACCCGGCGATCGCCGCGCTGCTGTACGTGACGTTTCTTCAAGTGCCGGTCGCGAATGTGGGCGCCGCGCTCCGGGACACGCGGTTCATGGCGGTGCTGCTCGGGGTGAACTTCATCGTGGTCCCGGCGGTCGTTGCCGTGCTCTACCCACTGTTACCCGGGGATCCGGCCATCCGGGTCGGAGTCCTGCTCGTCCTGCTGTGCCCGTGCGTCGACTACGTGATCGTGTTCAGCGGGCTCGCCGGCGGGGACAATCTCCGACTACTTGCCGCGACGCCGGTGTTGCTGATCCTCCAGATGGCGCTGCTACCACTGTTTCTCACGGCATTCATGGGCGGTGAGGTGACCGACCTGGTGGACGTGTCGCCGTTCGTCACGGCCTTCGTCGTGCTGATCGTCATCCCACTGGCGCTGGCCTGGGGCACCCAGGTGGCCGCGGCGCGATCGGCACCGGCACAACGGTTCCGGGACGGTCTCGGCATCACGATGGTGCCCCTGATGACCATCGTCCTCGCAGTCGTGGTTGCTTCCCAGATCCACACCCTCGACGGCCACGGACATGACGTGGCCGGCCTGATCCCCGTCTATGCGATGTTCTTGGTGGCGATGACCATCCTCGGACTGATGATCTCCCGGCTCGCACGGATGAACCTGCGGGGGCAACGGGCCATCGCATTCTCCGGGGCCACCCGCAACTCCCTCGTCGTGCTGCCACTCGCCCTGTCGCTGCCGCCGGGCTTCGAGGTCGCCGCCTCGGCAGTGGTCACCCAGACACTCGTCGAGGTCCTCGGAATGGTCGCGCTCGTGGCAGTCATCCCGAGGATCACTCGGTGAGGTGAACGTCAGTTGTGCGGCACGTCTGCGGTCAGCCCACCGTCCATCACGAACTCGGCGCCGGTCGCATAGGACGACTCGTCGCTCGCCAGGAAGATGATGAAGGTCGACACCTCACTGGATTCGGCGGGCCGGCCCAACGGGGTCTTGATGATGTCCTCCGGCAGCCCTTCGGTCATCGGCGTGCGGATCAGTCCCGGATGGATCGAGTTGACGCGGATGTTGTGCGGCGCCAGTTCGAGTGCGGCCGACTTCGCGAGTCCGCGGACGCCCCACTTGGAGGCCACGTAACCGTGCGCCCACGGGCTGCCGCGCAGCCCTTCGACCGATGACACGTTGATGATGGACCCGCCACCCGCGGCGATCATCGGCTCGACCGCCACCTGCATGCCGAGGAAGGTTCCCGTCAGGTTGACGTCGATGATCTGCTTCCACTTGTCGAGACGGAACTTCTCCAGCGAACTCCCGTTCACGATGCCGGCGTTGTTCACGAGGACATTGAGCTTGCCGAAGTCGTCGACCGCCGTCGTGACTGCTGCCGCCCAGTCGTCCGGCGACGTCACATCCAGGTGTACGTACCGCGCAGCATCGCCGAGTTTGTCGGCGAGCGCCTTGCCCTCATCGTCGAGAATGTCGCCGATGACCACCTTGGCGCCCTCGTCGACGAGCATGCGCGCGTGCGACGCCCCCATTCCTCGTGAACCACCGCTGATCAGCGCGACCTTGTCATCTACACGTCCCATGGCGAGCCAGGTTACCTGGCCAAGCGTCAAATGAGAACAGGTTCTACCGACTCGTCGGCCGACGTGATCTACTGAGATGGACAGTAGTCCGGACAATTGTTCACCTGACCAGGACAAGGAGCATTCCATGCCGATCCGCGTGGCTCACGTAGGAACCGGAAATGTCGGCCGTCTGGCCCTTCGCCAGCTGATCGACGACCCTCGATTCGACCTCGTGGGGCTGGCCGTGTCGTCACCGGAGAAGGTCGGCAAAGATGCCGCCGAGCTGGCCGGGCTGGACCACGCGCCGACGGGCGTGGTCGCCACCGACGATCTGGACGCGATCATCGCTGCCGAACCCGACTGCGCGGTCTACTGCGCGATGGGCGACACACGTCCGGTCGAGTCACTCGACGACTGCGTGCGACTGCTGTCGGCAGGCATCGATGTGGTGGGGTCGGCGCCGGGGACCCTGCAATTCCCCTGGGGCGCGATGCCTTCCAAGGCCATCGCCAAGGTCGAGTCGGCTGCCGAGTCGAACAGATCGAGCATCTTCATCACCGGCGTCGACCCTGGATTCGCGAACGATCTGATCCCCCTGGCCTTCGCCGGGACGTGCCAGCACATCGAGCAGGTTCGGTGCATGGAGATCGCCGACTACGCGACCTACGACGGCGCGACGGTGATGTTCGACGTCATGGGGTTCGGCAAACCGATGGACGAGACGCCGATGCTGTTCCTCCCCGGTGTGCTCGGATTGGCCTGGGGCACCACGATTCGCCAGCTCGCTGCCGGACTGGGCGTGGAGCTCGACGAGATCGTCGAGCGATACGAAGACCTCCCCGCCCCAGACGATTTCGATATCGCATCCGGACACATCGCCGCCGGGACGCGCGCCGCTGTCCGCTTCGAGATCATCGGGATGGTCGCGGGCAAGCCGTTCATCGTCATCGAGCACGTGACCCGTCTGCGTGACGATGTGGGTGACGACTGGGCGCGCCCGGCCCAGCCGGGCGGCTGCTATCGGGTCGAGATCGTCGGCGAGCCCTCGTATCGGGTCGACATCTGTCCGACCAGCCAGCACGGAGACCACAACCACGCGGCGATCGTCGCCGCGGCGGGGCGCATCGTCAACGCCATCCCCAACGTCGTCGACGGCCCACCGGGAATCCGCACCACGCTCGACCTGCCGCTGGTGACCGCCGCGGGCACCGTCGCGTCCTGAACGATCTACCCGCCCGCGGCCGGATTCACCTCACCGGCTGAGGACCAATCCGGTCGCGGACAGGTAGCGGCGGTAGACGTCGGCGCCGAGACCCGAGTCGGTGGGCGTGCCATGGTGGTGCTCGGCCGCGAGATCCCAGGTGGGCAGTTGCCCGGTGAGCGCCCAGGCAGCCTGCCGCGCCGCGCCGCGTGCAACGTATTCGCCTGCCGCGGGCACCGTCACCGCACGGCCGAAGAGTCCAGGTGCCACCGCGAGCACCGCGGCCGAACGGGTGCCTCCGCCGACCATCACGATCCGGTCGATCCCGATCCCCTGCTCTCCTATCAGTTCGAGGCAATAGGCGAGGGAACACAGGAGGCCTTCCACGGAAGCGCGCGCAACGTTGGCGGGAGTCCAGTTGTCGCCGGTGATCCCGACTATCGACCCCGTGGCGTCCGGGATGTTGGGTGAGCGCTCTCCGGACAGGTAAGGCACCATGACCAGGCCACCCGCGCCGGGTTCCGCGGTGAGCGCCAGCCGGCCGAACTCGTCGAGATCGACCCCGAGCATCCCCGCAGTAGACGCCAGCACGGGCGCCCCGTTGAGCGTGCACACCAGAGGTAGTTGTCTGCCGGTGGCGTCTGCGAAGCCGGCGACGAGCCCGGACCCGTCGCGCGGGGGCGTATCGGTGATGGCACTCACCACACCTGAAGTCCCCAGGGACACAATGCAATCACCGAGTCCGGCGGCCAGTCCCAGTGCCGCGGAGGCGTTGTCCCCGGCGCCGACGCCGAGCAGGCACCCACTGCTGGTGCGCCCCGCCGAAGCATCTGGCTCCAAGACGGTCGGCAGCACCGGCCGCCGACCACGGAAGGCCAATTCGAGGAGGTCCGGCTGATACGACCCGCCGGCCGCCGCGAAGTATCCCGTACCGGAGGCGTCGCTGCGATCGGTCGTCAGAGTGCCGATCTCGTCGGCGCCGCGCAGCCGCCAGGTCAGCCAGTCGTGCGGTAGGCAGACGGCGGCGGTCGTATCCGCGACGTCGGGCTCGTGATCGGCCACCCACCGCAGCTTGGCCGCGGTGATGGCAGCGACCGGGACCACACCGACCCGCGCAGCCCACTCGTCGGCGCCGAGCTCGTCGACCAGGGCGGCGGCGCAAGCGGCCGACCGGGTGTCGTTCCACAGCAGCGCATCCCGGATCACCTGGCCGTTCCGGTCGAGACAGATCAGGCCGTGTTGTTGTCCGGAAACCGACACCGCGTCGACATCGTCGAGCCCACCCGCTCCTCGGATCGCATCCTCGAGTGCGGTCCACCAGTACTCGGGGTTCACCTCGGTACCCGCGGGATGTGCGGCCTTGCCCTCGCGGACGATCATTCCGGTGTCGGCGTCGCACACCACGACCTTGCACGATTGGGTCGACGAATCGACCCCCGCCACCAGGGTCATGCGAGCAACTCCTCCAGCGTCGCGCGCGCCCCACGCGATCGCAGCGACGCCAGCGCTGCCAGATACGGTTTCGTGAATCGCTCGTCGTCGGCAAGGTCGCCGAACAGCGCCGCCTCGGCGACGAACGCCAGCGGCTCGGTGCGCGATTGGCGCGCCAGCGGGACGAGTCGGTCGGCCAGAGGATCGACCACATCGATCGCCTGCCCGTGCTCGTCGGTGCCCTCCGCGTACCGGGTCCAGCCGGCCACCACCGCGGCGGCCAGCGTGACGTCACCACCGGCGGCCAGTCGCTCACGGATGACCGGTACCAACCATTTGGGGATCCGGTCGGACGAGTCCTGGCAGAGTCGTGCGATCGTGTCGGCAATCGCGGGATTCGAGAACCGCGTGATCAGGGTCTCCGTGTAGTCGTCGAGATCGACACCGGGAACCGGCCGCAGGGTGGGCCTGCCCTCCTCGGACATGTAGCGACGCAACAACGTCGCGATCAGCGGGTCCGACGTGGCGTCGTGGACGTATCGGTAACCGAGCAGATACCCGAAGTAGCAGAGCGCCTGATGACTGGCGTTGAGCAGCCGGAGTTTCATCAGCTCGTAGGGCGTGACGTCGTCGACCACCTGCACCCCGACATCCTCCAAACGGGGCCGCCCCATCGAGAAGTCGTCCTCGAGCACCCACTGGGTGAACGGTTCGGCGACCACCGGCCAGCGGTCGTCGATCCCGCTACGGGACACCACCTCGGCACGCAGGTCCCGCGGAGTCGCCGGCGTGATGCGGTCAACCATGGAATTCGGGAAACGGGTGCGCTCGGCCATCCAGCCCGCGAGCTCTGGATCCTTGAGACGCGCGAAGGCGAGAAAAGTCGACTTCGCCACCTCGCCATTGCCCTGGATGTTGTCGCACGACATGACGGTGAACGACGGGATGCCGCGCGCACGCCGCCGCCGCAACGCCTCGGTCACCAACCCGAAAACCGTACGCGGAATGGCATTCTCGCCGAGGTCGGCGACGATCTCCGGATTCTCCGTGTCGAACTCGCCGGTCGACGGGGAGAAATTGTAGCCACCTTCGGTCACCGTCAGCGAGACGATCTCGGTATCGGGCGAGGCGAGCCGCTCGATGACGCGGTCCGGATCGTCGGGTGCGAAGAGGTAGTCACCGAGCGATCCGATCACCGACGTCTCGACGTTGCCGTCCGGGTGTTTGAGCGTCAGGCTGTATAGGCCGTCCTGCGGGACCAGCGCGTCACGCATCGCCGCGTCGGCCGGCCGGACACCGACACCACAGATCCCCCAGGCGAGGGCATCCTCATCGCCAGTGGCGAGCAGACGGTCGAGGTACATGGCCTGATGCGCCCGATGAAATCCACCCACCCCGAAATGCACCACGCCCGTACGCAACCGTGTCCGGTCGTAATGCGGTGTGGGCGTCCCGACGACGGTCGGCAGCTGCGATTGACTCAACTCAACAGACCCGCTCACGTGACACGTCCCTTCATGGTGTCGGATGCCGGCCGGTTCGCCGACGACGATACGGACCGGGACATGCCCGGGTAGATGACCGCCTTGATACTGCCGGGAGTGCGGTCGGCGTCGAGGGCGGCACGTGTGTCGTCGAGACCGAACCTGCCGGTGACCATCGCGTCGAGGTCCACACCTCCCGAGGTGATCAGCGAGATCGCGGTGGGCCAGGTGTTCGCATAGCGGAACACTCCGGTGAGTACGATCTCGCGATTCTGGATGACCGTGACAGGCAGCGTCATCGCATCCGCCCCCATCCCGACCAATACCGCCCGGCCGGCGGGTAACAGCGCCGAGATCCCCGCCACCACGGCGGCCTCGACACCGCTGGCGTCGATGAACGCGTCGACCGGCGACACGGGCGCGCCGGGCTCGATGATGTCGGTCGCCCCGAACAGGCCGGCCGCATCACGCCGGTCAGGGTCGGGCTCACTGATGACGATCCTGGTCACTCCCGCCGCGCGGCAGACCTGCGCACACATCAGACCGATCGGTCCGGCACCGGCGATCAGCACCGAATCACCCATCCCGACAGCTGCTTTACGGATGGCCGCGATCCCCACCGACAGCGGTTCACACAGAGCGGCGGCATCGTCGCTGACCGTGTCGGGCACATCGTGAGCAAAGGAAGCACCGATGGTGACGTATTCACAGAGTGCACCGTCGACGGGCGGGGTCGCGAAGAACCGCATGTGGGGACACAGGTTGTAGAGGCCACGCCGTGACTCGGAGCTCGTGGGGTCCGGCGTCTGCGGCTCGATCGAGACCCGCCGGCCGATCCGGGACCGCGCGACTCCGGGTCCCACCGCGACGATCTTCCCGGCCGCCTCGTGCCCCAGGATCAGCGGTGCCTCGACAACATGCGTCCCGATGCGTCCATGGCGCACGTAGTGGGCGTCGGACCCGCAGACCCCCACGGCACTGACCCGGATCAGCACTTCTGCAGGCCCGGGACTGGGGACGGGCCGCTCCTCGACGGTCATCTCGCCGCCCGGATACAGAACACTCGCGCGCATCGTGCTGATCACCAGATCACTGTCGGCATCGGTTGTTGCGTCCATCACACGAACGATGTTAGCGTACTGAGCATATTTCCGGCCAGTGAGCAGATGCTCACACGCGACCGTGAGGCATCTTGATGGCGACTCCCGCGAAGACCACCCCCGATGCAGGGCACGACCTGCGTCTTCTGGTGCGTGCGGCCACCATGTATCACCTCGAGGGCCTCACTCAGGCCGAGATCGCCACCCGGCTGGGCGTCTCTCGCCCGACCGCCGGTCGCCTCGTCGCCCGAGCGCGGGCGCAGGGTCTGGTCCAGGTCACGGTGACCGCTCCCGCACATCTCAGTGCATCGATCCACACCGATGTGGAACGCACTGTCGAGGAGGCGTTCGGACTCGACGAGGTCCTCGTCATCGATGAACGTGCCGACGGGACGACGTCGGGCAACGCGGCACTCGGTCGAGCCGGTGCCTCGGTGCTCGGCAGGCGCGTCCAGGCGACCGATGTCCTCGGCTTCACCTGGGGTCCCGAGCAGGTTGCGGTCGCCGACGCGATGCAAGCCAACTCGTCGTGCCGCCAGGTGGTTCAGATGGACGGATCGATGACCTCAGTCGAATACCACACCGGTGTGGACCATGCCCTGGCGCGCCTCTCCGATCGCCTGCACGCGCAGCCGATGCGACTCGTCGCACCGCTCTACGCCGACCCCGACACGGTCTCTGCACTGCAGCGGGATTCGATCCTCTCGCAGTCGTTGTCGGCGGCACGATCGGCGAATGTGATGCTCTTCGGGGTGGGTTCGGTCTCCACCTCCACGACCCTGTTCGAGGGCGCGTTCATCGACGCGATCGTGCTCGACGAACTCGAGGAACTCGGCGCGGTCGGCGAGATCGGTGGTCGGTTCTACGACGCGTACGGGGTGGCGGTGGCCTCGACACTCGTCGACCGGACTGTCTCGGTCCCCCTCGACTCCGTGCGCGCCTGCCCCACATCCATCCTCGTCTCCGGTGGCGAGCACCGACGCGACTCCATCCTCGGTGCACTCCGCGGTGGCTACGCGACGATTCTCGTCACCGACCTCTCGACCGCCGAATGGCTTGTCGCCCAGAAGAAAGGTGATCTCTGATGGCCGAAGATCCGATGCCTCCCTGGCGCATCGGCCGCGTCACGCGCCGTGCCCGGACATACGCGGTGTGTATCGCCGCCGCCCTCGCTATGGTGACGACGGCGTGCTCCGGGGCCGGCTCGCTGACCGACGGCGGCAGCGACGCGCTCACCATCGCCATGGTCTCGAATTCGCAGATGCAGGACGCCGTCAAGCTGTCCAGTCAGTTCGAGCAGGAGAATCCGGGCATCAAGCTCAAGTTCGTCACGCTGTCGGAGAACGAGGCACGCGCCAAGATCACGGCATCGGTGTCCACCGGGGGCGGCGAGTTCGACGTGGTGATGATCAGCAACTACGAGACACCGATGTGGGCGGAGAACGGGTGGCTGGTCAACCTCACCCCGTACATGGACGCCGATCCGTCGTACGCCGCGGACGACTTCGTCCCGACGCTCAAGACCGCACTCTCATACCAGGGTTCGATGTATTCCGCCCCGTTCTACGGGGAGTCCTCGTTCCTCATGTACAACAAGAAGATGTTCGCCGACGCGGGGGTGTCCCTGCCGGCGAAGCCCACCTGGCCACAGGTCGCCGACGCCGCGGCCAAGCTCACCAAGGGTGATGTCTCGGGGATCTGCCTGCGCGGCAAGCCCGGCTGGGGCGAGCTGCTGGCTCCGTTGAACACGGTCATCAACGCGTTCGGCGGCCGCTGGTACGACGAGAACTGGAACGCTCAGCTGACAAGCCCGGAAGTCGAAGCGGCAGTGAAGTTCTACGTCGACACCGTCCGGAAGTCGGGCGAGCCCGGCGCTGCGTCGTCGGGCTTCCAGGAGTGCGGCAATCTGCTGTCCCAGGGCCAGACGGCGATGTGGTACGACGCCACCTCGGCGGTCTCGGTGCTCGAGAGCCCGGACACGTCGACGATCGCCGGGAACGTGGGATACCTGCCTGCACCGTCGATGGCCAAGTCTGACAACGGATGGCTCTACACCTGGTCGCTGGGCATCCCGACCAGCAGCAAGAAGCGCGACGACGCATGGAAGTTCATCGACTGGATGACAAACCGCGCCTACATCCAGCACGTCGCCGACACCCTCGGCGCCAGTCACATCCCGCCCGGGAGCCGGATGTCGACCTACCAGCTCCCGGCCTACCAGGCCATCTCCAAGCCGTTCGCGGACGCGACATTGTCGGCGATGACCACGGCCGATCAGCTCAAGCCGACGTTGAAGCCGGTCCCGTACACCGGAATCCAGTTCCTTTCGATCCCGGAGTTCCAGGATCTCGGAACCCGTGTAAGCCAACAGATCTCGGCGGCGATCGCGGGACAGATCAGTGTCGACAAGGCACTCGAACAGAGTCAGAAGTATGCCGAGACGGTCGGCAAGACCTATCAGAAGGAGAGGTGAGACGTGGCCACCGCACTCGCCCAACCCGGGGCTGATCCACAACCACGGTCCGATCTGCCGACGAGATCACGGCGAGACCACATCTCGCGCGCCGAGGGATGGCGTCGACGGGGGCCGTTGCTGCCGGCACTGATCTTCATGCTCGTGGTGACGCAGATCCCCTTCCTCTTCACCCTATTCTATTCGACGCAGTCCTGGAACCTGGTGCGTCCGGGCTCACGGAGTTTCGTCGGGCTCGACAACTACGTGGAGGTCTTCACCGATGCGCAGTTCTGGCGGGTCACCCTCAACACGATCCTGCTGATCGTGGGCACGGTGATCGCGTCGGTGATCCTGGGTCTGATCTTCGCGCTGCTCCTCGACCGTAAGTTCCTGGGCCGCGGGATCGTTCGGACGCTGCTGATCACCCCGTTCCTGGTCACGCCGGTCGCCGCGGCCTTGCTGTGGAAGACCAGTCTGCTCTCCCCCACCAACGGTCTGGTCAACTGGGCGTTGAGCCCGTTCGGTGTCCACACCGACTGGCTCAGCCAGTACCCGCTGATGAGCGTGATCGCCGAGTTGGTCTGGCAGTGGACACCGTTCATGATGCTGCTGATCCTCGCCGGCCTGCAATCGATGCCGAACGACATCAGCGAGGCGGCCAAGGTCGACGGCGCGACGAGCTTCCGGCTGTTCCGCGAGCTGACGCTCCCCCATCTGCGTCGGTTCATCGAGCTCGGCGCGGTGCTGGGTGCCATCTACCTGGTGAACACGTTCGATGCGGTGTACATGATGACCTCCGGCGGCCCCGGCGTCTCGAGCGCCAACCTGCCGTTCTACATCTATCAACGCGCCTTCCTCGGCTTCGACATCGGGCAGGCGGCCGCGATGGGCGTGGTCACCGTGATCGGCACGATCGTCGTCGCGTCGCTGGCGCTTCGCCTGATCTTCAAGAGCTTCACCGGGAACGAGGAGGCAGCCTGATGAGTACCGCAACCCCGTCTCGCGCGTCGTCGACGACCATCGACGGCGTGGAGATCGCCCGCAGGCGGAATCCACGCGGGCTCCTGCTCACGGTCTTCACCTGGATCCTGGCGCTGGGGTTCTTCTTCCCGGTGCTCTGGATGGTGTTGACGGCGTTCAAGAAAGAGAGCGACGCGGCCACCAACCCGCCGACCTTCATCTTCACCCCGACGCTCGAACAGTTCAGAGAGGTGTTCGACGCCGGCATCGGGACCCCATTGATGAACTCGTTGTTCGCGACCATCGTCTCGACGATCCTCGTTCTGGCGCTGGGTGTTCCGGCCGCCTTCGCGCTGTCACTGCGGCCGGTACGCAAAACCCAGGACGCGCTGTTCTTCTTCATCAGCACCAAGATGCTGCCCATCGTCGCGGCGATCATCCCGCTGTATGTGATCGTCGGACGCATCGGCATGCTCGACAACATCTGGACACTGATCATCCTGTACACCGCGATGAATCTGCCGATCGCCGTCTGGATGATGCGTTCGTTCTTCCTCGAGGTCCCCAGCGAACTGCTCGAAGCGGCCAGCATCGACGGTGCCGGCCTGTGGACATCGGTGCGCGAGGTGATCCTCCCGCTCATCTCACCCGGCATCGCGGCGACCGCATTGATCTGCGTGATCTTCTCGTGGAACGAATTCTTCTTCGCCGTCAACATGACCGCGGTGAACGCCCAGACGATGCCGGTGTTCCTCACCGGGTTCATGTCCGGGCAGGGCCTGTACTGGGCGCAACTGTCGGCCGCATCGGTCCTCGCCGCGCTCCCGGTGGTGATCTGCGGCTGGATCGCCCAGAACAAACTCGTCCGCGGCCTCTCGTTCGGCGCGATCAAGTAACCCCTACCCACTCCCCCCGAAACCAGGAGACCCACCATGGCTTCCATCAGCTACGACGACGCGTGCTGCGTCTACCCCGGCGCCGACAAACTCGCCGTCGACCGCCTCAACCTCGACATCGCCGACGGCGAGTTCGTCGTCCTCGTCGGCCCGTCGGGCTCCGGCAAATCGACCGCGCTTCGGATGCTCGCCGGACTCGAGGAGATCGACTCCGGCGCCATCCGCATCGGCGGACAGAACATGGTCGGCGTCGCACCCAAGGACCGCGACATCGCCATGGTCTTCCAGAACTACGCGCTCTACCCCAACAAAACCGTCGGGGAGAACATGGGATTCGCACTCAAGATGCGCGGCATCCCCACCGACGAACGCAAGAAGAAGGTCGCCGAAGCCGCGAAACTCCTCGACCTCACCGACTACCTGGACCGCAAACCGGCCAAACTGTCGGGCGGGCAACGCCAACGCGTCGCGATGGGCCGCGCCATCGTCCGTGAACCGCAGGTCTTCTGCATGGACGAGCCGCTGTCCAACCTCGACGCCAAACTCCGAGTACAGACCCGCACCCAGATCGCCGCGCTGCAACGACGTCTCGCCACCACCACCGTCTACGTCACCCACGACCAGGTCGAGGCCATGACCATGGGCGATCGGGTCGCCGTCCTGCGCGATGGTGCGCTACAGCAGTTCGCCACCCCGGCCGATCTCTACGACCGTCCGGTCAATGCCTTCGTCGCCGGTTTCATCGGTTCCCCCGCCATGAACCTGTTCACGGCACCGGTCACCGACGGCTCCGTCACGATCGCCGGCGCGACCGTCGACCTCGACAACGAGGCGCAGGGGTTGCTGCGCAAGTCCGGACTGGCGAAAGTCATCGTCGGAATCCGTCCCGAGCATCTGGCGATCGGCGGCGACCGCGGCATCAACGCGGACGTGGCACTCCTGGAGGAACTCGGGAGCGAGAGCTACCTCTATGCCAAGGTCGACGACCCGTCGATCGCCACTCTCGAGGGCGACCCCGTCACCCTCGTCGCGAGATCACCCCACCGTGCCCCGGCGAAGCTCGGCGATGCGGTGCGCCTGTACCAGTCCGATCACGCCGTGCACCTTTTCGATCCGGAAACGGGGAATCGCCTGAGCTGAGGTGGGTCCCGCGCACGGTCTGCGCTGATACTGTTACTGCTCCGACGACCTGCAGGAGCACATCCGGTGACACTCGAGCGCGAGACGACGACGGACGCGGACTCCGGACAGGACCAGCCCGCCGAAACCATCCCCGAACCCGCCCCGGCCCGTGGATGGTGGCGCAGGCACCTCGAACGCTACGCGTTCACCGGGATGGTAGTGGCGCTCGCCTTCGTCTGGTTGTCGATGACGCCGTCGCTGTTGCCACGCGGCGCCCTGTTCCAGGGACTGGTGAGCGGCGCGTCAGCGGCAGTGGGTTACTGCATCGGGGTGTTCCTCGCGTGGCTGGTGCGCTTCATGATCTCGCGCGACGAGCCGTGGCGGAGCGCGAGCCGCCGATCGTGGCTCATCCTGGCCGGCGTGGCGATCGTCGGGACGGTGCTGATGCTCGTCTGGTTCTCCCAGTGGCAGTCCGACATCCGCGATCTGATGGGGGTCGGGCAGCTGACCTGGACGGCGTTCCCGACGATCGCCGTCCTCGCCGTGATCGTCTTCGTCGTGCTGATGTCCCTCGGACAGGCCTTCGCCTTCGCCGTCGGATGGTCGGTCCGACAGCTCAATCGCATTGCTCCCCCACGTATCTCGGCGGTGATCGGGGCAGGCCTGGTGGTCGTCCTGACCGTCTTCGTCCTCAACGGCGTGGTCGCGAAGTACTCGATGCAGTGGCTCAACGCGAGTTTCGCCGCAGCGAACGAGGAGACGAAGGCCGACAACTCCCCGCCGACCTCCGCACTGCGCTCCGGTGGCCCGGGCTCCCTGGTCACCTGGGATTCGTTGGGCCGCGAGGGTCGTGTGTTCGTCTCCCGGGGACCGGATGTGGGCGCACTGACGCAATTCAACGGCTCTCCGGCAACCGAACCCATCCGGGTGTATGCGGGCCTGGAGTCCGGCGACAGCATCCGGGAGAACGCCGAATTGGCGGCCGACGAGCTGGTGCGCACCGGCGGCCTGCAACGCAAGATCATCGCAGTCGGCTCGACGACCGGCAGCGGATGGGTGAACAAGGCCACCGTGGACTCGCTCGAGTACATGTACAACGGCGACACCGCGACCGTGAGCATGCAGTACTCGTATCTACCGAGCTGGCTTTCGTTCCTCGTCGACAAGGAACGGGCCCGACAGGCCGGTCGTGCGCTGTTCGAGGCGGTGTCCGAACGAGTCAGTGCCATCCCGGAGGCCGACCGACCCAAGCTGGTGGTGTTCGGTGAGAGTCTCGGCTCGTTTGCCGGTGAAGCCGCATTCGGCAGCATCCCGGCGCTCGCGGCCCGCACGGACGGTGCGCTGTTCAGCGGTCCGACATTCAACAACACCCTGTGGAAGGACACCACCGCCGATCGCGATGCCGGGTCGCCGCAATGGCAACCGGTCTACGACAACGGTTCCCAGGTACGCTTCATCGCCGACCAGCAGGATCTGAGTCGTCCCGACGCGCCATGGAAACCGTCCCGGATCGTCTACCTGCAGCACGCCAGCGATCCGATCACCTGGTGGAATCCCGACCTGATCCTCAACGAGCCGGACTGGCTCGCCGAGCCGCGGGGTCGCGACGTCCTGTCGTCGACGCGATGGGTACCGTTCGTGAGCTTCCTTCAGGTGTCGGCGGACATGGCCGTGGCGGTCAACGTCCCCGACGGGCACGGCCACGACTACATGTCGGCGATCCCCTACGCATGGGCGGCGATGCTGGAACCGCCGGGATGGACTGACGTCAAGACCGAGGCCTTGCTGCCGCGTCTGAACCGCGACTGACCGCAGCGCTTTCGACCGCCGATCCGGAGCGTCAGATCAGACCCGTGGCGTCGAACACCCAGCTCGTGTCCGCCTTCGCCAGATCGTCCATCCACGTCGCCGGGGCCGAATTGATCAAGGTGGCGGCGTCCCAGTAGTCCTTCCACAACGTCACCTTGCCGTCGACCACCCGGTGCACGGTGACGAACGGGAGAACGGCGACCTCACCGCTCGCCCATTCCCAGCGTTCGGAATGCTCGTAAATCACGTCGTCGCCGTCTGCAACCAGCACTCCGTCATGATTGGTGTACGCCGCCAGCGGCCCGAAACCGACCTTGATCCGCTTGACGATGTCGTCGGGTCCACGGGCCGCCAATGTCGGACCGTACGGCATGTCGACGTAGATGCACTCGTCGGCGAGGAAGGGCATGACCGCATCCCAATCCCGTTGCGCGAGAGCAGACCAGAGGCCGCGGACGATGGCTGCCGAGTCGCGCTCGGTGACGGCCTCAGCGGACATCGGCGAGCCCCGAACCGGTTGCGGGCACGGTCGGCATCGGCTGATCGGGCACCGCGGGCGCGCGCAGCCCGTGTCGGAGGAACTGTCCGGTCCTCGAAGCGCCGACGATGTCGGTCGGGACGCCGTGGTCGACGACCTTGCGACCGCTGACGAAAACGGCGACGACGGTGTCGTCGTTGCGGTTCACCATGCGCGAGAGCCCTCCGTAGGCCTCCACCGGCGCCTCTGCGTACTCGTCGAGTGACTCGTCGAGACGCTCTGGATCCACGATCATCAGATCCGCACGGTCGCCCGGACGCAGATGACCCGCGTCGATCCCATACCAATCGGCGAGTTCGCCGGTCATCCGGTGCACCGCGGCGGCGGTGTCGAGGAAGGGTTCACCGGCCAGCTCCGCAGAGCGGACGTGCCTCAGCAGCCGCAGGCCGAAGTTGTAGAACGCCATGTTCCGTAGGTGGGCACCGGCATCGGAGAATCCGAGCTGAATGCCCGGTTCACGTGCCATCTGCTTCAGCACCTCGGGACGGTGATTGGAGATCGTCGTCCGCCACCGCAGGTCTGTGCCGTGTTCGAGAACGAGGTCCAAGAACGCGTCCACCGGGTGCAGACCGCCCCGGTCGAGTCCGACCTGCCCGAACGACTTCCCGATCACCGAATCGTCCGGACAGTCGACGATCTGGGCGTCGAAGA
This sequence comes from Gordonia sp. DT218, assembly GCF_049847105.1. Classification (NCBI taxonomy): domain Bacteria; kingdom Bacillati; phylum Actinomycetota; class Actinomycetes; order Mycobacteriales; family Gordoniaceae; genus Gordonia; species Gordonia sp. DT218. Next base: position 95,155 of record NZ_JBNCNS010000006.1, on the reverse strand, counting down.
AGTCCCGATGCCATACGCGCACACCGTATTTGGATTCGTAGTCTTTTCGGAACCGCCGCCGGTACTCCTCGTCGCGCAGCAGTTCGTCGCGGGCCATCTCCTCCTTGAGGTGCAGCGCGGCCGCGCCCGAACCGAACTCCTCGAAGATCACCAGATCGATCCCGTCGGCGTAGACCTCGAACGGGACCGGCAGATGCTGCCAGCGGAAGTCACCGCCGAGCCGGTTGACCAGTGCGGCCAGCGGACCCATGATCTTGATCGCATACGGATTGGCCTTGATGTCGGCGGCCGACAGCAGGCTGGTCTTGAGATGCGGACGACCGATGCCGAGTGAGGTGAACGCCTGTGACCCGACATTCATCGGATTCGCTATGTCGGGTCCGGCCTGCAGGATGCGGCCGGACCTCCGCAACAGCGCCTTCAGCCTGCGGAGTTCGCGTGGCTTGGCATAGGTCGACGGCAACGTACGCGAACGGCAGGTCTCGCCATCGAGCTTGTCGAAAAGGAGCTGTTGTGAGGACATCCCGACGAACCCGACCTCGAGTGCGTCGGCGAGCCATCGTTCCATCTGCGCCTGCTCGGAGCCGGTCGGCCGCGTCGATTTCTGGGTTGCCCGGTCGAGTCCCATGACCGCCGAGCGCATATCCGAGTGGCCGATGAATGCCGCGACGTTCGGGCCGAGCGCCCGGGATTCGAGGGCGTCGATGTATTCCTTGGGGCCTGACCACGTCTTGTGCCGATCGACTGTGCCGATCACGTGCTCCCGGGGGATCGCCTCCACCCGACCGAACAGGTCGCCGGCATCCGTCCCGTCGACATGGATCGTCGACAACGAGCAAGATCCGAGCAACACCGTCGTGACCCCGTGCCGCAGCGATTCCGAGAGTGACGGTTCGGCAAGGACCTCCACGTCGTAGTGGGTGTGGATGTCCACCATGCCCGGCATCACCCACATCCCGTCGGCATCGATCACCTCGGGGCACCCGGCGGCTTCGATCGGATCCACGGAGACGACGGCCACGTGACCGTCCCGGATTCCGAGTGTGCGGATCGCCGCGGGCGCGCCGGTGCCGTCGAACCAGAGGCCATTGCGAATGATTGTGTCGTAGGTCACTCGACCATTAGAGACAGGGTCCGGAATCGATGTCAACGACCGAGTAGACAAATTCTCATTTCTGTACACACGACCAACTCCCTTCCTCACACGATCGCCGGTGGCAGGCTGAGCAAGAACGGTCGGGCGCGACGACCGGCAGGCGACGGATACTGATCACATGACCGACACGGGCCGCGACCGGATCCGCGAGCTGCTCGATGCCGTACTCGCCGACGATCACCACACCCTCGACGACATGGCGACGGGCGCACACGCGTCTGCGTTCCACTTCAGTCGCCAGCTCGCGCGCCACACCGGTGAATCGCCCGTGGCCCTCCGCCGTCGCGTGATGCTCGAGCGCGCGGCATGGCATCTCCAGCGCGGCGAATCCGTCACCGACACCGCGTTCGCGTCGGGGTACGAGTCGGTCGAGGGCTTCGCACGTGCCTTCACCCGTGCCTTCGGCCACCCGCCGAGCCGTTCGGGATCACGTACCGAGCACGGCCATTGGCTGCCGTCGCCCAACGGCATTCATTTCCATTCCCCGACCGTCCTCTATGTCGACAGCGGTGGCGCGTCGGAGGAGTCCGCGGGCGACGTGGTGGCATTGATGGTGCGACACGACCTCGACGACATCGCTGCCTTGCTCGCCGCGGGAAAGGATATCGACGACGAGTCCTATGTGACCGTTCGGCTGCCGGGACACCGTGTGCTGCCGTGGGCCGGTCCCGACGAGACGATCGCCGACGTCCTCACCCACCTCGTCGTCGACAAGGCCCCGTGGATGGCCAGCATCGACGGCACCGACGAGTCCGATCTCGATGGTCCACACGGCGTGCCGGCACTGATCGAGATGCACGAGGAGATCGCACCGCGCTGGCTCGCGTTGACCCGCGACATCGAGAGACGTGGCGCGTGGCCCGACCGGATCGTCGACGCGATCTGCGATCCGCCGGAATCCTTTCTGCTGTCGCAGGTCTGGTCGCATGTGCTGACCTTCTCCGCGCATCGCCGTCAGCTGGTCCGGTGGATGCTCGCCGACGCCGGGATCGACGTGCACCGACTCGACCCCGACCCCATCATGTGGCATCGACATCAATCCGGAGGGTTCACATGAACACCACACCCAGATTCCGCTACTACACCGCGACCACCCTCGACGGCTATCTCGCCGACGAGAACGACTCCCTCGATTGGCTTCTCACACAGCCGATCGACGACGACGGCGCGATGAATTACGGAGCCTTCATCTCAGATGTCGGCTGCTTGGTGATGGGAGCGACCACCTACCGATGGCTACTCGATCACGAGGTGGTCGACGGGAAGCCCTGGCCCTACGACATGCCGTGCTTCGTGTTCACCCATCGCGAGCTCACCCCCGTCGCCGAATCGATCCGGATCGTCTCCGGCACACCGGAAGAACATCGTTCGACGCTCGTCGAGGCGGCGGCCGGAAAGGACATCTGGGTCGTCGGGGGTGGCGATCTGGCCGCACAGTTCGCCGATGCGGGGTTGCTCGACGAGGTCATGCTGTCCATCGCCCCGGTCACCCTCGGCGCCGGGCGCCCCCTGTTCCCGCGCCGGTTCGACCTGGAACTGCTCGAGGTGGAACGGAATCGAGCGTTCGTCTGCGCGCGCTATGGCGTTGTGGGACCGCGTAAGCCGCCGGAACAGTGACAGCGTCGCTGTGCGCGCGCGTGGGTTCAGTGGTCTCGATACGTCCCTCGCCTGGCGGCTCGGGACTACTCGACCAGCAATAGAGGAAAGCCGGGGAATACTCGACCAGTAAAGACGCCGCTCGGAACTACTCCGCCAGCGGTAGGACTCGCGCTGTCACGCGTCGCCGACGCCCAACTGCTTGCTCGCGTCGAGACCGCGAGCCCATCGCGGCATGATGAAGATCCCCTCCGCCTCGGCACACAGACCGTCGGCGGTCGAGATCGTCCCGCTGGCAAATGATTTGTGCCCCTCGGTGCGGTCCAGCCGGCCCTCGACGCGGATCGGACCGAGAGCGGTCCCCTGCCGGTATCGGATCGTGAGCGTCCCGGTCATCCCGGGCGACCCGCCGTTCACAGCCGCATTTCCCAGGACCTGATCGAGGATGAGACCGATGACACCACCGTGCACCAGCCCGGGCGGACCCTCGTATTGCGGCCCGAGATCGAACTCGGCCCAGACGTGGTCGGTCTCGGCGTGCAACTCGACCGGAGGAGCAACGGGATTGCGGATGCCCTCGACCGCATTTCCCCAGTTCCGCAGCCGCCCATCGGAGTTGAAGCGCAAACCGAAGGACGAGCCGATCCGGCTGCGCTCCAGGATCTCTGTGGCCGCCTCGATGTGCCGTCGCGCTTCGGCCAGTTCGTTTGTGCCCACGTCGGTCACCACCGTGGCCGTGACGAGGCCACGCACGCTGTCGCCGATCTCCCTCGCCTGCTCGATCTGCCGCGTCAGTTCCTCGGCCGGGATCTCCTCGGTGATGTACCCGCTCATCGCTCACCTCACACTGTCGAAACGGCCCGAACGCCCACGCTATCCCACCGAAGAATCATGTGGCCGTTCCGGCGACGAACATCGCGAACAAACGAGAACACGTTCTCGTTCTTGCTAGGCTTGCGCAATGGCACGAATCGGCGGCTTCGCGGACGACGACATCGTAGGGTGGCTCGGGCTGTCACCGACGCTCGGGGGCGCCCTCGGCAACTACGCCGACGCCGTCTACACCAAGAGCCGCCTCGGCCCCCGCACGCGCGAACTGGCCCGGATGGTGATCGCAGGTCACAACGAGTGTGCCGTCTGCCGCAACACGCGGGCGCAGGCCAGCGGCCTCGACGAGGAGTTCTACCTCCACGTCGACGACTGGGCCACCTGGCCCGGCTACGCCGACGGTGAACGCGTCGCCGCGGAGTTCGCCCATCGATTCGCCACCGATCACATCGGTTTGCGTGAGGACGACGAGTTCTGGGAGAGATGTCGAGCCGTCCTGTCCGACGAACTCGTCGTCGACCTGGCCCTGTCGTGCGCGTTGTGGCTGGGGCAGGGCCGCGCCCTTCGCGTCCTCGACGTGGGCCAGGCCTGCCGCTTGTCGATCTGAACCGCCCCGCCCACCGGGCGGTCCGCCCGGTAGCCTCACCACCATGAGCGATCAACAGTGGAATGCGTTCGAGGTCTCGATTTCCGACTTCGTCGCCGAGGTGACCCTCACCGGCCCGGGCAAGGGCAACGCGATGGGACCCGACTTCTGGCGCGAACTCCCCGAGATCTGTGCACAGCTCGACCGTGACGACGATGTGCGCGCGATCGTGTTGACCGGTTCCGGATCTCACTTCTCCTACGGGCTCGACCTGCCGGCGATGGCAGGCGACCTCGGGACCGTCCTGGCCGAAGGCGCGAAGGCGCGGCCACGTACCGAATTCCACGACATGGTGCGCCGCATGCAGGGCGCCGTCTCGGCGGTGGCCGACTGCCGCAAACCCGTCGTCGCGGCCGTATCCGGTTGGTGCATCGGTGGCGGCGTCGACCTGATCAGCGCCGCCGACATCCGTTTTGCCGCCGCCGACGCCAAGTTCAGCGTGCGCGAGGTCAAGGTGGCGATGGTCGCGGACGTCGGCAGCTTTGCCCGCCTGCCCCAGATCATCGGCGACGGCCACCTGCGTGAACTCGCGCTGACCGGCAAGGACATCGACGCCGATCGCGCTCTGCGGATCGGGCTGGTCAACGATGTCCTGCCGGATCGTGACGGCATGCTGGCCGCGGCTCGGGCCACCGCCGTCGAGATCGCCGCGAACCCGCCGTTGGTGGTGCAGGGCGTGAAGTCGGTGCTCGATCACAGTCGGCGGGCGGCCGTCGACGACAGTCTGCGCTACGTCGCGGCGTGGAACTCCGCGTTCCTACCCAGCGATGACCTCACCGAAGCCATCAGTGCCGTGTTCGAGAAGCGTGCGCCGGAGTTCCGCGGGGCCTGATCGGAACCGTCGTCCGCTCGGGCCTCGACTCGCGCGGACCGTTCCCTGGTCCCTACTCAGACCAGGGCGATCGGCTCGAGCAGGAAGACCGGGATCTGACGTTCGGTCCGCGAGACATAGAGGTCGAAGTTCGGCCACACCTCGACCATCCTCGCCCACGCCTCACCGCGTTCGTCACCGTCGAGTTCCCGGAACGTGACGGTCTCGTACTCCCCGTGGTGGCCGACCTCGGCCGTGTCGGCGGCACGGAGATTGAAGACCCACTGCGGCATGCGCGGACCGCCGAAGTACGACCCGGCGATCAGCCAGCCCTTCTCCGTCGGTACCGCGAGAAGGCGGGTAGATCGCACGACACCACTGCGTCGTCCGGCAACCCGCAGCGTGATGTTGGGCAACCCACCGATGTCCAGCAGCCCGTACTTCTGGCCCGTGATCCGCTGTACCGCACTGTCGACGACGACGATCTGTGGCAGCAGTCGTGGCATCCAGCTGATCGAACCGATCTTGATCGCCAGTGGCGTGAGGGCGCCCATTCCCCAAGTGTGACATCCCTTGGCCTCGCGTTCACCTCGGCGTGCGGGCCGGCCGTCGTATCCACAGGCCGAGAACCCCTGTGGATGGCCGAACTCACATCCGAGCCATCGGGGGAATGATCGCGACATGACACACGACAAGTCTCCGAGACCCGACGCCGGTACCGCCCACGACCCCATCCACTCGGCCGTGGATCTCCACCGACGATGGCGCCTGCTGATGGAGCCCCTCGGGTTCTCCGAGATCCTGCTCTGGTTCACCTTCGTCGACGCCGACCACCTACAGACCCCCGCGCTCAATCAACTACCGATTCCCGCGCGCCCCGATCCGTCCATCTCGGACCTCCTGATGTGCCGCCTCGGCGAGGCCGTCGCACAGCTCCCCGATCTGTCGGTCGCGCTGCTTCTGACGCGCCCCGGCAACGACGGTGTGACCGACGACGACATGGGCTGGGCCCGGATCCTGACCGCGGATGCCGCCCGTCACGGCGTGATCCTGCATCCGATCCACCGTGCGAACGATGTGGAGCTGATCGCGCTAACAGTTCCCACCGACGCGGCTGCCTGACGCCGGCCCACACCGTTGGAACCGGGTGGGTGGCCGGGTAGCTTGGCCCATGGGCGCCGGTGACAACGTGCCGGCGAGAAGCCACGGGAGATCGGACGGTCATGGCGCAACGCATCCTGCTCGACGGCGGTCAGACCGGGACGCGGGTGCGGATCGTCGGTCCGTCGTCGAGCAGCGACCACCGGACCCGACCCATCCGTACCGACCGCCCGGTGGTCCCGCAGATCGCCCGCGCGGCAAGCGAAGTCATCGCCGAAGCCGGCACCTCGGTCGACGAACTCGCGGCAGGCGTCTCGGGTCTCACCCCGGATGCGACCCGCCCGGAAGAGCTTCGGGAAGCGGTCCTTGATCTGGGTATCCGTTCGGTCGCGCTGACCCATGACTCGGTGTCGGCGTATCTCGCGGCCAATCGTCTCGCGTTCGGTGCCGTCACGGCGGTCGGCACCGGGGTCGTCACGCTGGGGGTGGGCACCGCGGGGACCGCGCGGGTGGACGGCTGGGGGCATCTGGTCGGCGACGCCGGCAGCGCCTATTGGATCGGGCGGGCGGGCCTCGAGGCCGCGCTGCGCTCGTTCGACGGCCGGGGTCCCGACACCGAACTCGAGTCGGCGGCGCTCGACCGGTTCGGACCCCTACCCGAGCTCTACATGGTGCTGCAGGGTGATCCCGGCCGCGTGAGCCGCACCGCCGGATTCGCGAGAGCGGTCGACGATGCGGCACGCGCGGGCGACCGGGTCGCGATCGAGATCAACGACCGGGCCGCCACCGAACTCGCCGCGTCGGTCGCGGCGGCACTGCGCCGCAGTGGACACCGGCCCGACGACGCCGCCCGGGTCAGCTGGATGGGCGAGGTGCTCACCCACAACGAGCGCATCCGGGAACGGTTCGTCGATGTGCTCGGCGCAGCAGCGCCCGGTGCCACCGTCGAGGCCCCCCACGGCGAGCCACTCGACGGCGTCGGACTGTTGCTCGATCTACCGTCGGAACACCCGCTGGCGGACCTGGTTCACCGCGCGTGACCGCGCCGCTCATGCCGGCCGATCCGAGCGCTCAGGAGTCGGAGCCGAGAGAATCGGTGAGCGTGCCGGCCAACAACTTGGCGAACTCGGCCGGATCGCCGAGCTCACCGCCCTCTGCGATCACCGCCATCCCGTAGATCAACTTCGCGGTCGCAGTGAGGGACGCGTGATCGTCGGAAGCCCGGAAGGCGTCGTTCAGACCGGCGATCAGCGGGTGGTCGGCGTTGATCTCGAGCGCACGCTTCGTCTTGGGCAACTCCTGTCCCGACGCCCGGTAGAGCTTCTCCAACTGCGGTGACATCGAGAACGTGTCGCCGACCAGGCACGCCGCCGACTCGGTGAGTCGCGACGACAGGCGCGCCTCGTTGACATCGTCGGTGAGGGTCTGCGCGAGCCAGTCCAGCAGGCCGGTGAACTCCTCGGTCCGCTTCTCCTTGTCCGCCTTGGCCTTTTCCGAGTCGGCGTCGTCGCCGGCCGACTCCGCGTCCACACCGTCGAGGTCGACTGCTCCCTTGGCGATCGAGGTGAACGATTTGCCCTCGAACTCCAGTCCGCTGCTCACCCACATCTCGTCCACCGGGTCGGTCAGCAGGAGAACCTCGACCTCCTTCGCACGGAAGGCCTCGATGTGGGGTGAGTTCTCGATCTGCTGACGGGTCTCGCCGGTCATGTAGTAGATGGTGTCCTGGCCGCTGCGCATCCGCGCGACATAGTCGGCCAGTGTGGTGAGTTCGTCGGCGGAGTCGGTCGACTCGAACGACGATGCCTTCAGCACGGCATCGCGATTGTCGATGTCGTTGACCAGACCTTCTTTCCAGACCCGGCCGAAGTTCTGCCAGAACGTCCGGTAGTCGTCCGGCCGCGAAGTGCGCATGTCTGCGACCGTCGTGATCACCCGCTTGGTGAGGCGACGCCGGATGGCCCGGATCTGGCGGTCCTGCTGCAGGATCTCGCGGGAGACGTTCAGCGACAGATCGGCCGCGTCGACGACACCCTTCACGAAACGCAGATACTCCGGGATGAGCTCTTCGCAGTCGTCCATGATGAAGACGCGCTTGACATAGAGCTGGACGCCCGAGTTGCGTTCACGCATGAACAGGTCGAACGGCGCCTGCGTCGGGATGAACAGCAGCGCTTGGTATTCGAAGGTGCCCTCTGCCTTGAGAGTGATGACCTCGAGCGGCTCGTCCCACGCGTGACTGACATGGCGGTAGAACTCGTGGTATTCGTCCTCGGTCACCTCGTCGGCGGACTTCGCCCACAACGCCTTCTGCGAGTTGATCGTCTCGCTGACGATCTCCGTTGTCGGCTCGGCCGCGGCGGCGTCGGTCTCCGTGTCGTCGGTCTCGGGTGCCGGGACGGCCTTCTCGACATCCATCCGGATCGGCCACGCGATGAAGTCCGAGTAGCGCTTCACCAGCGCACGCAGCTTGGTGGGGTCGGTGTAGTCGTACAGGTGATCGTCGGTGTCGACCGGCTTGAGTGCGAGCGTCACGGACGTCCCCTGGGGTGCGTCGGTCACCTCGTCGAGCGTGTATGTGCCGTCACCGGTCGATTCCCATCGCGTGCCGGTCTCGTCCCCGGCATGGCGGGTGACGAGGGTGACCCGGTCGGCGACCATGAAGGTCGAGTAGAAACCGATACCGAACTGTCCGATCAGCTCCTCGGACGCCGCCGCGTCCTTGACCTCCGCGAGTTTGCGCCGAAGCTCGGCAGTCCCGGATCGTGCGAGGGTGCCGATGAGGCCGATGACGTCGTCGCGGATCATGCCGATGCCGTTGTCGCGAACCGTCAGGGTGCGCGCATCCCGATCGGTGTCCAGTTGGATGTGCAGGTCTGAGGTGTCCACCTCGAGACTCTTGTCCTGGAGCGATTCCAGCCGCACCTTGTCGAGGGCATCGGATGCGTTGGAGATCAGCTCACGCAGGAAGCTGTCCTTGTTCGAGTAGACCGAATGGACCATGAGATCCAGCAACTGCCGGGTCTCGGCCTGGAACTCGCGAACCTCTGTTTGACCACTCACGATAACCTCCGCGTCAGAGTCATTGCCGGAGACGCATATTACCGATCCACCGATTGGCTACTCTGAAGTGGGTCGGCTTGTTCACCCGCCGTCCGCACACCGCCGAAAGTACCGCCACAGGAAGACAGGTGCATGTCTCCTCCTCGTCTGTTGTTCGTGCATGCGCACCCCGACGACGAATCGCTGTGGACCGGCGGCGCCATCGCCCGCCATATCGCCCGTGGCGGTGACGCCGACCTGGTCACGTGCACCTGGGCGGAGGGCACCGGGCGACATGCGGAACTGGTGGACGCGGTACGAGCACTCGGGCTGCCCCGGCCGCCGATCATGCTCGGCTATGCCGACGATCGCGTGCCGGAGTCGGCGCCGGAGGCGATGCGCTTCTGCTCCGCACCCCTCGACGACCCGGTCCGCATGCTGGTGGCTCACATCAGGCGGCTGCGCCCGGACGCGATCGTCACCTACGACGCCGTCGGCATCTACGGCCACCCCGACCACGTTCATGCTCATCGGCTGGCCACGGTGGCGGCCGACGCCGCCGCGTCCGGCGGGCTGTACCGATCGACCGGCGAGGCCTGGCAGGTCCGGTCGATGTACTTCATCACGATCGCCCAGTGGATGGTCGACGACGTGCAGCACGATCTGTTCGCGGACCTCCCGCCCGAATATTTACCGGGAACTCCCGAGGGCGATGTCGACCTGGTGCTCGACGTCGCGCAATGGCGCGACCGCAAGGCCGATGCGATCTTCTGTCACCGAACCGAACTCGATCGCAGCCGGACCATGAGGGCCCTGATGGGCCTGCCGCCCGAACGGCGCAGTCGCCTGCTGGGGACCGAGTGCTTCCTCCGTCGTGATCTCGTACCCGGCGGCGTCGACCTCGGCTGATCGTTGCCGACCTCCGATCAGGTCCCCTCGGGCGGCTCCGCCACGCGGATCGGCGACCGAAGCCCGCTGGCGCGCTGGACACGACGCGCAACAGCGGCGGCCAGCACCTCCGGCGAGCCGACGATCCGCACCCGTCGCCGGGCGCGGGTGACGGCGGTGTAGAGCAACTCACGGGTGAGCAGTTCCGACCCCTCCGGCGGCAGGATCACGGTCACGCCGTCGAACTGACTGCCCTGGCTCCGGTGGATCGTCATCGCATACATCGGGATCGCGTCGGCGAGTTGGGTGGGGTGGAGTTCGAAGAGGTGTTCACCGCGCCGGAACACGACCTGCAGCCCGTCCCCCTCGGGATCGACGGTGTCCGATGCGCGGCCGGTGCGGACGACCACACCGCAGTCACCGTTGAACGTCCCGGTCTGCCGATCGTTTGCGGTGACGAGGAGCGGTTGACCGGCATGGCGCGACGTCGAGTCGACAAACAGCTGCGGTGGATGGTCCGGGAGTTCCGCCAGCCATTCGACGACGCGGCGCGACCATCCCTGAACGCCCCAGACGCCCTCCCGGTGGGCGCAGAGAACGCGGTGACCGTCGAGCGCGTCGAGCGCCCCGGCGGCATCTCCCGCCTGCGCTGCCGCGCGAAGCGCGGTTCCCCAGGTCACGACGTCGGCACACACGTCGTCGAGGTCATCGGCGGCCACCAGCGTCACATCGGTCACCGATGGATCGCCGACCAGGTCGAGCACGGAATCGGCATCCCCGCGGTTGATGGCCGCGGCCACCCGGGCGATGCCGCCCCCGAAGCGATGTCCCCGGCGCAGCGTGACGACACCGCGTTCGACACGATCGCGGTCGGCGACGGTCGACATGACGTCGTCGAGCAGACCGGACGGGATCGGGGTGGGTGGCGTCGCATCCTCGCCGTCGACGAGATCGGCGAGGACCGCGCCCGCCTCGACCGATGCGAGTTGATGCGGGTCGCCGACCAGTATCACCCGGGCATCGGGTCGCACCGCGTCGAGGAGTTTGCTCATCGCCGTCATCGACAGCATCGACGTCTCGTCCACGACGACGACGTCGTGCGGAAGTTTGTTCCCTCTGCCGAATCGGGGTGCCGAACCCGGCCGCCAGCCCAGCAGCGAATGGACCGTGACTGCACGCACCGACCGCGGTGCGGCGTCGTCGGCCGACACCGCTGCCTGCAACTGCGCCGCCGCACGACCCGTCGGCGCACACAGTCCGATGCGGGCACCGCCCCCGGCGAGACGGTCGAGGACCGCCAGGATCCGGGCTACCGTGTACGTCTTGCCCGTTCCCGGTCCGCCCGCGACAACCAAAGTCCAACTGACCGCCGCCATCTGCGCGGCGATGCGCTGCAGATCCGCGTCTCCGGGGCCCGCCGGGCCGAACACGGCGTCGACCGCCGACGCCACCTCGGCGACGTCCACACCGGGCCGCGACGAGCGCCGCTCACCCAACACCGATCGGATCAGTTCTTCCTGACGAAAGTACTTCCGCAAGTACAGCAACGGTCCGTCGTCGGAGCCGGCGAGAACCAGCGGCCGCAATGGCCCCGTTGCGCCTCCGCGGACCAGGACGCTGTCCGCCAGCGCCTGTTCCAGCTCGTCGGACGACGGCATCATCCCGGAGATCGCGGCGTCGTCGGCGACGAGCTCCGGGATCCGCGCGATGGCCAGGCAGGTCGACCCCTGACGCACCGCCCGCACGGCCAGCGCCGCCCCGATCTGCGCGGTCTCGCTCACCTGTCCCCCACTGAGCTGCACGAGGCGCCGGGTCACGTGGACGTCCGCCGCGTCTAGCAGCCCCAGTACGTTCAGGGAGCCCAGGGCGCCGTCGTGGGAGACGACCGCGCGGGGATCGAATTCCGCACGGACCGGCCACGAACCGTCCGCCTCCGATCCACCGGCGCCGCCCTGCCGCGTTGTGGTCATGGGGTCCCTTTCCCGAGCAGATCCGAGAGCTCCTCGACCAGCCCGGCGGGGACCTGCCATTCGAAAACACCGCAGCCGGGCGGGGTATCGGGACCGACCATCCCGCGGACGAAGTGGTATTGCACGGGACCGAGATGTTCCGTCGCCTCGTACCCGGGCAGCCGCCACCGCAGATATCGATGCAGCGCAACCGAATACAACAGGGCCTGAAGAGGATAATTGGCACTGATCATCTCAGCTGCCATCGACTCGCGGCCGAAGTCCTCGGCGGTCAGGTCGCCCGGTCGCAGTCGATTGGTCTTGTAGTCGACCACCACGAATCGGTTGTCGGGGGTACGCAGCACCGAGTCGATGCTCCCGGTGAGGAAACCGCGAACGCGTTGGGGTGGCAGCTCGCGCAGGCGTGCACCGAAGTCGACGAGCGGATCGTCGGCGGCGAGATGACGATCCATGAGATCGGCGATCGAACCCATCGTGACCGCTGCCGGGGGTGTCGCGTTCGGCGGTCCGGCGGCGAGCGGGAATTCGAAGTCCAACTCGGCGAGTCGGCTTCCCGGGCGGACCTGCCACAGATCACCGAACCCCAACGGAGTGGTGAGCACGCCCACCAGCGCCGTCGTCAGGCGGTCGGCATCGACGTCCACCATCCGCCCTTCGATCGCGGTGGCGCAGAGCTCACGCACGTGCTCGGTGATGTCGGCGGAATCGGTGTCCACGTATTCGAGCACCTCGTGCACGAGGGTGCCGAACGCCGCGCCGAAGGGCATGCCGTTCATCAGCGACGGTGTGCCGTCGATCGGCGCCGTCGCGTCCGCGGCGTCATCCACCTCCTCGACGGGCTCGTCGACGATCAGACCGTCCGCCGCCTCGCTCCCGGATGCGAGCAGCGGCTGGTGGGCATGATGACCGGCCGCCGCGACGATCGCCGAATACGATGTGCGGCGCCAACTCTGGTCGATGACACGGTCGAACTGTGCGACGGACAATCCAACCCGCGCACGAGCGGGTGAGCGCTGTGCGGCGGAGTCGGCGCCGTCCCGCCCGGCGACCTCCACGCGGATCGGCCCGTCGGTGCTGCCGTAGCCGGTGAGCACACGACCACATGTGTCGTCGTCGGGGACGTCGAAACTCTCCGGCACGGCTGTTGTCCCCGGCTTCCGGCCGAACAGGAGTCGATGCAGAGCGGAGTTCTTGGTGTAGTACGCGGGTGCCCACCAGATCACCACCTGAGACTGGGCCCGGGTGAGCGCAACGTACAGAAGACGCAACTCTTCGCCGGCCGCCTCGCTCTCGTGTCGCCGCCACCGCGCCTGATATCCGGGCGCCTCCTTGCCGCCGACATCGAGGATGCGATCGCCGGAATCGTCATGGTAGGTGAAGGTCGCACGGTTCGAGTTGCGCGTGCCGTCCCACGCGAACGGCACGTACACGATCGGGAACTGCAATCCCTTGCTCCGGTGCACGGTCATGATCTGCACCGCCTGGGTGTCGCGGTCGAGCCGTCGGGTCTGGTCCTCGTGTCGTTGCCACCGGGTGGTGTCCGCGATGCGATCCGCGAGCCATTCGATCAGCGCGCTCAATCCGCAGTCGCTCTCCATCACCTCGGTGTTGCACAAGGAGGCCACCTGGACGAGGTCGGTCAGCGCACGTTCGCCGTCCGGGGTGGCGAGGACCCGTTCGGCCACCGCCATGCGACTCATCAGCCGTTGCGACATCGCGGCGAATCCCCCCTCGTCGAACACCCGGCCGAACGAGTGGAGGGTCTCGGCCAATGCTGCGATGCCGGAACCGTCGTCGGCGGCGAGGTCTGCCGGGGCGCGACCGATCAGCGGGCTCAGCGCGGCGAGCCGGACGAGATCTGCACGGGCGGGTTGTTCTACCGCCCGGATCACCGCGAGCCAGTGCCGCGCGGCCGCGGTGTGGAAGACACTGGTCCCCGACCCGATCACCGCCGCCACCCCATGACCCTGCAGGTGCCGCTGTAGAGGCTGGATCGTTTTGTTCAGGGTCACGAGCACCGCGACGTCGCCGGGCTCGACCGGGCGCACCACACCGCCGACCTCGATGGTCGTGCCCGACGCCAGCAGCCCCGCGATGTCCGCGGCGACGTCGACGATCACCCGGTCGCGCACCACGCCGACCGCCGCGAACCCGCTGCGACCGGTGACCGGAAATGCCTTGCGCGGAAACGCCCGCAGCCGGACCGGCGGTACTCCATCGATCCGACTGCCGGTGCGATCGGCACTCACCGGGCGCACCACGATCTCGTCGTGTCCGAGCTCGGCACCGCCGTACAGGCTGCCGAGGGCGTCGACCAGATCGCCGTCGGAGCGGCGGTTCACGTCGAGCGCGCGAAGAGTGCCGGCCGATCGGACCGCCTGCAGATAGCTCAGGATCTCGGCGCCGCGGAATCCGTAGATCGACTGCTTCGGATCGCCCACCAGCACCAGCGTCCGATGACCGTGGAAACAACGCCGGACGATTTCCCACTGCTGCGGGTCCGTGTCCTGGAACTCGTCGACCAGCACGGCGTCGAAGACCGCCCGAATCCGTTCACAGGCGGCCGGTCCCACCACCGGATCCGTGACGATCCGGAACAGGATCATCTGGAGATCGTCATAAGTACGTAGGCGCGATAACCGCTTACGGTCTTCGATGATCTGCCGGACCCGGGTCGCGAATCGCACGCGGCGGGCCGCGACGGTCGCGTCGTCACCGGTCATGGCATCGAGGTCATCGGCCGTCGGGGCGAGCGCGGCCGCCGGCTGGCGAACCGCGTCCCGTGCGATGGACGTCGCGTCGGCCAGCGAGATCTCCGGGCGGTCCGCCCCCGCATAGCCGCGGAGGTAGGTGTCGAGGGCCGCCTCGTCCACGAGATCGTCGACGTTCTCGACGATCTCGTGGACGAGGTCGCGTTCGCCGAGGAAACCGAGGGCGTCGAGCATGCGGTTGCAGAAGGTGTGGGTGGTCGCGATGGTGGAGGCGTCGAAGTCCGACAGCGCCCGGGCGAGACGCTCGCGACGCAGCGTCACCTCGTCGTCGGTGCCGCCACCCAGGTGACGGACAAGCGGGTCGTCATCGATGCGACACCGATCCGGATCACCCAGTGCCGCTACGAGTTCGGACACCCGATCGCGCATCCGCTCGCGCAGCTCCGCGGTTGCCGCCCGGCTGAAGGTGACGAGCAGCAACTTGTCGATCGGGACGCCCTCGGCGATGAACCGTGCACCCAGTCCGACGATCGCGTAGGTCTTCCCGGTGCCGGCGCTCGCCTCCAGAACCGTGGTACCGGTCGGCAGCGCCGCGGTCACGTCGAATGCTGTCGGTGCGTCGGTCATGTCATCGTCTCGTGGTCCATGAGGGGCTCCCACACCAGTCGGGCGAGTCCGGCGAACAACGGGTCGCCCACGTCACCCGGTAGCTCGAGACCGCAGAAACGGCGATCGTCGGGCATGGGCTCGTCGATCAGGGCATCGAAGCCGACGGCAGAGGTGACATCACCCGTGTATGCCAGCCGCAGGTAGCGGTCCCGTCCGGCGCCGAAGTCGCCCTCGAAGGCCTTGCGGGCGGCCGGCAGTGCCCGGTCGACGCGTCCGGTGCGACGGTGATGGTCGGCGAAGTCCGCGGCCGGATCCAGCGGTAGCGGCAACACGCGACGCAGTCCTGCGTCTCGCAGCGCGATCAAGTCGGCGAGGATGGCGAGCGGGTCGTCGGGGACGGCGAACAACGATCGGGCGACGCCACCCGAACGGCCGGTCCGGCGTGCCACCACCAGGGCCGCATGCATCTGGGTGGCGGACCCGTCGCCGTGGGCGACCGCCGCGAGGGCGAGGAGCCGTACCCAGGCGCCGAGCCGTTGCTTGGCCCGGAGTTTCGAATAGGTCGCGGTGACGGTGGTGCCGGCGAAGATGTCGCCGATGGTGCCGTGCAGGCGACGACCATCCGGCAGGGGTACCACCACGTCGGTTGTCTGCGACGAACCGGATCTCGCCGCCGACGCCGCCGCGAACACGTCCTCGACATCCGCGGAGATGACCTTGAGCTCTCGGGTCCCGAATGCGAACGGCGGCAACGTACCCCGCCGGAGCTCGGCGGCCTGGCAGCGGGCGAGATCGCTCCCGGCCAGCATCCGGGACAGGAACCGGTCTCCTATCCCCCATCGGTCCAGGGCCCCGAGCTCGACATCGAGCTGATCGGAGTGCGGACGTTCCTCGTCGGGCACACGCGCGCCGAGTCGCTGACGGACAAAGCCTTCGACCGGGTTGGTCAGGAAGGACACCAATGCGTCGAGGGCGACGTCGTCGGGCTCCTCCGACGGCAGCGCGATACCCGAGATCAGCTGGGCGCTCACCGGCTCCGCGCCGAGGGCGCGCGCACCATCGAGGAGGGCTCGATCGTAGGAGAACGGCCCGTCCACACCGGTGATCGCACCCGGGACGAAATTGCGTTCGTCGAATCCGTGCAGTGTGTGCACGCGGGTGCAGGCGGGCCCGTCTCCGCGTGCGGAGCCAGAGGTGAGGGTGCGCACCGTGTCGATGAGCTCACTGACCACGACGGCGGGCGGAACCCGTTGTCCGGAAACGGGATCCGCACCGGTATAGAAGAGCAACAGGTTCTCCTGCGCAGCACAGATGGCGTCCAGGAACAGCTGCCGGTCCTCGTCGCGCGGATTCCGCTCGCCCACCAGGGGCGATCGGCCCAGGATGTTGTCCCCGTCGGTGCGTCGAGTCCGCGGGAACGCCTCGGCGTCGACACCGAGCAAGACGATCACCCGGTGCGGGACCGACCGCATCGGCACCATCGAGCAGACGGTGAGCTCGCCGGTACGGAAATTGGCGCGCGTGGGCGTGGCGGCCACCAGGCCGGTCATCAGATCGCGGACGTCACCGAGGCGCAGCGGCGTCGGCGCGGGCTCCCGACCGTCGCGCGGGTCGTCGAAGGCGGCCGTGATCGACCGGATCGCCTGCGCACGTTGCCATTCTTCGTCGAATGCGGTCGCGACAAGGGTGTCGGCGATACCGATCAGGATCTCGGTCCACCGTCCCGGGTGGTGGATTCCGGTCAGATCGCCCAAGGTCGTCGACAACCGGGTGATGAACTCCGCGAAGCGACCGGAGAGATCGATCTCGGTGCTTTCCACCCCGGCGAGCGGAAGGGCGGTGTCGAGCCACTCGCCGTCGGCCTCCTCGGCGACCGCACCGAGCAGGATGCGGTCCAGTCCGGCCTCGAACGTCCCCTGCCCGAAGCCCGACAAACCGAATCGCGACCGTTGGGAGTCGTCGATCGCCCAGCGGACATTGCTGCCCACGAGCCACTCCCGGATGATCTCGAGATCGTCATCCGAGAGCGCGAACCGTTCCCGGACAGGTGGCCGGCCGAGCAGATCGAGCACGGCGCCCACCGAGACGCGCCCGGCGGCGAGCTCGACCACCGCAGCCACCACGTCGAGGACCGGGTTCGTGTGCCGCAGACCGCGGTCGGCGAGCCGCACCCGCAGCTCGAAGGCGGGGTGCCCCAGACCGGGCTGGCCGAAGGCACCGCGGATGATCGGCGCGAAGCGCTCCACGTCCGGGCACATGATCAGCACGTCGCGGGGCGCGAGCGTCGGATCGTCGGCGAAGAGGTGCAGCAGCCGATCCCGCAGGACTTCGACCTGACGTTCCGGTCCGTGACAGGAATGGATCTCCACCGAACTGTCGGCGGGCACGATCGCGGCGTCGAGCCGGTCGTCGCGGATACCGGCCTGGAGTGCCGTCAAGACCGTGTCCGCCCCGATGTCGGCGACCGGCGGATGGTGCAGAACACGACCGGCCACCGGCGCGACCCGGCGCTGCAATTCCTGGATGTCGCGCGACAGGCTGGCGAGCAACGGGTGCGCGAGTACCGGCGGCCGGTGATCGGCACGTCGAAGGACCGTCGAGGGCGTGGCCGCGCCCTCGACCGCCGCCCACAGTGCGGGGCCCGGGTGCGGCACGAACAGGTGGACGTCGCGGTGGACGCCCAGCGCGTCGAGCACCATCAGGAGAGATTCGGTCACCCGGGTCGGTCCGAACACCGACACGCGTTCCGGGAGATCCGTTGCATCCGCGTGCTCGCGCAGCACCGCACAGACCTCTGTCAGCGATTCCGACGGATGGGGCTCGCCGACCTCTGCCCGCACCGCCCGCCAGAAATCGGGCTGCCAGGCGAGATCTGCCGGTATTTGCGCCCCCACCCCGTCGGTGTCGTCGCCCGCAGCCCAGGCGGCCGCCATCGCCGGACGCTGCCGCCCGTAGTCGTCGAACAGCTGCGCGATCTGCCGGGCCGTCGCGAACCGCCGTCCGCGCCGATGCTCGTCGGCCTCGGCACGGCCGTCGGCGCCGACATGCCGCGCGAGCACCGCGAGACGCGGATCGTCGATCATCTCGTCGAGCACCCGCAGAACCGGCCACGTCAGGGCTGCCGGACGCCATCGATCACCAGCAGTCGACCGCCCCCGCCTGCGGTCCCTCGCCTGCGCGATGCCGGCCCGGGCCAGCGCGTCGCCGACGGCCCGGTCGGTCAACATCGCCGGCGACGAGAAGTCGATGTTGGCCGCCACGCCGTCGCCGCGTCCCGAGGTCCCCAGTCTTGTGGCGAGGTGCTGCTGCAGCCACCGTTCCACCCCTTGCGCGGGCACCGACACGATCTCGGCGGCCATCGGGTCCGCCAGCGGAGTACCCAACAGATCGGCGAGCGCATCGGCGAGCGCGTCGGTGCGTTCGGCGCGGTGCAGGTGGAACATCGGGTCGCCCTCCAGCCTCCGGACGGGTCGCGGTCAGGAGCGGACGGGCAGCCCGGCTCCGACGACGAGTTGCGATTCGAGGATCGAGCGCACCGCGTCGGGGACCGGTGTGGGCCGCTCGGTCGCGGGGTCGACCGACACCATCGTGGTCTCCGCGACTGCGCAGGTCGTCCCGGCCGGATCGACCAGTGTCAGCGACAGCGTGAACGACGTCGTCCCGATGCGGCTCACACACGCGCGGACGGTCACCGGGTCGAGTGAGTACTCGAGGACCGCGGTGAACACGATGTCCTGCCGCGCAACGAGGAGCGAGAAATCCTTCGGCCGCTCCGGCAGCCAGGTTGCGAAGGACCGCACCCGGCTCTCCTCGAAGATCCGGGCGAACTGCACATTGTTGATGTGGTTGTTGATGTCCATGTCGCCGAAGCGCAGCTGGATGGGGACTTCGAGATAGTCGTCGGCCACGATCGCAAACCCTAACGGGTGCCACCGACGCTGCGACCGATGGACAGACGTTTCGCCGGGCGAACACGCCCGTGCTCTGCGCCCATCGCGGCGCGGCGGGACCGTACACTCACCGATGGGCAAACGCAGGCGAGGGGGAGATCGTGATCCTGGAGACGGTTCGGCTACGGCTGCGTCCGGTCGCGATGCACGATGTCGATGCCCTGGTGGAGCTGGACAGCGACCCGGCAGTGATGCGCTACGTCAGCGGGGGTCTGCCCACACCGCGCGAGGTGGTCGAGGAGTGGGTTCTGCCCCGCGCCCAGGCCGAACACCGCGCCCACCGGACCGGGATCTGGACGGCGGTCGACCGGACCACGTCGGCCTTTCAGGGCTGGTTCGCACTCCGCACTCCGCGTCACAGCAATCAATCCGAGGTCGAACTGAGCTACCGTCTGCGTCGCGACGCCTGGGGTCGGGGGCTGGCGACCGAGGCCGCGCACGCACTGGTCACCATGTCGTTCCAGGAGATCGCCGCCGAGCGGGTCTTCGCCAGCACGATGGCGATGAACACCGCGTCGCGGCGCGTCATGGAGAAGGTGGGTATGCGCCTGTCCGCCATCCGGATGTCCGAGGACGGGGTGATGTTCCCGACGAGCGGCGGCGAGGTCGAGTACGAACTCCTGCGCAGTCATTGGGAAACGCTGACGATGCGCTGGTCAGAGCCCACCCACCGCTCGTGGTCGCCGACGGTGCCCGCGGGGTGGACGCACCGTCACGCCGGGGTCCGCGACCTGACGGCCTGACGACGTCGCCCGGTCGCGACGCGCCCCGGGGTCCTCGTCGCGACCCGGCACGGAAGATTGACTACCGTTGTAGGTGCGCGGCAGCAGCCGACCTCCCAGCGACAGGAGATGTTCTCTGATGAGCAGCCCCACTCCGACCTCGGCGCGACCCCACGTGGTCATCGTCGGCTCCGGCTTCGGCGGACTCTTCGCGGCCCAACGTCTGGCGAAGTCCGATGTCGACGTCACCCTGATCGCCCGGACCACGCATCACCTGTTCCAGCCGATGCTTTACCAGGTGGCGACCGGGATCGTGTCCGAAGGCGAGATCGCCCCGGCGACCCGCGTGATCCTGCGCAAGCAGAAGAACAGCAAGGTGTTGCTCGGCGATGTCTACGACATCAACCTCGAGGCGAAGACGGTGACCTCCCGGCTGCTGGAGCGGATCACGGTGACGCCGTTCGACAGCATCATCATCGCGGCCGGCGCCGACCAGTCCTACTTCGGCAACGATCATTTCGCCGAGTACGCGCCCGGCATGAAGACGATCGATCATGCCCTCGAATTGCGCGGTCGCATCCTGGGCGCGTTCGAGCAGGCCGAGCTGTCCGACGATCCCGAGGAACGGGCCCGCCTGCTCACGTTCGTCGTCGTCGGTGCAGGTCCTACCGGTGTGGAACTCGCCGGTCAGATCTCCGAAATGAGTGACAAGACCCTCAAGGGCACCTTCCGCAACATCGATCCCACCGAGGCACGGGTGATCCTCCTCGACGCGGCGCCGGCCGTGCTACCGCCGTTCGGCGAGAAGCTCGGCAAGAAGGCGGCCCGCCGACTGGAGGGGATGGGGGTCGAGATCCAGCTCAACGCGATGGTCGTCGACGTCGACTACGACGGTCTGGTCGTCAAGGACAAGGACGGCAGCACGCGTCGGATCGAATCCCAATGCAAGGTGTGGTCGGCCGGGGTGCAGGCGAGTCCGCTCGGCAAGCAGCTCGCCGAGCAGTCCGGGGTCGAACTCGACCGTGCGGGCCGGGTGAAGGTGCTGTCGGACCTCTCGATCCCCGGATATCCGTACGTATTCGTCGTCGGCGACATGATGGCCGTCGACGGTGTTCCCGGCGTCGCACAGGGCGCCATCCAGGGCGGACGATATGCGGCGGACGCCATCACGGCGGGACTGCGTGGGCAGACGCAGGAACAACGCAAGCCCTTCGGCTACTACGACAAGGGCTCGATGGCGACGGTGTCTCGCTTCAGCGCGGTGATGCAGGTGCCGATCCCGGGTACCAAGAAGATGTTCGAGACCGAGGGCTATTTCGCCTGGCTCGGCTGGCTCGCACTGCACCTCGTCTATCTGGTCGGTTTCCGCAACCGGCTGAACACCCTCATCAACTGGTTCTTCGCGTTCAGCACGCGGGGTCGGGCGCAGCTCGCGGTGACCGAACAACAGGTCTATGCGCGCACCGCGCTCGGCGCGTTGTCCGAGCTGGAGAAGAAGTCGATACCCGAGGTCGAGGCCGAGTCCGCAGATGTGGCCGCGGCCAAGGACTCCGAATCCACCACCGATCCCAAGGCCGAGGCCAGCTGACCACGATGCTCGGGTGGCCTGCTCAGAGGGCCACCGGGGCGAGGTCGAGCTCGTCGCACGACGTCCGCGCCCGGGTTGTGGTCGGTGCCAGCGCGGTGGTGAGTGTCGCACCGTTCACGCCGGGTGGTCGCGCGAGTTCGAGCCGCGCCGCATATGCGTCCGGGGACACGTCGGCCGGGCGCGTGTCCGGGTAGCGGAAGACGCTGCTCACAGCTCGATGACCGATACCCCCGAGCGCCAGCCGATGTCGCAGGACCGGCCCGCCCCCGATGTCCACGCGCAGCGATCCCTCCCAGCGCGCCCGGGCGATGTGCTCGGGCAGCTCGGTGACACGACCGAGTTGCGCGTGCTCGGCGATGATCACCGTGGCGTCCGGGTGCGCGACGACACTGGTCGAAGTTCGGTGATGCGCGCCGCCGGCGACCACGATCGGCTCCGGATCCAGGTGCAGGCGGCCCCCGTCGGCGACCTGGATGAACCATTCCGAACTCGAATCGATACGTTCGGCCGACGGTAGCGCGATGGTCGCCGCGACCGTTCGCAGGTGCAGTACCGCACCGGCCTCGACGGTCACGCGGACCGCGATCGTGTCCCCACCGAGCGGCGTGGCCGCGGTGCTGATCAGGTGCGCCGACTCGGGTCCGGTCCGACGCAGCGCAAGACCACCCGTCGCCGCCACCCGGGGTGAGCGACCGCATCGGGCCACGATCTCGATCTCCGTGTGCACCCCCGGGTCAGCCGGTCACGACGATCTCGGCGAGCTGCTCGCGAACCCACGCCAGGACGTCGGTCGCCGCCGGATCGTCGGTGAGCGAGATCATCGCGGTCGGCCGGCTCTCGCGAACCCGCTCGGCGTCGGTCCGCATCACCTCGAGGTCCGCGTGGACCTGATCGGCCAGATCGGTCTTGTTGATCACCAGCAGGTCGGAGAACGTGACGCCCGGGCCCCCCTTGCGCGGGACCTTGTCGCCGCCGGCGACGTCGATCACGAAGATCTGTACGTCGATCAGTCCGGTGGAGAACGTGGCCGTCAGGTTGTCGCCGCCCGACTCGACCAGGATCAGGTCCAACGGCGGGTTTGCTGCGACGAGATCGTCGATCGCGTCGAGGTTGGCGGTGATGTCGTCGCGGATCGCGGTGTGCGGGCATCCGCCGGTCTGCACTGCGGTGATCCGCTCGTCGGGGAGGACCGCGTTGCGCCGCAAGAAGTCGGCGTCCTCGGTCGTGTAGATGTCGTTCGTCAGGACGGCGACCGACAGCTCCTCCCGCAGTTGCCTGCACAACGCGGCGACGAGGGCGGTCTTTCCCGAGCCGACCGGACCGCCCACTCCGACGCGCAGTGCCTCGCCGGGTTCGCGATGACGACGCGGACGGGCGTGGTCGTGTCCGTGTGGTTCTCCGTCGATCAAATGCGGTGGCATGACTTCCTCTCGGTGGTGGTCGGTCTCGGTGTCCGGGGTCTGGTCCGGGACTGGTGATCGGTGCGGGCGTCGCGAAGTCCGGTTGGGGCCCTCACGACATGAACAGGGGCATGTCGCGCCGCTCGTGACGTTCGGCGAACACATCGAGCGTCGGGTCGGAGAGGTCGGCGAGTTCGACGGCCGCCGCGGCCGCGACCCGCTCGCATTCGGCGCCCAGATCGGCGATGACCACCGCCACGTCGGCCGGGTCGAGCGCCAGCAGTCGCTGTCCCGCGGTCGCCGAGCCGCTCATCGTCGTGTACGCGAGGATCAGCGCGGTGTGGAAGCCGGACAGGCGCGACACCCGGCCGATGGCGCCGCAGATCACCGGGAGATGGCTCTGCGGCGCATGGGCGCTCCAGTCCTCCTTCGGCCACATGCGACGTGCCAGCCGCAGCATTCCCCTGCCCTGCGCCAACGAGGCGCGGCGCGCAGCGGCCGACGGTGTCCGGGCGTCCGTTTCCCGTTCCGCCGCAGCCACATCGAGCGTGCCATCGGTCACCGCGGCAGCGATCGAGGCGGCCACCAGACCACTCGTCGTGACGCGCCGCCGGAGGAACCGCGCGAGGCTCTCCGCATCCACGACGACCCGATCGGCAACGGCCTGCTCGACCCCACCGGAATGCACGTGACCGCCGACCGGCAGCCGCGAATCGGCCAACGTCAGCATCATCGCCAGCTGGGAACGGGATCCGGATGACACGGGTATCAAATCGTCGTCGCCGTTCAGAACAGGAAGTATCGCTGTGCCATGGGCAATTCGGCTACCGGCCCGGAATCCCACACCTCGCCGTCGACGCGCACGGTGAACGTGTCCGGTTCCACCGAGATCTGCGGCATGGCCGAGTTGTTGGGCATGTCGGCCTTCCCGATGTGACGAGTGTCCCGGACCGCGACGAGCCTGCGATCGAGGCCGAGTGTCTCCTCGATCCCAGCGTCGAGCCCGCCCTGCGCGACGAAGCTGACCGAGGTGGCCGCCGCGGTTTTGGGAGCCGCCCCGAACATGGGTCGCGGCAACACCGGCTGGGGGGTCGGGATGCTCGCGTTGGCGTCACCCATGGCCGCCCAGGCGATCGCGCCGCCCTTGATCACGAGGTCCGGCCGCACACCGAAGAACGCCGGGTTCCAGAGCACGAGGTCGGCGAGCTTCCCGGTCTCCACCGATCCGAGCTCGTCGTCGAAGCCGTGGGCGATCGCCGGACAGATCGTGTACTTCGCGATGTATCTCCGTACCCGGTTGTTGTCCGCCGCACCGTCTCCCGGCAGCGATCCGCGTTTAGACTTGAGCACGTGCGCGGTCTGCCAGGTACGCAGCACCACCTCGCCGATCCGGCCCATCGCCTGGGAATCCGATCCGATCATCGAGATCGCCCCGAGGTCGTGCAGCAGGTCCTCGGCCGCGATCGTCGACGGCCGGATCCGGCTCTCGGCGAACGCGAGATCCTCGGGCACCGTCGGATTGAGGTGATGACAGACCATCAACATGTCGAGATGCTCGTCGAGGGTGTTGACGGTGTGCGGTCGGGTCGGATTGGTCGAACTCGGCAACACGTTCGGATACGCTGCGACCGTGATGATGTCGGGTGCGTGACCACCACCGGCGCCCTCGGTGTGGTACGCGTGGATGCTGCGTCCGGCGATCGCCCCGATCGTCTCTTCGACGAATCCGGCCTCGTTCAGCGTGTCCGAATGCAGCGCCACCTGCACGCCGGTCTCGTCGGCCACCCGCAGACAGGCGTCGATCGCGGCGGGGGTGCTCCCCCAGTCCTCGTGCAGCTTGAAACCGGAGGCACCCGCACGGATCTGCTCGTGCATGGCATCGGCACTGACGGTGTTGCCCTTGCCCAGCAGGGCGATGTTCATCGGCCAGTGGTCGGTGGCCGCGAGGATCGACTTCAGATGCCACGCACCCGGTGTCACCGTGGTGGCCTTGCTTCCTTCGGCCGGGCCGGTACCGCCGCCGATCAGGGTCGTGATGCCGTTGCCCAGTGCCTCGTCCATGATCTGCGGACAGATGAAGTGGACATGGCAGTCGATCCCGCCCGCTGTCAGGATCTTCCCGTTGCCCGCGATGATCTCGGTGGACGGCCCGATCACGAGGTCCGGGTGGACCCCGTCCATCGTGTCGGGGTTGCCCGCCTTTCCCATCGCGGTGATCCGGCCATCGCGAATACCCAGGTCGGCCTTGATGATCCCCCAATGATCGACTATCACGACACCGGTGATCACGGTGTCCGGCGCGCCCTGCACGCGGGTGGCCCGGCTCTGCCCCATCGATTCCCGGATCACCTTGCCGCCACCGAAGACGGCCTCGTCGCCTGCCCGTCCGGGCCCACCGGACCGGTCCTCGGTGACCTCGATGAACAGGTCGGTGTCCGCCAACCGGATCCGGTCGCCTGCGGTGGGCCCGAAGAGTTGTGCGTAACGGTTGCGGCCGAGCGTCGCCATCAGTCGTCCCCCTCGTGACGTTCGCCGGTATTCTCCTGCGGCCCCAACGATCCGGGTGCGTCCAGGGAGATGCCGTGGACCTCGCGGGTGCCGCCCAGTGGCACCAGCGCGACGGTCATCTCGATCCCCGGTTCGAACCGCACCGCGGTGCCGGCCGGGATGTCGAGCCGGCGCCCCCGGGCGGCGGCGCGGTCGAAGTCCAGCGCCGGGTTGGCCTGCGGAAAGTGCACGTGACTCCCGACCTGCACGGGCCGGTCGCCGGAGTTGACGACGGCCAGCGTCAGGACGTCGGCACCTTCGTTCAGCTCGATGGTGCCGTCCACGGTGATCACCTCGCCGGGCACAACGGATGACTGCGTGTGCGACATCGTGGTCCTCTCGCGCGGCTAATCGATGGGGTCGTGCACGGTGACCAACTTGGTCCCGTCGGGAAACGTGGCCTCGACCTGCACGTCGTGGAGCATCTCCGGGATGCCGTCCATCACGTCCGCACGTCCGAGCACCTCCCGGCCCGACGACATCAGCTCGGCGACCGAGCGGCCATCGCGGGCACCCTCGAGGACATGGTCGGTGATGATCGCCACCGCTTCGGGATGATTGAGCTTCAATCCACGGCCCTGCCGTCGACGTGCCAGCTCGGCGGCATATGAGATGAGCAACCGCTCCTGCTCATGTGGCGACAGACGCAACGGACCCTCTCCTGGCGAGACGAATACAGCCGGGACAGCGCACAGTTCGTGCGCCGGGCCGGGTAGCTGACATCCTGCCACGCCGCGGATCGCTCGGCGCGCCGAGCGACTATGGCCTCGTCACGACGGCAGCGCGCCACCACCGGCGCGCAGGGCGGCCAATCGTTGCGCCGTGCACGACGGAGCGATCTCGGTGACCTCGTCGGCGGTGAACGCCCCGGCCGCCGTGCCGCGCTGCAGGACCGACGCCAGCGACAGAGCCGTCGCGGGTTCGTCCACCACGTCGCCGGACCGACTGTCGAAATAGGACTCTAGGCGCCGGGCAGCAGTGGGCATCGCGGACCGGAAGAAGCCGATGACCGCCAGCCAGCGGGTGACGAGGTGCCCTGGGTGCATGTCCCACCCTTGATAGAACCCCCGTTCCACCGAACGCAGCACGAGGGCGTGGTGGCGCCGCAGCGCCGATTGGATCTGGTCGGGCGTGCCCACCGGGATCACCTGGGTCGAGCCGTCACTGATCCACACGCCGGTCTGTGCGGTGGCGGCCTGCATAACCGCCTTGGCATGGTCGGCTACCGGATGTGCCAGCGATTGCTGCGCCGACACGATGCCGCACGCCGCGCTGTAGTCGTAGGTCCCGTAGTGCAGTCCGGTGAGCCGGGGCATCCCCCGATGAATCGCTCCGGCCAAGGTCGCGCGACCGTCGGGTCCGAGCACCGCCTGGGGGATCTCGATCTGCAGCTCGAATCTCAGCATCCCCTCGGCGAGACCGTGGGCGCGCTCGAAGGCCTCGCACAGCACGTTGACCGCGTCGACCTGTCGAACGTCACGCAGCTTGGGGACCGTGAAGACGAATCCGTCCGGGACCCCGCCGGCACTGTCCAGGACGAGTTCCAACGTGCGCAGTCCGCGGCGACGTTCACGATCGCCGAGACCCTTCGCGCGGATGCCGGCACTGCGCGGGGCATGTGGTCTCATCTGCGTCCATCCGGCGAGGATCGCACCGGCACGTCGTGCATCCGCGTCCTCGACCGCGTCGTCGCGCCACCCGTAACCGTCCTCGAGGTCGATCCGAAGATCCTCGACGGGATTGTCCTGCAGACGTTTTCGTGCGAGGTCGGCGACCACCACGTCACCGGAGGCCAGCTCGATCACGACGTCGCGGGCGGCTTCGGCGATCTCGCCGGCCCGCTCACCCCACGACGCCGGGGTGTCGAAGTCGGTATCGGCAGCGCTCACATAGACGGTGTGCGCCGGTTGTCCCGTCGGACGGTCACCGGGATACCGCGCCGCCAGGTCGTCGTCGACCGGGCGCAGGATCTCCTCCAGACGGGCCCGTACCTCCGCCGGCAGTTCTCGGTCGGTCATGCGCCCGCCGGGATGACCGGGACCTCGACACCCTCCGGCAGTTCGATGTTCTGCAGCCGTACCTGCGAGGACGCGACGAGACGACCCTGGTCGTCGGTCATGGTGACCCGCCAGAGCTGTTGGCGACGTCCACGGTGGATCGGCGACGATTCGACGGTGATCGTCCCGGCGCTCACCGACTTGATGAAGTCGGTGTTGTTGTTCACACCCACCGCGGTGCCGCCGATACCGGTGACCTGCAGCCAGGTGAAGGCGCTGACGCTCGCGACGCTCTCGGCCACCGCGCAGTAGACGCCGCCGTGCACGATCCCGAACGGTTGGTGATGCTTGTCGCCGAGCTCCAGCACCGCGACGACACGGTCCCGCCCCACCTCCTGGAGACGAAGGCCCAGTGAGGTGTCGAAACCGCGGCCGAAGGTGTCCTTGATCAACTGTTCGTTCTCAACGCTCATACCCAAAGATTGGCACGAGATATCGGTGCGGGCGCGGGAAGGTCCCCTGATGCGAACCGCCGCAGGACTCGGTCGAACAGCTCACGAACGGCGGGCCCCGAGGAACCGATAGGCCCCACGCTGCGTTACAGCGTGGGGCCTACCGCGGCGTGGACCGGGGGTCTCTGCAGCCCTCAGGACTCTCGCCGGTCCGACGTGAGACTCAATGTAGGGTAGCCTTACCAATGTTGTCAAGTGGGTGCGCGAAACGGGTGTGACCAGGCATGGACACACGGGTGACGTCCCATGTGGGCGGACAGGAGAAGCGGAAGTAAAATGAGAAGAATGAACGGACTGGGCGACCTCGAGCGCGCCGTCATGGACACCCTGTGGGCGAGCCCGACCCCCCAGACCGTGCGGCAGGTGCACGAGACGCTGTCCCGGGACCGCTCGCTGGCCTACACGACGGTGATGACGGTGCTCCAGCGTCTGGCCAAGAAGAATCTCGTCACGCAGATCCGTGACGATCGGGCGCACAAGTACCAGCCCACGCATCCGCGGGAGGATCTGGTGGCGAGCCTCATGGTCGACGCGTTGTCGGAGGCCGAAGCGCCCGGATCACGGCATGCCGCTCTCGTCTCCTTCGTCGGCCGGGTCGGTGCCGACGAGGCCGCCGCCCTGCGACATGCACTCGATGAGCTCGAAGCCGTCCGGGGAACCGGGGAAACAGGATAGATTCGGCCCAGACGCCAGCAGCGACTCCACACAGCCCACGCAAGGACAGTTCCGATGACTGCGCTCTTCTTCGGCATCCTGACCCTGGTGCTCGTCGGCCCCGCGGCAGAAGCTCTGTCCCGCGCGTCCTGGCCGGTCAAGGCACCTCGGGCAGCGATGACACTGTGGCAGGCGATAGCTCTGGCCGGCGTGCTTTCCGCCTTCAGTTGCGGGCTGGCGATCGCCGCGAACCTGTTGACCCCGGGAGCCGACGGCGCCCCGACCACGAACCCCTTCGACGAGATCGACCGACTCGGCCTGCCGTTGTGGCTGACCCTTGTGGGGGTCTTCGCCCTGACGCTGATGGTCGGCGCACGACTCATGTACACGGTGATCCGCGTAGGTGTGCGCACTCGGGCCCGTCGCTACGCCCATCGCCAGTTGATCGACATCCTGGACCGGTGTGATCGCAGCGACGCCTCGCATCCGCTGTTCGCGAGCGACGTCCGAATGATCGATGTCGAGCAGCCCCTCGCCTACTGCCTGCCCGGTCTCCGGCAGCGCGTCGTGGTCAGCGAAGGTGTCGTTGCGCGACTCTCCCGCGCCGAACTGACCGCCGTTCTGACACATGAGCGTGCCCACCTACGCGCCCGCCACGACCTCGTCCTCGAAGCGTTCATCGCCGTGCACGAGGCCTTCCCCCGCGTCGTCCGCAGCAGTTCCGCACTCGGTGCGGTCGAACTGCTGGTCGAGGCGCTCGCCGACGACCAGGCCGTCCGCGCCACCGCGCCCACCACCCTCGGCCGTGCGCTCGTCGCCTGCGCAGATGCGGTGGCACCGCGCGGCGCGATGGCGGTAGGCGGGCCCACCACACTGGCGCGGATCCGCCGACTCCGTGACGAACGGCCGACCCGACTGCTCGCGCTGTCCGCCTACTCCGCGGCCGCGGCGATCCTGGTGGTCCCGACTCTGGCGGTGGCGATCCCGTGGCTCACCGAACTCAGCCGACTGATCTCGGCCACGTGAGTCACCCCACCCTCCCGCTCGTGGTGCGACCGTGGAGGCAATAGGCTTGAGGCCATGACAACTGCCGCGCAATCCAACCGGCCCGCCGGCTCCGATTCCACCGACTCGGCCAAGGCCCAGATCGGTGTCACCGGTCTCGCCGTCATGGGTTCCAACATCGCCCGCAACTTCGCACACCACGGCCACACGGTCGCCCTGCACAACCGCAGCATCGCCAAGACCGACGCCCTGATCTCCGAACACGGCTCCGAGGGAACGTTCATCCGGACCGAGACGATGGAAGAGTTCGTCGCGGCGCTCGAGCGTCCGCGCCGGGTGCTGATCATGGTGAAGGCCGGTGACCCCACCGATGCCGTCATCGAGGAGCTCGCCGGCCTCATGGAAAAGGGCGACATCATCATCGACGGTGGCAACTCGCTCTACACCGACACCATCCGCCGCGAGGCGGCGATGTCCGAGCGCGGACTCAATTTCGTCGGCGCCGGGATCTCCGGTGGCGAGGAGGGCGCACTCAACGGCCCGTCGATCATGCCGGGTGGTCCGGTGGAGTCCTACAAGTCGGTGGGCCCGATGCTCGAGTCGATTTCCGCGCAGGTCGACGGCGAGCCGTGCTGCACCCACATCGGCCCGGACGGCAGCGGCCATTTCGTCAAGATGGTCCACAACGGCATCGAATACGCGGACATGCAGCTCATCGGTGAGGCCTACGACCTCATGCGCAAGGCACTCGACATGCCGGTCTCCGATATCGCCGACGTGTTCCGCGAATGGAACTCCGGCGACCTCGACAGCTACCTGGTCGAGATCACCGCGGAGGTGCTCTCACAGACCGACGCGGAGACCGGCAAGCCACTCGTCGACGTCATCGTCGATGCCGCCGGCCAGAAGGGCACCGGCCGCTGGACCGTCAAGTCGGCTCTCGACCTGGGCATCCCGACCACGGGTATCGCCGAGGCCGTGTTCGCCCGCGCGCTGTCGAGCGCCACCGACCAGCGCAAGCAGGCACAGGGGCTGGAATCGGGCACCCTGGCCGCGACGCCCACCGACACCGCGACCTTCATCGACGACATCAACAAGGCGCTCTATGCCTCCAAGGTCGTCGCGTACGCGCAAGGCTTCGACCAGATCGCCGCGGGCAGCGCCGAGTACGGCTGGAATGTCCATCCGGGTGACCTCGCCACCATCTGGCGCGGCGGTTGCATCATCCGCGCCAAGTTCCTCAACCGGATCCGCGACGCATACGCCGAGAATCCGGATCTGCCGAGCCTGCTGCTGGCCCCGTACTTCCGGAATGCGGTCGAGAACGCGGTGGACAGCTGGCGACGGGTCGTCTCGACGGCCACCCTGATGGGCATCCCGGTGCCCGCGTTCGCCTCCTCGCTGTCGTACTACGACGCGTTGCGCGCCGAGCGGCTGCCGGCCGCTCTGACACAGGGACTGCGCGACTTCTTCGGGGCGCACACCTACCAGCGCATCGACAAGCCGGGCACCTTCCACACACTGTGGAGCGGTGACCGGTCCGAAGTGACCGAATAGAATCGGCCGGGGGCGAGAGGAGTCCGCAACCAACCGTGCGATTTGTCGAGGGCCATCGGCCCACCCACGACCTGACCTACGACGACCTGTTCATCGTCCCGAATCGGTCCGATGTCGCTTCGCGATTCGACGTCGACATCTCGACCGTCGACGGCAGTGGCACGACGATCCCGATCGTGGTCGCCAACATGACCGCCGTCGCCGGGAAACGGATGGCCGAGACCGTGGCCCGACGCGGCGGACTGGTGGTGCTGCCCCAGGATCTCCCGATCCCGGTGGTCGCCGAGTCCATCGCCTACGTCAAGTCCCGGCACCTCGTCGCCGACACACCCGTCACGCTGACCGCCGACGACTCGGTGTCCGATGCCCTGGCCCTCATCCCCAAGCGCGCACACGGGGCGGCGGTCGTCATCGAGGACGGCCGTCCCATCGGCGTCGTCACCGAGAAGCGCTGTCGCGACGTCGATCGCTTCGCACGGGTGCGCGAGGTGCTCGATCCCGACATCGTCACGCTGCCGGTGGACACCGCATCCCGTGATGTCTTCGACCGGCTCGACGACCAGCACCTCGGTCTCGCCGTCCTCGTCGACGACGAGGGTCGGCTGGCCGGTGTGCTGTCGCGGGTCGGTGCGCTCCGGCACGGGGTGTACCAGCCGAATGTCGATGCGAACGGGCGCCTCCGGATCGCGGCGGCGGTCGGTATCAACGGCGACGTGGTCGGCAAGGCCAAGGCGCTGGCGGCGGCCGGTGCCGACCTGCTCGTGATCGACACCGCGCACGGACATCAGGAGAAGATGCTCACCGCCCTGGAGGCGGTGGCCACGGCGGATCCCGGAGTGCCGATCGCCGCGGGCAACGTCGTGTCGGCCCAAGGCGCCACGGATCTGATCGAGGCAGGCGCCTCGATCATCAAGGTCGGCGTCGGACCGGGCGCGATGTGCACCACCAGGATGATGACCGGCGTCGGTCGTCCCCAGTTCTCGGCAGTCGCCGAATGTGCCGAGATCGCCACCCGTCACGGTGCCCACGTCTGGGCCGACGGCGGGGTCCGCCACCCGCGTGACGTCGCGCTGGCACTGGCCGCCGGGGCGTCCAACGTGATGATCGGGTCATGGTTCGCCGGAACCTACGAGTCACCGGGCGATCTGCAGGAGGATGCCGTCGGGCCGTACAAAGTCAGTTTCGGGATGGCCTCCAAACGGGCCGTCGCGGCCCGATCGGCCAAGGACGGCGCCTACGACCGGGCGCGCAAGTCGCTGTTCGAGGAAGGCATCTCGAGCTCCCGGATCCGGCTCGATCCCGAGCGGCCCAGCGTCGAGGACCTGATCGACAACATCTGTTCGGGAGTGCGCAGCACCGCGACCTACACGGGTGCCCGGACGCTCGCCGAACTACACGAGAAGGTGGTGCTCGGGATCCAGTCCGCCGCCGGATTCGCCGAGGGGCGCCCGCTTCCCGGCGGGTGGTGAGGGGTGGAGACAGCCCTCCTCATCGCCGGTCTCGTCGGCTTCGTCGCGCTGACGCTCGGCACCGCGCTGTTCGTCGCCGCGGAGTTCTCGCTGACCGCGCTCGAACGATCTACCATCTCCGATGACGTCGCCACCAACGGCGACCGTCGATCCCGCCTGGTCCAGCGGGCGCACGCCACCTTGTCGTTCCAGCTGTCCGGTGCGCAGCTCGGCATCACCATCACCACGCTGATCACTGGTTACATCGCCGAGCCGGTGCTGGCGCGCATCTTCACGCCGGCACTCACCTCGGCGGGCGCGAGCGACTCGCTCGCGTCGGGAATCTCGCTGGCGCTCGCTCTGATCATCGCCACCTCGCTCTCGATGGTGCTGGGCGAACTGATCCCGAAGAACCTGGCCATCGCCAGGTCGCTGGCCGTCGCCCGCGCGACGTCGGGACCGATGACCGTGTTCTCCGCGACCTTCCGATGGGCGATCAACGGCCTGAATGGCTCGGCGAACTGGATCGTCCGCCGACTCGGCATCGAACCCGCCGAGGAGTTGCGGTCGGCCCGGTCGCCCCAGGAACTCGTGTCGCTCGTTCGCAACTCGGCCCGCCAGGGGTCGATCGACGAGGACACCGCGGCGCTCGTCGACCGCTCCCTTAAGTTCGGTGAGCTCAGCGCCGAGGATCTGATGACCCCCCGGGTGACGGTCGACTGCCTCGACCGCGACGACAACATCCGCGACCTGGTGATGGCGTCGTCGCGCACGGGTCACTCCCGCTTTCCGGTCGTGATCGACGGTGATCTCGACGATCTCGTGGGTGTCGTGCACATCAAGCAGGCCTTCACCGTCGCGCCCGAACACGCCGCCGACACCACGGTCGCGTCCATCGCCCGACCGGTCCCCCGCGTCCCCACCAGCCTCGACGGCGACGCCCTGATGGAACGCATCCGCGCCGACGGCATGGAGCTGTGCGTGGTGATCGACGAGTACGGCGGTACCGCAGGCATCGTCACCACCGAGGATCTGATCGAGGAGATCCTCGGCGATGTGACCGACGAGCACGACCATGAGCGCGCCGACGTCGCCGTCGACGGCGACGGTTTTCTGTGCTCGGGACTGCTCCGCACCGACGAACTGACCGACGCCACCGGTTACCGCGCGCCGGAAGGGTCCTACGACACGCTCGGCGGCCTGGTGATGTTCTGCCTCGGACGGATACCCGAGGTCGGCGACGCGGTCGAGTTGCCGAGTCGATCTGCCGGCGGAGACGACGTCGAGGACGACGACGAGGACGAGGCGCTGCCGGGCACCGAGATCACGTGGCGTGCGACCGTGACGCAGATGGACGGTCGCCGTATCGATGTCGTCTCGCTGCGACCCATCCGCGACGACATCCGGCCCGACAGCGCCCGACTCGACAGCGCCCCATCCGACCGCACCACCTCCCCCGACACCGCTTCCCGCGACGGCACCCCTCCCGACGACACCCCGCTCAGCCGCGACGGAACGGATCGGGGCACGGAGTGAACGACTTCTGGGCCGTCCTCCTCACGGTCGTGCTGCTCGGCGGCAACGCGTTCTTCGTCGGTGCCGAGTTCTCGCTCATCTCCGCGCGCCGCGATCGCCTCGAAGCGCTCGAGGAAAGCGGCAAGAAGCGTGCCCGGACGGTGATCCGGGCCGGCGAACGCCTGTCGTTGATGCTGGCCGGTGCACAGCTGGGCATCACGATCTGCTCGATCCTGCTCGGTCGCGTCGGTGAGCCTGCGGTCGCACATCTGATCGAGAAGCCGCTGCATCTGGCCCACGTGCCGGAAACCCTGCTGCACCCGATCTCGTTCGCCGTCGCCTTGTCGCTCGTGGTGGTCCTGCACATCCTCATCGGTGAGATGGTGCCCAAGAACATCGCGCTGGCCGGCCCGGAGCGCTCCGCCATGCTCCTGGTGCCCGCGCATCTCGCGTTCATCCGCATGGCGCGCCCCCTGATCGCGTTCTACAACTGGCTGGCGAACTCGTCGCTGCGCCTGATGCGCGTGCAGCCCAAGGACGAGCTCGACTCGGCGGTCTCCACCGGGGAACTCGCACAGATGCTCGGTGAGTCGAAACAGGAAGGCCTCATCGACGCCGAAGAACACGAACGTCTGACCCGAGCGCTGCAGTCGGTGAGTCGCACCGTGAGCGAGGTGATGATCCCCCTCGACCAGATGCACAGTGTCGGCGTGGAGGTCGACGCCGAGACCGGCGGCACCGGCCCGACACTCGGGGCGGTCGAGCACGCGGTCGGCGACACCGGGTTCTCGCGCTTCCCGGTACGCGGTCCCGACGGGACGTTCACCGGCTATCTCCACCTCAAGGACGTGCTCGACGAGATCCTCGACGAGCGGATCGGTCCGGACACCATCATCGGCATCGACAAGATCCGTCCGCTGCCGGTGATCGCGTCGACCACACCCCTCGACGAGGCGACCGCGGCACTGCGACGCACCAGCGCCCACATCGGTGCGGTGGTCGACGACTCCGGACGGACGGTCGGCATCGTCGCCCTCGCCGACCTCGTCGAGGAGTTCGTCGGCAATGTCCGCGACGAGACCCATCGGGTGTGATCCGGTGACATCGACGGAGATACGCCGCTCGACCGGCCGACGTCTGCAGTCGGCACAGTGGCGAGCCCTCCGCGACGATCACCGCGGACGGGTCGACGACC
The DNA here is from genome assembly GCF_049847105.1 of Gordonia sp. DT218. NCBI lineage: Bacteria > Bacillati > Actinomycetota > Actinomycetes > Mycobacteriales > Gordoniaceae > Gordonia > Gordonia sp. DT218. The sequence goes on along the minus strand of NZ_JBNCNS010000006.1, from coordinate 59,707 downwards.
TGATCGGGCCGTATCTGCGGGCCCGCAAGAACGGCGCGAAGCATCCCGTCATCGACTTCCTCTTCACCTATTACTCGTCTCGTCCCGCGCACGTGACGAGATGGCATCCGGGATTCGGCGTGCTCCTCGAGGAGGCCGACGACTACCTGGTCCTTCGCGGGTATCAGCGCCTCGACGACACGGTGACCGTGGATCCTGGATTTCTCCGCAGCCGCGCAGGTGCCGTGGGTGCCACCGCCGCACTCCTGCGCGCGACCGCGTCCCGCCCCGCACGCCTCGGCTGCTTCGGCCTGCACGAATGGGCGATGGTCTACCGGACCACCGAGAAGCGCCACGACGCGCCGCTGCGTCTCGGACGGGCCGGGACCGATGCGGTCGTCGAGGAGATGCCGTTGCGCTGTACGCATTTCGATGCGTTCCGGTTCTTCACGCCGAAGGCACGGCCCCGAAACGAGGCCGAACTGACCCGGGACCGACAGATCCGCGACGAGCAGCCCGGATGTCTGCACACCACGATGGACCTCTATCGGGCGTGTTTCACGCTCGCGCCGCTGATCGACTCCGACCTCACCCTCGCGTGCTTCGGGTCCGCCTTGCGCGCACGGGAGCTCGACATGCGGGCGAGCCCCTACGACCTCACCGCGCTCGGTTACGATCCGGTGCCCGTCGAGACCGCGGCCGGCCGAGCGCAGTATGTGCGAGAACAGTCCACCATCGCCGAGGACGGCAGCGTGTTACGGGCGGCGCTGTCACAACGCCTCAGCGATCTACTCGCACTTTCGAACCGACTGTGAGCTGCGTCAACTGACCTTCTCGCCCGCCTCGGACCTGCCCGGATACCCGGTGTCGAGGCAGATTACCGACGAGTAGCATGGACGTGTCGATTCACCGCTGAGAAAGGCTGTCATGTCTGACCGGATCAACGTCAACGGGCTGCAGGTCGCTTCCGTCCTGTACGACTTCATCAACAACGAGGCGTTGGCCGGCACCGGTGTAGACCCCGACGCCTTCTGGACGGGTGCGGCCTCGGTGATCACCGACCTGGCGCCCCGCAACCGTGAACTGCTGTCCGTCCGCGACGATCTGCAGGCGAAGATCGACCAGTGGCACCGCGACCATCCCGCGACCGCCGGCGACCTGGACTTCGACGCGTACAAGGGCTTCCTCACCGAGATCGGCTACCTGGTCGATCCGCCTGCCGACTTCCAGATCGGCAGCGAGAACGTCGACCGCGAGATCGCCGAGACGGCGGGCCCGCAGCTGGTGGTCCCGATCCTCAACGCGCGCTTCGCACTCAACGCCTCCAACGCCCGGTGGGGCTCGCTCTACGACGCCCTGTACGGCACCGATGCCATCCCGGAGACCGACGGCGCCGAGAAGGGCTCGTCGTACAACAGGGTGCGCGGCGACAAGGTCATCGCGTACGCGAAGGACTTCCTGGACAACGCCGTCCCCCTCGAGCAGTGCAGCTACACGGATGTGACGAAGTTCGCCGTGGCGGACCAGGCCCTGCAAGTGACCCTGGCCGACGGCACCACCTCGACTCTCGCCGATCCGTCGGCGTTCGCCGGCTACCGGGGCGAGGCCGCCGCCCCGACGTCGATCCTGTTGCGCAACAACGGCCTCTACCTCGACATCGAGATCGACCCGTCGTCGCCCATCGGCCAGACAGACCCGGCCGGGGTCAAGGACGTCGTCGTCGAGTCCGCGATCACCACCATCATGGACTTCGAGGACTCGGTTGCTGCGGTCGACGCCGACGACAAGGTACTCGGCTACCGGAACTGGCTGGGACTCAACAAGGGTGACCTGGCCGAGGAGGTCGCCAAGGGCGGGAAGACCTTCACCCGCGTCCTCAACGGCAACCGCGAGTACATCGCACCCGACGGTTCCGATTTCGACCTGCACGGCCGCTCGTTGCTCTTCGTCCGCAACGTCGGGCACCTGATGACCAATAGCGCGATCCTCGACGCCGACGGCAACGAGGTCCCCGAAGGCATCCTCGACGGTTTGTTCACCTCGCTGATCGGCATCCACGGGATGAACGGCGCCGGGAGCAAAGCGAGCGGGCCGGGTGTCGCGGCCGAGGGCCTGCAGAACTCGCGGACCGGATCGATCTACATCGTCAAGCCGAAGATGCACGGACCCGATGAGGTCGCGTTCACCGTCGAACTGTTCGACCGTGTGGAGAAGGTTCTCGGCCTGCCGGAGAACACTCTCAAGGTCGGCATCATGGACGAGGAGCGCCGCACCACCGTGAACCTCAAGGCCTGCATCAAGGCCGCCGAGGATCGCGTGGTCTTCATCAACACCGGCTTCCTCGACCGCACCGGCGACGAGATCCACACCTCCATGGAAGCCGGCGCGATGATTCGCAAGGGCGACATGAAGCAGCAGAAGTGGATCAAGGCGTACGAGGACTTCAATGTCGATACCGGATTGCACGCCGGGCTGCAGCACAAGGCGCAGATCGGCAAGGGTATGTGGGCGATGCCGGATCTGATGCACGACATGCTCGAGCAGAAGATCGGTCACCCGAAGGCAGGCGCCACCACCGCATGGGTGCCCTCGCCCACCGCAGCGACCCTGCATGCGCTGCACTATCACCTCGTCGATGTCTTCGAGCGGCAGGACGAGATCGCCAAGCGCGATCCGGCGTCGGTCGACGACATCCTCACAATCCCGCTCGCGCCGAAGACCGACTGGTCGGCCGAGGAGAAGAAGGAAGAACTCGACAACAACTGCCAGTCCATCCTCGGCTACGTGGTCCGCTGGATCGATCAGGGCGTCGGCTGCTCCAAGGTGCCCGACATCCACGACATCGCGCTGATGGAGGACCGTGCCACCCTGCGGATCTCCAGCCAGCTGCTGGCCAACTGGCTGCATCACGGCATCGTGAGCGAATCCGACATCGTGGCCTCGCTCGAGCGGATGGCACCGGTGGTCGACCGACAGAACGCCGGCGACACCACATATCGCCCGATGGCACCCGATTTCGACTCCAACATCGCCTTCCAGGCGGCCAAGGAGCTCATCCTCGAAGGTGCGAAGCAACCGAGCGGCTACACCGAGCCGATCCTGCATCGCAAGCGGCGCGAGTTCAAGGCCGCCAACGCCTGACGGGCAGGCTGCCGAGCGTTCGCACGGCACCCGCCATGGTGCGGGCACCGCGATCTCCGCTATCGTCGTCCGATGTCACCCCGGTCAGACGGGACCGGGGTGGACGTCGGCCCGACGAGCGGAAGGCAGGGGGGCTTGGCACACCATCGAAGTACTGACGGTCGCACGGGGGTACGCGGTCGCGGTGTCAGTCGTGGCCTCGTCGGTTCCCTGCTGTCCATCATCCTGGTCGCCGCTCTGGTCCTGCTCTGGGCGCAACTCGGTGATCGGATAGATCGCCAAGGCGATCAGGCGGCGGCGAACTGCGTCGAGGGTACGACCAAGGTCCCGGTGATTACGGATCCCGACATCGCCGGTCCACTCAAGACCCTCGCGCAGGACTACGCCAAGACCCGACCGGTGGTGCGCGATCACTGCGTGACCATCGAGGTCCGACCGGCCGATGCCAAGGTCACCCTCGACGGGCTGGCAGGCACGTGGGACCCCGCCTCGCTCGGCGCCTATCCGGCTGCCTGGGTTCCGCAATCGTCGATCTGGACCGCGGACCTGTCCGCCGCCAAGCCCGATGCGATCGACGGCAAACCCACGTCGTTGGTGTCGTCGCCCGTCGTGCTCGCCACCGCGCCACAGCTGGCCAAGGCCTTCGATGACAACCTCGACTGGCAGCAACTGCCCACCCTGCAGAAACGCAGCAGCAGTCTCGGCGACTACGGACTGGGCAGCTGGGGGTCGATTCGCCTCGCGATGCCCACCGGCGCGCAATCCGACGCCACCGCGCTATCGGCCCAGGCAGTCGCGATGCAGGTGACCCGGACCACCGGTGCGCTCACCGAGCAGGACGCGAGCTCGCCGCGCGTGGCATCGAGTGTCGACGCGATGTTGACGGGAGCCCCGCAGTCGCCGGACGGCTCGGCCGCCGGCGCGGCCCGCTCGATCGCCGACGCCGATGACCCGGCGACCTCTCCGATCCACGCGGTACCGATCACCGAGCAGTCGCTGTTCCAGCTCACCCGCTCGGACACCTCGGCGCGGCTCTCCGAAGTGGTGCCAGGCGGACCGACCCCGATCGCCGACTACCCGATCGTCCGGATGGCGGGTTCACAGGTCGCACCCGAGCAGACCGATGCGGTGTCCGAGTTCTTCGAGTTCGTCAGCAAGCCGGACCAGCTCGGCAAACTCACCGCACTCGGATTCCGCGGCGACGCCGCCATGCCGGAGCCGAACGCGACAGTGACGTTCCCGATCACCGACAATCCGATGCCGAACCCCGAGGACGCGGCGACGGTGACCATCAATCGCCTCGTCTACGGGCCCGACAGCGGTCCCACGACCGGCGGGAACTGACCCGCAGGTCACCCCCCGGGGGTGTCCTTCAGCTGCTGAACGCCTCGATCGGCGGGCAGCTGCACACCAGGTTCCGGTCGCCGAAGGCGTTGTCGATCCGGCGCACCGCCGGCCACACCTTGGCCCGTCCGCCGGCCGACGGGAGGCCGAGCGGATAGACCGCGAGTTCCCGCGAGTAGGCATGATCCCACTCCCCGACCAGCGCTTCGGCGGTGTGCGGGGCTCCCCGCAACGGGTTGTCGTCGACGGACCATTCACCCGAGCCCACCCGGTCGATCTCGGCGCGAATGGCGATCATCGCCTCACAGAAGGCGTCGAGTTCATCGAGGTTCTCACTCTCGGTCGGCTCGACCATCAGCGTCCCGGCGACCGGGAAGCTCATCGTCGGGGCGTGGAAACCGTAGTCGGCCAGTCGCTTTGCCACGTCGTCGACAGTCACGCCGGTCGCCTTGGTCAGCGGCCGCAGATCCAGGATGCACTCGTGCGCGACGAATCCCTCACCGTCGGTTCGCGCTGCTTCGCTGCCGCGGCCCGTGTAGAGCACGGGGTAGTACTCGCGCAGCCGGCGGGCGATGTAGTTGGCCGACGCGATCGCGGTCAGCGTCGCGCGGCGCAATCCGTCCGCGCCCATCATCGCGATGTAGGCGTAGGTGATCGGCAGGATCGACGCCGAACCGTACGGCGCGGCCGAGATCGTGCCCTCCGACGACAGTTCGTCGGCGAGCGGGTGACCCGGCAGGAAGGGCGCGAGATGCGCGCGGACGGCGACCGGCCCGACCCCCGGCCCGCCCCCACCGTGCGGGATGCAGAACGTCTTGTGCAGGTTCAGGTGGCTGACGTCACCGCCGAACCGGCCGGGACGGGCTACGCCGACAAGCGCATTGAGGTTGGCGCCGTCGACGTAGACCTGGCCGCCTGCGTCATGCACGGCCGCGCAGATCTCCTCGATGTCGTGCTCGAAGACACCATGAGTGGACGGATACGTGATCATGATGGCTGCCAGCGCATCGCGATGATTCTCGATCTTGACACGCAGATCGTCGACGTCGACGTCACCGTTCTCACGGCACCCGACAACCACCACGCGCATCCCCGCCATCACCGCCGATGCGGCGTTGGTGCCGTGTGCGCTCGACGGGATCAGACAAACGTCGCGGTCCTCGTCGCCGCGGCCGCGGTGGTACCGCCGGATCGCCAGCAGGCCCGCGTATTCGCCCTGTGAGCCGGCGTTGGGCTGCAGGCTGATCCGGTCGTAGCCGGTGATCGTGACCAGCCAGTCCTCCAGCGTCGAGATGAGTTCACGGATCCCGGTGGTGTCGGACACGGGCGCGAACGGGTGTAGGCGTGCGAACCCGGGCCAGGTGACCGGTTCCATCTCTGCGGTCGCGTTGAGCTTCATCGTGCACGAGCCGAGCGGGATCATGCTCCGATCGAGTGCGATGTCCTTGTCGGACAGCGCACGCAGGTACCTCAGCATCGACGTCTCGGTGCGGTACCGGTTGAAAGCCGGGTGCGTGAGGAAGTCGCTCTGCCGCGTCTCGACGGGCTGCGCGAACGTATGACGCCGTACCCCTTCGGCGCTGAACGCACGCAACACGGCGGTCAGATCGGCGTCGGTGGTGGTCTCGTCGCAGGCGATGCCGACCGAGTCGGCGTCGATCCGCCGCAGGTTGATGTTGCCGTCGCGTTTGGCGTTCGCGACGATCGCGTCGGCCTGACCGGGTGCGCGCACCACGATCGTGTCGAAGAACGAGGAGTGCGCAATCGAGAAGCCGGCAACCGTCAGGCTGTCGGCCAGGAACACCGCGGCGTCGTGCACCCGCCGGGCGATCGCGCGCAGACCGTCGGCGCCGTGATACGAGGCGTACATGGCGGCCATGACGGCGAGCAGCACCTGGGCGGTGCAGATGTTGCTGGTGGCCTTCTCCCGGCGGATGTGCTGCTCACGCGTCTGCAGTGAGAGTCGGTAGGCGAGGTTGCCGTCGGCGTCCTTGGAGACGCCGACGAGCCGGCCCGGCAACTGTCGCGCATGGGCGGAGTGGACCGCCAGGTAGCCGGCGTGCGGACCTCCGAATCCCATGGGCACACCGAACCGTTGAGTCGTGCCGAAGCACACGTCGGCGCCCTGCTCACCCGGAGGCGTGATCAGGGTGAGCGCCAGCAGATCCGCCCCGACCGAGACCAATCCGCCGCGATCGTGCGCGGCCGCGATGATCGGCGCGAGGTCGAGGACACGACCGGATGCGCCCGGAACCTGGAGCACGACACCGAAGAAGTCACCGTCGGGCAAGCCGCATCCGGGCAGCGACGGATGCAACGACGCCTCGACCAACTCGATACCGAGCGGCTCGGCCCGCGTGTCGAGCAGGGCGCGTGTCTGGGGGAACAGATCGGCGTCGACCACCAGGCGCGCCGGGCGGGACTTGCCGGCGCGACGCATCAGGGTCATCGCCTCGGCGGCGGCGGTCGCCTCGTCGAGCATCGACGCGTTGGCGACCTCCATCGCGGTGAGGTCGGCGACCATGGTCTGAAAATTCAGCAGGGCCTCGAGACGTCCCTGGCTGATCTCCGGCTGGTAAGGCGTGTAGGCGGTGTACCAGGCCGGGTTCTCCAGCACGTTCCGCAGGATGACCGGCGGGGTGAAGGTGTCGTGGTAGCCGAGCCCGATCATCGACCGCGCGACGACGTTGCGGGACGCGAGCTCGGCGAGGCGGTCGTGCACGTCGTGTTCACCGATGGCCGGTGGCAATGCGTCTAGACCGTTCGCACCCGGGTCGTCGGCGATCACGGACGGGACCACCCGCTCGGCGAGTTCGTCGAGCGAGGACACCCCGATCTCGGCGAGGATGCGGTCGGTCTCGGCGGGATCGGGACCGACATGGCGGTCGATGAAGGTCACCGGATCGGATGCGGAAGTGGCGGGCATGACAGGTCAACCTCTCGGCGGTCTGCGGCCCTCCCCCTCTGTCATATCCGGGATCCGCAGCACGGATGCCAGACGCCTGAGAGATTCGGCCGTTCCGGGACACCGGAGCGGCCTTTCACCGTGGGCGGGCCCGGGTCTCCCCGGGTCACTTTCCAGAGACGCCGTCTACACCACGGTCCTGGGTGCCTGAGAGTTTGACGAGGAGGTGTTGCTCCTTCGGCGGCCACCCCAACCCGATCGGTGGCGCTCTCCCGTGACGTAGCGACGCCCACCCAGTATACGGGTGGGCGACTGCTCTGCAGTTCAACCCCGCAGTGGGGCGGCCGGGACCGGCCGACGGTCAGCCGGTGCGGCGGGTCCGGTTCTTACGCCGCGCCGCGAGTTCGTCCTCCGGGGCGGTCTCGGTCACACCGCCATCGGCGCGTTCACCTGGGAAATCGGCGATGGTGCCGGACAATTCGCGCATCGCCCCGCTGACCGCGATCCCGAAGACACCCTGACCGCCCTGCAGCAGATCCACGACCTCCTCGGCAGAGGTGCACTCGTAGACGGTCGTGCCGTCGGAGAAGAGGGTGATCCGGGCGAGATCCTCGACGCCGCGCTTCCGGAGATGATCGACGGCGACGCGGATGTTCTGCAGTGAGATCCCGGTGTCGAGGAGACGCTTGACGATCTTCAGGACCAGGATGTCCTTGAACGAGTACAGTCGCTGGCTACCCGAACCGGCAGCGCCCCGAATCGACGGCACCACGAGCGAGGTGCGGGCCCAGTAGTCGAGCTGCCGATACGTGATACCGGCGATCTGGCACGCACTCGGCACCCGGTAGCCGACCAACTCGTCCGGCACTGTGTCGTTCGGGAAGAGGCCCGGAGCGATGTCTTCCAGGCTGCCCTGGGTCGCAGTTGGGGTACGGGCGCTCTCCGCGGCACCGTCTGGTGCCGCATCCGTCGGTGACGTCACTCCGTCGTCGAACGGCTTATCGCCCACTGCAGACTCCCTCGCAACGTCTGGACCGACTCGACAGGCACCGAACCTCGAAGAGCGGCCTCGAGGACTGCTTCAACAGTACGCGCCTGAAGGACGATCATCCTCCGTCCCCGCCGAAAACGGGCGACGTGTGAACGGTAGGTCGGGCGGGAGTCGCAAATCAACGCGACGCGCGGTGCAACCTCAACCTCAACTTGAGATCGAGCAAACGGTGACCGCGCAGTGTCCGTTCCGTGATCAAACGGGGCTCAGGTTCCGCCGCTCGCCTTGAAGTCATCCGGTGAGACGTTGTCGAGAAATTCCTTGAACTTCTCCACCTCGTCCTCTTTCGCATCGCCCGGTTCGCCGTCCGAGCCGTCCTCGTCCGGGATCAGCAACCCGGCCTCGGTCAGCACGTCCTCGTCGGCGACGATCGGCACTCCGGCCCGCATCGCCACGGCGATGGAATCCGACGGACGCGCCGACACCCTCAGGTCGTCCGCGAAGACCATCTCCGCGTAGAAGGTGCCCTCCTGCATGTCGACGATGCGAACCTCTTTGAGGGTTCGGCCGAATTCGCTGATCAGGTTGACGATCAGATCGTGTGTGAGCGGCCTCGGCGGTTCGATGCCCTTCTGCTGCAAGGCGATCGACGCCGCTTCACTCTGCCCGATCCAGATCGGCAGGTAGCGTTCGCCCTCGACCTCGCGCAGCAGCAGTACCGGCTGGCTCTGTGGCGGCTCGACCCGAATGCCCACGACTCGCATTTCGCCCATCTAGCACCCGCTTCCTCGTGATCGCCAGGACACTACTCGACGGCCCCGTTCGCCACGTCCCGGCGCCGTATGTCGATGTCAACGACGCTACACCGCGTCGCGCCGCCGCGACGGCAGTCGCGGACCGATCAGTCCAGCACGCCCCGCACCGCGGCCTTGACCAACTGGGTGTGCAGAGTCACCGACAACGCCGCGATCTCGCGGGCCAACTCCTCGGCCCGATCCCGGGCACCCGTGCCCTTGCCCTTGGCGATCGGATTCGCGATCTGCGCAACCAATCCGGCCTCACGATCGGCGGAGACCTTGAAGGCTCGCAGGTGACGGGTCTCCACGCCGTAATTCGCCAACGCGGCGGCGGCCTCCACCAGACGAACCGCATCCTCGTCGAAGAATCCCGCCGGCCCAGGTGTCAACAGCCCGTTGCGCAGCAACTCCGTCACGAACGCCGAGTCGACCCCGGTTCGTTCGATCAGCGTCTCCCGCGAGACCCGGCCGCCGCGCGAACCGAAATCGGTCGCCGGGGCGACCGCATTGCGGGCGGCGGACAACAACCGGGTACCCCCGGCACCTGCGCCTCCCTCACCACGATCGATCGCCTCGAGTTGCTCCTTGATCACCTTGAGCGGCAGATAGCGGTCACGCTGGGCGGTCAGGACAAACCGGAGCCGCTCACAGTCGTTCGTGCTGAACCGGCGATAGCCCGACGGCGCGCGTTCGGGCGTGATCAAGCCCTCGGACTCCAGGAATCGGATCTTCGAGATCGTCACGTCCGGGAAATCCTCACGCAGCAGCGCCAGGACAGAGCCGATCGACATCGACCCTTCTCCGTGCTGACCCGCCGACGACGCGGTCACGAGGTCAGGCGCCCGCTTGGCCGTCGCGCGGGCCGCTGAGGAAGACCAGGCGGAACTTGCCGATCTGCACCTCGTCCCCATTGCTCAGCTGCGCGGTGTCGACGGGTTCCCGGTTCACGTAGGTGCCGTTCAGGCTGCCCACGTCCACCACCTGGAATTCGTTGTCGCCCAGGCGGAATTCCGCGTGGCGGCGACTGACGGTCACGTCATCGAGGAAGATGTCGCTGTCCGGATGCCGACCCGCCGACGTGGTCGCCTGGTCGAGCAGGAATCGCGAGCCCGCGTTGGGACCACGCTTGACGACAAGCAGCGCCGTGCCGGGCGAGAGCCTCTCCACCCCGGTGTCGGCAGGTTCACTCGAGGCGGTCGCTCCGGAATCGAGTTCGGAGATGAACTCCTCCCGGAAAACCGAGGTGGTTTCCACCGGTGCCTCAAGATCCTTGTCGTTTTCGCTCACCACTTCTCCTTCGTCTGTCTCGGTGCCCGTAGGCGTCGTCGCGCCCACACCTACCGGCCCCGAACGGCCGCGCGAATCGCGCCACCGGGCTTTCGATGTCGATGCATCTTTCTTCTGCCTTCGAACGTCCGGCTCGCCGCGTTCATCGGCACTCGAACCGGTTCTGCTGCAGTAAACCGTACCGTGTTGCGGCCGCCACACGGGCGGTCGAGTCGACCAGGACACCGCCGATCATAGTCGCAGCGCCCCGATCCACCGGGCGCTTACGATCCGTGTTGTCGGCTTGTCGTGTTCGATCGGCCTCATCGGAGAATGCCTTTCGCAGTTCACGGCACCTCGCGTCCCGCGACGGTCAGCTCTCGGTGACGGCGCGGTAGCCGTCGGCGTCCAGGGTCTCCGCCAGTGCCGTGTCGAGGGCCGCCTCGTCGACGAGCGTGATCTCGACGAGCCAGCCCGACCCGTACGGATCGGAGTTCACCAGTTCGGGGGTGGTCTCCAACTCGGCATTCACGGCGGACACCGTTCCGTCGAGCGGTCCGTAGATGTCCGACACGCTCTTGGTGGACTCCACCTCGGCGAACGACTCGCCCTTCTCGACGGCGTCGTCGGCGCCGGGCAGCTGGACGAACACCACGTCGCCGAGCGCATCCTGCGCGAAGTCGGTGATCCCGACCCGCACCGTCGTGGGCCCGGTCCGCTCCACCCATTCGTGCTCGGCCGTGTAGCGCAGGGCAGGCGGCACATTGGTCTCGCTCACTGTCGCACCTTTCTTGTCGGAGGCGGCAAAAACATCGAACTACTTCAAACGGAGGACATTAGGGCATCGGCGGCCACTGCGTGGGCCGGGTGAGCGGATGTCCGCTCACCCGGTGCGGGGCATCCGGCGGACGACCAGCACCGTCTGATAGGCGTACAGCAGAAACGACCACAGATAGAGGCCGACGCCCCAGATCATGAACGCCCAACCGATGGGATAGCAGATCGTCCCGATGACCGAATCCAACTGCCCGGCGAGCAGCCAGGGGAACGCACTCATCAGAGCGAAGGTGGCCGCCTTCCCGATGTAGAGGACCGGCAGCGCGAGCAGCCCTCGCGACCTCAGCAACGGCGCCGTCGCGAACAGCGCGACGTCCCGGGCGATGACGACCCCGATCAGCCACCACGGCAGGAACTCGCGCAGGCCGAACGCGATCGGGATGATCACGATGTAGAGCCGGTCGGCGGCCGGATCGAGCAGCGCCCCGATCCGCGACGACTGGTTGAGCCACCGGGCGAGCTTGCCGTCGGCCCAATCGGAGAACCCCGAGAACATCAGGACGGCGAATGCCCATCCGTCGGCCTTCTCGAACAGCAACAACCACACGAACACCGGGATCAGCGCCAACCTCAGCACGCTCAAGGCGTTCGGGACGGTCACCACCCGGTCCGACCCGTCGGACAGTTCCTCCGGCGGGTCCACCGGGTCGCGCTCCTCCGGCACCTCCGAGCGCTCGCCGGAGATCACCGGAAGATGCCGATGATGCCCTGGAGGGCTTTCGCTCCGCCCGACGAGAACAGGTTGTCGTGGACCATGTATGTCCAGGTCGTGGTCGAGCGATGCAGATCCGCGGTCCCGAGATCGACGCCCTCGTTGGTGATCGTCGCCTCCCGGAACGTCTTGCGGGCGTTCTCGACCGCCTCGCCGGGCAGCGTCGAGAACGCGTCGAGGATCAGCTTGTGGAACTCGTCGAGGGGGCTCTCCTTGCCCAATGAGCGGAGATGGATACTCGCCCGCACGTCGGACACGAACGCGAGATGATCGGCCCACGCCCGGTCCAGGTGGAAGAGCATGATCTCACGCGCCACCAGGACGAGGACCTCCTTGTCAACCGGGTCGGTGACCGGAGCCGGTGTCGTGGCGTCCTCGGTCTCCGTGGCAGTGGAACCATCGGCCGCGCCGGCTTCGGTGGTTTCGGTGGTTTCGGTGGTTTCGGTGTCTTCGGAGCCCGCCGGGTCGGCTTTCGTATCCTCTGCGTCGTCCGTTGCCCCCGCCGCGGTCCCGGTCAGCTCCGCGTAACGCGCGGGTTCTTCCGCGGCCAGCTCGTCGAGGGCCACTTCGCCGGTCAGGAGCGCCATCCGTCGCTTGACGACGATGTCGCGCTGCTGGTTCACCAACGTGTTGTAGCGCCACGTGTTGGCATGCAGTTCCAGCATCACGCCCTCGGCGATACGCTGCGCCTGCTCGATCAGATCGATGCCCTTGGCCCCCATCGAGCCGTCCTCGGCCTGCGACACCGGATCTCGCTTGAAGGCGAGATTCTTGGTGACCACCGGATCCTCGAGGCTGGAGAAGAACACCGAACGACCCGGATCGCCCTGGCGGCCCGCGCGGCCACGCAGCTGGTTGTCGAGACGTTCGGTTTCGTGTCGTCCGGTGCCGACCACGCAGAGACCGCCCAACGCCACGACGTCGTCTCTCGCCGACTCGTCGTCGGCCGACCCGCCGAGGCGGATGTCGGTACCGCGCCCGGCCATCTGGGTCGAGACCGTCACCGCGTCCCGGGCCCCGGCCTCGGCGATGATCTTCGCCTCCTCGGCGTCGTTCTTGGCGTTCAGCACCACCGACGAGACACCGGCCTTGTCGAGGAAGTACGCGAGCTCCTCGGATTCCGCGACGTCGTGGGTGCCGATGAGAATCGGCTGCCCGGTCTCATGGACCTCTTTGACGTACGCGACGATCGCCTCGACCTTGTTGGCCTTGATGTCGTAGACACGGTCGGCCTCGTCGATGCGGACGTTCGGGGTGTTCGGTGGGATCTGCGACACCAACAGGTCGTAGAACTGACGGAACTGTTCACCCGCGGCGAGCGCCGTACCGGTCATGCCGCAGACCCTGGGATACCTGCCGATGAGCGCCTGCACAGTCATCGTGTCGATCACCTCACCCGAATCCGTCTGGCTGAGGCCTTCCTTGATCTCGACTGCGGCCTGGACACCGTCCGGCCACCGCTGCAACTGTGCCACGCGCCCACGCGAAGCGTTGATCAGATGCACGCCGCCGTCCCGGACGATGTAGTGGATGTCGCGCTCGAGCAGGTACTGCGCATGCATGGCCACATTGACGTGGACGAGCGTGCTGCCGACATGATCCTCGTCGTACAGGTTGATGCCGCCGAGTTCTTCCTCGACGAACTCCGCACCGTCGTCGGTGAGGGTGACGTTGCGTCCCTCGGTGTCGATCTCGTAATGCTTGTTCTTCATCCGGGCCACCACGTCGTGGATCGCCTGATCGGGTACCTCGGCCTCGGTGGAACCGGCGAGCACCAGGGGCACCAATGCCTCGTCGACGAGCACCGAGTCGGCCTCGTCGATGATCGCCACATCGGGAGTCGGCGACACCAGATCGTCCTCGGAAAGCGCCAACTGATCGCGGAGCACGTCGAATCCGATCTCGTTGACCGAACCGTAGGTGACGTCGGCGGCATACGCGGCCTTGCGCTCGTCCCGGCTCGAGTTCTCCGACACTGGCTTCGCGACGATGCCGAAGGCGGTGAACAGCGGGCCCATCCACTCCGCGTCGCGGGTGGCGAGATAGTCGTTGACCGAGATCACGTGGACGCGGTGCCCCTGCAGGACGTGCCCGATCGCGCCGATCGCACCCGCGAGGGTCTTGCCCTCACCGGTGGCCATCTCGACGATGTCGCCCTCGAGCAGACGAAGCGCACCCTGCAACTGGACGTCGAACGGTCGCATGCCGAGCGTCCGGTCCGCGGCTTCGCGGGCGAGCGCCAGGAAGCGCGCGCGATCGTCACCATTCATTCCGATGTCGAGCTTCTCCGCCTCGTCGGCGAACGCGTCGTCGTCGAGTCCGTCCGCCCACGCGCTGTGTGCGTCCGCATCCTTGATCAACGAGACGGACTTCGACTGATTACGTGACGACTGGGAGCCCAGGAGTCGCCACATGCTGTTCGTCAGCTTTCCCACCGAAACACTTCTCCTGACTCGCGCCTGTCGGGCATGCATGTGTACTGGTCGTGGCACCAATTCTCGCAGCACCGACGTCGGACTCCGGTCGTGCCGAAACGACCACGGTGCCCCGAGGTCGCCGTCCACGGTACGCGTCGCCGATCGTGCCACTGTGTCGAACCGCCGTGCCGAACCACCTGCGTTGCGCGACGACGGCGCCGCGACCATCGGCACATCCCCCGAGTCGTGTTCCGCCCGTTCCGTCACTCGGCTACGTTTGGATCAAGGACCCCGTCCCAGGAGAAGTGGCCATGAATCAGATCGATCATCCCACCCCACGACGCGAGCCGGACCCCGGAGTCCGTGGTTCGGCGCAACCTCGCCCGATCCGTCCCCGCCGGTCCGTGATGCTGCTGCTCACCACCGTGCTGCTGACGTCGATGCTCTCCATATTCGGGATCGGCTCCGCGGCAGCCGCCCCCGCACCTGCACCGATGCCCCGCCCGCTCCCCGAATCCCTGCCCGGCATGCTCGTCGGCAAGTCGTACTCATCGGTCGCGGTCCTCGGCGGCGTCATACCGGGTGGTGGCCCGATGACCGTCCATTTCCAACGACCGGATCGGATAGCGCTGAGCGCCGGCTGCAACCGACACCTGGGAACCGCGAACATATCGAGTGACCACGTGCGGATTCACACCCTCGTCTCGACGCGGATGGCCTGCCCGGGACCACGCGCGGGTGCCGATCAATGGCTCGCCACCTTCACATCGGTGCCGCTGACCTGGCGAGCGTTCGGCCCGGTGCTCGTCCTCTCGAGCCCGCGGCAGACGGTGGCCCTCGTCGAGCAGTCCGCGCTGCCCCGTTGAGCCCGTCCTCAGGCTGATCCCTCCCCCACGCCCCCTACATGCCGCCGACACGCGAAGGTGCTCATGCCATCGACCCCTCCCGCCGTGGTGACCGTCACCGGCGCCGCGGGAAACATCGGTTACGCCGCGCTGTTCCGGATCGCCGCGGGCGCCATGCTCGGCCACCATCAACCGGTCCGGCTCCGATTGCTCGAACTACCACAGTCGTTGCCTGTCGCGGTCGGTACCGCGATGGAACTCGACGACGGCGCCTTCGAGCTGCTGAACTCGGTGGACATCTTCGACGATGCGCGGGCCGCCTTCGACGGCGCCGACCACGCGCTGCTGATCGGTGCCCGCCCTCGCGGCAAGGGTATGGAACGGGCCGACCTGCTGGCGGCCAACGCCGCGATCTTCGCCGAGCAGGGTGCACTGCTGAACGACGTTGCCGCCGATGATCTCCGGGTCATCGTCGTGGGTAACCCGGCCAACACCAACGCCGCGATCGCCTCCGCGCACGCGCCCGACATTCCCTCCGAGAGGTTCACCGCCCTCACCCGCCTCGACCACAACCGTGCCATCGCCCAGCTGTCCCATCACACAACCTGCCCGGTTCGCGAGATCGGCCGGGTCTCGGTGTGGGGCAATCACTCGGCATCGCAATATCCCGACATCTTCCATGCTCGCGTCGGTGATCGCAGTGGTGCCGAGATCGCCGCCGACCGCACCTGGCTCGTCGACGATTTCATCCCGACCGTGGCGAGACGCGGAACGGCGATCATCGACACCAGGGGCGCCTCGTCGGCGGCGTCCGCCGCCAACGCCGCCATCGACCACGTGCACGACTGGGTGTTCGGTACCCCCGACGGCGACTGGACGTCGGCGGCGCTCCCCTCACCCGGCGTTTACGGCGTACCACCGGGACTCGTCTGTTCGTTTCCCGTCAGGTCGGTCGACGGGCGCTGGGAGATCGTCGAAGGTCTCGACATCAATGACTTCTCCAGGGCCCGGATCGACGCCTCGGTGGCCGAGCTCGCCGACGAGATCGCCGCAGTCGGAGATCTGTTACCCGCCTGAACGGATTCGCATACGCCCGGAGGCGCACCCTACCCACGGGTCGGTTGGTCTGCGGCACAACGCCGCCGAACCACGGTTAAGCTCCATCCATGGCGAAGAAGGCGAAAGAACACGAACGACCCGCGAAGATCCCCAACAAGGTCTACGAAGCCGAACTCTTCCGCCTGCAGACCGAGCTGGTCACGCTCCAGGAATGGGTTCGGAGCACCGGCGCCCGCGTCGTGGTGATCTTCGAGGGTCGCGACGCCGCGGGCAAGGGCGGCACCATCAAACGGATCACCGAGTACCTCAGCCCTCGGGTCAGCCGTGTGGCCGCATTGCCTGCGCCCACCGATCGCGAACGCGGGCAGTGGTACTACCAGCGCTATGTCGCGCAACTGCCCGCGCCTGGAGAGATCGTGCTCTTCGACCGTTCGTGGTACAACAGGGCCGGCGTGGAGAAGGTGATGGGGTTCTGCACCCCGGCCGAGCACACCCGATTCCTCCGCCAGACACCGATCTTCGAACAGATGCTGATCGACGACGGGATCCTGTTGCGCAAGTACTGGTTCTCGGTCTCCGACGATGAGCAGCTCAAGCGATTCCGTTCGCGTCTGAACGACCCTGTCCGCCAATGGAAACTCAGTCCGATGGACCTCGAGGCGGTCTACCGCTGGGAGGATTACTCGCGGGCCAAGGACGAGATGATGGTGCACACCGACACCGCGCTGAGCCCGTGGTACGTCGTCGAGTCCGACGTCAAGAAGCACGCTCGCCTCAACATGATCTCGCACCTGCTGTCCACCATCGACTACGAGGACGTTCCCCTGCACAAGGTCGAGCTCCCCAAGAAGCCCATCGACTCCGGCAACTATCGCCGCCCGCCGCGGTCGCTGTCCAAATACGTCCCGGACCACGTCGCCGCGCTGCTGGGCGGCGATCACTGACGTACGCCGGCCGCACGGACGAGGTCGGTGAGTAACATCCCCTGGGTGCAGATGCCCGGTCTTCCCTCGGCCCTCCGCGCTCGCTTCCGAAGCGAAGCACGCGACGAGGACGGCGACGACGACGAGATCATCTATCTCATCGCGCCGTCCGGACACCCGAATTACGGCGACGAGCTGATCGCACTCGCATGGTTGCGGTATCTGGCCCGGACGCGCCCGCACGCCCTGGTCGTCCTCGACTGCCACAGTCCGGGGCAGACCTCGCTGCTGCTCCGGGGCGTCCATCCCGGGGTGGTCTTCGTGGACACCCTGTGGCAGTTGGCGGCATACGCCGCCGACACCACGCGCACCGAGGGACCTGACCCCACCACACCGTGGACATGGGTGGCCCAGGCCGCCACGACATTCGGGCCGGCCCCTCGCCTCGCCGAAGGGGTCGACGTGTTCCGCCGGGCGTCGTCGGTCCACCTCCTGGGCGGGGGCTACGTCAATCAGGTCTGGCCGCACCATGTCTCGCTGGTCGCCGCCATCGCAGAACTCACCAGGGTCACGGGCGTCCCCGCGTACGCCACGGGGCAGGGGCTCATACCCCTGCTCGACGAGCCGGCGTGGTCGGTGCTGACCGATGCAGCACACGTGTTCACGGTGTTCGACGTCCGCGACGAGGCGTCGGCGCAGGCAATGTCAAGGATCGGGGCCCGGCGCCACACCGGCGACGACGCCTGGCTCGCCGTCGGCGAGGGCGGTGGCATCGACATGGTCTCCGAAGCCGAGGACACGACCCGCCCACCCCGGCGTCCGGACGGTGTGACGCTGTGTCTGCAATCCGATCTCACCGACGAGTTCGTTGCGTTCGGGTCCACCGGTATCGACGCCCTGACCCGATTCATCCGTGCCACCCTCGACGCCTGGCAGGTCCCGGCCGAGGCCATCACCGTGGTAGAGGGCATTCCCGGTGGCGATCTGGAGGTCCCGACGAGACTCGGCGACCGACTCGACGGCGCCACCACGGTGCCGTTCATCGACGTGTGGCGCAAGGGTCTGACGGTCGGGCGGGGCGATACGTGGATCAGCACCAGATTCCACCCCCATCTGGTTGCGGCCGCCGCAGGCGATCCGGGCGTCGCGGTGGTCACGCGCCCCGATTACTACGCGACCAAACATGAATCGCTGGTGGCAGTGGGTTCGCGTTGGACCATCGTCAACCAGGCGGAGACGATCCCCGACCGTCCGGCCGCCGGCGGGTTCCCCGAGGACGCTCGAGACCGGGCAGTTGCATTGAAAAAAGCTCTGGCACAGAGGATCTATCCGAGTCGTGGTCGCCGGTCGGGAGATGTTCGTCCCCGTCGGTAGTATGGTCCGACAATGTGGATCGGTTTTGCGGAGTTCGATTACCTCCTCGGTGATGTGCACTCGCTGAAGCACAAGCGGTCCATCGTGCGCCCGATCGTCGCCGAGATCCGCAGGCGGTTCTCGGTCTCGACAGCGGAGGTGGGACATCTCGACGCCCACCGTCGCGCGGTGATCGGCGTGGCGGTGGTGGCGCCGGACCGCACACATGTGATGGACGTCCTCGATGAGGTCGAACGCTGCGCCGCGGGCCGACCCGAGGTGGAGTTGTTGTCGGTCCGCCGGCGCGTCATCGCATCCACCGATGTCTGAGTACCGCCGTCAGTTGAGCACGCCGGCTTCCCGGGCGGCACGCGCGTAGGCCTTCGCCAGCGATTCGACGGTCTCGTGGGCGTTCAACCCGCTGGGGTTGGGCACCACCCACACGGCCGCACCATCCCACGTCTCCGCCTGGCGCCCGGCGACCGCACGACGCAGACCGAATGCCGACCGATACGCGGTGATCCCCGCGACCGCCACGACGGGCGGCGCCACTCTGCGCACGGTGGCGCGCAGGCGCAGTCCACCGGCTCGCAGTTCGTCGATGGACAACTCCGCGGCCGTCGCGGTCGCCCGATCCACCACGTTGGTGATCCCGATACCTCTGCTGCACAGCAGGTCCCGGTCGTCATCGGACATACCGGCCGACGCATCGATCAGCCGATCGACGATGCCCGCGCGGTAGAGCGCCGGATAGAACCGGTTACCCGGCCGGGCGAAGTGTGCCCCCACCGCCGCCGTCCACAGTCCCGGGTTGATGCCGACGAACAGCATCCGACATTCCTCGCCGATCAGATCGGGAACCATCACCCCACGACAGGCGAGCAACTCCTCCCGGGTGAAACCCGTGTGGACCGTTGCCTCTCAAATCAGGATTCGGGCGCGGCACGTGCACCGGACACGCAGAACTGGTTGCCGTCCGGGTCGGCGAGGGTCACCCACTCGAGGCCGGGCATCGCGTGATCGGCGATCTTCGTTGCGCCGGAGGCGACCAATCGATCCACCTCGGCTCGGAGGTCGTCGGTGGACATGTCGAGGTGGAGCCGATTCTTGCCCGGCGTGGGGTCATCGACCTTCTGGAACCCCAGCAGCGGCTTGCCGACGCCCATGGAGACCACGACGAAGTAGCCCTCGTTCTCGGCGTGGATCGAACCGCCGATCTGCTCGGACCACCAGTTCGCCAGCGGAACCGGATCGGTCGTGTCGACGGTGATCATTTCCAGGGAGACGGCCACGTCACCAGGCTAGCCCGCACCCTCTCGATCCGGGGCGGCATGCCGTGATCCGGTTTACACTCTCGCTGATGGCCCGGCTCACGTATTCGGTACTGGGCGGCCTCGGCGCGCAGATCGATTCCGAGACCGTCGAACTCGGCACGCGCAAGCAGCGGGCGGTGCTGGCGCAGCTGGTTCTCGCCGACGGCGACCCGGTCAGCACGGATCGTCTCATCGACGGCATCTGGGGCTCGGCGGCTCCGGACCGTGCGGAAGTCTCTGTGCAGGCGTACATCTCCGGGTTGCGCAAGGCTCTCGAGCCGAACCGGAAACCGCGTACCCCGTCGATGGTGCTGGTGACCCGCGGCCCGGGATACGCCCTGGTTGCCGAGACCGATGACGTCGACATCCGACAACTCGTCGGCCGGATCGCCCGAGCACACGCCCTCCATCGCGGGGCCGAATCCGCGGCGGCGGCGGAAGTCCTGCGGACGGCGCTCGCCCAGTACCGTCCGCTGCTGCCGGAGTTCGAGGGATTCCCCTTTCGCGATGACGCGGCCGTCCATCTCGACCGCACGATCGGCGAGGCACAGAAATTCTCCTACGACGTCCGGCTCTCGCTCGGTGAGAATCGGTCACTCGTCACCGAACTCGAGCAGGCGGTCCTGCGCTCACCCCTCGATGAGGGTTTGTGGGTGCTGCTGGCCACTGCGCACTACCGGCTCGGCCGTCAATCCGAGGCCCTGGCGGCGCTCGCCGATGCACGCCGCATCCTCGCCGATGAGGTCGGTGTGGACCCCGGCCCCCGACTGCGAGCTCTCGAACGCGACATCCTCGATCACGCCCCGTCACTGGACCCACCCATCACGCTGCCCACGTCCGCCGCCCCGCCGGCCCCGGAGCAGAGTGCCGCTCCGGCCCAGCAGCGCGACACTCCCCTTCCCGAACCCCTGATCGGACGGATCGACGAACTGGCGGTACTCCATCGTGCGGTCCTCGGGTCACTGCACGGGCCGGGCGGAATCGTCGTGGTGGAAGGCGAGCCGGGCGCGGGCAAGACCGCGCTGCTCGACGCCGCCGCCCGGCGGGCGGCCGCGGCCGCCGACCTCACCGTGCTCTGGGGACGTTGCATCGAGGACGGCGCGGCACCGTCGATGTGGCCCTGGGTCCAGGTCCTCGGTGCCGTACTACCCGAACTCGACGACGGGCAGCGCGCGGAACTGCTCGACAGTGACCTCGGCCGAATGGTCACCCAGGGTGCGACCGTGATACCCCCACCACGCGAGATGCCTGACGCAACAGCCAGGTTCCGCTTCTACGATGAGGCCGCCGACCTGCTCGAGGGGGTCGCGCGATCACACCTGTTGATCATCGTCCTCGACGACCTCCAGTGGGCTGACAGCGCATCGCTCGAGCTCTTCGGCCACATGGCTGCCCGGCGTGCGCCCGGTGTGACCTTCTTCGCGTCGGTGCGTTCCGTACCCCGGCGCGCCGCGGTCACCAACGCCCTCGCCACGCTCGCCCGGCTCCCTGAACACCGCAGGATCGAGGTCGGACCGCTCTCCACCGACGACATCTCGGAGATGGTGCGCCGAGAGACCCGGGAATGGCCGGCGGCGGGCACGGTGGTCTCGATCGCGACACGGAGCGGTGGCAACGCCTTCTTCGTTCGGGAGCTCTCGCGTATCCTCGCCGATCGCGGGACCATCGGCGACGGTGCCGTCCCTGCCGG
Source organism: Gordonia sp. DT218 (assembly GCF_049847105.1). Classification (NCBI taxonomy): domain Bacteria; kingdom Bacillati; phylum Actinomycetota; class Actinomycetes; order Mycobacteriales; family Gordoniaceae; genus Gordonia; species Gordonia sp. DT218. The sequence continues at coordinate 38,135 of NZ_JBNCNS010000006.1, read as the reverse complement.
GGTTCGAGATGTCGTCCGAGAGCGTCTGCGGACGTTGCCCGCGTCCACCACCGACCTCCTGGAAGTGGCCGCCGTGATCGGTCGGCGAGTGGACATCGCGCTTCTCGCCGCAGCCGCCGACCGGACCGTGGACGTGACGCTGGAGGCGCTCGACCCAGCGGTCGTCGCCGGTGTGGTCGACGTCGACCCGGCCGATCCGTTCGTCGTGATCTTCGACCATGATCTGATCCGCGAGACGATCGCCGATGACATCCCGACCACCCGGGCATACCGGCTCCATCTGTCGGTCGCCGACCAACTCGACACCGGTGGTCAGGCGGCCCGTCTCGCCGGCCATCTGTGGGCGGCCGGGCCACTCGCCGATCGTGTCCGAACTGCTCGAGCCCTGCTCGTTTCCGCTCGAATTGCACTGCGCAGCTTCAGTTTCGACACTGCCGAGCAGCAGCTTTCCGACGCTGCGGAACTCGCCCGGGTGGCCGGTGAGCACGATCTGGAACTCGACGCCATCACCACCCTGCTCGCCACCGACGTCGCCCGCAACGGCTACTTCGCCGCGGATGCCGAACTGCTCGCCCGGGCACGGGAGCTCGGTGAGGCGGCCGGAAACGCCGCGCTCCTCACCCATCTCGACTACGCGCGCTTCGCCGCCCACGCGCAGCTCGCCGACACCCGTAAGGCGCGCCGAGTCGCCGACGACCTGCACACCCGGGCCAGGAGGTCCGATGATCAGATCGTCCGGCACCTCGGTATGCAGGCCGCGGGCATCGATCTCTTCGACCGCGGGAACATCGGTGAATCGTTTCGGATACTCGAGGCATACGCACCGATCGACACACATGTCGACGGTCTGCAGAGCGACCAGATGATGATCGCCCGCGGCTTCCGCGCACTCTCCACGACGCTGCACATCGACGCGCGCACCGGACGCCTCGTGTTCGAGGAGATCGACACCGTTCCCGACGAACCGACGACTTATCTCGGGACCGCGATCTTCGCGGTGACGGCCGCTGCTCTCGCCGGTGACGTCGACTGGGCGCGCGACGCCGGTGAGCGACTGCTCTCCGCGCCGACCCACAGCGCGCTCGAGTACCTGCGGCACGGTGGCGAGCGACTGTATTGGTGGTCGCGCGCCCTCGGCGACGATCCCGGCGACGCGCTCGATCGCATCGAACGGCTGGCGCCGACTGCGCGCGGGCAGCGTACGGGACTCGGGCTCTGGTTCGCCCTGCACGCGGAGGCACTGGTCGCGGCAGGCCGGCTGGACGGTGTCCCGGTTCTGCTCGAACAGGCCGAGAACTTCGCCCGGACCACGGGGCAGCGCTATCCGGACGCGCATCGGCTTCTGGTATGCGCCGAGTATCAGCACGCCGCCGATCACCCGGCCACCACGGTCCAGGACATGCTCCGTGAGGCACGCCGAGTCGCCACGACTCAGGAGGCGACCGCCCTGATCACCCGGATCGACGCCTTCGCCACCGACCACGGCTACACCTCGACCCGTCGCTGAGCTGTACTGAAACAGCCTGACCAGCGCGTCACTGCCTCTCTGCCGGTATCCAAGCCGGTTCCAAGTGACCTTCAAGCGCCGGGGACGAGAGTTCTTCACATCCGGTACGCCGGACCCCGACCGCGCCGGCGACGCCGGCACACAGTGAGGAACCATCCATGACGATCCAGACCACCTCCCCGCACCCGACCGACGATTCCGGCCTGACCGTTCGCGCCCGCACCTCGGTGCTCGCCGACCTGGCCGACCGCATCTCCGGCGCCGTGCACGGCCCCGATGATCCCGGCTACGATGCGGCCCGCAGCGGGTTCAACCTCCTGTCGGATCACCGACCCGCGGTGATCGCCGTGCCGGCCAACCGCTTCGACGTCGCCGAAGCGGTGCGCTTCGCTGCCGCGGAGGGACTGCGGGTCGCGATCCAGGCGACGGGTCACGGCCCCGGACCGTCGGCCGATGGTGCACTGCTGATCAACACCTCGGAGATGACCGATGTGAGCATTGATCCCATCGCGCGGACCGCCACGGCCGGTGCCGGGGCGAAATGGGCCCCCGTGCTCGAGCAGGCACAGTGTCACGGCCTCGCCCCGCTTCTCGGGTCGACCACCGACGTCGGGGTGGTCGGCTACACCCTCGGAGGCGGATTCGGCTGGCTCGGACGCAAATACGGTTTGGCCTCGGATGCCGTGCGATCGTTCGACCTGGTGACCCCCGACGGCAATCCCCTGCGGGTCAGCGCCACCAGTCATCCCGACATCTTCTGGGCACTCAAGGGAGGTGGCGCCGGCAGTATCGGCGTGGTCACCGATGTGGTGATCGACCTGTTCCCGGTCACGACGGTCTACGCCGGCAATCTTTTCTACCCCGCCGAGGATGCCTCGGAGATCATGCGGAGATTCTCCGCGTGGGCACCCGATCAGTCCGAGGATCTGACCTCGGCGGTGACCCTGATGAACTTCCCGCCGCTCGACATCGTGCCGGAACCCTTCCGCGGCAAGAGTTTCACAATGATCCGCGGTTGCTGGGCAGGCGACCTGGAGATCGGTAGGGCGGTGATCGACGAATGGCGGAACTGGAAGACACCCGAGGTGGACATGTGGGGCGAGATGCCGTTCGCTGCTGCAGACGCGATCAGCATGGACCCGACCGATCCGGTACCCGCGATGGTGACGACCGAGTGGATGGACGAACTGACCGGCGAGGCCGTCGACATCATCGCGTCCCGGGTGCTCCCGAGTCCCGGGGCGATGCCGCTGATCCTGTTCGCCGAGATCCGCCACGCCGGTGGCGCCGTGTCACGTGGGGCCGCGTCCTCGCCGAACGACCGAGGACGGGACGGCACCTTCCTGCTGGAGGTCGCCTCGATCGTGCCCGACCCGCAGCTCGCACTGGCCGTCGAATCCGCGTTACGCCTGACCCGGGACTCGCTGTCTCCGTTCGTGACCGGTGCGGCCTACCTGAATTTCCTGGAGGGCGACGAGAAGTCGGAGCGTTCGGCGAGCGCGTTCAGCGACGCGAATCGGCGCCGGCTGGCCGCGATCAAGGCAGCGCTCGACCCGGAGAATCGGTTCTGCCACGGTGTCACCCTCGTCTGACGGCGTGCACTGTGGCTTGATGGAGTCATGACCTCGGCAACCCCTCGGATCCCGGTGATCATCGTCGATGCGGCCAACGTGGTCGGATCGGTCCCCGACGGCTGGTGGCGGGACCGGCGCGGAGCGACCGAACGGCTCCGGGACCGGCTGTCGGGGCTCGGGGCCGCCGGGATGACCGACGTCGACGGCCCGGTCGAGGTGGTGATGATCGTGGAAGGGCAGGCGCGACAGGTGGCGTCGTCGGCCACGGTGACCACGATCTCGGCGGCCGGCTCCGGCGACGACCGCATCGTCGAATTCGTCGCCGATCATCCGGATCGGCGACGGATCGTGGTGACCGCCGATCGTGAGCTCCGCCGGCGGGTGCAAGCTCTCGGCGCCGAAATACTGGGCCCATCTGCGCTGTCGACGGAGGGGACCCGCTAAGTCGCGGATCTCGGGTCGCGCACCGGGGAGGTGCCCGGGCCCTTCGTGGCGAGGCGTCGCTTCAGCCGGTCGAGACCGGAGACGCGGACCCGTCCGGTGACGCGGATCTTGCCCGTCACCCTGAATGTGCCCACCTGCCATCACCTCGATCCGGCATCGTCGAGCCGACACCTATCACTGACCACCCAGGATAGTCACGTCATGTGACCGGCGCCCCCGATTTGCTCGGGTAGCATCGGGACCGAGGGGGCCGTGACGGGGGTGAGGGAGAGGACGACCTAATCGTCGTCGAGCTCCCTGCCGAAAGGACACACCATGGCGACAACCTTGGCGGACAACATCATCGAGTCGCTGAAGAACTCCGGGGTCAGCCGCGTATACGGCATTCCGGGCGATTCGCTCAACGGGTTCACCGACGCCCTGCGCCGTGACGGCACCATTTCCTGGCAGCACGCGCGTCACGAGGAGGGCGCGGCCTTCGCGGCAGCCGCGGATGCGGCCCTGACCGGCGATCTGGCGGTCTGTGCGGGCAGTTGCGGGCCGGGCAATCTACATCTCATCAACGGGTTGTTCGACGCGCATCGCAGTCGGGTGCCGGTACTGGCCATCGCGGCACACATCCCGGCACCCGAAATCGGCAGCACATATTTCCAGGAGACCCATCCGGAGCGGCTGTTCGTCGAGTGCAGCGCATTCTGCGAGATGGTCAGCACTCCCGAGCAATTGCCGCGCCTGCTCGACATCGCGATACGCACGGCCGTCGAGACCAGCGATGTCGCCGTGCTGGTGATCCCCGGCGAGATCTTCTTGACAAAAGGCGCGAATCGCCGTGCGGGAGCACCGATCCGCCGAGTCGACCGCGTCGTCGCCCCCACCGACGACGGGTTGGCCGCTGCCGCAGACATTCTCAACAAGGCGCAAGCCGTGACCATCCTCGCCGGAGCGGGTGTCGCCGGTGCGCACGACGAGGTGGTCGAGCTGGCGGGAGCGTTGCAGGCGCCGGTCGTCCACGCACTGCGCGGTAAGGAGTTCATCGAGTACGACAATCCGTACGACGTCGGGATGACCGGACTGCTGGGCTTCTCCTCCGGCTATCGGGCCATCGAGAAATGTGACGCCCTGCTGATGTTGGGGACCGATTTCCCCTACCAGCAGTTCTATCCGTCCAAGGCCACCATCATCCAGGTCGACATCCGGGGCGAGCAGATCGGTCGACGCACCCCGGTCGACCTCGGACTTGTGGGCAGCGTCGCCGACACCGTCCCACGGCTGGCGCCCTTGATCGACCGTAACCGTAGTTCCGAGCACCTCCGATCGGCGCGCCGGCACTACGTGAAGGCTCGCGAGAGCCTCGACGAACTCGCCGACAACGACCGCAACCGGCAGCCGATCCATCCGCAGTACTTGGCCCGGCTGATCAGTGACCTGGCGAGCGACGACGCGGTCTTCATCCCCGACGTCGGGTCACCGGTGGTGTGGGCCGCGCGATACCTGAGGATGAACGGGCGACGCCGGCTCATCGGCTCGTTCTCGCACGGCAGCATGGCCAATGCGGTGTCGCAGGCGGTCGGCGCGCAGTCGGCGTACCCGGGTCGACAGATCATCGCGCTGGCCGGCGACGGCGGACTCACGATGTTGCTCGGTGAGCTGCTCACGATCACGCAGAACAAGCTGCCCGTGAAGATCGTGGTGTTCAACAACTCGTCACTGAACTTTGTCGAGGTGGAGATGAAGGCCGCCGGTTTCGTGAACTACGGGACACAGCTTGACAATCCGGACTTCGCCGAACTCGCCTCCGCGGTGGGCATCTTCGGGCGCCGGGTCGAACAGCCGGATGATCTGAGCGGTGCCGTCCGAGCATTCCTCGAGCACGACGGGCCGGCTCTGCTGGACGTCGTGACCGCCCGGCAGGAACTCTCGATCCCGCCGACGGTGACCGCCGCGCAGGCCAAGGGGTTCACCCTCTATGCTTTGCGCACCGTGATGTCCGGTCGCGGCGATGAACTCGTCGACCTGGCGGAGACCAACCTGTTCCGGCGACTGTTCGACTGAGGACCGCCGATCGCGGAGATCAGCGGTACGTCTGGACGAGCGGACATTTGAACGGGTCACGCTCACCGAGACCGGCCTGGTTCAGATAGCGGATCACGATCGCGTAGGAACCCACGAGTGACGTCTCCGTGTAGGTCACCCCGTGGCGCGCGCAGTGGGCGCGGACCAGCGGCTGCACCTTGGCCAGGTTCGGCCGCGGCATACTCGGGAACAGGTGGTGCTCGATCTGGTAGTTGAGTCCGCCCATCATGAAATCGGTGAATCGGCCACCCCGGATGTTGCGCGACATCAGGACCTGGCGGCGCAGGAAATCCACCCGCATATCCTTGGGCACCAACGGCATCCCCTTGTGGTTGGGTGCGAAGGAGCCGCCGAGCAGCAGGCCGAACAGGGCCAGATGGACGACGATGAACGCGGCGGCGATCGGCAACGGCATCAGCACCAGCGGCAAGACCATCCCGAACAACAGCCGGCCCACGATCAAGGCGAGTTCCAGCGCGCGATGTGCCACGGGCGCCCGGCCGATCAGCCCTTGAATACTGGAGATGTGCAGCGCGACACCCTCCAGTGTCACCAGCGGGAAGAAGAGCCATCCCTGGTGCCGGGTAAACCAGCCGGAGATGCCGGTGCGGTTCTCCGCGTCCGCCGGCACGAACGCGATCGCCCCGGATGCGATGTCGGGATCGACGCCGATCTGATTGGGCGCCTTGTGATGTCGATTGTGCTTGCCCCGCCACCAGTGCAGCGACAACCCGGCGAACGCACCTGCGACGATCCGGGCGGTCCACTCGTTGGCCGCCGCCGATGCGAACATCTGGCGATGCGCTCCGTCGTGACCGAGGAAGCCGAACTGCGTGCTGATCACGGCCAGCGCCGCTGCGAGCGCGAGCTGCCACCACGAATCCCCGATCATGACAACGCCCGCCCAGACCGCGACGAATGCGGCGATCGTGGCGGCGATCCGGATCACGTAATAGGTGCGCCGACGTTCGAGGAGTCCGGTGTCACGAACCTCGGCCACCAGGTCCGAGTACGAACTGACAAACCGGTTGCGGGCAAGGGTGGAACCGTTCGAGTCCGACACGATGCGCCTCGTTGCTTTCTGCTCGGAGCCTTGGCGCCACGGAGGGTCGGTCCGTGAAGGGGCGCGCTACGAGAGTCACGACCAGCTAAAAGCAATGCATCACGTCGGCACTCACAAGTGTGCCAGACGACCAGACCCCACGTCGCCCGGCGATGTCGGCAACTCGTCACGAGCGCGTGATGCGACGATGGCGCCATGAGCATTTCCGTCGCGGTCGATGTCGATGCCTATCTTCGGCGCATCGGGTATTCCGGTGACCGGACTGCCTCACTTCCGACGTTGTCGGGTCTGGTGGCAGCACACATTCGTCGAATCCCGTTCGAGAACCTCGATCCGCTGACCGGGACCGCAGTCGATCGGCTCGACGCCGAGAGCCTTCAGGACAAGCTCGTCCGCCGGCGCCGAGGCGGGTTCTGTTATGAGCACAACGGCCTGCTCCGGCACGTTCTCGACGCACTCGGCTATCGGGTCGATCCGCTGGCGGGGCGTGTCGTATGGATGAAGGAGCCGGGTCCGCTGCCCGCCGAGACGCATCAACTCCTCGTCGTCGAGACCCCCGACGACCCGCAGCGGTACCTCGTGGACGTCGGCTTCGGGGGCCAGACACCCACCGCTCCTTTGCGGTTCACGTTGGATGAACGTCAGGACACCGATCTCGAGCCGTTCCGGATCAGCGCCGGACCCGACGACCGGTTCCGCACGATGGAATCGATGGTCGGCGGCCACTGGCGGCCGCTGTACTTGTTCGATCCGCGCCCACGGCCCGAGATCGACAGCGTGGTCGGCAGCTGGTTCGCGTCCACCCACCCGGGCTCGCACTTCCGCACCGGGTTGACCGCGTGCATGATCGTCGACGACGCGCGATGGAATCTTCGCGGTCGCAACCTCGCGATCCATCGTCCCGACGGCTCGGGTGAGAAGCGCGCGCTCGCGACCACCCACGACGTGCTCGACCTGCTAGTCGACACCTTTGGCATCGATATCACCGGGATCGCGGGCCTCGAGGCCCGCGTCGCAGCGGTACTCGACACGTGACGAGCATCATCCCGCCTCACTCTGCCCGGGAGAACTCCGACGCTCGCACGACCTGTTCCCGGGTGATCGTGACCCCCGTGTAGCGCTCGAACTGTCGCGCGGCCTGGAGAGCGATCACCTCCGCTCCAGTGATGACTCGCTTGCCCTCTCCGCGGGCCGTGCGGATCAGAGGGGTGTCTGCCGGGAAGGCGACGACGTCGAACACCACGTCGGCGGCCGCGATCTGCTCGCGGCCGAACGACAGGGCTTCCCCGTCCGCTCCGTGCATTCCCAGCGGTGTCACATTCACCAGCACAGTGGTTCCCGACGAGGGTTCGTCCGCCGTGTGGACATAGCCGTACTTCTCGGCCAGCGCCGCGCCGGCGCGCCCATTGCGAGCGATCACCGTGACATCGTCGAATCCGGCTCCTCGAAACGCCGCCACCACAGCCTTGGCCATGCCACCGGACCCGCGGACGGCCACCGTCGCGCCCGGGTCGAGGCCGTGTTCGGCGATGAGCGTCGCGACCGCTTCGTAGTCGGTGTTCGAGGCGGTGAGCGTGCCGTCGTCGTTGACGATGGTGTTGACCGATTCGATCGCCGACGCGGATTCCTCCAGCACATCGACCAGCGGGATGACGGCCTCCTTGAAGGGCATCGACACCGAACAGCCGCGAATGCCGAGAGCACGGACACCCCGCAAGGCCCCCTCGATGTCGTCCGTGGTGAACGCCTTGTAGATGTAGTTGAGCCCGAGTTCGTCGTAGAGGTGGTTGTGAAATCGCGTGCCGATGTTCGACGGGCGGCCGGCGAGTGAGATGCACACCGTCATGTCCTTGTTCAGGATGGGCATGAATCACACACTAATCCGGCGTTACGCTCTCGCCCATGAGCGAGATGCAGAGCCGGCACATGTCCGTCGTCATACCGGCGCCGGCAGCGGAGGTCTACGCGTTCGCGGCCGATCCGGCGAATCTCCCCACGTGGGCGGCGGGCCTGGCCGCAGGCGTCCGTCGCGAGGGCGATGCGCTGGTCGCCGCATCGCCGATGGGCGAGGTCATTGTGCGGTTCGCCCCGCCGAATCAGTACGGGATCCTCGATCACGACGTGACCCTCCCCGATGGCACGGTGGTCGCCAACCCGTTGCGGGTCACCGGTCATCCGGACGGCTCCGAGGTGGTCTTCACCGTCCGGCAGCGCGACCTGACCGAGGACGAGTTCACGGCCGACTGCATGGCCGTCGAGCGAGATCTCGTCGCCCTCCGCGCAGCCGTGACCGGTCTCGTCTGATCCCGACCGCCGCTGCGAGACGATATCCGATCGTGACCGGCTCGTGGCGTGATCCTGAGTCACGTGCGTCACAATTACCTCATCAGTCACATTGGTGACATCCATCGCTCCTGGAGGTAGACGTGCGGCGACGCCTCACGCAGAGTGTTCGGATTGTGCTCGTCGGTGCCCTGGCCGCCTCGGCATCGATACTGGCGATGACCCATGGCGCCGGCGCCGCCGACGCGGCTCCTTGCGGCAACGGTGGGTTCGGGTCGAGTCTTCTCGGCAACGGTTCGCTGGGCTCGAGTGGTTCCCTCGGGTCCAGCGGTTCCCTCGGGTCGAGTGGATCGAGCGGGTCGTCGGGCAGTTCGAATATTCCGAACATCGGCCCACAAGGCCCCCTGATCCCGTTCATCGGATCCAGCAGCCGCACGATCGGCTGGGTGACCGGACCGCTCAGCAGTAACCGCACGTTCAGTCGTTTCGGGATCAGCGGCACCGACCTCGGTATCAGCTGGGACAACGGACGTGGACAGACACTGATGGCGTTCGGCGACACGTTCGGGAACTGCAATGTCTCCGGTCAGCAGTGGCGCCACAACGTGCTCCTTCGCACCGACGACAATCAGCTCACCGACGGGATCCGCGTCCCGAACGGGGTGGCCGGGGATGCGTCCTCGGGGTCGGTCATCGCGCCCGGGCAGCCGAACTTCGCGCAGCAGCTCATCCCGGCGCTCGGGATCAGCAATGTCGAGGTGACCACCATCCCGACCGCCGCGATCGCACTGCCGCATGCCGGTGGGTTCCGCCAGTACATCAACTACATGTCGGTCCGCTCCTGGGGAACCGCCGGAAACTGGGTCACCAACTTCTCCGCGGTCGCCTACTCGGATGACAACGGACAGACCTGGACGACCGATCAGAGCACGATCCTGGTCAATGCGCCGGTCTCGCTCGCGCTGCCCGGAAATCTCGCCCCGGTCGAGTACAACAACGGCAAGTTCCAGCAGGGCGCGTACGTCCGCGGCCGGCCGGATTCGGTCGACGAGAACGGGTACGTCTACCAGTTCGGCACGCCCAACGGCAGATTCGGCGCCGCCTTCCTCGCCAGGTTCAAACCCGAGGACATCCTCGCCGTCGATCGATACCAGTACTGGGCCGGCGCGACCCGCAAGTGGGTCGACGACATCGCCCAGATCCCCGACGACGGATCGGCGATCGTCGTACCCGCCCCCGTGACGGAATTGTCGGTGGCCTGGAGCCCGTACCTGAAGAAGTACGTGATGCTCGACGGCCAGAACGACATCCGTCTCCGTACCGCCGACCATCCCGAGGGCCCGTGGAGCGCACCGCGCACCCTCGTCCCCACGGGCGCCGTGGTGCTGTACGGCCCGATGATGCTGCCCGACTCCCCTGCGCTACAGGGTAATTCCCCAGACCTGTACTTCAACGCATCGCGCTGGAGCGACTACAACGTGATGCTCCTGAAGACAAACCTCAGTCGAGTGCCCGGCGTGCGTCCCTGAAGCAGGTGTTCGGCTAGCGACCGAATCCGGCTTCGCGCAGCGCCTGGGCCATCGACCCGCTCGGCCGCTCACGCTGTCCTCGACCGGAGTTGTCGCGACGGCCGTTCTTCTGTGCCCGGTTCCCGCGCGGACCGCCGGGCTGTCCTGCGCGGTCGGGATTCCGATCACCTCCGCCCGACTTTGCCTGCTGAGCACGTCCGCTCCCGCGGGCCTCGTCGTCGAGCCGCAGACTCAGACCGATACGTTGGCGATCCACGTCGACCTCGATGACCTTGACCCGCACCACCTGCCCGGAGCGGACCACCTCGTGCGGATCCGACACGAACCGATCCGACATCGCGGAGACATGAACCAGACCATCCTGATGGACACCGACGTCGACAAAGGCGCCGAACGCCGCGACGTTGGTGACCACACCTTCCAGCACCATCCCCGGTTCGAGGTGTGCGACCTTCTCCACGCCCGCGGCGAACGTCGCGGTGGCAAACGCGGGACGCGGATCACGCCCCGGCTTCTCGAGTTCGGCGAGGATGTCCGTCACGGTCGGGAGACCGAAGCGCTCGTCGGCGAAATCGGCCGGCCGTAGACCGCGTAGTGCGCGTTCGTCACCGATGAGTTCGGCAATCGCCAGGCCGGACCGATCCAGGATGCGCCGGACCACCGGGTACGACTCGGGGTGCACCCCCGACGAGTCCAGCGGATCGTCGCCGCCCCGGATCCGTAGGAAGCCCGCACATTGTTCGAATGCCTTCGGGCCCAAGCGCGATACGTCGAGCAATCCGGCTCGGCTGCGGAACGGCCCGATGCTGTCGCGGTGGGCGACGATCGCCGTGGCCAGTGTCGGGGTGACACCCGACACGCGGGACAGCAGGGGCACCGAGGCCGTGTTCAGGTCGACACCCACGGCGTTCACGGCGTCTTCCACGACGGCGTCGAGACTGCGGGCAAGGGTGCCCGGGGTGACGTCGTGCTGATACTGACCGACACCGATCGACTTGGGGTCGATCTTCACCAACTCCGCGAGCGGGTCCTGCAGGCGACGCGCGATGGACACCGCGCCGCGCAGCGACACGTCGAGCTGAGGCAGCTCGTGCGACGCGTACTCCGACGCGGAGTACACCGACGCACCGGCCTCGCTGACGATCGCCTTGGCCGGCGCCTGCGCGCCCGCCTTCCGGATGTCGTCTATCAGTTCGGTTGCCAGCGCATCGGTTTCACGCGAGGCCGTGCCGTTGCCGATCGCCACCAGCTCCACCCCGTGCCGCGCGACGAGTGCGGCGAGGGTGGCCTTGGACTGATCCCACTGCTTCTGCGGCTGATGGGGATAGATGGCACAGGTGTCGAGAACCTTCCCGGTACCGTCGACCACCGCCACCTTGACCCCGGTACGGAAGCCCGGATCCAAGCCGAGCGTCGGCCGGGTACCCGCGGGCGCGGCCAGCAGAAGATCCTTCAGATTGGTGGCGAACACCGTCACGGCGTCGGCCTCGGCACGCTGGCGCAGCCGGACCCTCGCCTCGATGGACGCGGACACCATCAGCTTGGTGCGCCACGCCCACCGCGCGGTACCCACCAGCCACGGCGTCGCCGGTCCCGGATTCGACCCGTCGATACCCAGGGTCGCCGCGACCATAGCCTGGTAGCCGTCGTCCTCACCGCCGTCGAGGGTCAGCGTCAGCGCATCCTCCTTCTCGCCACGGAGTACCGCGAGCACCCGGTGCGACGGCATCGACTCCAGCGGCTCGGCGAAATCGAAGTAGTCCCGGAACTTCTGGGCCGCGGGCGAGGTCGAGGCGGCCTCGGACCGCGCGGCGGTGTGCATGGAGCCGTCGGCCCAGAACCGCTCACGGATCGCACCCACCAGCTCGGCGTCTTCGGATGCGCGCTCGACCAGGATCTGTCGGGCGCCGTCGAGCGCAGCGGTCGCGTCGGCGACCCCCTCGCCCACGAACGCCGCCGCCGCCTCGTCGGGGACGTTGGACGGATCCGCCAGCAGCCGATCGGCGAGGGGCTCGAGGCCCGCTTCGCGCGCGATCTGTGCCTTTGTCCGTCGTTTCGGCTTGTACGGGAGGTAGATGTCCTCAACCCGAGCCTTGGTCTCGGCGGCCAACAGCGCGGATCGGAGTTCGTCGGTGAGCTTGCCCTGCTCGTCGATGGACGCGAGAACGGCGTCGCGTCGCTCGTCGAGTTCGCGCAGGTACCGCAGGCGCTCGTCGAGCGTCCGCAGCTGGGCGTCGTCGAGACTCCCGGTGACCTCCTTGCGATAGCGGGCGATGAACGGGACGGTCGAGCCGTCGTCGAGCAGCCGCACCGCGGCGGCGACCTGCCCCTCCCCGACCGACAATTCCTCGGCGAGGCGTGTGTTCACGGACTTCACAGCTGAGCTCGAATTCACTCGCAGGACCCTACCGAAGTCTTCGGACAACAACCCGCAGGCTCCACGGGGTGTGAGCCGAGTCGACCCCAGATGGGACAAACCGCCCGCGGACAGGTGCCGCGGGGCGATAATCGGTCTGCCGCTTCGATCCCCCGGAGGTCAGGACAGATGGACGACGCCGACGTTCTCATCGCAGGCGCGGGACCGATCGGCCTGACGGCCGCGATCGAGTTGCGTAGACGTGGGATACGGGTTCGCATCGTCGACCCACTGCTGGAACCACCGCAGTACGCGAAGGCCGTGGGGGTGCAGGCCCGCACGCTCGAGGTGTTCGAGGGCATCGGCGTTCTCCGGGAGATCCTCGACGCCGGCGTCGAGATGCGCGGACAGATCGTCTTCGTCAACGGCACCGAGGTGATGCGGGTCGACCTCACGCTGCCTGCCGACGTGCCGTTCCGGTTCCACTCGATCCCGCAGTACGAGACCGAGCGAGTCCTCCGAGCGCGGCTGACCGCACTCGACACGCGGATCGAACGTGGGCTCCGCCTCACCGGCTTCGAGCAGGACCCCGACGGGGTCACGGCGACGCTGACCGGACCCGGCGGCGACGAGACCACGCGGGCCTCCTACCTCATCGGAGCCGACGGGGCGCACAGCATCGTGCGCAAGACCCTCGGTCTCACCTTCGATGGGGCGGCGTTCGACGAGCAGTACATGCTGGGAGACGTGGTGGTGGACTGGTCGCAGCCGCGCGGGTACAGCGTCCGGTCCATGCACCAGACCGATGGCGTCACCGACGATCTGCTCGTCTGTATCCCCCTCCCGGGCCGCGGACGGTATCGCCTGTCGATGCTGGTCCCCGATGAATTGTCGACCGGCCCCTCGTCGTCGGCAGACGGTGTGGCGCACGGGTTCGAGGGCACTCGTACACCGGAGTTGTCGCACATCCAGGCCGTCGTCGACCGCCTCTCGCCCGAACCTGCGACGGTATCCGACCTCCGATGGTCCTCGGTCTTCCGGATCAGCCACCGGATCGTCGATGCCTACTCCCGGGGAAGGGCGTTCGTCGCCGGCGATGCCGCGCACATCCACCCGCCCACCGGTGCCCAGGGGATGAACACCGGAATCCAGGACGCCCACAACCTCGCCTGGAAGCTCGCACTGGCGATCGATGGTGTCGCGGCCGACGGGCTCCTGGACAGCTATGACGCAGAACGCCGGCCGATCGGCGAGGAAGTGGTGGGCCGGACGGTCCGCAGCGCGCGTGAGGGCATCGGCACCGATTCTTCGGATCCCGGCTACGTCATGCGTCGTGAGGCGCAGTTGCTCCTGAGCTATGCGGACAGCCCGATCGTCGCGGTCGCGGTGGCCGATGCCACCGGGCCGCAACCCGGCGAACGCGCGCCGGATGCGGCCGGGCTCGCGCGCGAGGTGGTCAACTTCCCGATCCGCCTCTACTCGCTCCTCGGCCGACTGGACCACACCGCGATCCTCTACGCGGGAGACACCGCCGGTCCCGCCGACGTAGCGGTGTTCGAGACATTGGCCGCCGACGCCACCGGCGCGACCCGCGGGCACCTCGATGTGTACCTGGTGGCTTCCCCCGAGGCCCAGGTGGCCAGTACGGAACTGCCTCTCATCCGGGACGTCGACGGGCGGTTCGCCGCGGCCTACCGGCCCGACGGCGACACCGTGTTCATCGTCCGCCCCGACGGATACCTCGGCTATCGCGGTCCGGTGAGTGACTGTACGTCGATGACCAAACACCTCGGTCGCACGTTCGGCTGATCGACCGTCGGGTCAGCTGACGGCGATGGCCCCGCCGGTCGGCCGAGACGACGTCGACGAACCTCCGCCGATGTCACGCCCGATCCACACGCCCGGGGTGAGCTGTCGGTACTCGTGGATGCTGATCGGGACACCCGCGAAATCCCGGGAGAAGTCCGCGGTCCAGACCGGTTTGCGGTCCAGCCGTGAGAGACCCGAGGTGAGCGGGCCGCCGGCGTCGCGTCCCCAGATGTAGTTCTTGTACACCCACGGCTTGCCACCGGGTCCGGTCGTGAAGGTCAGGGAGTCACCGAGCGTGCTCTGCGCAGTGGTCATGGTGCGGGCGACGCCATACGGCAGGAGCCGTCCGCCGGCCTGGAAAGCGGGCAGGAGCGCGATCGCCTTCCGCCCGGTCGGCACATCGCCGACCTTCGCCGAGGCGAACAGATCGAGGATCTGCCGACTCGTGCACCGATGTTGCAGTGCATCGACTGTTGCCTGGGGATCGTCTTTCTCGACGACACATCGCCCGTCCGGTGCGGTCCGGTTGGGTGTCAATGGATTCGATGGAGCGGCGGAGGCGGGGGCGGCGGAGGCGGGGGCGAAAGCGGAGCCGAGCAGGGCGGCGAGCACGCTCGCGGCCACGACTCCCCGAAGTCGGGTCATGATCACCCCTGCAGTGAACCCGGCTCCCGATCCGATCGCAAACCTGCTCCGAGTCGACGGTCCCCGACCGACACTCTTCACCACGAGGCTCGGCGACGGCCAGAAATCCCACATCCACCGTGTGTTCTTGCGACACTGGGACGGTCAACCTGCCGACGACGCGAGGACTGCCGATGACGAATGGACCTGCGGCGACCACCGGGCCCGGCGAGGCTCCTGCCGGCGAGCTCGATCAACGCAAGATCTGGTCGATCTTCGGCGGACTGATGCTGGCGATGTTGTTGGCAGCACTCGATCAGACGATCGTGGCGACAGCGCTCCCGACGATCGTCAACGATCTCGGTGGTGCCGAACATCTGACCTGGGTCGTCACCGCATACATGTTGGCGACCACGGCCACCACGCCGCTCTGGGGAAAGCTCGGCGACCTCTACGGCCGCAAGTATCTTTTCATCGGCTGCGTGGTGATCTTCCTCGTCGGCTCGGCGCTCTGTGGCACCGCGATGTCGATGGGCGAACTGATCGGTTACCGAGCACTCCAGGGTGTCGGGGCCGGCGGCCTGATGGTGTTGGCGCAGGCGATCATCGGCGACGTCGTCCCACCGCGTGAACGCGGCCGTTATCAGGGTTTCTTCGGCGCGGTCTTCGGCGTCGCCAGCGTCGCCGGACCACTGCTCGGCGGCTTCTTCGTCGACAACCTCAGCTGGCGCTGGGTGTTCTACATCAACCTGCCCATCGGCATCGTCGCCTTGATCGCGGTGATCTTGGTACTGCCGTCCACGGTGGCCAACGCCAAACCCAAGATCGACTACCTCGGGATCTTCCTGCTGGCGCTGATCGCGACGTGCATCGTGCTCGCCACGAGCTTCGGTTCACTGTGGGGCTGGGGATCCCCCAAGATCATCGGTCTGGTCATCCTCGCGATCCTCGCGATCATCGCCTTCGTCGTCGTCGAGAAGCGCGCGCCCGAACCTGTTCTGCCCGTTCGGCTGCTCACGAACCGTGTCTTCGCCATCGCGTCCTCGATCGGCTTCGTCGTCGGGTTCGCCATGTTCGGTGCGATCACCTTCCTCCCGCTGTTCCTACAGACGGTGCAGGGCGCGTCGGCCACCTCGTCCGGCCTTCGGATGGTCCCGATGATGATCGGTCTCTTGCTGACCTCGATCGCCAGCGGTCAACTCATCAGCCGCAACGGCAGATACAAGATCTATCCGATCATCGGCACCGCCGTCTTCACCGTCGGGCTGTATCTGCTGTCGACGATGGACGAGACCACCTCAGACGTGATGACCAGCGTCTATCTGTTCGTCCTTGGTGTCGGTCTCGGTCTGGTCATGCAGGTTCTGGTACTCGCGGTGCAGAACGCGGTGGAATACCGGGATCTGGGGACCGGTACCAGCGGCGCCACCTTCTTCCGCACCATCGGCGCGTCGGTCGGTGTGGCGGTCTTCGGCGCCGTCTTCAACAGTCAATTGGACTCGCACCTGACCAGTGGCCCACCGCCGGGCGCGAGAGGCCCCTGTTCGGCCGAGGTCCTCGAGGCGTCGTCGCTGAGCCTGCCGTCGTGCCCGCCGGACGTCCAGTCCTGGTTCCTCGGCGGATTCACCGATGCGTTCCAGGTCGTGTTCCTGGTCGCGATCCCGGTCGGCATCATCGCCTTCGCACTGGCATGGCTGCTCCCCGAAGTCGAGTTGCGCAAGGTCACCCGCACGCCCGATCCCGGCGAGTCGTTCGGGATACCCACCGAACGGACATCGCTGGAAGAACTGCGATTGCAGGTCTGGCGCACCCTCGCCCGCGAGGATCGCCTGCACATCTGGGAACTCGTGGTGGAAACCGCCGACAGTTCGCTGTCCCGCGGCGAGGCCTGGATGGTAAGTCGGGTCGCCGAGGAGACGTCCCGCGACATGTACGCGATGGCCTCGGTGTCGGAGACACCGTTCTCGAGCGTCGAGGAGACGGCTCGCTCACTGGCACGCCGTGGCATGGTCACCATCGACCGCGATCTGGTCAGCATCACCCCGGAAGGCTCCGCCGAGGCCGATCGACTACTCGAAGCACAGCGCGAGCAGCTGAGGACATTCGTCGCCGACTATCCGGGCAGCAATGACGCCGACGTCGATCAGATGCTCGACGAGATCGCCCGCCGACTGCACGGAGAGGTTCCGGACAGGGGGCTGGTCGCCCACCGCGACTGACCGCGGGACCAGTGCTCGAATGCGAACGGCGCGGTCGTGGTAGCCGACGGATACCGGGCTCGATGCGGGACTCCCGTCGATCGGCCGAACGAATGTCGAACGCGTGTCAGACAACTCGGCTTCGATCATCAGCCCGCCCGGCGTCACGATCCGGGTGATGCTGTCGACCTTCGCGCCCTCCGGTCCCACTCCGTCGACCTTGCCGGCCGCGGCAACCACCGTCGCCGGCATCGCGACCAACGGCGTCGTGAGGTCGCGTCGGTCACCGGGGACCCGGCTACCCTTCTCGCCATCGACGGGCGGTCGGGTGGGACAGATCCAGGTGCAGCGCCTGATGCGCATCGAGTAGGTGCCGCAGCCCGGTGTCCAGCGGCCAGGGATAGGTGAGTTCGTGACCGAACCGGTCGTCGACCGCCGCCACCGACCTCTGCTCCAGCGACGCCGCATCGACGCGCCCGACGATGGACTCGAAGAGCTCGATCGGCGTGGCGAGGTAGTACCGGGGCGTCTGCACCCCCGGAGCGCTCATGCCCGCGGCGTACACCAGTCCGTGTGAGGTGATCACGAGGCGATCCGACGCGATCGCGACCTCGCCGACGATCTCGGTCCGCCCCCACTCCATCGCGGCGTTGCGGGCCTCCTCCACTCGTCGCCGGGTGTCGTCGGTCAGCAACCGCTCGACGTCCTGATGATCCATGCTCGCGGCAGACTTGTACTCCGGGCCGAAGTGTCGTCGCAAGATCTCATCGACGAAATCCGACAACGGATCGCTCGCCGCATGCCCCTCGGTCGCCTGCTCCTCGCTCATGGACGCACCTCCGTCCGAATCACGCGCTTACCGTTCGACGCGCCTCCGACCCTACCGCGCGCTGGACTCACCGCACCGAAATCTCATATCACCCATGTCTCAAATCACCGTCGTCGCATAACTCGAAACACATATATTCCACTTATCCTGCACTGGTCATGGTGGTCGAACACAGAACTCTCACAATCACGTCGTGGCGCAACGCCGTTTTGCGACATTATGAGATACGGTATTCGCCATGCAGCCGGCCACCGCGAGCAGATACGTGGGCATGACTCTCGGCTACGCCCGCGCGGGCGCCGGAAGCCAGACGCTCGAAGACCAGATCGACGCCCTGACCGCCGACGGGATCGAACCCGGCCGGATCTACAGCGACGGGTTCGTCTCGGTCTCCACGCAACCACGCCCCGGATTGACTGCCCTGCTGGATTACGCACGTCCCGGCGACACCGCCGTAGTCGTCGGACTGGATCGACTCGGCCGCACCACCCCGGAGGTCCTGGCGACCGCTCGCGACCTCGCCACTCGGCAGATCGGACTGCGGTCACTACGCGAGGGCATCGACTCCGACGACCCCACCGGTGCAATGATCGTCGGGGTTCTCGCTTCCCTGGCCGAACTCGAGGAAGAACTCGGACAGGCACGGCGAAAGGCGACCGCCGGGAGCGGGCCGAACAGCGTGTCGTCCGTCGGCCGGCCGCGGGCACTCGACGACGATCAGGTCGCCGTCGCCCAACAGATGCGCGCCGATGGCCAGCGCGTGCCGACAATCGCCTCCGCCCTGGGAGTCAGCCGCGCGACACTTTACCGCTCGCTAGCCGAAAGGCGCTCGGTCCGTTGACAACCACCACGCCAGGACCACATGGGCTGGACATCGTGACGCCCGGTGGCGTCGTCACCCGGCTGCCCACGTCGTTCCCGATCGTCGACCCCGAACTCGACGGCCACCTCGACCCGGACCTGTTTCAGCAAGGATTCGACGACGCCAACGCCCGACTCTGCGCCTTCCCGCGGGCGTGGGCACGACATCTCGCGGACTCGACGATGGCGACTCCCCCGGAACCCGAGGACGAGGAACCGAGCTACACCCGCGGCTACCGCGCTGCCCTGTATGGCTATCTCCGTCACTCGAGCGACTGAGCACTCCGACCCGACTCCCGGCCGGCGACGACGCACTGCCTCTGGCAACGAAAAAGTCCCGAAAACCCATTGGGTTCCCGGGACCATTCGGTCGGGCTGACAGGATTTGAACCTGCGACCACTTGACCCCCAGTCAAGTGCGCTACCAAACTGCGCCACAGCCCGTTGCCCCGCAAGCGGGGCGTTGATGAGCGTAGCCGACGAGCCTCGGTTCGATCCAATCGCCTGGTCAGGCACCGGGCCCGGCGGCCGAGTGCTCAGTTCGCCGGCGAACGCTTCTTGTACCAGATCCAACCGCCGGTCACGAGGAGCGCACCGACGATGGACCCGATGATGCCGCTGGCGCGGAAATTGATCCCGTCACCCGAGAGCAGGCTGATCAACAGCCCACCGACGAAGGAGCCGACAAGGCCGGCGACGATCGCCAGACCCCAGTCGATACTCCACATGTTCTTGCCGCCGATGATCAGCTGTGCAAGAGCGCCGATGACCATTCCGAACACGATGATTCCCAAGATGAGCACGAGTGGAAGTATCGCACGACCGATCTCAGGGGACGGACACACGGTCGCCCGCGCGTCCCGGATTCGCTGCGATCGACGTCAGCGCTTGCGGCGCTGCTCCCGCTTGTCGCGGACGCGCACATTCACTCGCACCGGCGACCCGTCGAAGTTGAACTCCTCACGCAGCCGGCGTTCGATGAATCGGCGGTATCCGGCCTCCAGGAAGCCCGTCGTGAACAGGACGAACGTCGGCGGTCTCGTGGCGGCCTGGGTGGCGAACATGACGCGCGGCTGACGACCACCACGAAGTGGTGGCGGTGTGGCGGCAATGACCTCTTTGAGCCAGTTGTTGAGGCGGCCGGTGCCGACGCGTTTGTCCCACGACTCCAGCGCACCCTCGATTGCGGGCACCAGCTTCTGCACCGACCGACCGGTACTCGCCGAGATGTTGACCCGACGCGCCCAGGGCACCCGCGCGAGATCACGGTCGATCTCCTTGTCGAGCTGATAACGACGATCCTCGTCGACCAGGTCCCACTTGTTGAAGGCGATCACCAGTGCGCGGCCGCTCTCGATGATCATGGACAACACGCGGAGATCCTGTTCGGTGACCGGCTCGGACGAGTCGATGAGCAGGATCGCGACCTCGGCGGCATCGAGCGCGGCGCGCGTACGCAGCGACGCGTAATACTCGTGCCCGCTCGCCGTCCGCACCTTGCGGCGCAGACCGGCCGTGTCGACGAACTGCCATGTGGTGCCATCGATCTCGATGAGCTCGTCGACCGGGTCCACGGTGGTACCGGCAACATTGTCGACCACCGACCGATGCGTACCGGCCAGCTTGTTCAGCAGGGAGCTCTTCCCGACGTTGGGTTTGCCCACCAGCGCGACGCGACGCGGGCCGCCGAGTGACGGCGCCTCACGAGGCGTCTCCGGGAGCACGTCGAGAATCACGTCGAGCAGGTCGCCGGCACCGCGGCCATGCGCGGCCGAGACCGGATACGGCTCACCGAGTCCCAGCGACCACAGGGTGGCCGTCTCGGCCTCCGCACGCTCACTGTCGACCTTGTTGGCGGCCAGGATGACCGGCGTCTTGGAGCGACGCAGCACCCGGGCGACGGCCTCGTCGGTGGTGGTGGACCCGACTGTCGCATCGACCACCAGGACGATGGCGTCGGCAGTGCGCATGGCTTGTTCGGCCTGCGCGGCCACGGCCTGCTGCAAGCCCTTCGCGTCCGGTTCCCATCCGCCGGTGTCGACGACGCTGAACCGGCGACCAGACCAGCTCGCAGAGTACGAAACACGGTCGCGGGTGACGCCGGGGATGTCCTCGACCACGGCTTCGCGGCGCCCGAGAATTCGGTTGACGAGCGTCGACTTCCCGACGTTCGGCCGGCCCACGATGGCGAGCACCGGCATCGGGGTGCCGTCGATGGGCTCTCCATCGACGTCGAAATCGGCCAACTGCCAATCGGCTTCGTCCGACCACGTACCGTCACCCGGCAGGGCGAGTTCGTCCCCGCCGGTGATGTTCTGCTCGCTCACGACTGCACTCCGATCCGGTCGCGGACCAGGGCGCCGAGGGTCTCGACGACCTGGTCGCGGGTCAGGTCACTGGTGTCGACGATCACCGCGTCGTCGGCGGGTCGCAGTGGCGACACCGCCCGCGTCGAGTCGAGATGGTCACGTCGATTGACGCCGGCCAGCACGTCGCCGAGGCCGCTCGGGCGCCCCGCCGCGACGTTCTGCTGATGCCGACGCGCCGCCCGCGCCTCGGGTGTCGCGGTGAGGAACACCTTGAGGTCGGCGTCCGGGAACACCACGGTCCCGATATCGCGACCCTCCACCACGACAAACGAGCCCTGCGCCGCACGACGCTGGACCGCAACGAGTTTGGTGCGCACCGACGGCACCGCCGAGACCGCCGAGACCGCATCGGTCACCGCATCGGTCCGGATCTCGGCGGAGACGTCGACGCCGTCGAGGCGGGTCGTCGAGCCGCCCGCGAGCACGTCCAGACCGATGTCGGCCTTGGTCACCACTGCGCCGATCGCGTCTGTGTCGTCGAGCGCGACACCGGCGTTCAGCACGGCGAGGGTCGCCGCCCGGTACATGGCTCCGGTGTCCAGGAAGCGGGCCCCGACGCGGTCGGCGAGAATCCGCGACACCGTCGACTTTCCGGTGCCGGCGGGACCGTCGATGGCGATGACATGCGTGCCGACGGCATCGTCGTGGCTCACAGCCCCACCGCCTTGTACAACGCGCCGATCTCGTTGTTACCCAGTACGCGCAGGCTTCCGGGACGCTGCTCACCGAGGGAGACCGCGCCGATGTTGGTGCGCACCAGGCTGGTCACCGGGAAGCCGACCTCTTCCATCATGCGCCGGACGATCCGGTTGCGGCCTTCGTGCAACGTGATGCGCACCAGCGACTGGCCCTCGTGAACACCGACCACGGTGAACCCGTCGACGGCCACCGGCCCGTCCTCGAGTTCGATCCCGTCCTTGAGGGTGCGACCGACCGAGCGCGGCACCTCACCGCGGAGTTCGGCCATGTAGGTCTTCGGCACCTCGAACGAGGGATGCATCAGCCGGTGGGCGAGCTCACCGTCGTTGGTCAGCAGCAGCAATCCCTCGGTGTCGGCGTCGAGCCTGCCCACGTGGAAGAGTCGCTGCCCGGCCATCACACGCTCGGCGACGATGTCGCCGATGCACGGCCGGCCCTGGTCATCGGCCATCGTGGACTGCCAGCCCTTGGGTTTGTTGAGGGCGAGATACTGCCGGGTCTCGTCGATGACGACCCGCGCACCGTCTACTCGGATCACCGCGGTGTCGGGGTTGATGCGCATGCCCTGCTCGGTGACGATCTGCCCGTCGACGTCGACGCGACCGGCGGCGATGAGCTCCTCGGCACCACGACGCGATGCCACACCGGCCGAGGCGAGCACCTTCTGCAACCGCACGCCGTCCTCGACGTAGGTGGCGCCGGTTGCACCCGGACCCTGGGCCGGGGTCTGGTGACGAGCCGGTTTCGCGTTGTTCAGACGCACCTTGCCCGACGTCACGTTCGGCTTCGATGAGCCTTTGCGATGAGTCTTCTTGGACGACCGGCCATCGCTCACGGCACTTGCGCCACCGTGACCTTTGTTGCCCGTCTTGGGTGTGTTCTTGCCTGTCTTCTGGGCGCGCGACGTCTTCTTGCGCGGGCCCGGTGTGCCGTCTCGGCTAGCGGATGCCATGTCATCAGTCCTGGTCGTCGGGTTCCGGGACGGACGTCGATGAGTCCTGTGCGTCCGTTCCGGGTGAATCGTTCTCTGTCGAGTCTGACCGGTGACCACCGAGTTTGGCGAATCGCGGGTCTGCCGAGATCTCCTCGTCGAGGTCGTCGATCACGTCGACGTCGGGCAACAACGGCGCCAGATCGGGCAATTCGGTCAGGGATGCGAGGCCGAGGCGCTCGAGGAACATCTCCGTGGTGGCGTAGGTGATGGCCGAGGTCTGGGGCTCGGTGCCGACCTCGTTGATCAGGCCGCGGGCCACCAGGGTGCGGATCACGCCGTCGACGTTGACGCCGCGGATGGCACTGACGCGTGCACGGGTGACCGGTTGACGGTAGGCGATCACCGCCAGCGTCTCCAGCGCCGCCCGGGTCAGCTTCGACCGGGCACCGTCGAGCAACAGGCGCTCGACGTAGGGGGCGAACTCCGCCCGCGTGTAGAACCGCCAGCCGTCGCCGGCGTACCGAAGGTCGATACCGCTGCCGGACTCGGTGAGTTCCGCCGCCATCCGCGTCAGCATCGTGCGCACCCGCAGCCGATCCTGATCGACCGCGATGGCCAGTTCGTCCGTGGTCGCCGGCGTGTCGACCACCAGCAGGACCGCCTCGAGCGCCGACCGCAACCGGCCGTCGTCGAGGACGATCTCCTCCTCCACCTCGAGGGCGGTCTGCTCGGCGTCGAGAGTCGTCGGCCCAGCCGTCGGCCCTGGGAGTCCCGTGGGTTCTGCCGCGAGATCCGGCTCGTCGGTCATCCGTAGTCCTCCGCCCTGTCGATGTTGACATCGTCCACGTCTCGGTCTCCCGTCCAGTTCACCCGCAACTCCCCCAATGCCTCGGGCTGTTCGAAGGTGACGGCCTGCTCGCGGAAGAGCTCCAGCAGTCCGAGGAACCGACCGATGACCTCGAGGCCGGTCTCACATTCGGCGACGAGTTCACCGAAGCTCAGCCAGTCACCGGGTCGCATGGCAAGCATCGCGGCGAGGCGACGGGCCTGCTCGGGGACCGAGACCTCCGAAGCATGCAGGTGGTCCAGGCCGACGGTCGGTGTCGGCCGCGGAGTCATCGCCGTCGCTGCCACCTGGGCGAATCCTCGGGCATCGACTCCCAGGGTCACCTCGGGCAGAAGATCCTCGAATTGCTGTTCCAGCGAGACAGCTCGCGGATAGCGCTGCAGTGCAGCCGCTTCCAACTCCCCGAACAACGCGGCCACCTGTTTGTAGGCTCGGTACTGGAGCAGCCGCGCGAACAACAGGTCCCTCGCCTCGAGCAGCGCCAGATCCTCGGGGTCGTCGACGTCCCCCGACGGCAGCAGCCGCGCGGCCTTCAGGTCGAGCAGCGTCGCCGCGACGACGAGGAATTCGGTGGTCTGCTCCAGGCCCATCTCGGGCCCGAGGTCACGTGTGTACGCGATGAAGTCATCGGTCACCTCGTGCAGCGCGACCTCGGTCACATCGAGGCGATGCTGGCTGATGAGGTTCAGTAGCAGGTCGAACGGACCCTCGAAGTTCCGCAGCCGGACCTGGAAACCCGTCGGCTTCTCGTCGGTCGCCGCCGGCGTGTCCGGCACCGATTGGGCCGTGTCACCACCGGCGACCACCGACTCGGCCAGTCCGCTGTCTGCCAGTGACCTGGCTCCCAATGCCCTGTCGGCCAGTGCCCTGTCGGCCAATGCGTTGTCGGACACCGGGTCGCCGTCGGTCATGCTTGACGGGAGTCGCGCGCGATCACCTCGCGCGCCAGAGCCCGGTAGGCCTTGGCCCCCGCCGACTTCGGTGCCCACGACGTGATCGGTTCGCCCGCGACACTCGTCTCGGGGAAGCGCACCGTCCGGCTGATCACGGTGTCGTAGACGGCGTCGCCGAACACCTCGACCACGCGGGACATGACCTCCCGCGAATGCAATGTGCGTGCGTCGAACATGGTGACCAGGATCCCGCCCAGATTCAGACGCGGGTTGAGACGGTCACGGACCTTGTCGATGGTGTCTGTGAGCAGAGCCAGCCCGCGCAGACTGAAGTATTCGCATTCCATCGGGATGACGACGGTGTCCGAGCAGGCGAGCGCGTTCACGGTGAGCAAGCCCAGTGACGGCTGGCAGTCGATCAACACGAAGTCGTAGCGATCGAGCACCGGGTGGAGCGCGCGGGCCAGCGATTGCTCGCGGCCGACCTCGGTGACCAGCTGGATCTCGGCGGCCGACAGGTCGATGTTGCTGGGTAGCAGATCGAGGCCGTCGACCCTGGTGCGCATCAACACGTCGTCGGTGGCTGCCTGCGGCGGCACCAGCAGGTTGTAGACGGTCTGGTCGAGATCGTGATGTGGAACGCCCAGACCCGCCGACAACGCACCCTGTGGATCCAGATCCACGAGCAGCACTCGCCTGCCGTATTCGGCCAGCGCCGCACCGAGGTTGATCGTCGACGTGGTCTTGCCCACGCCACCCTTCTGGTTGCACACGGCCACCACGGTGGCCGGGCCGTGCCGGTCCAGCGGGACCGGTTCGGGGATGTCGCGATAGGGCCTGCCGGTCGGACCTATCTCGGTTTCGTGCTCGGTCTCCTCGTCGGCGTCGTGCGACGGCGCGACAGAGATCCGGTACTGGTCTTCGGCAGCGGACCGCGGGGCCCCCGGGGTGCTCACGTGTCCGCCGCTCCCATCTCTCGTCTCGACCTCGAACAGGACCCAGCCTAGTGGGTCACCTGGCCGATTCGGCGGAGCATCGCCGACAACCGACCCGGGACCGTTTCCGTGAGTGCTCACCGCGCCCGTGGATGGGCCGTGGCGTAGACCTCGCGCATGGTGTTCACCGTCACCAGGGTGTAGACCTGCGTGGTGGTCACCGATGCGTGGCCGAGTAGTTCCTGCACGACGCGAACGTCGGCACCGCCGTCGAGCAGATGTGTGGCAAAGCTGTGCCGCAAGGTGTGCGGCGACACCGACTTGTCGAGGCCGGCCCGCGCAGCGGCATCCGCCAACACCTGCCACGCACTCTGCCGGGACAGTCGGCCACCGCGCGCGTTGAGGAACAGCGCCGGGTTCGCCCGGCTCGCGAGGGCCGGTCGACCGCGCACGAGGTAGGCCTCCAATGCGTCGATCGCCGGTCCCCCGACCGGGACGACGCGTTCCTTCCCGCCCTTGCCGCACAGTCGAACCGCGCGCGTGGTCGCGTCGATGTCGTCCACGTCGAGGGCGATCGCCTCGGAGATCCGCGCGCCGCAGCTGTAAAGCAGTTCGAGCAGGCCGCGGTCCCGCAGTGCCCGGGGATGATCTGCTGCCCCCGCCGATTCGAGAATGGCGAGAACCTCGTCGACCGGCAACGATTTCGGGAGACGACGGGCCGGACGCGGCGGGCGGACGGCGTGGGCGACGTCGGCCGCGACGACGCCTTCGGCCGCCGCGAACTTGTGGAAGCCCCGAACGGCGACGAGTGTCCGCGCGATCGAGCTGTCGGCCAGTGGCGCCGACCCGGTGTCGGGGTCACCACGGCGAAGCTGCACGAGGAACTCCCGGACGTCGTTCTCGGTCACCTCGGCGAGTGCACCGATCCCCCGTGATTGCAGGTAGTGCGCATATCGTCCGAGGTCCCGCCGGTACGAGCTGACGGTGTTCACGGCGGCGCCGCGCTCGACGGTGAGGTGATCGAGGTAACGGGTCACGTGCTCCGCCGCGCTGTCGGCCGATACCGCGGGACCCGTCATCGCCGGTCCCGGCGCTCGCGCAGCGCCGCTGGTTCGTCGGTCCAGGGTGCGGTCACCGCCCGCAGCGGCATCCCCCGCGCATCGGCCGCCGCCAGCGCGAGGATGCCGGACACACTCGTCGCGTTGACGATCTCGCCGGAGAGGGTTCGAGCGACCGCGTCCTCGAGCGCCACCCACTCGACGGACATGTCGGCCTCCTCGTCGTGCCGTTCGGCGGCATCGAGGCCGCGGAGGTCTTCCGCGAGGTACAGCCGAAGGGCCTCGTCGGTGAAGCCCGGCGACAGGTCGAGATCGACCAGCACCTGCCAGCGCTCGGCGGCGAGATCGACCTCCTCGGCGAGCTCACGCTTCGCTGCCGCGAGCGGGGTCTCTCCGGGATCTCCATCGAGCAGGCCGGCCGGCAACTCGAGTAACCGCCGGCCGATCGGATGCCGATACTGCCGGACCATCGCGATCCGCCCCCGCTCGTCACGGGCGACCACCGCGACAGCGCCGAAATGTTCGACGACCTCACGTTCGGCGACGCGCCCGCCGGGCATCTCGACCTCGTCGACCCGCAAGGTGAGGATCGCACCGTCGTACACGGTGCGGGTCCCCTGGACGGTGAATGCGTGCTGCGTGCCGGCTGCCTCGTCACATGCCCGCACGTCGGGATCGGGCCCGCTCAAGCGCCGCGTTCCTCGGCGCCGTCCGCATCCTCGACCGCTGCTGTGACGGGACGCTCGTAGTCCCCGATGTCCACCGGGAGGCGTTCGGCCGCCTTGTATTTCAGCGCCGCATCGATGAACGAGCGGAACAGCGGGTGTGGTCGGGTCGGTCGGCTCTTCAGTTCCGGATGCGCCTGGGTGGCGACCAGGAACGGATGCACCGACGTCGGGTACTCCACGAACTCCACGAGATGACCGTCGGGCGAGGTGCCCGAGAACACCAGCCCGGAGGCAGCGATCTTGTCCCGGTACCCGTTGTTGACCTCGAAGCGGTGTCGGTGTCGCTCGGAGACATGGGTCGTCCCGTACGCCTCTGCGACCACGCTGTCCGGTTCGAGAGTGGCGGGGTACGCACCGAGCCGCATGGTTCCGCCCAGATCGGCCTCGCCGGCCACCGCGTCGGCCTGGTCGGCCATCGTCGAGATGACGGGGTAGGGCGTGTCCGGATCGAACTCGGTCGAACTCGCATCGTCGAGACCGGCGGCGCGAGCCGCCTCGATCACCACGCACTGCAATCCGAGGCAGAGGCCCAGCAACGGGATCCCGCGTTTACGGGCATAGCCGATCGCGCCGACCTTGCCCTCGATACCGCGGATCCCGAAACCACCGGGAATGAGCACCGCATGCACGTCGCCGAGCGCGGCTTGGGCGCCCTCGAGGGTGGCACAGTCGTCGGACGGGACCCATTTGATCTCGGTACGCGCCCGCCACGCGAAGCCACCGGCGCGGATCGCCTCGGTGACCGACAGATATGCGTCGGGGAGGTCGACGTACTTCCCGACCAGCGCGACGGTCACCGTCTCCCGCGGATCGTGGACTCGCTTGAGGAGCTCACCCCATTCGGTCCAGTCCACATCTCGGAACGGCAGGCCCAGCTTGCGCACCACGTAGGCATCGAGCTGCTCGCGGTGCAGAACCTTCGGGATGTCGTAGATCGATGGCGCGTCCGGCGTGGAGATGACCCCCTCGAGCTCGACGTCACACATGAGGGCGATCTTCTTCTTGAGGCCTTCGGGAACCTCACGATCGCATCGGAGGATGAGCGCGTCGGGCTGGATACCGACATTGCGCAGCGCGGCCACCGAGTGCTGAGTCGGCTTGGTCTTGAGTTCGCCGGAGGGGGCGAGATACGGAACCAGCGAGACGTGCAGGAAGAACACGTTGTCGCGGCCGACGTCGTGGCGGATCTGTCGTGCCGCTTCGATGAACGGCTGCGACTCGATGTCGCCGACGGTGCCGCCGATCTCGGTGATCACCACATCGGGTGCCTCACCGTCTTCGCCAGGCTCGCGCATCGCGAGGACTCGGGACTTGAGTTCGTCGGTGATGTGCGGGATCACCTGGACCGTCTCACCCAGATACTCGCCGCGGCGTTCCTTGGCGATCACCGTCGAATAGACCTGCCCGGTGGTCACATTGGCGGACTGCGAGAGGTTGCGGTCCAGGAAGCGCTCGTAATGCCCGACATCGAGGTCGGTTTCGGCGCCGTCCTCGGTGACGAACACCTCACCGTGCTGGAAGGGGTTCATGGTGCCGGGGTCGACATTGAGATAGGGATCGAGCTTCTGCATCGTGACGCGGAGGCCACGAGAGGTCAGAAGTTGTCCCAGGCTCGATGCTGTCAATCCCTTTCCAAGGGACGACGCAACACCGCCCGTCACAAAGATGTGTTTGGTGTCATGCACGTGGCGAAGTGGTCGCAATGCGTCTCCCGTCGGCCGATCCAGGCCAGAAAAACCCTGATTACCTACGGGACTCCAGGGTAACACCTCTGTGCCGGTTCGACGGACGCCACACCGTGGACGGCGCCCGGGTCGCGTCAGGCGGCCGGGCCCGACTCGGCACCGACGGTGATCGCCTTGGCGCCGGGCCCCGTGCCGTAGGCACCCGTACGACCGTCTGCCTCGTCCGCCAAGGCCAGCACGGCCGTGATCCGGCCGGTCTGCTGGTCGACGTTGTCGACCGTGGACACCGCGTTGCCGAGGCCGGGGTCCGAACGCACCACGGCGATCGGCGACCCGCCCGTCGCCGAACCGGTGCGGCCCACCAGAGCGCCGCCCTGACCGCGGGCCGACATCGAGCCGGCGAGTCGCGCCGTCAACTGGCCCTGCGCGCCGGCGTCGGCGCCCAGCGGATCGCCCGTCACGACCACGACGAGGTCGGCCGGCGAGACCGCACCGTCGGCGTAGTCGATGAATCCGCCTTCCCGCAGGGCCTGCAATCCCAGCCGGGTGTCGCCGGCCGACGCTGCCGACTGACCGTCCCGGTGGAGGGTCAGCGCACCGATCAGGTCACCGACCCGACCGCCAGAATCCGTGAGCTCGGTGCGCAGCGTTGCGCCCGGCGGGATCGTCTGGTCGACGATAGTGCGTACCTGTTCCGCGTTCTGGTCGCGTACCAGCGAGTCGGTCAGGGCGATCTGCCCGGCGAAGCGGCCACCCGCCGACGCGATGGACTCCTTGACGGCGTCCACATCCGCGTCCGCTGCGCTCGGAGCGCTGACGACCAGCACCGACTGCCCCTTCAAGGTGCCGGCGATCAGACGCGCTCCGACCGCGGCGTCAAAACTATTGGCCGCGTTGACCTGCTCGTTGAGCTGGTCACGCTGCTTCTCGAGATCGCCGATCCGGTCCCGCGACGTCCCGGTGACCGAGTTGACCCGATCCCCGATGAAGCCGGATCCGAGGAACAGACCGACCGCGAGCGCGAGGAAGACCGCGACGAGCGAGATCGCGTGCTGCCTGAGAGAGATCATCGATCACCTGTTCCAGACGTCTCGCGCCCACTCGACGGCATGGTGATACTGCGCGACGGCCCAATCACTCACCTCGGGCCCCATGTTCGACAGCATGATCGCGGCGATGACCGCGATCAGCGCGGCCAGGACCACACAGGCGATCGCAGCACCCGAGACCCGGCTCCGATACAGCGTGGCGACCGCCTTGGCATCCACCAGCTTCGGGCCCACCTTGAGACGGGTCAGGAAGGTCGACGGATTGCTCTCGCGCCGTGAGCGATCGAAGAAGTCATCGAGTGTCCCGCCGTAACCGACCGTCACGATGAGGTCCGCGCCGTGGTAATCGGCGAGTAACAGGGCGAGGTCGGCCGCGGCTCCCGCCGCCGGGAACGTCGTCGCCCCGATCCCCAGATCCTGAATCCGGGCCAAGCCC
This sequence comes from Gordonia sp. DT218, assembly GCF_049847105.1. Taxonomy (NCBI): domain Bacteria; kingdom Bacillati; phylum Actinomycetota; class Actinomycetes; order Mycobacteriales; family Gordoniaceae; genus Gordonia; species Gordonia sp. DT218. Next base: position 7,352 of record NZ_JBNCNS010000006.1, on the reverse strand, counting down.
TGGGCGTGGCCGTCGGTGTCGGCCGGAAGTACCAGCTGTGCACCGCATTTGAGGGTCGCCGCCTTCATGTCGTCGGGATCGCCGACGATCACCGCAGGCTTGTACCCGGCTTTCAGCAAGGTGTCCGCGCCGGCCCCTACGCCGATGAGGACCGGCGAGTACTCCTTGATGAAGGGCTTCAGCGCCCGCAGGTCCGTGCCCCGATCCGCCCCGTCGGCGACGATCACCACGTGCCGCGCCGCGAGATCTGCGTCGATGTCGGGCACCCCGACTCCGTCGATCAGCAGCGGCGACTCGCTTCGGATGAACTCGATCGTGTTGCCCGAGAATGCTTCCAGGTGATCGACCAGCCCTGTCTTCGCCTCGATCATCAGGTCCGCGATGTCACGTTCCTCGAGTTGCTGCCCCAACGCGAGACGTCGTTCCCCGACGTACAGACGATCGTTGTCGATGCGGAGCTTGGCCCCGTCCTTGACCCGCTTGAAGACCTCGTCACCCACGTCGTCGAGCAGGATGATGCCCGATGCGACGAGCACCTCCGGACCGAGATTCGGATACCGGCCGGAGATCGACCGGGACGAATTGACCACTGCGACGACGTTGGCCTGTACCAGGGCGTCGGCGGTCATCCGGTCCAGGTCCACCTCGTCGAGAATGGCGATGTCGCCGGGGCCGATCCGATCGAGCAATCGGCGAGTGTTCTTGTCGATCCTGGCTATTCCGGAGACACCAGGGAGTTCATCGGCCGTACGGGCAAGCAGGGCAGGCATCTTCATGACGCCCATGATCACCATGCGGCCGCGACAGCACGGGGAGGCGCGCCGTAACAACTGCAACTTTTGTCACATGAGTAACACGCAGAAGGCGAGACCTAAGCGTCGTCGCGGGCCTGCTTCTCGCCTTCTGCGGTGGCCAGGAGTTCCTCCGCGTGCGCTCGCCCGGTGTCCGAGTCACCGAGTCCCGCAAGCATCCGTGCGAGTTCGGCAACGCGTTCGTCACGGTCGAGCGCGCGCACGGTGCTCGTGTGCTGTCGACGACCACGTCCGCCACCCGAGTTCTTTCCGATCACCAGGTGGTTGTCGGCGAACGCCGCCACCTGGGGCAGGTGCGTCACGACGATCACCTGATGAGCACGGGCCAGGCCGGCCAGCCGGCGTCCGATCTCGACGGCGGCACGTCCGCCCACGCCGGCATCGACCTCATCGAAGACCATGATCGATCCGCTGGTCGGTTCGGCGAGGACCACCTCGAGCGCGAGCATCACCCGCGACAGTTCACCGCCCGATGCCGACCGGGCGATGGGCAGCGGTGTGGCACCTTTGTGCGCCAGCAGCGCGAACTCGACCCGGTCGGCGCCGGCGCTGCCCGCGTGCGCCCGGTGCCCGTCGAGCTCGATCGCCAGCCGATCGTCGTCGGCGGCAGGCTCGACGGCGACGTCGACCGCGAGCGAGGTGTCCCCCATCGCCAGTCCGCCGAGTTCCGCGGACACCTTCGACGCCATCGATTTCGCCGCCGTCTTCCGACGGCGATGAAGGGTGGCGGCGGTGTCCTGCACCTTCTCCCGCGCTGCTGCGGCGGCGTTTTCGAGCTCGGTGATGGATTGTTGAGGGTCGTCGATCTCGATCAGCCGACTCTCGGCTGAGGTCCGCCACGCGATCACCCCGTCGATGTCGGGGGCGTACTTCCGTACCAGCGCCTTCAACTCCGCCTGGCGGGTGAGCAGTTTGTCCAGTTCGTCGGCGTCGGCCGGGAGACCTGCCAGGAAGGAGGTCAGCTCCTCCCCCACGTCGGTGATCACGGTCAGTGCCTCGGACACCCGCGGCAGCAGATCGCGCAGCGAGTCGTCGGCGGCCGTCTCGAGGATGGTCCGCACCTGCCCGAGTCCCTCGACGACCGATCCGGCGTCACCCGCGACGATCTCGCGCGACTCGGCGCCTGCGGCGCGGATCGTCTCCAGATCGGAGAGCCGACGGATCGTCGCAGCCAACTCGACGTCCTCGCCGGGCCGGGGGTCGACGGCCGCGATCTCGTCCACGCCGAAGCGCAGGCGATCGACCTCCTGCGCCAGCTCACGATGATTGGTCCGGCGGGCGTCGAGTTCGTCGAGCACCTCGATCCAGGAGTCGCGCGCACCGCGGTAGGCGTCGGCCGGCCCGGCGACAGATGACCCGGCGAAGGTGTCGAGCGCGGCCCGCTGGTGTTCGGGCTTCAGCAGCCGGAGTTGATCGTTCTGACCATGGATGGCCAGCAGCTGGTTGGTGAGTCGGCCCATCACGCCGACGGGCACCGAGCGGCCCCCGAGATGTGCCCGGGACCGCCCGTCGGCGTTCACCGATCGCACGGCGATCACCGTGCCGTCCTCGTCGACGTCGGCGCCGGACGCCTCCAGGATCTCTTCGACGACCGGGTCACCGAGGTGCCCGGACGGCGACGAGCCTCCGTCGGTGAGACGGAATCGTCCTTCGACCGTCGCCTTGGTGTCGCCCGAGCGAACCCGGGTGGCATCCGCACGAGCACCCGAGAGCAGGTGCAGGCTCGTGACGATCATGGTCTTGCCCGCGCCGGTCTCACCGGTCAGCACAGTGAACCCGGGATGGAATTGAGCAGAGGCCTGCTCGATGACCCCCAGGCCTTCGATCGACAGTTCTTCCAGCACGTCTAGGTCTGCCTCCCCCGCCAGCCCGTCACCGGTAGATCGAATTTCGTCACCAATCTGTCGGTGAAGGGATCCGAGTCGATACGTACCCACAGCACCGATCGGTCGCTGCGGACCACTTCCACACGCGCCCCGGCCGGGACGTCGATGCGCCTTCGCCCGTCACACAGTGCCACAGCCGACCGGCCGCCCTTGTCGATCTCCACCGCGATACGTGACCGCGGGCTGGTGACCAGGGGACGCGCGAACAGCGCATGTGCGTTGCTGGGCACCACGAGCATGGCCTCCAGGTCCGGCCACATGACCGGCCCGCCTGCGGAGAACGCGTAGGCGGTCGACCCGGTCGGCGTGGACACCAGGACGCCGTCGGCACCGAATGCCGAGACCGGCCGGCCGTCGACCTCGGTGACGAGCTCGAGAACACCGTTGTTGGTCTTGTTCAGGATCGCGACCTCGTTCAGAGCCCAGCTGTGCACCGATGGGCGATCCGGCTGCGCCGGATCGATCACCGTGACGTCAAGGGTCATCCGCGGCTCGACGCGATAATCGCGATCGATCAACTGCTGCATGACCTCGTCGATGCGATTCGCCTCCGCCTCGGCCAGGAATCCGATGCGGCCCAGGTTGATGCCGAGGACCGGTACCTGCGCAGGATAGGCGAGTTCGGCGGCACGCAGGAAGGTTCCGTCGCCACCGAGGACGATCACCACCTCGCATCCCTCCGCGGACGCCGGTACCGCCGACGTGACCTCGACCGCGGCGCCGATGCGACGCAGATGCTCGGGGTCGACCGGGTGACTCTCGGGCGGGCTGTGCTCGGGGGCCACCTCGACGACATCGATCTGTGGTTCGCGGGCCTTGGTGTCGTGATCGACCACCCGCAGCCTCACCCCGGCGGGGGCGCAATGGCGCGCGATGGCGTCCATCGTCTGCGTGACGACTTCCCGCCCGGTATGGGCGACCACCAAGAATTCTCGATGACCCGCCCGATCGGCGGCCGCGTCGATGGCCACAATGGTCCCTTCGTGTGTCAGCGAGGCCCGTTCTCGACGGCCCGGGTGATCATCTCGATCAGCGCCGGATCGTCGGACGTCCCCGGGACGGGAGCGGAGCCTTCGGCCGCGCCACCCGTCGCGTCCGTTCGGTCTTCGAGCCTATCCGGCCACGCCGGCGCCGCGCCGGGCCGGGCGTTCACGACATCGTCGTCGACGGCATCGGTCTCGGGGGGCCGCGCATCGCCGACCTTGCGCAACCACAAGAAGTATTCGACGTTTCCCGATGGCCCGGGCAGCGGGCTGGCCACCACGCCGCGCGTCTCGAGATCGAACTGACGCGCTCGGCGCGCCACCGCCAGCACTGCATCGATCCGCTGGCCCGGATCTCGCACCACCCCGCCGGAACCGACACGGTCTTTGCCCACCTCGAACTGGGGTTTGACCATGGGCACGAGGTCGCCACCGGTCCTGGTGCACGCCGACAGGGCGGCCAGGACCAACGCCAACGAGATGAAGGACAGATCCGCGACCACCAGATCGACTGGTCCGCCGATCTCTTCGGGGGTGAGACGCCGTACATTCGTTCGGTCGTGCACAGCGACCCGCGGGTCGTTCTGGAGCCGCCAGACAAGCTGACCGTAACCGACATCCACCGCGACCACGGCGGCCACCTCGCGCCGCAACAGTACGTCTGTGAACCCGCCGGTCGACGCCCCCGCGTCCAGACAGCGGCGACCACCGACCATCAGTCCCTGCGGCTCGAACTCCTCGAGCGCACCGAGCAGCTTGTGCGCGCCGCGCGACGCCCAGTCGTCGGAGACCCTCTCCAGCACGACGATCGGGGTGTCGCGACCAACATTGGTAGCCGGTTTTGCCGCGACCACGCCGTTGATCTTGACCAGCCCGTCGGCGACCAACGACCGGGCATGCTCACGCGACCGGGCCAGGCCCCGACGGACGAGTTCGGCATCGAGGCGCGCTCGTGGGGCCACCCGTCAGCAGCCCGTCATCGAGGATCGACATCTTCGAGTGCCGTGGTCAACGCATCGTGCGCACGTTCGAGGAGTTCGGTCTGCCGGGCCAGGGCACCGAGATCGAAGGCGTCGCCTGCGGCCTGCCGTATCGAATCAACCTCGACGAGCAGCTGCGCGACCGTATCCGTGACCGTCCCGGGATCGACGGGCACGGGCGGTTCGCCTTCGGCGCCCTCCGACGCCGTCTGACCCCCGGCCGAGCGAGGCATCAGATGTGGTCCTGGTCGTGGGGGGCCGGGGACCGGTCCGGTCGACGACGAGCCGACCGGCGGGGGGCCGGTCGTCTGCTCGTCGCGTGCTGGTTGGCCCGGTTCGGTCATGGTGTGACCAACGCTAGCGCACTCGACCGACGCCGACGGACTCCAGGACCTCACGGACTTCGGTATCGGAACCGGACACCGACAGGTCGGCCGGATCAAGCGCACCTTCGTCGATGGCGAACCACACTGCCGAAGCGAGAGCCGGGAGCAGACTTTCCGTTTTGGCAGACCCGTCGCGGCGCACCGTGGCCGCCGGACCGTCGAGTTCGACGTGCCAGCCGTCGTGGGCGCCGGCCCGCACGGTGTCCGCGTCGTGGTAGAGACCCGTGAGATCCGAGATCACATAGGTGGGCCGCTGTTCGGGAGGCGCCACCAGCAGATCCGTCACCGAGCTCACCCCGGTCAGGACCAACACACTGTCGACACCCACCGAGTGCGCCCCTTCGATGTCAGTGTCGAGCCGATCGCCGACGACGAGTGGTCGCGAGGCACGACTGCGCGAGATGGCATCAGCCATCAACGGCGCCGCCGGTTTCCCTGCCACGAGTGGCTGCTGACCGGTGGCGTGGGCGACCGCGGCCACCATCGAGCCGTTCCCGACCAGCTTTCCGCGCTCGGACGGCAAGGTCGCGTCGGTGTTGCAGGCAATCCACAGCGCCCCGGCGTTGATGGCCAGTGCCGCCTCCGACAGCTGAGCCCAGCCGGTATCGGGTGAATGCCCCTGGATGACCGCAGCCGGCCGGTCGTCGGCGCTCCGCGTCACGCCGATACCCACCTCGCGAACCTCCTGGGCGAGGCCATCGGTCCCGATCACCAGCGCACGTGAACCCGGTTCGAGGTGTTCTGAGAGCAGCCGCGCAGCCGACTGGGCGCTGGTGACCACCTGTTCCTCGGTGGCTTCGAAACCGAGTTCCACGAGGTGCGCCACCACCTCCGATGGACGGCGACTCGCATTGTTGGTGACGAAATACCGCGCGGTCCCGACGGTCTCGAGAGTCTCGCGGGCACCCGGCAGGGCCCGATGCCCGGCGAACACGGTGCCGTCGAGATCAAGCAGCAGTGCGTCGTAGCGAGAAGCGAGCGATACGGGGTCGGACGTGACAGGCGCCGTCGTGTCGCCTCCACGTGTGCCAGCGGTCGGAGCCTGATGTGTCTGCTCCGAGGCGACAGCTGCCACCGCGACGCCGTCCACGGTGTCGTCGCGAGCCACGGTGTCCTCGCGAGCCACGGTGTCCCCCGGCGTTGGTACGTCGACCGCCGTCTCGTCGATGCCGCCGGTGTCGAAGGCGGCAGCCCGTGAGGTCGTGACGTCGGAGGTCCCCGCGTCGGTGATGTCGTTCATGACCGCGGCACCGACCGCCTCGTCGACCAAAACCTCGCCGGGCAGGGCCGCGTCGTCGACCGGAATCGAGTCCTCATCCGGCTCGTCCGAGCTCAGCTCCACGAGTCGCAGCTCGGCATCGGTGACGTCATCGACATCCGCCGATGCGGCGTTCATGAACCAGGTGATCGACTCGTCGGTTCGGCCGGCAGCGTGCAAAGCGGATGCGTACGCGTAGTACAGGCGGGCCGGTCCGGTACCCGAGCGCCCCGGGGACAGGTCCTCGGACTGCAAGGTGACCACAGCCTTGCCGGGTTCACCCAGATCGATTCGGGCGCCGGATTCGACGATTCGCATCTCCGTGGCCTCTTCTCCCGTGAGCGCTCGCCCGTCCTCGCTGCGGGCGATCTCCACCGCACGAGCAGGCCGTCCGAGACCACGCTCGGCGTCCGCGATCAGCGGGAGCAGAGCAGTGTTACCCGTGATCCGGCGAGCGGCACGCAGTTCCGACAGGGCTTCCTGCCACTCACCCGCGTTGTACGCGGCGATGCCCATGGTCTCCCGAACCAGACCCACCCGACCTGCCCGGCGCCGTGCTGCACGGGCATGTTCGAGCGCAAGCGAAGGATCCTCGTCGAGCAGCCGAGTCACCATCACAAGATGACGGGCCACATTCTCGGCATTCGCCTTGTCGAGGGTCAACAGATCCCGACGGACGTCAGTGTCCAGATCGGAGGCGGCAACGTCGACCGGCAGCGCCGGTTCGTCGGGCCGGCCTGCGGATCCGGTGCCCCTCGTGGGCCGATTGGGTCGCCCTGGACCCGCATCGCGTCGACGGGGACGGTCACGATCACTCATAGCAGCCAATCTATGCCTCGAAGCCAGAAGTACGGAATCGAATGGTCTCCCCGGACGGACGTCGGACCCGAGACAGAATATCGACGTCGTGCAGAAGACATGGCAACGGCCCCGTATCCGATTCTTTCGAATGAATACGAGGCCGTTGCTCGAGTTGTGTTCGGCGGTGTCCTACTCTCCCACACTGGTTAGGGTGCAGTACCATTGGCGCTGGAGGGCTTAGCTTCC
>NZ_JBNCNS010000005.1:346231-493642 GCF_049847105.1 Gordonia sp. DT218 | reverse complement strand
AACACCTGGCGATCTGGCTCCCCACCATGCACACCGACCGCACCATCACCTGGCACAACCCCACAACCGGACAGGAAATCGTCACCTACCCGCGATGAACCGGCCCCGGGGCCTCAGGCGAGTTCGATGAGTTCCTGATACTCGTCGGACCAGTGGTCCTCGGTGCCGTCAGGCAGCAGGATCACGCGCTGCGGGTCGAGGGCGGCGGCGGCACCGGGGTCGTGGGTCACGAGGACCACGGCGCCGGTGTAGCTGCGCAGCGCGTCGAGGACCTGCTCCCGCGAGATCGGGTCCAGGTTGTTGGTGGGCTCGTCGAGCAGGAGGACATTGGCCGCGGACGAGACCAGCCCCGCCAGCGTCAGGCGGGTCTTCTCGCCGCCCGACAACGTGCCCGCAGGCTGGTCCAGTTGAGCACCGCTGAACATGAACGCACCCAGCAGACCGCGCAGCTCCTGCTCCCCCGCGTCTGGCGCGGCGTGGCGGATGTTCTCCCATACCGAAGCCATGTCGTCGAGAGTGTCGTGTTCCTGAGCGAAATACCCGATCTTCAGGCCGTAGCCGGGATCGAGCGAACCGCGGTCGGGTGACTCGACACCTGCGAGCAGCTTCAGGAGGGTGGTCTTGCCGGCGCCGTTGAGTCCGAGCACGACGACTCGGCTGCCCTTGTCGATCGCCAGATCGACTCCCGTGAAGATCTCCAGGGACCCGTACATCTTGGTGAGGCCGCTCGCCATCAAGGGAGTCTTGCCGCAGGTCGCCGGCTCCGGGAACCGGATTCGCGCGGTCCGATCGGCCACCCGCTCCTCGTCGAGAGCGTCGATCATCCGGTCCGCCCGCTTCAGCATGTTCTGTGCGGCTGTGGCCTTGGTCGCCTTGGCGCCCAGTTTGGCGGCCTGCGCTCGGAGTGCACCCGCCTTCTTCTCGGCGTTGGCGCGTTCGCGCTTGCGCCGCTGCTCGTCGGTCGCGCGGGCATCGAGGTAACGCTGCCAGCCCATGTTGTAGATGTCGGCCTCGCCGCGGACGGCATCGAGGAACCACACCCGATTCACCACGTCGGCCAGCAGTTCCACGTCGTGGCTGATCACCACGAGACCGCCCTCATGGTTCTGCAGGAATCCGCGCAGCCAGGTGATGGAGTCGGCGTCGAGGTGGTTCGTGGGCTCATCGAGGAGAAGCGTTGTGTCGGACTTGCCGGCACCGTCGGAGGCCGCAAAGAGGATGCGCGCCAGCTCGATTCGACGCCGCTGCCCTCCGGACAACGTCCGCAGCGCCTGGCCGAGAACCCGATCCGGCAAACCGAGGCTGTGACATATGCGAGCGGCTTCCGATTCGGCCACGTAGCCGCCGAGTGCGGAGAACCGCTCCTCGAGTTGCCCGTACTTGGCCACTGCCCGGTCACGGACCCTATCGTCGGCCGCCTCGGCCATCACGGCCTGCTGCTTCTCCATCTGATGCATGATCGCGTCGAGGCCGCGCGCGGACAGCACCCGATCCTTGGCGAGGACGTCGAGATCGCCTTCTTTGGGGTCCTGGGGAAGGTAACCGAGTTCGCCGCTGCGTACCACCGTCCCGGCATATGGTTCCGTCTCGCCGGAGAGGATTCGCAGGGTCGTCGTCTTGCCCGCGCCGTTCCGGCCGACGAGGCCGATCCGGTCGCCGGGCTGAATACGCAGTGCAGGCCCGGGCGCCGACAACAACGTCCGAGCGCCCGCTCGGACTTCGAGGTCGGTTGCGGTGATCACGGCGGTCCAGTCTACCTGCGCGGGGCCATCTCTTTTTCCGCCCGACCGCTCCACCGTCCCCCGAGGCGACCATTACCGTGAGGACCGTGAGCGAAACCACACCGACACACATGTCCTCAGACCTGACCGGCAAGTCCGCACTGGTGACCGGCGCGAGCCGCGGAATCGGCCTCGCCATCGCCACCGAACTGGCGCGACGCGGCGCAGCGGTGGTCATCACGGGCCGCAAGCCCGAGCCGCTGGAGGAGGCGGCCGAGCAGATCCGCACCGCGGTGGCCGGCGCAAAAGTCATCGCCACACCCGGCAACACCGGTGACGAAACTCACCGCACCGAAGCGGTGGCCGCGGCGGTCGCACAGGGCGGGATCGACATCCTGGTCAACAATACCGGGATCAATCCGATCTTCGGTCCCCTGATGGACGCCGACCTGGCGGCGTTCCGCAAGATCTTCGACACCAACGTGGTTGCTGCCCTCGGCTTCATCCAGGAGGCATTTCGGGCCGGGATGCGCGACAACGGCGGCGCGGTGGTGAACATCTCGTCGGTCGCAGGTATCCGCTCGACCGGTGTGATCGCCGCGTACGGGGCATCCAAGGCCGCATTGATCCGGCTGACCTCGGAACTCGCCTGGGAACTCGGATCAAACAACATCCGGGTCAACGCGATCGCCCCCGCAATCGTGAAGACCCGGTTCGCGACCGATCTGATCGCGGGCGACAACGAGGCCCGCGCGGTCAAGGGCTACCCCCTCGGCCGTCTCGGCGAGCCGGAGGACATTGCCCGCGCGGCCGCCTTCCTGGCCTCCGACGAGGCGGCGTGGATCACCGGGGAAACGCTCAACGTGGACGGTGGCATGCTGTCCACCGGATCGATGTGACCGGGCAGCGATGACCCGCCGGCGTGACCCGCACGCTGTGACAGAAACGCACTCGTGACACAGACGCACTCGTGACAGAGACGAGCTTGTGACAGATGCGATGACCGACGTCGTGGTGGTCGGCGCGGGACCGGCAGGTCGCGCGGTGACCCACCGTCTGCTGCGACGCGGCGTCGAGGTCACGCTCGTCGATCCGCATCCGTCCCGGCCGTGGCGGCCGACCTATGCATGCTGGGCCGACGAGATTCCCGCCTGGATCCCCGTCGATGCCCTGTCCGCACAGACTGATTCGGTGGAGGTCCGGACCCCTGACGCCGTACGCATCGAGCGTGGTTACGCCATCTTCGACAACCCAGGCCTGCGCCGGACCCTCGACGTCGACGGCGCGCGGATTGTCGCCGGGACAGCACAAGTGGTGGCGGATGATCAGGTGATCACCGAGTCGGGACCAATCCGAACCGCACGGGTCGTCGACGCCCGCGGCACGGCCGGCCGCGGACCGCGCCAGACGGCCTGGGGCGTGGTGGTGCCACGCGAGCGGGCACGACCGATCCTGCGGGACGCCGATGCCGTCCTGATGGACTGGACCCCTGTCACACCGGACGACGCACTCGGTATCGCATCGTTTCTCTATGCCGTGCCGCTCGACGACAAGCGATTCCTACTGGAGGAAACGTGTCTCGCGGGAGACCCACCGCTGTCGATGGGACAACTGCGCTCCCGACTCGAGCGGCGATTGGGCGCTGCGGCCGTGGCGTCGGCAACGCAAACGGAATCGGTGTCCTTCGCCCTGAGTGGACCACGGACGCCATGGCGAAGCCGATCACTGCAGTTTGGCGCCCGGGGCGGCCTACTGCACCCGGCCACGGGCTACAGCATCGGTGCCTCGCTGAGAGCCGCCGACGTTGTCGCGGATGCGGTGGCCACCGGTGAGGATCCACAGTCGGCCCTCTGGCCGATTCCGGCCCGCGCGGTGTATCGGCTCAGATCCGCAGGCCTGCGCGCTGTGCTGGCTCTCGATGCCGAGCAGACACGTCGCTTCTTCGCGACATTCGCACGTCTGCCGGTCGAGCGACAGCGTGCCTACCTGACGGGTCGGGAGGACCTGACCGGAACGCTGTCGGCGATGGCGACGATGTTCGCGCACACCGACCAGACGACACGACGTTCGCTCGTCCGCGCGGTGACGGGTCGCGCGCCCGTCAGCGACGCTGCTCGCGGGTGACGGGCGCGAACGCGTCGGCCTCATCCTCGACGGTGTCGCGGCTGGTGACCGGATACACGTCGGAATCGTCCTCTGCTCCATCGGGTTCGACGTCGATGGACTGTTCGATCAGGTCGGCGTCGTCGGCAGACGGGATCGCATCATTGACGGTCATCGCGCACCTCTTTCGAAACTCGCGTAGGTCCGTACGTCATCCAGCCTAACAACGTCTCCGGGTCTGTCGAACTGCCTCACACCCGGCCTATCCGGCCCCATCTACCTGGCCCGCAGATCTCGCCACTGACGGACGAGGTCGTCGACGACGACAGTGTGGGCCGTGATCAGCGTGGGAAGGCCGGCACGCGATCCCAGGTGGGCTTCGCGTACCCGACGGTTGAAGTCGGTGAGGATCTCGCGCACCGCGCTCTCGTCGGCGATGCTGCGCAGCGATTCGGGGAAGCCCTGGGCCTCCTTGCGCAGTTGCAACGGCATCGGCAGCAACGCCGACGAATCGAGATTCTCGTCACGGATCTTCCGCTTGACCCACCAATCGGGATCGTCGGCGTCGCTCAGGTCGAGAGGGCTGCCCATGCCGGGGAGGTTGTCGAACTCACCGCGCTCGGTGGCCTCGCGGATCACCCTCTCCACCCGCGACTCGTAACGCGGCGGCTGCCATCGTCGGACGCGCCGGAACCTGCCCTTGGTCGAGGCCCGGTCGTCGTTGGCCTCCGGCATCAGACCGCGCCGCCCGATTTAGACGGTGAAGCCCAGGGCGCGTAGCTGTTCGCGCCCGTCGTCGGTGATCTTGTCCGGTCCCCACGGCGGGATCCAGACCCAGTTGATCTCCATGTCGGTGCACAACCCGCTGTTCACCAACGCGGCCCGCGACTGATCCTCGATCACGTCGGTGAGCGGACAGGCTGCCGAGGTGAGGGTCATGTCGATCTTGGCGACCGCCTCCTCGGTGACCTCGATGCCGTAGACGAGACCCAGGTCCACGACGTTGATACCGAGTTCGGGATCGACGACGTCTCGCATCGCCTCCTCGACGTCCTCGAGCTGGGGCAACGACGTCGTCGGGGCCTCCGGTGCTGTGGTTGTTTCGTCACTCATACCGACTCCACTTCTGAAGGTTCATCACTGTCGACTGTCTGGGCCAACGCGTCCTTGAAGGCCATCCATCCAAGCAGAGCACACTTGACGCGGGCCGGGTACTTGCTGACACCGGAGAACGCGACGCCGTCGCCGATGACGTCCTCGTCGCCCTCGTCCGCGCCGCGCGAGGTCATCATCGCGTTGAAGGAGTCCAAGGTGGTGAGGGCCTCGTCGACCGGCTGCCCGACGAGCTGATCGTGGAGCACTGAGGTCGATGCCTGCGAGATCGAACAGCCCTGTCCGTCATAGGAGATGTCCTCGACGGTCGACCCGTCGGCGGAGAGCGCGACCCGCAGCGTGATCTCGTCACCGCACGTCGGGTTCACGTGGTGTACCTCGGCACCGAACGGCTCACGCAGGCCACGGCCATGCGGGTGCTTGTAATGGTCCAGGATCACCTCCTGGTACATCTGTTCCATCCGCATCGCTAGCGGTCCCCCCTCTCGCTCGCCCCGATCACCCCGAAGAAGTTCTGCGCCTTGACGATCGCATCGGCCAGCGCGTCGACCTCGGACAGGGTGTTGTACGCGGCGAACGAGGCACGAGCCGTGGCGGCCACCCCGAAGCGCTTGTGCAGGGGCCACGCGCAGTGGTGGCCGACACGGATCGCGACGCCCTCGTCGTCGAGGATCTGACCGAGATCGTGCGCGTGCAGACCGTCGACGAGAAACGAGACGGCGCCGCCCCGCTGCTCGGCAGCGGTCGGGCCGACGATCCGCAGACCGTCGATCGCCGCCAGGCGTTCGAGTGCGTACGCGGTCAGCTGATGCTCATGTGCCGCAACGGTATCCATACCGATCGCGGTCAGATAGTCGACGGCTGCGCCGAGCCCGACGACCTGCGACGTCATCGGCACGCCCGCCTCGAATCGTTGTGGCGACGGCGCATACGTGGACACCTCCATCGACACGGTCTCGATCATCGAACCACCGGTGATGAAGGGCGGCAACGCATCGAGCAGCCCTGCCCGGCCGTAGAGCACACCGACGCCGGACGGCCCGAACATCTTGTGCCCCGAGAACGCGGCGAAGTCGACGCCGAGCGCGGCGAAGTCGACGGCTGTGTGTGGCACCGACTGGCAGGCGTCGAGGACGACGACCGCACCCACCTCGCGGGCCCGGCGGACGATCTCGTCCACATCGGCGACCGCGCCGGTGACGTTGGACTGGTGGGTGAACGAGACGACCTTGACCGTCTCGTCGAGCGTCAGCGAATCGAGGTCGATCCGGCCGTCCTCGGTGACCCCGTACCACTTCAACGTGGCACCGGTCCGACGGCAGAGTTCCTGCCATGGGACCAGATTCGCGTGGTGCTCGAGCTCGGTGATCACCACGGTGTCACCCGGACCGAGGGGACGACCATCCAGCACCTCGGCCGACCGGTCGTCGCCGAGCGTGTAGGTCACGAGGTTGAGCCCCTCGGTCGCGTTCTTGGTGAACACGATCGTCTCGGGCGTCGCACCGACGAAGGCGGCGATGGTCGCCCGCGCGCCCTCGTAGGCGTCGGTCGCCTCCTCGGCGAGCTGGTGAGCCCCCCGGTGCACGGCCGCGTTGTGCGTCGTCAGGAACTCACGCTCGGCGTCGAGCACCTGTACCGGCCGCTGCGACGTCGCACCCGAATCCAGGTAGACCAACGGCTTGTCGTCACGGACCGTGCGCGACAAGATCGGGAAGTCCGCGCGCAGTCGTTCGACATCCAAGGTGGGCGCGACGGTTTCGGGAGAGAGCGTCATGACGGTACCTCCTTCACCGGGTGGGTTCAGCCGGCAGCGGCCGCCGACGTGAAGCGGACGTAACCGTTCTCTTCGAGTTCGTCGGCGAGCTCCGGTCCGGCGGACTCGACGATGCGTCCGTTCACGAACACATGGACGAAGTCCGGCTGGATGTAGCGCAGGATGCGCGTGTAGTGCGTGATCAGCAGGACACCACCGTGCTCATGGTCCTTGTACCGGTTCACACCCTCACTGACGACGCGCAGCGCGTCGACGTCGAGGCCCGAGTCGGTCTCGTCGAGGATGGCGATCCGGGGCTTGAGCAAGCCGAGCTGCAGGATCTCGTGACGCTTCTTCTCACCGCCGGAGAACCCTTCGTTGACGCTGCGCTCTCCGAAGGACGGATCGATCTCCAGCGCCGTCATCGCCTCCTTGGTCTCCTTGACCCAGTGACGCAGCTTGGGCGCTTCGCCGCGCACCGAGGTCGCGGCGGTCCGCAGGAAGTTCGACATCGACACCCCGGGCACCTCGACCGGGTACTGCATGGCGAGGAACAGCCCTGCGCGGGCGCGCTCGTCGACACTCATCTCGAGGACATCCTCGCCGTCGAGGGTGATGGAGCCCTGGGTCACCTGATATTTCGGGTGGCCGGCGATCGCGTACGAGAGGGTGGACTTGCCCGAGCCGTTGGGGCCCATGATGGCGTGCGTCTCACCCGACGACACGGCCAGGTTCACACCCTTCAGGATGTGGATGGGGTCGGCGTCGGTGTCGCTCTGCGCGACGTCGACGTGCAGGTCACGGATTTCCAGTGTGGTCACGGTAGTTGTGTTCCTTGATGCTCGTGGGTGGGGCTGTGCTCGTGAACCGGCTCAGGCGCCGGCGATCTCGAGCTCGTATTCGACGGCGGCCTCTAGCCGTTCACGGATGTCGGGCACGGAGATCTTGGCGATGATCTCGCGGAAGAACCCACGGATCACCAGGCGACGGGCCTGATCCTCGGGGATGCCTCGGGCCTGCAGGTAGAACAGCTGTTCGTCGTCGAATCGACCGGTTGCGCTGGCATGTCCGGCACCGACGATCTCGCCGGTCTCGATCTCCAGGTTGGGCACCGAGTCGGCGCGGGCGTTGTCGGTCAGGACGAGGTTGCGGTTGAGCTCGAACGTGTCGGTCCCCTCGGCTGCCGGACGGATCAGCACGTCGCCGATCCAGACCGTGTGGGCCTCTCGGGTGCGGTCACCGCTGAGGTCGCCTTGCAGGGCACCCTTGTAGACCACGTTCGACCGGCAGTTCGGCTGGCTGTGATCGACCAGCAGACGCTGTTCGAGGTGCTGGCCGGCATCGGCGAAGTAGAGGCCCCACAACTCGACGTCCCCGCCGGGCGCGTCGTAGTGGACGACCGGAGAGAGCCGGACGAGGTTGCCGCCGAGGCTGATCGCGAAGTGCCGCACGACGGCGTCACGTCCGACCCGGACATGGTGCGCTGCCACATGCACCATGTCGTCTGCCCAGTCGTGCACGTTCACCACGGTCAGCGCCGCACTGTCGCCGACCACGAACTCGACGTTCTCGGCGTAGGTGCCGCTGCCCTTCTGGTCGAGGACGACCACGGCGCGGGCGAAGGCCTCGAGGCGTATCTGCAGGTGGCCGAAGGCGACTTCGCCCTCTCCCGGACCGGTCATGTCGACGACGACGGGCTCGGACAATTCGACCTCACGGCCGATGGTCACCACGGTGGCGTCGGTGAACGACGAGAACGCCTGGGCGGACACTCGGTCGAACGGGATGCCACCCTGGCCGAGGCGCTTGTCGTCGCGGCCGACGGTCTCCACGCTCACGCCCTCGTCGGGGCCGGAGATCTCGAACGTCGGATCAGCCGTGCGCTGAGCCGAGCCGTTGTGTAGTCCGCGCAGCCGGCGGAACGGGGTGAACCGCCACACCTCTTCGCGGGGACTGGGCACCTCGAACGCCTCGACATCGAAGGAGGTGAACATCTCCCCCTTGTTGACGGGGGCGGCTTCGCCGCGGTTGACGGGGGCGGCTTCGCCGCGGTTGACGGGGGCGGCTTCGCCGCGGTTGACGGGGGCGACCGGCGCGCCCGGGGTCGCCGACACGGGCAATGTGGGATCTGCCATCAGCCGACGGCTCCTTCCATCTGCAGTTCGATGAGGCGGTTGAGTTCGAGCGCGTACTCCATCGGGAGTTCCTTGGCGATCGGCTCGACGAATCCGCGCACCACCATGGCCATCGCCTCGTCTTCGGTCAGACCGCGACTCATGAGATAGAAGAGCTGGTCGTCACTGACCTTCGACACCGTGGCCTCGTGACCCATGGTCACGTCGTCCTCACGGATGTCGACATACGGATAGGTGTCGCTGCGGGAGATCGTGTCGACGAGCAGGGCATCACATTTCACCGTCGAGCGGCTGCCGTGTGCACCGTTGTTGATCTTGATCAGGCCGCGATACGAGGCGCGGCCGCCGCCGCGGGCAACCGACTTGGACACGATGTTGCTCGACGTGTTGGGCGCCAGGTGCACCATCTTGGAGCCGGTGTCCTGGTGCTGTCCCTCGCCGGCGAACGCGACCGAGAGCACCTCGCCCTTGGCGTGCTCACCGGTCAGCCAGACGGCCGGGTACTTCATCGTGACCTTGGAACCGATGTTGCCGTCGATCCACTCCATGGTGGCGCCGGCCTCGGCCTTGGCACGCTTGGTGACCAGGTTGTAGACGTTGTTCGACCAGTTCTGAATGGTCGTGTACCGGCAGCGGCCGCCCTTCTTGACGATGATCTCGACGACGGCCGAGTGCAGCGAGTCGGTCTTGTAGATCGGCGCGGTGCAACCCTCGACGTAGTGCACGTACGCGCCCTCGTCGACGATGATCAGCGTCCGCTCGAACTGACCCATGTTCTCGGTGTTGATCCGGAAGTAGGCCTGCAGCGGGATGTCGACGTGGACCCCCGGCGGCACGTAGATGAACGATCCTCCCGACCACACCGCGGTGTTGAGAGCGGAGAACTTGTTGTCGCCGGCCGGGATCACCGATCCGAAGTACTCCTGGAAGATCTCCGGGTGCTCCTTGAGCGCGGTGTCGGTGTCGAGGAAGATGACACCCTGCTCCTCGAGGTCTTCACGGATCTGGTGATAGACCACCTCGGACTCGTACTGCGCCGCGACCCCGGAGACCAGACGTTGCTTCTCGGCCTCGGGGATGCCGAGCTTGTCGTAGGTGTTCTTGATGTCCGCAGGCAGATCATCCCAGGTTGCCGCCTGCTTCTCGGTCGACCGCACGAAGTACTTGATGTTGTCGAAGTCGATGCCGTCGAGTTCGGCACCCCAGTGCGGCATCGGCTTGCGATCGAAGATGCGCAAGGCCTTGAGACGCTGCTCGAGCATCCATTCCGGCTCGCTCTTCTTCGCCGAGATGTCGGCGACGATCGCGTCGGACAAACCGCGCTTTGCGCTGGCACCGGCGACGTCGGAATCCGCCCAGCCGTACCCGTAGTTGCCCAGCGACGCGATGGTCTGCTCCTGGGTGAGGGGCGAGGGCTTGACGGGGGTGGCGGTGTCGGTCGCGGTTGGTTCGGTGACTGTCATCGCGAAGCCTTTCGACTCGTCTTCATCGGGTGAGCGGATGCGGGCTGTGCATCGCTCGCTGTCGTCTGGATGGTGGTGCCGGACGGGACCGTGACCCCTTCCGGCGGGGGGTGGAGCGGAACATGGGTGGTACAGGCACAATCGCCGTTCGCGATGGTCGCCAGCCGCTGCACGTGGGTGCCGAGCAGTTCGGTGAACACCGCGGTCTCCGCCTCGCACAGCTCCGGGAACTCGGTGGCCACATGGGCGACCGGACAATGATGCTGGCAGATCTGCATCCCGGTACCGACCTCACGGGTGTTGGCCGCGAAACCCGCACTGGTCAATGCATCGGCGATGTCGTTCACCGTGGTGGCGACCGATCCGGACTCGTCGGCGGGCACCACGGTCGCGACGATCTCCTCGACGCGGTCGCGGGCGAACGCCTCGACCGCGGACTCGCCGCCGACGGTCCGCAGTCTGCGCATCGCCGCGCCCGCGAGGTCGTCGTATGCGTGGCGCAACTTGCCCCGGCCGGTCGCGGTGAGCTGGAACCACTTGGCCGGACGGCCGCGACCACGGCGTCCGAATCCCGAGGATGAGGTCTCCACGTCGCCCACCTCGACGAGTGCGTCGAGGTGCCGTCGGACACCCGCAGCGCTGATACCGAGGCGATCGGCGATCTCACTCGCGGTCAGCGGACCGTCCTCGACCAGCAGGGAGATCACGGCAGCACGTGTCTGCCCGTCGTGATGACCGGCATTCGCGGTGGCCCCATCAGAGGGGCCGCTGGGCGCGCCCTTGGGCAGCGCTGTATCGCTCCTCATGGTTTTCACAACACAAGTGTGTCGTAATTGCTTCCCGCATGCCAGCAAGGCTGCCCTTACCGAACCTGGTCAGTGCCGCACGTGTGGCGAATCCTCGCAGCGCGGACGGGGCACTAGAGTCGGGGCACTAGAGTCGTCGGCGTGCCAGAAACCACAGTGCCGCGGAGTCGGGGCCGCGCGCTGCCGCAATGGGCTCGCTCGCCTCACCAGGCCCTGCGCCGGAGCGTCGACTACCTCGGGCTGAGCCGGAACCGATCCCGTACCGACCCCGCCCAGGTCGACGACACCATCGACCGTCGAGGCGATTATGGCAAGACCGTCGCGCGTCTGCACGACGACGAGCGCGAGGTCGGCCCGCTCAACGCGGCCGAGAACCGGCGCCTCCTGCGCATCAAGCTGTTCGGGGCGACCGGAGCGATCCTCCTGCTGATCGGGTCACTGGGTACGGGGCAGGTCCCGGTGCTGCAGAACCCCGTGGCCGGAATGCGCGTGCTGTCCCTCCCGTCGCGGATGTGGAGTACGGCCCTCACGCTCTCGATCGGCGGCACCATCATGCTGGTCGTCGCCTGGTTGCTGATCGGCCGATTTGCCGTCGGACGCTTCAGCGTCGAGGTACGCCGGGGACGCAGCCCGGAACGCCGGATGACGCGTCAGCAGGCCGACCGCACCCTCATGCTCTGGATCGCGCCGATCATCGTCGCGCCACCGCTGCTGTCCAAGGACATCTACTCCTATCTCGCGCAGAGCGCGATCGCGTTCCGCGGGATGGATCCGTATGTGGTCAGTCCGGTCCGCGGACTCGGTGTCGATCACGTGCTGACCCGGTCGGTGCCCAATCTGTGGCGGGACACCCCGGCCCCCTACGGCCCCTTGTTCCTGTGGATCGGCAAGGGCATCACGGCCGTCACCGGCGACAACATCACCGCGGCGATCTTCCTGCATCGCCTGGTGGCACTGTTCGGAATCGCTCTGATCGTGTGGGCGCTGCCGCGGCTGGCCCGGCGCTGCGGGGTGTCATCGGTGGCGGCCCTCTGGCTCGGCGCGATGAACCCGCTGCTGATCCTGCATCTGGTGGGTGGCATCCACAACGAGGCCCTGATGCTCGGCATGATGCTGGTCGGCCTGGAACTGTCCTTCCGCGCGATCTACGGTGCGGATCGACTACGCAGGTCCTCGTCGTGGTGGCCCAGTGCCGCCGGGTGGACGCTGATCGCCGGCGCCGCGGTCATCTCGGCATCGGCGATGGTCAAGGTGACGTCGCTGCTGGCACTCGGATTCGTCGGTATCGCGCTCGCCCAACGATGGGGTGCCATCCTGCCGGCACTTCGCAACGCACCGATCGACCAATGGTGGGAACGATCACGCCGGAGCATCGCGGCACTCGGCTCGTCGGCGGCGTTCTACGCGGCCGTCCTGGCCGTCGTCATGGTCGGGATCTCGGTCGGTACCGGACTCGGCTTCGGATGGACTAGCACCGGGTCCACCGGCGCAGTGGTGCGGTCCTGGATGTCCATGCCGACGTTGTTGTCGGTGACCACGGGCCGTCTCGGGCTCGCACTGGGCCTCGGCGACCAGACCCAGGCGATCCTCGAGGTCGGCCGTCCGCTCGGCGAGCTCGTGGCGGCGGTCTTCATCGTGCGTTGGATGCTCGCCTGCCTCGGCGGCCGATTGCATCCGCTCGGTGCTCTCGGTGTGTCAATGGCCACAGTCGTCGTCTTCTTCCCCTTCGTCCAGGCCTGGTATCTGCTGTGGGCGGTGATCCCGCTCGCGGCCTGGGCGACCCGCCCGTGGTTCCGCCTGACCACCATCGCGGTCTCTGCGATCATCGCGATCGTGGTGATGCCGACGAGCTCCAACACCAGCGGAGTCGTACTGGCCCAAGGGCTCCTGGCGGGCGTGATCATGGTCGCGGTGATGACCGCGCTGTTCTTCGAGGACCTGCCGGTGCACCGATGGTGGCGGGGTCGTCGGGGACGTGAATCGGTCCGTGAGGGCACCGACGCGGACTGAGGACGGACCCGGCGCGGCGAATCCGCGTTTTTGGGACGACGACGCCGAACGAATAGTCTGGCCCATGTGCGCGGCACGACGATCCGACAGCGGTACGACGGTGATGATCGACGACCTGATCATCGACCGGACGATGGCCGCACGGTGAGTACGGGCCGCTCCGGGGCCCCGGCCCTCTGCGCCACGGGCATGGTGAAGCGTTACGGCGACCGGACCGCTGTCGACGGGCTGGACCTCCGGCTCGAAGCCGGCACCATCCTCGCGCTGCTCGGCCCGAACGGCGCGGGCAAGACCACGACCGTCGAGATCTGCGAGGGCTTCCTCGCGCCCGACGCGGGACGAGTCGAGGTTCTCGGACTCGATCCGGTCGCAGACAACGACGCCCTGCGCCGCCGGATCGGCGTGATGTTGCAGGGCGGTGGCGCCTATCCGGGTGCCCGTGCCGAGGAGATGCTCAGGCTCTGCGCGGCCTACAGCGCGGACCCGATCGACCCTGCGTGGCTACTCGAGGCGATGGGGCTGACCGATTGTGCGCGCACGTCGTTCCGGCGACTGTCCGGCGGCCAGCAGCAGCGCCTCTCGCTGGCCTGTGCGATCGTCGGGCGGCCCGATCTGGTGTTCCTCGACGAGCCCACTGCCGGCCTCGATGCACACGCGCGGATCATGGTGTGGGAGTTGATCGATCGACTCCGCGATGACGGCGTGTCAGTACTGCTGACCACCCATCTCATGGACGAGGCCGAAGAACTCGCCGATCAGGTGGTGATCATCGACAACGGGCGCGTCGTCGCGTCCGGCACACCGAAGGACCTCACGCACCGGGGTGCCGAGAACGAGCTCCGGTTCTCCGCTCCCCGTGGGCTGGACATGACGATGCTCGGGCTCGCGCTGCCCGAGGAGTACCGCTGTTCGGAGACCACGCCCGGCGTCTACCTCGTGCGTGGTCCCGTGACCCCACAGATACTCGCCACCGTCACCGCGTGGTGCGCGAAGATCGACGTGCTTGCCACCGACCTTCGGGTCGAGACGCGCAGCCTCTCGGATGTCTTCCTCGACCTCACCGGACGGGCGCTGCGATCATGACCACGACGACCAACCGGTTCGCCGCCGGGACGTTCGCCCCGCGGCCGCGCCCCGCATCGCTGCCCGCGATCCTCACCGCGCAGTCGAGGATGGAGCTGACGCTCCTGCTGCGCAACGGCGAGCAGCTCCTGCTCACCATGTTCATTCCGATCACACTGCTGATCGGGCTGTGCCTTCTCCCGGTCGACACAGGTCTCGGTTCGACGCCGGCGGAACGTGCCGCCACCTTCGTGCCGGCCATCATGACCGTCGCGGTGATGTCCACCGCGTTCACCGGACAGGCCATCGCCCTCGGTTTCGACCGTCGCTACGGCGCACTCAAACGTCTTGGCGCGACACCGATCCCGCGCTGGGGCATCATCGCCGGAAAATCGATCGCGGTGGTGATCGTGGTCGCCTTGCAGGCCCTGATCATCGGTGGCATCGGTATGGCGTTCGGCTGGCGACCCTCCCCGCTCGGACTGGCGCTGGGCGTGGTGGTCATCGCGGTGGGCACCGCCACCTTCTCCGCACTCGGCCTGCTCCTCGGTGGGACGTTGAAGGCGGAGGTCGTGCTGGCGCTGGCCAACCTGCTGTGGTTCGCGCTGGTCGGCATCGGCAGTCTCGTCGTGATGGGCGACCGGGTGCCGGCCGCTGCGCATTGGATAGCGCGTTGTGTTCCGTCGGGGGCGCTGACCGAGGCGCTCGATCAGGCGACCCACGGCTCGGTGGATTTCTTCGGCATAGGTGTGTTGCTGGCATGGGCGGTCGGTGCCGCCGTGCTCGCGGTGAGGTGGTTCCGGTTCCAATGACAGTTCCCAAGACGTCAGTTCCCGAGACGACCGGGGCGGCGAATCCACCTGTGGTGGAAGCCGATGCGCGGCCTCCGAAGGCCGGCACGGGCCGTTTCGCGCGGCTGCCCGGATTCGGCCGCCCGACCGCCCGCTTCGTCTACTGGTGGGCCGTCGCCCTCCTGGTCGCCAACGTCGGCATCGTCTCCACCGGAGGCGCGGTCCGCCTGACCGGATCCGGGCTCGGATGCCCCACCTGGCCGCGGTGCACCGACGACTCCTTCGTGCCCCATGAGGCACTCGGTGTGCACGGCGTCATCGAGTTCGGCAACCGCATGCTGACCTGGGTCCTCACGATCGTCGCGATCGCGGCGTGGGTGGCGGTGTTGCGCTACGCACGTTCCGCCCGGCGGGACAAATGGCTGGTCACCCTGCTCGCCCTCGGCATCCCGTTCCAGGGGGTGATCGGCGGGATCACCGTGTTGACCAAGCTCAACCCGTGGGTCGTCTCGCTGCACTTCGTGCTCTCGATGGTCCTGGTGTCCGGCGCGACCGTCCTCGTGTACCGGCTGCGCCCCGATGCTCCGCCGCCCCCGCCGGTCGGTCCCGGAACCCGACTAGGTCGCAGTCTCGCCGTACTGCAGTACCTGGTGACCTGGGCAACCATCTACCTGGGCACCGTCGTCACCGGGTCCGGTCCGCATGCCGGCGACACCGAGGCGCGACGCAACGGGCTCGCCCCCGATCACGCCACCCAGTTGCACGCCGACGCGGTCTTCGTGCTGATCGGGCTCGCCGTCGCGGCCGCGGTCTTCACCCGGGCGCTCAGACTCCCCGAACAGCGGACGGCCTACACGTTCCTCGGTCTGATCGCCGTGCAGGGCATCCTGGGAGTGGTCCAATACAACACCGGGCTGCCGATCGCCCTGGTGATCGCGCACATGACCGTCAGTGCCATGCTGCTGATCGTCGCGACCTGGATGATCCTGCAGTTCGGCACCCGCACGGTGACCGACGAGAACGCCACGACCACGGAGACCACGACCACGGACGTCTAGCGCCGTCCGCCGATCACGTCCAGCGCCGATCACGGAGTCCCGCCACGGGACCGCCTCCCCGAGAGACCGGCCCGTGCGCTCAGAGAATCGCGCGGTTGCGGGCCTTGGGGAAGCGGCTCTGACGGGCCACCCAGCCCGCCATCTTGCGATAGTGCGATGGCGACACGGTGGCCGCCGACGTCAGGTCGCGGTCCCACTCCGCGGCCTCCAGACCGTCGACGGCCTCGACGACGGCCTCCGCGGTCGCGACATCGTCGACGACCCGGTCACCGAGAATCCCGCCCTGCTCCCCCACCAGGGTGATCCGTACGCCGGCCGCACCGATCGGCTGCAGCACCGCCTTGGCGGAACCGCCTTCACGGCCGATGAATCCCTTGATCGAGGCGACCACGCTCTGCGGAGCCTCGACGGGCGTGGTCGTCACGTCGGCGGTGTCGGATTCAGGCTGCTCGCTCATGGTTCCCGAGCATACCGGGGGCCGATCGGCCCGCTCGCTGCGGTAGAACTGAGCCATGCGTGCAATTCAGGTGGTTCGCCATGGTGGCCCGGAGGTTCTCGAGTTCGCCACCGTCGACGACCCGATCCCGGCACCCGACGAGATCCTGGTCCGCACCGCGGCGATCGGGGTCAACTTCATCGACACCTACCTGCGGCGCGGCCTCTACCCGTCGGTACCGCCGTACATCCCGGGTACCGAAGGCGCCGGCGAGGTGGTGTCGGTCGGTTCCGAAGTGGACACCGTCGTCGTCGGACAACGTGTGTGTTGGGTGGATGCTCCTGCGAGCTATGCGGAACTGGTCGCCGTCCGCGCGGTCCGTGCGATCCCGGTGCCCGACCACGTCGCCGACGACGTCGCGGGTTCGGCCATGCTGCGTGGTCTGACCGCCCACTATCTCCTGGACGGCAGCGCACATCCCCGATCGGGTGACGCCGTGCTCATCCATGCCGGTGCGGGTGGTGTCGGACTCATCCTCACACAGCTCGCCAAGCTCCGCGGACTCCGTGTCATCACCACGGTGTCCGATGACGAGAAGGCCGCTCTCTCGACCGCAGCCGGCGCCGATCACGTCCTGCGGTACAGCGACGCCCTCGCGGAGGAGGTGCGCTCACTGACCGACGGGAACGGCGTCCGGGTGGTCTTCGACGGTGTCGGCGCGGACACCTTCGAACAGTCGCTGGCGTCGACTGCGGTGCGCGGCATCGTTGTCCTGTTCGGCGCTGCGTCCGGACCGGTGCCGCCCTTCGACCTCCAGCGTCTGAACGCGGCCGGCTCGTTGTCGGTGACCCGGCCGACACTCGCGCACTTCATCGCCGACGCTGACGAACTGGCTTGGCGGGCGGGCGAGTTCCTGGGCGCGATCGCCGACGGCGACATCGATGTCCGGGTGGGCCAGCACCATCGACTCGCGGATGCCGCCGACGCCCAACGCGCCCTCGAGGCGCGCGCGACGACCGGCACCACGGTCCTCGTTCCCGGCTGAGATCCCGACAGCAACCGAATTCTCGCCGAGGGAACCCATCTACCGGTTCTTTCGGCGAGTTTCGTGTTGCTGTCGGCGCGAAACCGGTTGCCGTCGGCGGCTGAGCGAGCGTCAGAAGTAGCTGGTGATGAGCGGCAGATTGACCACAGCATCGATGGCCAGGCCGCAGAACAGGATGGCGAGGTATTCGTTCGACTGCAGGAATACCTTCAGGGGCGTCACCTCGGCACCGGCGCGAGTCTCCCGGTACAGCCGCTGCACGCGGCTGGTGAACCAGGCACCGGCGAGAACGGCGACGCCCGCGTAGATCCAGCTGGTCCCGATGATGAGTACCAGGGACGAGAGCACGGTGGCCCAGGTGTACCAGAGCATCTGGCGGGTCACCCGCTCCTCGGTGGCGATCACCGGCAGCATCGGCACTCCGGCCGCCCGGTAGTCCTCCTTGTAGCGCATCGCCAGCGCCCACGTATGTGGTGGCGTCCAGAAGAAGATCACCAGGAACAGCACGATCGGCTGCCAACTGATACTTCCGGTCACGGCGGCCCAGCCGACGAGGGTCGGCATGCATCCGGCCGCGCCGCCCCACACCACGTTCTGCCACGTGCGGCGCTTCAGGATCAGCGTGTAGACGCCCACATAGAACGCGATCGTCGCGGTCACCAGGAGGGCGCTCAGCAGGTTGGCGGCCCACCAGAGAACCGCGAATGACCCGATCCACAGAACGATGCCGAAGATCAGCGCGCTTCGGGTGGAGACGGCGTGGCGTGCCAGCGGCCTGCGTGCCGTGCGCTTCATCTTCTGATCGATGTCGGCATCGGCGACCATGTTGAGTGTGTTTGCGCTGCCGGCCCCGAGCCAGCCGCCGAGCAGGGTGAACGCGATCAACGCTATGTCGACGTGGCCGCGATCGGCCTGGAGCATCACCGGGATCGTCGCCACCAGCAGCAGCTCGATCACACGCGGTTTGGTCAGTGCGACGTAGGCGAGGACAGCCGCCTTGGTCCGCGAGAGAATCGACCCACCGGAACGCTCCGACGACGCGTCATGCGCGATGGAGGCCTCCTGGGTACCGCGGGATGCGGCGGACAGATCTCCGCTCACGCGCTCCCCAATCCTCACGGCCTCTCCTCGTCTGCCCCGAGGGTGTTGCTCCACGACCAGGGCTACTACAGAGCATGGTAGACGGTGGTATCGACGATCGAATAATCGAGTCCGTCGCGGCCGGGCGACCTCGACGGGAACCCACAGTCGTGGGTTTCGCGTCACTCGCCGAAGCAAGCGACGGTCCAGCAGATTAGTCTGGACGGGTAGCTGCCGAACTCCCGGGCGGCGCGCACGCACACACCGTGAACTTGTACAACCGAGGACTTGCGACCGTATTCGCACCGACCTGCACAGGAGACAGCACGACCGTGGCGCTCACAGACGACATCCGCGTATTGACCCAGACGGCCCACCCCGACGACTGGACCGAGGTGGACACCCGCGCGGTCGACACCGCCCGAGTGCTGGCCGCCGACGCCGTGCAGAAATGCGGCAGCGGCCATCCGGGCACGGCGATGAGCCTCGCCCCACTCGCCTACACCCTGTTCCAGCGCGTGATGCGCCACGATCCCGCGGACACCGGATGGGTCGGACGCGACCGATTCGTCCTCTCCTGCGGGCACTCCAGCCTCACCCTCTACATCCAGCTCTATCTCGGTGGATTCGGACTCGAACTGTCCGACCTCGAGGCGCTGCGCGCCTGGGGCTCTCTGACCCCCGGTCACCCCGAGTTCCGCCACACCAAGGGTGTGGAGATCACCACCGGACCACTCGGTCAGGGTCTCGCTTCCGCCGTCGGCATGAGCATGGCCTCGCGGTACGAGCGCGGACTGTTCGACCCGGACGCTGCGCCCGGCGCCAGCCCGTTCGACCATTTCATCTACGCGATCGCCTCCGACGGCGACATCGAGGAGGGCGTCACCTCCGAGGCGTCGTCGCTCGCCGGCACCCAGCAGCTCGGCAACCTGATCGTGTTCTACGACCAGAACCAGATCTCGATCGAGGACGACACCGACATCGCGCTGTCCGAGAATGTCGCGAAGCGTTACGAGGCCTACGGCTGGCATGTGCAGACCGTCGAGGGCGGCGAGGACGTGGTGGCCATCGAGGCGGCGATCGAGGCCGCCAAGGGGGTGACCGACAAACCGTCGATCATCTGTCTGCGCACCATCATCGGCTACCCGGCACCGACCAAGATGAACACCGGCGCCGCCCACGGATCGGCACTCGGCGACGACGAGGTGGCCGAGACCAAGAAGATCCTCGGTTTCGACCCGGACAAGAACTTCGACGTCTCCGACGAGGTGATCAACCACACCCGCGCCCTCCTCGAACGGGGCGCCGCCGCGAAGGCCGAGTGGTCGAAGGGCTTCGACACCTGGGCGAGCGCCAATCCGGACACCAAGGCCCTGTTCGACCGTCTGCAGGCGCATGAACTGCCCGACGGCTGGACCGACGCGTTGCCGTCCTGGACGCCCGGCGACAAAGATGTCGCCACCCGCGCCGCGTCGGGCAAGGTGCTCTCCGCATTGAGTCCCGTGCTGCCCGAACTGTGGGGCGGCTCGGCCGACCTCGCCGGCAGCAACAACACCACCATGGACGGTGCGGCGTCGTTCGGGCCGACGTCGATCAGCACGAAGAAATGGTCCGCGAACCCCTACGGCCGCACCCTGCACTTCGGCATCCGCGAGCATGCGATGGGCGCGATCCTGTCGGGCATCGCGCTGCACGGTCCGACCCGCGCCTACGGTGGCACCTTCCTCCAGTTCGCCGATTACATGCGCCCCGCGGTGCGCCTGGCGTCGCTGATGGAGATCGATCCGATCTACGTCTGGACCCACGACTCGATCGGTCTCGGCGAGGACGGCCCGACCCATCAGCCGGTCGAACATCTCGCCGCGCTCCGCGCGATCCCGCACCTCGACGTGGTCCGTCCGGCCGACGCCAACGAGACCGCCTATGCCTGGCAGACCCTGCTGGGCCGGCGTAACCACCCGGCCGGGCTCGCCCTGACCCGGCAGAACGTGCCGATCCTCGAGGGCACCAGCGCCGCGGGCGTCGCACAGGGCGGATACGTGCTCAGTGATTCCGACGGCGATCCCGAGGTGGCCATCATCGGGACCGGCTCCGAGGTTCAGTTCGCGGTCGAAGCCCAGAAGGCGTTGAAGGACAAAGGTATCGCGGCGCGTGTCGTCTCCATGCCGTGCGTCGAGTGGTTCGACGAACAGCCGCAGGGATACCGCGACGCGGTGCTGCCGCCCACGGTCCCACGCGTCTCGGTCGAGGCCGGCATCGCGATGCCGTGGTACCGGATCGTCGGCGCAGGCGGCGAGATCGTGTCGCTGGACCACTTCGGGGCATCCGCCGACTACAAGGTGCTCTACGAGCAGTTCGGCATCACCACCGAGGCGGTCATCGCCGCTGCGCAGCGGGCCGTCACCACATAGCCGAGGGCCCAACACAATTGGCCGCGACCCGGCCATGAGTCAGAGGAGAGAATCGTGACCCAGAACGAAAAGCTCGCCGAACTGTCCGCCGCCGGGGTATCGGTGTGGCTCGACGACCTGTCCCGTGACCTGATCAGCTCCGGCGACCTCGCCGAACTGACCGCCACCAAGTCGGTGGTCGGTGTGACCACCAACCCGTCGATCTTCCAGGCCGCGCTGTCGAAGGGCACCAGCTACGACAGTCAGGTGACCGAGCTCGCCGCGCGCGGTGCCGACGTGGACGCCACCATCCGCACGGTCACCACCGACGATGTCCGCAACGCCTGCGACGTGCTGCACCCGGTCTACGAACAATCAGACGGAGTGGACGGTCGCGTGTCCATCGAGGTCGATCCGCGCCTGGCCCACGACACCGACGCCACCGTCGCCCAGGCCATCGAGCTGTGGAAGATCGTCGACCGGCCGAACCTGCTGATCAAGATCCCGGCCACCAAGGCGGGCCTGCCGGCCATCACCCGGACCCTCGCGGAGGGCATCAGTGTCAACGTGACCCTGATCTTCTCGGTGGAGCGCTACAAGGGCGTGATGGACGCCTACCTCGACGGGCTCGACGCCGCCGCACAGGGCGGTCACGACCTGTCGACGATCCATTCGGTCGCGTCGTTCTTCGTCTCCCGCGTCGACACCGAGATCGACAAGCGTCTCGACGCAATCGGGACCCCGGCGGCCGACGAGCTGAAAGGCAAAGCCGCGCTGGCGAATGCGCGCCTGGCGTATCAGGCGTACCAGGAGGTCTTCGAGGTCGAGTCACGCTTCCCCGACCTGCTCGCCCAGGGCGCCCGGCCGCAGCGTCCACTGTGGGCCTCGACCGGGGTGAAGAACCCCGACTACCCCGACACCCTCTACGTCAGCGAGCTCGTCGCTCCCAACACGGTCAACACCATGCCCGGCAAGACGATGGACGCCTTCGCCGACCACGGCTGGGTGAACACCGGATCGATCATCGGTCTGTCACAGGAGTCGCAGGAGGTCTTCGACAAGATCGCAGCTCTCGGAGTGGATCTGGCCGATGTGTTCGCACTGCTCGAAGACGAGGGTGTCAGCAAGTTCGAGGACGCGTGGAACGAATTGCTCACCGCGACCGCCGAACAACTGGCTGCGGCGAAGGGCTGACCTGTTGTCCGCCAGCGGCTCGGCCTGGAGCAATCCCCTCCGCGAACCCCGGGACAAACGGCTCCCGCGGATCGCGGGCCCCAGCAGCCTGGTCATCTTCGGTGTCACCGGTGATCTCGCACGCAAGAAGCTGATGCCCGCGGTCTATGACCTCGCCAACCGGGGGCTGTTGCCGCCGTCGTTCGCGTTGGTCGGGTTCGCCCGGCGAGATTGGGACGACGAGGATTTCGCGAAGGTGGTGCATGACGCGGTTCGCGATCACGCGCGGACCGGCTTCCGCGAGGAAGTCTGGGAACGCCTCGCCGAGGGGTTCCGCTTCGTGTCCGGCTCCTTCGACGACGACGACGCGTTCGCCCGGCTCCGGGACACGCTCCACCGCCTCGACAAGGAGCGCGGCACCGACGGCAATTACGCCTTCTACCTGTCGGTCCCGCCCAAGGCGTTCCCGACCGTGTGTGAGCAGCTGCAGCAGAGCGGGCTCGCCACCGAGGAGGGCGACAGCTGGCGACGAGTCGTCATCGAGAAGCCGTTCGGGCATGACCTGGAGTCGGCCAAGGAACTCAACGCGATCGTGAACAGCGTGTTCCCCGAGTCGTCGGTGTTCCGCATCGACCACTATCTGGGCAAGGAGACGGTCCAGAACATCCTGGCGCTGCGGTTCGCCAACCAGCTGTTCGATCCCCTGTGGAGCTCCCACTACGTCGACCACGTGCAGATCACCATGGCCGAGGACATCGGCCTCGGCGGCCGGGCCGGATACTACGACGGGATCGGCGCCGCACGTGACGTCATCCAGAACCATCTCCTCCAGCTGATGGCACTCATCGCCATGGAGGAGCCGATCTCGTTCGAGCCCAAGCAACTCCAGGCCGAGAAGATCAAGGTGCTGGCCGCCACACGGAATATCCTTCCGCACGACGAGAACACCGCGCGCGGTCAGTACGGACCTGGCTGGCAGGGCAGCCAGAAGGTGCCCGGGCTGCTCGAGGAGGAGGGATTCTCCAAGAACTCGATCACCGAGACCTATGCGGCGATCGCACTCGAGGTCGACTCCCGCCGATGGGCAGGGGTCCCCTTCTACCTGCGCACCGGAAAGCGGTTGGGCCGCAGGGTGACCGAGATCGCGCTGGTCTTCCGGCGTGCCCCGCACCTCCCGTTCGACAAGACGATGACCGAGGAACTCAGTCAGAACGTGCTGGTCATCCGGGTTCAACCGGACGAGGGCATCACGTTGCGGTTTGGCTCCAAGGTGCCCGGCTCCAGTATGGAGGTCCGCGACGTCAACATGGACTTCAGCTACGGCACCGCATTCACCGAGGCGTCGCCGGAGGCCTACGAGCGGCTGATCCTCGACGTGCTGCTGGGCGAGCCGTCGCTCTTCCCGGTCAACGAAGAGGTCGAATTGGCGTGGAAGATCCTCGATCCGGTGATCGAGGCCTGGGTGTCGAGCGGCAAGCCCGACACCTACGAGTCGGGCACGTGGGGTCCGGCGTCGGCGGACGACATGATGACCAGGGTCGGGCGCGCATGGCGACGCCCGTGATCGTCGGATTGGATGGCGCACGATGATTGTCGAGTTACCGGACACCTCCACCAACGAGGTGGCGAAGAAGATCGTCACGCTGCGTGAATCCGGTGGGGCGATCAGTCTCGGACGCGTCCTGACCCTGGTGGTCTGCGCCGAACACAACGAACCGACCGAAGGTGCGATCGAGGCAGCCATCGGGGCCAGCCGCGAGCATCCCAGCCGCGTGATCGTGGTCTCCCGCGGCGACCGCGACGCCGAGTCCCGACTCGACGCGGAGATCCGCGTGGGTGGGGATGCGGGTGCCTCGGAGGTCGTGGTGTTGACCCTCGAGGGGGATCTCGCCGATCACCCGCGTTCGGTCGTCACCCCATTCCTGCTTCCCGACACGCCGGTCGTCACGTGGTGGCCGGGCAGTGCGCCCGAGGATCCCATCGCAGACCCGATGGGCACCCTCGGCCGCCGGCGCATCCTGGACGCATCCAAGTCCGAACACCCGGAATCGGTGCTGGCCCGCCGCCTCGCGACCTACGCGCCGGGCGACTCCGATCTCGCCTGGACACAGATCACGCACTGGCGTGGACTGCTCGCCTCCGCGCTCGGCCGACCGCCGCACACGCCGGTCATCTCCGCCGAGGTCACCGGCCCGTCCGACTCCCCGGGCGTCGACCTGCTCGCAGGCTGGCTGCAGTCGGCTCTGCACGTGCCGACCCGGCGCCACGTCGGCAGCTTCGAGGTGCGCCTGGTCCGCGACGACGGACCGACGGTGCTGTCGATCGACGAGAACCGCAACGCGGTGCTCTCCCAGCCAGGCAAGCCGGACGGCCGGGTCGCGATGACGCGGCGCGATCTCCCCCAACTCCTCGTCGAGGAACTCCGTCGTCTCGATGTCGACGAGGTGTACGAGGAGGCACTGCGCGGCGTGGCAGATGTCGATTTCAGCGAAGTGGTGGCGCGATGATCCCGGAATCCCTGGTGTTCGACGACAAGAACGACCTCGTCACGACGGCTGCGAACCGATTCATCGACCTGGTGACTCGCGCACAGGCCGAACGCGGAGTCGCGTCGGTGGTCCTGACCGGTGGCAGCAACGGTATCGCGATCCTGCGTGCCCTGGCGGCCGACAGCGGCGACATCGACTGGTCGCGGGTGGAATTGTTCTGGGGCGACGACCGTTTCGTTCCCGCCGACGATCCGGAACGCAACCACGGACAGGCCCGCGACGCCCTGCTCGATCACGTACCGGTCGATCCGGACCGGATTCACCCGATGGCTCCGTCCGATGGCGAGTTCGGCGACGACATCGATGCGGCGGCCGCCGACTATGCGCGGATGCTCGGCGATGTCGGCGCCGGTCAGGTACCCCATTTCGACCTGCACCTGTTGGGGATGGGGGGCGAAGGACACATCAACTCGCTGTTCCCGCACACCCCCGCCACCGCGGAGTCGGAGCGCCCCGTGGTCGCCGTGGAGGATTCACCCAAGCCGCCGCCCCGCCGGATCACCCTGACCCTTCCGGTGGTCAACCGCAGCCGTGCGGTCTGGTTCCTGGTGGCCGGCGACGACAAGGCCGAGGCCGTCGCCGCTGCCCACACCGGTGCGAGCGCCGCCGACTGGCCGTGCGCGGGAGCCCACGGCACCGATGAGACGGTCTGGTTCCTGGACCGGGCGGCGGCTGCGGACCTCTGAGCGTGCGACATCGCGCACCAAGCGATACACCCGGACCTGGAGAAGAGCGAGTTCGAGCATGGCGTGGTGTCTGCCCCGTACCCTGAACCGTGTGTTGCCGAATGTGGATATCGACGGTGAGGCACTGAGCCCGCGATGACCGAGACCGGTGGCACCGGCCCGCGACCGCGCAGTATGTGGTGGCGGGAGGGCGCGATCACGGCGACGGCGTTCGTGTTCTGTTTGCTCGGCGGTGTCGTGCAGGTCGACGACACGCTGTCACCGCCGTCCGCCACCGCCTACGCCATCGCGGTGGTGTCCTGCGCCGTACTGCCGTTGCGGCACCGGGCGCCGCTACCCGCCCTGGTGGCCACGACCGTGTGCGGCGTCCTGGTGCAGCCCTTGGGACTTCTGCTGAGCCCGCCCATCGTGGCCCCTGCCGTGATCACCGCCTATACCTACGCGTGCACCGCGCGCACCGAATGGCGCGCGGCAAGCGCGGTGTCGCTCAGCGCCACGGTGCTGCTGGTCGCTTCCATCCCGTGGTCCGGGGGACTCTCCTGGCAGGACGCGAGCCGGATGGGGGCGGTGGCGGCGTTCCCGCTGATGGCCGGTGTACTCGGCCACTCGGTTCAGAATCGACGGGCCTACCTGGCGGCCGTGGAGGAGCGTGCCCGACGGGCGGAGCAGAGCCGCGACACCGAGGCGCGGCGGCGAGTTGCCGAGGAACGCGTGCGCATCGCCCGGGAACTGCACGACCTGGTGGCCCATCAGATCACCCTGGCCAATGCGCAGGCCACAGTCGCCGCCCACCTCTTCGACGTCCGCCCGGAGCAATCCCGCAAGAGCCTGAATCAGCTCGTCGAGACCACCGGTCATGCGCTCGACGAACTGCGGGCGACGGTCGGTCTGCTGCGTCAATCCGGAGATGCGGACGCGACCGCAGAACCGGCGCCCGGGCTCTTCCGGCTTCCCTCACTCCTCGAGTCCTTCCGCCGCGCGGGTCTGGAGGTGTCGGTGCACGAGGAGGGCGCGGTCAGGCCGCTGTCACCGGGAGCCGACCTCACCGCTTACCGCATCATCCAGGAGGCCCTGACCAACGTGACCAAACACGCCGATACCGGGCGCGCCCAGGTCCGTCTCGTCTGGAACAGCGTTCGCGTGACGATCACCGTCACCGACGACGGAGGGGCTTCCGGTCCGGCGGCGCCCGCCACCGGACCGGGTGCGAGGGGGACGGTCCGTCCGCCCGGTTACGGTCTGATCGGGTTACGTGAACGTGCTACCGCAGTAGGGGGCCAACTCTCCGCAGGCACGCGCCCCGAGGGCGGCTTCCTCGTCTCCACACAGCTGCCCCTCCCACCTGCCACGGATCCGACCGGGAGGACTGACGGAGCAACCACAACCGTCGAGGAGTGGGCGGACGACGCAGTGGCCGGTGATCCGCCGTGACGCTCCGGGTGCTACTTGCCGACGATCAGGCCCTTCTGCGCGACGCCTTCCGCATGCTTCTCGACAGCGCCGACGACATCTCTGTGGTCGGCGAGGCCGGCGACGGCAGGGAGGCCGTGAGGCTGACCCGGGAGCTGCACCCGGACGTGGTGATCATGGACATCCGGATGCCCGAGGTGGACGGTCTCACCGCCACCTCGGAGATCTGTGCGGACCACGAACTACGTGCCACCCGCATCCTGATCCTCACCACCTACGAGACGGACGAGTACGTCGCTCAGGCGTTGCGTGCGGGGGCCAGTGGCTTCATCGGCAAGGGCATCGGGGCCGACGAATTGCTGGAAGCCGTGCGTACGATCGCCGACGGCGACACTCTTCTGTCCCCCGCCGCGACCCGCTCCCTGGTCGCCCATTTCCTGGCCATTCCGGACGCCGCCCCGGCGTCCCACCCCGAACAGCTCGCCGCGCTCACACCGCGAGAACGCGAGATGGTGGCTCTGGTCGCGACCGGCCTGTCCAACCAAGACATCGCGACGCGGATGTTCGTCAGCCCCTTCACCGTTCGCGCGCACGTCCAGCGCGCCATGACAAAGCTGGAGGCTCGCGACCGGGCGCAACTCGTCGTCATCGCTTACCGGACGGGCCTTGTCCACGCCGCCCCCGACGAGGACACCGACCGCCGTTAGTCCGATATCAGGGGCAGCGCAAGGGCTGAGTGCGCCGGTCGTGCTGTCGCGGCGGGCATGCTGACGAGGTCACGCAGCGTGGTGTTGCGTTGCTCCAGGGCTCGCGCTGTGGTGGGGAAGAGCGTCGCCTCACCGTTGTCGACCAGTGCCTGGTTCATGGTCACGAACTCGCGGAGCTGATATTCGTAGGCGGCGAAGGCTGCCGAGTGGTCCGGGTTCGTAGCCAGGGCGTCAGCCAGCATGTACGCACCGACCAGCGCAAGGCTCGAGCCTTGCCCGGTGAGAAAAGAGGGTGCGTAAGCGGCATCGCCGACAAGCGCAACGCGGCCACTGGACCAGCGCGGCATGCGGATCTGACCTGCCGTGTCAAAGAACAGGTCATCCGCGTCGCGCATCGCGCCGACCATACCGGGGACCTCCCAACCCGCGTCGGCAAAGACCGCGGCGACCAGGTCCCGTTGGGCATCGCTGTTCCGGAGGACATCGAACGGCGGTTCCGGTCGATGAAAGGTCAGAAAGGCGTGCAGCTCGTCGTCGTTGTCCCCGACCGCGTAGAGGGCAGCTGCCTTCCCCGGGGTGTTCCACAACACGACCTCGCGGGAGAGTCCGAAGGTGTTCGGCATGGTGAAGATGGTGAAGCAGTAGCCGAGGTAGCGACCGAATTCTGCTTCGGCGCCGAATACCGACTCCCGGGTATGTGAGTGCATCCCGTCGGCACCGATCACCAGGTCGAACGTGCGCCGTTGCCCGCTGTGGAAGGTGACATCGACGCCCTGTTCGGACTGGCCGAGGGTGTCGATCAAGTCGTCGAACAGGAACTCCACATGGTCGCGAATCATCGCGTAGAGGATCGCGGCCAGATCACCGCGACGCACCTCGAGGTCTTGTCCTCCGACATCGTCGGCATCGGTGCGTGCGGTGACCGAGGCCACTTGCCCACCGTCCGCATCGAGGAATGTGAAGCGCCGCAAGTCGATGTGCGCGTCCTGCAGTTGCGGCAGTATCCCCATTCGTCGGACCACCTCGATCGCGGTCCCACGGAGGTCGATCGGGTAGCCACCGCCGCGCAGTGCGCCTGCCTTTTCGACCACCGTGACCGCGAATCCGGACCGGTGCAGCCAATATGCCAGCGCAGGCCCGGCGATACTGGCCCCGGAGATCAGAACTGTGCGCTTCGCGGTGGCACCCACATCCATGGACCGACCGGTAGATGTCATGACTGGACTCCCTTTTTCGTGATCCGGACAACGAGCAGTGCCGACGCGGCGATGAGGCCGGCGATGGCGAAACCTGTGACAAAGGACGATTCGGTCGGCCGGCCCATCGAGTCGGCCCCGGCCGCCAGGATTGCGCCGCCGACCTGGGCACCCAGGGCGACACCGATCACGCGTGTCACCACGAGCAGGCTGGTGGCGATGCCGGTGTCCCGGGTCTCGACGGCGGTGGCGGTACCGGCAAGCAACGCCGTGGTGGCGACGCCCGCGGCGAACGCCGTCAGCATCTTCGCGAGGACGAGCTGCCACGCCGCCGAGTGCAGCGACACCAGGGCGAACATCGTTGCCACCGTGACGACGGCGCCCACGACGACCACGGCACGCGGACCGAAGCGCCGCGCCGCGACCCCGCCGATCGAGTCGCTCACCGCCCCGGCGATGGCGCCGGGCAGCAGGAACAGTCCGATCGCGGTGGTGCCGGCGGCGAAGCCGTACCCGTCTGCCGAAACCGCGAACAGCTGCGGAAGCAGAAAGAGCACCATCCCGGCACTGGCGGTGATGACGAAAGTGAGCATGAACGCGTTCCGCATCGCAGGCTGTGCCAACATCCGTAGATCGACCATCGGCGACGCTGCCCGGCGCTCGACGACGACCCATCCGGTCGCGAGGGCGGCAACGACCACCGCGACGGCGCCGACCGCTACCGGCGGGAGGTTGCCGCTCGTCACCGTCACGAGCCCGAGCATGAGCGCGAGCAACGTGCCGCTCAGTAAAGCCACGCCGGGCCAGTCGATCCTGCTGTCCGATTCGATCGGCGGATCGTGCGGCATCAGCCGAGCCACGACCAGCGTCGCCGCGATGATCGCGATCGTCGGCAGCGCGAACATCCAATGCCAGGACAGTGCTTCGGCGATCGGTCCGGCAAGCAATGTCCCCACGATGCCGCCGCCCGTGAACAGCGCGACGACCACCCCGATCGCCACCTGCGTCTCTCCTGTCGGGAGATGTTTGCGCACCAGGATGAAGGAGAGGGGCAGGGCACCCACCATGACACCTTGCAACACCTGCCCGAGCAACAACACCGGAAGGTTCGGCGCCAGGCCGGCCAACAGACCACCGGCCGACACCACGGCCATCAGCCAGACCAGCACCCGCCTACCGCCGTACCGGTCGCCGAGTTTGCCTGCGACGGGTGCGACGACCGCACCGGTGATGAGCAATGTGTTGGCGATCAACGCCCCTTCGGCAGGACTGACCCCCAGCTCACGTTGCAGCAGGGGGAGCGCAGGCTCCACCACTGACTGCAAGGTGCCGAGGGCGAGTGCCAGGATGCCGAGGGCACCGATCGACAGTTTGCCGATGCGGGCCGGGGAAACCAGGGTTTCGGACATGGACGTCCTTCTCATCGTTGGTGGCGAGCACGTCCTTGGGTGGGAGCGCGCTCGGTTTCATGCGCCTCCAACACTCCCTTCCGACTCGCCGCCGGGCATCGTTCCGCGACACCGTCTTTCCACTGATGCAAGCGAACCAGCGATTGACCTGTCCTGGTGCCTCCGCACCACAGGCCGTGACACGACCAGTCCCCCCGGCCGACGGGGAAGGCTGTTCGCCGACGACCGCCGCCCCGCGGAAGCAGTGGTCGGAAGCGTCCGGGCATCGGTGGCGACCCGGGTTCGCCACGAGCGGACAGGATCATCAGACGACAGCGCCGCAGCGCTGACCCGTGTCAGGAGAGAAGCCTCCGCACGCTTCTCGACGATCTCGAGCACGGCGACTATGTCGACACACGGTCGATCGGCACCATCACCGCAGACGAAGTGCACGGGACGGTCTGGTTACCGGATCGGGCAGCGTCCGCCGATCCTGAGCTCGCGACGTCGCGGCACCGTGGTTCGACGGAATGCCACGGGCCGCCGATCGCGTTGTCATGGACATGAGAGCGCTCTGGGTCCTGGCACACCCCGACTCCGAATCCCTCAGTGGCCGCCTCCGTGACGTCGGAGTGCGTGCGCTGCGCGAAAATGGCTGGGAGGTAAGCCAGTCAGATCTCTACGCGATGAACTGGGACCCCGTTCTTCGCGACGAGGGCGGCGAAGACGTGGAGGCCGAGCAGGCCAAGCTCTGTGCCGCCGATCTCGTCGTCCTCCAGTTCCCGCTCTGGTGGTACGGGATGCCCGCGATCATGAAGGGATGGGTGGACCGGGTCTTCGAACGCGGATTCGCCTACGACGTGATCGCGACGGAGACCGGCCGCGCCCGCAAATACGGTGACGGCGGACTCGTCGGGCGACGCGCACTGACGATCGTCACCGCGGGCGATCGCCCGGGGAGTCTCGGACCACGTGGGATCAGCGGAGACATCGAGGACGTGCTCTGGACCACGTTGCACGGGACACTCTGGTATAGCGGCATGGAGGCGCTGCGACCACATCTCGTCACCCGCGCCCGCGATGTCGACGAGTCGACGATCGGTGAGATCGAGGTCGATCTCACCGATCGTCTCGTCAGACTCCGCGACGAGGATCCGATTCCGTATCTCCCGCTCGACGAGCAGTACTACGACCATTCGATCCGCTTGCTACCCCACATGTCCCCCGGCGCTTGCGACACCATGGCCCACCGTCACCGGTGATCTCGACCCGGTTGCGGGGTGCTCACGACGCGAAACCGGTTGCTGACGGCGGGAAGGCGGCGCTACCCCGAGTTCCGTAACGCCGTCGCGAGCCCGTTCATGGTGAGCTGGATGCCGCGGCGTACCGCAGGCGAGTCCTCGCCGGCGCGGAACCGGCGCAGGAGTTCCACCTGGAGCATGTTGAGGGGTTCGAGGTATGGGAACCGGTTGTAGACCGAACGCTTGAGGGCGGCGTTGTCGATCAGCAGGTCGTCGGTGCCGGTGATCTTCGCGTACATCTCGATGGTGCGCTCATGTTCGTCGACGATCATGCCGAACACGGTGTCACGCAACGTCTCGTCGGGAACCAGTTGCGCGTAGCGGTGGGCCAGTCCCATGTCCGACTTCGCGAGCACCTGCGCCATGTTCGACATGACGGTCCGGAAGAACGGCCATTCCTCGTAGTAGCGCCGCAGAGTCGCCAGCCGCTTGTCGTCGTCGGCGACCCACTCTCGGAAGGCCGAGCCCGTGCCGTACCAACCGGGCAGCATGACCCGCGACTGGGTCCATGACAGAACCCACGGGATGGCTCGCAGATCCGAGATCTTCTCGGTCTGTTTACGGGACGCCGGACGGCTGCCGATGTTGAGTGCACCGATCTCCGACAGCGGGGTCGAGGTGGTGAAGTACTCGACGAAACCCGGTGTCTCGTGGACGAGTTCGCTGTAGGCCGAGCGCGCCAGTGCGGCGATCTCGTCCATATCGCGGTAGGCGCCTTCGGAATCGTCGCCCAGCCCCTCGACATCGAGCAGCGACGACTCGATCGTCGCGGCCAGCAGGGTCTCCAGATTACGTTGCGCCAGCACCGGTTCCGCATACTTGGCGGCGATGATCTCGCCCTGCTCGGTGATCCGCAGCGAACCCTGCACCGCACCGGGCGGTTGCGCCAGGATGGCGTCATAGCTCGGCCCGCCGCCGCGACCCACGGTGCCGCCACGACCATGGAACAGGCGCAACCGGATACCGGCCTTCTTGGCCGCCTCGACCAGGTCGAGTTCGCCGCGGTACAGCGCCCAGTTCGCGGCCATGTAGCCGCCGTCCTTGTTCGAGTCGGAATAACCGAGCATCACCTCCTGCATACCCGACTGTTCCTCGACGAGTTCGCGATAGAGCGGGATGTCCAACGCCGCCAACAGCGTCTCCGCGCCCTGCTGGAGGTCCTCGATGGTCTCGAACAGCGGCACCACCCGCACGGTCGACGTCAGCTTTCCGCTCTCCGCGTCGATGTCGATCAGCCCCGCCTCCTTGAGGAGGATCATCGGCTCCAGCATGTCGCTGACCGAGGTGCACATGCTGATGACGTAGTTCGGCACGGCCTGCGGGCCGAATTTGTCGACCGCTCGCGCCGCCGCGCGGACGATGTTCAGTTCCTTGGTCGCGAGTTCGCTGAGCGTGGCATCCGGCCTCGTCAACGGGCGCCGCGCCGCCAGTTCCTTTGTCAGGATCTCGACGCGGTCTGCCTCACCCAGCGACAGGTAGTCGGAATGCACGCCTGCCCAGGCCAGCAGTTCGGCGATGATCTCCTCGTGCATGTCGGAGTTCTGCCGCATGTCCAGGCCGGAGAGGTTGAAACCGAAGGTCCGAACGCTCTCCCGCAACCGCGACAGACGGTCGTCGGCGATGGTGTCGTCGTGGTTGTCCCGCAGGGCGACGTCGATGATGTCGAGATCGCCGAGCAGATCGTCGGCCGAGCCGTAGGGGCTGCGGCCGTCGACCAGGAACAGTTCGCCCGACGACAGGAACTCGGTGTCGAACATTGTGTTCGCGGTCGCCGCCAGACGGGACCGGATGTGGCGCAGCGCCGCACGAAACGGTTCGTCGGCTGCCGGGTCGTCGGCGGATACATCGGCGAGTTCCAGCAGTGCATCGGTGGAGGTGATCAGCCGCGCGGACATGCTCAGTTCCTCCGCGAGCCGTTCGAGCTCGGCGAGATGGTGCGCCACCGCGGTCTCCGCGGCGCGTGTCGTCGCCATCGTCACGATCTCATCGGTGACGTACGGATTGCCGTCGCGGTCACCACCGATCCACGAACCCATCCGGATCATCGGGTCGTCGGCGAGACCCGCATCGGGGTAGGCAGATCGCAACGCCGCGCGCACCTTGGTGTTGATCTTCGGCACGACGTCGAAGAACGAGGCGTCGTAGTAGCGCAGGCCGGAACGGATCTCGTCCTGGATGGTCAGGCGTTCGAGGCGGATCAGTGCGGTCTGCCACAGCGTCAGTATCTGTCGCCGAATCCCTTCGGTGACCTCCGCATCCTCGTCCGCGGTCAGCTCGGTGCGGCCACGGAAACGCATCAGTTCGGTGATGCGATTCTGGGCCTCGAAGATCGTTCGGCGGCGTGTCTCGGTCGGGTGGGCGGTGATGACGGGGACCACGGTGGCGTCGGCGAGCGCACGACCCACTTGCTCGTCGGTCAATCCGGCAGCCGCGAGCTTGGCATAGGTGGCGGCCAGACTGCTGTCCTGGGGAGGGTCCCCGGCACGCACATGAATCGTCCGGCGACGCTCTCGGTGGATGTCCTCGGCGAGATTTGCCAGCAACGCGAAGTTGGTGAACGCGCGGATCACCGGCAACGCGACCCGGATGTCCAGATCGGTGAACATGTCGGCCAACACGTCGCGATCGATCTCCGAACGTCGGATCCGGAA
The DNA here is from genome assembly GCF_049847105.1 of Gordonia sp. DT218. Lineage (NCBI taxonomy): Bacteria > Bacillati > Actinomycetota > Actinomycetes > Mycobacteriales > Gordoniaceae > Gordonia > Gordonia sp. DT218. The sequence goes on along the minus strand of NZ_JBNCNS010000005.1, from coordinate 459,615 downwards.
GGCCGCGACCCGGGCGTTCTCGACGAGATCGAAGACCTCGGTGCCGGAATGCTCGCGAACCATGTCGCCGAGGATCCCGCCGAGCAGCCGGATGTCCTCACGCAACGGTTCGGTGAGGGCTCGACCCTCGTCGTCGACGGAGATGTGGTCGACGATGGAGATCGACGGCCGCCAGGCAGGCGCACCACGGGACGTGTTCGAGGCAGACGAGATCGCTTCGCTCATGACGTCCAGTATCCCGTCATTCGCGGGCGGGGGCATCTCGGGCCGGGATCCGGTCCGAGAGACCGCTGTCACCGCGGAAGGATTCGCCGTCAGATGCCGAACACCCCTCAGACGGGGTCAGTCCGGCCGCGGGCCGGACTGATCGAGGTGATGTCGGCGGGTCGCTCAGGAGAGCTTGATGTCGACGCCGATGCCGATGATGAAGATGAACCAGATGAGCCCGACGAAAACGGTCAGGCGGTCGAGGTTGCGCTCGACGACGCTCGACCCCGACAGGCTGGACTGCACACCGCCACCGAACAGCGACGACAGACCGCCGCCCTTGCCGCGGTGCAGCAACACCAGTACCACCATCAGCACGCTGGTGATGACCAATCCGATGTCGAGTGCGAGCTTCACGTGTAGTCAGTCCTGTTCGGTCGGGTACTTCGACCTTTGCGGTCGACAAAAGGCAACTGTGGCAGGTCACGCCCGCTGGACGGGCACAACCTGCCACAGTCTACGCGTCACGCCTCACCGACCCCGACCCTCCCCACCCCGTCACACCCCGTCCCCACCGCGCAGCCCATTCTGCAGCCGCGACGGTTCCCGTCATCCGCGACCCGGATTTGCCGTCGCGGATGACGGAAAGGGTCGCGGCTGCGGGGTACGTTCCGGGTGTTGGTGAGTGAGTGGGTGGGTGGGTTAGGGGGTTGGGGTGTGGGTCAGGGCAGTGGGCCGCCTGCGGCGATCGCCGACAGGGTCGCGAACTCGTCAGATTTCAACGAGGCGCCACCGACGAGAGCACCGTCGACATCCTGCTGGCCGACGATGTCGCCGACGTTCTTCGCGTTCACCGACCCGCCGTAGAGCACGCGGACCGAATCCGCGGTGGCGCCGTCGGCGATCTCACCGAGCGCACCGCGGATCGCGCCGCACACCTCCTGCGCATCGGCGGCGCTCGCCACGCGACCCGTTCCGATGGCCCACACCGGCTCGTAGGCGATGACGACCTTCGCGATCTCGTCGGCGCTCAGACCGGCGAGCGAGCCCTTCAGCTGGGTCACGTTGTACGCGACGTGTTCGCCCGACTCCCGGATCTCGAGTCCCTCTCCGATGCACACGATCGGCGTGAGTCCGTGCCGCAGTGCTGCCTTGGTCTTGCCGAGCACCACCTCATCGGTCTCGGCATGCAGGGTGCGGCGCTCGGAATGTCCGACGACCACGAACGTGCACCCCAGCTTGGCCAGGAAGGAACCGCTGATCTCGCCGGTGTACGCACCCGAATCGTGCTCCGACAGATCCTGCGCCCCGTAGGTGATCAGGAGCTTGTCGCCATCCACCACGGTCTGCACACTGCGGATGTCGGTGAACGGCGGCATGACCGTCACGTCGACCTTGTCGAAGTACTTTGCCGGCAGAGCGAAGGCGATCTTCTGGACCAGCGCGATAGCTTCGAGATGATTCAGGTTCATCTTCCAGTTGCCCGCGATCAGCGGTTTGCGTTTGGCCGCCATCAATTCTCCAAGACCTTCAGGCCGGGCAGTTCTTTGCCCTCCAGGTATTCCAACGACGCTCCGCCGCCGGTCGAGATGTGCGAGAAATCGCTGTCCGGCAATCCGAGGGTTCGTACCGCGGCAGCCGAGTCGCCACCTCCGACGACGGTGAATGCCCCGCCCTTGGTGGTGGCGGCGATGGCCTCCGCGACGCCCCGCGTACCCGCCGCGAACTTCTCGAATTCGAAGACGCCCGACGGCCCGTTCCAGAACACCGTCTCGGCGCCCGAGAGCACCGCGGCGAACCGCTTGACGGATTCCGGCCCGATGTCCAGACCCATCCACCCGTCGGGAATCTCCTCGACCGACACCGTCTTCGACTCTGCGTCGGCAGCGAACTTGTCGGCCACCACCACGTCGACCGGCAGTCGGATCACGTCACCGAACCGGTCCAGGAGGTCCTTGCACACACCGATCTGATCTTCTTGGAGCAGCGATGTGCCCACCGGATGCCCTTGCGCGGCAAGGAAGGTGAACGCCATGCCGCCGCCGATGACCAAGGTGTCGACCTTGGGAGCGAGCGCCTCGATCACGCCGAGCTTGTCCGAGACCTTCGATCCACCGAGGACGACCGCGTAGGGCCGGGAAACCTCGTGGGTCAGTTTCGACAACACTTCGACCTCGGCCTCGACGAGCTTCCCGGCATAGTGCGGGAGCAGCTTGGCGACGTCGTACACCGAGGCCTGTTTGCGATGCACCACACCGAAGCCGTCCGAGACGAAGGCACCGTCGTCGCCGACCAGCTCCACGAGCGCCTTGGCCAGCGAGTCCCGTTCCGCCTCGTCCTTGGAGGTCTCGCGCGGGTCGAACCGCACATTCTCCAGCAACAGGACGTCACCGTCGGTCAGCCCTTCGGCGCGGGCCAGCGCGTCGGTACCGACCACATCGCCCGCGAGCTGGACATTACGTCCGAGTTCGGCACCGAGTCGCTCGGCCACCGGCGCGAGCGAGTACTTGGGGTCGGGTTCGCCCTTCGGCCGGCCCAGATGCGCGGTGATGATCACCTTGGCACCTGCGTCGACCAGCGCCGACAGGGTCGGCAGTGAGGCCAGGATGCGGCCCGGATCGGTGATCGTCGTCCCGTCGAGAGGGACGTTGAAATCCGACCGGACCAGCACTCCCCGACCCGAAACGCCTTCTTCCAGAAGGTCTTTCAGCGTGGGTACGCCCATGGCAGGGTTGCTCCAGAGTCTTCGAGGGTGAGGTACTAGAGCGACTTGCCGACCAGGCCGGCGAGGTCGACGAGACGGTTCGAGTAGCCCCACTCGTTGTCGTACCAGGAGACGGCCTTGACCTGGTTGCCGATGACCTTGGTGAGTCCGGCGTCGAACAGCGACGAGTGCGGGTCGGTGACGATGTCACTCGACACGATCGGTGCGTCGTAGTACTTGAGGATGCCCTTGAGCGGCCCCTCGGCGGCAGCCTTCATGGCCGCGTTGACCTCGTCGGCACTCGGGGACTTCTCGAGGACCGCGGTGAGGTCGGTGACCGAGCCGGTGGGGATCGGGACACGCAGCGCGTAGCCGTCGAGTTTGCCCTTCAGTTCCGGGATGACCAACGAGATCGCCTTGGCCGCGCCCGTCGACGTGGGGACCACGTTGATCGCAGCGGCGCGCGCACGACGCAGGTCCTTGTGGGGACCGTCCTGCAGATTCTGATCCTGGGTGTAGGCATGCACGGTGGTCATCAGACCGGAGACGATGCCGAACTCGTCATTGAGGACCTTCGCGAACGGCCCGAGGCAGTTCGTGGTGCAGGACGCGTTCGAGATGATGTTCTGGCTGCCGTCGTACTTGTCGTCGTTGACGCCCATGACGATGGTGATGTCCTCGTCGCTGGCGGGCGCCGAGATGATGACCTTCTTGGCACCCGCGTCCAGGTGGCCCTGCGCCTTCGCACGGGCGGTGAAGATACCGGTGGATTCGACGACGACGTCGACGCCCAGGTCACCCCAGGGGAGGGCGGCAGGTCCTTCTTTGACCTCGAGCGCCTTGATGCGCTTGTCTCCGACGACGATGTAGTCGCCGTCGACGCTGACGTCCTCGGGGAAACGCCCGAGGATCGAGTCGAACTTGAGCAGGTGCGCGAGAGTCGCGTTGTCGGTCAGGTCATTGACCGCGACGATCTCGATATCGGTGGTCCCCAATGCCTTCTGTGCTTCTATGGCGCGGAAGAAGTTGCGGCCGATCCGGCCGAATCCGTTGACGCCTACCCGTACAGTCACTGTTGTGCTCCTTAGCGTGTTCATCATCGAGCGCTGCGGCCGGGGTCGCGGTCGGTGTTTGGCGAAGGTGAACGTACCCACGGCACACCTCAGCCTAGTAGGCCACCACACGATGAGTGATCTAAGGGGTTGATTGACCCGCCCGCCTCACGCTTCGTCGAGGAGGTCGGACGTCACCGCCGATTCGGTGTCCGGGATCCCGTCGGTGCGCGCCTTCTTGTCCGCCATCGACAGCAGCCGACGGATCCGTCCGGCCACCGCGTCTTTGGTCATCGGCGGATCCGCGAGCTGACCGAGTTCTTCCAGTGAGGCCTGACGATGGGTGACGCGCAATTGCCCGGCCGCGATCAGATGATCGGGGACCTCGTCCCCGAGGATGTCGAGCGCACGTTCCACCCGGGCCGCCGCCGCGACGGCGGCGCGCGCCGAACGCCGCAGGTTGGCGTCATCGAAGTTGGCCAATCTGTTTGCGGTGGCACGGACCTCGCGCCGCATCCGACGCTCCTCCCACACCAGCCGGGTGTCGTGGGCACCCATCCGGGTGAGCAGCGCACCGATGGCCTCTCCGTCGCGGATGACCACACGGTCGGCCCCACGCACCTCTCGGGCCTTGGCCGACACCCCGAGTCGCCGGGCCGCCCCGACGAGCGCCAGCGCGGCCTCCGGGCCGGGGCAGCTGACCTCGAGCGCCGATGACCGTCCAGGCTCGGTGAGCGAACCATGGGCGAGAAACGCACCGCGCCAGGCGGCTTCCGAATCCGCGACACTTCCGCCGACGACCTGGGCGGGTAACCCCCGGACCGGGCGTCCGCGCAGATCCAGCAGGCCGGTCTGCCGCGCGAGACCTTCGCCGTCCTTGGTGACACGAACGATGTAGCGCGCACCCTTGCGGATGCCGCCACTGCGCAGCACGTGGACGTCGGAGCCGTAGCCGTAGAGGTCGAAGATCTCTCGGCGAAGGCGACGGGCGACATTGCCGAGATCCACTTCGGCCTCCACCACCACCCGGCCCGCCACGATGTGCAGGCCGCCCGCGAATCGCAACAAGGCCGACACCTCGGCCTTGCGTGCACTCATCTGGGTCACGGTCAGTCGCGAAAGCTCATCCTTCACCGCCGCGGTCATCGCCACCGGTCCCTGCCCTCCTGTCACGGTCCTCCTGTCCCGGGTCGCGCCGTGGTCCCGCCGGGAGCCGTGCTCCGGTCGCGTCCGCGCCACTGCGTGCGGATCGCCGGGGTGCTCGCCCCCGAATCCCGGCCGCACGGTGGTCGACCTCGTACTCCTGACGTCTCACCGACATGTCGCCGTCATCGGTGGTCACGACTGAAGATTCTTGCGCCCGGACAGCTTATCGACCCAATTCACCTTCGCACAGTTCGTTCACCAGGGTGGCAACTTTCTCCGGGTCATGGACGTGCCGACCGGGAACCGCGAGGTCGCCGACATGGAGTTGTGCGCCGAACGACGCAGCGGCCCGCACCAGGTGATCCCGCTCACGGCCGGCCGGCACCGACGCGGCGTCGACGATCACGTCGTCGACCCGGAACACATCCGCGTGCGCATGCAGCACGTGCAGATGCCGTTCGACGGAGAAACCGGTCGTCTCCCCCGGTTCCGGTGCGAGGTTGACGAACAGTATCTTGCGGGCGGCGGTCTCCCGCAACGCATTCAGTTGGTCGGGTACGAGGACGTGCGGGATCACGCTGGAAAACCACGACCCGGGCCCGAGCACGACCACGTCGGCGTTCCGGATCGCCTCGACCGCCTCCGCACACGCCGGCGGCTCGGCCGGGAGCAGCCGGACCCGCCGCACCTTTCCCGGTGTGGTCGCCACCGCCACCTGCCCACGGATGCATCGGCTGATCCGCGGGTCGCTCTCCAGACCCGAGACGTCGGCCTCGATCTCCAGCGGGACCGTCGACATCGGCAGCACGCGGCCGTCGATGTCGAACACGTCGATCAGCTCGTCGAGCGCCGCCACCGGACTGCCGGTCACCTCGGTCAGGCCGGCCAACAGCAGATTGCCGATCGGGTGACCGGCGAGAGCGCCGTAACCCCCGAACCGATGCTGGAAGGTGTTGGTCCACAACTCGTGTCCGGCCGGATCGAGCCGGCCCGGCTGCCCCTCCCGGGCGGCCAGGGCGGCCGGCGCAGACATCAAGGCCGACAGCGCCATCCGCAGGTCACCCGGCGGGATGACGCCCAGCTCGGCCCGCAACCGGCCCGACGACCCGCCGTCGTCGGCGACGGTCACCACGGCGGTGACGTCGGGACTGAGGTACCGCATCGCGGTCAGGGTCGCGTACAGACCGTGACCGCCACCGAGCGCGACGATCCGCATCCGGCCCGGCTCGGCGCCGCCCCCGCGACTCATTCGCGCCCCAGATCACGGTGGATGACGCGCACGTCGTAGTTGGGCGCGCCGGTCCGATCCGTCATCGCCCGCAGACGGCGGCCGATCTCCTCGGCGATCGCGACGCTCCGGTGTTTGCCACCTGTGCATCCGATACTGATGGTCATGTACCGCTTGCCTTCTCGCAGGTAGCCGGTCGACACGATATCGAGGATCTCCAGGTAGAGATCGACGAAGTGTCCGGCGCCGTCCTGCCCGAGCACGTAGTCGCGTACGGCGTCGCCTCGTCCGTTCTGCTCTCGCAGTTCGGGCACCCAGTACGGATTCGGCAGAAACCGGGCATCTGCGACGAGGTCGGAGTCGATCGGCAGCCCGTACTTGAACCCGAAGGACTGCACAGCGACGCTCAGCAGGTTGTCGGCCTCGTCCGGGTACACGCCTTCGATGACCTCACGCAGTTTCGCGGCGGTCAGCGCCGACGTCTCCACCACCAGGTCGGCGGAACTCTTGATGGGCGCAAGGATGACCCGCTCGCGGGCGATCCCGTCGATCAGCGTCTCCCGTCCCTGCAATGGATGTCGACGTCGGACCTGCTCGAACCGGCGGACCAGGATCTGGTCGCTCGCATCGAGGAAGAGAACCTTCGTATGTGCGCCGGACGCCTCCAACGTCTTTCGCAGTCGGTCCAGTTGCCCGCCGATCTCGTCGTCGGATGCGCGGATCACCATCGCCAGCCGAGTGATGTCCGGATCGCTCGCCCGGACCATCTCGATCATCGTGGAGATCAACGTCGGGGGGACGTTGTCGGCGACGTACCAGCCGTCGTCCTCCAGCACGTTCGCCGCCGTCGATCGCCCGGCCCCGGACATCCCGGCCACGAACAACACCGTCAACTCGGACCGGGCGTCTGTGGCGGTGCCGTCGCCGGTCGCATCGGTTGGGTCAGTCACCCGTCGTCTCCTCCACTCGATCGGCTGTGTGCGCGTCGGCTGGTTTCGCATCGACTGTCGTGGCATCGGTGGTTGTGGCGTAGGTGTCGGTGGCATCCGTCGTCGTGGCGCCGGCCGGGGCCACGTCGTCCGCGAGCGCGGTACGGACCGCGCGGGCGGTGGCCATCCCGATACCGGGCACACCCGAGATGTCCTCCAGGGTCGCCTCCCGCAGGCGGGCGACCGAACCGAAATGGGTCACCAGCGCGGTGCGTCGGGTCCGTCCCAGGCCGGGCACCCCGTCGAGCACCGACTCGGTCATCCGCTTGCTGCGCTTGCTGCGATGGAAGGTGATCGCGAATCGGTGCGCCTCGTCCCGGACACGCTGCAGCAGGAACAGGGCCTCACTGGTCCGTGGCAGGATCACCGGTTCATCATCACCCGGAACCCATACCTCTTCCAGCCGTTTGGCCAACCCGATGACTGCCACGTCGTTCACACCGAGCTCGTCGAGCACCGACGCCGCGGCGTGGACCTGCGGCGCACCGCCGTCCACCACGAAAAGGTTTGGTGGGTAGGCGAATTTTCGGGGGCGCCCCGATTCCGGGTCGACGGCCGACTGTGCCGGGGCCTCCTGGTCCTGACGGTGCCGGAGAAAGCGGCGACGGGTGACCTCGGCGATCGACGCGACGTCATCCGAGCGGCCATCTCCGGCGGCGGCCCGGATCGAGTAGTGGCGGTAGTCCGATTTGCGCGGTAGACCGTCCTCGAACACCACCAGCGACGCCACCACGTCGGTGCCCTGCACATGCGAGATGTCGATGCACTCGATACGCAGGGGGGCCTGGTCCAGACCGAGTCCCTCCTGCAACTCGGTGAGCGCCGCCGAACGTGTCGTCAAGTCGCCTGCGCGTCGTAACTTGTGCTGTGCCAACGCCTCCGAGGCGTTGCGCCCGACCGTCTCGAACAGTGCCTTCTTGTCGCCGCGTTGCGGCACGCGCAGCGCGACCCTGCTGCCACGCAGATCCGACAGCCATTGCTGCAGATCCTCGTGCTCGTCGGGCAATTCGGGGACGAGGACCTCCCGCGGGATCGACTCGCCACGCAGTCGGTCGTCGTCGATCTGGACCGAGGCGTCGAGATCGGCCTGCGTGCCATAGAACTGGGTGACGAACTGCGCCACCTGCTCCCCCATCGAGTCGTCGTCCGCACGTTCCACCACCCAGCCGCGCTGACCACGCACGCGACCGTCGCGGACATGGAACACCTGGACGGACACCTCCAGATCGTCGCCGACCATGGCGACGACGTCCGCATCGGTCCCGTCGCCGAGGACCACCGCCTGCTTCTCCATCGCACGCCGCATCGCCGCCACGTCGTCGCGCAGCCTTGCCGCCTTTTCGAAATCGAGATCTTCTGCAGCCGAGCCCATTTCACGTTCGAGCCGGCGGATCATCTGATCCGTGCGACCGGCCAGGAAGTCGCAGAAGTCGTCCACGATCGCGCGATGTTCGTCGGCGGTGACCCGTCCCACGCACGGCGCCGAGCACTTGTCGATGTAGCCGAGCAGACAGGGACGGTCGATCTGCCTGTGTCGCTTGAAGACCCCGGTCGAACAGGTACGCGCCGGGAACACCCGCGTGAGCAGATCCACGGTCTCGCGAATCGCCCAGGCGTGGGAATACGGGCCGAAATAACGCACCCCGCGACGTCGGGGACCGCGGTAGACGAACAGCCGTGGATACTCCTCGTTCAGCGTGACGGCGAGGACCGGGTAACTCTTGTCGTCGCGATACCGGACGTTGAATCTCGGATCGAATTCCTTGATCCAGTTGTACTCGAGTTGCAGCGCCTCGACCTCGGTGCCGACCACCGTCCATTCCACCGACGACGCCGTGGTGACCATCTGCCGGGTACGGGGGTGCAGCGAAGCCAGGTCCGCGAAGTACGAGGTGAGTCGCGAGCGCAGGTTCTTGGCCTTGCCGACGTAGATGACCCGACCGTGCGCGTCGCGGAACTTGTAGACCCCGGGTTCGGTGGGAATCGTGCCCGCGGCTGGACGGTACGTTGTCGGGTCGGCCACGGATCCCAGGCTAGTCGAGGCCTGCGACGGGAATCGGCAGGGCGACCGGTCGGGGGCCGGCCCCGCGGTCTTCGGAGGTGAGATCTCGAACTCGACGGGCTCGATCCGGCGGATCGGCCTCCCAGCTGCGCTCGTCGACTACCCGATCAGCCGCCGGCGCGGTACTGCTCTGCCAGCTCCCGGAATCGCGTCATCGCGTCGACGGCACGATCGGAGTCCCAGGCCTGCACTGCGAGGACCGGTACGTGCTCGTCGGAGGGGAGCAACAGGCGCGCGGAGAAGCCCTTGTCCGGGTAGGTCATCCCGCGCACCCGGTCCCACCCGAACACCCGCTCACCGAACAGGTTGCGGATCGCCACGCCGGCCGGTCCCACCCGAAGCCTCGGCTGTGTGAACAGCAGGATCACGCCGGCTTCCACCAGCCCGATCAGGGCGAGCCCGAACTGGTCGGCGCCGCCGACATGCACACCGGTGTCCGAGATGGTCAGCAGTGCGGCGAAGGTGATGTGGATCGCGAGGACCACCACGGCCGCCACGATCGCCACACGCGGCATCCGGTGCGGCCGGTAGTCGAGGTCCCACGCCACGGTCGTACCGGCGCTCACCTGAGCTCACCCGGTGCCAGCGCTCGCAAGGTCAGCGCGGAGGCGAGCGCCGCTGTCGTCGCCTGGGCACCCTTGTCCTCCTTGGAGTCGGGCAGACCCGCCCGGGCCAGCGCCTGCTCCTCGGTCAGCGTCGTCAGCACCCCGTTGCCGACCGGCGTCGACTCGTCCAGCGACACCCGTGTCAGGCCTGCGGTCACCGCATCGCAGACGTAATCGAAATGTGGTGTCTCGCCCTTGATCACCACACCGAGAGCCACCACCGCATCATGGTTGCGAGCCAGCGCCTGCACGATCACCGGCAGCTCGATGGCCCCGGCCACATTCACGACCGTGGGATCGGTCACGCCGTGTTCGGCCGCGGCGCGCACGGCGCCGTCGAGCAGCGCGGTGCAGATCGTGGCGTGCCATTGGGACGAGACGATCGCCAGTCGAACCGCGCTCGCGTCGGCCAGATCCAAGGTGGGTTCACCGTGTCCGCTCACGCCGGCCCCGCCTCCCCGTCGCTCTCCACCCACTCGTCCAGACCCACCAGGTCGTGGCCCATCCGGTCACGCTTGGTCCGCAGGTACCGCAGGTTCTCCGAGTTCGCCCGGACGGGCATCGGCACGCGATCGACGATCTGCAGGCCGTACCCGTCGAGGCCGACTCGCTTGGCAGGGTTGTTCGTGAGCAGGCGCATCGAGCTGACGCCGAGGTCCACGAGGATCTGCGCGCCGAGCCCGTAATCGCGCGAGTCGGCGGGCAGGCCGAGCTGAAGGTTCGCATCGACGGTGTCCGATCCGGAGTCCTGCAGCTGATACGCCTGCAGTTTGTGGAGCAGGCCGATGCCGCGTCCCTCGTGACCCCGCATGTACAGCACGACGCCACGTCCCTCCGCCGCCACCATCTCCATCGCGGCATCGAGTTGGGGTCCGCAGTCACAGCGCAGGGACCCGAAGACGTCGCCGGTCAGGCACTCCGAATGCACGCGCACCAGAACGTCGTGGCCGTGTCCGTCCGGCCCCGAGATGTCGCCCTTGACCAGCGCCACATGCTCGACGTCGTCGTAGATGCTCGAGTACCCGACCGCACGGAAGTCACCGTGCCGGGTGGGGATGCGTGCCTCGGCGACCCGCACGACATGCTTCTCGTGGCGACGGCGCCATGCGATGAGATCGGCGATCGAGATGAGGGCCAGGTCGTGATCGTCGGCGAACACCCGGAGCTCATCGGTCTGCGCCATCGAGCCCTCGTCCTTCTGGCTGACGATCTCGCAGATCACCCCGGCGGTCGACAGCCCGGCGAGTCGGGAGAGGTCGACCGCTGCCTCGGTGTGTCCGGGACGGCGCAACACGCCGCCCTCCTTGGCACGCAGCGGCACCACATGGCCGGGCCGGGTGAAGTCGACCGCACTGCTGTCCGGATCGGCCAGGAGTCGCATCGTGGTGGCCCGGTCGGACGCGCTGATCCCGGTGCCGATGCCCTCGCGCGCGTCGACGGTGACCGTGTACGCCGTCCCGTGCTTGTCCTGGTTCATGGAGTACATCGGCGGAAGGCCGAGACGGTCGCAGTCCTCGCCGGCCAACGGCACACACAGATAGCCCGAGGTGTAGCGCACCATGAACGCGACGAGCTCCGGCGTCGCCTTCTCGGCGGCGAAGATCAGGTCGCCCTCGTTCTCGCGGTCCTCGTCGTCGACCACCACGACGGCCTTTCCGGCCGCGATGTCGGCGATCGCCCGCTCGACCGAGTCGAGCCGGACGTCGGCCTGCGCCACCCGGCCCGGCGGATCGGCAAGGTCGCCGCTGCCCACTGCTGCTTCACTCGTCATCATTCACTCCACTCCTGACGCGTCACGCACGCCATCGTCGCCTGCGACCGGCACCCGCGAGTCGACCTGGTCCCGCAGAGCGGGATGCAGGCGCTCGACGTACTTGGCGATCACGTCGACCTCGAGGTTCACCGGATTGCCCGTGGTGGCGACCCCGAGGTTGGTCTGTTTCAGCGTGGTGGGGATGAGGGAGATCTCGAACCACGACCCCGTCCCGGGGGAGGTGCCGAGTGCCGCGACGGTCAGTGAGACCCCGTCGACGGTGATCGAACCCTTCTCCACGATGTAGCGGCTCAGGTCGTCCGGGACGGCGATCCGCACGATCGTCCAATGGTCCGACGGAGTGACGGAGACGACCTCGCCCACGCCGTCGACGTGCCCCTGCACGATGTGACCCCCGAAACGTCCGCCGGCGGCCATCGCTCGTTCGAGATTCACGGGACTGCCGGTACCGAGTGCGGCGAGCGAACTGCGTCGCAGGGTCTCGGCCATCACATCGACGGTGAACTCGTCCGGTCCCTGCTCGACGACGGTCAGACACACGCCGTTGACCGCTATCGAGTCACCGAACTCGGCGTCGCTGGTCACAAGGGGTCCGCGGACGGTCAGTCGGGCGGCATCGGTCAGATCGTCTCGACGGACGATGGTGCCGAGTTCCTCGACGATCCCGGTAAACACGTGGCGCTCCTCAGTACTCGCTCGGAGCATGCAGCGAGGTGAGACGAGGGCGGCCGTCGGTGGTGCCCGTTCTCTCACATCCGGACTATGACCGTCGGCTCCGGATTCACACCGGATCTGCTGTCCCTGCCGGCCGGCAGGCGCTCGCGGGCTCGACATCCCCTCGTGTGGGAGGACACCATCACCGCCGGTGGGGAATCACACCCCGCCCCGAGAACTCTGTTATCGAAATTAGCACGCCCCAACTCACCGTGACATTTCGCGTCCGTCACAGGTGAGATCACGAGCACAGACCCGCCCGGCGCAGTGCAGCTCAATGCAGTGCAGCTCAGCGCAGTACAGCTCAGCGGGACAGACGCAGCAGCACATCGGAACCGAGCGTTTCGACCGAGCTGAGGGAAAAGCGCCTCGCGTCGGCCAGTGTCGCCACGTCGGGGACGGCCACCGACGCCGGGCCACCGCCGAGGACCATCGGTGCCACATACGCCTCGATCTCGTCGACGAGATCCGCGGCGAGGAATGCCCCGATGATGGACGGCCCGCCCTCCACGAGGACCCACAACGCGTCCGGGAGGTCGGCCAGCACCGCTGCCGGATCGTGGGTGCGGACGTGTCTCAGCGGCGCGTCGCCGTCGGCGACCTGCGCGGTCGCGGGGAGATCCCGCTGCCCCATCACCACCCGGATCGGCTGATGAGTACGCAAGTCGCCGTTGGCGTGTCGGGCCGTCAGGGCAGGGTCGTCGCGCAGCACGGTCCCGGTACCCACCACGATCGCGTCGAGCGTGGCGCGTTGTCGGTGCGCTCGGCGGCGGGCGAGCGCACCGGTGATCCACTGGCTGGTGCCGTCCGGTGCGGCGACTCGTCCGTCGATGCTCGCGGCGATCTTCGCAGTCACGAACGGGCGACCATGCCGTTGCCGGCACAGCCATCCCCGCAGTGGGCCGACCTCGGCCTGGCCGGCTCGGATACCGCCGACCACGGTCAGCCCGGCGTCGCGCATCGTCTGCGCTCCCCCGGCCGCGGCCGGATTCGGATCGTCGAGGGCGTAGTAGACGGCGGTGACGCCGGCATCGATGAGTGCTCGTGTGCAGGGGCCGGTGCGCCCGGTGTGATTGCAGGGCTCGAGCGTGACCACCGCCGTCGCCCCGGCGGCCGCCGCGCCGGCCGCGCGCAGGGCCATCACCTCGGCATGCGGGCCGCCGACCGGTTGGGTGAAGCCGCGGCCGAGTATCGCGCCGTCGGCAGACAGGATCACCGCACCCACCGGCGGATTGGGCGAGCTGGCACCCTGCGCGTGGCGCGACTCGTCGATGGCCAGATCCATCGCGCGCGCCATGTCCGTTCTTGCCGGCACCGGATCGTCGACCATGTCGCGGTCAGCCCGCACTCGCGCGCGCGGCCGCGGCCTGCGCGCGCAGTGCACCGACGGCGGCGCCGGGATCAGCGGCCCCGTAGACGGCCGACCCCGCCACGAAGCAGTCGATCCCCGCCTCGGCGGCCTGTTCGATGGTGTCGGCGTTGATGCCGCCGTCGATCTCGACGAGCAGCCGCAGACCCTCCGAGTCGACGATCTTCCGGATCGCGCGGGCCTTGGCCAGGACCTCGGGCATGAATTTCTGTCCGCCGAACCCGGGCTCCACACTCATGATGAGCAGCGTGTCGAAGTCGCGCACGATCTCCAGGTAGGGCTCGAGCGGGGTGCCCGGCTTGATGCTCAGACCAGCCTTGGCGCCTGCTGCCCGGACATCACGGGCGACGGCGACCGGATCGTCGGTGGCCTCGGCATGGAAGGTGACGTTGTAGGCGCCCGCCTCGGCGTACGGCGGAGCCCAGTGGCCCGGGTCCTCGATCATCAGATGACAGTCCAACGGGATGTCGGTCGCCTTCAGCAGGCTCTCCACCACCGGGAGTCCCAGCGTCAGGTTGGGCACGAAGTGGGCATCCATGACGTCCACGTGCAGCCAGTCGGCGCGATTGGTTCCCGACCCGGCGACGGCCTCGGCTTCGGCGGCGAGATTCGCGAAATCCGCGGAAAGGATGGACGGGGCGATCATCGGGGCAGATCCGGAATCACACATGGCCTCAGATTGTAGGGCGCACGGTCCGTCCGGCAGCGTCGGTCTCGGGTGTCGTCGGCGGGCAGCGGCGCTCAGCGCCGCAGGGCCGCCAGGAACATCGCGTCGGTGCCGTGGATATGCGGCCACAGCTGGACATGCGGCCCGTCGCCCAATGCGTCGGCGGACACCAACGGACGGGCGTCGATCTGCTCGACCTCCGGATGGGCGGCCAGGATGTCGGCGATCACCCCGGTCGTCTCGGCCGGGTGCGGTGAGCAGGTCGAATAGACGACCACGCCCCCGGGCCGGAGCAACCGCAGCGCCTCGGCGAGGAGTTCGCGCTGCAGCACGACGAGTTCGGCCACGTCGTCGGACGTGCGCCGCCACCGGGCCTCCGGCCGACGGCGCAGCGAACCGAGCCCGCTGCACGGCGCGTCCAGCAGAATGCGGTCATACCCCGGCGCCAATCCGCTCGAGCGCGCGTCGGCCACGTGCACATCGACCGGCAGGTCACGGACGACCTTGCGGATGAGTTCGGCACGATGATCTGACACCTCGACCGCGTCCAGGCGCGCACCGTCGATGTCGGCGATCGCCGCCACCAGCGCCGCCTTTCCCCCGGGGCCTGCGCACATGTCCAGCCAACGACCGGAGTCGTCGGCCACCTCGGCCACCGTCATCGCACGACCGACGAGCTGACTGCCTTCGTCCTGCACGCCGGCGTAGCCGTCGCGGACGGCCTCGAGGTCTCCCGGGTCACCACCCGGGAGATAAACGCAGTACGGCGAGTAGTGCCCCACCTCGCCGTCGCTGACCAGAGCCAGTTCCTCGGCCGTGATCAGACCCGGGCGGGCCACCAGGTGCACGGGCGGGCGTTCGTCGTCGGCGGCCAGCGCCGCCTGGAGTTGACCGGCGGAACCACCCAGAGCGTCATGGAACACCTGCGCGATCCACCGTGGGTGGGCGTAACGAAAGGCCAGGTTCCCGATCAGATCGTCGGCGATCGAGGGCGCGAGGTCGTCGATCCAGAGGTCCTCGTCACGCTGGGACACCTTGCGCAGCACCGCGTTCACGAAGCCCGCCGGGCCCATCCCCGCCTCTGATCGGATCAGGTCGACGGAGGTCGAGACCGCCGCATGTGCGCCGATCCGGGTGCGCAACAACTGGTAGACACCGAGCCGCAGTACATCGAGCACCCCACCGTCGATCTGGTCGACCGGACGATCGGCGGCCGAGGCGATGACCGCGTCGAGCAATCCCTGAGCGCGGGCCGAACCGTAGGTGAGCTCGGTGGCCAGGGCCGCGTCGCGACCGGTGATCCCCCTCTCCCGCAGCATCTTCGGCAGAATGAGGTTGGCATACGCATCCCGTTCGCGAACTGCCCGGAGGGTGTCCCGAGCCGCCGCCCGAGCGGGGTCCACCGACTTGTCGCGGATCATCGGCGAGCGCTTCATTCCACCACCGTCCCGTCTCCCAGATGTGCACCGCGCGCCCAATCCGCTGCCGGCATGGCCTTTTTCCCGGGCGGCTGCACCCAGGAGAGTCGCACGGGTCCGGTGGCCGTACCGATGTCCACCGAACGTTTCGCCACCACCAGCGCGCCGGGCGCGGGCCGGGCCGGGCCGTCGGAAACCTCGAGCGGCGACACCGGACCGACCTTGATACGGGCACCGTCGAGGGTGGTCCAGGCGCCGGGTGCCGGGGTGTGTGCCCGGATTCGTCGGTCGACGATGTGGGCGGGCAGATCCCATCGGATCCGCGCGTCGTCCACGTCGACCTTCGGTGCGTGACTGACGCCTGCGGCGGATTGGGCCACCGGGGTCAGCGTGCCCGACTCGACGCCGTCGAGCGTCGACAGCAACAGGTGCGCGCCCGCCTTCGACAGCCGTCCGAGCAGATCCCCGCTGGTGTCGGCAGACGCGATGTTCTCGGTGATCAGACCGTAGACCGGCCCCGTGTCCAGGCCTTCCTCCAACCGGAACGTACTCGCGCCGGTGATCTCGTCGCCCGCGGCGATCGCGTGCTGGACAGGTGCCGCGCCCCGCCAGGCGGGCAGCACCGAGAAGTGCAGGTTGATCCAACCATGGGTCGGCAGGTCCAGCAGGCCGGCGGGAACCAGCCCACCGTAGGCGACGACCGCTCCGCCATCGGGTCGCCAGGATCGCAGCCGGTCGAGCACCCCCGGATCGCTGAGCCGTCGCGGGGTGATCACGTCGAGGCCGTGTTCGTCGGCGAGGGACGCCACCGGCGACCGGACCACCGAACGACCGCGCCCCGACGCGGCATCGGGACGCGAGATCACCCCGACCACCTCGTGCTGCGGGGACTGCAGCAGTAGCTGCAGAGACGGCACCGCCACCTCCGGGGTTCCGGCGAATACGACCCTCATACGACCCTTTCGTCCCGGACGACGGTGATGTCCGTGCTCATCCGATCGTAGGGGGATCGAGCTGGACGCGGATCGGTCCGGTGTCATGATTCGCGTTGCGCCGCATCTGAGCGGCCACCAGCGCCGCGGCGAGGTCCTTGCCGTCGCGACGGTCGACGCGCAGCAGGATGCGCTCGACATCGCCGTCGAACGGATCGCCCGAGCCCGCCGGTGCCCGCACACCCGCCGGTAGCGGAACCGGGCCGAGTCGCTCTCCACCGTCGGGTAATCCGACCCCGTCGACAAAGGCGCCGATCGTCTCCGGCGGACCGTCGACCGAGGCCATGGTGACCGCGGGCGGAAAGCCGAGTTCGGCACGTTCGGCCAGCTCTAGTTGCGCGAAACCCACCGGGTCCCAACGGATCATGGCCTGGACCGGTGCGAGTCCGGCATCCGCGACGACGACCATGGTGCCGCCCTCGGCGTGCGGACGCACCAGTGCCCCGACCGCCATCCAGCGCCGTACCGCGTCCTCCGCGGCACGCAGATCAGCCCGATCCAGTTGTGCCCACGTGTCGAGCACCACAGCTGCTCCGTAGCCGCCGGCGACGACGGGTTCGGCCCCGGGTGTTGCCACCACGATCCGGGCGCCCGTCTCCACCTCGTCGAGGACCGACGCACCCCCGGAAGTCGCGACCGGGACTCCGGCGAAGGCACGACCGAGTTCTTCCGCGGTCCGGCGTGCGCCGGTGGTGAGTGCACGTACCTCGCTCCCCCCGCACTCGGCGCAGCGGAAGGACCTCTCCACCCGTCCGCACCAGCGGCACGACAACACGTTGCCCGCATCGAGCTGCACCGGCCCGTGACACGCCCGGCAGCGAGCGTGCGCCCGGCACCGCGCGCAGGCCAGCGAGGGCATGTAACCGCGGCGGGGAACGCTGAACAGCACCGGCGCATCGGCCGCCACCGCGGACCGCGCCGCCTCGAATGCCACTCCGGGGATACGGGCAGAGCGGGCCAGCGGGTCGCCCGCGACCCGTCGATCCTCGGCACTGAGCGCGATGACCCGGGCGGTGCGCGACCGAACTGTCGCACGATCGGCGACGAGGTCATGTGCCCAACCGGCGGTCACCAGTGACTGTGCCTCGGTGGTCCGTGCGAACCCGCCGATCACCAGGGCACACCGCTGCTGATGAGACCGCAGCACGGCAACCTCCCGAGGATGCGGATACGGCGCCCGCGGCTCGTTGAGACTGTCGTCGCCGTCGTCCCACACCACGACCAGACCGAGATCGTGCACCGGCGCGAACACCGCGCTCCGGGTACCGAGGACGACGTCGACCGATCCCCGGCGGATGGCCAGCCACCGCCGGTAACGGGCAGTCGGGCCGAGCCCGGCCGCCAGCGTGACACAGCGTTCCCCGAAGATCGGGCCGCATGCGGCCTCGAGACGATCGAGGTCGCGCTGATCCGGCACCACCAGGATCGCGCCGCGACCGGCCGCTGCCGCCGTAGCGGCCAGTTCGGCGAGGCGGGACGGCCAGTCCTCTCCCGGCGTCGCCTGCCAGATCGCCCGAGGATGACCCGAATGCATCGATGCAAGAAAGGAATCCGCGGTCGGATAGGTCATCGTCCAGGCCGAGGTGTCGGGCATCGCGACGGGTCCGGACGACCCCGGCACCGGGGCGTCCTCCTTCTCGGTCCGGGCGTGCCTCGGCGGGATGGCCAGCCGGACCACATCCGACATCGTGCCCGCGTAGCGGTCGGCGACGGCACGGCACAGCGTTGCGAGATCAGCACCGAGAACCGGCTCCGGGGACACCACCCGTTCGAGCCAGCCGAGTTTGCCGGTGTGGTCGCTCTCGGTCACGCGATCGAGGAGGTACCCGTCGACGAGCCGTCCGGCGAACCGCACGCGCACCCGGACGCCGGGAACGGCCGACACGTCCTGATCGGTGTCGATCAGATAGTCGAACGGCCGATCGAGATGGGCCAGCCCGAGCATCGGCAAGACCTTGCCGATCGGCCGCTCGGTGGCCCGCTCACGTGTGCTCAGAGGCCTGCGGCCGCCCGCAGCTTCTCGGCACGGTCGGTGCGCTCCCACGGGAGGTCGACGTCGGTGCGGCCGAAGTGACCATAGGCGGCGGTCGGTGCGTAGATCGGGCGCAGCAGATCGAGGTCGCGGATGATCGCCAGCGGGCGGAGATCGAACTCCTCGGCGATCACCTTCTCGATGACGGTGGGGTCGACGCGCTCGGTACCGAAGGTCTCGACGAAGAGCCCGACCGGTGCGGCCTTGCCGATCGCATACGCGACCTGGACCTCGATGCGCCCGGCCAGACCCGCGGCAACCGCGTTCTTGGCGACCCAGCGCATGGCGTACGCAGCACTGCGGTCGACCTTCGAGGGGTCCTTGCCCGAGAATGCACCACCGCCGTGGCGGGCCATCCCGCCATAGGTGTCGACAATGATCTTCCGCCCGGTGAGTCCGGCATCACCCATCGGGCCACCGAGGACGAACTTTCCGGTGGGATTGACCAGCAACCGGACCACCGAGGTGTCCAGGCCCGGCAGCGACAGGTCGGCGAGCACCGGCTCGAGCACCTTGGCGCGGATGTCGGGGGTGAGCATGTTGTCGAGGTCGATGTCGGCAGCGTGCTGGGTCGAGATCACCACGGTGTCGAGCCGGACCGGCTTGTCGCCGTCGTACTCGATGGTGACCTGGGTCTTGCCGTCGGGACGCAGGTACGGGAGCACGCCGCTCTTGCGGACCTCGGTGAGGCGACGCGACAACCGGTGGGCGAGGGCGATCGGGACCGGCATCAACTCCGGGGTCTCGTCGGTGGCGTACCCGAACATGAGCCCTTGGTCACCCGCACCCTGGCTGTCGATCTCGTCCTCGGAGATGCCACTGCGGCTCTCGTGCGAGGTGAACACACCACCGGCGATGTCGGGCGACTGCGCGCCGATCGCGACATTGACACCACACGACGCACCGTCGAAGCCCTTGGTCGACGAGTCGTAGCCGATGTCGAGGATCTTCTCGCGGACGATGCCGGGGATGTCGACGTACGCGGTGGTGGTGACCTCACCGGCCACATGCACCTGGCCGGTGGTGACCAGGGTCTCCACGGCGACACGTGCCTTGGGATCCTGGGCGAGCATGGCGTCGAGGATCGAGTCGCTGATCGCGTCGCAGATCTTGTCGGGGTGACCCTCGGTGACGGATTCACTGGTGAACAGGCGTGACGCAGAGGTGGTCATCTGGTCCTCTCAGGCTCTCCGGGCCCGGACGGGCGCGCCGGCAGTCGTCGCTGCCGTTGGTTGTCTCTACTGGGCAATTATGGCTACTCAGCAATTGTGACTTCTGAACAGGGGTTCTCGCACTCCGGGTCGAACCCCATGTGAACGCGTTCCAAACTACACACCGGCTCCGACCCGTCGGACGCGGCCCGGCGGGTCAGGCCGTGCCGCCGCCATCGGACACCAGAGCACGGACCTCGTCGAGAATTCTGCTCGACATGAGCGTTTTCGAGCCGAGTGGCAGAGCCGTCTCGGTGCCGCTCGACGACAACAGCCAGCCGGTGTTGTCCTCGGTTCCGAACGCCTTGCCGTCGCCCACCGCGTTCACCACCAGCAGGTCGCAACCCTTACGAAGCAACTTGGCCCGCCCGTGGTCGAGCACGCCGCCGGTCTCGTCGCCGGTCTCGGCGGCGAACCCCACGATGACGGTCGGCGCGGGGACGCGGCCCGCCTCGCGGCTCTCGACCAGCCCCCGCAGGATGTCGGGATTGGTGGTCAGCTCGATCGGCGCGGGCCCCGACTTCCCCTTCTTGATCTTCGCCTCGGAGACCGACACCGGCCGGAAGTCGGCGACGGCGGCGGCCATGATCACGACATCGGCCTCCGCGGCACGTTTCGTCATCTCGTCGGCCAGTTCCTGCGCGCTCGCCACCGGGACGATCTCGACTCCGGCCGGATCCCCCGGATCGGCGGTCGAGCCTGCGACGACGGTGACGATCGCGCCACGTTGGGCCGCCGCGCGCGCGAGCGCGAAACCCTGCTTGCCGGAACTCCGGTTGCCGAGGAAGCGCACGGGATCGAGCGGTTCGCGGGTGCCGCCTGCGCTGATCACCACTCGCACTCCGGCGAGGTCGTGGGGCAGCGCGTCCGGACGTTCGAGCAGCAGCTCGCCGATCATCGCGATCTCCTGCGGATCCGGCAGACGGCCACGGCCGCTGTCGGTGCCGGTGAGACGGCCGGATGCCGGCGTCATGACCGTGACCCCGCGCTCACGCAAGGTCGCGACGTTGGCCTGCGTAGCAGCGTGCTCCCACATCTCGGTGTGCATCGCCGGAACGACCAGCACCGGACATCGCACGGTGAGCAGCGACGCGGTGAGCAGGTCGTCGGCCCGTCCGGATGCCGCCCGTGCCATCAGGTCCGCGGTCGCGGGCGCGATGATGACGAGGTCGGCCCCCTGACCGAGGCGCACGTGGGCGACCTGGTCGACGTCGTCGAAGACGTCGGTGGTGATGGGGTTGCCGGAGAGCGCCTCGAACGTAGCGGCGCCGACGAACTTGAGGGCCGATCGGGTGGGCACCACGCGGACTTCGTGGCCGGCCTCGGTGAAGTGCCGGATCACCGAGCAGACCTTGTACGCGGCGATGCCGCCGCCGACACCGATCAGAACCCGGCGTCGTGGGGCGCCCGGCGTACCTGTGTGCGCTGTGGTCATCCCCGCGCCCGAGGTTCTATTCGCCTTCGGTGTGCTCGAGGAGGTCGGAGTGGATCTCTCGCATGGCGATCGACAGCGGCTTCTCCTGCAGACCGGGCTCCACCAAGGGGCCGACATATTCGAGGATGCCGTCGCCGAGCTGGTTGTAATAGTCGTTGATCTGCCGGGCGCGCTTGGCCGCGTAGATCACCAGCGCATACTTCGACGACGCGCGCTCGAGCAGCTCGTCGATCGGCGGGTTGGTGATACCCAGTGGGGTGTCATAAGCCGGGGCGTCGGCGATCTCGGTCACGTCGAAATTCGTCTGGGTGCTCACGCATTCTCCTGCATCACTGTGCTCTGTGCGGCGGCCACCGGGTGGCGACGGCCGTCCGCCTTACTCAAACGTCTGAGGTCGATTGTCCGGTCGGAGCCGGGCGAGACGCCGAATCTTCGGACCCGACCAGCAAGGATACCAACTCGGAGGCCACCTGGTCGACTTGGTGGTTCACCAGCACGTGCGCGAACTCACCTTGAGCGTCCATCTCGGTGCGTGCCGTCTCCAGACGGCGGGCGATCGCATCGGGCGTCTCGGTGCCCCGACCCGTGAGCCGCGACACCAATTCGTCCCAGCTCGGTGGCGCCAGGAAGACGCTGACCGCCTCCGGCAGTCGTCGGACCACGTTGCGCGCGCCGGCCAGATCGACCTCCACCAGCACGGGAACGCCCTGCTCGAGCGCCTCGACCACGGGTGCGATCGGGGTTCCCGACCGCTGGAGACCTCCGTGGATCTCGGCCCACTCGAGAAGCTCGTCGTCGGCGATCATGCGGTCGAACTCGTCGCCGGACACGAAGTGGTAGTCGCGTCCGTCGACCTCTCCGGGCCGCGGTGCACGTGTCGTCGCCGACACGCTGAAGTGCATGGTCGGCAGCAGCTCGCGCACCTTCGCCACCACGGTGGACTTACCGACGGCTGAGGGGCCGACCAGTACCACCAGTCGACCCCTCGTGCGCTCGGATTGCGGCTGCTGCGGCGGTCGGGTCACCGCCGAACCTGAGTCGTCGTCACGCGTCCGCGCTGCTTCCGCTCGATCAGGAGCTGAACTTCTCGAGCAGCGCCTTGCGCTGGCGATCGCCGAGACCGCGCAGGCGGCGCGTCGGAGCGATCTCCAGTTCGGTCATGATCTCCTGCGCCTTGACCTTGCCCACCTTGGGCAGCGCTTCGAGCAACGCCGACACCTTCATCTTGCCCAGGATCTCGTCGTTCTCCGCGTCTTTCAGCACCTGCTTGAGATCGGTGCCGCCGCGCTTCAGGCGCTCCTTGAGCTCGGCGCGGGCCCGCCGAGCGGCAGCTGCCTTCTCCAACGCTGCAGCGCGCTGCTCGTCTGTCAACTGGGGAAGGGCCACGGGGTTCCTCCGTCTTTCGTGTCTTCGATTGGACTGTCACCAGGTGCCCGAAGGCGCCTGATGGCGGTTGGTCGCCGGCGCGACCGGTGCGGTCGCGATCAGCGACAATGCCACCGCCGCCGAATGGTGCGGCGAAAGCGACCGTACTCACGTGAGCAGGCATTTGCGAGTGCCACCCCCGGGAAATCCACCGGATTCCTGTGTTGTAACGTGCCTCGCCCCTCGAACGTAAACCATCGGCCCGACAACGACCACGACAGCGCTCTGACTACGCAATTTGCCGCGAAACCGCAGGTCATCGCCGATGCCCGTAGACCCGAGCACCTCGGCGCCGCCGATCGGTGCCCAATTTCGCGTCTGCCTGCACTGATACGGGTGTGACGGGAGTGATGATCAGGAATTTCTCTGGAATCGATCGCTCGTCGCGCGTGTCGCCGGGACAACCCCGACGCCGAGCTCGCGATCCGCCGGGAGAAGTCGCCGACAGGTGGGACCACCAGTCGACGACCCCAGGAGAAGTACGTCTCAGGCAGCCGTGGTCGGACGATCACACCGACCACGACCCCGGGTCCACCTCGTCCATGCACACACGGCCCCGAAGCCGCACAGCGAGCAGCGACGGATCAGCCCGGCGAACAGTGACCTGTCAGCGCAGTGCCGATTCCACGTCGTCCCGCGACTGCTCCGCCGCCGCACGGAGCGCTCCGATGTCCGGGCCGGCGCGGAGGACGGCTCGACTGCTTGCCGGGAGCAACCACGCGGTGTCGGCACCGTCGAACACCTCGGGGAGATCGCCGGCCGTCGCGCCCTGCGCACCGAGGCCGGGTGCGAGGATCGGCCCGCGCAGGGCGCCCAGGTCGAGACCGTGCGCACGAGTGGCGCCCACCACCAGCCCGACAGTGCCTGTGCCGTCCACGTTCTCGGCGGCGGCATCGTCGACGACGGTCTGTCCGACGGCTCGTCCATCGGCGTCGGCGAGTTGGACCGAGGCGCCTTCGGGATTCGAAGTCCGAGCCAGGACGAACAGGCCCCGCTCCCCGGCACGAGCGGCATCGACCGCCGGGGCGAGGGATCCGAAACCGAGGTACGGCGAAACCGTGACCGCGTCTGCGCACAGCGCCGACCTGTCGTCGAGCCACGCGGTCGCGTACGCGGCCATCGTGGAGCCGATGTCTCCGCGCTTGGCGTCGGCGAGCACCAATGCCCCGGCCGCCTGGCAGCCCCGGATGACCCGTTCCAGCACACCGAATCCGGCCGCGCCGAACACCTCGAAGAACGCCACCTGCGGCTTGATCACCGCCACGACCGGTCCGAGGGCCTCCACACAGATGTCGCCGAAACGACTCAACCCGTCCGCCGAGACCGGCAGACCCCACTGCTCCAACAGTTCGGCGTGTGGGTCGATGCCGGCACAGAGGCGGCCACGCTCCCCGACCGCATCGAGGTAGCGGGTCGCGAATCCCGACGCCGGGGCCGTGGTCACCGCCGGTTCACCAGCACCGCGTGTCGTCGCTGCAGCGACTCGACGTTCACCTGACCGTTCATCGCTGCCTCGATGCCCTGGACCGCGGCGCTCGCGCCCTGAACCGTCGTGATGCACGGGATGTTGACCGAGACGGCCGCGCTGCGGATCTCGTAGCCGTCGATCCGGGGACCCGAGTTGCCGTACGGGGTGTTGATCACCATCGCGACCGCACCCGAACGGATGATGTCGACGATGGTCGGCTCCCCCGGCTGCGCCTCGAAGTGCTTGCGCACGGTTCGGCACTCGATGCCGTTGCGCCGCAACACGTCCGCGGTCCCCTCGGTGGCCAGGATCTCGAACCCGAGATCGGCCATGTGCTTGACCGGGAAGATCAACGCACGCTTGTCCTTGTTGGCGACGGACACGAAGATCGCCCCCGAGGTGGGCAGCGAGCCGTAGGCGGCGGTCTGCGACTTGGCGAACGCGCGCCCGAAGTCGGCATCGATGCCCATCACCTCGCCGGTCGACTTCATCTCCGGACTGAGCAGTGAGTCGACACCGCTGCCGTCGTGACGTCGGAATCGGTTGAAAGGCAGTACCGCCTCCTTCACCGAGATCGGTGCGTCCGTTGGGGATTCACCGCCGTCGCCGACGGCGTCGAGCAGCCCTTGGCCGCGCAACTCGGCGATCGACTCGCCGAGCATGACCCGCGCGCACGCTTTCGCCAGGGACACCGCGGTCGCCTTCGAGACGAAGGGCACGGTGCGACTGGCGCGCGGGTTGGCCTCGAGGACGTACAGCGTGTCATCCTTCAACGCGTACTGCACGTTCAGCAGGCCGCGTACGCCGATGCCCTTGGCCAGCGCCTCGGTGGACGCACGGACCATCGCGAGATCCGATCGGCCGAGCGTCACCGGGGGCAACGCGCACGCGGAATCACCGGAGTGGATCCCGGCCTCCTCGATGTGCTCCATCACCCCGCCGAT
Source organism: Gordonia sp. DT218 (assembly GCF_049847105.1). Lineage (NCBI taxonomy): Bacteria > Bacillati > Actinomycetota > Actinomycetes > Mycobacteriales > Gordoniaceae > Gordonia > Gordonia sp. DT218. The sequence continues at coordinate 434,173 of NZ_JBNCNS010000005.1, read as the reverse complement.
GTAGACCTCGTCGCCGTCGCATAATGCATCGACGTCGATCTCGACGGCGTCCTCGAGGAAGCGGTCGACCAGCACGGGATGATCCGACGTCAACTCGGTGGCCCGGGAGATGTAGTCCTCCAAGGACTTCTCGTCGTACACGATCTCCATGCCCCGACCGCCCAGGACATACGACGGACGCACCAGTACCGGGTAGCCGATCCGCGCCGCGGTCGCGCGCGCCTCGTCGAAGCTGGTCGCGGTGCCGAAGGCCGGGGCGGGCAGTCCGGCGGCGGTGAGCACCTTGCCGAACTCACCCCGGTCCTCGGCGAGGTCGATGGCCTCCGGGCTGGTCCCGACGATCGGGACCCCGGCGGCCGCAAGGCGGTGGGCCAGGCCCAGCGGCGTCTGCCCGCCGAGCTGGACGATGACGCCCGCCACGGTGCCGGATTCCGACTCCGCGCGGTAGACCTCGAGGACGTCCTCGAACGTCAACGGTTCGAAGTACAGGCGATCGGCCGTGTCGTAGTCGGTGGAGACCGTCTCCGGGTTGCAGTTGACCATCACGGTCTCGTACCCGGCCTCTGACAGGGTGAGTGCCGCATGCACGCACGAGTAGTCGAACTCGATGCCCTGACCGATGCGGTTGGGCCCCGACCCGAGGATCAGCACCTTGGGGCGATCCGGCTGCGGCGCAACCTCACTGGTCGCAGCGGGATCGAGCTCGTAGGTCGAGTAGTGGTAGGGAGTCTTCGCCTCGAACTCCGCGGCGCAGGTGTCGACGGTCTTGTAGACCGGATGCACGCCGGCGCTGACCCGGAACTCGCGCACCGCCGCCTCGTCGGCGAAATCGGCTCGCAGAGCGGCGATCTGGCGGTCGGAGAAGCCGGAGCCCTTGGCCTCCCGCAACAGTGCCTCGTCGAGCGTGTCGGCGTCACGGAGCTCGGCACCGAGCGCAGCGACACCGCCGATCTCGGCCAGGAACCACGGGTCGATTGCGGTCGCCTCGTAGAGTTGCTCCACCGAGGCACCGGCCTCGAAGGCCAGCATCAGTCCGTAGAGCCGCCCGTCCTTGGGCGTCTTCAGCGACTCCAGCAGACCATCGAGATCGATGGTCGCGGGATCGGGGCGATTCGGCTCGGTCCAGAATCCGGCGGCCTTGGTCTCCAGTGACCGCATCACCTTGCCCAGCGCCTCGGCGAAGCTACGGCCCAGTGACATCGCCTCGCCCACCGACTTCATCGTGGTGGTCAAGGTGTCATCGGCGCCGGGGAACTTCTCGAAGGCGAACCGGGGCGCCTTGACGACGACATAATCGAGCGTCGGCTCGAAACACGCCGGGGTCTCCTTGGTGATGTCGTTGACGATCTCGTCGAGGCTGTAGCCGATGGCGAGTTTCGCGGCGATCTTCGCGATCGGGAAGCCCGTCGCCTTCGACGCCAGCGCCGATGAGCGGGACACACGCGGGTTCATCTCGATGACCACGAGGCGGCCGTCGTTGGGGTCCTGTGCGAACTGGATGTTGCAACCGCCGGTGTCCACGCCGACCTCGCGCAGGATGTCGATGGAGAGGTCGCGCATGATCTGGTATTCGCGATCGGTCAAGGTCATCGCCGGCGCGACCGTGACAGAGTCACCGGTGTGCACACCGACCGGGTCCACGTTCTCGATGGAGCAGACGACCACCACGTTGTCGCGGTTGTCGCGCATCAGCTCGAGCTCGTATTCCTTCCAGCCGAGGATGGATTCCTCGATGAGCACGTTGGCGGTCGGCGACGCCGCCAGTCCGCCACCGGCGATGCGCTCGAGGTCGTCGCGGTCGTAGGCCATGCCGGAACCGAGCCCGCCCATGGTGAACGACGGCCGCACGACGACGGGATAGCCGAGCTCGGCGACCGTGTCGTACGCCTCGTCCATCGTGTGACACACGCGTGAGCGGGCACTCTCGCCACCCACCTTCGCGACGATGTCCTTGAACATCTGCCGGTCCTCGCCACGCTGGATGGCATCGAAGTCGGCGCCGATCAACTCGATGTCGTACTTCTCCAGAGCGCCACGATCATGCAGCGCGACAGCGGTGTTGAGAGCCGTCTGCCCACCGAGGGTCGCGAGCACCGCGTCGATCGGATGCCCTGCGTCACGCTCGGCCTCGATCACCTTCTCGACATACTCGGCCGTGATCGGCTCGATGTAGGTGGCGTCGGCGAACTCCGGATCGGTCATGATGGTTGCCGGGTTCGAGTTGACCAGACTCACCCGCAGGCCTTCGGCCTTCAGGACCCGGCACGCCTGGGTGCCGGAGTAGTCGAACTCGCATGCCTGGCCGATCACGATCGGGCCGGAGCCGATCACCAGGACGTGGGAGATGTCTGTACGGCGCGGCATCAGGCCCTCGTTCCATCTGCGGGGTCACCCTCGAGTTGGGTGACGAACTTGTCGAAGAGGTACGCGGCGTCATGCGGACCGGCCGCGGCCTCGGGGTGGTACTGAACCGAGAAGGCCTGCCCGGAGAGCAGTTCCACGCCTTCGACGGTTCCGTCGTTCGCGCACACGTGACTGACCCGCGCCCGCCCGAAGTCCGTGTCGAACTCCTCACCGGCCTCGCCCTCCAGCGCGAACCCATGGTTCTGCGCGGTGATCGACACCTTGCCGGTGACATGGTCGACAACCGGGATGTTGATGCCCCGGTGGCCGAACTTCATCTTGTACGTGTCCCGTCCGAGCGCCCGGCCGAGGATCTGGTTGCCGAAGCAGATCCCGAAGAGCGGCAACCCCTCCCCGAGCATTCCGCGCGTCAGCTCGACCATCGCATCGGCGGTCGCGGGGTCACCCGGGCCGTTCGAGAGGAACACGCCGTCCGGCCGCAGTTCGGTGATCGCGTCGAGACCGATGGTCGACGGCAGGACGTGGACGCGGACGCCACGCTGGGCGAACATCCTGGGCGTGTTGGTCTTGATCCCGAGATCGAGTGCCGCGACCGTGAATCGGGTCTCGCCGTCGGCGGGTTCCACCACATAACCGGTATCGGTGGTGACCTCGCCGGCGAGATCGGCACCCTTCATCTCCGGCTGATCACGCACCCGGGCCACGAGTTCGTCGTCGGCCGACAGGGCGGCACCCGAGAAGACCCCGGCGCGCATCGACCCGTGGTCACGGAGAACCCGGACGACGGTGCGTGTGTCGATACCGGAGATCCCCACGATCCCCTGCCGTCGCAACTCGTCCTCGAGTGAGGTCGTGGCACGCCAGTTCGACACCCGGCGGGTGGGATTGCGCACCGCATAACCCGCGACCCAGATCTTTCCGGTGTCCCCGGAGGCCGAATCGCTGCCGGCGCTTCCGGTGCTCTCCCCGTCCTCGTCGTTCCAGCCGGTGTTACCGATCTGCGGCGCGGTGGCGACCACGATCTGGCGGTGATAACTCGGGTCGGTCAAGGTCTCCTGATAGCCCGTCATGGCGGTGCAGAACACCGCTTCCCCGAGCGTCTCGCCGGTCGCGCCGAACTCCCGGCCACGAAAGACCTGTCCGTTCTCCAGCACCAGAACTGCTGTGCTCATTGATCTTTCCTCTGTTCACTGTCGTCATCGGGCTCGGTGGCGCCACCCGGCGCAGCCGTGGCCGACTCGTGGTCGGCGATCCACCCCGGATAGATGGCCTTGTCATCGGCCCGGAGTCCGGAGTCGATCTCGGTGCCGCTGGGCAGTACCCAGCGGATCACCAGGACCCCGTCGGCGGTCATGACCTTGCCTGCCAGACCGCGTTCGGTGCGGACCGCGGTGATGGACGGCCGCGGAATCCAGATGCCGGACGCACCTTGCCGTTCGATCAGGATTCCCTCGGGGTAGGCGGAGATCTCGGCGGCGGCCCGGTCGCCGATGTCTCCCACCGCGACCCGGTCCTGCCAGCTCGGTGCGATGGTGCTGCCGACGTAGAGGCCGGTGTCGGGTCCACGTGTGGGCGCCGGGAGTTCGGCGGGGACGGTGGGCAGGACGCCGATCAGGTCGGCCTGGCGGCGCCCCCGGTTTCGCCAGCCGCGCAGCACGAGTGCGATCAGACCGAGCCAGACGAGCACCACGACCAGCACCACCACGACCTCGAGCCCGCTCATCGCACGACCTCGCCGTCACGCGCGGTCAGCACACCGCGCAGGACGGTGGTGGTCACGGTGGCGGGCATCGTCATCGCCTCGTACGGTGTGTTGCGCGACAGGCTGGCCAGATCGTCACCGTCGACGATCCAGGACGTGTCCGGGTCGACCAGCGTGAGGTTGCCGGGCTCGCCGACGGCGATCGGACGGCCCTGATCGGACAGCCCGACGATCTGCGCGGGCCGCTCACTCATCACGCGCGCGACGCCACGCCAGTCGAGCAGGCCGGGCGTCACCATGGTCTCGACGACGATCGGCAGCGCGGTCTGCAGACCCAGCATGCCGGGCCGGGCCTGGGCGAACTCGCAGGCCTTCTCCTGGGCCGCGTGCGGCGCGTGATCGGTGGCGACACAGTCGATCACGCCGTCGGCGAGAGCCTGCCGGAGTGCGAGCTTGTCGCGCGCCTCCCGCAGCGGCGGATTGACCTTGTTCACCGGGTCATAGGCCGGGAAATTCGACCCGCTTGCTCCGCTTCCGGCACCGAGCAGGCGCGAGTCGTCGAGCAACAGGTGGTGCGGCGTCACCTCGGCGCTGATCGCGATGCCCTGGTCCCGTGCCCAGCGCAGCAATTCGACGGTGCCCTCGGTCGAGGCGTGGCAGATGTGGACCCGGGTGCCGGCATCCCTGGCGAGCAGCGCATCCCTGATCACGATGGACTCCTCGGCGGCGCGGGGCCATCCGCTGAGCCCGAGCCGGGCGGCGTTCGGGCCCTCGTGGGCCACCGCCCCGACAGTGAGTCGCGGTTCCTCGGCATGCTGCGCGATGAGGACGTCGAGGCCCTTCGCGTATTCCAGTGCGCGACGCATGAGCAGCGGGTCGTCGACGCATTTCCCGTCGTCGCTGAACATCCGCACACCCGCAGCGCCTGCGGCCATCATGCCCATCTCGGCGAGCTGCGTACCGGCGAGGCCGACGGTGACTGCGCCGACCGGGTGGACGTCGACCAGCCCGACTTCGCGACCGGTCCGCCAGACGTTGTCGGTGACGGTCGCGTTGTCGGCGACGGGGTCGGTGTTGGCCATCGCGAACACGGCGGTGTAACCGCCGAGCGCGGCGGCGGACGAACCGGACCGGATGGTCTCGGTGTCCTCGCGCCCGGGCTCGCGCAGATGGGTGTGCAGGTCGACGAAGCCGGGCAGCAGGACGGCTCCGCCGCCATCGACCCGGTCGACGTCCTCTGGCACGGTCAGGTCGGTGCCGATCGCGGTGATCTCACCGTCGACGACGAGGACATCGACCGGATCGCCCTCCCCGTAGGGCCGGACGTCGGCGATCAGGATCGAACCGGTTGTCGGAGCGGTCACTTCTGCATCTCCACTCGCTGAGCTCCTGGCTTGTTCACTGGGCCCCCGGGTTGTCGGTGCCGACGAGTAGGCGGAACAGGACCGCCATCCGCACGTGCACTCCGTTTCGGACCTGTTCGAGGACCGTTGCGCGCGGCGAGTCGGCGACCGAGTAGCCGATCTCCATCCCGCGCAGCATCGGACCCGGGTGCAGCACGACCGCATGGTCGGCGAGGAGAGCCATCCGTCGGTCGTTCAGACCGAACCGCACCGAGTACTCGCGGGCGCTGGGGAAGAACCCGCCGTTCATCCGCTCGGCCTGCACGCGCAGCATCATCACCGCGTCGGCCGCGGCCAATTCCGCATCGAGGGAGTTCGACGTGACCACCGGCCAGTCCTCCACTCCGACCGGCAGCAGTGTCTCCGGCGCCACGAGCACGACCTCGGCGCCGAGCGTCGCGAGCAGGTGCGCGTTGGAGCGGGCCACCCGGGAGTGCAGGACATCACCGACGATGGCCACCCGCCGGTCCTTGAGCGAGCCGAGCCGTTGACGCAGGGTCAGCGCGTCCAGCAACGCCTGGGTCGGGTGTTCGTGGGTGCCGTCGCCGGCGTTGATGATCGCCGGCCCGGTTGTCTCGCCGTTCGTCACGCCGGCGGTCCAGGCCGCGATCTGATGAGCGGCGCCCGACGCCGGATGACGCACGATCAGCGCGTCGGCACCCAACGCGTGCAAGGTCTTCGCGGTGTCCCGCAACGACTCTCCCTTGCCTGCCGAGGAACTCGACGCGCTCACGTTGATCACATCGGCGCTCATCCACTTGCCGGCGACCTCAAAGGAGACCCGGGTGCGGGTGGAGTTCTCGTAGAACACCGTCATCACGGTCCGACCGCGCAGTGTCGGAAGCTTGCGGACCTCGCGCCCGGTGAGTGCCTGCTCGAACCGTTCCGCCTCGTCGAGCAGTCCGGTCGCCTCGTCTGCCGTCAGATCCTGGGTGGACAGCAGATGTCGCATCAGGCCTCCCCTCCCGCCGTCGACGGCTGGGCGGCGGGTGCCGGACTCAAGACGACCTCGTCGACCTCGTCGTGCTCGACGAGATGCACCGAGACGTTCTCGTCACGCGAGGTCGGGATGTTCTTGCCGACATAGTCGGCACGCAGCGGCAGTTCCCGGTGCCCGCGATCGACCAGCACGGCAAGTTGAACCGCCGCGGGACGGCCCAGATCACGCAGCGCGTCGAGGGCGGCACGCACGGTCCGGCCGGAGAAGAGGACGTCGTCGACCAGGATGACGACCGCGTTGTCCACGCCACCGGCGGGCACCACGGTCCGTTCGAGAGGGCGATGCGGTTTCGCGCGGAGATCATCCCGGTAGAGCGTGATGTCGAGATATCCGACGGGCACCTGGGTGTCCGCGAACTCGTTGATCTTCTCAGCCAGCCGCGAAGCCAGATAGGTTCCACGGGTTGGGATTCCGATGATCACCACCCGTGGGGCATCGGGCGAGTCGAGTGCGGTCTTCTCGATCACCTCGTGGGCGACCCGGGCAATCGTGCGGGCGACGTCGGACGCGTCGAGCAGGACCCGTCCCATGGACCGGGCACCATCGGTTGGCCGCGCACCATCAGCTGGCATGGTCAAGCCGACCTCCTTCTCCGCCTCGCCGGACGGATCGTTAAAGGATGTCTGTCTCGCGACACTTTACACGCCACCACCCCGCCGAACCGAGCCGACGAGGTGTGCGCTTGATCAAACGCCGTCGTTGCGCTCACGGTCGGCGGGTGCATCGTCGACTCCGCTCCCGGCGGCGGCCGCGGCGCGGACCTGGGGTGCGAGCTCGGCGATCCGCGCCAGGACGCCGTTGACGAACGCGGGCGAGTCGTCGGTCGAGAGCTCTTTCGCCAACTCCACCGCCTCATCGACGATCACGACCGGGTCGACATCCGTCGCGTTGAAGAGCTCCCACGTCGCCAGCCGGAGGATCGCGCGGTCGACAGCGGGTAACCGCTCCAGCATCCATCCACGCAGGTGCGAGGACACCACCGCGTCGACCTGCGGCAGGTCGGCGGCCAGGCCCTCGATCACGGTCGCCGTGTAGTCATGGATGGTCCCGACGCTCTCGTCGTCGCGGACATAGAGCCGACGCTCGGAGACCAGTTGGGCCGGGCTGACCTTCTTGGCCTCCGCCTCGAACAACAGATCGACCGCGCGACGGCGGGCCTTGTGTCTGGTACCGGGCTGTTTCACGGGAGAATCGCTCGATCAGCCGTTGACGCGGCCGAGGTAACCGCCGTCCCGGGCATCGACCTTCAGCTTGTCGCCGGTGTTGATGAACAGCGGGACCTGGATCTCCGCGCCGGTCTCCAGGGTCGCCGGCTTGGTACCGCCGGTCGATCGGTCGCCCTGAAGACCGGGGTCGGTCTGGGAGACGACGAGTTCAACGGTGACCGGGAGCTCGACGTAGAGCGGATTGCCCTCGTGCATGGCGACCTGCACGGTCATGTTCTCCAGCAGGAAGCGGGCGCCGTCACCGACGGTGCCAGGCTGGATGGAGATCTGGTCGAAGGTCTCGCCATCCATGAACACATAATCGGTGCCGTCGTTGTAGAGGTAGGTCATGTCGCGCCGGTCCACGGTCGCGGTCTCCACCTTCACCCCGGCGTTGAAGGTCTTGTCGACCGTCTTCCCGGACAGCACGTTCTTGATCTTGGTGCGGACGAAGGCCGGCCCCTTGCCGGGCTTCACATGCTGGAATTCCTGGATCTGCCAGAGCTGGTCGTCCATGCGCAGCACGAGGCCGTTCTTGAAATCGGCGGTGGTCGCCATGTGGTTCTCTTCCCTGTCTTCTCGGGGTCAACGACCGTCAGATGACGGTGAATGTCTTGTCGGTGGCGGTCAGCAGGTCCGGCGTGTCCCCAGCCGTCTCCATACTGGTGACGACGAGCGTGTCCTCGATCCTGACGCCACCTCGCCCAGGGAGGTAGACGCCGGGCTCCACGGTCACCGCTGCGCCGCAAGGCAGTGTACCCGTCGCCAGGGACCCGATTCCCGGCGCTTCGTGTATCTCCAGTCCGACGCCGTGGCCCAGACCGTGGACGTAGTGATCGCCGTGGCCCGCGTCGGCGATCACCGTCCGAGCGGCCGCATCGATGTCGCGCAGGTCCGCGCCCGGGCGCAGGGCCGCGCGGCCCGCGGCCTGGGCGGTGGCCACCAGTTCGTAGATCTCGCGCTGCCAGTCGGCGGCATGGGACAGCACATAGGTGCGGGTCATGTCCGAGTGATAGCCGCCGACCACCGCCCCGAAATCGATCTTGACGAAATCGCCGTCAGCCAGGATCGCATCCGTGGGCCGGTGATGTGGAACCGCGGAGTTCGCGCCGGCCGCGACGATGGTCTCGAAGGCGATGTCGTCGGCGCCGAGGGCATACATCTCCCATTCGAGCGCGCGGGCGACCTCCCGTTCGGTCGCGCCGGCGCGGATCACTCCGCGATCGATGATGGCCGCAAGGCCCTGATCGCCGATCGCGCACGCCCGGCGCAGCAGTTCCACCTCGGCGGCGTCCTTGATCTTCCGGAACTCCTGGACCAGCCCACTGCAGCCGATCAACTGCGCGGCCGGACCGTCCTGCTCCGCCATCCGACCGACGAGGGCTCGATGGGCCGCCACCGTCACCGCGTCGGCCTCGAAACCGATCGACCGGGCGCCCACTCGGCGCGCCTGCATCGCGAGTTCGGTCAGACAGTCGCGGGCGATCACCGCCTGGAGATCCCCGGCCTGCTCGGCGACCTGGGTGAGGTAGCGACCGTCGGTGCAGATGCGGTCGGCCGTCGCGTCGTTTGCGCGGATGAGCACCGCGCCGTTGGAGCCGGTGAACCCCGTGAGGTAACGGACGTTGACGAGATCGGTGACGACCACGGCATCGGCGGGCTCGTCCAACCGAGTGAGAGCGGTGCGGACACGATCGCGGCGGGCTCGGTAGTCGCTGGTCATGGCATCGGCAGACATCTCTTCACGCTACCGCGCGGCACGTCTGGGGTCCGCGGGCATGTCCTCGCGGACGTATCCGCGGGGGATGTGTTTTGGAACACGTTCGTCGTTGCGTACCCTGTCGCCTATGTCTTCGTGGTTGCTGCGCGGTGTGGTCATGACCGCCGTACACGTCATCGCCCGTGTGTTGCTCGGTGTGGCCGTGGTCAACGCCCCGCTCCATTCCACCGTCTGGAAGACGATCGCCATCGCCGCGGTCGTGCTCGTGGCGCTCCTGTGGGGCGGCATCGACGGCACTGCGGATGCCCGTGCGAATCCGGATCCCGACGACTACCGGGACCTCACCGTCCGCTGGTTGCAGGCGGGTCTGCTCGCCGGCGTCGTCGCCGGACTGATCTGCTGGATCCTCGGCCGGTTCGTGTTCGCCGGCATCGGCGAGGCAAGCCTCTTCGTCGAACTGATCGCGGGTGGCTCCTTCACCGCACTGCTGGTGTTCGCACCCGCGTTCGTCGGTGCGGCCGTCGGTCGATTCCTGGTCCGCCGGGATCAGCGCAAGGGTCAGGACACCGAGGACGACTGGTCGGTGCACCCCGACCGCGACGGCGAACACGTCGCCGGCTGAACTCAGGTCACGAAAAAACTCCCACCAGCACACGAGATCTCGTGCCGGTGGGAGTTTTCTGTGGCCCGGGTCAGAGAAGCACGCCGCCCGACGGTGCGGCATCCCCCGCGATCGCCGAGTAGGCGGCGGCGACGAGACCCGGGTCTGGACCTTCCAGCCGACCGGGCTTGGCCAGACCGTCGAGGACGACGAAGCGGAGCACGCCGGAGCGGTTCTTCTTGTCCCCCGACATCGCCTCCAGGAGGTCCGGCAGGGCATCGGCGTCGTAACTCGTCGGCAGGCCGACCAGCTCCAGCACCGTACGGTGACGGTCGGCGGTGGCATCGTCGAGCCGGCCGGCCAGTCTGGCCAGCTCCGCGGCGAACACCAGCCCCACCGAGACCGCCGCACCGTGGCGCCAGCGGTAGCGCTCGCGCCGCTCGATGGCGTGCCCGAGGGTATGCCCGTAGTTCAGGATCTCACGCAGTGACGATTCCTTGAGATCCGCCGACACCACGTCGGCTTTCACCTGGACGGACCGCCTGATCAGTTCGGGCAGCACATCGCCCGCCGCGTCGATCGCGGCGGCGGGGTCGGCCTCGATGATGTCGAGGATCACCGGGTCCGCGATGAATCCGGTCTTGATCACCTCCGCCAGACCGGCGACGACCTCGTTACGCGGGACCGTCGCGAGCGTCGCCGTGTCGATCAGGACGGCGTCGGGCTCGTGGAAGGATCCGACGAGATTCTTCCCCGCGTCGGTGTTGATCCCGGTCTTCCCGCCAACCGCGGCATCGACCATCGCCAACAGTGTCGTCGGGATGTGGATGACACCGATGCCGCGCATCCAGGTGGCGGCGACGAAACCCGCGAGATCGGTGGCGGCACCGCCGCCGAGACCGATCACCTTGTCGTTGCGCTTGAGTCCGATCCGGCCGAATACGTCCCAGCAGAACGCCGCGACCGAGAGATCCTTGCCCGCCTCGGCGTCCGGGATCTCGACCCGGTGGGCATCGAAACCCTTGTCCGACAGGAACTCCCGGATCTGCTCGGCGGTCTTCGCCAGCGTCGGCTGGTAGAGGATCGCGATCCGGTCCGCCCCGGTGGCCGCGGTCGCGACATCGTCGAGCAGACCTCGTCCGATGACCACGTCGTACGGGGCACCGGCGTTGACGGTGATGGATATCGGCTCGGTCATGTGGTGGCCGCCCTTTCTGGTACGAGTGCACGGGCGAGTTCGGCGAGAATGGCATCCGCCACGTCCCCGGGCTCGCCCGCTGCCGCGTCGACGGTGAACTTGGCCGTGCGGAGGTATGTCTCGTCTCGTTCGGCGAGCAGTTCGCCGTATCGCCGGTGCGGATCGTCACCGGCGATGAGCGGGCGGTCGCTGTCGCGCACCCGCGCGAAACCCTGCTCCGCGTCGATCTTCAGGTAGACGACCCGGTGGCCGGCCAGTCCCGCGGCGACCGCAGGCGTCATCACCGCACCGCCACCGAGCGCCAGCACACCGCCGTGTGAGCGCAGGATCTCGAGGACGACGTCACGTTCGATCTCGCGGAATCGTTCCGGACCGTCGGTGGCAAAGATGTCCGGGATGGTCCGTCCGGTGCTGCGGACGAGTTCGGCGTCGGTGTCGAGGAAGTCCACACCGAGGCGGTCGGCCAGGATGCGGCCGACCGTGGACTTGCCCGCGCCCATGAAGCCGATCAACACCACCACCGGACGACGCTCGGGACGGGGCGCACTCATCGCTGCGGCGGCCGCGCGTCGATGAGCTTGCGGTAGCCGGCCAGGTTCTCCGCGGTCTCGGTCACCGAGTCGCCACCGAACTTGTCCAGGGCGGCCTGGGCGAGCACCAGGGCGACCATCGCCTCCGCGACCACGCCGGCCGCGGGTACGGCGCACACGTCGGAGCGCTGATGGATCGCCACGGCCTCTTCGCCGGTTGCCATGTCGACGGTGGACAGCGCCCTCGGCACGGTCGAGATCGGCTTCATCGCCGCGCGCACGCGCACGTCCTCGCCGTTCGTCATGCCGCCTTCCAGACCGCCGGCGCGGTTGGTGGATCGCAGCACACCGTCGGGGCCCGGCACCATCTCGTCGTGGGCCTGGCTGCCGCGGCGTCGTGCCGTGGTGAAGCCGTCGCCGACCTCGACACCTTTGATCGCCTGGATGCCCATCAGGGCCCCCGCCAGCCTGGCGTCCAAGCGGGTCTCGCCACTCACGTGGGACCCCAGACCGACCGGCACACCGGTCGCGACGACCTCGACGACGCCGCCGAGGGTGTCGCCGTCCTTCTTCGCCGCCTCGATCTCGTCGATCATCCGCTGCCCGGCATCCGCGTCGAACGCGCGGACCGGGCTCTCGTCGATCGCCGGCAGATCGGTGATGCGGGGGGCCGGGCCGTCATAGGGCTCACTCGCGCCGATCGAGATCACGTGCGACAGGACGTCGATCCCGAACACCTGGCGCAGGAAGTTGCGGGCGACGGTACCGGCGGCCACCCGTGCCGCAGTCTCGCGCGCGCTGGCACGTTCGAGGACCGGACGCGCATCGTCGAAGCCGTATTTCAGCATGCCCGAGTAGTCGGCGTGCCCGGGCCGCGGCCGAGTGAGCGGCGCGTTGCGCGCGCTGCCCGCCAACTCGGCGGGGTCGACCGGGTCGGCAGACATCACCGTCTCCCATTTCGGCCACTCGGAGTTGGCGATCTCGATGGCAACGGGGCCGCCCATCGTCGCGCCGTGCCGCAGCCCGCCGACCAGGGTGATCTTGTCCGCCTCGAACTTCATCCGCGCCCCTCGCCCGTAGCCGAGGCGACGACGCGCCAATTGTTCGGCGATGTCGGACGAGGTGATCTCCACTCCGGCCACCATCCCCTCGACGAGGGCGACCAGGGCCGGGCCATGGGATTCTCCGGCAGTTATCCAGCGCAACACAGTGGTCAATTGTTCCATGACCTCGTCGTCACCCGACGACCCCACCTCGTAGACCCCGTCATGCGATGCCGAGAGTGAAGAGCGCGGCGGTGACCAGCGCCGGACCGTGCGGTCGACCGGGCTCGCCCGCATGTGCTCGCAGATGTGGGCCGAGCGTGACCATCGCGGCGAGGACGACGACGACCAGCCCCGCACCGACGTCGCCGACCATTCCGCCGATGACGAAGGCGAGCTTGAGATCGCCGCCCCCGCACGCGCGGGCGAGCACCGCCACCAGGTAGGGGGTCGCCGTGACGACGGCGGCGGCCAGTACTCCCGGGTGTCCGACCGACATGCCGATCGTCGCCGCGATTCCCGGCCAGACGAGGGCCGTCGCGATCCGTCCCGTGCGCAGATCGCCCACCGCCACGACCGCCAGCCAGATCAGCACCAGGAATGAGCTCATCCGCCGAGAGTGCCGGTCGCGCGGACCCGGGGCATCACTCGCTCGACGGCGCTGTGGATCGCTGTTCCCCTGTGGAGGGTCGATCGCTCCGGTATCGGAACCGTGCTACCGCGAGTCGATCATCCGGCGCCGCCGAGCGCGGCGGCCATTGCCTCCCGAGGCGCCGGGCGACCCGTGAATTGTTCGACCTGGCTGAATGCCTGATTGAGCAGCATCACCAGTCCCCCGACCACGCGGCCGCCCGCGGTCGACACCGCGGCCGCCAACGGCGTCGGCCACGGGTGATAGATCACGTCGACGACTTTCGCCGCGGACGCCAGCGAACCGACGAGTGGTGTGGTCGCGCCGGCGGGGACCGTGGAGATCACCACGCCGGACGCAGCGGCGCGCTCCTCGAGATCGGCGCCGGGCTCGAAGGGCAGCACCGCGGTGGTCATGCCGACGGTCCGTCCGAGCTCGATCACAGGTGCGGCCCGGCCCGCATCCCGCGCCACGACCACCAGATCGGTGAAGCCGGCGTCCGAGAGTGCGGCCACCGTGGGCAGCGCGGTACCTCCGGCACCCACGACGACGGCGGACGAGTTCGCCGCGGCGTCGGCGCCCACCTCGAGCAGTGCGCCTGCCATGCCGTCGATGTCGGTGCAGTCGGCGCGCCAGCCATGTTCGGTGCGTACCAGCGTGTTGGCCGACCCGACGAGTTCTGCCCGCGTCGTGCGCTCGTCGGCGAACGCGAGGGCCGCGAGTTTGGCCGGCATGGTCACCGACAGGCCGACGAAGTCGGGGCCCAGGCCACCCACCAGCTCCGGCAGCTCGTCGGCAGTGCACTCGATCCGGTCATAGGTCCAGTCGGTCAGACCCAGCGCACGATAGGCGGCCAGGTGCAGGTCCGGCGAACGCGAATGACCGACCGGTGATCCGAGTACCGCGGCCCGGCGAGCTGTCAGGTCCATCCGATCAGCTGCACCCGGTGCTCAGGAGCTTGTTCTCACAAGCCTTTTCGCGGTTCTGCTGATGCTCTTCAAAAGTGTTCGCGAACAGCGTGGTGCCCTGCCGGTCCACGGTGACGAAGTAGAGCCAGTCACCTGCGCTCGGATGTTCGACCGCACTCAGCGCACGCTCACCAACCGCCCCGATCGGCGTCACCGGCAGTCCCGTGTTGCGGTAGGTGTTCCACTTGTTGTCGGCCTTGTAGGCGTCGCCGTAGACGTCGATGTTCGTCACGTTCGCCGTGTAATTGGTAGTCGAATCCATCTCCAGCCGTTGGTCTTTGGCCAGGCGGTTGAGGATCACCCTGGCCACCTTCGGGAAATCCTCGGGGTCGGTCACCTCACGTTCGACGACCGACGCCGCCACCAGCGTCTCGTACGGGGTCAGTCCGGAGTCCTGCGTTTCGACCAGTCCCCACTGCTGGAAGCGGATCGAGCTCGCGACGATCAGATCGTGCAGGATCTGGGTCGCCGAGTGGTTCGGATCGATCGTCTCCCAGGTCCCGGGCGCGATCAATCCCTCGATCCGACGATGATCACCCGTGAGCTGCTCGACAGTGGGGCGAGCCCACGCGGGCACCCCGAGCTGGTCCGGTGTCGACTCGGCGGCCGCTTTCTCGAGTTGTCCGACGTCCGCACCGACCCGCTGACCGTTCACGGTCACCGCCGTGGCGTCGGAGATCATCTGGAAAATTCCCGGAGTGGTCTTGCCGTCGACGCCCTTCTTGTTGTCGAGCTGCAGCCCTTCCGGCACCACCACGCGACCGACGCGGTGTTCGTTGTCGTCGGTCATCATGGCGACCGCGGTGGACGCGGGGATCTGGGTTCGGAGCTTGTAGTAACCGCCCGACATGGCCTGTCCGCCTGCGGCGTCGAGGAACGCGTTGACACTGCCGACCACATCGTCCTTCTCCAGGATCCGGCCGAAGTCCATCAGCGTCGAGTTCTGCGGGATGTCGACGATCACATCGGCCGTGCCTGCCGCATCGGAGTAGTCCTTGTGGTTCTCGAAGACCCCGAGCGAGCGCAGACCGACGAATCCGACCCCGGCGACCAGGACCAGCATGCAGGCCATCACCAGCGCGAGGATGACGCGACGTCGCGTGCGATTCGGCGAGCCGCCTCTCTCACGGCGGGGACGCTTTTCCCTGGAACGCCCGGCGCCGCTCTCCCGTCGCGGACGACGACGACCACGATCCGGGAGGTCGTCGGCGGTCTCGCCCGCGACATCCTCGTCGTTGTCGAGGAAGTGCGTGCGCGGCGGTTGCGGCTCGATCGTCTGTGGACGTACCCGGTGCGGCACCGCGCTGCGCAGCGGGTCGCTGTACTCGCCCGACGAGAGCGTCAGGGGCCGGTCCGGATCGGCGTCGTCCGCTGGGGGGATCCGCTCGGGGGGGATCCGCTCGGGTCGGCTCCGTGGCGGCGGTGCGCTCGGCGCCCGTCGGCGGGCTTCGGGTGCCACGCGCTGCGGAGCGGTCCGCGGCGGGGCGGGCGGCGGCGGAGGGCTCGGCACCGGCGGAGCACTGGGCATCGGAGCACTGGGCATCGGACCGCTGGGAGGGGGTGGTTGAGAACCCGCGGGCGGGTTCGGCGGGGCCGCCGCCTGCGCAGGTCGCCCGACCTCCGGCTCGACTGACTCCATCTCGCGGCGGCGACGATGACGGGTCGACGGCTTGCCGTCGGCGGGCTGGGTGAAGTAGCGCAGTCGATCGAGATCGAGCTGCTCGGTGGGCTGTTCGGAGATGTCATGTCGCCGCGATCGCGGCCGATGCTGGTGCTCGTCGGTCACCGAGTGGTTCCTCTCCGGTTCCGGCGAAAGTCGGCTGCACTGCAGCGCCGATTCGCGATCGCGAATTGCGCTGGGCTGTGGGGCCGGACGGATCTAGAACTCATCGTCGCGTATCCAGCCACCCCTGCAGAATAGCGACCGCGGCCGCTTGATCAATCACGGCGCGCGAGGATTTCGCTTTCACCCCGCTCGCACGCAGGGCCTGGGTCGCAGTCACCGTGGTCAGGCGTTCGTCGTGATATTCGACACCGATCGGGCTGATCCGGTCCGCGAGCTCATCACCGAACTCACGTGCCAGCCCGGCCGCCGTCCCGTCCTCGTTGCGCAATGTCTTGGGCAGACCGACCACCACGCCGACGGCGTCGTACTCGGCCACGATGGTGGCGATCCGTTCGATGTCCGCCTTGCCGGCCGGTGTCCGCCGAACGGTCTCCACGGGCGTCGCGAGGATCCCGTCCGGATCACATACCGCGACACCGATGCGAACCGATCCGACGTCGACGCCGATGCGACGTCCGCGGGACGCCGTCATCGGTCCCGGACGAGTTCGCGCAGGCGGGTCATCGCAGCGTCGACGCCGGTGGGATCGGAACCGGATCCCTGAGCGAGATCGGGCTTTCCGCCGCCACGGCCGCCGACCAGTCCGGCGACCTCCTTGACGATGTCACCGGCCTTGACGCCGAGTCCACGAGCAGCATCGGTGGTGGCCACGACGAACGGCACCTTGGTGGTCGCACCGTCGGTGGTCGATGAGAAGAGCGCGATCACCGCGGGCCGGTCGGCGACCTTGCCGCGCAGATCGGTTGCGAGCGAACGCAGCCCGTCGGCGTCGAGCTCGTCGGGCAGACGCCCACCAACGATCAGTGTCGAACCCACCGTGACGGCGGAATCGATCAGCCCCCCGGCCGCCGCACGAGCCGAATCCGCGCGCATCCGTTCGACCTGCTTCTCCGCATCGCGCAGTCGGTTCACCAGTTGCTCGACCCGACCCGGCACTTCCTCGGAGGGCACCTTGAGCGACGACGCCAGGCCGGCCAGCAGCGCCCGCTCCTTGGACAGGAACCGGAAGGAATCCATGCCGACATAGGCCTCCACACGCCGGACACCCGATCCCACCGACGATTCGCCGATCACGGTGACCGGACCGATCTGTGACGACGACGCGACATGCGTTCCGCCGCACAGTTCCATGGAGAACGGCCCGCCGATCTCGACGACGCGGACCACGTCGCCGTAGTTCTCACCGAACAGCGCCAGCGCCCCCATCTGCTTCGCCTCGGTCAGTCCGGTCTCGAAGGTGTGCACCGGATAATTGGCCTCGACCGCCGCGTTGCTGATCTCCTCGATCTCACGACGCTGGCTCTCCGACAACGGCTTCCCGGAGTGGAAGTCGAACCTGAGATAGCCCGGCCGGTTCAGGGATCCCGCCTGTGTCGCGGTGGGTCCGAGTACCTCGCGCAGTGCGGCGTGCACCATGTGGGTGCCCGAATGTCCTTGTGTCGCACCGTGCCGCCACGTCTGGTCGACCGATGCGATGACCTCGTCGCCTTCGGCGATCTCACCCTCGTCGACGGTCACCTTGTGCAGCCACACCGACTTGCCGGCCTTCTGGACGTCGTTGATACGCAGGCGCACACCTTCTCCGGTTGTGATGGTCCCGACATCCGCCATCTGACCGCCGGATTCGGCGTAGAGCGGACTGCGGTCGAGGACCACGACGAGTTCCTGTCCCGGCGACGCGCTGCGCACTCGGGCGCCGTCGGACACAAGTCCGAGAACCTTTGCCTCCGAGACGAGTTCGTCGAATCCGGTGAAAATGGTAGGCCCGCGGTCGAGGAACTCGCGGTACACCGACATGTCGGCATGACCGGTCTTGCGGGCGGTCGCGTCGGCCTTGGCGCGCTGCTTCTGTTCGGCCATCAGCGCGGTGAACCCCTGCTGGTCGACCGACAGCCCGGCCTCGGCGGCCATCTCCAGTGTCAGGTCGATCGGGAAGCCGTACGTGTCGTGCAAGGTGAAGGCATCGTCACCGCTGATCGTGGTGTTCTCGGCGGCCTTGGTGGCCTGCGCCGCGTCGGCGAAGAGCTTGGAACCGGCGGCCAGCGTCTTGCTGAACGACGCCTCCTCGCCGATCGCCACATCGACGATGTGCCTGCGCTGCTCTGCCAGGTTCGGATACGAGGGCGACATGGTGTCGACGACGAGGTTGATGAAGTCGCCCATCGTCGGCTGATCGGCGCCGAGAAGGCGGACCGACCGAACCACACGTCGCAGCAGGCGGCGCAGGACGTAGCCGCGACCGTCGTTGCCGGGCAGGACGCCGTCGCCGATGAGCAGGGTGGCGGTGCGGGCGTGGTCGGCGATCACCCGGAACTTCACGTCGTCATCGTGATTGCCGGCGCCGTAGGCCCGGCCGGTGAGTCGCGCGGCGAGGTCGATGATCGGCTTGCACAGGTCGGTCTCGTACACATTGTCGACGCCCTGCAGGATGCAGGCGACGCGCTCGATTCCCATACCGGTGTCGATGTTCTTCTTCGGCAGCGGGCCGAGGATCTCGTAGCCCTCCTTGCCACCACCCGGACCGCGCACGTTCTGCATGAACACGAGGTTCCAGATCTCGATGTAGCGGTCCTCGTCGGCCTCGGGTCCGCCTTCCTTGCCGTAGGCGGGCCCGCGGTCGTAGAAGATCTCCGAGCACGGGCCGCAGGGTCCGGGAACACCCATCGACCAGTAGTTGTCCTTCAGACCGCGCCGCTGGATGCGCTCGGCCGGTACACCGATCTCGTCGCGCCAGATGGCCTCGGCCTCGTCGTCGTCGAGGTAGACCGTCGGCCACAGTTTGTCGCCCGCGATCCCGTAGCCACCGTCGGAGACGCTGTTGGTCAGCAGCGTCCAGGCGAAGGTGATCGCCTCGCGTTTGAAGTAGTCGCCGAACGAGAAGTTGCCGGCCATCTGGAAGAACGTGTTGTGACGCGTGGTGATCCCGACCTCCTCGATGTCGAGGGTGCGCACGCATTTCTGCACGCTCGTCGCCCGGTCGAAGGGCGGGGTCTGCTCACCCAGGAAGTAGGGCTTGAACGGCACCATGCCCGCGTTGACGAACAGCAGGTTGGGGTCATCGAGGATCAGCGAGGCGCTCGGGACCTCGGTGTGGCCCGCCTTGATGAAGTGATCCAGGAAGCGCTGCCGGATGTCATGCGTCTGCAACTGAGTTCGTCCTTGGTGAGTGGTCGGTCTGACGTCTGGTGGTCCGGACCGGCGGTCGAGACCGGTCGGCGACACTCCAGACTACCGCCGCGGTGGGAACGAGCCCGTGTCCGGCATCGTGTCGGAGCCCGGTGGCAGACTCGAACCCGGTGAACTTCCCGGTCCGCCACGAGGCGGTCGTCGAGGTCGGCTGACCCGCCCGCGAGGCCTATCGGCGACGCGAACGGGCGACCGCGGCCCGCACGATGGACCGCAACTTGCCCAGCCGGGCGCCGATCTCGCGTTCGTATCCGTGATCGGTCGGCTGGTAATAGTCGACCCCGACCAACTCGTCGGGCGCGTACTGCTGGGCGACCACCCCGTCCGGGTCGTCGTGCGGGTATCGATAGCCGATGCCGCTGCCCAGGCCCTTGGCGCCGGCATAGTGGCCGTCCCGTAGATGTGCGGGCACCGCCCCCGACTTCCCGGCCTCCACATCGGCGATCGCAGCACCGATCGCGGAGACCACTCCCCCGGATTTCGGCGCGGTCGCCAGATGGATGGTGGCCTGCGTGAGGGCCAGCTTCGCCTCCGGCATACCGACCAATGCCACCACCTGCGCGGCGGCCACGGCCGTCTGCAGGGCGGTCGGATCGGCCATGCCGATGTCCTCGCTGGCATGGATCATCAGCCGACGGGCGATGAATCGCGGGTCCTCGCCCGCGACGATCATCCGAGCCAGGTAATGCAACGCGGCATCGACATCGGAGCCGCGGATGGACTTGATGAATGCGCTGGTCACGTCGTAGTGCTGATCACCGTCGCGGTCATAGCGCACCGCGGCGCGGTCGATCGCCGCCTCCACCTCGGTGACGTCGAGGACGGGCCGGTGACCGTCGCCCCCCGCCGAGTCCTCGTCGTCGCCGCGCAGCGCCGCGTCCGCGCTGGCCTCCAGTCCGGTGAGGGCGCGACGCGCGTCCCCACCGGCCACCGCCACGAGATGGTCGATCGCCTCGTCGCTGACCTCGACGCGCCCGTCCAGCCCGCGCGGGTCGGCCACGGCCCGGCGCAGTACCTCGCGGATGTCGTCGTCGGAGAGGGAACGCAGCTGCAGCACCAGTGACCGGGACAGCAACGGCGCGACCACCGAGAACGACGGGTTCTCCGTGGTCGCGGCCACCAGCAGCACGATGCGGTTCTCCACCGCGTCCAGCAACGCGTCCTGTTGCGTCTTGGAGAACCGATGGACCTCGTCGATGAACAGCACGGTCTGCTGTCCCTCGATCAGCCGCCGCCGCGCGACGTCGATGACGGCGCGCACCTCCTTGACGCCCGCCGACAGGGCCGAGAGCGCCTCGAACCGCCCGCCCGTGGCGCGGGAGATCAGGGCGGCCATCGTCGTCTTACCGGTGCCGGGCGGGCCGTAGAGCATCACCGATGCCGCGCCGGAACCGTTGATGAGGCGTCGCAACGGCGACCCGGCACCCAGCAGATGCTGCTGGCCGACGATCTCGTCGAGCGATTCCGGACGCATCCGCACCGCCAGGGGGGCGTGCGCGCCGGGAGGTGACGCGAGGCCGCCCGAGCCGGGACCCGGGGCGGCCGTCGGTGTGTCGAACAGCCCTTCCACGGCGCGCCGTCAGGTGAGCCAGGTGCGCTGCAGCGCGGCACCGAGCCGGGACGCGAACTCGGCGATCTCCGCTTCACCGGCCCGAACCGCCGCAGCCGACAGATCCGCCCAGCGCGCGACGACGACGCGGGGGTCGTTGGTGTGCAGCGCCCAGTCGTGGGTCTGGCCTGCGTGGGCCGAACGTGGCTCCGCGACCGATGCGGCGCCGTCGTCGGGCAGCATCCACACGGTCGACAGCCACGTCCACAACAACCGGGCGGTGGTGATCTTGCGGGTCGCCTCACCGTCGTGACCGAGCCCCGGCCAGATGGGATAGACCTCGGATCGCCACGCGTCGACCATCGCGATCTCGAGGTCGGCGCGGTGATCGACGTTGACGTGCGACAACTGCGCACCGAAGGTGACCAGGGCATACGCGATGTCGAGAGTGGCGTCGCGGAAGCCGCCCCACTCGTAGTCCATGAACTGCACGCCCTCGTCGTTGAGCACGATGTTCTCCGCACCGACGTCCGACGGGCTGAAGGCCCGGTGATCACCGTCGGCGAACAGCCCGCAGGCGATCGTCAGTCGCTTCGCGACGTCATCCGGCAGCTCAACACCCAGGCGCTCGGTCAACCCCGGGGCGTCCTCGACCGCCCGCGCGGCGGCCTCGCCGAGGACGTCGACGTCGTCGGTGCCGTTCGCCCCGCGTCGCAGGATGGCCAGGAAGTCGATCTCACCGCCGACCGTCGCCGTGTGCATCCGGCCGAGGGCCTGGCCCCAGGCACTGACCGCGTGCGACGTCTCGACGACGTCGGTACCGGACAACAGCGAGGTCAGCGAGCGTCCGTGTCCGAGGTCGGTGAGGACGAGCACCCGCATGTCGGGGTCGGATGCGATGAGCTGTGGTCCCGGTCGGGATTCGGTGGGCAGCGCGGTGGCGTATTTGTACGAGGCGAGTTCGCGATGGAAGGCACGGGGGTCCTCGTCGGCAGGCAGTGCCTTGATCACCAGGGTGCGATCCATCGACAGAGGATTGACCGCCACCCTGGCCCGCACCACGACGGTGCGGCCACTACCCCCGAGGTCTTCGGGGTCTGCGAGGGTGACGGGGGAACCGGCCCGATGCGAGAGAACCGCCTCGGCCGCGCGCACCACACCGGCGATGCGACTCTCAGTGATTACCGTCATGTCACCCACCAACCTACCCAATCGCCGATCACGGCGTCACGACTCTTCATCCATCTGCAATGCATTTGCCACTGGTAAACCACGCCCACCTCGGCAGATGTCAGATCCCGTCTCGCACAACAAGGGTCAGGTCGAGGTCCAGCCCGACGCCGGTGGGTGTCATCCGTTCGGGTGACCCGACCCGAATGGGCCGGTGACGCTAGTCCGCGTTCGTTCCCGACGACCCCTCGGTGATCTCGGACACATCGCCGGGACCGATCGGGCTGACGTCCACCGACACATCGATCCGGCTCTTCTTCGACTCGGTGTAGATGACCCCGCGCAGCGGCGGGACGTCGTCGTAGTCGCGACCCCACGCCACCGTCACGTGTCGTTCGTCGACGAGCTTGTCGTTGGTCGGGTCGAAGGCCAGCCAACGGTCACCGGGCAGCCACACGGCCGCCCATGCGTGGCTCGCGTCGGCGCCGAAGATCCGTTCCCGACCAGGCGGCGGATCGGTGGCCAGATAGCCCGACTCATAGCGCGCGGCGAGCCCGACCGAGCGCAGACAGGCGATCGCGACGCGGGCGAAGTCCTGACAGACACCCATGCGCCGTTCCAGGACGGTGTCCACGCGGGTGCTGATCGCCGTCGATCCCGACTTGTAGGTGAACTCCCGGAAGATCCGCGAGGTCAGGTCGGTGACGGCCTCGATCAGCGGGCGGCCGGGCCGGAAAACCTCCGCCGCGTAGTAGGCCACCGCGGGGGTGATCTCGGGGGGCCGGAGATCGAGGACGAACTCGACCGCACCGGCACCCGCGGTACCGACCGCCGACGGACGGGCCTGTTCCCACGGACCGAGTGCCGCCGGCGAGAGGAGCAGCCCCGCGTCGGGTGGATCGACCTCGACGACCGAGGTCGAGGTGACGACCAGCTCGTCGTGATTGGACCGGACGTGGAAGTACGAATCACCGTTGCCGTAGACATCCACCCCTGTGGACCAGTCGTCGGGCTCGGGCTCGATGGTCACCCCCGCTGACAACACCCGCTGATGCGGCAGCTCGCGAGGGGTGAGGTAGCAGCGGCCGTACGACGACGAGACCACGTCGTCGTAGGTGTAGGACGTGCGATGCATCACCCGGTAGCGACGCCGGTGATCGGCGATCATCGCGGCCGGTTCCGTATCCGGTTCCGGTGCGCTGGTCATGCGCCGTCACCTCCCCCGCCCCAGATCGGCTGCGCCTGCCGCGGCAAGGCGAACCGGGTGCTGGTCAGGACGTCGGAGAGGTCTCGTGCTCCGGCGCCCAGCGCGGTCATCAACTCACCGAGCTGTGCGCGGCGGCCCGCCGCGTCGACGGCAGCGAGATCTTCCGGATCGGACCGACGCAGTTCGGCGATCAGCTCCTCGACGATCCGCTCGGAGCTCGCGGAACGCAGTTCGTCGGGCAGCGCGGACAGGTCGTCGTGCATCCGCGTCAGCTGGTAGATCATCGCCCGGGGGTTGGTCTCGTCGAAGAACAGCAGACCACCGACGGCGTCGAATTGGTAGAGCCCGCGATTGCGCCTGCGGTAGATCACCGACGACTCGTTGGCGACCAGGAAGGACTCCAGCAACGCCTGCTCGACCTCGCGGTCCTGCGCCACGACGAACAGTGCCGCGGTGAGGTCGGCGAGGGTGATGGTCCGTTCGATGCGCCGGCCGATGTCCATGAACAACCAGCCGGGATCGTGCACCATCGAGTCGGCCTGCAGACCGGCGAGCGCGAGCACCCCGTGCAGCACCTCGTCGTGGGCGTGGCCGAGATCGGAACCCAGGTCCAGGGTCGAGTCACCGGCGGCGGAGCCGGGACCTGCCGAGGCGCGGGCGCCGCGGACCTGCGTGCCGAGCTGGTCGATCGCGCGTTCGACCGGTGCCAGCACCATCCACGTACTCGTCGACATCTGATCACGGACCGCCCGTGCCGTCGCTACGAGTCGATCGGCAGAGTGGGCGATGGTCCCGGCCACGGATCGCGCGATGGTGAGATCCGTGATCTTCGCGATGGCCTCATTGACCCGCTGAGGCTCGATCGGCCGGTCGTCGTGTTCCGCGGCGAGGTCGGCGGTACCGAGGTAGAGGGCGGTGCCGGTCACCCGCGCGACCGCATGAAGCACCAACGGCACCGCAGCCGATCCACTCATCCACGGGCGGTACTGCACCTCCTGATACCGCTCCCGAGCCACCTTCGCCAGGCGCGTCGTCGACTCCGTACGTTCGCCGTAGCGCCCGAACCAGAAGAGGTCGGCAAGGACGCGGGGACTCGCGGCCGCGGCGACGTCGTAGTAGGCCGCGGTGCGCGGAGTCCGGCCGGGACGCGGCGTCGCCACCAGCTCCTCGGTGGCCGCCGACCGGGTACCCGATTTCCGCGAGACGTGACCGCCGACGTCGGCGCTGGTCACCCAGACGTCCTTGGCCGACACGGTCCGCTGGGCCGCACCGGCAACACCGTCGGCGAGCACCATCCCCAGTCCGCCCGGCATCACCGCGTAGGTCGGCCCCTGCGCCACGCTGAACGCACGGACCCCGACCTGGGCGGCGCGGAGCACCCCCCGACGATCCGAGGTGGTCCGCCCGGGCGTCATCGTCGGCGCGATCGAGACGGGTCGCAGCGTCCGGGCCACCCACTGCCACGGGTGTGCCTCGATCCGGGCGACGAGATCGGCACGCCGCGCGGTATCGAGCATCGGGCCGACCACCTCTTCGTCGGTGGCGAAGTTCGACAGCACCAGTTCGCCGATATCGGCGCGGATCTTGGTGCGCTGCAGATCGTCGCCCGCCCACAACGTCGACACCGACGGCAGCGCGAGATCCTCGTCGAGCAGGACCGGTGCGAGCTTGTCCAACACCGTGTGCAGCGCGGGGTTCTCGAGCACGCCGCTGCCGAGGGTGTTCACGACCGTGACGGTGCCGCGCGAGATGGCCTCCACCAGGCCGGCGACCCCGAGCCGGGAGTCGGTGCGCAGGTCGAGCGGGTCCGCATAACCGGCGTCGATCCGCCGCAGCAGGACGTCGACCCGCTTGTACTTGCCCAGCGACCGCATGTAGACGGCGCCGTCGCGCACCGTCAGGTCGTCTCCCTCGACCAGGGGGAACCCCAGCACCGACGCCAGATACGCCTGGTCGAAAGCTGTTTCCGACATGCTCCCGGGACTCAGCACCGCGACCGTCGGATCGTCGACGCCCGGTGGGGCGTAGTCGAAGAGGGCCAGCCGCAGAGTGCCGGCGAAGGTCGCGATGGATCTCGGCGCGATGGTTTGGAACAGCTGCGGAAAGGTCCGTGAGAGCAGTCTGCGGTCGACCATCGCGAAACCGATGCCCGACGGCGCCTGCGTGCGGTCGGCGTACACCTCGAACCTGCCGTCGGAGGTCCGACCGAGATCCAGGGCATGCAGGAACAACGCGTGCGGTCCGGCGACCTCCAGCCGTGCCGCCTTCCGGATGTAGCCGGGATGCCCGAACACCATCTCCGGCGGGACGAGGCCACGGCGGATCGTCTTCTGATCGCGGTAGATGTCCCGCAGGAGCTGATCGAGCAGCATCGACCGCTGGATGACGGCCTTCTCCAGTTCCGCCCACTCCACCCCGTCGACGACGAGCGGAACGGGGTCGACCTGCCAGTCCCGTGCGACGGTATCGGCGCCGTCGAACTCGTTGTAGATGACGCCTTCGTCGCTGACCGCGGTGGCCAGGCGCGCCGCGGCACCCCGCAGGCGTTCATCGCCACGCGCCGCGTACCCGGACACCAGTTCCGTCCAGGCCTGCCTGGTCCCGCCGCTGCTGTCGAGCATCTCGTCGTACGGCGCCGGCGCTGCTGTGCCGTGGGACAACCCCTCGACATCGAACAGTGCAGAGCCCTCGGGCCGGTACCCGTCGAAGACCCCGGGCAGTCGGTTCCCGCCCGGGCTGCCCGACGAAACGATCACCGAAGAACTGTACGTGCCCGGCGCAGATCCAGGATCGCCGGCACCCCGGTATCGGTGGCCTGCCGGGCCTGCCGCTCCCGGAGGAGCCCGATGTCGACCGAGCCGCTGGTGTGACCGCTGGCCTCGAAGCGTCCGTTGCGCCGCGATTCCGCCTCGACCGCGTTCACCGGGGGCCGGTCATATGACCGGCCGCCCGGATGGACGACGTGGTAGGTCGCACCGCCCACCGACCGGCCGGCGACCGTGTCGATCAGGTCGAACGTGAGCGGGGTGTCGATGGTGATCGACGGATGCAACGCGCTCGGCGGCTGCCAGGCCCGGAACCGGATCCCCGCGACCCGCTCACCGGTGCGGCCGGTGGGACTCAACGGAATGGGGAAACCGTTGCACGTCAACAGGAAACGGTCATCCTCACCGCCCTGGACCCGCACCTGCACACGTTCGATCGACGAGTCGACGTACCGCGCTGTCCCGGTGCCGGTCGACTCCTCGCCGAGGGTGTTCCACGGCTCGATCGCGCCGCGGAGCTCGACCTCGTGGTCGCGGATCGAGACCGTACCGAGCCGGGGGAACCGGAACTCGGTGAACGGGTCGAGCCATGCCGTGTCGAACGGATAGCCTGCCTCCCGGAGGTCCTTGGCGACGGCTGCGATGTCACCGATGATGTAGTGCGGCAGAAGATATTTGCCGTGCAGATCCGCACCGTGCCGGATGAGCCTTCCGCGATGCGGGTGCTCCCAGAACCACGACACCAGCGACCGCACCAGCAGTGACTGCACCATCGCCATCCGGTGGTGCGGCGGCATCTCGAACGCCCGGAGTTCGAGCAGACCGAGACGTCCCCGAGCCGAGTCGGGACTGTAGAGCTTGTCGATGCAGAACTCGGAGCGATGGGTGTTGCCGGTGATGTCGGTCAGCAGGTGCCGCAGAGCACGGTCGGTGACCCACGGATTCGGTGGGGCGTCGACACCACCGGCACCGTCGCCCTTCACACCCAGCCGGTCGATCTCGGAGAACGCGATCTCCAGTTCGTACAGAGCCGACTCGCGGCCTTCGTCCACGCGCGGTGCCTGCGACGTGGTCCCGACGAACCGCCCGGAGAAGAGATACGACAGCGACGGGTGCCGCTGCCAGTAGGTCAACATCGACACCAGCAGATCCGGACGGCGCAGCATCGGTGAGTCGGCCGGGGTCGTCCCGCCGAGCGTGATGTGGTTGCCGCCGCCGGTACCCCCGTGACTGCCGTCGAGGTCGAAGGTCTCGGTACCGAGCCGGGTGTGCCGCGCGTGATCGTAGAGGTCGTCGAGCAACTCGGATTGTTCGACGAAACCGGCGGTCGGCTGGATGTTCACCTCGATCACACCGGGATCTGGTGTGACGGTGAGCGTGGTGAGCCGGGCATCCGAGGGCGGCCCATAGCCTTCGATCACCACCGGGGTCGAAATGGCCGTCGCCGCGTCCTCGACGAACTCGATGATCGCCAGGAACTCCTCCAGCGCGGCCAGTGGTGGCATGAAGACGGCGAGCACGCCGCCACGGACCTCGGCGACCACAGCGGATCGCGGCACGAAGGCCGCCGGATCGACGTCACGGACGATGAGCCCGAGGGTGTCGGCCGGGTCCGCGGGCAACACGCCCGCCCGGACGGACGGATCGACCTCGAACATGGTCGGGGCCGGCCCCCACGACAGGGAGTTCAGCGGCAGCCGCAGGCCCGCGGGCGACGTACCCGGGGTCAGCACCAGACGGCCACGGCGCGTGGTCCACCGGGCGCTCTGCCACGCCGTCTCGTCCTCGGAACGACTGAGCGGCAGGACGAAAGCGGTCGGGTCGGTGATCGCGCCGTCCAGACGCTCCAGCAGGGCCCGGCGGGTGTCACTCGAATCCGCCGGCGGCGTGAGATCGGTCTCGTTGTCGGCCTCGGCTGCCGCGGCCGCCAGCACGGCACCGCGCGCCGTCAGCACGGTCGGGTCCGCACCGGGATCACCGGGTGGTAACGCCGCCAGCTCGCCCATCCGGACCAGGGGATCCTCGTAGGCGGGCATCACCTGTGTGGTCGGCAGCCCGATCGCCTTGGCCACCGCGGTCAACAGCGTCTCGGCCTTCGACGAGTCGGTGGCGCCGTTCGTCGCACGTTCGCTCGCACCGGCGCTCTCCACCTCGATGCTCGCCGTGGCCTGTTCCTGCGTCGCCCACGGATCGGCGAGGAGTTCCGGGCGACGCCAGATCGGCAGGCCGTCGGTCCGCCACATCAGTGCGATCTGCCAGCGCGGCAACGGTTCACCCGGGTACCACTTACCCTGGCTGCGCTGCACCAGGCCGGCAGGCGCGTAGGTCCCGCGCAGCCGCTCGGCGAGCCGCGACGCCAGCAGGCGTTTATGCGGACCATCGGCGGCGGTGGTCCACTCCGGGTCGGTCTGGTTGTCGATCGAGACGAAGGTCGGTTCACCACCCATCGTGAGTCGGACGTCGTTGTGGGCCATCCTGGCGTCGACGGCAGCGCCGAGATCGACCACCCGATCCCATTGTTCGGGGGTGTACGGCAACGTCACCCGCGGGTCCTCGTGGTATCGGGTCACCGTGTTCGCGAAGTCCAGCGTGGCGTGGCAGGGTCCGGTCGCGCCGGTGATCGGTGCGGCGCCACCGGGGCTCGGCGTCGCGGCGAGCGGGATGTGTCCCTCGCCGGCGAACAGACCGGATGTCGGGTCCATGCCCACCCACCCGGCGCCGGGCAGATAGACCTCGGTCCAGGCATGCAGATCCGTGAAGTCGGCGTCCGGCCCGGAGGGTCCGTCGATCGACTTCACGTCCGACGTCAACTGCACCAGATACCCGGAGACGAACCGCGCGGCCAGCCCCAGTTCCCGCAACAACGCGACGAGCAGCCAGGCGGAGTCGCGGCAGGACCCGATCCCACTGGACAACGTGTACTCGGGAGTCTGCACGCCCGACTCCAGACGGACGGTGTAGCCGACCGCGTCGCGCACCGCCTGGTTCAATCCGACCAGGAAGTCGATGATCCGGACCTTGCCGGCGGGGCGATGGCCGGCGGCGAACTCCACCACGGACGGATGGACCGACGCGCCGGCGAACTCACCCGCGGTCACCCCGACCGAACGGAGGAAGATCTCCAGGTCGGTGCGGAGATCGTCGGGATAGGAGAAACCGAAGTCCTCCGCCCAGTCCTCGATGAAGAAGTCGAACGGGTTGACCGCGGTCAGGTCCGCGACCAGGCTCACCGAGATCGAGAGCATCTTGGCCGGCTCCGAGAACACCAGCCGCGCCATGTAGTTGCTGAAGGCATCCTGCTGCCAGTTCAGGAAGTGTTCGGCCGGTTCGACTTTCAGTGAGTACGCCTCGATCGGCGTACGTGAGTGCGGAGCCGGTCGCAGACGGACCACATGCGGGAAGATCTTGACCGGGCGATCGAATGCGTAACTCGTGCGATGCTCGAGGGCCACCTTGATCGTCATGGTGTGAAATCACATCACACATGCCGACCCGCTGCCGGATATGCGGGCAGCGTCACGCCCGGACGGCCATGCCGCCCATGGATTCCGGGCGAGCCGCCGCCCGGGTTCAGGCGCCGCTGGGATCAGGCGCCGCTGGGATCAGGCGCCGCCGACGCCTGCTTCCGCCGCCGCACCGTCTCCGTCGGCCTCCGCCTGCTTCCGGATCACCGGCTTGGCGTCGATCCCCGATTCCTTGCGCTGCTGAGGTGTGATCGCAGCCGGTGCGTCGGTGAGCGGATCGACTCCGCCACCCGACTTCGGGAACGCGATCACCTCTCGGATCGAGTTCTCCCCCGCCAGCAGCGCGGTGATCCGATCCCAGCCGAAGGCGATCCCGCCGTGCGGTGGCGCACCGTAGGCGAAGGCGTCGAGCAGGAAGCCGAACTTCTCCTGAGCCTCGTCGTGGCCGATGCCCATGATCTCGAAGACGCGCTCCTGCACGTCGCGCCGGTGGATACGGATCGACCCGCCGCCGATCTCGTTGCCGTTGCAGACGATGTCGTATGCGTAGGCCAGCGCCGACCCCGGATCGGTCTCCAGCACGTCCAGCGACTCCGGCTTGGGCGCGGTGAACGCGTGGTGCACCGCCGTCCAGGCGCCCGAACCGACGGCGACGTCACCACTCGCGGTCGCGTCGTCGGCCGGCTCGAACAGCGGCGCGTCGACGACCCAGGTGAACGCCCAGTCCCCCTGCTTGATCAAGCCCAGACGATCGGCGATCTCACCGCGGGCGGCACCCAGCAGCGCGCGCTGCGCCTTGGCCGGACCGGCGGCGAAGAAGACACAGTCACCCGGATTCGCACCGACGTGGGCGACGAGTCCGGCGCGCTCGGCATCGGAGAGATTCTTGGCGACCGGTCCGCCGAGTTCCCCGTCCTCGCCCACGAGCACGTAGGCCAGCCCCTTCGCCCCACGCTGCTTGGCCCACTCCTGCCACGCGTCGAGCTGGCGTCGGGGCTGCGACGCCCCACCCGGCATCACGACCGCACCCACATAGGGCGCCTGGAACACCCGGAACGGGGTGTCGGCGAAATAGTCGGTGCATTCGACCAGTTCGAGCCCGAACCGGAGATCCGGCTTGTCGGTCCCGTACCGCCGCATCGAGTCGGCGTAGGTGATTCGCGGGATCGGGGTGGTGATCTCCACACCGATCAATTTCCACAGAGCCGTCAGCACCTCCTCGGCGAGCGCGATCACGTCGTCCTGATCGACAAAGCTCATCTCGAGGTCGAGCTGAGTGAACTCCGGCTGCCGGTCGGCACGGAAATCCTCGTCGCGGTAACAGCGCGCGATCTGGTAGTAGCGCTCCATCCCGGCGACCATCAGCAGCTGTTTGAACAGCTGAGGGCTCTGCGGCAGGGCATAGAAGGTGCCCGGCTGCAGGCGCGCCGGGACCAGGAAGTCGCGGGCGCCCTCCGGGGTCGAGCGCGTCAGCGTCGGCGTCTCGATCTCGACGAAGTCATGGTCGGCGAGCACGCCGCGGGCCGCCGCGTTCACCTGCGAACGCAATCGCAGCGCGCGGGCAGGCCCCTCGCGACGCAGGTCGAGGTACCGGTAGTGCAGACGGGCCTCTTCGCCGGGGGCCTCGTCGAGCTGGAATGGCAGCGGTGCCGACGCGTTCAGCACCTCGAGGCCCACCGCGTTGATCTCGATCTCGCCCGACGACAGGTTCGGGTTCTCGCTACCGGCGGGCCGTTCCTCGACGACGCCGGTGACGGCCACGCAGAACTCGGCGCGGAGTCGGTGGGCCGCCTCGGCGACGGCCTCGTCACGGAAGACGACCTGGACCAGTCCGGAGCTGTCGCGCAGATCGATGAAGACCACGCCTCCGTGATCGCGACGACGGGCGACCCAACCGGCGACGGTGACGGTCTGCGAGGCGTCGGCGCGGCGAAGCGAACCGGCGAGATGCGTGCGGAGCACTCAGTGTCCTTCCCAAGCGGATACGTGGTGAATCTGCGCCAATCCTACTTTCGTGACCTCGGCCGACCTGCACCCGGCCATCCCGGCCTCCCACGGGGGATCGGCACCGTCGACACGAACCCGGCATCGGGTCCGATCAGGTCACCACCGGCGCGTCGGCGAATAAGCTCGACCGTGCCGATCTCCGACTCACACCGGCTGTGGGCGTGGGACGGTGCGGAGGCGGACAAGGAGCGACATGGTTTTTCAGGGCGACGGTCCACTCGACACGAGCGGCGTCTCCGGCGGCGGAGGTGGCGGGGTCGGTCGTATCGCTCTCGGCGGAGGCGCCGGGCTGATCATCACGCTGGTCGCGTTGTTCTTCGGCATCGACCCCGGCTCGATCACCGGGGGCTCCGGCCTCGGCAATGACACCGTCAGCAGCCAGAACGCCTCCGAGCTCGACGACCACATCCAGTCCTGCACCATCGAGAAGGCCAACACCGACGCCATCTGCCGCATCGTGGCGACCACCAACAGCCTCAACACGGTGTGGTCGGCAGAAATGCGCGGCTATACCCCACCCAAGACCAGGATCTTCACCGGTTCGACGAGCACCGGGTGCGGCGCGGCCACGTCGGCAACCGGCCCGTTCTACTGCCCCGCCGACCAGACGGTGTACATCGACCCGTCGTTCTTCGCCCAGCTCGAGCAGATGGGCGGCAGCGACGGACCTCTCGCACAGGAGTACGTGGTCGCCCACGAGTACGGCCATCACGTCCAGAACCTGACCGGCGCGCTGCAGAAGGGCAATCGGATGGGCTCGCAGGGCCCGTTGTCGGGTTCCGTGCGCGTCGAACTGCAGGCCGACTGCCTCGCCGGCGTGTGGGCCTATCACGCCGACAAGGGACCGGACGCGATGCTCGAACCGCTCACCCAGCAACAGATCGCCGGCGTCATCCAGACCGCGAAGGCGATCGGCGACGACACCATCCAGGGCGCGAACTCGAACCCCGAGGGCTGGACCCACGGCTCGGCCCAGCAGCGCTCGCGCTGGTTCACGATCGGTTACCGGTCCGGCGACCCCCGTCACTGCGACACGTTCGCGACCAACGATCTGTGAGCGCCCAGGCATCCGGCGCCGAGCGCCTCCCGACCCCTGTCGACCGTCTGGCCGAGGCCCACCTCGCCGACCAGGCCCGGCTCGACCCGCTCTTCGCGACCGAGATCGGTATCGACGGACACGATCACCTCCTGACCGACTTCTCCCCCGACGCCTGTGCGGCCCGCGCCGCCCAGGCACGCAGCACGATGCACGCGTTGGCCGATGCACCCGTGACCGACGACGTCGACCGGGTCACCGTGGCGACCATGACGGCATCGTTGCGCCGGGAGATCACCCTGGCGGACGCCGGTGAACGTGTCGGCGAGTGCAACGTGATCGCGTCGCCACTGCAGGCGATCCGCGACGTCTTCGACCTGATGCCGACGGAGTCGCCGGAATCACGGGAGATCTTCGTCGCACGACTGCAGGCGGTCCCCGGATGCGTCGACACCGTGATCGACGGTATGCGCCACCGCATCGAACACGGCCCGCCTGCGACACGACGACAGGTGGGACTCGTCGCCGACCAGGCCCAGGGCGCGGCCGCCGCCATCGGAGCCGACACCACGGCCCTCGCCGACGACCCGGCTCTCGCCGGTCCGCTCCGAACGGCTCTCGACGACGCCGCCGCGGCGTTTGCGACCCTGGCAGCGGTTCTCCGCAGCGAGGTGATGGCCGCCGCGACATCCGCCGATGCCGTCGGGCGCGAACGGTATCTGCGGTTCCTGCCCGCCCATCTCGGTGCCGACGTCGACCCCGACGAGGCCTACGCGTGGGGACTGGACCATCTCGCCGCCATCGTCGACGAGCAATCCACCATCGCCCGCGGTCTCGTTCCGAGTGGTGACGTACGCGAGGCGCTGGCACATCTGGACACCTTGCCGCAGTACGCCATCCACGACCGTCACGCGTTCGTCCGGTGGATGCAGGACCTCTCGGACCGGGCCGTCGAGGGGCTGGCCGGCTCGCATTTCGACATCCCCGCCCGGCTCACCCGCCTCGAGTGCCGTCTCGCCCCGTCGTCGACGGGGATCATCTACTACACCCAGCCGAGCGCGGATCTGTCACGCCCGGGCCGGATGTGGTGGTCGGTACCGCCGGAGCAGACCGTCTTTCACACCTGGCAGGAGACGACGACGGTCTTCCACGAGGGCGTGCCCGGCCATCACCTGCAGCTCGGTTCGGCCGTCGTCGGCGATCTCAATACGTGGCGCAAACTGGCCTCATTCACGTCGGGTCACGGTGAGGGGTGGGCGCTCTACGCCGAGCGCCTGATGGGCGAACTCGGCTGGCTCGACGACCCCGGCGATCGGATGGGCATGCTCGACTCGCAACGACTGCGGGCCGCCCGCGTCATCGTCGACATCGGTGTGCACTGCGGGCTACCCGCGCCCGCCGGCCTCGGCGGCGGCACCTGGGACGCCGACAAGGCGTGGCGGTTCCTCACCGACTCGGTCGCGATGGACCGTGCGGTGTTGCGGTTCGAACTCAACCGCTACCTCGGCTGGCCCGGTCAGGCGCCGTCGTACGCACTCGGACAACGGGTGTGGGAGCAGACCCGCGCCGCGGCGCGATCCGCCCACCCGGACTGGACCCTGAGAGACTTCCACGGGGCTGCCCTCGCGCTGGGCGGTGTGTCGCTCGATGTGCTGGCCGACGAACTCACCCGCATCTGACCCGCCCTCTGCCGCGCCGCCGGTTCGCTCGCCGGATGCGATCAGCGCAGGAGGCGCAGCACCTCGCCGGTGATGTCGTCGAGTGAGACCTGGTGCTGCTCGCCATTGCTCAGATCCTTGACCTCGATCCGGCGTTCGGCGAGCTCACGGTCGCCCAGCACGAGCGCGAGACGGGCGCCGGAACGGTCCGCGGCCTTCATCGCGCCCTTCAGACCGCGATCGCCATAGGCCAGGTCGACACTGATCCCGGCGGCGCGCAGTTGCCCGGCGACACCGACCAGTTCGGCTTTGGCGTCACCACCGAGCGGTACTCCGTACACCTGACAGCGGGCGGTGTCGGCATGGGCGACACCCTCCGCTTCCATCGCCAGCATGGTGCGGTCGACGCCGAGACCGAATCCGATACCGGACAGGTCCTGCTTGGCGCCGAGCAGTGACATCAGCCCGTCGTACCGACCACCGCCGCCGATCCCCGACTGCGCGCCGAGCCCGTCGTGGACGAACTCGAAGGTGGTCTTGGTGTAGTAGTCGAGCCCACGAACCAGCCGCGGATTCGGTTCGTAGTGGACGCCGAGCCGTTTGAGGTGTGTCAGCACGGCATCGAAATGTGCGCGCGCATCATCGGAGAGATGGTCGATGAGCAGCGGTGCGTCCGCGGTGGCCGCCTTGATCTCGGGGCGCTTGTCGTCGAGCACCCGCAGTGGGTTGAGTTCGGCGCGTTTGCGCGTCGCCTCGTCGAGATCGAGCCCGAACAGGAACTGCTGCAAGGCTTCCCGATACGGCCCTCGGCTCGCGTCGTCGCCGAGTGAGGTGACCTCGAGGCGGAAGCCGGAGAGACCGAGACGCCGGTACCCCTCGTCGGCGACGGCGATGACCTCGGCGTCGAGAGCCGGGTCGTCGACGCCGATGGCCTCGATGCCCACCTGTTGCAACTGCCGGTAGCGGCCGGCCTGCGGCTTCTCGTACCGGAAGAACGGACCGGCATAGCAGAGCTTGACCGGCAGCTGACCCCGGTCCAGTCCGTGCTGGATGACCGCCCGGACCACCCCCGCGGTCCCCTCGGGTCGCAGGGTCACCGAACGGTCGCCACGATCGGCGAAGGTGTACATCTCCTTGCTGACGACGTCGGTGGATTCACCGACGCCGCGGGCGAAGAGCGCGGTGTCCTCGAAGACGGGCAGCTCGATGTGGCCGTAACCCGCGCGGCGCGCCGCATCGGTCAGGGTGTCCCGGACCAGCCGGAAATCCGCCGAGTTCGGCGGGAAATAGTCGGGGATGCCCCGCGGCGCGGCGAAGTCGGCGCTCACAGTCCGTATCGTCCCTTCTTCACTGTGCCCGAGATGTCGGCCAGGAACGGATTGCCCGCCCGCTCCGCACCGATCGAGGTCTGCGGTCCGTGGCCCGGCAGCACCTGGGTCTGGTCGGGCAACGGGAGGAGTCTGGCCGCAATCGAGTCGAGCAACTGCTGATGATCACCACCGGGCAGATCGGTCCGCCCGATGGACCCGGCAAACAGTACGTCACCCGAGAAGCACACCGGCACCACCTCCGGCAACGCCTCGCCCTGATGGTCGGGCTCCGCGTCGACGGGGACCTCGATGCCGAGCAGCACCGACCCCTGCGTGTGTCCGGGTGCGAGGTCGACCGAGATCCGGATTCCGGCCAGATCGACATCCTCACCATCGACGAAATCGACGACCTTCTCCGGTTCACGGAATTCGAGGGTGCCGATCACCGATTCGAGGGCCCGTCCCAGGCCGCGGCCCGGGTCGGCCAGCATCGGGCGGTCGGCCGGATGGATGTAGGCCGGGATGGAGTACTCGTCGCACAGCTCGGCCGCATTCCAGGTGTGGTCGAGGTGGCCGTGGGTGAGCAGCACGGCAACGGGCGTCAGGTCGTGTTCGGCCAGCAGTTCACGTACCCGCACGGCGGCGTCCTGCCCGGGGTCGACGATCACTGCCTCCGAGCCCGCCTCGGTGGCGAGCAGGTAGCAGTTGGTCTGGAACATCCCCGCTGCGAATCCGGTGATCAGCATCCGTCCATTGTGACAAACGGCCCGTCCAGGGTGTGCGGCCCGCCCGTACGGTCGCGCGCCCCGGCCATGGATCTCTCAGGTTCGGCTGGCACACTGGCCTGTCGACGTAGCATCAGCGACGACCGCATGCCTCGACACCACGTCCGGCGTGCCATCTCCCGGGGGGAGTCACGGCACACGAGTTCAGGAGGGTCTAACCGCGTGTCCACCAACGAGGAACGCCGCGAAGCCGCCAAGCGCAAGCTCGAAGAACGCCTCGAACGGGAACGGCAGCAAACACGCCGTCGCAAGATCATCATCGCCTCGGTCTCGACCGTGGTGGTCGTGGCCATCGTGGCGACCGCGACGACCCTCATCGTGAAGAAGGTCCTCGACGACCGTGAGGCCGCTCGCTGGACGGCATGTTCGTACCAAGACCAGCCGAGTCGTTTCGAGCAGCTCCCCAAGGAGGTTCCGGCCGAGGTCCCGGCGAATCAGCGCGCACAGGCGCAGGCCTACCTCGACGAGATGAAGGCGGGCGAGGCGAAACAACGGACCTCCCCCAAACCCGACTCGAAGCAGCTGAAGGAGGGCACCGCCGACATGGTGCTCGACACGAGTCAGGGCGCCATCCCGATCACGTTGCAGCGCACCGGGGCACCATGCAACGCCGGCGCAGTGATCTCGTTGGCCGAGAAGAAGTTCTACGACGCCACGCCGTGCCACCGACTCACCAACAGCCAGACCCTGAAGGTTCTGCAATGCGGCGACCCGACCGGGACCGGAGCCGGCGGCCCGGGGTGGTCGAGCCCCGACGAACTGCCCACCGACCTCAAGCCCGCCGGGCAGCCGGATCCGAGTTCCGGTGAGGCACCCGTGATCTATCCGCGCGGGACCGTGGCCATCGCCAACAGCAACAATCCCCAGACGGGTCAGTCGAACACCGGCTCCAGTCAGTTCTTCCTGGTCATGCAGGACAGCCAGCTGGCAGCGAACTACTCGGTCGTCGGCAAGGTCGACCCGGACGGCCTGACGGTGCTGGACAAGATCGCCAAGAACGGCCTTACCCCCGGCCCCAATGGCAGCGCAGAGGACGGCAAGCCGAAGCAGCCGGTGGACATCACCACCGCCACCGTCGACAGCGGCTCCGCCGCCTGACGCGGACGCGAGGGGGTCAGGCGGCCGAGGTCACCCGGTACACGTCGTAGACCCCCTCGACGTTGCGCACCACGTTCAGCACGTGCCCGAGATGCTTCGGGTCACCCATCTCGAAGGTGAACTTGCTGACCGCCACCCGATCACGGCTGGTGGTCACCGACGCGGACAGGATGTTCACCCGCTCGTCGGCGAGCACCTTGGTGACGTCGGAGAGCAACCGGTGACGGTCGAGCGCCTCCACCTGGATGGCGACGAGGAAGACCGATGACGGTGAGGGTGCCCACGACACCTCGATGATGCGTTCGGACTGTTCCTGCAGGGACGTGGCGTTCGTGCAGTCGGTGCGGTGCACGCTGATCCCGCCGCCACGCGTCACGAATCCCAGGATCTCGTCGCCAGGCACCGGTGTGCAGCACTTGGCGAGCTTCGCCATCACGTTGTCGAGACCCTCGACGACGACGCCGGCGTCGCCGCCTTGTCGGCTGCGGGTGGGCAGGGTCGACGGCGTCGACCGCTCGGCGATCTCGTCGACCGCATCGTCGATGCCGCCGAGCGATGCGACGAGGCGGTTCACCACATGCCGGGCCGAGACGTGGCTCTCCCCGACCGCGGTGTACAGGGCGGTCAGATCGGTGTACCGCAACTCCTTGGCGACGGCCGCCATGGATTCGGCACTCATCAAGCGCTGCAACGGTAGTCCGCCCCGCCGCACCTCCTTGGCGATGGCGTCCTTGCCCGTCTCGAGCGCTTCTTCCCGGCGTTCTTTGGCGAACCACTGGCGAATCTTCGCCTTGGCTCGAGGCGACACGACGAAGTTCTGCCAGTCCTTCGACGGTCCGGCGTTCGGCGCCTTGGAGGTGAAGACCTCGATGACCTCGCCGTTCTCCAGCTTTCGTTCCAGCGCCACCAGCCGGCCGTTCACCCGGGCACCGATACAGCGGTGTCCGACCTCGGTGTGCACCGCATAGGCGAAGTCGACCGGGGTCGACCCGGCGGGCAGGGTGATCACGTCCCCCTTGGGGGTGAACACGAAGATCTCCTGGACCGCCAGGTCGTAGCGCAGCGACTCGAGGAACTCGCCCGGATCGGCCGCCTCACGTTGCCAGTCGAGCAGCTGGCGCATCCAGGCCATGTCGTCGATCTCGGCGGCGTCGGTGGACCTGCGTGGATTCTTGCCCTTGCGTTCCTTGTAGCGCCAGTGCGCGGCGATGCCGAACTCCGCGGTCCGGTGCATCTCGTGCGTGCGGATCTGCACCTCGAGCGGCTTACCCTCCGGGCCGATCACCGTGGTGTGCAGGGACTGGTAGACCCCGAACCGGGGCTGGGCGATGTAGTCCTTGAACCGACCGGCCATCGGCTGCCACAACGAATGCACCACGCCGACAGCGGCATAGCAGTCGCGGACCTCGTCGCACAGAATCCGGATGCCGACCAGGTCATGGATGTCGTCGAAGTCGCGACCCTTGACGATCATCTTCTGGTAGATCGACCAGTAGTGCTTGGGCCTGCCCTCGACGGTCGCCGCGATCCGCGAGCCCCCCAGCGCATTGTTCACATCGGCGCGCACGCGGGCGAGATAGGTGTCACGCGAGGGCGCGCGGTCGGCCACCAGCCGGACGATCTCCTCGTACCGTTTGGGGTGCAGGATCGCGAACGAGAGATCCTCGAGTTCCCACTTGACCGTCGCCATGCCGAGTCGATGTGCCAGTGGCGCAATGACTTCCAGGGTTTCCCGGGCTTTTCGGGCCTGCTTCTCGGGCGGGAGGAAGCGCATGGTCCGCATGTTGTGCAGCCGGTCGGCCACCTTGATCACCAGCACCCGCGGATCCCGGGCCATGGCGATGATCATCTTGCGGATCGTCTCGGCCTCGGCGGCGCTGCCGAGTGCCACCTTGTCCAGCTTCGTGACGCCGTCGACGAGGTGCATCACCTCGGCGCCGAAATCCTTCTCGAGTTGTTCGAGGGTGTACCCGGTGTCCTCGACCGTGTCGTGCAGCAGCGCCGCCACCAGGGTCGTGGTGTCCATACCGAGGTCGGCGAGGATCGTCGCCACCGCCAGTGGATGTGTGATGTAGGGGTCGCCGGACTTGCGCTGCTGCCCCTCGTGCTTTTCATCGGCGACGTCATAGGCGTGTTGCAGCAACGCCACGTCGGCCTTCGGGTAGATCTCCCGGTGCAGCGTCACCAGGGGTTCCAGGACCGGACGGACTGTGCTGCGGGTGGCGGTCATCCGGCGCGCCAGCCGCGCGCGCACACGTCGGGACGCCGACGACGACGGGGTCCCGACCGCATCGGCGCCGGGGAGCGGCTGGTCCGACGGGTTCCGTACATCGGGCACAGCCGGTCCCGTCGTCTCAGCGGATTCCCGCCGGGCATCGGTATCGACCTCGTCGTGCATCGTGACCTCCTCTCCTCGTCCGGGCGTCGCCGCATCTCAGCGGCGGGTTGTCAACCATCGGTGTCCTCGACCACTCTGGACAACGCCGGATGAGGGCGAGTCTAGTCCGCCCGATACGGACCGCGGTTCGCTCAGCCGCTGACGACGGCATGGACCGGCAGATCCGCGCCGAGGCCCTCGGCGATGGTCGCCCGTCCGCCCAGACCGTCGAGCTCCATGATCACCGCGACGCCGACCACCTCGGCGCCGGCCCGATCCAGCAACTGCGCGGCCGCCACGGCGGTGCCACCGGTCGCGAGCACATCGTCGACCAGCAACACCCGCATACCGCTGATGTCGATGCCGCTCGCCGGGATCTCGAGGACCGCGGTCCCGTATTCGAGCGTGTAGCTGGTGCTGTGCACCGGCGGCGGCAGCTTGCCACCCTTGCGGACGGCCAGCACCCCTACCTCGAGTTCACGGGCGACCGCGCCGCCGAGGAGGAAACCCCGTGCATCGATGCCGGCCACCAGATCGATGCCGCGGCAGCCGTGGGTGAGCGCGGTGACGACGGACGACAGTCCCACCGGGTCCGCCAGCACCGGCGTCAGATCTTTGAAGTCGATACCGGGCGCGGGGAAGTCGGCCACCATCCGGGCGTGTTCGTCGATGGCCCGACGGGCCCGGTCGAGCGCCCGCGT
The DNA here is from genome assembly GCF_049847105.1 of Gordonia sp. DT218. Classification (NCBI taxonomy): domain Bacteria; kingdom Bacillati; phylum Actinomycetota; class Actinomycetes; order Mycobacteriales; family Gordoniaceae; genus Gordonia; species Gordonia sp. DT218. The sequence goes on along the minus strand of NZ_JBNCNS010000005.1, from coordinate 393,649 downwards.
GGTGATGTCGTCGTCGGGAGCGGACCCCGGCTGCTGCGCGTCGTCAGTCACGTACTGTCCACCGATCCATGTTCCAGCCGGTTCCGTTACGGCCCAGCCCGGCCACCACATTATCGACCCGGCCGCCCCACCGCTGCACGCGCGGGGCCGCGAACAGCGGGATCGACGGCACCGCCGCCCAGGCAGCGTTCTCGATGGTGCGGACGAGTTCGAGCCGGTCGGCGGCCAGGTCCGCCGCCGCCAGCCGGTCGATCGCGGCACTCACATCCGGATCCTGAAATCCACCGAGGTTCAACGGGTCCCCGCCGTGCAGCTGATACGCGTCCCGGGACGGATTGGCCGCTCCGGCCGCGGCGAACGAGGCGCCGGCGGCGACCAGCAGCGCATCGACATCCTTGCCCAGCGCGGACGGAGCGAGATCGGGTGAACCAGCGTCCACCACGTCGATGCCGGCCCGACGACACGACTCGGCGATCGTCGCGACCATCTGCTGCCGCCGCGCCGCCGGCGCGAGATATCCGACCCGCACGCGCAACGGACCCGAACGGGTCGATGCGGTGGTCTCGGCCAGCGCGCGGGCGCGGCCCACATCCGGCCTCGCGTAGGCACGGCCGAATGCACCGTTGAGTTGGCCTGCGAGGTTGTCGGCCGGGGCGAGGACACGCAGATTCCACAGTTGCGCACCCTGACCGAACTGGCGTGCCAACACATCTCGGGGCACACAGGAGGCAAAGGCCTGCCGGGTCCGGACATCGCCGAACACCCCGCGTTGAGCAAGCACCAGTTCCTCGACGGCCAGCGCCCGATTCGGTTGCGGCAGCGGCTGGATCGTCTCGTCTGTCGATCCCGACGGCGCCACCTCGTCGGTCGTCATCCCCCCGGTCAGATCGGCGACATCGAAGGATCCGTCGGAGATGCGCTTCTCAGCGTCGGTTCCGCGACCCCAGATCGCGATCCGAGAGGTCTTCGGCGCGTCGCCCCACCACTTGTCGTTGGCCACCAGCACGAGCCCACCGGATTGCGAATATCGGTCTATCCGATACGGTCCCGACGACGGAAAACGCTGTTCATCGACCGATCCGGGGGTCAGCGCGAACCCGGTGTTCCAAGCCCGGGCGAGCTTTCCCACGACGGCCTGATCGCCGGTGCGGATCGGATCGACGATGTCTGCGACGCCGGCCATGCGCGCCACCACATGCGCAGGCAACATCGTGCCCGCGCCGAACAACGACAGCCAGTCCCGGTAGTCGCGCCCGCGGGCGAATGCAACGGTCGCGGTTGCCTCCCCCGGAGCGCAATCCACCCGTTCGATGTCGCGGTAGCCCGCGGTCGTCGCCGGACGGAACCCGGGGAACCGACCACTCATCGCCGCCCACGCGAGAACCAGATCGTCACAGTCGACGGCCTGGCCGTCCGAGTAGCGGGCTGCCCGGTTGAAGTCGTAACGCAGGGTCAGCGACGACCCGGGAACCGGTGTGACGGTTCCGATGTCGCGGTCCGGGGTGACCTGGCCGTGTGCCCCCAGGTAACTGAAGCCGGGCAACATCCGGGTGGTGGCCATCAGCACGCCGTTGGCGTTGCCCTCGACGGTGTTGGCGTTGTAGCTGTCTATCCGCGCGTCGACCGCGTAGTCGATCGTGGGCGGGCCGTCCTCACCGCAGCCGGCGAGCAGTCCGGCGAGGACCACCACCACGCCCACCAGGGCGATCGTTGTCAGGGGCAGGCCGATTCGTCGCCGGGCATCCGACCCGGTGCGCACAGTCACGACCCGTAGACTAGCGCGACCGTCGACGTTTTCCGGTCGGGCTCGTCGGTGCGTCCTCGTCGGACCGTTTCGCCGACCGGCTCCCCGCCGAGCGGCCGCGGACCGGTCGATCGTCCGAGACATCCTGCCCGGCCGCCACCCGCGCACGCCGGTCGAGGACCCGCTTGGTGTGGCGCGCGATCTCGGAACGGCGCTCCTTGAGTGTGACGAGTAGCGGCGCCGCCAAGAAGATCGACGAGTAGGCGCCGACGACCACGCCCACGAGCTGGATGAGCGCCAGGTCCTTGAGCGTGCCGACGCCCAGCAACCACACGGCGATCACCATCAGCGCGATGATCGGCAGCACCGAGATGATCGTGGTGTTGATCGAGCGCATGAGGGTCTGGTTGATCGCCAGGTTGGTCTGCTCGGCGTAGGTTCGTCGCGTCGTCTGCAGCACCGATCTGGTGTTCTCGGCCACCTTGTCGAACACGACGACTGTGTCGTACACCGAGAAGCCGAGGATGGTCAGGAGGCCGATGACGGTGGCCGGGGTCACTTCCCATCCGACCAGCGAATAGATGCCTGCCGTCACGATGATGTCGAAGAACAGCGACGCCAATGCGGCCAGCGACATCTCCCGGTCGAAGCGCACCGCGATGTAGACGAACACGATGATCAGGAACACCGCCAGCGCGATCAGCATCTTCTTGGTGATCTCGCCGCCCCAGGTGGAACTGACATCGGATGAGCTCACCTCGGCCGCGGTCAGCTCGGGTGCGAATTTGTCCGCGAGGGCACTCGTCACCTGCTGGGTCTGCTGAATGGTGAGGGTCTCGGTGCGCACCTGGACGGTCTCGGAGCTGCCGGAGCCCGCGGTCTGGACGGACTCGGGCTCGCTGCCCAATGTGTCTGCGAAGACCTCCTCCACGGAATCGCTCGTCACACCGGCCGAGACCGGGATGGAGACCTGCGTGCCGCCCTCGAAGTCGATGCCCAGGGTGAAACCGCGGATGGCGATCGAGGCGATGCAGATGGCCAGGATCACGGCGGTGACGATGTACCACGCGCGACGGTGACCGGCGAACTCGAATGCGCCCGTACCCGTGTAGAGCCGGGACAGGAACGACCGGTCGGATTCCGCGACGAAATTCGCCTCCGACGTCGGGCTCATCTCTCTCGTCACATCGGTGTCGTCGACCGCCACGTCGGGCTGCGCCGCGCCGCGGGAGCCGTCCGATCGACCGGAATTGGGGCGTTGCGTACTGCTCATTTCGCCGTTCCTTCCGACGCCTCGACCTTGGCCGTACGGGCCGACAGTCTCCGCTGCCGCGCCACCTCACTCACGGCGCCGAGCCCGTTGACCTTCGGTCTGGACAGGAACTCGGACCGGCTCGCGAGGACGACCAAGGGATGGGTCACCAGGAAGACCACCACGACGTCGAGGATCGTGGTGAGACCCAGCGTGAATGCGAATCCGCGTACCTCGCCGATGGCCAGGACATAGATGACGACCGCGGCGATGAAGCTGACCGCGTTACCCGACCAGATGGTGCGCCGCGCGCTCGCCCAGCCGCGCGGCACCGCGGACCGGAAACTTCGGCCCTCCCGCATCTCGTCCTTTATTCGCTCGAAGTAGACGACGAAGGAGTCGGCCGTCATGCCGATACCGATGATCAGACCCGCGATGCCGGAGAGATCCAGGGTGAAGCCGATCCACCGGCCCAGCAGGATGATGATGCCGTACACCATCAGTCCCGACAGCACCAGCGACAACATCGTCAGGATGCCGAGCATCCGGTAGTAGAACAGTGCGTACAGAAGGACTGCGATCAGTCCGACGAGGCCGGCGATGAGTCCGGCCTGCAGTGACGCGAGACCCAGTGTGGCCGAGACCGTCTCGGCGTCGGAGGCCTCGAAGGAAAGCGGCAACGAACCGTACTTGAGGACGTTGGCGAGATCCTTCGATTCCTGCTGGCTGAAGTTGCCGCTGATCTCGGTGGACGGAGTGGTGATCGCGCCCTGGATCTGAGGTGCGGAGACCACCTTGGTGTCGAGGGTGAACGCGGTCTGTTTGCCGGTGTTCTGGGCGGTGTAGGTCGGCCAGAATTTCTGCGCCGCGCCCTTGAACTCGACCTGCACGATCCACGATCCGGCCTGCTGCGTGGTGCCCGCCGTCGCGTTCTTGATGTCCCGGCCGTCGATGATCTCCGGCCCGAGGAGGTAGACCTCCTTGCCGTCCTGGGAGCACGCCACCAGGTTCTGGTCGGGCAGATCGTTGCCCAGCAACGGATCGTTGGCGCCCGGCGAGCAGTCCATCTTGGTCATCTGCGCCGTCAGCGCGTCGAGATTGGCCCCGGCGGGCGCCTGCCGAAGCTTGCGCTGCTCGGCGATCGCGGCGGCCGAGGTGTCGCCGGACTGCTTGTCTTCCTGCTGCTTCTGCTCATCGGTCTTCGGCTGCGGGGTCGCGGGTTGCACCTTCTCGACCGGCCGCACGAACAGTCGGGCGGTCTGGCCCAGCGAGCGCGCCTGCTTGCCGTCGTCGCCCGGCACCGTGATGACCAGGTTGTTGCCGTTGACCACGACCTCCGAGCCGGACACACCGAGCCCGTTCACGCGCTGCTCGATGATCTGCTTCGCCTGATTGAGCTGGTCACGCGACGGCGGTTGACCGTCCGGGGTACGGGCGGTCAGCGTCACGCGGGTGCCGCCCTGCAGATCGATACCCAGCTTGGGTGTCGGCGATCCGCCTCCGGTGAAGAAAACCAGCCCCCAGACGACGGCCAACAACACGAAGAAAGCGGTCAGGGGTCTCCACGGCGGAATCTCACGTGGAGGTCCCGACCGCTTCGCCGACGCCCGGCGAGGTGTGGTCACTGCTGTTCTGGTCTCCTAGGGAATGCGCGCCGGGCACCATGCGGCCCCGCCGCGCGGTCGTGGCGGTCGGTCGCCCACTCTACTGACTGCGCGGTAGCAACCGTCCTCCGGTGCCACCGCGCTCGGTGGCCTGCGGGCGCGTTCACGCGCCCGCAGGTTGATCACTTCTCGTCGGAGGGGGTGTCGCCCGGACGTTCGGTCCACACGCTGTCGTCGGTGCTGGAATCTGCACCGAGCGACGGCGACGGATCGTCGACGATCTCCTCGGGCCGCCCGATCAGAGCGCCCGGATAGGTCTCGGCGGCGTCCTCGGTCGGCACCACCCGCACCACAGCGGCGCGATTGAAGCGGGCCACGACACCGGTCGCGATCTCGAGGTCGACGAAATCGCCGGTTCCTGCCTCGACGACGGTGGCGAACATTCCCGAGGTCAGCTGCACACGCGCACCGGTGGCCACGGAGTTCTGCATGTCCTGCATCTCGGACACGCGCTTCTTCTGCTTGCGGATGCTCAGGAACATGAAACCGGCCAGCAGGGCCAGCAGAAGGGGGAAGAAGAGAGACTCCATGATTACAGCAACAATCCTTGTCGGTTCGGTCGTGTTGTGGGCGTTATGTCGGGTTCGGCCGGTCAGCCGAGTGCCGCTCGCAGGCGCGCGTGATCGCACCAAGTCCTCCGGCGGGCTCTCCCCAGTGTGCCATGCCCGGGAAAGTCGCCACGATCCTCGGGTTCGCGGCAGGTCTAGAGATCGTCGAACAGGCTCTCGGTCAGGGTGTCGCGGGTGCGGACGCCGAAGCTTGCGTTCATCGCGCCGGCCGGCGGTGTGAGACCGAGGTGATGCCAGGCCGCGGCCGTCGCGACGCGGCCACGCGGGGTCCGCGCCATCATCCCGGCGCGCACCAGGAACGGTTCACACACCTCCTCGACGGTGGTGGGCTCCTCACCCACCGCGACCGCCAGTGTGGACACCCCGACCGGTCCGCCACCGAACCCTCGGACGAGAGCGTTGAGGACGGCGCGGTCGAGGCGGTCGAAACCCAGCTGATCGACGTCATAGACGGTGAGCGCTGCCCGTGCGATGTCCAGGGTGATGACACCATCGCTGCGCACCTCGGCGTAGTCGCGGACCCGGCGCAGCAGCCGGTTGGCGATGCGGGGGGTGCCGCGTGACCGACCGGCGATCTCGACCCCGGCGTCCTCGAGCAGCCGGATACCCAGAATCCCCGCCGACCTGCGCAGCACATGCACCAGCTCGTCGTTCTCGTAGAACTCCATGTGCGCGGTGAACCCGAACCGGTCACGCAACGGACCCGTCAGCGACCCGGATCGGGTGGTGGCGCCAACGAGGGTGAACGGTGCCACGTCGAGCGGGATGGAGGTGGCACCGGGCCCCTTCCCCACCACCACGTCGACCCGGAAATCCTCCATCGCGAGGTAGAGCATCTCCTCGGCCGGGCGGGCGATCCGGTGGATCTCGTCGATGAAGAGCACATCGCCGTCGACCAGGTTTGACAGCATCGCCGCGAGATCGCCGGCACGCTCGAGCGCCGGACCGGACGTCACGCGGATCGCGGCGCCCATCTCGCCGGCGATGATCATCGCCAGTGACGTCTTGCCGAGCCCTGGTGGTCCGGACAGCAGGATGTGATCCGGGGTACCGCCGCGCCCCTTGGCACCGCGCAGCACGAGCTCGAGTTGCTCGCGGACCCTGGGCTGGCCGATGAAGTCGGCCAATGACCGTGGACGCAGCCCGGCATCGAATTCGCCGTCCGAGTGCAACTCCGCGGCGCTCATGTCGCGCTCCTCGGGCCCGGGCACCTGATCGTCGGTCATGCGGTCTTCCCCAAGAGCGCCAACGACTTCCGGAGAAGGGTGGAGGCATCCACATCGGGCGCGTCGGCGAGTACCGCGGCCAGGGCCCGGTCGGCGGGTGCGGCCGTGAACCCGAGACCCAGCAACGCTTCGGCCACCTGGTCCCGCACCGTGCCGCCGATCGCGGTGGTCGACGCCACACCGTCTCGTGCCGCAGGCGCCTCGACCTTGTCCCGAAGTTCCACGACAAGTCGTTCGGCCACGCGTTTCCCGATCCCCGGAACGGTGGTCAGCGCCTTCACATCGGACTCGGCCAATGCGCGGCGAAGCGCGTCTGGCTCCAGGACCGCCAGGGTCGCCATCGCCAGGCGCGGGCCGACCCCGGTCACCGTCTGCAGAAGGGTGAACAATGACCGCGCATCGGCATCGGTGAAACCGTAGAGCGTCATCGAGTCCTCGCGCACGATCATCGAGGTGAGCAACGTCGCCTCCTCGCCGCGCCGCAGCGACCCGACGGTTCCGGGCGTCACGAGGACGCGGTAGCCGACGCCCGCGCAATCGATCACCACGTGGTCGAGGGCGACGTCGACGACGGGACCCCGCACCGAGGCGATCATGCCGCTCCCCCGGCCCGCGACCGTCGTCGCGACGACGTCGCACGATCGGCGGACGCCTGCGCCACGCGCTCACGATGGCGCCGTGCCAGTTCCTCGGCCTTGCGTTGTGCCTCGATCATCTTCTCCGTGGTGGCTCCTCGCCAGCAGTGGCAGATCGCCAGCGCCAGGGCATCGGCGGCGTCTGCCGGTTTCGGCTTCGTCTGCATCCCGAGGATGCGGGTGACCATCATCGTGACCTGCGCCTTGTCGGCCCGGCCACTCCCCGTGACGGCCGCCTTGACCTCGGACGGGGTATGGAATCGCACGGGCACATCGCGTTGACCGGCAGCCAACGCGATGACCCCGCCCGCCTGTGCGGTCCCCATCGCCGTGGACACCTGATTCTGTGCGAACACCCGCTCGATCGCGACCACGTCCGGCTGGTGCACATCGAGCCAGTGACTCGCAGCCGTGTAGATGGCCAGCAACCGGTTCGCGAGTTCCATGTCGGTGGGCGTCCTGACCACGTCGACGTCGAGCGCGGTCACGTTCCGTCCCCGACCCGACTCGACCAGGGCGATCCCACAGCGCGTCAGGCCGGGATCGACTCCCATCACACGCACGTACACCTCCACCGTGCAAGCATTTCCGAACAGTTGTTCGAGATTCTATCGGCAGGCGCCGACGACGACGGACAACAACACGCGACAATCGAAGGTGCCATGCCCACGTACACGCCGACCACGCCCGACGGGCTCGTCGAACTCTGCCTCTCCCACGTCGCCGCCCGCGACGGCCGTGTGGTGGTGGTGATCGACGGTGCCGACGCCGCCCGGCCCGACGACCTCGCCGACCGTCTCGCTGCCCGGCTCCGGGTCGTCGGACGTGCCGCGGCCGTCGTCAGGATGGCCGACTATCTGCGGGCGGCGTCGCTGCGGTTCGAGTACGGACATACCGACCCGGAGAGCTTTCGATCCACGTGGTTCGACTACCCGGCGCTCGATCGGGAGGTCGTCTCCGCGCTCCGCGTCGCAGGCCGATGGCTGCCGCGTCTGTGGGATGCCGAACAGGATCGTTCCTTCCGCGACCGACGACAGGACGCGGCGTCCGACCAGGTGCTGATCCTGGCCGGGCCGATGCTCGTCGGCAGGGATCTCGACGTGGATCTGGCGATCCGGCTCCGGATGAGCGAGGCCACCCTCCGCCGGATCTCGTCGCCGGACGCGCAGTGGACCGTCGAGCCGATCCTGCGATACGCGGAGGCATCGGGCGACGCCGACATCGAGGTCCGTTACGACCACCCGGACCGCCCGGCCGTCGCCGTCGACCATCCACGCACGACACGCCACCGGGACCGGATGTCCTGACGTCCGCCGAACGATTCGCGACGGTCCTACTCGTCGAGTTCGGCGAGCACCTCGTCACTCACGTCGACGTTGCTGAACACGTTCTGCACGTCGTCGGAGTCCTCGAGCGCATCGATGAGCTTGAACACCTTGCGCGCGCCGTCGGCGTCCACCGGCACCTCGACCGACGCCCGAAAGTCCGCCTCGGCGGAGTCGTAATCGATGCCGGCCTCTTGCAACGCCGTCCGGACCGCGACCAGATCCGTCGGTTCGCTCACCACCTCGAAGGACTCTCCGAGGTCGTTGACCTCCTCGGCACCGGCATCGAGGACGGCCATCAGCAGGTCATCCTCGGACTGGCCGTTCTTCTCCAGCGTGACCACACCCCGACGGGTGAAAAGGTATGCCACCGAACCGGGATCGGCCATGTTGCCGCCGTTGCGGGTCATCGCGGTCCGCACCTCGCCTGCGGCGCGGTTCCGGTTGTCGGTGAGGCATTCGATGAGGATCGCGACGCCGTTCGGGCCGTACCCCTCGTACATGATGGTCTGCCAGTCGGCGCCGCCCGCCTCTTCACCGCCACCACGCTTGCGGGCCCGCTCGATGTTGTCGTTGGGCACCGACGACTTCTTGGCCTTCTGGATGGCGTCATAGAGAGTGGGATTGCCGGCCGGATCACCACCTCCGGTGCGCGCCGCCACCTCGATGTTCTTGATCAGCTTGGCGAACATCTTGCCGCGCTTGGCGTCGACGACCGCCTTCTTGTGCTTGGTGGTGGCCCACTTGGAATGGCCGCTCATGAGACTCCCACATCCTTCTCGACGTCAGTACCACGTGGCGCGACCATCCGATGACGATCGGCCCAACGTCAAGATCTTACCGGTGCGTGCCGACTCAACTGCCGCTACGCTCCCGGCGCCGTGATGATCAGGCCCGCACCATGTCGACGAAGTACTGGTGCACCCGCCGGTCGCCGGTCACCTCCGGATGGAACGACGTCGCGAGGACGTCACCTTGCCGCACCGCGACGATCCGTCCCTCGGCGGGACCGTCCGGCACCTGTGCAAGTACCTCGACCTCCGGGGCTATGGACTCCACCCACGGCGCCCGGATGAACACCGCCCGCATCGGGGCATCCCCCGGCCGGTCGGTAATACCGGTGAACTCCAGGTCTGTCTCGAAGCTCTCCACCTGCCGACCGAAGGCATTGCGCCGCACCGTGATGTCGAGGGCGTCGAGGTGGCGGGCGTCGGCGCGCGTGTCCAGGATCGTGCTCGCCAGCATGATCATGCCGGCGCAGGAACCGTAGGCGGGCATGCCCGCGGCCAGCCGCTCCCGCAGTGGGTCGAACAGATCGAACACGTTCAGCAGATGACTCATCGTGGTCGACTCCCCTCCTGGGATGACCACCGCGTCGACGGCCGCGAGTTCGGCCGGGCGGCGAACGGCCTCGGCCTGCGCGCCCGCCTCGGTCAGGGCGGCGAGATGCTCCCGGACGTCACCCTGGAGTGCCAGGACCCCGATCCGCGGAGTGTCGACGCCGCTCACCGCGCCTGCCCGTCGTACCGATCCGCGGGCGCTTCCCGCCCGATGCGGGTCAGTCCCTCCTGGGTGACCGCGGCGACCATCCGCCCGGCGTGGTCGAAGATCCGGCCCTGGGTGAGCGCTCGCCCACCGAAGGCCGACGGTGAGGTCTGGTCATAGAGGAGCCACTGATCCGCCCGGAAGGGACGCATGAACCACATCGCATGGTCCAGGGAGGCCGCCTGCAGATCGGCATCGGGATGCGGCACCTTCGAGGAGCCGAGCAGGGTCATGTCGCTCATGTACGCGAGGGTGCCCACGTGGAAGACCTGGTCGTCCGGGAGCCGGTGACGGTAGCGGAACCACACCCGCTGCTGCGCCGCGAAGTAATCGGAGGTGGCGAGGCGGTCCGGTGGCACCAGCCGGATGTCGAAGTTCTTCCACTCTCGGAAGATCGCCTTGGCATCCTCCGGGAGTTCGTTCGCCTCATCGGGCAACTCCTCGGGAGCCGGCGCGGGTGGCATCCGGTCCTGATGTTCGATGCCGTGATCGGTGCGCACGTGGAACGACGCCGACATCGTGAAGATCGCGACGCCGTTCTGGACCCCGGTCACGCGCCGCGTGACGAACGACCGGCCGTCCCGGATCCGGTCGACGAGGAACAGCGTCGGCTTCTCCGGGTTCCCCGGCCGCACGAAGTAGCCGTGCAACGAATGCACCGCGTACTCGGCAGCCACCGTGCGGGTGGCCGACATCAGTGCCTGCCCGGCCACCTGACCACCGAAGGTCCGCTGCATGAGCGTGGGAAACGCCAGCCCTCGATAGATGTCGGTCTCGATGGGCTCGACCTGGAGGATCTCTTCGATGGTTGCCACGGCCCCAGTATCGCGCACCAGGCGGTCTGCGAGCGTGCTGCCCGCGCGGTCTGATCGGCCGTGTTGCCGACCTCACGTCCCGCGGCGCAGGTGATTCGTCAGAGTTCGTCGAGCAAGATCAGCCCGTCCTGAACGGCGCGTGCCACCAGCGCGGCCTTGGTGGACGCGGTCCGCCCGGCCTCCGAGTACTTCGCCCGAATTCTTGTCAGGTGCGTGTTCACCGTGCCGAGCGAGATGAACAGCGCTTCTGCCACTGCGGTTTTGGAGTCGAGCATCAACCAGGTGCGCAGCACCTCGATCTCGCGGATGGTGAGCGCCGGATGTTCGGTGTCCGCGGAGTCGGTGCCGCACGAGCAGTGCGGACGATTCGAATCCGCGCGTACCTCCGACGTCACCAGCGTCATGTGCGCACGGCCGGGCCGGGTGCGGCGCGGAGTGACCACGGTTCCATCGAGCGGCTGACCGGGGAGCGGCATCCGTCGTTGTGCGAGGCGCGCGAGCGCCTCCTGCCGACGACGTGTCGCCTCGGTGTGTCGGCCCGCATCGTGCACGGGCCGATCGTCGGCAGCGACAGACGAGTGACGCTGCGAAGCGTGCTGTGCGGTGACCGTCATGGTTGTCCTCACTCATTCGAGGGGCATCCGGTGTGTGCCCTGCTGTCGTGAGTTAGACGCGACGAGTCGCCGCAAGGTTCCGCGATTCTGACAGGGAAATATCGACGCGTCGAGGCGGCGGGTCAGTCGGTGACGTCGGCGTCGGTGTCGGTGTCGCCGACCTCGCTGTCCTCGACGTCACAGCCATCGACAAGACCGCCATCGACTCGGCTCCCGTCGACCGCTGCGCCGTCCCGACCGGTCCCGTCGACGTCACCGGCGTCGGTCGCCGCCTCGTGGACGACGATGACGATGACCGTGACATTGTCGTGTGCACCGAGCGCGAGGGTCGCCTCCACCAGCGCCTCGGCACCGTCCTGCGCGGTTGCCGCACTCCGGAGGAGGTCTGCGATCTCCTCGTCGGGCAATTCGCCGGTGAGGCCGTCCGAACAGATCAGGAGCGTGTCGCCGGGCAACGCGCGTAGCGAGAAGAAGTCCGCCTCCGGCTCTGCCATGCCGGCCCCGAGCGCACGTGTGATCACGTTGCGCCGCGGGTCGACCCGGGCCTGTTCGGGGGTGAGGAAGCCCGCGTCCACGAACTCCTGGACCTGCGAGTGATCGACCGTGAGTTGCTCGAACTCGCCGCTCTGGAGGCGATAGGTCCGTGAGTCGCCGATGTTGAGGACCAGCCAGTGTGGCTCACCGTCGTGGGTCACCAGCACGGCTCCGGTCGCGGTGGTACCGGCGCGGCGCTCGGACTCGGTGTCGATCTCCCCTATCCGGATCTGGGCGTCCGACAGCAACTCGATGAGTGCCAGCTGGGTCTCGGTCTGGTCTCCCAGTGCCTCGACCGCGGCCAGCGTCTCGAGGGCGGCCTCGCTGGCGAGTTCACCGCTGTCGTGACCGCCCATGCCGTCGGCCAGCAGGTAGCGCCCCGGTTCCACCAGCGCGGCATCCTCGTTGGCCTCGCGTACTCGGCCGACGTTGCACACCGCCGCCCACTCGAGCTGCAGGCCCGCCAGTGTGTCGGTGCCGCAACGGGATGCGTCCCGAACGATCGTCGCCGCGTCCATGATCAGCAGATCCTACGGCAGATCGGACTTACCAGCCCCGCTCTGCGAGTCGGTGTGGCTGCGGGATGTCGTCGACGTTGATCCCGACCATCGCCTCTCCCAGGCCGCGCGAGACCTTGGCCAGCACATCCGGATCGTCGTGGAACGTGGTCGCCTGCACGATCGCGGCCGCCCGCTGCTCCGGATTGCCCGACTTGAAGATGCCCGAACCGACGAACACGCCCTCGGCGCCGAGCTGCATCATCATCGCGGCGTCGGCCGGGGTGGCGATACCGCCCGCGGTGAACAGCGTGACCGGCAGCTTGCCTGCCTCGGCGACCTCGACGACGAGATCGTAGGGCGCTTGCAGTTCCTTTGCCGCGACGAACAATTCGTCCTTCGGCAGCGACGTGAGCCGCCGGATCTCGTCGCGGATCTTGCGCATGTGCGTCGTCGCATTCGATACGTCGCCGGTACCGGCCTCGCCCTTGCTGCGGATCATCGCCGCGCCCTCGGTGATCCGTCGCAACGCCTCACCGAGATTGGTGGCACCACACACGAAAGGCACCGTGAACTGCCACTTGTCGATGTGGTTCGCGTAGTCGGCGGGTGTCAGGACCTCGGACTCGTCGACGTAGTCCACGCCGAGACTCTGGAGGATCTGCGCCTCCACGAAATGACCGATCCGCGCCTTGGCCATCACCGGGATGGAGACCTTCGAGATGATCTCGTCGATCATGTCCGGGTCGCTCATGCGCGACACGCCGCCCTGCGCCCGGATGTCGGCGGGCACGCGCTCGAGGGCCATGACCGCGACCGCTCCGGCGTCCTCGGCGATCTTCGCCTGCTCCGGGGTGACGACGTCCATGATGACGCCACCCTTGAGCATCTCCGCCATGCCGCGCTTCACCCGGGCCGTTCCCTGCCCAACGGTCGGTGCCGGATCGCGATGTCCGTTCCCGTCCGTGCCGTTGAGGGTGTTCGGGGCGTCCGGTCCGGGAGTGTTCCCTGACTGGAATTGACTCACTGTGATGTCTCCTGATGTCGTCATTCCGGCACCGGGTGCCGGGTCCGCATGACGCGGTTGCCCCACAAGTCTAGGCGAGCCACAGGACAGCGGTCATCGTCGGTCACCCATCCGACCTGGTACGGCCGCACACCCCCTGCGCCGCCTCTCAGCCGGGGCCGCTGGGGGTGACGCGTTCGATGATCTCGAAGTACTGCGGCAGCTCGGCGGTACCACCGAGGCGCAACCACCGGACCAGCCGACGTTCGGCCAGGTTGCGGGTGTCACGCACGGCGTCGTTGTAGAACCGTCGAGCCATCATCACGCGGGTCTCGGAATCGGCCAGCTCCACGACCAGGCCCTGCGGCCTGGTCTGTGTGTCGGTCTGCGCGAGGAGCGCCGACACCCGGTTCTCCGACTGTTCACGGGCGTGCGCCGGCGCATGCTCGGCATGGTCGGCCGCCGCGGCCAGCGCTTGTCCTGCCGACCGTGTCTCCTCGTCGTAGCTGACGACCATTCCCGACGCGATCGCCCGCGCCACCACCGCCCGCCTCGCCAGCGCCGCATCGAGCGCCTGACGTGCGAGATCCACCCGGACGTTGAGCCGGTCGAGACGATTCGCGGTCTGGAACGCCCACCCGCCGGCCAGGACGGCAAGCAAGATGATCACCCCGATCACGAGGATCGTGAGGCCCGATATCGTCATCTGCCCACCTCCTTCAATCGGACACGACGACCGGCCCGGTGCCGACCGTCACCGTGTCGTAGACACGTAGGATCTGGTCGGCCACCCGCGACCAGTCGTACCGGTCGGCACGTCGTCGGCCGGCTCTCACCAACTCTTCCCGGGCCTCGTCGTCGCCGAGCAGTTCGATGACCGCGGCGCCCAGCGCATCCGGTGATCCGGTCGACACCAGTCGTCCGGCCCGACCGTCGTCGAGGACGCGCCGGAACGCATTCAGGTCGCTGGCCACCACGGCCGCCCCCGCGGCCATGGCTTCCACGAGCACAATGCCGAAGCTCTCCCCGCCGAGGTTGGGGGCGCAGTAGACATCCGCCGAACGCAGCGCACGCGCCTTGGTCGCATCGTCGACCTGGCCGAGGAAGACGAGATGTGACGCCAGTGATCCGGCACGGCGCCGCAGTGCGCGCTCGCTGCCGCCACCGACAATCAGCACCCGCACGTCGGGGAACTCCACCACGATCGACGGCAGCGCGCGCATCAGGATGTCGATCCCCTTGCGCGGCTCGTCGTAGCGCCCGAGGAACAGGATCGTGTGCCCTGGCCACGGATAGCCGTCCAGCGGTTCGGCATCGGCGAACCCGCCCACGTCGATGCCGTTGGGGATCTCCACCGCGTCGGACCCCAGCGACTCCATCTGCCAGCGGCGCGCGAGTTCGGAAACGGCGATCTTTCCCGAGATCCGCTCGTGGTACGGCCGAAGGATGCCCTGGAAGACGGTCAGCCACATCGAACGCGTCGTCGATGTGTGGAAGGTCGTCACGATCGGGCCGGACGCGACCATCAACGACAACATCGAGATGCTCGGTGCGTTCGGTTCGTGCACGTGCAAAACGTCGAAGCCGCTCTCGTCGACCCACTTACGCAGGCGCAGATAGCCCGTCGGGCTGAAGCTCACCCGGGAGACGGACCCGTTGTACGGGATCGCGAGCGCGGGACCCGCCGAGACCACGTAGTCGGGCAGGCGCCCCTCGTCCGCTGACGGCGCCAGCACGCTGACCTCGTGTCCGCGTCCGATGAACACCTGCGCGAGTTCGACGACATGCGCCTGCACGCCACCGGGGACGTCGAAGGAGTACGGGCAGACCATCCCTATTCTCACCGGCCCGACTCCTCGGTCGCGGAGTCGCCCTCGATACGCGCCCGTCGTTCCGACGACCAGTCGGCCTCCCACAGCGGCTGGAGCATGTGCCAGTCCTGCGGATGTGCGGCGATGTTCTTCTCGAACACGTTCGCCAACGCCTGCGTCGCCGGTCCCACACCGCCCGACACGTCGATCGGGGTCCCGACGGAGATCATCGAGTTCGGTGCGTCGGTGAACCAGTGGTGCACCGGTAACAGCGCCGCGCCCGTCTCGATGGCCAGCTTCGCCGACCCCGCGGGCATCCGAGTCTTCTCACCGAAGAAGGTCACCGGCACCCCGTGCCGCGCGAGATCCCGTTCGCCCAGCAGGCAGATGACGCCACCCGCCCGCAACCTCTCGGCGAGGCGCGCGAACGGTGGCTCCTCGCCGCCGCTGAGCGGGAAGATCTCGAATCCCAGGGATTCCCGGTATTCGACGAACCGTCTGAACAGCGACTCCGGTTCGAGGCGCTCGGCGACCGTCGCGAAGTCTCCGCGGTTCTGCACGAGCCAGACCCCGGCCATGTCCCAGTTCCCAGTGTGCGGGAGGGCCAGGATCACCCCCTGCCCGGCCGAGATGGCGGCATCGAGGACGACCTGGTCGGGTCCGGGGACCGTCACCGTCGCCGCCGTCGCGGCGAGATCCTGGACCGGCAGCCGGAATGCCTCGCACCAGTACCGGGCATAGGAACGCACCGCGGCGGCGACGAGGTCGTCGGGCACTTCCTCCGGCGTGGTGCCCACCACCCGGGCGAGATTCCGGCGCAGTTGCGCGGGCCCGCCCTTGCGACGTCCGGCGAGATCGCCGAAGCGGTCGAACAGCCCCCGTGCCACCGATTCCGGCGCATAGCGCACCGCTGCCCAGCCGGCCGCGTACCCCAGGCCTGCCATCGTGCCCGTGACCGAGCTCATCGGGCCCTCTCCCCCGTCACCATGTGTGTCAGTGCGCTCCGGCCTGCGGCTGCGTGCCCGTCGTCGGCGGTTCGTCGTCGTCGGCGTTCTGGGTGGCGAGCGGGATCAGATCCCGCGCGCCCGGCGAGGAGTAGATCGACCACATCCGCTGGCCGACGGTGATGACCGACAACCCGGCGAGCGCCCAGACCGCCACGTGCACAGCCCAATCCAGCCCCAGCCCGGTGAGGCCGGTGCCGACCAGGACGATGATCAGCCGGTCGGGACGCTCGATCCACCCACCGTCGCCGTTGAGCCCGCTCGCCTCCGCCCGCGCCTTCGCGTACGAGATGACCTGGGAGGTGACCAGACAGATCAGGGTGGCGATCAGCAGCAGTCGATGCGGCTCGGTCACCGCGCACCACCATGCCAGTCCGGCGAAGATCGCTCCGTCGGCGACACGATCACAGGTGCTGTCCAGCACCGCACCGAACCTGGTGCCGCCACCGCGGGCACGGGCCATCGCGCCGTCGAGCATGTCGAACATCACGAAGAGCCAGATCACCAGGGTGCCGGCGAAGAGATACCCCATCGGGAACAGTGTCAGCGCCGCCGCGATGGTGGCCGCGGTGCCGATCAGGGTCATGATGTCCGGACTGAGGCCGGTACGAAGCAGTGCGCGTCCGAGGGGCAATGTCACCTTGGATACCGAGGACCGGCCCCGGATGCTCAGCATCTGACCGCTCCTTTCCTCCCCCGCCCGGCCGGAATCGACGCTGTCGGTGTCACGGCTGGTCCAGCCACGCGTCGGCGAGCAGCGAACGGGTGTCGCGCAGCAACTGTGGCATGACTTTCGTCTCCCCGACAACCGTGATGAAGTTCGCGTCGCCGATCCAGCGCGGCACGATGTGCTGATGGAGGTGTTCGGCGAGTGAGCCGCCTGCGGCGTAACCGAGGTTCAGACCGACGTTGAACGCGTTGGGATTCGACACCGACTTGATGGTGCGGATCATCCGCTGCGTGAACGACATCAGTTCGTCGGACTCTTCGGCCGTCAGGTTTTCGAGGTCGGCCACCTGGCGATACGGGACGATCATGGTGTGGCCCGGGTTGTACGGATAGAGATTGAGCACCGCGTAGACCGCGGCCCCCCGTGCCACCACCAGCCCGTCCTCGTCGGACATCAGCGGGATGTCGAGGAACGGATGTCCCGTCGATTTCGCCGAGGGCGGCGGATCGGACGTGATGTAGGTCATCCGGTGCGGGCTCCAGAGACGCTGCAGCCGATCCGGGTCCCCGGTTCCGCAGTCACGGATCTCCCGATCGCCGGCGGCGTCGGCCTGCTCAGCCATCGGCGGCATTCGATCCGTCGACCCCGTGGTCGAGGCTGTCCGACGTGGGTGAGTCGTTGCGGCGCTCGGTCACCCAGACCGCGATGAGTTCGACGGCACTGGCCACCGGCACCCCGTTGACCTGGGAGCCGTCGCGGAACCGGAAACTCACCGCGTCGGCGTTCACGTCGCGTTCGCCCGCGAGGAGCATGAACGGCACCTTGCCCGTGGTGTGGTTGCGGATCTTCTTCTGCATCCGGTCGTCGGAATGGTCGACCTCGGCGCGGATGCCCCGCTTCTTGAGCTCGTCGACGACGGCCTGCAGGTGATCCGCGAAGGCCTCGGCGACCGGGATACCGACCACCTGGACAGGCGCCAGCCACGCCGGGAAGGCGCCCGCGTAGTGCTCGGTGAGGACTCCGAAGAAGCGCTCGATGGAGCCGAACAGGGCGCGGTGGATCATCACCGGCCGATGCTTGGCGCCGTCGGAACCGGTGTACTCGAGTTCGAATCGTTCGGGCTGGTTGAAGTCGAGCTGGATGGTCGACATCTGCCAGTTGCGCCCGAGCGCATCTTTCACCTGAACCGAGATCTTCGGGCCGTAGAACGCCGCGCCGCCGGGATCCGGCACCAGGTCGAGGCCCGATTCGCGGGCCACCTCGGCGAGCGTCTCGGTGGCGATCTCCCACGACTCGTCGTCGCCGACGAACTTCTTCGGGTCCTTGGTGGACAGCTCGAGGTAGTAGTCGTCGAGGCCGTAGTCCTTGAGCACATCGAGCACGAACGTCAGCAGTGACCGCAACTCGTCGCGCATCTGGTCGCGGGTGCAGTAGATGTGCGCGTCGTCCTGGGTCATGCCGCGCACCCGGGTCAGACCGTGGATGACGCCCGACTTCTCGTATCGGTAGACCGACCCGAACTCGAAGAGCCGCAACGGCAGTTCCCGATACGACCGACCGCGCGACCGGAAGATCAGGTTGTGCATCGGGCAGTTCATCGGCTTGAGGTAGTAGTCCTGCGCCGGTTTGCGCACGGTGCCGTCGTCGTTGAGCTCGGCGTCGAGCTGCATCGGCGGGAACATGCCGTCGGCGTACCAATCCAGGTGGCCGGAGACCTCGTAGAGATGACCCTTGGTGATGTGTGGGGTGTTGACGAACTCGTAACCGGCATCGATGTGGCGCCGACGCGAGTAGTCCTCCATCTCGGTGCGGATGATGCCGCCCTTGGGATGGAAGACGGGCAGACCGGAACCCAGTTCGTCCGGGAAGCTGAACAGGTCGAGCTCCGCGCCGAGTCTGCGGTGGTCCCGTCGTTCGGCTTCGGCGAGCAGTTCGAGATAGGCGTCCTGGGCTTCCGCGGACTCCCAGGCCGTGCCGTAGATCCGCTGCAGATCGGCGTTGTCCTGATCACCTCGCCAATAGGCCGCGGAGCTACGGGTCAGCTTGAAAGCGGAGATGTACTTGGTCGTCGGCACATGCGGACCCCGACACAGGTCGCACCAGATGAGTTCGCCGGTGCGCGGATTCAGGTTGTCGTAGGCGGTCAGTTCCGCCCCGCCGACCTCCATGACCTCGCTGTCGGCGGCGGCGCCCTTGTCGTCGATCAGTTCGAGCTTGTACGGCTCGGCGGACAGCTCCATCCGCGCCTGGTCCTTCGACGAGTAGACCCGCCGCGAGAACCGCTGTCCCGCCTTGATGATCTGCTTCATCTTCTTCTCGAGGGCGGTGATGTCCTCGGGGGTGAACGGCTCAGCGACGTCGAAGTCGTAGTAGAAGCCGTCTTTGATCGGCGGCCCGATCCCCAGCTTTGCGTTCGGGAACAGTTCCTGCACGGCCTGTGCCAGGACGTGCGCGCACGAATGCCGGATCACGCTGCGCCCGGCCTCGGTGTTCGCGGCGACGGGCTCGACGTCGGTGTCGAGATCCGGGGTCCACGAGAGGTCGCGCAGTTGCCCGGCCGCGTCGCGGACCACGACGATCGCGTCCGGCCCCTTGTTGGGCAGGTCGTGATCGCGAAGCGCCGTACCCGCGGTGGTCCCGGCCGGCACACGGATGGTGGCGGGGGTGGTCACCTGGAGATCGTCGGGCACGAGGACGCTCCTCAGCAGTCAGAACACGATGGACGTGTCGAGGCGGGTTGGTTGCGCCTCTGATCGTATCTGCGCCTGTTCGACGACCCGCATCCGCCGACCCGTTCGGCGCGGCGCACCCGCGTCGTCAGGACAGGATGGGGCTCGCGAGCCAGTCGGCGTCGATGTTCACCCAACCGGCGACCATCCCGATCGCGCCCAGCAGCCACAAGGTGACGACGACGATCGCGGCGGTCCCCAGCCACGCGACGGCCTGCACCGACCAGTGCTGACGCTGCATCCAGTCCATGAATGCGTCGTACTTACCCCGGGCGAAGGTCAGCACGCGGTGCGCCCAGGCGAACTCCGAGGCCAGGATGCCGAGCCCGAGGAACACGATCAGCCAGCCGGGACCCGGATACGGGATGGCGACGATGCCGCACGCGAGCACCAACGTGCCCACCACACCCACTGCGAGGCGATACACGCGGTGCAGTTTCGGGTTGCGACGGATGATGTAACGCCGCTGGCGGCCCCACAGACGCAACCGCTTCCAGGCCGACATTTTCCCCGCTTCGCTACCGCCCGACCGAATTTGCCCGTCAAGCCTACGCGACGGCTACCGGCGCCGGCGCGTCGGCGGACCCGCTACCTGACCTGCGCCGGGTGGTGACCGCCCGGGCTGCCTCGAAGCGGACAGTCGGGCAGCGATTCCAGGGGGGGGTCTACCGGCCGTGCGCCGCAGGTTATTTCACTCATCCGGTCGACTGAGCCGCGAGTCACCCACACGTAGGATCTGGGTCATGTCGGGACGGTGCGATCGGTGGGGCGCCAGAGGCCGGTTGGTGGGATCGTTGATCCTGATCGTTGCGGTCGTGGGCGGTGGCTACTGGCTCAAGACCCGTGACAACGGCGAGCACTGGGACGACGTCGAGGTCGGTCAGTGTGTGAGTGGATTCGACAACCCGGTCGTCGCGAACATGATGCGCGGCGGCCATGCCGCCAACACCGCCCTCAATTGTTCCTCACCCAAGGCCGGATACGTGGTGGTGTCGCACACGTTCGAGAGGACGACCACGTGCGCGGACCGGGACAAGGGCAAGACCGCCTTCGGACGCTACGTGATCAAGGACTTCGACGGTCGACATACCTCGACGATGACGTTCTACGGCGCGATGTGCCTGGCCCCCAATCTGCACGTCGGGAGTTGCTACTCGCCCGGTAGTGAGCGCGGGAACCTGGTGGCGGTCTCGCCGGAATGCGATCTGACGACGTGGCAGGTGACCCGCCGCATCGCCGTCTCTGACATCAACCGATGTTCACCCGCCTCCGGACTCGTACTCCGTCAGCCGCCGGTGACCTACTGCGAAATCGTCCACAGCGATCCCGAAGCACCGGAGTTCGAGCGTAAGCACATGGTCACGGGGCCGCCGCCGGGCGGGTGATTTACGGCGACGGCGTCGGAGCGCCGCACTCTGCGGCAAGTGGGCGTGGTGTCACATCGAGCGGACGTGAATCCAGCGCCCGCGGTCACACATGAGGCCTTTGCCCTCTGGGTCGCGTGCGAGGCGGAAGGCCTTGCCAGAGCACGCGGTTCCCGCGTTGCGCAATGTCGGATCGACCGCCACGGTACATACCCACTGATATCCGCCGCGGTGTCCCACATAAGCGCAAAGGGTCGGTTTCCTGGCCTGGGTGCCGACCCCGGCCCGGAAGACAGCCGACGTAGTGCAGATGTTGTGCGCGACAGCGCAATGACGCCTTTGACTCGGTGGTCCCGGCTGGGATCGAACCAGCGACCTTCCCGGTGTGAACGGGACGCTCTTCCACTGAGCCACGGGACCGCGCTCGGCGCGCTCGGCGCCAGTGCACGAGGAGGAAGATTACACGGGTTGGCATGCGGAACCCAAATCCCCACCCTGTCGTCGTGTCGTCATGTTTCACCGGCATGACGCGATGCGCTGACCAGGCGATTTGGCTAGGTGTGGAGTGGTCCGATAGTGTTCTGCTTCGCGTCGAGAGCAACAAAAGATCCACAAGATCAGCTCCCGACCATGCGGATGTGGCGCAGCTGGTAGCGCATCACCTTGCCAAGGTGAGGGTCGCGGGTTCGAATCCCGTCATCCGCTCGGCGAGCGAGTCCTCTCGCAATTGGCGGTGTGGCCGAGTGGTGAGGCAACGGCCTGCAAAGCCGTGCACACGGGTTCGATTCCCGTCGCCGCCTCCAAAGAACACCAACTTCATAGTCACGCGCGATTAGCTCAGTGGGAGAGCGCTTCCCTGACACGGAAGAGGTCACTGGTTCAATCCCAGTATCGCGCACCACTATTTACACAGTTCAGACGCGGTTTCCGAGATGATCGGGGGCCGCGTCTCTGCTGTCCGGCCGTTGCGCGTTGCCACTCGGTTACGGCAGGTAGTCCCTGGCTTGCACGCCGAGCACATTCAGAAGCGCCAGGGCCTCGGCGGACGGGGACCCCGGGGGTGCGCTGTAGAGCACGAGCGTCTGGTCGCGGTCGGTGAGTGTGAGTGAGTCGCAGTCGACGGTGATCTCCCCGACGACCGGATGACGGAAAGTCTTCGTGAGCATCGGCGCAGCCTGCACGTCATGGCGTTCCCAGAGTCGGGCGAACTCGGGGCTGGCATTGCGGAGCTCCTCGACGAGGGCTGACACGGCGGGGTCGGACGGGTACCGGGCAACGGTCGAGCGAAGCTCCATGACAACGTGATGCCGGAACTCTGCGGCGTCCGAGACCCCGTACAGCGCCGTCTCGGCGTGGGTCGGCGGGAGAAATGCTCGGCGCGCGAGATTGCGGTCGCCCGGCGCGAGTGCGGCAAAGTCCTCCATGAGGGCGGCAGCGAGGTCGTTCCACGCCAGCACCTCGAAGACCGCGGACGTCACGAAAGCGGCCGTCTGGGGTAGCCGCTCGAGGAGCGCGAGGACGCTGGGGCGGACGTCGCGTCGATGCAGTGCGGTACGGCTCGGAGCGGTCCCTGCGAGGACGTGGAGATGATCGGACTCGGTATCGGTGAGCCGCAACGCGCCTCCGATCCCGGCGAGGACCTCACTCGACGGTCGCGGCGCCCGGCCCTGCTCCAGGCGGACGTAGTACTCGGTCGAGATGTGCGCGAGGACCGCGACCTCCTCGCGACGAAGACCTGGTGTCCGCCGGCGCGAACCGGACGGGAGGCCGACGTCCTCCGGGCGGAGTCGCTCGCGACGGCTCCGGAGAAACTCCCCGAGCTCCTGCTTGTCCATACCCCGAGTATGGACGCTCGTGCGCCGATGGATCCTGGTACTGACTGTGCCTGTATCCGGCGTGAAGGCTGCCTGACGCTGTCACCATGACGAACAACAAAGACATCGCACCCATCGGCATGCTCGCCGGAAAGGTCGTGTTCATCACCGGCGCGAGCCGCGGGATAGGGGCGGCCGCGGCCCGGCTCTTTGCGCAGGAAGGCGCTCGCGTCGTGCTCGCTGCCCGCAGTATCGATGCACTGCAGCAGATCGTCGAAGAGATCCGTGCCGACGGTGCCGAGGCGGATGCCGTGCCAGTGGACCTCGCCGACCGCGCAAGTATCGGCGCTGCGATCGACCGCATCGAGCACTTTCACGGACAGCTCGACGGCGCGTTCAACAACGGTGCTGCGATCCAGCAGCCCGGCCCACTCGACATGACGAGTGACGAGGACATCGAGGAGCAATTCACGGTGAACTTCCGGGCGCACTGGACTGCGATGACCGCCGAGGCCGCGCTCATGCGACGAGGCGGCGGCGGGGCGATCGTCAACACCTCGAGCATCGGTAGCCGGCGCGCGAACCCCGACCTGCCCGCGTACGGTGCCATGAAGCGCTCACTCAACAGCATCACCGAGAGTGCCGCCGTGAGCTGGGCCCCTCACAAGATCCGCGTGAACGGGATCGCCCCCGGCGGCACGGCCACGGAGATGATCGACACGTGGGAGGCAGCGACACCTGGCATCATCGAGCACATCAACGCGTCTATCCCGCTCGGCCGGATGGCCGAGCCCCGCGAGGTGGCGGAGGCGGCCGCGTGGTTGCTCAGTGACCGCGCCTCGATGGTGACCGGCGCGATCGTGCCGGTCGACGGCGGCGCCGGTGCCTGAGGAGTGACCCGGTTTCGCACGACTGTCATCGCAGGTCAGGCACCCTTGCGAGAGTACCTTTCTTGTTGTTGCGCACCACTGCCCGCACGGACGTCCGCCTCCAGCCGCCACCGCCCTACCCTGGGGCAGTGGGAAAGATCGTCGACACCGAGGAGGTCGCATTGTGAGCTTTCAGGTCCCGGGTCCGTCACATTCCAAGATCGAGGAACTGAACGCGCTCACGCGGCCGCACGGTTTCCATGTCACGACGCCCGGCAGGTCCGCACGGGTGGAAATCGGCGGGGTCGTACACAACCTGGACAATCCCGATCGGTACCGGCTCGTCGTCGCCGCCGATGCCTCGCCGTACATCGACCCGGACACCGGCGCGGACCTCTTCACCGAGCAACGCATTCGCGATCTGATCGCACGCTGGGCCGGATCGATCTAGGCACTGGATGATTCTCGCGACGAAGACGATGTGGCGTCCGCGTCGCGCGGCCCGTCAGCGGCCGACGCGCAGAGCTTTGGCCAGCGTCGGCCACGCGCGGTGGAGATCCTGATCCCAGTAACCCCACGAGTGCAGTCCGGCACGGAAGTCGTAGGTCGCCCTGACGCCGGCCCGGTCCGCCTTCTCCCGGAAACTCATCGTGCATCGCAGAGCAACACTCTCGAGGATGCCGCCCACGGGCGACGCGATACCGGCGAGCCCGAGTGAGGGATCAGGGAGCCCGTTGCCGACCGCGACATAGATCGGCTTTCCTTTGAGCGCGGAAACACGAGCAGCAGGATCATGCGCCGCCCAGTCCGAGTCGCCCGGCGGTCCCCACATGTTGTCGGGGTTACCGCCGCGGGTGGCCACCGTTGCCGCGGTCGCCTGGCGGAGTTCGGTACTCCCCTGGTCGAGGCAACCGCTGAATGCCGCGACGCCCGAATAGAGCTCGGGATTCCGTACGGCAAGCGACATTGCGCCCAGAGCCCCCATGGAGAGCCCGCCGATGGCGTTCACCCCGTTTCCCCGGAAGCGGGAATCGATGAGCGGCGGCAATTCCTTGGTCAGAAACGTCTCCCAGCGGTTCAGTCCGAGCACCGGATCCCGCGACGTCCAGTCGGTGTAATACGAACCCGTTCCCCCGATGGGCAGCACGACGTTGACATCCTTGTCGGCCATGAATCGCGCGACGTCGGTCTGGCGAGTCCACCCGCTCTCGGTGTAGTTCGTATACACACCGCCGTCGATACCGTCGAGAAGGTAGAGCGTCGGCCGCGGCGTCCCCTGATCCCGCGGAAGAAGCACCGACAGGTTGATGGGCCTCCCCATCGCGGCGGAATAGACCGTCACCGTCGCGCGTGCCGGCGACGACATCGTGACGGCGACGAGTCTCGCCCCGCTCGCGGCGGGAGTCGACACGTCCGGTACCGGTGCCGGTACCGCCCCCGCGGACGGGGCTCCCGTCAGCGCGCCCACGATCGCGATGCACACGGCAATGCCCACGACGACAGGTTTCCGCCACATGAAGGTCCTCCCCATTTCCCCCAGCCCACCCGGCACTCCCCCAACCTGCGCCCGTCAGGGACGGCGATGCGACGACGTATGACTGTCCAGGCGCGGACATCCACCGGCACAGGCTGACCGCGACAAGTGAACCACGATTGGCGCGGTCACGGGCACTGATTGTGGGTGTCTCCGCCGCCACAACCGACACCATCCGACCACGGGGTCCCGGCCGTTGTGGACCTCACGCCGTCATCAACGATCGAAATGACGGGGATTCGCAACCCGAAGACGAGCGAGCACCGCCGCCGACATCGCGGGACGGACACCGGCCGCCGCCGGATCGACGTCTCCGGCGCGGATCGCCTGTGCGAGCGTCACCTCGTCGGCGAAACCCAGTGCCGCCAAACCATCCGTTACGACGACTTGATCTGCGCTGCTGTCGATCTCACGATCGACCATGCCGAGCAGATTCAGGCAGATCCTCAGCAGGTACTTCTCTCGTCCGCTCTCGGCCGGCAACGCACCCAGGACGTCGTCTCGGAGCGTCTCGGACACGAGGTCCAGGATCTCCGTCAGCGCGGGCCGATCGTGCAGTCTGTTGGCCGCAGCGGTGGCATGCGCATCGTGCCCGGGCTCGTCGAGCAGGCCCAGTGCGAGGAGCAGGTCGTACTCCGATTCGCAGACCCGGCGACCGACCGCCGCCAGTTCCAGCGAGTGTTCGGCGCCGCTGAGGTGCCGGTAGGCCTGAAATCGGCTGAGCACCAACCATCGAAGTGTTCCGTAGACCTCCCACCAGTGCAGCTCCTCGAGGTCGGGACGGTCGCCGGTGACGTCGCCATAACCGTCCAGCAGGTCCTCGCGTGAGCCGACCCCCGCCACCGGCGGCGATTGGCCAAAGCGCCACGCGCGCACACACAACCACCCCAGATCCTCGATCGGGTCACCGAGATGAGCGAGCTCCCAATCGAGCACACCCCGGATGCCCGAGTTGTCGATCAGCAGGTTTCCCATGCGGAAGTCGCCGTGCACCAGGGTGTCCGGCCGTCGGCCTGGTCGATGGTCGCGAAGCCATCGCAGGCCGGTCTCGACCGCGGGTCGCGGGTCGTCGACGTCCCGATAGATCGTCTCGATGAGGTCGACCGGATCGCGGTCGTCGAGCATGTCGAGCGTGTCGGTAGGAGTGCGATGGATCAGCCCCAGCACCCGGCCCATCTCCCGGGCGAGGTGGCCACGCACCGTGGCGAACTCCTCGTCGCGCTGTATCTTCCGGGCGATCGCCTCGCCGGCCACCATGTCGGTCACGAGATAGGGGGCGTCGATCCCCGGCGCGTCGTCGCCCGCGGCGATCAGGGTCGGGACCGGAACGCCCGCATCGGCCGCGGCACGCAGACAGGCGGCCTCGGCACGCATCCGGGCGGGTTCGCCATGACCCGGTGGGTCGCGCCGCAGCACCACGGTGCGCTCCCCGACACCGGAGTGCGTGCGCGCCGCCCAGGTCTCACGGCTGGCTCCGCCGGTGAGCCGGCGGACGCCGTCGACGACGATCTCCGCGCCGGTGGCCTTCGCCAGCACGGCGCCGATCCCGGCGGCCAGCGCCTCACTGCTGTCGGTCATCGTCGTGCTCACCGCCACGGCGCGGCGTCGGGGTCGCGGAGCAACCGGCGCGCGGTCGACATCCGATGCACCTCGTCCGGACCGTCGTAGATGCGCGCGTAGCGGGCCTGTCGGTACATCCGCTCCAGTGGCGTGTCGGCGGTCAGGCCGAGAGCGCCGTGCACCTGGATCGAACGGTCGATCACGTTGTGGAGCATACGTGCACCCCAGAACTTGATCAGGCCGATCTGGACGCGCGCATCGTCGCCGGTGTCCATCACCCGGGCAGCATCGAGGGTCATCAGGCGGGCCGCCTGGATCTCCGCCGCCGACTCCGAGATGTATCGGTGGATCTCACCCTTCTCGGCCAGCAACGAGCCATGGACGAAGCGGGAATTGGCGCGCTCACACATCAATTCGTATGCGCGCTGGGCCTGGCCGAGCCACCGCATGCAGTGGAAGATCCGGCCCGGACCGAGCCGGTCCTGGGCGATCACGAAGCCCTTACCCCGTTCGCCGAGGAGGTTCTCCCGCGGAACCCGGACATCGGTCAGACGGACCTCGAAGTGGTCACTCGGGTCATGACCCATCGTCGGGATCGCGCGGACGATCTCGAATCCCGGAGTGTCGGTCGGCACGATGATCGAGCTGATCCGCGAATGTCGGGGCGCCGACTCGTCTTCGGTCCGCGCGAACACGGAGCAATACGCCGCGCGGTTGACGCCGGTGGTGAACCACTTGTGGCCGTTGATCACCCAGGTCTCGCCGTCGAGCTCCGCACGGGTCGCGATCAGTGTCGGATCGGATCCGGCGACCTCTGGCTCGGTCAGCCCCACCGACGGGAGCAGGTCACCGGCGACCATGCCGGGGATCCACCGACGCTGTTGTTCCTCGGTGCCGTGCTTGTGCAGCATGATGGTGTCCTGCATGGTCACCGAACCGACCGCGAGCTGACCGAACTCCGATCGTCCGATGATCTCGTTCAGGTGGACGAAGTCCATGAACGGCACACCACCACCGCCGACGTCCGACGGGTGGCCGAGTGCCCACAGATCGAGTTCCTTTGCACGGGAGCGTAATCCGCCGAGAACCTCGGTGGAGGCATCCTCGTCGCCGGTCAGCTCGCGCTCGCGCGGGATCACCTCGTCGTCGATGAAGGCGCGCATGCGAGCGCATAGCTGGGCCAAGTCGTCGCCCGGTACGGAAGTCGCCAGGTCGGTCATCATGTGCTCTTTCTCATCGGGTCATCATTGTGTCCAGGTCGCGCGGCGTCGAACCGCCACGGCATGCAACGGGCCGATGTACCCGGAATCGACAACTCCGTGGCGTCGGCGAGGGACCCGGTCAGCGCGCTCCGGAACGAATCCGCCGTCGTGGAGGATCCGCGAACTCGTCGATCGTCATCGATCTCCCCGTTCGTCTCCGGCCGCCCACGCGTGGACGACCGTGGTCTCAATCGTCGAGGCCCAACGCGCCCAGACACATCTGGTCGAGGGTGTCGAGCAACTTCGTCTCGTCGGCGTCCTCGCCCTGGACCAACCACAGGTACAGGCTGTGGTCGACCATCGCCGCCATCGCCCGCGCAGCCATGGTGGGGTCGAGCGCGGCCCGCGCGCGACCCTCGTCCTGCCATCGTGCGATCGCGGTGGCGGTCCGCTCGATCCACTGCGCCCGATGCCGATGCCGCAACTCTCGGAACTCGGAGTTGAAGGTCGCGACCTGTTCGACGATGGCCATCATGCGAGCGTTGCGGCGATACGCCTGGTAATAGGCGTGATTGGAGGCGATCAGCCGCTCGGCCGGCGTCCGGCCCGGTGCCGACGGTTCGCGGAGATGGACATCGGTGAACAGCCGCGTACTCAGCTCGCGGAAGACCTCTTCCTTCGATTCGAAGTACCGGTAGAAGGTGCCGTACGAGACGTCGGCCTCCTGCGCGATCAACTCGACCCGGGCGTCGAGGAAGCCGACGCGCTCGAAGACCCGGGTGGCGGCGTCGAGCAGCGAGTCACGCGTCGCCCTCCCCCGCGGCGACAGCGAATCAACCGGTGCTGTCGGGGTGTTGACAGACGACTTCGCCACGTTCAAGACTATCCAAGAAGATGACATGACAGTCAAGTCATGTTCGGGAAGGAGCTCCATGTCGACCACGAACCCCAAGTTCGAACTCCGCGGCATCAATCACCTGGCATTGGTGTGTGCCGACATGCGCCGGACGATCGACTTCTACTCGGGCGTGCTCGGCATGCCCTTGGTCAAGACACTCGACCTGCCGGCGGGACTCGGCCAGCATTTCTTCTTCGACTGCGGCGGCGGCAACACGGTGGCGTTCTTCTGGCTGGCGGATTCCCCCGAGGCCGCACCCGGGATCGCCGCACCCAAGGGACGGCCCGACGAAGGCGAACTCGCCAGCGCCGTCGGGTCGATGAACCATGTGGCCTTCGCCGTGCCGCCGGAACAGTTCGACGAGTACCGGTCCCGACTGGAGGCCGAGGACGTCGCGGTCAGCCCGGTGCTCAACCACGACGACAGCCCTGCCGGCGTCTCGCGCCACGTGCACCCGGGTACCTTCGTGCGGTCGTTCTACTTCCAAGATCCCGATGGCGTTCTATTGGAGTTCGCCTGCTGGACAAGAGAATTCACCGATGCGGATGTTTCCCATGAACCAAAGACGGCGGCCGACCGCCACGTTCACGCATCCAACTGACCTGCACCGCCGAGAAAGGAACCCGATGCCACGCCTGCCCGAGGTCCACCGTGCCGACGTCACCGATGAGAAGATCCTCTACTTCTACGATCACCTCTTCGGAAAGGACAAGGACCCGGCCGTCGACCACGGCACCATCCACGCGACGCCGGGCGACTGGTGGACCGTCTTCGCCCAGTCCCCCGCCGTGTTCGGTCACGCGGTGCGCGGATTCGCCCTGTACCGCAACTCGACCGTCGATCCGCTGCTGCGTGAGCTCGGCCAGGGCCGGGCGGGGTATGCGCGCGGCAGCCAGTTCGTCTTCTCGCAGCACTGCAAGCAGATGCGATCGCTCGGGATGCCCGAGGACAAGATCGCGGCCATCCCGGCGTGGCAGGTCAGCGACCTGTTCTCCCCGCTCGAACGAGCGGTGCTCGCCTACACCGATGCGCTCGTGCTCGACGGCGGGCGGGTACCGGACGGCGTGTTCGACGTGCTCGCCGAACACCTGCCGCCGGACCAGATCCTCCAGCTGACCTACATCACCACGATGTACGACATGCACGCGACGATGAGCAAGGCACTGAAACTCGAGTTCGACGATGTCCCCGAACGGATCACCGAGGTGCAGGTGCCCGAGGGCGTGGAGGTGGCCGACCTGTCCGCCGATCTCGCAGGCGAGTAGACCCCTCCTCACCGTTCGCTGGTGCGTAGGCTGACGCCCATGGATTTCGAGTCCGTGTTCACCGGCGTCGCAGTGGCGTTCGAGGTGATCGGTGCGCTCGCGATGATCGGCGGATTCGTCATCGCGGTGGTGCTCGGCGCCCGATCGTTGCTTCGCGACGACGGCGGGCGGGTCGCATTCGGCATCCTCCGGAACACCCTCGGCGCAGCGATCCTCCTCGGGCTCGAAGTCCTGGTCGCCGCCGACCTCATCCGCACCATCACGTCCAAGCCGTCCATCGAGGACGCGTTGATCCTCGGCCTCATCGTGCTGATCCGGACGGTCCTGTCCATGTCGATCCAGATCGAGATCGACGGTGTGGTGCCCTGGCGGCGGGCAATGCTCACCAGCGGTGGACAACTCATCGGCGACGCGGTGGCCCGGGACATACAGGCCGGACGACGCTCCGGTGGGCTTCCGCCGGCTGCCGCCCCGACGACCGGCGAGTGACGCTCTCACGACCCGGGCGTAGATTGCGAATGTGCCCGTCGCAGCATTGATCGAGACCGTCACCGACCCGGCCCAGGCGAGTGCCGTGGCCGAGGTCGCGGCAGCCACCTTCCCCCTGGCGTGCCCACCCCACTCGACGCCGGACGACATCGCGGGGTTCATCCGAGAGAACCTGCGCCCGGAGCGGTTCGCCGGGTACATCCACAGCCCCGACAGCGACGTACTCACCGCGCGGGACGGCGTCCAGGGCCCGATCGTGGGCTACGCGTTGATCCACCACGGCGCCCCGACCCACCCCGATGTGGCGGCGGTGGTCACCGCCCGGCCGGTCACCGAGATCTCCAAGATGTATGTCGCACCCGATCATCACGCGCTCGGGCGCGATACTCCACCGTCGCACGATTTGATGCGTGCCGCACTGGATCTGGCGCGGGAGCGCGGCAGCGTACTGGCGTGGCTCGGCGTCAACCAGGAAAACGTTCGCGCACTTCGCTTCTACGCGAAAATGGGCTTCACCCGAGTGGGTGTGAAGACCTTCGACCTGAACGGATCGATCGAGCACGACTTCATCATGGCGCAGCCGTTGAACTGACCGGGAATGCCCGTCAGACGGTGGATTCCGCGAACCGCGACAGCGCGAGCAGACGCGACGTGGCACGCAGATACTTCTTGCGATACCCGCCCGCGAGCATCTCGTCGGTGAAGATCTCGTCGAGTTTGCTCCCTGACACGGTCACCGGGATGTTGGCGTCGTAGAGGCGGTCGGCCAGCACCACCAGACGCAGCCCCACCGACTGGTCCTTCGCCGGATGCACACCCTCGATGCAGACCAGCGAGACACCCGCGACCAGATCCTTGTATTTGGACGGGTGCAGCGTGCTCAGGTGATCACACAGCGCGTCGAAGTCGTCGAGAGTGGCGTCCGGCGTCGAGGCGGCCACCTCCTCGAGTTCCGCGTCACTGCGCGGTTCCGGAGCGGGCGGGAGGTCGCGGTGCCGGTAGTCGGGGCCGTCCACCCGGATCGTCTCGAAAACTGCCGACAGCTTGCGAATCTCCCTCAGGAAGTCCTGCGCGGCGAATCGCCCCTCGCCGAGCTGACCGGGGAGCGTGTTGGAGGTCGCGGCGATCGAAACCCCCTTCGCGGTGAGCTCGGTCAGCAGTCGTGACACCAGCATCGTGTCGCCCGGGTCGTCGAGCTCGAACTCGTCGATGCACAGCACGGTGTGATCGGAGAGCCGCTCGACCGCGTTGACGAATCCGAGTGCACCCACCACGTGGGTCACCTCGACAAAGGTCGCGAACGCCTTCGGTTCCGGCATGGAGTGGTAGATCGAGGCCAGCAGGTGGGTCTTGCCGACACCGAACCCGCCGTCGAGGTAGAGGCCGACGCCCTGACCGGTCGATTTACGTGAGAAGAGGCCACGCTTGCCGCCCCGGACCTTGCTCGCGCGCGCGACGAAATCCCGTGCCTTCGACACCGCCTGCGCCTGCGAGGGCTCGGCGGGATCCGGGATGTACGAATCGAAGCTGACCGTATCGAAGGTCGACGGTGGCACCATCTCGTCGATGAGCGCCTCGGGGGCGACCATCGGATTCCGATCGCAGAGTCGTGCCGTCATAAGGGGAGGGTAGCCACCTCGGACATGATGGAGTCATGTTCGGTCTTCAGAAAGCGACCCAGGTCACATCGACGCAGGACGAGGCCACCACCCTGCGGTGGCTCGCCGAGCAGTATCCCTATCCGGATCGGCCCGCCTCGCCACCGTGCCTCCCCCGCCCGTATCTCCGGGTCAACATGGTCAGTTCCATCGACGGTGCGGTCACCCACGACGGCCGCTCCGGTGGCCTCGCCGGACCCGGCGACAAAGCCGTCTTCCGGGTGCTGCGGGCGCTGGCCGACGTGATCATCGTGGGCGCCCGGACGGCCGTCGTCGAGGGGTACCGTCAGCCATCGCCCGACGAGGTGTTCACGGCCGTGCGCGCTGAACGCGACCAGGCCCCGGCGCCGGCCCTCGCCCTGCTCTCACGCACCCTCTCCATCCCCACCGAGTACGCCCCCCTCGCCCAACCCGACACCGTGGTATTCACCTGCCGGGCCGCGTCCGCGGACCGGCGCGCCGCACTCCGCGACGTCGGTGCCACCCTGATCGACTGCGGCGACGATGACGTCGACATGAACGCGGTCCTCGATGTGTGCGCCGAGCGGGGCTGGGTGCGCGCTCTCAGCGAAGGTGGCCCGACGCTGCTCGGATCGTTCATCGACGACGACGTCCTCGACGAACTCTGCGTCACCACCAGTCCGAACGCGGTCGCCGGCGACGCCGGCCGCATAGCGCATCACCCCGCGCAGGCGGCCCTGCACCGGATGCGCCCGGTCACGATCATCACCGACGACGACGGCTTCGTGTTCATCCGCTGGACCCGCGCATCCCCGGAGGAGGCATGACAGGCATGCCCCGCCGGGATGACTAGGCTCGCGGACATGCGACGAGCACCCCGGCGGCCCGCCGGCATCGGATCACGGTCCGCCGCGATGCTGTTCGCGGCCGCGGCGATGGCGGCGGTGATGGGCCTGTCGGGATGCGCGATCGGGCCCGACCTGGGTCCTGACGCCGTGACGGGCGGCGGCGGTGGCGACGCCCCACCGTCGTCGTCGAAGGCCGCCCCCGCCCTGCCAGCACTCGGTGCACCCAGGACCGACCTCGACTGGAAGGGCTGCGCCCGGCCGTTCGCAGCCCGTTTCGGCGTACCGGTGCCCGGCGGGGTCACCCTCGAGTGCGCCGAACTCGACGTCCCCGTCAATCCGAACAATCCGACCGGCGACACGCTGGCGGTCGCGTTGACCCGGGCACGCGTGGCCGCCACGCCCAAGGACGCCGCACCGCTCGTGCTCACCTCCGGTTCGGACCTGCCGTCGTCGCGCACGCTCCTCATGCTCGCCACCGGACCCGGCCGAAGCCTGCTGTCGCAGCACCCGGTGGTGGCGATCGACCGTCGGGGCACCCCGACAAGCGGCGACCTCGACTGCATGACGCGGATCGAGCGGTCGGCGATGAGCCGTAACGGACTCCCCGAGGCCGGGGCCGCCGACCAGTCCAAGCGCATCAACCGGCTCGCGCGGGCCGCATCGTCGGCGTCGGACGGCTGCACCGAGACGCTGACCCCACACCAGCTCGACTTCGGCGCGGGCTTTGCCGCCGCCGACATCGAGGCCCTGCGCATCCGATGGGGCGTCGAGCATCTGGGTCTGATCGGGGTCGGCGAAGGGTCCGACGTGGTGCTCGCCTACGCCAGTAACTACTCGGGACGTGCCGGACGCATCGTCCTCGACACCCCGACCGCGTACGGGGCCAACGCGCGCGACCGTGCCGCCGCCCAGGCGACCGGGGTGCAGGCCGCCCTGCGGTCGTTCGCGCAGAGTTGCGTCACCGCCGGATCCTGCCCGCTGGGCGCCGATGGGGCGTCGACCATCGGCGACGTCCTCGCCAAGGGCCGCACCGGGCGTCTCGGCGGTATCTCGGACACGGAGGCCCTGTCGGCGATCACCACCGCACTGGCGCTGGCCCCCAACCGCCCGCAGGCGGTGACCGATCTGGCCTCGGCTATCTCTGCCGCCGACCGTGGCGACACCGCCGCGCTGAGTGCGCTCGCCGAGCGCGCGGAGGGACTGCGAACCGGTGACGGGCAGCTGGTCTCCCGCTGCAACGACGTCAGCGGCCCGATCGGCCAGAACGAGATCCCGGGGCTGGTCGATGCGTGGACCAAGCAGAACCCGCTCACCGGCGCCGACAGCGCACTCTCGATGCTGCGGTGCAACGGCTGGGCCTCCTCGACGCCGACCAATCCGCCCAATGCGCTCCCGATCGATCCGCTGGTGCTCGCGGGCGCGAACGATCCGATCAACGGCACCGGTGGGGCGGACGCCCTCAAGGCCCTGTTCATCAAGGCCGGCGTCACACCGACCACCGTCTCGTGGGACGGTCTGGGCTACTCGGTGCTGGCGCGCAGCGCATGCGCCGCCGACACGGTGACGCAGTACCTCGGCAATCAGCCCCTCGGGGAGCCCACCGAACGCGGCTGCCCCACCTGACCGACCTGCACCGGCGCACCGCGAAGGGCACAGGCTGTGCGGATGTGGGCGCGCCGACGTAGTACGGTTCGCGGGTGGCGATTCTCGACAGGTACCTCCACCCGCAGATGAGTGCGCAGCGAACCATCCCGCTGGTGTTGTGGCCGATCACCATCATGATGATCTTCCACCGCTCGGTGATCCTCGGCGTCAACGGCGACCGCACCGACGATTTCAAGCCCGTCTACCAGGCGGCGCTGCAGTTCCTGAATCGTCAACCGGTCTACGGCGAGAACCTCAACACCGTCGATCCGCACTACCTGTACCCGCCGTCGGGAACCCTGCTGATGGCCCCGATGGCCATCATCGATCCCGAGCGCGCACGCTGGCTGTTCATCGCGCTGAGCGTCATCGCGCTCGTCGCCAGTGCCTACCTGCTCGCCAAACTCTTCGGATACTCCGCGCGGTCGTGGGTCGTGCCGGTGGTCCTGTTCTTCTTCTTCAGTACCGAGACCGTCGCGCACACACTGATCTTCACGAACTTCAATTCCTTTGTCCTGCTGGGCATGCTCGCCTTCATGTTGTTGATGATGCGGCGCCGAGATCTCTGGGCCGGAGTCCCGATCGGGCTCACGATCGCGGTGAAACCCGTGTTGTTGCCGCTGCTGCTGCTGCCGTTGCTCAACCGGCAGTGGCGGGTCCTGGTCACTGCCATCGGGATTCCGGTGATCCTGACCGTGGTGGCCTGGCCGCTCGTGGTCGATCCGAAGGAATTCATCACCCGGACGATGCCGTATCTCAACGAGGCCCGGGACTACTACAACAGCTCGATCGCCGGCAACGGCGCCTACTTCGGGGTGGCGGACTGGCTGATCATCCTGCTCCGCGTCGCGTTCTTGGCCATGGCGGTGTTCGCCCTCTGGTTCCTCTACCGGTACTACCGGCGCACCGACGAACTGCTGTGGCTCACCACGTCGTCGGGGGTGCTGCTGGTGACCACCTTCCTGGTGGGCGCACTGGGCCAGGGCTATTACTCGATGCTGCTGTTCCCGCTGCTGATGACCGTCTTCCTGACCGGCTCGACGATGCGCAACTGGCCGGCATGGCTGGGCGTGTACGGCTGCATGAGTTTCGACTCGTTCTACTCCGTGCGGTGGGAGGCCTTCGGCCGACAGCTGGAGTTCAACAAGGTCACCTGGGGCTGGTCGTTGCTGATGATCGCGGTCTTCTGCTCGCTGCTGTTCCGGTACCTCGACATGCGTCGCGCCGGCGTCACGTCGCTCGACGACGGTGCCGGTGCCGGTGCCGACACTGCGGTCCCGGTGCCGCCTGCGCTGTCCGGCGACGGTGGCGAGGGCCGGGGCGCAGTGGCTACCGTGGAGAAATGACCTCGAACCCTCCTGCCGATTCCGACGCTGCCGAGATCACCGACGAGCAGTGGCGGGAACGGCTAACCCCTGCGGAGTATCGCGTCCTGCGGCAGGCAGGCACCGAGGCACCGTTCACCGGCGAGTACACCGACATCACGACCCTCGGCGTGTACCGCTGCCGCGCCTGCGACGCCGAGTTGTTCCGAAGTGAGCAGAAGTTCGAGTCGCATTGCGGGTGGCCGTCGTTCTTCTCCCCACTTGCCGGGGAGTCCGTCATCGAACGCGTCGACACCACACTGGGCATGCGCCGCGTGGAAGTGCTGTGTGCCAACTGCGGCAGCCATCTGGGGCACGTCTTCGAAGGCGAGGGCTACGACACCCCGACCGATCTCCGGTACTGCATCAACTCGATCAGCCTCACGCTCGAGCCCGCCGAGGACTGACAGCGATGTCGATACATCTCCGCACTCCGTTCGATGGCTACTCGATCAGCAGAACCACACCGCCGATCGAGTAGCCGGAGGTATATCGAGACCACGCAATACTCAGGGCAAAATACTCAGGGCAATGCGTCGATGAGCGCGGTCGGTTCGACCCGCGGGCCGGTGAAGAACGGGGTCTCCTCACGTACGTGCAGACGCGCCTCGGTGGCGCGCAGGTCACGCATGAGGTCGACGATCCGATGCAACTCGGGCGCCTCGAACGCAAGCAACCACTCGTAGTCGCCGAGCGCGAACGACGACACGGTGTTGGCCCGGACGTCTTTGTAGGCACGGGCGGCCATGCCGTGGTCGGCGAGCATCTTGCGGCGTTCCTCGTCGGGCAGCAGGTACCACTCGTAGGACCGGACGAACGGGTAGACGCAGATGTAGTTGCCGGGCTCCTCGCCGGCCAGGAACGCCGGAATGTGACTCTTGTTGAACTCGGCCGGACGGTGCAATGCGACGTTGCTCCACACCGCATCGCAGGCCTTCCCGAGGATCGTCTCTCGACGGAACCGCGCATACGCCGCCTGCAGTTGCTCGACCTCCTCCGCATGCCACCAGATCATGAAGTCGGCATCGGCGCGCAGGCCCGAGACGTCGTACACGCCGCGGACCACCACCCCGGAGTCCTCCAGCGACTTGACGAAGTCCGTGGCGTCGGCCTTCGCCTGATCGCGGTCGGTCCCGAGCTCGCCGGGCCGGACCGCGAAGACCGAAAACATCAGATAACGAACGGTGGAATTGAGGTCTGCATAGTCCAAGCGGCTCATGAGTTCATGGTGCCACCGGACGAATCCATCCGGCCAGCCAGGTACGGCCGGTCGAGGTCGGCTCGGTCAGGTGAGATCCGCGAGCAGGTCGGTAACCGCACGCCCGGCCTGGCCGATACAGGCGGGCACGCCGACCCCGGCGTAGGCAGAGCCCGCGAAAGTGAGGCGGGCGGGCCGCGACGCCAGCACGTCGGCCATGGCCGCGAGGTGTCCCGGGCGATAGACCGGCAACCCGTTCGTCCAGTGCTGCACGAACGCATCGGTCACGCGTGCCGACGGCGCCGGGACCCCCGCCGCCCGACAGACCTCGTCGAGATCCTCGAGAGCCTCGTCACGTATCCGGGTGTCGACTCCTCCTTCGATGCAGTCGTCGGGTACGGGAGCGCCGAACCTGCCGAAGGATGCCCGCACAGACACCGGACGGTCGTCGCCCGACAGATGCGGCCACTTCTGCGAGCTGAACGTGAAGGCCTTGGCGCGCAAGCTGTCTCCGGTGGCAACCAGCACCCCGGAATGGTCCGGCAGCGGCGTGCCCGGCGCGAGCGCGATGGACACCACCACCGATGAGGCGCGCTCGACGGCGATCAGCGGAGCGGCGAGGTCCGGCAGCGAGCGGCGCAGGATGTGACCGGCGAGCCAGGCCGGGGTCGCCAGCACGACCCCGTCGTAGTCGGTGGCCCGGTCACCGAGGTCGAGGGTCCAGCCGTCAGACCGTGGCGTCGCTCCTCTCACGAACGAGCAGAACTGCGGCTCGATCCCGGCGGCGTCGACCAGGGTGTCGAGCAGTACGGAGTAACCGCCGGTCAGCGTCCCGAACACTGGGCCGGAGCCCGTCGCCCGGGAGGTCAGATCGGCGACCGCCGCCGACAGACTCGGTGCGCCGGCATCCAGGCGGGCCGCCAGGGCCGGGATCGACTCGCGCACGCCGATGTCGCCCGCCAGACTCGAGTAGACGCCACCCAGCATGGGGTCGACGCTGCGCGCGACGACCGACGGGCCGAAGCGGTCCGCCACCAGCTCCCCCACCGTCGGCGCGCTGTCCGCATTCCAGCCGAGGGCCCGCTCCGGTTCGGCCCGAATTCGGTCCAGATCGGCCGGATCAGCCAGTCCGGCAACGGCTTCCGCGTCGACGGGGATACCCATCAGAGCCGGCGTGGGCATCGGGTGCAGCCGCCCCCCGGCCCAGACGGCGGGCCGACGCGGTGTCGGCGAGACGACCCGATCGGACAGTCCCAGTTCGGTGATCAGTGCCAGCGCCTCGGGCCGGCGCACGATGAACGCCTCGGCCCCCACGTCGACGTGTTGACCACCGACCTCCAGGGTCCGCAGATCGCCGCCGAGTCGCTCGCCCGCTTCCAACAGATCGATCTGCGCGTGGTGGCCGAGTGCCCGGCGCAGCCGGTATGCGGCGGTGAGTCCGGAGATCCCGCCGCCGACTACCGCGACCCGGGTCATCAGATGGTGTGGATCAGCTCGACGGCCCGGGTCAGCACCTCGGGGTCGGTGTCGGGCAGCACACCGTGGCCGAGATTGACGATGTGCCCGGTCGCGCCCGCGCGGACCGCCCGCTCGCCGTCGGCGATCACCCGGCGTACCTCACGGTCGACCACGTCGGGTCCGGCGAACAGGAGCGTCGGGTCGAGGTTGCCCTGGACGGCCTTTCCGGGTCCGACGCGGCGCACCGCCTCGTCGAGGGGCACCCGCCAGTCGACCCCGATCACGTCGGCGCCCGCGTCGGCCATCGCGGCCAGCAGTTCGCCGGTACCGACGCCGAAGTGGATGCGGGGCACACCATAGTCGGCGACCTCGGCGAACACACGCGCACTGTGCGGCGCCACGTAGGTCTGGTAGTCGGCGAGCGACAACATGCCGGCCCAGGAGTCGAACAGCTGGACGGCATCGACGCCCGCGTCGAGCTGGACGCGCAGGAATGCGATGGTGATGTCGGCGAGCCGGCCCATCAGGGCATGCCACGTCTCGGGTTCACCGTGCATCAGGGCCTTGGTCCGCGCATAGTTCCGGCTCGGTCCGCCCTCGATCAGATACGACGCCAGCGTGAACGGCGCGCCGGCGAAACCGATCAGCGCCGCGGCCTCGGGCAGTTCGTCGAGGAGCAGCTCGATCGCGCCCGCGATCGCGCCAACGGATTCGGGCTCCAGTCGCGGCAGCGCCGTGACATCGGCGGCCGTCCGGATCGGTTGCGCGATCACCGGGCCGGTACCGGCCACGATGTCGAGGTCGATGCCCGCTGCCTTCAACGGCACCACGATGTCGGAGAACAGGATCGCGGCATCCACGTCGTGCCTGCGCACGGGCTGCATGGTGATCTCGCAGACCAGTGCCGGATCGAAGCACGACTCGAGCATGCCGTGGTCGGCCCGGATGGCGCGGTACTCCGGTAGGGATCTTCCCGCCTGGCGCATGAACCACACCGGTCGGCGGCTGGGTGTCTCGCCGGTGGCCGCGGCGACCATCGGACGATGGTGCGCACGACGGGCCTGGGATCGCGTTGTCTCGGACATCACTGCCTACTCTGCCATGTGTCGGCGCGCCTCCGACGACGGTGGGGTGGCCCGCCCTACCGTCGAACGGTGACCTCTTCTGGAGCTCCGACGGAGCCTGCTGACTTCCGCACCGCGGTCGAGTCATTGCACGCCGCGCGGATCCGGCCGGAAATCGAGGTCGGTCCGATCCGCCCACCGCAACGGTTGGCCCCCTACAGCTACGCGGTGGGTGCCGAGGTCCGGCCCGGTACCGACGATCCCGACGAGATCCCGGTCGACTCGACCGGCAGTTCCTTCGGGCGTCTGATCCTCCTCTACGACCCGGCAGGCCAGGACGCCTGGAACGGGACGATGCGCCTGGTCGCCTACATCCAGGCCGAGGTGGAGGCGGCGCTCGCGATGGACCCGCTCCTGCCGGAGGTGGCCTGGAGTTGGCTGTCCGATGCCCTTGGCGTGCCGCCGGGCGAGACCGCCACCACCGAGGCGTCGTCGCCGGAACGTGTCGTCGACGTGACCGCACTAGGCGGCACCGTCACGTCGACGACGTCGGTGCGCTATGGCGACATCGCCGGGCCGCCACGGGCACATCAGCTCGAACTGCGCGCCTCGTGGACCGCGACCGGCCTCGACCTCGGTGCGCACCTCGAGGCGTTCTGCGACGCCCTGGCCGCGGCCGCCGGGCTGCCACCGGCAGGCGTCACCGAACTGGGTTCGGTCTGAGTCGCCACGGATTCGGCCATGACCACCGGTGACGATCAGCCCGCGGGCCCACCACCGGGTGAGTCCGACGACACGTCCGCGGGTGAACCTGCCGGACCGCCCACGACGCCGCTCCTGAACCCTGTCGACGGCGTCCCCGCAGTGCTGACCACGCCGTCGGAGTTCGCCGAGGCGGCCGCGCTGATCACGGCCGCCGACGGGCCGATCGCGGTCGATACCGAACGGGCGTCGGGCTACCGCTACTCCCAGCGGGCCTATCTGGTGCAGATCCGGCGACTCGGCGCAGGCTCATTTCTACTCGACCCGATCGAACACCCGGACGCGCTCGCACCTGTCATCGCCGCGCTCGACGGCCCGGAATGGGTCCTACACGCCGCCGACCAGGACCTGCCGTGTCTGCGTGAACTCGGTTTCGTCTGCCGGGAGCTCTACGACACCGAGCTGGCCGGGCGTCTGCTCGGCCTGGCCAAGGTGAATCTGGCGGCCATGGTGGCCGAGTTCCTCGGGCTCGGCCTGGTCAAGGGTCACGGCGCCGCCGACTGGTCGCGACGCCCGCTTCCCGACGACTGGCTCAACTACGCCGCACTCGACGTCGAGGTACTGGTGGAATTGCGCGACGCGATGGACGCCGCACTCGTCGAGGCCGGCAAATCGGACTGGGCCCGCGAGGAGTTCCGTGCCGTTCTCGAGCGTCCGGCGCCGCCACCGCGGACCGACCGGTGGCGCAAGACATCCAACATTCACACCATCAAGAACACCCGCACCCTGGCCGCGGTCCGGGAATTGTGGGCCGCCCGCGAAGAACTCGCGCAGCGCCGAGATGTCGCCCCTGGACGAATTCTGCCGGACTCGGCGATCGTCACCGCGGCCAACGCCGACCCGACCACGCAGTCCGAGCTCACCCGGCTGCCGGTGTTCGGCGGCCCCCGGCAGCGCCGGCAGGCACACATCTGGCTGGCGGCGCTGCAGCGGGCCCGCGAACTGCCGGACAACGAACTGCCGTCCCGCAAGTCACCATCGGTCGGTCTGCCACCGGTGAACCGATGGGATCAGCGCAATCCGGAGGCAGCCGCCCGTGCCGCAATGGTTCGACCTCTGGTCCGCGACATCGCCGAAGCGCACGACCTACCGGTCGAGAATCTGCTCGCCCCCGACACGGTTCGCCAACTGTGTTGGGACGGTGTCGATCTGCCCGCAACTGCGGAGGCCGTCGACCACCGCCTGGCCGCGCTCGGCGCCCGGCAGTGGCAACGGGACCTGTGCGCGGCGACCATCGCCGAAGGGCTCAACGACGTCACCGTCGACCCGACGGACTGACTCCGACCACATGGCTCAGGCGTCGGGGTCGACGCTCCGACTCGACGGTTCGACATTCGCGTTCTCGGCGTGTTCCGTGTGGTCACCGAGGTCGGCCGTGTCGTCCATGCCCGGAACAGCTTGCATACCGGCCACCGTTGCGGTGATGGTGCGCGCGAGATCCTGTGCGGTGAGGCCGAATTCGGCGAGCAACTCCCCGCGCGACGCATGCGTGACGAAGTCCTGCGGTATCCCTCGGTGCTGCACCGGAACCGCGACGTCGGCCATCGAGAGCGCATCGCTGACCGCCGACCCGACGCCACCGCGCACACCGCTGTCCTCCAGCGTGACGACCAGCCGATGCCGCGCCGCGAGAGCGGGTATCGACGCCGGAACCGGCAACACCCACCGCGGGTCGACCACGGTCGCGTCGATACCCTGCTGCCCCAACCGTTGTGCCGTGTCGATCGCGAGCCCGCAGAACGCACCGACCGCGACGATCAGCACATCGCCGGACGCGTCGCCCACCCCCGGTGCGGCCCGGTACAGCACGTCGAGGCCGTCGTCGAGACGCTCGACCGCCCGGATATCTTCCGGCACAGCACCCTTCGAGAACCGCAACGCGGTGGGGCCATCGGTGACGGCCAGCGCCTCGTCGAACTCCTCACGCAGACGCACGGCGTCACGGGGCGCTGCCACACGCAGACCGGGGACGAGTGACATCAGCGACAGATCCCACATGCCGTGATGGCTGGGACCGTCGGGTCCGGTGATGCCCGACCTGTCGAGAACCAGCGTGACCGGCAGCCGCAGCAGCGCCACATCCATCAGTAGCTGGTCGAACGCGCGGTTGAGGAACGTGGAGTAGATCGCGACCACCGGATGCAACCCGCCCAGCGCCAATCCGGCAGCCGAGGTCATCGCGTGTTGCTCGGCAATCCCGACGTCGAACATGCGCTCCGGGAATTTCTCGCCGAACGGCGTCAACCCGGTGGGCCCCGGCATGGCCGCGGTGATGGCGACGACGTCGTCGCGGTGCGCGCCGGCCTCGACCAGGGCGGCCGAGAACACCGACGTCCAGTCCTGCGGCGACA
Source organism: Gordonia sp. DT218 (assembly GCF_049847105.1). Classification (NCBI taxonomy): domain Bacteria; kingdom Bacillati; phylum Actinomycetota; class Actinomycetes; order Mycobacteriales; family Gordoniaceae; genus Gordonia; species Gordonia sp. DT218. The sequence continues at coordinate 350,706 of NZ_JBNCNS010000005.1, read as the reverse complement.
CGCTGGTGGCGCGGCCGGTCCGCGGATCGATGATGCCTGTCGAGTGCATCTGGTCGGCCTCGTGGTTCTCCGCCGGCGCATAGCCCATCCCCTTACGGGTGACGGTGTGCACGATCACCGGGCCGCCGAAGGCCTTCGCATGACCCAATGCCGACTCCAACGCCCCGATGTCGTGCCCGTCGACCGGACCGACGTACTTCAGTCCGAGATCGGTGAACATCGCCTGCGGCGCAATCAGATCCTTCAACCCGCTCTTCATGCCGTGCAGGACGGCGTAGGCCGGCGGACCGACGACGGGCAACTGCTTGACCACCTTGCGGCTCTCGTCCAGAAAGCGCTCGTAACCCGGTTGCAGACGCAGCCCCGACAGATGCCGCGCCAGCCCGCCGATCGTCGGGGCGTAGGAGCGCCCGTTGTCGTTGACGACGATGACGAGAGGCCGGTCACCACCGGCGATATTGTTCAGGGCCTCCCAGCACATGCCGCCGGTGAGCGCGCCGTCGCCCACCACCGCGACCACGGTGCGCGTGTCCTGCCCGGTGAGTTCGAAGGATTTCGCGAGCCCGTCGGCGTAGGACAGCGCCGCCGATGCATGCGAGGACTCCACCCAGTCGTGCTCGCTCTCGGCCCGGTCCTGATAGCCGGTCAGTCCGTCTTTCTGCCGCAGGGTGTCGAACCCATCCATGCGGCCGGTGACGATTTTGTGGACGTAGCTCTGGTGACCGGTGTCGAAGATGATCGGATCGGTCGGCGAGTCGAAAACGCGGTGCAACGCGAGCGTCAGCTCCACCACTCCGAGATTCGGGCCGAGGTGGCCACCGGTGGCCGAGACCTTCTCGATGAGGAATTCCCGAACCTCCCCGGCGAGAGCGATCATCTCTTCCGACGACAGCGTCCGCAGGTCGGCCGGCGAACCGATCGTGTCCAGCACGCCCATCGAATCCTCCATCACAATTCCACGGTCCGGCTCATGAGCGCACCGGGGCTGTCGGCGCGATCGGCATACCGGGCCCTACGGCACACACGGTCATGTTCTCAACAGTCTACGGACCCGACCATCGGCTCCTCGCCCCGCAAGGCGGCGCCTGCGCGACGAATCCGTCACACCCCGCGATGGGCGGGCACCAGGCAGGCGATGGCCTCCACGTGGTGTGTCAGCGGAAATGCATCGAACGAGCGGATCGCCCGAGGCCGGTAGCCGTGTTCGGCGAAGAGCGCCAAATCACGGGCGAAGCGCCCGACATCGCAGCCCACATGGACGATCACGGCCGGATCTGCATCGGCGACGACGTCGATCACGGTCGGCCCGGCGCCGGTGCGCGGTGGATCGAGGACCACCAGATCGGGCGGCGGCAGACCGGCCGCCACACCGGCCACCTCGCCACGGTGAAGGGTGACGCGGTCGTCGTCGGCGAACGTCTGCTCGGCGGCAGACAGGGCGGCCGGATCGGACTCGACCACATGAACGGAACCGAGGGCGTCGAGTACATCGTTCCGGGCGTCGAGCATCGCCGCCGCGAAGACGCCGGCGCCGCCGTAGAGATCCCACGCGACGAGCGGATCGGGCCGGGCCGGGAGTTCCGCGTCGGCGAGCAGTTCGATCACGGTGCGCGCATACGCCGATGGCGCCGCCCGGTGAGCCTGCCAGAACGCGGCGACCGGGATCTGCCAGATCCGGTCCCCGACGCGATGGGCGGCGACGGGATCACCGTCGACGACCCGGTGAGCGCGGGGGGCGTCGCGGCCCCGGCGCGCCGATTGTGTGCGCCCCCGCGCGCCGGGACGGCGCCCGCGGACGCGCGCCCGGGGCGGCGCGAGTTCGGTGATATGGCGACGGCCTGCCATGTCGGCCACCACCGCGACATCCGCACCTGGAGTGAAGGAGTACGCACCGAGTCCGTCGACCATCCCGGGTTCCGGTGCGGCACAGGAATGATCTGTGATGATCGACGAACCGTGAAACGCGTGCATCCCGGCGCGCCCCTCGGCGTCGACACCGAGTCGGGTGCGTACCCGCCAGTGGGTGCCGTCGTCCCCGAGTGCGAGGACCTCGCCCGCGCCGACGCCTTCGAGATCGGCTGCCGAGAACCCGCCGATCCGGGCCAGCGCATCGAGGACGACCCGCCCTTTCAGATCCCGTGCGTGCGTGAGGTCGACGAAACCGAGGTCACAACACCCGGCCCCGTGACGGGCGGCGTCGCACAGCGGATCGATCCGGTGCACCGACGGTTCCAGGACCTCGATCACCTCCCCGCGCAGGAAGCTCTCCCGCCGGTCGTCGGTGACCCGCACGCGGACCACCTCGCCGGGGATGGCCCCACGAACGAACACGACGCGCCCGTCCACGCGGCCGACGGACTCACCGCCGTTCGCCGGGCGGTCGGGCCGGACGATCAGTTCGGCACCCACACCGCCGGCGCCGGATTCGTTCACGGCTGATCCGAGTCGCCACCGAGGGCGCGACGGGTGTCACCGGGAGCCGAGTATGCGAGGTCGCGGTTCTTGAGGCGATCCGACGACGTCAGCTGCCACGGGACGGAAGTGACCATCACCCCGGGCTCGAAGAGCAGACGTCCCTTGAGACGCAAGGCCGATTGATTGTGGAGGATCTGCTCCCACCAGTGCCCCACCACGTACTCGGGGATGAACACGGTGATGACGTCCCGAGGGGATTCGCGCCGGACCCGGCGGACGTATTCGATGACCGGGCGGGTGATCTCGCGGTACGGGGAGGCGATCACCTTGAGCGGCACGGTGATGTTGCTCGCCTCCCACTGCGACACCAGCTTGCGGGTGTCGCGATCGTCGACGTTCACCGTGATCGCCTCGAGGACGTCGGGCCGGGTGGCGCGGGCGTAGAGAACCGCACGCTTCGTGGCCAGGTGCAGCGTCGATACCAGCACGATCGAATGAGTCCTGCTGGGCAGTACCGGTTCGTCTTCCTCGAGTTCGAGTTCGCGTTGCACGGTCGCGTAGTGCCGGTGGATCAGCTTCATGATCACGAAGAGGGCCACCATCGCCAATATCGCGATCCACGCGCCCGCACGGAACTTCGTGATCAGCACCACCACCAGGACGGTGGCCGTCATCACCAGGCCGATCGAGTTGATCACGCGCGACTGCATCATCCGCCGCCGGGCCCGCGGGTCGGTCTCGGTGCGCAGATGACGCGTCCAATGCCGCACCATGCCGGTCTGGCTGAGGGTGAACGACACGAACACACCGACGATGTAGAGCTGGATCAGCGAGGTGACCTGGGCGCCGAATGCCACCACGAAGATGATGGCCGCCAGCGCCAGGAACAGGATCCCGTTGCTGAACGCGAGGCGATCGCCACGGGTGTGCAGCTGCCGCGGCAGGAAACGGTCCTGCGCGAGCACCGAGCCGAGCACCGGGAACCCGTTGAACGCGGTGTTCGCGGCCAGCAACAGGATGAGGGCGGTGGCCGTCGCGACGAAGTAAAAGCCGGGCGTGAAGGAATGGAAGACGGCGTGGGCGAGCTGGGCGATCATCGCCTTCTGCTGGTATCCCTCGGGGGCGCCGATCAGGTCGGTGGCCGGGTTCATCACATATTTCGCGCCGATGCGCTGGGCGAGCAGGACGATACCGAGCAGCAATGTGATGGAGAACGCACCGAGCAGGAACAGGGTGGACGCCGCGTTGCGGGACTTCGGCTTGCGGAAGGCCGGCACTCCGTTGCTGATGGCCTCCACACCGGTGAGCGCCGCACAACCCGACGAGAACGCCCGCGCGATCAGGAAGACGAAGGCGATCGCGGTCAGGTGATCTTGCTCGGGACGGATGCCGAAATCTGCGGCCTCCGACCGGACCGGCTCGTCCAGGATGTACAGCTCGGTGAATCCCCAGATGAGCATGACGAGAACACCGATGATGAACGCATACGTCGGGATGGCGAGCACCGAGCCCGACTCCTTGATCCCGCGCAGGTTCACGGCGGCCATCAGGACGATCGCGGCGACGCAGAACCACACCCGATGCTGGGACACGAAGGGGATCGCCGAGCCGATGTTCTCCGCTGCCGACGAGATCGACACCGCGACCGTGAGGACGTAGTCGACCAGCAGCGCACTGCCGACCGTCAGACCCGCATTGGGCCCCAGGTTGACCGTGGCCACCTCGTAATCGCCGCCGCCGGACGGATACGCGTGGACGTTCTGCCGATAGCTGGCCACGACGACGACCATCACCACGGCGACGGCCAGGGCGACCCACGGTGTGAAGGCCAGTGCACTCAGACCCGCGACGGACAGGACGAGGAAGATCTCCTGCGGCGCGTAGGCCACCGACGACATCGCGTCGGAGGCGAACACGGGAAGCGCGATGCGCTTGGGCAACAGGGTGTGACCCAGTTTGTCGCTACGGAACGGGCGGCCGAGCAGCAGACGTTTTGTCGCCACGGACGCCTTGGACACGGTGTACACCAGGCAACACTAGAGCGTGTAGTAGACAAAGGC
>NZ_JBNCNS010000005.1:105069-346134 GCF_049847105.1 Gordonia sp. DT218 | reverse complement strand
GGCCACAAGGGCCCACGGGCCCGGGCCACAAGGGCCCACGGGCCCGGGCCACAAGGGCCCACGGGCCCGGGCCACAAGGGCCCACGGGCCCGGGCCACAAGGAGCAAACGACCCGGTGTCGGAGGTCTCGCGCGCCGGTCCACCCGTGCGGGTAGGTTCGATGCGTCCAGCGCGTACCGCGCCGGGCACAGACTCGGGCACAAACGCCGTGGAGAGGATGGACGTGCAGGTAGTCATCATGGGTTGCGGGCGCGTGGGGTCGGCGCTGGCGATGGCGATGCAGAAGCGCGGCCACACCGTGTCGGTCATCGATCGCGATCATTCGGCCTTCGTCCGGCTCAGTCCCGATTTCCGCGGCACCACCGTGATCGGCGTCGGCTTCGACCGGGATGTCCTGACACGGGCAGGGATCGAGACCGCCGACGCATTTGCCGCGGTCTCCTCGGGCGACAACTCCAACATCATCGCGGCACGTGTCGCCCGCGAGACATTCGGCGTGGAGCGCGTCGTGGCACGCATCTACGACGCCAAGCGGGCCGAGGTCTACGAACGACTCGGCATCCCGACCGTCGCAACCGTGCCGTGGACGACCGAACGGTTCGTCTCGGCCCTCGGGGAGACCTCGACGACCACTGCGTGGCGGGATCCGTCGGGATCACTCGCCATCGCCCAGCTCGACATCGACGAAACGTGGATCGGGGTGACCGTCGGGAAGTTCCAGGAGGAGACCGGCGCCCGGATCGCCTTCCTCACCCGGCTCGGCCGTCCGATTCTCCCGGAGATGAAAACTGTTCTCCAACAAGAAGATGTCATCTACGCAGCCACACTGACCGACAATCTCGTCAATGCCCGCGCAACCGCGCGGGCACCGTACACCGCAACTGACTGAGGGTGAGAGAGAACACACGATGAAGGTCGCCATCGCCGGTGCCGGCGCAGTCGGGCGCTCGATCGCCCGCGAGCTCCTGCTCAATTCGCACGAGGTCACCCTCTTCGAGCGCAACCCTTCCCACATCGATCGTGAGTCGGTGCGGGAGGCGACATGGGTGCAGGCCGACGCCTGCGAACTGAGCAATCTCGAGCAGGCATCGCTGCAGACGTTCGACGTGATGGTCGCGGCGACCGGCGACGACAAGGCCAATCTCGTCGTGAGCCTGCTCGCGAAAACCGAATTCGCGGTCAATCGGGTGGTGGCCCGGGTCAACGATCCGCGCAACGAATGGCTGTTCGGCGACGACTGGGGTGTCGACGTGGCGGTCTCGACGCCACGCATTCTCGCATCCCTGGTCGAAGAGGCGGTCTCGGTCGGTGATCTGGTCCGCCTGATGACATTCCGGCAGGGACAGGCCAACCTCGTCGAGCTCACCCTGCCTCCGAACACCCCGTTGGCCGGCAAGCCGGTGCGGAAACTGGCACTCCCCCGGGATGTGGCACTGGTCACCATCCTGCGCGGCGGTCGGGTGATCGTGCCCCAGAGCGACGACGCCATCGAGGGCGGCGACGAGCTGGTCTTCATCGCACCCGCCGAAGCCGAGCCCGAACTGCACCAGGCGATGCAGATCCACTGAGGGGGCAGATCCACTGAGGGGGCAGATCCACTGAGGGGGCAGATCCACTGAGGGGGCAGATCCACTGAGGGGGCAGATCCGCCGAGGGGGCGACCCGCCGAGGGGGCGACCCGCCGAGCCGCGACCGGCGGGCCTTCGGTAGCGCAGGATCTCAGTGGTGCTGGACGTCAGCAGAGCTGGATGTCAGCGAAGCGGGTTGTCCGCGACCCCCGCAGCGGCATCCCTGTCCGGTCCGGCCGCATCGTCGGAGATCTCCATCTGTTCCTCTTCACGCGTCGCACGCCGGACGAGTAAAACGGTGGCCAGCACCGCGAGCGCGGTCAGCGGCCAGCCCATGGAGATGCGCGCGACAGCGAGCCATCCGGTACTGCCGTGATCGTAGAGTTCGGACTGGGTGAGGTATCGGGCGAGGAACACCAGCGCCCAGAACGCGGTGGCGATGTCGTAGGCGACCAAGGTCTTTCGATGTTTGCGCCACGCCATGCCATCGCCGCTGATCAGGTTCCAGGCGACGCCGACCAACGGCCATCGGACCACGATCGACGCCACGAAGGCCACGGCGTACGCGAGCGTGGTCCAGATGCCGAAAAGGAAGTAGCCCTTGGCGTCTCCGACCTTGTGCGCGATGAACACGCAGATCGCGACACCGATCAGGCCCGAGACGGCCGGGTTGAGGGGCTCGCGGCGGACGAGACGCACGCCGAAGATCGTGACGGCGACGACGAGGGCCGCGATCATCGCGGCCGTCAGGCCCCACACCGCATTGACGGGGACGAAGACGACGATCGGCACCGTCGAGTAGATCAGCCCGGAGACCCCGCCCATCTGCTCGAGAATCGTCGGAGCGGGCGTTGAGTCGTGATCGGTGGATTCGTCGACACGGTCCGGTCGGCCGTCGACGCCGGCCGCGTCATCGGCGGGTCCGCCGGCCGACGGATCATTCGTCGTCTGAGCCATAGAGTTCGTAGTACGGGTTGTAGATCACCTTGGTGCCGTCGTGTTCGGCCAGCCGACCCCGTACGGTCAACTTCCGGCCGGGTTCGATCCCTGGGATCCGGTTCCGGCCGAGCCACTTGAGTACGACGGTGTCGGAACCGTCGAAGAACTCCGCCTTCACCCCGACCTTCGCGGACCGCGAACAGGTCTCCACCGCTCGCAGCTCACCGTGCATCGTGACCTCATCGCCACGACAACACTCCGCGGCGCGTTGCGCACCCGTGGCACGCGACTCCTCCGCGATCTGTACGGCGTCGGCATCTCCGAGATCTTCGGTCAATCGGCGCGTCAACCGTTTGAGATAACCGGTGGTGGCCATCACACCCTCCTGGGTGACTTGTTGCGAGGCGAAGTGGGCTGGGCTGAAAACCCTGCTCGCACTCGCCAGCGTAATCCTCTTCTTGCTCCCTGTTCAACGTCGGGCATGATCATGACATGCCCGATACAGCAGGGTCCGATCGGAGGGTGCCGACAACGATCGTGGCCATGCCCGGTACGGGCTCCGACGCCGACTACGTGCACCGCGCGTTCGGACCCGCCGCCGATGAGATCGGTCTCACACTGATAGCGCTCGAACCGTCGAAAAACCTGGTCGACGGGCATCTCCGCAGTCTCGACGAACTCGCCGACGATGCCGGTCCAGTCATCGTCGGCGGTGTGTCCATCGGTGCCGCCATCGCGCTCTCCTGGGCCCTGCACAGCCCGTGCGCCGGGGTGTGGGCGGCGCTGCCGGCCTGGACCGGCGACCCCGCCGCCGCGCCCGCCGCGTGGAGCGCCCGCGCGACAGCCGGCGCGCTCGCGGCAGACGGCCTCGAACCGACCATCGTCGCGATGGCCGCCTCGAGTCCCGATTGGCTCGCGGCCGAACTGAGTCGTTCATGGCGGGCACTGCATCCCGGTCTCGCCGATCAGCTGACCGAGGCTGCCGGGTTCCATTCCCCCGACCTCTCGAAGATCGCCACTCTCACCGCGCCGTTGGCGATCACCACGGCCGTCGACGACCCCGTCCATCCCGGTGAGGTCGGCCGGGAATGGGCGGCCGCGGCACCGAGGTCCGCGTTGACCGAGGTGACCCTCGCGGACTGGGGGAACAACCCTGCAGTTCTCGGGTTCGGTTGCGCGCGAGGGTGGCTCGATATCTGCTGAGACGGTCGGCTACAGATTCAGCCGCGCCGGTTGCGACGGAAGCGCTGCATCGCCGACCCGGATGAGCGCGGCATCTGCTCGTCGTCCTCCACCTCTGGCTGTTCGATCGGCGCGGGTTCCTCCATCGGCGGCGGCACCGCGTCGTCACTGATGACGGTGGCCGAAGCGACCTGTTCCAGCGCTCCGCCGGGCACCGACGCCTCGGCGGAATCTGCCGGTGCGCCCCCGTCATCGCCCGCCGTCTGATCGTCGAGCATCTGCTGCTGCGCCGCCGCGACCTGCTCCGCGAGGACCGGGGGCAACACGATCGGCAGCGCGTCCCGCGGCGGATGCGGTTCGTCACCGCGGCGCACCACGGACTCGGCCAGAACCGCCCGAGCGAGCCTGCCGAGCTCGTCGGCGGTCTCGTCGGGCCCGCTTGCGATGCAACGCACCATCCATCGCGGGCCGTCCACGCCGATGAAACGATGAGCCGCGCCGGGGACGGTGGCGATGATCTCGCGTCCCCAGTGGCCGTCCTCGATCGCCACCTGCGCACCTTCGTCACGCAGCGAGGCAGCGAGCTCGGTCACCACCTCACGCCACAGTCCCGGTGATTTCGGTGCGGCGAACGCACCCACGCTGATCCGCCCGTGCGGCGTCACCAGGTAGACGGCCTCGGGCTCGTGCTCGGCGGACATCTCCACCGTGACCTGACCACCTTCGACCACCGGCACGAGCACCGAACCCAAGTCGAGGTGCGAGTTCTCGAGCTCCTCGGCGGGGGTGTCGAGGGCCTCGATGTCGTACGGGCCCTCGGCCGAGCCGATCCGCAACTCGCCCTGCTCATCTCGTGCCATGTCGTGTACTCCTCGGGAAGTGTTCGCTCGTCGGGTGCATCGCCGGTCGGATCACGGACCAGAATCCCCGTCGATCTCCGGAACAGCATCTGCGAGCACCGCATGACCACCGCTGGAGCCGTATCCCCCGGCACCGCGACTCGTGTCGTCGAGCTCGTCGACCTCGACCAGCTCCGGCAGTTCGACGCGCTGGACGAGCAATTGGGCGATCCGGTCCCCGCGTGCGATCGAGATCGGCTCGTCGGGGTCGAGATTGATCAGACAGACCTTGATCTCCCCGCGGTATCCGGCGTCGATCGTGCCCGGCGAATTGACGATCGACAGCCCGGCACGTGCGGCCAGGCCGGACCTGGGATGGACAAGTCCGACGGTACCGAGGGGCAGAGCCACGGCGAGGCCGGTGCCGACCAGCTGGCGGCGACCGGGCGGCAGCTCGAGGTCGATCGTCGAACACAGGTCGACACCCGCGTCGCCGGGATGTGCGCGGGTGGGCAATGGAATGTCCGGATCGAGTCGGCGGACCCGCAGCGCCCCGATCAGGTCGGGTCGGCCAGATGCCGCAGTGGAGGATTTCGGCGTCACGAGGGCAGACTACGCTGGTCGCGTGACTCCTCCAGCATCACCTGAGAATCCGGCCGATTCGCCGTCCGGCGACGATCATCCCTGGCTCCCCGGCGACGCAGACCGATCGGCGGGAGAAGGCAATTCGGGGTCGGACCGCTTCCATGAACGCCTCCACGTGCCGTGGTGGTGGTGGGTGGCCGCAGCGGTCGTGACGGGGGTGCTCGGCTACGAGATCCAGCTGTCGGCGCACCGCGCGGCGTGGAGCGTGGTGGGCTACGTGGTGGTCGGATTGCTGTGCGCGTGGATGCTGTGGTCGCTCGGCCGCGCGTCGGTCCGGGTGACCCCGGACCGTGAACTGCATGCCGGTCGCGCCCGTCTCCCGCGGGCGGTCATCGCTCGCGGGGCGACCGTCCCCGCGACCGCGAAGAGTGCAGCACTGGGTCGCCAGCTCGACCCGGCCGCATTCCTCATGCACAAGGCTTGGGTCAAGACGATGGTGCTGCTGGTGCTCGACGATCCCGATGACCCGACACCGTATTGGCTCGTGTCGACCCGGAATCCGTCGGCGCTGCTCGCCGCTCTCGACCTACCCGACGCGGCAGCGGAGGCGGGTATCGCCGACTGAGCGTGGAGGCGGGGTCTGCATCGACGACCCGCCTCCCTCATCGGTTCGTCAGGCGCAGTCCACGCAGATCATCGAACTGCCGTTCTCGCGGGCGAGTCGGCTGCGGTGGTAGACGAGAAAGCAGCTCGTGCAAGTGAACTCATCGGCCTGCTTGGGGATCACCCGGACCGACAATTCCTCGCCCGACAGATCCGCACCGGGCAGCTCGAACGATTCGGCGGTGTCGCTCTCGTCGACATCGACGGCCGAGGACTGGGCTTCGCTTCGTCGCGCTTTCAACTCCTCGAGGGAATCCTCGCTGACGTCCTCGGTCTCTGTGCGTCGTGGCGCATCGTAATCAGTAGCCATTGTGTGCCTTACCTATTTGAGAGAGTGTGAGGGGCGCTCTCGGATGTCGGCTTGTGACCGAACAAACCTAGGTGCGCGAGCCCGCCGGGATTGTCTTGCCGGCGGCGTCTCTACAACGTCGTGACCGGTGCAATTCGTTACCCAGAACCCTGCGGATCGGCGTGATCTTCATCACATTCAATCCACGTGCCCCCCGCTGTTTGGAGGGGCGGGCGCCCGAAGCTTAGTCCACCGACGTGGCTCGGTCAACGATCACCTCGGGCGGATCATTCCCCGGCGCGTCGATGCGCACGGCGCGGCGGCGCCGGACCCGCGCTCCAACGCGACGGGCAGGGCGCCCTGTACAGGCGTTATTCCACAGTGCGGCCTGCCTGCGTCGCGCGCCGACGACCACCGTTTACAGTGGGCGCCAAGGTCGCGCGTCGGAGAAGGAGCCAGTTCACGGTGGTGTCGCAGCTAACATCGGGGTCCTCGGTCGACGCGAAGGGTCGGCCGTTTCGTCGACGCCGAATGCGTCCGGCGATCATCGTCGCGGTCGTGTTGCTGGTTGCAGGTCTGATCACCTGGGCGGTCGCGCTAGCCGATTCAGGTCCGGTCGCGGTGCCGACCAACTGCAACCAGCCGATGCCGGCACCCGCTCAACCCTCGGCCGCGGCCGCTCCGGATCCCGGGCTGCCCGCACCATCGCAGGCGCCCGCCACGGTCGCCCCGGCCAACCGCGACGAGATGCTGGCGGCGACGCCGGCCGCCTTGTCGACGTTCCAGGTCCGGGTGCTCAACGCGTCGTCGCAGCGCGGCGCGGCGCGGTCGGTGTCCGACGACCTGACCGCCCAGGGTTTCAATCCGGTTCCCGACAACCCGTATGGCGACGACACCGTCTACACCAACCAGGACCTGTCCTGCTACGCGCAGATCCGATTCGGTCCGGCAGGCAAGGCGAGCGCCGCCGCGGTCTGGCTGGCACTCCCCTGTGCCCAGCTGGTCGACGACGGGCGCCAGGGCACCGGGGTCGATGTCGCGCTCGGCAAGTACTACGAGGGCCGCGAGCAATCGCAGGATGCACAGGCCGCCCTCGAGGCGCTGCGATCGGCCGATCCCAAGGACCCGCGCACCGGCGCGGACCCGACGTTGGTCAAGGCCGTACATTCGGCGTCCTGCTGACACCGTCGTGCTGCCACCGTCGTGCTGAGGCCCTCCTGCCGGCCGGCCCGGCCGGCGGCGAGATCTAGGCCGACGGCATCAGGTTGCGGGCCCCGAGGCTGTCGAGCAGCCGCAGGAAGTCGTCCGCGATGCCAGGCGCCACCGCGATCGTCGGATGGCCGTCACCCGAACGCGAGTCCGGGGGCGGCGTGGACACCTGCGCGCCCGCCTCGGCGGCGATCAGCCCACCGGCGGCCCAGTCCCACGGACTCAGCCCGTGTTCGAAATGCGCGTCCACCGCACCGCTCGCCACCATGCACAGATCGAGTGCTGCAGCACCGACACGGCGGATGTCCCGCACCCGCGGAAGCAGTTCCGCGATGATCGCCCCCTGCGTGGCGCGACGGCCGGCGTCGTAGGAGAACCCGGTGGCCACCAGAGCCAGATCCAGACGACCGATCGGGTTGCAGGAGAGCTTGATCCGCCCGTCACCGGCATCCACATGGGCGCCGGCGCCGAGTGCGGCCGAGTACGTGACGGCGCGAGCCACATCGACCACCGCACCGGCGACCGACCGACCGTCCACCTGGGCCGCGACGGAGACCGCGTAAGCCGGGATGCCGTACATGAAGTTCACCGTGCCGTCGATCGGATCGACCACCCACCGCACTCCGGAGGGCACGTCCACGGTTCCACCGGCCTCCTCGCCGAGGATCTCGTCCCCCGGGCGCCGGGACCGGAGCTCCGAGCGGATCAGCTGCTCGGTCTCGGTATCGGCGAGGGTCACCGGATCGGTCAGGGTCGACTTGGTGCTGACGGGTGCCGCATCCGCGTCCGGGGTGTCCGCATCCGTGCGCACCGCATCGGGATCGTGGCCCGGTCCCGGACCGAACAGCTCCGGGCGGCGTCGTCGCACATGGTCGGCCGCACGCTGCGCCACATCGATCGCGACGCGCTCGAGGACCTCTGGCCCGGAATGATCCGTCACGTCCCTATGTGAGCACACCGCCGCGTGATCTGCCCACAGGGGCTCGGTCCTGACCATCGCGTCCTGCACGGCGGCCGTGCAGTGGGTGACGACTTTGCATCGACCTCGCGCACGGTGTGCCCGGGCTGGATAGCCTTGAGGCCGCGCAAGTTCCCATTGGGTGGATCAGAGAGGACTCCGACATGACCGACGCCGAGGTAGCGAGCACCGCCCAACCGGGAGCCAATCTCGGATTCGGAGTCGACGTCGGCGGTTCCGGGATCAAGGGCGGGATCGTCGACCTCGACACCGGACTGCTCGTCGGCGACCGATTCAAGGTGCTGACCCCGCAACCCTCCACCCCCGATGCCGTCGCCGGCGGCGTCGCAGAAGTGGTCGACCACTTCGATTGGACCGGACCGGTCGGGCTCACGCTGCCCGGCGTCATCACCGACGGCACCATGCGCACCGCCGCCAACATCGACAAGGGCTGGATCGGCACGGACGTCTATGAGCTGTTCAGTTCCGCGTTGTCGGGCAGGACCGTCTCCGTGCTCAACGACGCCGACGCGGCCGGGATGGCCGAGGACCGCCACGGCGGCGGCGCAGGCGTCGACGGGGTGGTCATGCTGCTCACCCTGGGCACCGGCATCGGCACCGCCATCCTCATCAACGGCACCCTGGTCCCGAACACGGAGCTCGGCCACATGATCATCGACGGCAAGGAGGCCGAGCACCGGGCGTCGTCGAAGGTCAAGGAGGACAAGGGCTGGACCTACGAGAAGTGGGCGCACAAGCTCTCGCATGTCCTCGAGGCATACGAGGCACTGCTCTGGCCGAAGCTCTTCATCGTCGGGGGCGGGATCAGCCGCAAGTCCGACAAATGGATCCCGCACCTGACCAACAAGACGCCCGTGGTTCCGGCCACCCTGCTCAACACCGCGGGTATCGTGGGTGCGGCGATGGCCGTCGATGCCGGCCTTCGCACCTAGTCCGGTTGTGGACCGTCGGCACCGTCCCGACAACTCACTGACCTGGTCTTTGTCACATCCGGCGGGGCGATGTCGTTACAATGGTCCTCACCGGTGATCACGCACCGAGAAATCAAGCCCTGATCCGCGTCGGCGCATGCCGCCGTGAGAGATTCACGATAGTCAGTTCCGAAAGGTTGTACGTGGCAGCCACCCAGACCCGCCAGGCCGACGTCGACGATTCGACAGACGCGACGACCGCCACGGAGAACGCGCCGGCCAAGCGACCCGCAAAGAAAGCGGCCAAGAAGGCGCCCGCTCGCAAGGCAACCGCCAAGAAGGCGGCAAAGAAGGCCCCTGCGAAGCGCGGAGCCAAGAAGGCCACCACACCGTCGGATGCCGACGGTGTCGAGTCGACCCAGGACGTCGAAGACTCCGGCACGATCGACGACATCGACGCCCCCGACGGCGAGATCGACGAGGATGTCGAGATCGACGACATCGCCGTCGACGACGATGACGATGACGACTCGCCCGACAGCGAGGACGCCGAGACCGATGACGCCGAAGAGACCGTGGTGGTCCCGGCAGCAGCAGGCGCAGCCAAGCCTGCCGCGGCCAAGAGCAAACAGGTCCCGGAGGAGAAAGAACGGACGGCAGGCGACTTCGTCTGGGACGAGGACGAGTCAGAAGCGCTCCGTCAGGCGCGCAAGGATGCCGAGCTCACCGCATCGGCCGACTCCGTCCGCGCCTATCTCAAGCAGATCGGCAAGGTCGCCCTCCTCAACGCCGAAGAGGAGGTCGAGCTCGCCAAGCGCATCGAGGCAGGCCTCTTCGCCACCGAGCGACTGCGTCGACTCGTCGATTCGGGTGACAAGATCAGCACCGCGTCCAAGCGTGATCTGAACTGGATCTCGCGGGACGGCAACCGCGCCAAGAACCATCTGCTCGAGGCGAACCTGCGACTGGTGGTCTCCCTGGCCAAGCGGTACACCGGCCGCGGGATGGCGTTCCTGGACCTGATCCAGGAGGGCAACCTCGGTCTGATCCGCGCCGTCGAGAAGTTCGACTACACCAAGGGCTACAAGTTCTCCACGTATGCCACCTGGTGGATCCGACAGGCGATCACCCGCGCGATGGCCGATCAGGCACGCACGATCCGCATCCCGGTCCACATGGTCGAGGTCATCAACAAGCTCGGCCGCATCCAGCGTGAGCTGCTCCAGGATCTGGGCCGCGAGCCCACTCCCGAAGAGCTCGCCAAGGAGATGGACATCACGCCGGAGAAGGTGCTGGAGATCCAGCAGTATGCGCGAGAGCCGATCTCGTTGGATCAGACCATCGGCGACGAGGGTGACAGCCAGCTCGGCGACTTCATCGAGGATTCCGAGGCCGTCGTCGCGGTCGACGCGGTGAGCTTCACCCTGCTGCAGGATCAGCTCCAGTCGGTGCTCGAGACGCTCTCCGAGCGCGAGGCCGGCGTGGTCCGCCTGCGCTTCGGTCTGACCGACGGTCAGCCGCGCACCCTCGACGAGATCGGGCAGGTGTACGGCGTCACCCGCGAGCGTATCCGCCAGATCGAGTCGAAGACGATGTCGAAACTGCGGCACCCGTCACGTTCCCAGGTGCTGCGCGACTACCTGGACTAGGCGCCCGACCGCCGCAATCCTGTTTCTGCCGCCGCCGATCTCAGATCGACGGCGGCAGAAACATTCCGGTGGCACCGTCTGGACGATAGGCGCGCATCTCGACCACCGCGTGAGTGGGCAGCGCGCCGTAGAGATGCGGAAAACGCATGCTCTCGGGATCCTCCGGCACCCCGGGTTCCCACACGACGGGCGCGTCGAGCAGCGCGCTGTCGACGATGAGCAGCACGAGGTCGTCGTGTCCGGCGAACAATCGATTCGCCGGCAGATGCACCTGCACAGGAGCCGACAGGTGGACGAAACCCGCGTCGGTGAGCGATGGCGGCTGACGGTGGCCGGATTGTCGCGCGGTCTCCCATTCGTCGCGGGTGCACAGGTGTACGAGGTATCGCGGTCCGTCGTCGTCGATGCCACGGTGTGATTCATCGGGTCCGGTCATGCCGATCAGAAGTGCCCGACGACAGCCAATTTGTCAAGGTTGCGCCCGCAGAGATTTCCACAGGTGCGCAATACCCGGTTCCCGTGCCGCACGTCCTACCATTCTGCGCATGCTCGTGACCCGACGGTCCGTCGACCTGCTGCGCGTGGCGTCGATGTTGTGTCGTCGGCGTCGCGGCCCGATCAGCTGATCCCCGCGGCGCGTCGATCCACGAAGTCCCGGTCACGATCTCCGTACCTCGACGCCGCATCTGGCGCACGGTCGGGTCCGGTGGACTTCTGCTCAGTCACCTTCACCTGACCTGAAAGACCTCAACCATGCGAACCATCGTTCTGATCGGCCTCGTGGGCCTCGCCGCGCAACTCGTCGACGGCAGCCTCGGTATGGCCTACGGCGTGACCACCACCACGCTGCTCCTCGCCGTCGGCACCAACCCGGCCGCGGCGTCGGCCACCGTCCACCTCGCCGAGATCGGGACCACCTTGGTGTCCGGGATCTCCCACTGGCGTTTCGGCAATGTCGACTGGAAGGTGGTCCGACGGATCGCGATACCGGGTGCCATCGGTTCCTTCCTGGGTGCGACAGTGCTCTCGAACCTGTCGACCGAGGCCGCCGCCCCACTGATGGCGATCATCCTGCTGCTCCTCGGCATCTACATCCTGGCCCGTTTCACGCTGCAGGGCATCCCCCGCCATCACCTCGGCAAGCCGCTGCGCAAACGGTTCCTGTCCCCTCTCGGCCTCGTCGCCGGGTTCGTCGACGCCACCGGTGGCGGCGGTTGGGGACCGGTCGGCACGCCGGCGATCCTCGCCAGCGGACGGCTCGAGCCTCGCAAGGTCATCGGTTCGATCGACACCAGCGAGTTCATCATCGCGGTCGCCGCCAGCCTGGGTTTCCTGTTCAGCCTCGGATCCCAGGGCATCAACTTCGCGTGGGTCGGCGCGATCCTGGTCGGCGGTGTCGTCGCGGCTCCCATCGCGGCCTGGCTGGTGCGCCACATCCCGCCGCGACTGCTCGGCGCGTCGGTCGGCGGTCTGATCGTGCTCACCAACACGCGCTCACTCCTGCACAGCGAGCTCGTCGACGTCCCGTCCGCGGTGCAGACGGCCATCTACGTGGTCGTCGTCGCGGTCTGGGCGGCCGCGTTCGTCTATTCGCTGCGCGAGTACCTGCGCGACCGCGAGAACGAGTCCTCGGACGCGGTGAGCCGGGAGCGCGAAGAGCGTGCGGTCGATGTGACACCGACCGCTGTCGAGTCCGTGTCGTCAGCCGGCTGATCCGCCGCGGCGACGCGCGGGCACGGCCCGAAGTGTGATCGGAGGTGTGATCGGGGTCGCACTCGGTGTAACACCCGATCCTGGGCTTGTTGCCGGCGCGGATCGCTGTGTTACGGGTGAGTGACGACACACCCGCGCGGGCTCTCGGAACAATACGAAACCCCCAAACGTCTGAGAAGGTGAGGGCGACGCATCAGACCGATGTGTCGGCTCACGAAGGGAAAGGCGACCGACCTCGGACGGACCCGCCGGACCGGGACGGAGGAACCATGTCAGACACCGCCACCACATCCCCGATCTCCATGCCGCTGACCGCTGCCGACCGCTGCGACCGCTGCGGCGCAGCCGCCAAGGTTCGGGCAGTACTGCCCGCGGGCGGAGAGCTTCTCTTCTGCCGTCATCACTTCAACGAACACGAGGCGAAGCTCGTCGAGCTGTCCGCCACGGTCGTGGAATCCGCGAGCGAATTGGTCTGATCGACACGAGCAACCGAGAAGGCCCGGCCGGAGATTCCGGCCGGGCCTTCTCGTATCCGGGTCCGACGTCGACCGATCAGCGCCACTCGCGCAGCGCGGCGATCCGATCTCGTAACTGATCGGCGGTGGCCATGGCCGTCGGGGGCCCGCCGAGCCGCGTCCGCAGCTCGTTGTGCACCATGCCGTGCGGCTTGCCCGTCCGGTGGTGATGCATCGCGACCAGCCCGTTGAGCTCCTTGCGCAACGCGTGCAGATTCTCGCCGGCGGGGCGGGGGGTCGGCGCGGGTGCGTCCACCGCCGCGGCGGCCGTGCGATCCGACACCTGCTCGGCCTGCCGCTTGCGCAGCAGGGCGCGCATTTGCTCTGCGTCGAGCAGACCGGGGAGCCCCAGGTAGTCGGACTCCTCGTCGGTGCCCGCGAAGGTCGCCGTGCCGAACGACGCACCGTCGAAGATCACCTGATCGAGTTCGGCGTCGGCGTGGAGCGACTCGAAAGCCTTCTCATCCTCACCGGGTTCGTCCTTCTGCTTGTTCGCATCGATCAGCAGCGCGTCGTCGAGACCGTCGCTCTCGCGGTGTGGTTTGCCCAGCACGTGGTCGCGTTCCGCTTCCATCTCGCTCGCGAGGCCGAGAAGTACCGGCACCGACGGCAGGAAGACGCTCGCCGTCTCCCCCGGGCGCCGGGAACGCACGAAGCGACCGATCGCCTGTGCGAAGTAGAGGGGCGTCGAGGCGCTGGTGGCGTAGACGCCGACCGCGAGTCGCGGCACGTCGACACCTTCCGACACCATGCGCACCGCGACCATCCATTCGTCATCGGACGCGGCGAACTCGGCGATCCGCGACGACGACTTGGGATCGTCGGAGAGCACGATCGTCGGTCGCTTGCCGGTGATCGCGGTGAGTAGCTCGGCGTAGTCACGCGCGGTCGTCTGGTCCGTGGCGATGACCAGCCCACCCGCATCGGGGATACCGCCGGCGCGTAGTTGACGCAGACGCGTGTGCGCGCCCTCGAGGACCGCGGGAATCCAATCGCCATGCGGGTCGAGCGCGGTCCGCCAGGCCCGCGCGGTGTGCTCCTGGGACAGTGGCTCACCCAGGCGCGCCGTGAACTCCTCGCCTGCGCTGGTCCGCCAGCTGGCCTGCCCGCTGTAAGCGAGGAAGACCACCGGGCGGACCACTCCGTCGGCGAGCGCGTCGGCATAGCCGTAGGTGTGGTCGGCCTTGGACCGCAGCACCCCGCCCGCCTCGGGTTCATAGGTGACGAACGGGATCGGCGAGTCGTCGGACCGGAACGGTGTGCCGGTCAGCGCCAGACGGCGCGTCGCGTCGGAGAATGCCTCACGAATCGCGTCGCCCCACGATTTGGCGTCGCCGCCGTGGTGGATCTCGTCCAGGATCACCAGGGTCCGCCGGTTCTCGGTCCGCACGCGATGCCGAGTGGGATGCGCAGCGACCTGCGCATAGGTGAGGACCACCCCGTGGTAATCCGAACTGGTCTGGCCGGTCGAGTTGCTGAACCGAGAGTCCAGCGCGATCCCCACTCGGGCGGCAGCCTCGGCCCACTGGTGCTTCAGATGCTCCGTCGGCGCGACGACGGCGATCTGGTCGACTGTCCGGTCGTCGAGCAGTTCGCGCGCCACCCGGAGCCCGAAGGTGGTCTTACCGGCACCGGGCGTGGCCACCGCGAGGAAGTCCTGGGGACGGCGCGTCAGGTACTTCGTCAGTGCGCGCCGCTGCCAGGCTCGCAGCGCCGGGTCTGCCGGAACCGGCACCTCGTGGGCGGATGGGTCGTCGTGGGCTGCTGAAGTCACTCCTGCACTGCTCCTGACACCTGTCATCGGGGCCGGACACCACGTTCCGGGGGCATGAAACATCCCCTCGTGCACGAGATCTTCGCCCGGCCCGGTCGCTCGGCTCCCGATCCATCCGCACACTCAAGGGGACGCGGGCCATGCTACCGGGGGCCGCCGACGACGGCTCGGGCGACGCGCACTCGGTCGCGGGTGTGGCACAGATCGTCCCGTCTGCGGGTGGCGGATCCGACACACCACACACCACGCCGGGACCGGTCACCCGCTTCGGTGCGTGATCAGGGATGCTGGAGCCATAGACAGTCGCAACCGGAACCCTGTACCGATCACCGAGGACAGCACGTCGTCGGCGGATGGGCCGTACGCGCGGAACCGGGGTGTTGCGGGCCGGAGCCCCGACGGGAGCATGCCGACCACCCCCATCGTCGATCCTGCCCCACCGACCGTCCCTCAGGCGTCCCGACCGAACCGCCGGCAGACGGAACCCGGGTCAACGCGCAACCGCCGACGGTCACCCGCCCCAGAGACGCTCGGCCGTGAACAGGAGGGTCCACCGGACCGCGGCGATACGCGAGCGCCGACCGGCCACGACGACCCCGCCGTCGAGATCCCGCACCCGCCCGGCCCGCCGGTGCTGCCGAATCTGCACCGGCTGGTATGGCGGACCATCAAGAAGGCCTGGGACGACGGCGTCGTCGGCTGGGCCGCGCAGGCCGCCTTCTGGCAGGCCCTCTCGCTGCCACCGCTCGTACTCGGGATCCTCGGGAGCGTCGGCTACATTGCCGGATGGTTCGGCCCCGACACGGTCGACGTGATCTATGAGCGGATCATCGCGTTCGCCAACCGCACCTTCTCCGACAACGTCGTCAGCGACATCATCAAACCCACCGTCGACAACGTCCTCGGGCGCGGCAAGGTCGTGGTGATCTCGGCGGGCTTCATCATCTCCCTATGGGCCGGCTCGTCGGCGGTCTCCTGCTTCGTCGCGTCGATTGTGCGAGCCCACGACCAGCACCAGGTCCGAAATCCCGTGTGGCAGCGCTTCTTCGCCCTGTTCCTCTACGTGGGGTTCCTGATCATCGCGGTGTTCCTGCTGCCCCTGGTCGCCCTTGGCCCCAACTATCTGCACGAGATCGTGCCCGAATCCTGGGATCCGATCGTCACCCAGCTGATCGACTACGGCTACTTCCCGTTCGTCGCCGCCCTGATGCTGATCGTGCTCACCACGCTCTACCACCTGGCGCTGCCCAATCCGCTGCCCTGGCACCGCTTGGTCGGCGGCGCGGTGGTGGCCGGGGTGTTCTTCTGGATCGCGAGCTATATCCTGCGCATCTACCTGACCGCGATCACCCGGGCCGGCTACACCTACGGAGCGCTGGCGACCCCGATCGCGTTCCTGCTGTTCACGTTCTTTCTGGGATTCGCGATCGTGGTCGGCGCCGAGTTCAACGCCGCGGTCCAGTCGTTGTGGCCGGCCAAGCCGGCCGCGTCCACCCAGGTGCGCGACTGGGTGTCGTCGCAGACCTCTGACATCACCGGCCAGCTCAAGACGCTGCCCGACCGCCTGTCCTCCGGACCGATCCGGCGTGGCCGGTCCTCGGATGATCCCGGTACCGGGCGCGATCAACCGGTACGTCCACGCCCCACCCGTGCACGTCCGCCCGACGACGGTCCGGTCGCGTGAGCGACCGCGACGCTCAGCTCTTCTTCATCCGCTGGTAGATCTTCTTGCATTTCGGGCACACCGGAGACCCGGGCTTGGCCGAGCGCGTGACCGGGAAGGTCTCGCCGCACAGCGCGACCACATGGCTCCCCATCACAGCGCTCTCCGCGATTTTGTTCTTCTTCACGTAGTGGAAGAATTTGGGGCGGTCGTCGTCGCCCCTGTCGGTGGCGTCGGCATCAGGCCGTTCGTCGACGTCGGTCCGTTCGTCGAGGTCCGGCCGCTCAATCGTCTGCGTTCCCATGTGCTCCATTGTGCGACACACCAGGTGTCCGCTGCCAGCCGCGTCGATCGCCCGCCGTCGCGGTCCGATCGATCGTCGCACGGCAGCCCGACCTAGGGATCCCGCCGATGCAATCCGCACCCGAAAGTGGGACAGTGGAATCATGGCTGGCGACGGATCTGGGGCACGCGGGGGCACCGGTACGGATGGTGCCCGAGTACCCCATCGCGACGACCGCGACGCCTTCCTGATCACCGATGCCCATCGATCTCTCGAAGATCAGCAGCGCGCGAGGGTGCGCAAGTACCTCACGTTGATGGCCTTTCGCGTTCCCGCCCTGGTGATCGCCGGGATCGTCTACAGCTCGACACACAACGGTCTGCTCGCGCTCGCGATCGTCGCGATCTCGATCCCCATCCCGTGGGTGGCGGTCCTGATCGCCAACGACCGGCCGCCGCGCAAGCGTGGCGAGGCGCCGCAATACAAATACGGCGCCGATCATTCCGTCGTCGAACCGATGTCGCTGGGCAGCACCGCCGCCAGTCCCGAATCCCATGTCGTCGACTCGACAACGGACACCCCACGCGATCAGGCCGAGGACGATTCGGAACGCGGTTCCCGCTGACCCACACTCTCAGCAACTTCTCATGTAGCCCGCTGAATCGGCTCGTGGTAACCGCTGGTCACGTCTATCTCAGACGACGCAGTCGCGGGAACCCCCGGGAACTTTCACCCCCCCGAACGCGTTGGACCTCATGAACGCACTCAAGTCAGGAGGCCGAATGTCACGCTCGACAGTTTCACGCCCGACCACGACTACTGGATTCGCCGACGATCCCACTTCCACCCGGACCCGCCCCGCCATGACGGAGCAGGATCTGGATGCACAGTCCCCGGCTGCCGACCTCGTTCGCGTCTATCTCAACGGCATCGGCCGTACGGCTCTGCTCAACGCCGAGCAGGAGGTCGAACTCGCCAAGATGATCGAGGCAGGCCTCTACGCCAAGAACCTCCTGGCCACCAAGAAGCGGTTGTCGGCAACCCGCAAGCGTGACCTCGCCGTCATCGTCCGCGAGGGCGAGTTCGCCCGGGCGCACCTGCTCGAGGCCAATCTCCGGCTGGTGGTCTCCCTGGCCAAGCGGTACACCGGTCGCGGTATGCCGCTGCTCGACCTGATCCAGGAAGGCAATCTGGGTCTGATCCGCGCGATGGAGAAGTTCGACTACGCGAAGGGCTTCAAGTTCTCGACCTATGCGACATGGTGGATCCGTCAGGCCATCACCCGCGGTATGGCCGATCAGAGTCGCACCATCCGGCTGCCCGTCCACCTCGTCGAGCAGGTCAACAAGCTGGCGCGCATCAAGCGCGAACTCCACCAGCAACTCGGCCGCGAGGCGACCGACGACGAGCTCGCCAGCGAGTCGGGTATCCCGGCGGAGAAGATCGCCGACCTGCTCGACCACAGCCGTGACCCGGTCAGCCTGGACATGCCGGTCGGCAGCGACGAGGAGGCGCCGTTGGGCGACTTCATCGAGGACGCCGAGGCGACCTCCGCCGAGAACGCCGTGATCGCCGGTCTGTTGCACTCTGACATCCGCTCGGTGCTCGCAACGCTCGACGAGCGTGAGCAGCAGGTCATCCGGATGCGCTACGGCCTCGACGACGGCCAGCCGCGCACTCTCGACCAGATCGGCCGGATGTTCGGGCTGTCGCGCGAGCGCGTGCGGCAGATCGAACGCGAGGTCATGGGCAAGCTCCGTCAGGGTGAGCGCGCCGAGCGCCTGCGCGCCTATGCCAGCTGATCTCTAACCCAATCGTCTCGGTCCGGTGTCCGCTCGTGTGGGCACCGGACCGACACGTATCAGGGCCGTGAGCACCGCGGCGCCGTCCGGTGAAGCCAGGATCGGGTCGAGGACCACCTCGCGGACCTCGGGGATGTCCTCGACGAGCGTCGAGATCCGCAGGAGCAGATCGGCCAGCGCCGCTCGGTCCACCGGCGGTTCGCCGGCATAGCCACGCAGCAGTGCGGATGACCGCGGTTCGTCGATCAGGTCCGACGCATCGAGTGCCGACAGCGGGATGGCCCGGTATCCGTGGTCACCCAACAGATCGAATGTCCGCCCCGACAGTCCGAACGAGATGAGCGATCCGAACGAACGGTCGTCGCGCACCCGGATCATCGTCCCGATCCCCTTCGGAGCCATCTTCTGGATGTGCAGCACCCGATCACCGGTCAGCTCGCTGAGTTCGGCGAAGGCGGTGACAACCGCGGTCGCATCGGGGAGGTCGAGCCGGGCGCCCTCACGGTCGAGGCGCCCGCGCCACGTCTGGGAGGTCGCCTTCACCGCGACCGGGAACCCGAGGTCGCGTCCTGCGGCAGACGCCTCGTGCATGGTGGTGACCTCTCGGAACGGCACGATCGAGATGCCGTACCAGCCCAGCACGGTCGCCGACTCGACATGTCCGAGAGTCAGGCCGGGGTCGGTGTCGCCACCGTCGGTGACGAGATTCTCCATCGCCTCGCGGACATAGCCGCGCGCGGCCTCCGGGTCGGTGTTGCCGGGACGGTGGATCTCCGATTCCGGCCGCTCTCGCCACCGCGCATACTGCCACGAGCGGGCCAACGCGTTGGCCGCGCGTTCTGGGCTCCCGTACGACGGGATCGACCCGACGTCCGGCAGACCGTTGACGCCCGGCTTCATCAGCCCGGGCGGGATGCCCTCGACGGCGAGGAATGTCGTCACGACCGGTTTCGGGTGATTCGAGTCCGGCCCGCCGGCGGCATCTCCGGCACGCGGGATCTGTGTGTTGGCCGCCGCCATCAGCGCGCGCGCATGCCAGTCGGCGTCCACGGCCACCGGTGGGACGAACACGACGATCACCGCATCCACCGACGGATCCGCCATCGCGTCGGTCACCGCGGCCTCGAACGCGTCTTCACTCGCGCCCGCGCCGAGGTCGATCGTGTCGGTCACCTCCAGGCCACCACCGCGGGCGGTCTCCGCGGCCAGGCTGCCCAGCACCGACGAGTTGCCGATGATGCGTGTACGTGGGCCGCGCGGTAACGGCTGGTACGCGAAGATCGTTGCGCAGTCGAAGAGTTCGGAGATGGTGTCGACTTGGATGACCCCCGCCTGCTCCAGCACCATCTGGGCGATCTGGTCGTCGAGGCTGGCCGCCGACGACCGGGCCGCGCGCGCAGCCGTCATCGCCCCCTTTCCCGACTTGACCGCCACGATCGGCTTCGAACGCGAGACGCGTCGGGCGATCCGGGAGAACTTGCGCGGATTTCCGAAGCTCTCGAGGTAGAGCAGGATCACGTCCGTCGCGGTGTCGGTGTCCCAGTACTGGAGCAGGTCGTTGCCCGACACGTCGGCGCGGTTGCCGGCCGACACGAAGGTCGAAAGGCCGATCTGACGGCGTGCGGCGGTGTCGAGGATCGCGATCCCGAGTGCGCCCGACTGACAGAAGAAGCCGACCCGCCCGGTGGCCGGGATGCGTGGTGCCAGCGTCGCGTTGAGCGCCACCGACGGCTCGTTGTTGGCGACGCCCAGTGCGTTGGGGCCCACCAGCCTCATGCCGTGTTCACGGACCTGTTCGAGCAGTCGGTGCTCACTCTCCAGGCCCGCCTCGCCACTCTCGCCGAACCCTGACGAGACCACGACCAGCGTCCGGACCCCCTTCACGAGACAGTCGTCGAGGACCTCGTCGACACTGGCCGCGGGTACCGCGACCACCGCCAGATCCACCGGATCCGGGATGTCGCGAACCGTCGGGTACGCCCGGATCCCGCGCACTGAGGGCGGCCGCTCATGACTGCGCCGCTGCGCCGGTGTGGACCGCACAGGACCCGGTCCGTGCGCCGTTGGTGGGGCGCCGGTCGCCGCCGCGGTCTCGTCGGCGTCGTCGGCCGGGCCGGGCCCGTTGACCGGGAACACCGGGCCGGTGAATCCCCCGGCGATGATGTTGGCGAGCAAGGCATTACCGACCTTCTTCGGGTCGGTGGAGGCACCGATCACGGCCACCGACGACGGCCGGAGCAGGTTGGCGACGCTGCGCGCCTCGGAGGCGCGTTCGCGCGCGTTGCGCACCGACAACAGCGCTTCGGTGGGGTCGATCAGGAATTCCACGTGCACGGTGCTGCCGTCGAAGTTGCGCGACAGCTGGTACCCGGCATCGCGGAACACGGCCACCATGTTCGGGTTCTCGCTGAGCACCTCCGCCTCGAAGCGGACGAAGCCACTCTCCGCCGCCGCCCCGGCGAGATGCTCGAGCAGGATCGGGCCGAGCCCACGGCCCTGGTGATCATCGGCGACCACAAAGGCGACCTCGGCCGACTCGGGCTTGCCGTCGAACTCGAGTCCTTCGTAGAGGCCGATCGCGATGATGTCGCCCCCGAGCACTGCGACCAGCGCGACCCTCTTCTGATAGTCGACCGTCGTCATGCGCGCCACCTCGCGCGGCGGCAACGTCGGCGTCGGCCCGAAGTACCGCATGTATCGGGTCCGCTCCGACAGCCCGGCATGGAACCGCACCACACGATCGGCGTCGTCGGGGATGATCGGCCGCAGGTGAACGACGCCGCCGTCGGAGGCCAACACATCGGCGATCCAATGGCGAGGGTAGTCCCACGGCTCACGCGGCTGAGGCCGGTCGGCCGCCTCCCCGGTCGGTGCAGCCGTACTCCCCGGCGCCGTAGCGTCCGTCGGTTTCGATTCCGTCGCAGGGTCTCTCGATGGGATCAGGTCGTCACTCGGATCAGTCACGGGGGTCCTCCGGATCGAGACCGTGCAATGGATACACCGCACGGCGGGTGGCCAGGATCGCCCGGTCGGTCTGGCGTTGCGCGGAGTCGCTGATCCCCTCGGGCGGGTCCTGACCCGTGTCGCCGTCCCACGCCACATAGCCGACATCTCCGCCGTCACCCATCACCGTCACCGGGGCCTGCGAGTAATCGGAGTGCACCTGCTCGGCGATCTGCTCGGCGGTGGCACACCACGATTCGTCGATCGTGGTCTCGACGTCGACGTCACGGCCGAGGACGATCCCGATCAGGTGGGCCCAGCTGCGGGGGACCACGTTCACGACGCCATAGCCGCCGCCGCCCACTGCAATCCAACGCCCGTCGCAGTACTTGTCGGCAAACCCGCGCATCGCCTGCATCGCGGCACGCTGGCCGTCGACCGTCAGTGCCAGATCGGTGAGGGGGTCGGCGCGGTGACTGTCCACGCCGCACTGACTGATCAGGATCTGTGGCCGGAACTCTTCGAGGACCGAGGGCACCACCGCATGGAAGGCGCGCAACCACAATCGATCCGTGATGTCCGGCATCAGGGCCACGTTCACCGCCGACCCCTGGGCGTCACCGTCACCCACCTCGGTGGGCCATCCCGTTCCGGGCCACAGTGTCGCAGGGTGCTGGTGCAGTGAGACGGTCAGCACGCGCGGGTCCGCGGCGAACTCGACCTGGACACCGTCTCCGTGGTGCGCGTCGATGTCGACGTAGGCGATCCGGTCATACCCGTTCTCCAGCAACCACCGGATGGCGATGGCGCAGTCGTTGTAGATGCAGAAGCCGGCCGCCCTCGCCTTCATCGCATGATGCATCCCGCCGCCGATGTTCACCGCCCGTCGCACTGACCCCGACGCCACCGCCTGCGCAGCGGCCAGCGTGCCGCCGACGAGCAACCGGGCGGCCTCGTGCATCCCGTCGAACACCGGATTGTCGGAATCCCCCAGTCCGAAGAGCCGCTCGAGCAGTGGCCCCGACAGCGACGCCGTCCCCGATCCGACAGCCCGCACCGCGTCGATGTAGTCGGTGGAGTGCACCACTGTCAGAGCCGAGTCATCGATGTCGAGAGGAGCGCGACTGTCGACGCCGTCGAGCACGCCGAGGCTCTGCGCCAACGTCATCGTCAGGGCGAGGCGGACCGGGTTCATCGGGTGGGTGTGCGCCCACTTGTAGGACAGGAAATCCTCGCTCCAGATGACTGCCGCCGCTTCGTCGCTCGTCGTCCGCGTCACGACCTCAGGCTAGTGGCTTCCGATGGCCACCGATGCACTTCGTCCCGAGCGCGGCACCGACGTACCCCCCACTGCCGCACTGCCATGCGTGTCGTCCGACACGCGCAAGGGTCACATGGCCTGATCAGGGTACCCTTGGGCTAGACGAAGGGACTGCGCACAGTGAACGATCTGGTTGACACCACTGAGATGTACTTGCGGACGATCTACGACCTCGAAGAAGAGGGGATCGTCCCTCTCCGCGCCCGCATCGCCGAACGGTTGGAGCAAAGCGGTCCGACAGTCTCGCAGACGGTGGCCCGGATGGAACGTGACGGCCTGCTGCACGTCGCAGGCGACCGGCACCTCGAACTCACCGACCGCGGCCGTGACCTTGCCGTCGCCGTGATGCGCAAGCATCGCCTGGCCGAGCGTCTGCTGGTCGACGTCATCGGGATGCCCTGGGACCAGGTCCACGAGGAGGCCTGCCGCTGGGAGCACGTGATGAGCGAGAACGTCGAGCGGCGACTGCTGACCGTTCTCGACAACCCGACCACCTCCCCCTACGGCAATCCGATTCCCGGGCTGGAACTGCTGGGCGCCGAGCAGGCGCCGCTGAGCGACGGCGCCACCCGGCTGTCCGACCTGCCCCAGGGTGACCCCGTCGTCGTGATCGTGCGGCGGCTGTCCGAACATGCCCAGTCCGACCAGGATCTGATCAGCGAACTGCGCGATGCAGGTGTGGTGCCCAACGCCCGTGTGACGGTCACGATCAATCGCGAGAAGGCAATGGTCAACTCGCCGGGCCATGACGGTCTGGAGCTGTCCGAGGAGATGGCCCACTCGGTCTTCGTCGACAAGGTCTGATCGTTCAGCTCGCCTCGAGCTCCGGTGTCGGCGCAGGCATCGGAACGCCGAGGGAGTGCGCAACCTCGTAGCTGTCGTCGATCATCGCGCGGAGCATCCGTGGTGGCATACCGCCACGGAGTGCGCTGTCGAGCAGCACTGCCAATGACCACTCCGGGTCCGCCGCGAGCGCGCAGTCGAGCGCGACACCGGCATATCCGCCCTCCCCGTTGATGTAGTGCAGATGCGCCAGCAGCGTTGCCGCACTCGCCCGCTGCGAGCCGGTGAGCCGCCGCGCCAGTTCTCGCCACAACATCTCGGCGGCGTGCCGTAGATCGGTCACCGCGAGCGCGAGTGCCGCATCCCGGACCGGCAGGCGGGTCAGTGCGGTACCGAGCATCGTCACCGTCGCGCAATCGAGCGCCCGTGGTCCGGTCACCTTGCTCGTCGGCGACGGCATCGTGGAGATCACCTGTTCGACGACACCACGGAGGAGCCCGGCATCGGTCGCCGGATCGGCTTCGCACTGGTTATCGTCGCCGTGATCGTCTGCGCCGTGGCCTCCTTCGCGCTGGTCTCGTGCGCAGTGGTCTCGTGCGCAGTGGTCTCGTGCGCAGTGGTCTCGTGCGCAGTGGTCTCCCGCGCAATGGTCGAGCGGTGCGAGCATCGCCGCCATGTCCGAGCGGCGAGCGAGCACCCGCCGGCCGGTGGTCACCGCTTGCTGAACAGCGGTCGGGCTGGTGTGCGGATTGCCGAGCCGACCGCGGGGCGACGCCGACGGTGCGATCGGCGGTGTGTGTGGCGCGCACATCTGGCGGACAGCTGCAGGGCGTGGGTCCCAGATCCGTTGCCATCGCACCCCGTCCGCGAACTCCGGCACCACGAACCCCGCCGAGATCCCGCCGATCTCGACGAATCGGCGATCAGCTATCGCACAGAGCCGCCGGTACCGATCGTCGCCTGCCGGGTGGCGATCATCGACGATCACCGCGACGACGGCACGAATCTCGTTGCGTACGCACACCTCTGCGAGATCGGTGAGCACCGACTTCAGGGCCGGGACGATGTCGCCGCTCTCGTCGAGGACGAGGTCGTGACGCATCGCGGTCCGGACCACGTGCGGGTCGTCGCCGAATGCGAGCAGGATGAAGGAACGGTCGGGGATGAAGCCGAGCAGACCCGGCACGGCCGTCAGCAGTGCAGATGATGACAGGGACCTGGAATTGGTGGATGCAGACATGCGGTCATCGTCGGGTGCGGCACCGGCGCAACCGACGCCGCCGATCCCTGCGACCGCCAGTTGACACGAGGTTGTCCACACACTCGCGAAAATCCACAGATCATGCAGGCACGATGCGGAAAGCACATCGCGCGGTCCGGGTTCGGGTCGGCCGACGGCCGTATCAACCGAAGGCCGCGTCGACCGCCTTGTCGAAGAGTGCCGCGAGTTGATCGCTTTCTCGTGCCGACATCGGCTCGGCGCCCTGATGCCGGTACTCGACGGTGACCCGCACCCCGCGGCGTTGCGCCATCAGAGCGGTCGTCCCGGTTGTCAGCGCCGACGACCCGACATTGCCCGTCGCGATCTGCCGACGCAGTCCCGCGGTGTCGACCGACTGCGCTTTTGGGGCCTGGAGCACCTGAACTGTCACCAGCGATGTCGCGGTCGGGGCCGAACCGGAGAGCACCCGCGGGCAATTCCTGGCCTGCGTGGTCACGTCGACGAGGGACTTGCCTGCCCTGGTGACCGCGGAGGTGAAGGTCGCGGTCGAATCGTCGGGATCCGAACCGACCAACACCGCCGCGCCGTCGGAGGGCAGGCCCGCGGGCGTGCACTGCGGCGGGGTCACCGATCCATGGAGTGGACGACCGGTGATGTCGGCGAGGGCGGCCGGCACCGCGGGTGCCGGCACGCGACTCGCCGAACCACCCGGGAAATCCGACGCCGCCACCGAGTCGCCGGAGAGATCGGCCGCTCCGGCTACCCCCTGCCCGTCCACCGTGCACCCGGAAGCCACGAGAATCGCCGTCCCGACCAGCAGCGGGGCGAGCACGACGGGACGTCGTAACTGGTGCCTCTTGGTTGTGGTCACAAGGGCCTACTGTGCCATCGACCGGTGCGGGCCCGGCGCACCGACACCCCGGCGAATCCGGCCGGCCGGGAATCCGGGCCGGCGTCGGCGTGTTGACACTGACGAATACCGCATCGATCTGCGAAATTGGCCCTGCCGGGCGCCGATGCGAGAGAATCGACATACACACGACGAGGAGGGACGACCCATGGACGAGCGGCCCGCCGAGAACAGTTCGCTGTACTCGCTGGAGTTCCCCGCGCCCCAGGTCTCGAACGACGAGGGCACCGGACCGGTGCTGCTCCATGCCCTCGAGGGGTTTGCGGATGCAGGACACGCTGTCGCGCTGGCAGCACGGCACCTGCGCGATGCGTTTGATTCCGAACTGGTTGCGACGTTTTCCACCGACGAGTTGATCGACTACCGGTCACGTCGACCGACCGTCACCTTCAGCGGTGACAAGTTCACCGATGTCGAGATGCCATCACTGACGATGCATGCGATCCGCGACACCGCGGGCCGACCGTTCCTCCTGCTCGCGGGTTCGGAGCCCGACCTGCGCTGGGAACAGTTCGTCGACGCGGTGCGGCGGCTCGCCGAACGCTTCGGGGTGACCGATGTCATCGGACTCAACGCCATCCCGATGGCCGTCCCGCACACCCGCCCGCCGTCGATCACCGCACACGGCGACGATCCGGACCGGCTCGGCGATCTGCCGCGCTGGGGATCGGAGATGAAGCTGCCGGCCAGCGCGTCGATGTTGCTGGAATTGCGGATGAGCGAACATGACCACCGCGCAGCGGGCCTGTCCGTCCATGTGCCGCACTACTTGTCGCAGACCGACTACCCGGCGGCCTCCGCGCGTCTGCTGGACGCGGTCGGCGAGGTGACCGGCCTACAGTTGCCGGTCGTCGCACTGGAGAACGCAGCCGAGAAGGTCCGTCTGCAGGTCGACAACGAGGTCTCGGGCAACGCCGAGATCGAGTCGGTGGTCGCCGCGCTCGAGACGCAGTACGACACCTTCACGCAGGCTCAGGCCGAACGTGCGTCGCTGCTGGCGGCCGAAGAGGACCTCCCGAGCGGCGACGAACTCGGCGCCGAACTCGAACGCTTCCTCGCCGAGCAGGTGCGCGACAGTGACAACCCCGATGGTGGCAACACGCACAGCGAAGGTCCGGACGACGGCGCAGGCGGTCCCCCATCCCCGATGTGAGCGCGGCACCGGGGTCCGTCCTGACCCCGGTGGTCGACGAGGACACCGCTTTCGAAACGTTCACCGACTGGTGGAATGACCGGGGAATCGAGCTCTATCCGCACCAGGAAGAGTCCCTTCTCGAACTCATCGCCGGCAGCAACGTGATCCTCGCGACACCCACCGGGTCCGGCAAATCCCTCGTCGCTGCCGGCGCGATCCACTTCGCGCGTTGTCGTGGCGAGCGGGTCTACTACACCGCGCCCATCAAGGCGTTGGTGAGTGAGAAGTTCTTCGAGCTGTGTGCGATGTTCGGCGCGGCGGCCGTTGGTCTGGTGACCGGCGACGCCGCCGTCAACGCCGATGCCCCGATCGTGTGCGCCACGGCCGAGATCGTGGCCAACCTCGCACTCCGTGACGGATCGCGCAGCGACATCGGCACTCTCGTCGCCGATGAGTTCCACTACTACGGCGAGACCGACCGGGGCTGGGCGTGGCAGGTGCCACTCATCGAACTGCCGCACACGCAGTTCCTCTTGATGTCGGCGACTCTCGGCGACGTCTCGTTCTTCGTCGACGACCTTCAGCGACGCACGGGACGCCCGACGTCGGCGATCACCGGCACCGATCGGCCGGTACCACTCGAGCACACGTATGCGATGACGCCGATTCACGAGACCATCGAGAACCTGATCTCCGCGGGTCGCGCGCCCGTCTACGTGGTCCACTTCACCCAGGCCTCCGCAGTGGAACGCGCCCAGGCGCTGTTGTCGGCCAAGATCGCCGACAAGACCGAGAAGGCGCTCATCGCCGAGGCCATCGGCGATTTCCGCTTCCACACCGGTTTCGGTGCGACCCTGTCCAAACTGCTGCGCTCCGGGATCGGCGTGCACCACGCCGGGATGCTGCCGCGCTACCGACGGCTCGTGGAACGTCTTGCGCAACAAGGACTACTCAAGGTCGTCGCCGGTACCGACACCCTCGGCGTCGGCATCAACGTGCCCATCCGCACCGTGCTGTTCGCGGGGCTGAGCAAGTACGACGGCACCCGGGTCCGACGTCTTCGCGCGCGTGAGTTCCACCAGATCGCCGGGCGCGCGGGCCGCGCCGGATTCGACAGCATCGGCTATGTGGTGGTCCAGGCGCCCGAGCACGACGTCGACAATGCGCGGGCGGTGGCAAAGGCGGGCGACGACCCCAAGAAGCTCCGCAAGCTGGTCCGCAAGAAGCCGCCGGAGGGCTTCGTTTCCTGGGGCGAGAAGACATTCACCCAACTCATCGATGCACCCGACGAGCCATTGCGGTCGCATTTCCGGATGACCACGGCGATCCTGATGGAGGTGCTGACGCGGCCGGGTGACTGCTTCGCGGCACTGCGGCATCTGCTCGAGGAGAATCACGAGCCACGCAACCGGCAACTCCGCCACATCCGGCACACCATCGAGCTGTACCGAGGCCTGCGCGAGTCCGGCATCGTCATCCAACTCGATGCTCCCGACCCGGACGGCAAGAACGTCGCGATGTCGGTGGACATGCCGGAGAACTTCGCGCTCACCAATCCGCTCTCGTCGTTCGCGCTGGCCGCCTTCGAGATCCTCGACCCCGACTCGGGAACATACTCACTCGATGTGCTCTCGATCCTCGAGTCCACCCTCGAGGATCCGCGCCCACTGCTTTTCGCCCAGCGCAAGGTCACGCGCGACGCGGCGATAGCCGAGATGAAGTCGGACGGTATCGAATACGAGGAGCGCATGACCCGGCTGGAGGAGATCACCTGGCCCCGTCCGCTCGCCGATGAGATCGAGTTCGCATTCGGCGTCTACCGTCGCGGACACCCTTGGGTGTCGTCGTATCCGCCGTCGCCGAAGTCGGTGCTACGCGAGATGCTCGAACGGTCGATGACGTTCACCGAACTCATTTCCCAGTACGGACTCGCCCGCAGCGAGGGCGTCGTCTTGCGGTATCTTTCCGATTGCTATCGAGTTCTGCGACAAGGCCTTCCGACTGCGGTCAGCACCCCGGAGGTCGTCGAGATCACCGACCGGGTCGGGGCGATGGTCCGCGAGGTCGACTCCAGCCTGGTCGACGAATGGGAGCAACTCAGCCGGGCGGGTGTGGAATAGTCGGGTCCACCGACCACGTTGGAGGAGATATGCCACTCACCGGAGAGTACGAACCCAGCCCGGCGGATTGGGCCACGGATCAGGTCCGCGAATACGAGGAGTCGAACGGCACCGCCGCGACCACCATGAAGGGGAAACCCGTCGTGGTCCTCACCTCGGTCGGCCGCAAATCGGGCAAGCTGCGCAAGACGCCACTCATGCGTGTCGAATACGACGGCGACTACGCGGTCGTGGCCTCGCTCGGCGGCGCCCCCAAGCATCCGGTCTGGTACTGGAACCTCGTCGCCGAACCGCATGTCGAACTCCGCGACGGGGAGCAGGTCGGCGACTACACCGCGCGCGAGGTCGCCGGCGAAGAACGCGAGACCTGGTGGGCCCGTGCCGTCGAGGCCTGGCCCGACTACGCCGAATACCAGACCAAGACCGACCGCGTCATCCCGGTGTTCGTCCTCGAACCCCGCCGCTGAACCGACCCCTCGCCGACAGCAACCCGATTCCTGCCGACAGCAACCGGGCATCGCGCCGACAGCAACCGACATTTCGCCGACAGCACCCTGTCGACCGGAGCGCTGCCAGGACATGTGGTGCTCTCGGGGTGATTTCAGTTTCTGCCGGCGCGAATCGGGTTGCTGTCGGCGCGAATCGGGTTGCTGTCGGCGGGTTGATCAGCCCCGCCGCACAGTGCCGGTCGCGACCACCAGATCGGCGATGACGCCCGCAAGAGTGTGAAACGCCTCGGCCCGTCGCGCCGACTCGCGATACACCAACCCCACCCGCCGGCCCGGACGGGGCCGCGCAAAGGTTGCGGTGGCCAGATGACCACCGTCGGTCTCGACCGCCACGGCGGTCTGCGGGATCAGAGTGACCCCCAGACCACCCTCCACGCATTGCACCGCAGTCGCCAGAGACGCCGCCCGTGTCTGCCCGACGTCCGGTCGGACGCCCGCGAGCCGGCACACCTCCAACGCCTGATCCCGGAGGCAGTGACCTTCGTCGAGAAGGAGCAACGGCAGGTCGGCGAGCGACGCCGGGTCCACCCTGCGTCGGCCCGCGAGCGGATGGGCGGCAGGCAACGCGAGGACGAAATCCTCTGTGTACAGCGGAACCTCGGCCATCCCACGTTCGTTCGTGGGCAACGCCACGATGGCCACGTCGAGTGATCCGTCTCTCAACTGCCGCAGCAGCCGCGCGGTCTGATCCTCCACCACTTGGATCTGCAGCCCCGGAATGCGTTCTGCCACACCACGAAGCACTGCCGGAAGGATGTACGGGGCGACCGTCGGTATCAGGCCTACCCGCATCGGCCCGGCGAGCGGGTCACCGCTTCCCGACGCCTCGGCAAGCAGCTCATCGATCGCATCCACGGCGGCGATTGCCCTGGGCAGCAACCTCTCCCCCTCCGGCGTCAGGAAGACACGTCTCGTCGTCCGCTCGACGAGTTGCACTCCGAGACCGGCCTCGAGACCGGCGAGCGCTTGCGACAGGGTCGGTTGACTCACCCCGAGATCATCTGCTGCAGAACCGAAATGACGACGATGGGCGACGGCCACGAATGCGCGCAGAGCGGTCGTCGACGGTTGATGACTTTTATTGGCCATGCCTATCAATATAGTGCGTATCATCACGTTTCGCTCTTGCCGATATTCCGGCACGATGGTGCATGTCTGACGACGAATCCGCGTCCTCTTATGACGCACCGACGCTGATCGAACCACCAAGGAGCGAAACAGAGCATGGCTTTGCTGACCATCGGCGACCAATTCCCCTCCTACCACCTCACCGCGGTCATCGGGGGCGACCTGTCCAAGGTCGACGCCCAGAAGCCGGACGACTACTTCACCACGGTCACCAGTGACGATCACCCCGACAAGTGGCGCATCGTCTTCTTCTGGCCGAAGGACTTCACCTTCGTGTGCCCCACGGAGATCGCCGCTTTCGGCAAGCTCAACGACGAGTTCGCCGACCGTGACGCCCAGGTACTCGGCGCCTCGGTCGACAACGAGTTCGTGCACTTCCAGTGGCGGGCACAGCACGAGGACCTCAAGACCCTCCCCTTCCCCATGCTGAGCGACCTCAAGCGCGAACTCGCCTCCGCGGCGGGCGTTCTCAATGCGGACGGGGTGGCCGACCGGGCCACCTTCATCATCGATCCGAACAACGAGATCCAGTTCGTCTCGGTGACCGCCGGTTCAGTCGGCCGCAACGTCGACGAGGTTCTCCGTGTCCTCGACGCCCTGCAGTCCGACGAGCTGTGCGCCTGCAACTGGAAGAAGGGTGATCCGACCATCGACGCCGGTGAACTCCTGACCGCGAGCGTCTGAGAGGGGACCACATGAGCATCGACAATCTCAAGGAAGCGCTGCCCGAGTATGCCAAGGACCTCAAGCTGAACCTTGGCTCGATCAGCCGGACCACGGCGCTGAGCGAAGAGCAGCTGTGGGGCACCCTGCTGTCCACCGCGGCCGCGACGCGTAATGCCAAGGTGCTGGCCGAGATCGCCGACGAGGCCGCCGACACACTGTCGGCCGAGGCCTACAACGCCGCGCTCGCCGCGACGTCGATCATGGGGATGAACAACGTCTTCTACCGTGGCCGCGGCTTCCTCGGCGGCAAGTACGACGACCTGCGCCCCGGTCTGCGCATGAACATCATCGGCAATCCCGGAGTGGACAAGGCGCTGTTCGAGCTGTGGTCTTTCGCGGTGTCGTCGATCAACGGTTGTGAGCACTGTGTCGGTGCGCACGAGAACACGCTGCGCGAGGCGGGCGTGGATCGTGAGGCGATCTTCGAGGCTCTCAAAGTCGCCTCGATCGTCGCCGGTGTCGCCCAGGCGATCGCGACCACCGAGGTGCTTGCGTCGGTCTGACCGATCCCGTATACAGATCTGCCCCCGACTCTCCGACAACGGAGGGCCGGGGGCAGATTCGATTGTCCCGGGCTCAGCCCAGCGCGGCCCGCATCCGGTCGGCGAGCTCGCCGACCTCGTCGGTGGTCATCACGAAGGCGGGCGAGATCTGCAGCGCACCCTGGCCCGCTGCACGGCCGCTGACTCCGTGCTCGCGCAGCCTGCCGACCATCGGTACCGCCTGCGCGGGGTCGGACAACTGGACCGCGGTGACCGCGCCCAGGCCGGTGCGGACCTCCGACACCGAGTCGAGGTCTGCCAGCGGCGAGAGCGCCTGCGCCAGATCGTTTTCCAGGCGGGTCGCCTCGGCCAGCAGACCCTCACGCTCGATGATGTCGAGGTTCGCCATCGCGGCCGCGGCAGCACCTGCATGCCCGCCGTAGGTGTAGCCGTGGCGCCACCACACCCCGCCCGCGAAGAACGGCTCGGCGATGTGGGGAGCGATGAACACCGCACCCATCGGCACGTATCCGGACGTGAGGCCCTTGGCGGTCGTCATCATGTCGGGCGCGAGGTCGAAACGGGACGACGCGAACCAGGAATCACCACCGATGCGGCCGAATCCGGTGACCACCTCGTCGGCGACGAACAGCACATCGTGGTCGCGGCAGATCTGACGGACCTCGGCGAGGTACCCCTCGGGAGGCAGATATATCCCGCCGGCACCGATGATCGGCTCGCAGAAGAACGCCGCGACGCGGTCGGCGCCCAGACGCTCGATGAGGCCGAGGAGACTCTTCGCGTTGTCCCACTCCACCGACTCGGCGTCGGGCATGAGTTCGCCGTAGCCCTCGCGGTTGCCCGGGATGCCCGCGAGCGCCGTGCCCGCCACATGCATGCCGTGGTACGCCTTGGTGCGGCCGACGATGATGTTCTTCTCCGGCCTGCCCTGCTCGTGCCAGTAGCGCCGGGCCAGCTTTGCCGCCGTGTCGACAGAGTCACTGCCACCCGACGTGAAGAAGATCTTGCTGTCAGGAACCGGGGCGATTGCGGCGAGCCGTTCGGCGAGTTCCGCGGTGACGTCGGCGGTGATGTCGCCGAACCCTGAGTAGTGCGCCAGGCGACCCAGCTGATCCGCGACGGCCTGGGCCACCTCGGTGCGGCCATGGCCGATGTTGGTGAACCAGAGACCCGCCGTCGCGTCGAGATACTCGCGTCCGGAGGCGTCCCAGATCCGCGTTCCTTGTCCGCGAGTGACCACGAACGGCCCCT
Organism: Gordonia sp. DT218; assembly: GCF_049847105.1. Classification (NCBI taxonomy): domain Bacteria; kingdom Bacillati; phylum Actinomycetota; class Actinomycetes; order Mycobacteriales; family Gordoniaceae; genus Gordonia; species Gordonia sp. DT218. The sequence continues at coordinate 313,020 of NZ_JBNCNS010000005.1, read as the reverse complement.
TGGTGGAGACCGAACCCATATCAGCGAAACCGTGCCACAGTGAACCAGCCATCCCCCAATCATGCCGGGCGTGCGCCGGGTCACCTCCGTCGACCCCATATCCTGGACAGATCATGCCCGTTCCGACCGCAGAGGACCGACGAGCGCTCACCGATCGCCTCGCCGACGTGACCATCCTCGACGCGCACCGTCTGCGCCGACGTCTCGACAAACTCGGTCGCTCACCGAAACGGGCGGCCTGGGACAAGCTGGCCGCCGATGTCGATGCCGCGACGCACCGCGTCGATCGTCGCCGTGCGACGGTACCGACGATCACCTTCCCGCCGGACCTGCCGGTGTCGGCGGCTCGCGACGAGATCGCCGCCGCCATCGCCGATCACCAGGTGGTGGTGATCGCCGGTGAGACCGGTTCGGGCAAGACCACCCAGCTACCCAAGATCTGTCTCGAGCTCGGCCGAGGCATCCGAGGCGCCATCGGCCACACGCAGCCACGGCGGATCGCTGCGAGTTCGGTCGCGCGCCGCATCGCGGACGAAACCGACAGCGAGATCGGTCAGGCGATCGGATACTCCGTGCGGTTCACCGACCGGGCCGGCGCCAACACCCTGGTCAAGGTGATGACCGACGGCATCCTGCTCCGTGAGATCGGTACCGACCCTCTGCTGCGCCACTACGACACCCTCATCATCGACGAGGCCCACGAACGCAGCCTCAACATCGACTTCATCCTCGGGTACCTGAAGCGACTGCTGCCGCGCCGCCCCGACCTCAAGGTCATCATCACCTCGGCGACCATCGAGCCCGATCGGTTCGCACGGCACTTCGCATCCGACGGACCTGCGGACGGCGACCGGCCCACTGGAGACGTACCCATCCTGGAAGTGTCCGGGCGCGCATATCCCGTCGAGGTCCGATACCGCCCGTTCGGGGATGACCGGGACCCCGATTCCGACCATCGCGACCTCGATCAGGTCCAAGCCGTCGACCAGGCCGTCGGCGAGCTGTGGTCGTCGCACCGCACCGGCGACATCCTGGTGTTCCTGCCGACCGAACGGGACATTCGCGAGACCGCGGATGCCCTGCGCCATCGTGTCTCGGCGGGTGCCGAGATCGTCCCGCTCTTCGCGCGGCTGTCGGTCGCCGACCAGCAACGCGTCTTCGCGCCGTCGAGCGGGCGGCGCATCGTCCTCGCCACCAACGTCGCCGAGACCTCGCTGACTGTCCCGGGTATCCGCTACGTCATCGATACCGGCACCGCCCGCATCTCGCGCTACTCCACCCGATCGAAGGTGAATCGTCTTCCCATCGAGCCGATCTCCCAGGCTTCCGCCCGGCAACGCGCCGGTCGGTGCGGTCGGGTCGCGCCGGGCATCTGCATTCGCCTGTACTCCGAGGAGGATTTCGACAACCGCCCGGCGTTCACCGATCCGGAGATCCTGCGGACCAATCTCGCCGCGGTGATCCTCCAGATGGCCGCCCTGCACATCGGCGACGTGTCGGCATTCCCCTTCGTGCAGCCGCCCGATGCTCGCGCCATCCGTGACGGCATGGCCGCGCTCACCGAACTCGGCGCGATCCGTGAGACCGCTCGCGACGATCATGAGCCGGTCCTCACCCGAATCGGTCGGGACATGGCCCGGATACCGGTCGATCCGCGTCTGGCACGGATGCTGATCTCCGCGCACGAACTCGGATGTCTCGACCACGTCCTGGTGATCGCGGCGGCGTTGTCGGTGCCCGACGTCCGCGAACGGCCGGCGGAACATCGCGAGGCCGCCAACACCTCGCATCGCCGGTTCGCGGTGCCGGGTTCCGAGTTCCTCTCGTATCTCGAACTCTGGGAATATCTGAATGACCGACGAAAGGAGTTGTCCGGCAATCGGTTCCGCCGGATGTGCGAGAGCGAGTTCCTGCATTTCCTGCGAATCCGGGAATGGCAGGAGCTCCACCGCCAGTTGTCGCGGATCGTCTCCGACCTCGATTGGACCGCCACCGCGTCGCCACGCGACGCCGACGCCATCCATCGTTCGATCCTGTCCGGACTGTTGGGCAACATCGCAGTCCGCCAGGGAGACTCACGCGACTACATCGGTGCCCGAAACACATCGCTGGCGATCTTCCCAGGCTCGTCGCTCGCCCGTAAACCACCACCCTTCATCATGGCCGCCGAGATCCTCGAGACCTCACGACTGTTCGCGCACACCGTCGCCGGCATCGACCCCCTCTGGGCCGAGAAACTCGCGGGCGACCTCGTCCGCCGGTCGTACAGCGAGCCGCACTGGTCCGCCAAGCGCGCGTCGGCGATGGCCTACGAGCGGGTGACGCTCTACGGCGTCACGCTCGTCGCTCAGCGACGCGTTCCCTACGGCGCGATCGATCCGCCGACCTCACGGGAGATGTTCATCCGCCACGCCCTGGTCGAGGGCGATTGGCGCACCGATCATGTGTTCTTCCACCGGAATCGGGACCTCCTCGAGGCGGCCGCCGACGTCGAGCACCGCGCCCGTCGTCGCGACCTGGTGATCAGTGAGGAACAGCTTTTCGAGTTCTACGATGCACGCGTCGGCGGTGACGTGGTGTCGGCGCGGCATTTCGACACGTGGTGGAAGAAGACGCGGCGCGAGCATCCGGAGCTGCTCGACCTGAAGCCGGAGGACGTGGCCGCCGATGTCACCGTGGCGGACACCGACTTTCCCGGAGCCTGGCAGCAGGGTGAGACCCGCCTGGAACTGCGCTACCGATTCGAGCCCGGCGCTCCCGACGACGGGGTGACCGTCGTGATCCCCCGGCCGCTGCTCGATCACGTACGACCCGCCGGCTTCGACTGGTCAGTCCCCGGCCTACGTTCCGAGCTCGCCACCGAGCTGGTCAGATCCCTGCCGAAGGTCGTCCGCAAGTCCATGGCGCCCGCTCAGCGCTTCGCCGACCTCGCGGTGTCGCGATTGACACCCCGGTCGGAGCCGTTGCTGACCGGTCTGGCTCGCGAGCTCACCTCGATCACCGGCATGACGGTGTCGCCGGGTGACTTCTCGCTCGAGCGTGTCCCCGCGCATCTGACGATGAACTTCGCCGTCACCGATCGCACCGGGACGGTGGTCGCGAGCGGCAAATCACTGGCGGACCTGAAAAAGGGGTTCGCCGGGCACGACGACACCTCTCATCGCCGCGCCGTCCACACCTCGTGGAGTGCCGACGGCATCGGCGACCTGCCCGAAACCACCACTACGACTGTCGCGGGCCAGACGATCACCCGCTATCCGGGCCTCGATGTCGTGCGGGACGATGCAGGCCGAGCAACCGGCGTGACACGGACCGAGTCCGTCACCGCGACCGAACGCGACCACAAGCTCACGAACGCGGTGGTGGTGTTGCTGGAGACGACGATCCCGACGCTGTCCAAGAAGATCATCGGCACCCTCGACCCCGCCGGACGGTTGGCGCTGAGTCAGAGCCCGTATCGGCGAGGTGACGATCTGCTGGCCGACTGCACCCGGCGCGCGGTCCGCGATGCCGTGGCCACCCGAGATCTCACCATCATCCGGACGCCGGACCAGTTCACGCGGCTCCGCGACCAGATCCGATCGACCGTGACGGACGCGGCCCCCGAGTACTTCGCGCTCGCCACCGACGTTCTCCGACATCTGGCCCCGCTCCGATCGGAGATCGAGCAGGACAGCGGGTCCGTCGCGGCCGACGACGTGTCCGAGCAACTGGAAAATCTCGTCTTCGACGGATTCGTGGCGGCCACCCCACGCACATATCTCACCGAGATCCCCCGATACCTTCAGGCGGCGGAGAACCGATTGGCCGACCTCTTGGCATCATCGAGCCGCGATCGCGATGCCCTGGCCGCGGTCGACCGCGTGATCGCGCACTGGAATCAGCGAGTCGCCCAGCTCCCCGTCGGTCGGCGCGATGCCTTCAACGAGTACGCACATTGGATGGTCGAGGAACTGCGGGTCGGTCTGTTCTCGCAGCGCCTCGGTACCGCCTATCCGATCTCCGAGAAGCGAGCGCTCCGCTTTCTGGACGCGTTCCGCTGAGCTCTCTGGACGCGTTCCGCTGAGCTTTCTGGACGCGTTCCGCTGAGCTCTCTGGACGGGTTCCGCTGAGCGCATGTCCGAGCGCACATCGCCCGGGCGCCGTCATTCCGAGACGATCGACCCCGTGGCGTCCACTGTCTTCCCGTGCGTCAAGTCGCCCTGCAGGTCATCGATCTCACGCTGGAAGTCCTCGAGCGAGTCGAACGAGCGGTACACCGACGCAAATCGGAGGTAGGCCACCTCGTCGAGCTCACGCAGCGGCTTGAGGATCGCCAATCCCACTTCGTTGCTGGGGATCTCGGCCGATCCGGATGCGCGAACGGCATCCTCGACCTGTTGCGCGAGCTGGGCGAGCGCGTCTTCGGCCACCGCGCGGCCCTGGCACGCCCGACGAACTCCGCGCATCACCTTCTCACGACTGAACGGCTCGGTGACCCCGTTGCGTTTCGCCACCGACAGCACGGCGCTCTCCACCGTCGAGAACCGGCGACCACACTCCGCACACGAACGGCGCCGTCGGATCGCCTGCCCTTCATCGGCGACACGCGAGTCGATGACCTTGGTGTCTTCGTTCTTACAAAACGGGCAGCGCATGTTGTCCTCACGCACATCTCGGGACACTCCGGCGCACCGGATGCTCGCTACGCCGTGCCGGTTCCCGGCTGGAACCTGTGCCATGGAGGATACCGTCCGTTGCTCAGCGGTATGCGGGCGCGATCAGCGCCTGCCCGACATGGAGGCCCGAGGCGGGCAGGGCGTTGCGCTCGACGATCTGATCGATGACCGACTGGCGCGGCAGATCCGGCGCCACCCGATCGGCGATCGAGCTCAGGGAGTCGCCCTGCCGCACATGCACCACCTCGGTGCCCACCGGTTGCGGGGCGACGGACGCGGCGTAGTTCGTCCCCACGATGGCGACGACCCAGACGAGCGCGGCCAGTGCACCCCCGACCAGCACCGCCAGTGCGGCCGCACGACGGCGGGCATAGACCCGCCGATCGTCCGCCGGTGCCGCACACCGGGTGCCGACGATCGTCGTGCCCGGGTTGTAACGCCCGGCCGGACGTCGGTCGGCCGGACGGGTCGGCTCGACCCTGGCGGCGCGCCGGGGACGCGTGCCGACGCCCGACGTGACCGGCCGTCGCGGCGCGCGCGTCGGTGTCTCGCGGGACCGGGTCCCGCTGCTCGGCAGATCGCGCACGAGCGTCTCGCGGGTCGACGCCTCACGGGTCAAGGTGGCTGTGCTCATCGTGTCCTCCTGGGATCCGAATCGGCCGTCCCCTCGATCACATGTTCGATGGAACGCATGTTCGATTTGTAGCACGATGCGCCGACAAAGTCTCGACACGCGTCGAACAAATGTTTGAACCTGTCGGCCGGTTCGGTTAACCTCGGCCGTGAGACACGCGATCGACCAGCAATTTTGCGAGACGAACCCGATTCGGCGACAGCCGACGATGCAACAGCCGACAGGAAGGACTCAGCGATGAGCGACAAGGCCGGCGGGCGGCGCGGAGCCTCCCGCGCGATCCACGAGAGCGTAGACGCCCCCGACGAGTCGTCCGATCCGGCACCTGTCGTCGCCGACCCCGAGTTCGCGGAGACAGCCCTCACCGCACGCCAGAGCGGGGTCCTGGAGTTCATCCGCCAGTCCGTGCGGGAGCGTGGCTATCCGCCCAGTATCCGCGAGATCGGCGACGCGGTCGGACTGACCTCGACGTCATCGGTGGCGCATCAGCTCCGCACCCTGGAACGCAAGGGATTGCTCAAGCGCGATCACAACCGGCCGCGTGCGGTGAACATCCAGGACGGCGACCACACCCCGCCGGGCGGTGCCGCTGCCGGACTCGCCGACGGTCAGGAGCTGCCCACGCCGACCTTCGTGCCCGTCCTCGGTCGGATCGCCGCCGGCGGACCGATCCTGGCGGAGCAGGCCGTCGAGGACGTGTTCCCGCTCCCGCGAGAACTGGTCGGTGAGGGATCGCTGTTCCTGCTGCGCGTCGTCGGCGAGTCGATGATCGACGCCGCCATCTGCGACGGCGACTGGGTGGTGGTCCGGCAACAGAACGTCGCAGACAACGGCGACATCGTCGCAGCAATGATCGACGGCGAGGCGACCGTGAAGACGTTCAAGCGCAAGGACGGTCACGTCTGGCTGATGCCGCACAACGAGCTCTTCGATCCCATCCCCGGCGACGAGGCCGCGATCCTCGGCAAGGTCGTCACGGTGATGCGGCGCGTGTGAGGGTCGCCTGAGGGTCAGCCGTCGAGCGCCGCCGACGCGACCGCACGGGCCTCGGCGGGACCGGCGGTCGTCAGCACCGCTTGTGCGGCAGACCGGCATTGGTCGAGAGTCACCTCCGCGAGGCGTGCGCCGACCGGGGCAGCCGCGGCGGGCGCCGCGGACAACGAACTGACACCCATGCCGACGAGCACACACGCCAGCAACGGATCGGCGGCCGCCTCACCGCACACCCCGACCGGCTTGTCCGCCGCCTGACCGGCGCGGGCGACCATGTCGATCAGCGCGAGCGCGGCCGGCTGCCACGGATCCGTCAGCGTGGCGAGTTCGGCCGACATCCGATCGGCGGCCATCGTGTACTGCGTCAGATCGTTGGTGCCGATCGAGACGAAGTCGACCTCCGCCAGGATCGCCGCAGCCAGGATCGCGGCAGCCGGCACCTCGACCATCACCCCCGCGACCAACCCACGGCGACGCACCTCGCCCGCGAATTCCGCTGCCTCGGAAGGCGATGCGATCATCGGGGCCATCACCCACGGCGTGGCTCCGCCCTCCTGCGCGGCGGCCGCGATCGCATCGAGCTGCGCCGCGCGGATATCGGGATGGTCGATGGCGATGCGATTGCCCCGGACGCCCAGCGCCGGATTGGCCTCATTCAGTTGGGTCACGAATTTCAGCGGCTTGTCCGACCCGGCGTCGAGCGTCCGGATCACCACTTTCTGATCGGCGAACGCGTCGATCACCTCGCGGTACAGCGTCGTCTGCTCGGCGATCGTCGGCGCCTCGGCGCGATCGAGGAACGCCAGCTCCGTGCGGAACAGCCCGACCCCCTCGACCGGATAGCCGGATGCGGTCCGTGCCGACGCCCCGTCGGCGACGTTCGCGAGCACCGAGACCCGATGTCCGTCCGCGGTCGCCCCAGGGCCCGTCCACGACGCCACCGCAGCAGCTTTGCGGCGGCTCTCGTCGACACCGGCGAGCGCCTTCGCCTCGTCGGGTTCGATCTCCAGAGTGCCCGCCGTACCGTCGACGAGCACTCTGGTGCCGACGGCCACGGTCGCGAGCCGGCCGACTGCGACAACGCACGGAATCCCCAACTGACGGGCGATGATCGCCGTGTGACTCGTCGGACCTCCGAGACGTGTGACCAACGCGATGATCAGTGTCGGATCGAGTCCGGCAGTATCCGCCGGGGCGAGGTCGTCGGCGAGCAGCACCGACGGCACGGGCGGTTCCGGTACGCCGGGCTCGGGTACCCCGAGCAACTCGGCGACAACCCGATCCCGGACGTCGTTGAGATCGGTGACCCGTTCGGCCATCAGTCCGCCGAGCTTGGTGAACATCGCGGCGAACTGTTCGGTCGCGGCCACCGCCGCGGCCGGCGCGGGGGTGCCGGTGGCGATCAATGCCGACGCCGCACCGACCCAACCACGGTCCTCGGCCAGACCCGCGGTCGCCACGAGCACCTCCGACGCCGCGCCCGAGGCATGCGAGGCCCGCTCCCGGAGCCGTCCCGCCACCGCCGCGGCGGCGTCGCTGAAGCGTTTGGTCTCGACATCACGCTCGTCCTCGGCGACGGCAGCCTCCGCCGCGCTCGGGTCGTATTCCGGACGAGCGCCCGGCCAGATCGCCGGTCCGAAGGCCTTACCCGCCACCACCGGCGTCCCCTGCAGAACCTGTGTCTGTGTCACCGAAGTCCCTATCCGTCCGTCGGTCCGCGAGCCGTTCCGGCCCAGGACTTACCGGCCTGTCTCGAACAGCGGGTCCTGTGGGTAATGAGCCCGCACTGAAGGTTATGTGATTCAAGTTACAAGAAAACCTTGACTTGTCAACATAAACAGGCGTAAACACAGATATAGCAACATACAAATCCACAGATTCCAACAGACGAGGACTTCCGTGTACGCCGAAGAACGTCAGCAGGCGATCGCCGATCAGGTGCGGGCCAACGGCCGCGCATCCGTCGCCGCGTTGGCCACGCTGTTCGACGTGACCAGTGAGACGGTCCGTCGGGACCTCGCGACCCTCGAACGCGCAGGACATCTCCAGCGGGTACACGGCGGTGCGGTTCGGCCGGGCTCCACACCGGTGTTCGGTGAGCTGGGCATCGACGAACGACAGATGACCCACACGCATGAAAAGGTCGCCATCGGCCGAGCGGCGATCCGGTTCCTCCCACCGGACGGTGGTTCTGTCTTCTTCGACGCCGGCACCACCACCTTCCAGGCCGCCCTCGCCCTGCCACGTGACCGCCGTCTGACCCTGATCACCCACAGCATCCCCATCGCCGCGGCGCTGGCCGGCCACCACTCGTCGGGCCTCCATGTCCTGGGCGGCCGTGTCCGCGGACTCACACAGGCGACCGTGGGCTCCGAGACGGTGGCGGCCCTGGAGCGACTACGCATCTCGACGGCCTTCGTCGGTGCGAACGGGATCAGCGAGTCACACGGACTCTCCACACCCGATCCGGACGAGGCCGCCATCAAGGCAGCGATCGTCAGGGTTGCCAATCGCGTAGTGGTGCTTTCCGATTCATCAAAGATCGATCGCGAGGACCTGTCCTCGTTCGCCGATCTCGCAGATATCGACGTGCTGGTCACCGACGCCGGGATCGACCCGGCCACCTCCGCGGCCCTGTCGGTCCGCGGAATCGATGTCGTGATCGCGTGACCGAGAGGACCCCATGACACGACCATCAGCGGATCCGGTGATCGTTACTGTCACCGCCAACCCGAGCCTCGACCGGACCCTCGAGCTAGCCGCACCGCTCAGTCGCGGAGAGGTGCAGCGCGCGACATCGGTGCGTGCCGAACCCGGCGGCAAGGGTGTCAACGTCGCGCGGGTGGTATCCGAGGCAGGTCTGTCGACCCTTGCCCTCCTGCCCGCGCGGACCAGCGACCCGCTGCTCACCGCACTCGACACGGTCGGCCTCCCCTATCTCGCGCTGCCGATCGACGGCGACGTCCGATCCAACGTCACGGTCGCCGACCCCGACGGCACGACCACCAAGATCAATGCACCCGGCTTCCGCCTCGACCCCGCCGAGGCACATGCCCTCGTCGATCTCGTCGTCGAGAATGCGCGCGGCGCGAGCTGGGTGGCACTGTGCGGGTCACTGCCGCCGGGGCCGTCCGACAACTGGTATCGAACCGTCATCGACGAGCTCGACGGACAGCAGTGCCGCGTCGCGGTGGACACCTCCGGCGGCCCGTTGTCGGCGACCGTCCGGGGTCGGGTGGACCTACTGAAGCCCAACGACGAGGAACTGGCCGAGGCCACCGGCGCGGATCCCGCACGTCTCGTCGCCGCGACGTCACGAGGTGACTACGAGCCACTGCTCGCCGCGGCGCGCACCCTCGTGGACCGGACCGGGGCCGCCGTCCTCGCCACCCTCGGCGCCACCGGGGCGATCCTGGTCACCGACACCGGAAACTGGTTTGCCACACCGCCACCGATCGTGCCTCGCAGTACCGTCGGCGCCGGGGACTCGGCGCTCGCCGGCTATCTGATCGCCGAGACCCGCGGCGCAGCGGAACCGGATCGGCTCCGCTCGGCGGTCGCCTATGGCTCGGCCGCCACCGCTCTCGCCGGCACTCAGCCGCCTGCACCGGGTCAGCTCGATCTCGCCGGGGTGACGGTCACCGACCTCTCCGGAGCCGCCCGGGTCGGATGACACTCGACGATCGCATGCACGGGCTCGTTCCCGCCGAACGGCCTGCCACCATCAAGCCTCCACGAACACGACGACCGCACATCCCGATGTAGAAGGAAATCCGATGTCCGAACAGATCATCACGACGCAGACGGTGAGTCTCGACGTCGACGCGGGCGCCGACCCGGCTGCCGTGATCGGCTATCTCGCCGAAGCACTCCAGGCCGCAGGCCGCACCACCGATGCCGCCGATCTCACCCGTGGAGCGCTCGCCCGTGAGGCGAAGTCCGCGACCGGACTGCCCGGTGGTATCGCGATCCCGCACGCCCGCGCCGAGTCGGTCACCGAGGCCAGTCTCGCGATGGCGCGGCTGTCCGCCAAGGTCGACTTCGGGGCACCCGACGGCCCGGCAGACCTCGTGTTCCTCATCGCCGCGCCGTCCGGCGGAGCGTCCGAACACATGAAGCTGCTGAGCTCCCTGGCACGTTCACTGGTCCGCCCCGATTTCGTCGCGTCACTTCGCGAAGCCGAGAGCGATGACCGTGTGGTGCAACTCGTCGATCAGGCGATCAATCCCGCACCCGCACAACCGGTGGCATCCACTGCCGCGGCCACCGGCGCGGCCACCGCACCAGCGGCCGGCGCCTCGCCCCCGACACCCGAGCCTGCCGGCCCCGAGCGCAAGTCGATCGTCGCGATCACTGCGTGTCCGACCGGGATCGCGCACACCTACATGGCGGCAGATGCCCTCAAGTACGCGGCCGAACGCGCCGACATCGACTTCCACGTGGAGACTCAGGGGTCCTCGGCGACAACCGCATTCGATCCGCAGGTGATCGCGAACGCGGACGCAGTCATCTTCGCCACCGACGTCGAGGTGAAGGGCAAAGAACGTTTCCACGGCAAGCCTGTCATCTCCTCCGGAGTCAAGCGGGCGATCAACGAGCCCGACGAAATGATCGCCGAAGCGGTTGCAGCCTCGGATAATCCGAACGCCGCAGTGGTGGCGGGCTCCGGCGACGGCGTCCCGGACAGCACAGCGGAAGCCGGCGGCGTCGGATTCGGCAAACAGGTCCAGCAGGCACTGATGACCGGCGTCAGCTACATGATCCCGTTCGTCGCCGCCGGCGGTCTACTCATGGCTCTCGCCTTCCTCCCGTTCCTCGGCGGCTACGAGATCGCGAACTCGACACTCGACACGTCCGGTGCGCTCAATGACGGACAGTTCATCGCGCTGAACAACAGTCTGTGGGATCTGCCGGCAGGCGGCCTCGGCCAATACATCGGCGCGGTGTTGTTCGCCGTCGGTGGTCTCGCCATGAGCATGCTGGTCCCGGTCCTGGCCGGCTACATCTCGTTCGCCATCGCCGATCGACCCGGTATCGCACCCGGTTTCGTCGCGGGACTGGTGTCGGTCGCCGTCGGTGCCAGTTTCATCGGTGGTCTGGTCGGCGGTCTCATCGCCGGTGTCGCCTGTTTCTGGATCGCCCGACTCCCGTTGCCGCAGTGGGCGCGAGGGCTGATGCCGGTGGTGATCATCCCGCTGTTGGGCAGCTTGATCATCGGCGTCCTCCTGTACATGCTGCTCGGCAAGCCGCTCGCGTGGGTCACCGATCAGATGACCGACGGCCTCAACAGCATGTCCGGCGGCTCGGCGATCATCCTGGGCATCGTGCTCGGCCTGATGATGTGCTTCGACCTCGGCGGCCCGGTCAACAAGGCGGCGTATCTGTTCGCCACCGCGGGCCTCGCGATCGGCGGCAATGCACAGCTGGAGATCATGGCCGCGGTGATGTGCGCAGGCATGGTCCCGCCGCTGGCGCTGGCCCTGGCCACCGTGCTGCGCCCGAAGCTGTTCACCGAGCCGGAGCGTGAGAACGGCAAGGCCGCATGGCTGCTCGGTGCATCGTTCATCTCCGAGGGCGCGATCCCGTTCGCGGCGACCGACCCGTTCCGCGTGATCCCGTCGATGATGGCCGGCGGCGCACTGTCCGGTGCGCTGATCATGGCGTTCGGAGTCACCCAGCGCGCTCCGCACGGCGGCATCTTCGTGTTCTTCACGATGAACCACTGGGTCCTGTTCCTGGTGGCGCTGGCCGCCGGAACGGCGTTGTCCGCGTTCCTCGTCGTCGCGGCCAAGCAATGGAATACGGCCCGGAAAGAGGCGACGACCGTACCCGAACTGGAGACCGTCGCAGCCTGAGCTGATCGGCCAAGCCGTACCACGTCGTCGCGAAACGCGTGCACAATCGTCGTCAGCGACACTATTCAGACATCACCACCAAATGAGTGAGGAGACACCCACATGCCCAGCACCACCGTCGCCGTCGGCTCCGCCGTCGGACTGCACGCCCGCCCCGCGACGATCATCGCCGAGGCGGTCGCGGACGCCGGCACCGCGGTCACCATCGGCCTCGAGGGCGGAGACCCGGTGGATGCCGGTTCGGCTCTGATGATCATGACGCTCGGCGCCGAGAAGGGCACCAACGTCGTGGTCACCGCCGAGGATCAGAACACCCTCGATGCGATCGCCACCCTGGTCGCGAAGGATCTCGACGCCGACTGAGGTCGGCGCCCTCCCGAGCGGTTCCCGCCTCCCGTCGCCGAGGGCTCGGAATCCCGCCGTCCGCTCACGGATTCACGTCGAGCGTGCGGAGAATCCTGTCGATCGCGCGCACCATTCCGTCGAGCGTGCGTGGGCATCAGTGCCTACGCCCGCTCGGCGGATTTCTGTGCCCGCTCGGCGGATTTCTGTGCCCGCTCGATGGAATTCTGGGCCCGGTCGGCGGATTGGCTACATCACCGTGCGGTCGTGACCGTGAGATCGTCGAGCGCGCCCGCGAAGGCGGCGGGGACGCGCACCCTCATCCGGGTGCCGTTCGCGGTGTGTTCGCTCGACACCACCTCGCCCTCCTCGTGAATCCGCGACACCACGTCACCACGGGTGTACGGCACGTCGATCGTCAGCTCCACGTCGGAGCGCCCGATGAACTCGCGGAGCCGGTCGAACAGCTCCGGCAGTCCCTCACCGGTGCGCGCCGACACGAACACCGCATCGCCGAACGCCCCGCGCAGTTCGGCCATCCTGGTGGCGTCGACGGCGTCGATCTTGTTGATGACCAACAGCTCCGGCGGCGGCGCGGCGCCCTCCTCGGCGACCACTTCGTTGATCACCTGGCGGACGGCCGAGATCTGTTCGGCGGGAAAGGCATCCGCACCGTCGACGACGTGGAGCACCAGGTCGGCGTCGACCACCTCCTCCAGCGTCGAGCGAAACGCCTCGACGAGCTGCGTCGGCAGGTGCCGCACGAATCCGACGGTGTCGGTGAACACCACTGCGCGCCCGTCGTCGAGGGTGGCGCGACGGGTGGTGGGGTCGAGGGTGGCGAACAGTGCGTCCTGCACCAGCGCTCCTGACCCGGTCATCGCGTTGACGAGACTCGACTTGCCGGCGTTCGTGTATCCGGCGACCGTCAGCCGCGGGATGGCGTTGCGTTCCCGCGCCGCGCGCATCACGGTGCGCGACTTTTTCATCCCGCGGATCTCGCGACGCAGCTTCGCCATCCGCTCACGGATGCGCCGACGATCCGTCTCGATCTTCGTCTCGCCCGGACCACGCAGGCCCACCCCACCGTTGCTTCCCGCGCGTCCACCCGCCTGGCGCGACATCGACTCGCCCCACCCGCGCAGTCGGGGCAGCATGTACTCCATCTGGGCGAGGGACACCTGGGCTTTGCCCTCGCGCGACGTCGCGTGCTGGGCGAAGATGTCGAGGATCAGGGCCGTGCGGTCGATGACCTTGACCTTGACGATTTTCTCCAGCGCGGTGAGCTGGGCCGGGGTGAGTTCGCCGTCGCAGATCACCGTGTCGGCCCCGGAGGTGAGCACGGCCTCGCGGAGTTCCTCGGCCTTTCCGGACCCGATATAGGTGGCCGAGTCGGGCCGTGATCGCCGCTGGATCAGCGCGTCGAGAACCTCCGAGCCGGCCGTCTCGGCGAGCGCGGCGAGTTCGACCATGCTGGCGCGCGCCTGGGCGGCACTACCCTCGGTCCAGACACCGACCAGCACGACGCGTTCGAGTCGCAGCTGCCGGTACTCGACCTCGGTGACGTCTGTGAGTTCGGTCGACAGTCCGGCGACACGCTGCAGCGAGGCGCGCTCGGAGAGCTGGAGCTCACCCGTCGTGGGTTGGGCCAGACCGCGGAGGATGTCGCGGCCGGCACCCGGCTCGGTGGCGGTCTCGGGGAGGTCGGTGAGATCGTCGTCGTCCGGGGTGGACAGGGAAAATGGTGTGGATGCTGATTCGGTCATAGGCAAGACCATGATCTCACGTCATGGGACCACTCAGCACCTGGATTTCCGGTGACCGCCGGGTGGCCGCCGAGATCAGTCCTGGAGCCGGTCCCAACCGGCCCGCAGTTCCCCGTCCGCGACCAGCATCGACGGTCCGCGCAGGTGGGAACCGTCCGCCCGGATGCCCACCTCGACGCGACCACCGGGCACGGAGATGCACAGGGTGCCGGTGGACTGGCCACCGGCGGCCAGAACCGCGACTCCGGCCGCCACCAGGCCGGTCCCGCAACTGCGCGTCTCGCCCACACCGCGCTCGAAAACCCGCATCGCCGCGGGTAGACGTCCACGCTTGTCCACAGGCCCGGCGGGCGTCACCAGCTCCACATTGGCCCCGTGTGGAAAGGCCTGGCCGTCGATCTCGACCCCCGCGGTGAAGTCGACAGTCGCGAGGTCGGCGGCGGTCATGTCCGGCACCACGCAGGCCAGGTGCGGATTGCCCACATCGACCATCGCACCGCGATACGCGTCGTCGCCGATCCGCACCATCGATTCACCGTCCAGACGCACCTTCCCCATCTCGACGGTCACGTCGGCGCGGACGTCGTCGTGGCTGTGCACGATCACCGGTCGGGCACCGGCACGCGACCCGACGGTGAACTCGTCGTCGGAGACCAGACCCGAGGCCCGCAGGTGGTGGGCGAACACCCGCACACCGTTCCCGCACATCTCGGCGACCGATCCGTCGGCGTTGCGGTAGTCCATGAACCAGTCGTCGGGCGCGACACCGCCGGGCAGCGCGGTCAGCACTCCCCGCTCCACCAGGGCGGCCGAGCGCACCACCCGCAGAAGTCCGTCCGCGCCGATGCCGCGCCGACGGTCGCACAGCGCCGCCACCACGGGCTCGGTCAATTCGAGGTCGGCCGCCGGGTCGGTGAGGATGACAAAGTCGTTCTGGGTACCGTGCCCCTTGACGAAACGCCGACGGTCGGAGGCCGGTTCGGGCCGGGCGGTGGACTGTGCAGTGGAAGTGGACTGTGTCGCCGTCACCCGATCCAGGGTACGGGCCTGCTGTCGGACCCGGCCACGCACCGATCAGCCGTGGCCGATCGCGCGGAGTGCGGCACCGATCAGGTCGGGTTCTGCAGCGTCGAGCCATCCGATGCGATGGTCGCGGCGGAACCACGAACGCTGCCGGCGGACGTAACGCCGCGTCCCGATGAAGGTGAGTTCCTCGGCCGTCGCCATGTCGTGTTCGCCGTCGAGAGCCGCGAGGACCTGTGCATATCCGATGGCCCGGGAGGCCGTCCGCCCCTCGCGCAGACCGACCTCACAGAGATCTCGCACCTCCGTTTCCAACCCACCCGCGAACATCTGCCGGGTGCGCAACCGGATCCGCTCGTCCAGGGCGCCGGTCTCCCGGTCGAGTGCGAGAATCCGCGTACCCCATCGCGGGTCCCCGATGGTGGGTGCCGACGCCGCGAACGGTTCACCGGTGATCTCGACGACCTCGAGGGCGCGCACGATCCGTCGTCCGTCGGTGGCGAGGATGGACGCGGCGGCCTGCGGGTCGACCTCGGCGAGACGCTGATGGAGACGGGCCACCCCGACATCGGCGAGCATCGCCTCGTACTTCGCCCGCACGTCGGCGTCGGTTGCCGGGAAGTGCCAATCGTCCAGCAGCCCTTGGATGTACATCATCGACCCGCCGACCAGGATCGGGGTCCGGCCCGCCGTGAGCAGCGTCTCCACGTCGGCGGCGGCGGACTGCTGATACCGCGCGACGGTCGCCGTCTCGGTCACGTCCAGGACATCGATCTGATGGTGCGGGATGCCGCGACGCTCGCGCGCCGTCAGTTTCGCCGTGCCGATGTCCATCCCGCGGTACTGCTGCATCGCGTCGAGATTGACGATCTCGCCGTCGAGTCGCTCCGCGAGGTCGAGCGCGAGATCCGACTTGCCGCTCGCAGTGGGACCGACGACCGCGACCGGAATCGGAGCGGTCATTGTGGTGTCCAGACCGCGACCACGTAACCGACCCCGAATGGCGCGCGCGCGTATCGGAGTTCGCCGCGCATCGTACGACCGGCGCAGAGCGCTGCGGCGACCTGCCAGGCCGGTCGCCCGCCCACGCCCTCGGCGACGCACACCTCGGGATCGAGCCCGGCGAGCGCTGCGGCGTCGGCGGAGCCGAGCGCGTCGTCGATGAGCTGCTGGAGACGGACGGCCGATTCCCGCAGTCCGCCGCCGGGCGCCCGCGGCGACAACGAGATCGCACCGTCGCCGACCACGAGGACCCCGATCCGCTCCGACTGGCCGTCGACACGCCCGGCGACCTCTGCACCCAACTGCGCACACTGTTCGGGCGTCGCGCCGGCTGCCACCGGGACGGGCGTGACGACCCCGGCCCCGGCCTCGGCACGGAGCCAGCCCGCGATGAGCAACGACAACGGCAGGCCGCGGGTGTCGCCCGGTCGACCACCGACATCACCCGCGCCGAGGAATACCGGAACGTCGACCCCATAGGGCAGAAAGGTCCCGGCCGTGCCGACCTGGTCGACGCCGGTATCGGTGGCGCCGATCGCGATCCACGTCGACGCCGTCACGGCCAGATCTCGGCCCGCGGCCCGGGTCGCGGCGCGCACCTCGTCGGTGTCGACGGCGAGCGGGCCGGACAGAGCCGGCACCAGCAGAGGAGCACTCGGCACGAACACCACGGACGCCAGCACGACCACGACGCTAGTCGAGCGATGAGGCGCGCTCAGCACCGGCATCGCGGTGCAATGTCGTGGCAGCGGCCCCACGAAGAGCTCTGACCTGTTTGAATGGTGAGACCTCCGTGTCGACGCCGGGCGCCACAGAGGTATCGATGCGACGGCAGCCGTGACGCGCGGCAACCAACCTGCGGGAGAGGGCACCTGCACATGACTGATCCGACCGATCCGACGAATGCCTCCGAGGTGACGGAGTCGACGACCCCTGCCGACACCGCGGCGACAGGTAGTCCGTCGCCGTCCGCAGAGCAAGCGACGCCACCACCGCGGCCGAGACCGGGGCCGAAACCCGGTCCCCGGCCCGGCCCACACCCACGACCGAGCGAGTTGCCCCCGGTGCCGACCCCCGTCCCGCACGGGGACCCGCACCAGTTCGGACGAATCGACGCGGACGGTGTGGTCTGGCTCAAGGCGGCCGGCGGTGAACGGGAGATCGGGTCCTGGCAAGCGGGTTCGGTCGAGGACGGCCTCGCCCATTTCGCGCGCAAGTTCGACGACCTCGCCACCGAGGTGGAGATCCTCGAGGAACGCCTCGCTGCGCGGTCCGGCGATCCGCGGAAGGCCCAGGCGGCCGCCCAACACCTGCTCGACGCGCTGCCGACGGCGGCGGTCATCGGCGACGTGGCGGCACTCGAGGAGCGGTTGAACCTGATCGTCGGGAGTGCCGACGAGGTGGCCGACTCGATCAAGTCCGAGCGGGACCGGCTGCGCACCGAGGCGATCGCGCGCAAGGAGGTGCTGGCCGCCGAAGCCGAGGAGATCGGCTCCGACTCGACACAGTGGAAAGCGGCCGGCGACCGG
This sequence comes from Gordonia sp. DT218, assembly GCF_049847105.1. Classification (NCBI taxonomy): domain Bacteria; kingdom Bacillati; phylum Actinomycetota; class Actinomycetes; order Mycobacteriales; family Gordoniaceae; genus Gordonia; species Gordonia sp. DT218. The sequence continues at coordinate 295,218 of NZ_JBNCNS010000005.1, read as the reverse complement.
CTCCGCGCGATTCTCGACGAGTGGAAGACCATCAAGGGAGTCGATCGCAAGACCGACGATGCCCTGTGGAAGCGCTACGCCAAGGCGCGGGACGCCTTCAACCGTCGTCGCGGCGCCCATTTCGCCGAACTCGACCGTGAGCGGGCCGGTGCCAAGGCCCGCAAGGAAGAGCTGATCGCGCGCGCCGAGGAACTCTCCGACTCCACCGACTGGGGTCCGACTTCGGGGAAGTTCCGCGAGCTCCTCGGCGAATGGAAGGCGGCCGGGCGTGCCCCGCGCGACGCCGACGATGCCTTGTGGCAGCGGTTCAAGGCCGCCCAGGACGTGTTCTTCTCGGCACGCAACGCCGCCACGTCCGAGCGGGACAGCGAGTTCGCGGCCAACGCCACGGCAAAGGTCGCCCTCCTCGACGCCGCCGAGAAGACCATCAACCCGTCGTCGGATCTCGACGCCGCGCGCCGCGAGTTCCGGGCGTTCCGCGAAAAGTGGGATGAGATCGGCAAGGTACCGCGTGAACAGATGAGCGGCCTCGAGGGCCGTGCCCGTGCGCTGGAGAAGCGGATTCGCGACGCCGAAGACGCCCAGTGGCAGCGCACCGACCCCGAGGCCCAGGCGCGGGCCGCCCAGTTCGCGGATCGTGCGGCCCAGTTCGAGGATCAGGCCCGCAAGGCCGAGGAGCGCGGCAAGGCCAAGGACGCCGCCAAGCTCCGCGACCAGGCGGCGCAGTGGAAAGAATGGGCCGACGCCGCGGCCAGCGCGATCGCCGACCGCTGACCGGTAGCGCTCGAACTCTCAGTTGTCCTGACCGGGTTTGCGCTGCAACGAGCGCGCCAGGGCGTCGCGGGTCGCTGCTTCCTTGCGCCGCTCTTCCTCGAGTGCCAGGTGATAGGTGCTGCGGGCCCACACGACGCGGGCCCAGTGGAAGGTGAGCACCAAGACGGCCAGCCAGCCGATGATCAGCCCGATACCCACGCCCGACGGCGGTTGGATGCCACCGACGCCCGGCGTGTTCCGCGACCACCAGGCGAGCATTCCGGCCACACACGCGATCGCGTTGCCACACAGCGCAATCCACGCGATGATCCAGCGACGTGTCAGCAACGCCAGAACCGAGGCGCCGATCCCGAAGATGGCAACGAAATAGACGAACACCTTCGAGGTGATCGTGACCCGCTCGGCCACCGCGTCCGGGGAGAACGTGAGCACGTCGATGCCGCTCGCGGAGCCGGTGTGCGGCAGCACGAGCGAGAGCATCGCCACGAGGACCGCCACGGCGACCACCAGGGCTCGCATGCCGGGATCGATCTCACCGGCGACCTTGCGTTCGGCCTTGCGCAGATCTCCTTCGTACTCCGCGAAGCGGCCCGCATCGGTCGCGTTGTCGCGGTCGGGGGGAACCTCGGCCCCGTCCGTTCCGTCCTCCGGACGGTCACTCGCGTCGGCCATCAGCCACAACCTCCTGCACATCCGGTGGCGCTCGGTTCGACAGGCGCCGCACCGATCGTCGGTAAACCGAGTCCGACTCCGACCGGCGGTGTCGTCGGCGTGCGGCTCGTCTCGTGGGCATCTCCGGCCCGGGTCCGGCGGTGCGTCACCACCCCCGCATCGGCGATGAGATGGTGTGGGGCAGCACCGGTCACGTGGGTCGTCACCACGTCACCAGGACGGATCACGTCGCTCCCGTCCCGCTCCCCCGCGGCGAAATGGACGAGACGTCCGTCGCGCGCCCGGCCTGTCATCCGCCGGGTGTGCGCCGATTTCCGACCGTCGTCGGCGACGACGAGCAGTTCGACCTCGGTACCGACGATGGCCCGGTTCTCGGTGAGACAGATCTCCTCCTGCAGGGCGATCAACCGTCGGTAGCGCTCCCCGACCACCTCCGGCGGGACCTGGTCCGGCATCGAGGCGGCCGGCGTTCCGGGACGCGGCGAGTACTGGAAGGTGAACGCGCTGGAGAACCGGGCCGCGGCAACCACGTCGAGCGTCTGCTGGAAGTCCTCCTCGGTCTCACCCGGGAAGCCGACGATGATGTCGGTGGTGATCGCGGCGTGTGGCATGGCCGTCCGCACCTTGTCGAGGATGCCGAGGAATTTGCGCTGCCGGTAGCTGCGCCGCATCGACTTCAGGATGCGGTCGGAGCCCGATTGCAGCGGCATGTGCAACTGCGGGCAGACATTGGGCGTCTGCGCCATCGCCTCGATGACGTCGTCGGTGAATTCGGCCGGATGCGGTGACGTGAACCGGACGCGCTCGAGCCCTTCGATGCTCCCGCAGGCACGCAGCAGCTCCGCGAAGGCGCCACGGTTGCGGGGCTGGTCGGGATCTGCGAACGACATCCCGTATGCGTTCACGTTCTGACCGAGCAGGGTCACCTCGCTGACGCCCTGGTCGACGAGCGCCTGCACCTCGGCCAGGACTTCGCCCGGTCTGCGGTCGACCTCCTTGCCGCGCAGCGACGGCACGATACAGAACGTGCAGGTGTTGTTGCAGCCGACGGAGACCGACACCCAACCGGAGTAGGCGGAGTCACGCTTGGCCGGCAGGGTCGACGGGAACCGTTCGAGTGATTCGAGGATCTCGACCTGCGCCGACTCGTTGTGCCGCGCGCGCTCGAGCAATGCGGGCAACGAGCCGATGTTGTGCGTGCCGAACACGACGTCGACCCACGGCGCCTTGCGCAGCACCGTGTCCTTGTCCTTCTGCGCGAGACACCCGCCGACCGCGATCTGCATGCCGGGGCGCTCCGACTTCGCGGGCGCGAGATGTGACAGGTTTCCGTACAGCTTGTTGTCCGCGTTCTCCCGGATGGCACAGGTGTTGAACACGACCAGATCGGCATCGGCGTCGTCGGGCGCCTTGGTGTATCCGGCGGCCTCCAGGAGGCCTGCGATACGTTCCGAATCGTGCACGTTCATCTGACAGCCGTACGTCCGCACCTGATAGCTGCGGGCGGGTGCGGCAACGTCTGACCCGACGCCGGCTCCGGCGTCACGGGCGCCACGCCGCTCGGACAACTCGATACTCACGCCTCCCAGGGTACGGGCCTGCGCAAATCCGCTTTTCGACACTCGGACGGCCGATGAACAGGACGCGCCGCCCCGCTCACACTAGGCTGATCCCTTATGACCGATTCGCCGATCGAGGAACCCGCGACGACCGAGCCGACGGCCGGGTCACAGCCGATGATCGTCATGAAAGACGTTCAGAAGCATTTCGGATCACTGCACGTGCTGCGCGACATCAACCTCGAGGTTCCGGCCGGGCAGGTTGTCGTGGTGCTCGGCCCATCGGGCTCGGGCAAGTCGACCCTGTGCCGCACCATCAACCGCCTCGAGCCCGTCGACAGCGGTGAGATCTACGTCGAGGGCAAGCTGCTGCCCGACGAGGGCAAGGATCTCGCTCGTCTGCGCGCCGACGTCGGGATGGTGTTCCAGTCCTTCAATCTGTTCGCGCACAAGACAATCCTGCAGAATGTGACGCTCGCCCCGACCAAGGTGCGCAAGAAGAGCAAGGCCGATGCCAACAAACGTGCACTCGAACTTCTCGAACGCGTCGGCATCGAGAGTCAGAAGGACAAATACCCCGCCCAGCTGTCCGGCGGCCAGCAGCAGCGTGTCGCCATCGCGCGGTCGCTCGCGATGGCCCCGAAGATCATGCTCTTCGACGAGCCCACGTCGGCGCTCGACCCTGAGATGGTCAACGAGGTTCTCGACGTGATGGTCTCCCTCGCCAAGGAGGGGATGACGATGATCGTTGTGACCCACGAGATGGGCTTCGCGCGCAAGGCGGCCGATCGGGTGATCTTCATGGCCGACGGTGCGATCGTGGAGGATTCCGACCCGGAGAGCTTCTTCTCCAATCCCCGATCCGAACGCGCCCGCGATTTCCTCGGGAAGATCCTGGGCCACTGACATGGGGTCCACATCACCATCGACGTCGGTTCGTCGTGCGCACCGGGCCACCGGTATCGGAATCCTCACCCTCACTCTTGCGCTCGTCGCCGGAGCACTGGCCGGGTGCGGCAACACCGATCCGCGCAACCTGCTCGACTCGATCCGCAGTGGCTCGGTTGTCCTGGGCACCAAATACGACCAGCCCGGCCTCGGTATCCGGAACCCGGACAAGTCCGTCACCGGATTCGATCCGTCGGTCTCGACCTTTGTCGTGAATCACATCGCCGATTCGTTGGGTGTCAAACATCCCGAGATCCGGTGGCGCGAAACACCGTCGGCGCAGCGCGAGACCTTGATCGACAACGGCGAGGTGGACATGATCGCGGCCACCTACTCGATCACCCCCGCCCGGGCGAAGGAGGTCGCCTTCGCCGGGCCCTACCTGATCAATTACCAGGGTCTACTCGTCCGCGACGACGACAACTCGATCTCCTCCCTGACCGACCTGAACGCCGGGAAGAAGCTTTGTTCGGTCACCGGCTCGACTCCCGCCCAGAACGTCAAGGCGCAGCTGCCCAACGTGCAGTTACAGGAGTACGACTCCTACTCGTCATGTGTGGAGGCGCTGCGCCGCGGCAAGGTCGACGCGCTGACCACCGACGAGGTGATCCTGGCAGGTTATGCCAACTTCTTCCCCGACGAGTTCAAACTGGTGGGCATGTCCTATCCGGAGGACGCATGTGTGAAGGACGCGCTGAAGAAGGCCGGCACGCCGTTTTCTACCGAGTACTACGGGGTCGGTATGGCCAAGGAGCATCCCGATGCCGTGGCCAAGGTCAACGAGGCGATAGACGCGATGCTCGTCCCCGGCCCGGATGGCCAGTCCCCTTGGGATCGGGCGCTCCGCGACGCCATCGGCAACGAGACGGTGGACTCGATGATCGCCCGGGCCGACAGCCCCGACTCGAAATACAAGTTCGCCCCCGATCCGGGGAATCTCGAGTTCCTCGATTCCACTTCCACCCCGTGCCCGCCGGGCCTGAGCTGACGAGGAAGGGCTGATCGCCGATGAGTGAACTCTGGGCGGATATGGGGCCGCAACTGTGGCCCGCCTTCTGGGTGACGCTGAAACTGACCTTTTTCTCGTCGATCGGGGCGCTGATCTGGGGCACCCTGCTGGCCGCGATGCGGGTGTCCCCGGTTCCGGTGATGCGCGGGTTCTCCGAGGTCTACATCAACGTGGTCCGCAACACCCCACTGACACTGATCATCCTGTTCTGTTCCATCGGTCTGTACCAGAATCTCGGTCTCACCCTGGCACCGGACAACGAGAACTTCATCGACAACAACAACTTCTGGCTCGCGGTCCTGGCCTTCGTGCTCTATACGGCGACATTCGTGTGCGAGACATTGCGTTCGGGTTTCAACACCGTGCCGATCGGCCAGGCCGAGGCCGCACGATCGCTGGGACTCACGTTCCCGCAGGTCCTCGGCATCATCATCCTGCCGCAAGCGCTCCGCTCGGTGATCGGGCCGCTGGGCAGTGTGCTGATCGCGCTGACCAAGAACACCACGATCGCGTCCGTCATCGGTGTGGCCGAGGCCTCGCTGCTGATGAAAGAGGAACTCGAGACGTTCTCCGATCAAATCATCGCGGTGTTCGCGATCATCGCGATCGGCTTCATGATCATCACGCTGACCGAAGGTTTCGTCTTCGGGTACCTGGCCAAACGACTGGCGGTGAAACGATGAGCTCCAACGCGACCGTCCTCTACGACGCACCCGGACCCAAGGCGCGGATGCGTAATCGCATCATTGCGATCGTCTTCATCGCCATCCTGATCGCTATCGCCGCCTACGTGCTCTACATCCTGGGCGGCAACGACCAGCTGACGTCGGAAAAGTGGAACCCCTTCGTCAAGTCCACCACCTGGACCACCTACGTCCTGCCCGGTCTGTGGGGCACGCTCAAGGCGGCGGCACTCTCGATCGTCCTGGCGTTGCTGCTCGGCTCGATCCTCGGCATCGGCCGGTTGTCCGATCACCGGTGGCTGCGGGCGCTGTCCGGATTGTTCGTCGAGGTCTTCCGTGCGATCCCGGTGTTGATCCTGATGATCTTCGCCTACTACCTGTTCGCCGACTATGCGATCTTCCCGTCGTCACAACTGGCGTTTGCGGCCGTGGTCACCGGCCTGACCCTGTACAACGGTTCGGTGATCGCCGAGATCCTCCGTTCCGGGATCAACTCTCTCCCCAAGGGCCAGACCGAGGCATCCATGGCCGTGGGTCTCCGCAAATCGCAGATGATGCGCATCATCCTGCTCCCGCAGGCGATCACCGCGATGTTGCCGGCGTTGATCTCCCAGATGGTCATCGCGCTGAAGGACAGCGCGCTCGGATACGCGATCGGTTACATCGAGGTGGTCCGTTCCGGCATCCAGTCCGCGTCCTATTACGGGAACTATCTCCCCGCGTTGGTCGTGGTCGCCATCGTGATGATCGTCATCAACTTCGGCTTGTCGTCGCTGGCCACCTATCTCGAACAGCGGTTGCGTCAGGGCCGGACAAAGCGAGTGGTCCCCGACGCCGAGGCCGCCGACCTGGCGGCGATGGAAAACCTGCCGACGTTAGGTCCGAAGTAGGGCGGATTCGAGACGAGCAGCCGTGAACTTCAGACCTCGGTGTCAGTCCACCTGCTCAGACCTCGGTGTTCACGCCGTCGAGCGCCTCGGTGACGACATCGATGGCCATCGACTGCGGATAGCCCCGGCGCATCAGCATGCCCGCCAGCCGTCGGAACATGGTGTCGCGCACGGCGGGATCGGCGCGCAGACGGTCGATCTGAATTGGCGTGAGCTTCTTGGCGACGAGTTCGCCGGCGACGGCACGCTCGTCGTCAGGATCCACGTCGTCGAGCGCGGCCTCGATGATGCCGGCGTCGATCCCCTTCCTGCGGAGTTCCTGACGGAGCGCCACACGCCCCCGGCCCGAATGGGTGTGCCGAGACCGCACCCATTCGTTCGCGAACTCGGAGTCGTCGACGAGTTGATGTTTCTCCAGTCGGATCATCACGTCGTCCACGGTGTCGGCATCAAAGCCCTTGCGGACCAGCCGTTCGGCCATTTCCTGTCGGGAACGAGCACGGACCCCGAGGAGTCGGAGTGCCGCGTCCCATGCGCTGGGACCGGCCCGTTCTTCGGGGTCCGGTGTGGTACTGCTCACGGCTCGATCAGAATTCCACCGGAGCGGGTGCGACCTCGTCAGCGTCGACGACGGCCCCGATGCCCAGCTTCTCCTTGATCTTCTTCTCGATCTCATCCCGGACGTCGTCGTTCTCCAGCAAGAACTTCCGGGCGTTCTCCTTGCCCTGGCCCAGCTGATCGCCCTCATAGGTGAACCATGAACCCGACTTGCGGATGAAACCTTCGGCAACGCCCATGTCGATGAGCGAGCCTTCCTTGCTGATGCCCTGGCCGTAGAGGATGTCGAACTCGGCCTGCTTGAACGGTGGTGCCACCTTGTTCTTGACCACTTTCACCCGGGTGCGGTTACCGACTGCATCGGTGCCGTCCTTGAGGGTTTCGATACGCCGGACATCAAGCCGGACAGAGGAATAGAACTTCAGGGCCTTGCCGCCGGTGGTGGTTTCCGGGGACCCGAACATGACGCCGATCTTCTCGCGCAGCTGGTTGATGAAGATGGCAGTGGTCTTCGAGTTGCTCAGCCCGGACGTCATCTTCCGCAGTGCCTGGCTCATCAGGCGCGCCTGCAGTCCCACATGGCTGTCGCCCATCTCACCCTCGATCTCGGCACGCGGTACGAGCGCGGCGACCGAGTCGATGACCAGGATGTCGAGCGCGCCCGAACGGATCAGCATGTCCGCGATCTCCAGCGCCTGCTCCCCGGTGTCGGGCTGCGACACCAGCAGCGCATCGGTGTCGACGCCGAGCTTGGCCGCGTAATCAGGATCGAGAGCGTGCTCGGCATCGATGAAGGCGGCGATGCCGCCGGCGGCCTGGGCGTTGGCCACCGCATGCAGGGCGACGGTGGTCTTACCCGAGGATTCCGGGCCGTAGATCTCCACGACCCGGCCACGTGGGAGGCCGCCGATGCCGAGAGCCACATCCAAGGCGATGGAGCCGGTCGGGATGACCGCGATCGGCTGACGGGTCTCCTCGCCGAGCCGCATGACCGATCCCTTGCCGAAGTTCTTGTCGATCTGCGCGAGGGCCAGATCGAGCGCCTTCTCCCTGTCCTGCGGTGCTGCTGCCATGGGGTTCTCCTCCGAACTCGGGGCCGGTGACCGGCCAGGTGGTCTCATGTGTGGCTGATGTGGGTTGCACGTTAGCCACGGGATCCGACAACTTCCGTCTGCGCGCGTCGTTGCTTTGTCGTCTCAATGTCTGACGCACGCCCGGAGTCCGTGGTTCCGACAACACCCACAATGAACGAACATGTGTTCGATGGCAAGCACCGACACGCCGCGTGGACAGATCGCCGCGCGCGGATCACCGGCAGGCGGGCCGACAGTCCCGCGTCGCCGTCACCAGCGTTCGCGGGGGACGTCGAAGTCGCGACAGATGGCCATCCAGACGTCCCGGGGATCGGCGCCGCCTTCGATCGCCTGCGCCCCGGTACGTCCACCGAATTCGAGGAGAACGTGGTCGACCAGGATCGAATCGGCCGCCCGCCCCCCGAACTCGGCGGTGATCAGCTCGGTGAATTCGGTCAGACGCACGCGGCCAGCCTACCCACGCCGAACGTCCCTTCTCACTGCGACAACAGGCGCCGAACCACCTGTACCGGGTCGACGACCCCGGCTGCCGATGCCGAGGCACACCGTGCCGCATCGGCGTACGCCGGATCGGTGAGCACCTCGCGCGCCGCCGACGCGAGAGAGCGCACTTCCACCGGCCGGACGAGACGGCCACTCCCCTGGCGCTGCACCCGATTCGCCAGTTCCCACTGGTCACCGCCCCCGGGAACCGTCACAACCGGAACACCGGCCGCGAGCGCCTTGGCCAGCATCCCGTGCCCGCCACCGCAGATCACCAGGTCGACGTCGGGCAGGATCTCGTCCTGGCGCGCCGTGCCGACCACCAGATGATCCGGGAGCTGTCCCGACGACGGCGGGTCGAGGGCCGAGAGAACCACCCGCACAGGAAATCCGAGCTCGTCGGCGGACAGTGCGGAGATCGCGGCGCCGGCCATGTCCGCGGCGCCGGTGACCGCGGTCGAGGGCGCGACCAAGATCAGCGGTGCCGTCCCCGGCGGCCGCTCGAACACCGATCCGGTCGGCTCCCACAGCAACGGGCCCACGAGATGCGCGTCCGCGGGCCAATCCGGCCGGTACACCTCCAGCGCGGGCAACGTCGCGACGAGCCGCGCCGCGGGGCGGGGTATCGATGTGCCGAGGCCGATCTCGGACCGCGCCCGCGCACGCTGCCGCTCACCGCGTCGCAACGATCGCGCGGTCGCCGCGCGCATCGCCGCGTCGCGCAGCCGGCCCGACCAGCCCGTACCGGGTTCGAGACCTGCGCCGATCGGCGGCAGGCCGCGAGACGGTCGGTACAGCGGGTGCGGCGACAGTTCCACCCACGGGACACCCACCAGTTCGGCCGCCCATCCGCCCCCGACGGTGATCACGTCCGAGATCACCAGATCCACCCGACGCTCGGCGAGCACGGGCGCCAGCGACACCGCGATCCGACCGGCCCGTCCGCTCAGCTTCGCACCGGCGTCGGTGTCGTCGTCCCCGTCCTCGACGGCCAGCCCCGGGAGCTCGACCACCTCGATGCCTCGTTCGGCAGCGGCCGCGCGCCATCGAAGCCCCGTGTAGACGGTCGTGCCGATGCCGTCTGTCCCCAGACGTTCGGCGAGTGCGAAGGCCGGAAAGGCATGTCCCGCATCAGGTCCCGCCACGATGGCCACGCGTGCCATGGATCTCCTCGCTGCCACACGCACCCGGGACCGCGCAGGACGCACCGGTCGGCATGCGCATCGGACGACGAACGGCCCCCCACTCGGCGGGAGGCCGTTCGTCGTGGTCGATCGTGTCCGGTCGGCTCAGTTGCCGGTCTGGGGCGGTTGTTCGGTCGCCGGTGTGGACGGTTGCGCGGGCTGGGCGGCCGGCTGCGCAGCGCCCGTGCCGGCGGACGGGAGGGCACCACCCTGCATGCTGGCGCGGATCTGCTCGAGTCGTGCGTGGCCGGCCATCTGGACCCCGGCCTGCTCGACCTCCTGCATGCGACCTTGGACGGTGTTCTGCGCGAGTTCGGCCTGCCCCAACGCATTGGCGTAGCGACGCTCGATCTTGTCGCGCACCTGGTCGAGATTCGGGGTGTTGCCCGGCACCGCGAGCTCGCTCATCTGATTGAGCGACGCGCTCACCTGCTCCTGCATCTTGGCCTGCTCGAGCTGGCTCAGCAGCTTGGACCGCTCGGCCAGCTTCTGCTGCAGCGTCATCGCGTTGCGCTCGACGGCCTTCTTGGCCTGCTCGGCCGCCTGCAACGACTGGTCGTGCAGCACCTTGAGATCCTCGACGCTCTGCTCCGCGGTGACCAGCTGGGCGGCAAAGGCCTCGGCGGCGTTGGTGTACTCCTGCGCCTTCGCCGAATCGCCCGCCGCGGTCGCCTGATCGGCCAGTGTCAGTGCCTGGCGGGTGTTGGCCTGGAGCTTCTCGATCTCCTCGAGCTGACGGTTGAGTTTCATCTCCAGCTGACGCTGATTGCCGATGACCGACGCCGCCTGCTGGGACAGGGCCTGGTGCTGACGCTGCGCGTCCTCGATCGCCTGCTGGATCTGGATCTTCGGGTCTGCGTTCTCGTCGATCTTGGCGTTACCAAGTGCCATCAGGTAGCGCCACGCCTTCACGAACGGGTTCGCCATTCTTGCGTCAACTCCATTCCGGGTGGTCGGTGAGTGTGTAACCAATCTAGCGTCTGGGACCGTCACACGGTGACACACCATGATCCCGGTCGCGCCCGCGGCGCGGTCGGGTGCGGCGCGAACCGCGGAGCATCATGCGGCGGCGAGCGCCGCCTCCTCGGAACGTCCGGCGGGCCCCGGGATGACGACCTTGGCGTCGAGCACGCCCATGTCCGTGGTCGCGATCGTCTCGGCGCCGATCAGACGGTCGCTGTCGGCGGGGAGCATGGCGAGGCCGATGTCGAGCAGGAGCTCGGCGATCTCCACGTCGAGTGCGTCACAGATCGCAGCGAGGAGCTCGCTGGACGCCTCCTTCTGCCCACGTTCGACCTCCGACAGGTAGCCGAGGCTGACCCGGGCGTCGGTGGACACCTCACGCAGCGTCCGGCCCTGCGTCGTGCGTACCCGGCGCAGGCTCTCGCCCAGCGCCTCTCGCAGTAGCACTGCCATCGGGCGTCCTCCTCACTGCTCGGTTGTCTTCCGGCCACGACCACCTCGTCGGTCGCCGGACCAGACCATCACCACAACGTCTGCGACACCGCACCGGTTCCCGACGACCCAGGTTCGCCGGTTCGGCGGATGTCGCCGCCGTGACGACGACAGTAGTCGAATATCACGGCCGCTGCCGCGCCGTATCGCGCACGTCATCCGGTGTTGCGCCGAGGGCGAACATCGGGCGCTCCGGAGGCGTCGGACGACCCGTCGCCGGCTCCGGTCCCCGTTCGGGCGGCCGCGACGGACCGATTCCGCAGAACCAGGGCCTGCCAGATGTAATCGAAGCCCGTGAACACCGTGACGACCAGCGCAAGGCCCATCACGACGGCGGCGGCCACATGCCATGGTCCGCCCAGCGGCAGCAGGTAGAGGCCGATGGCCACCGCCTGGAGCAGGGTCTTCAGCTTGCCTCCCCGGCTGGCCGGGATCACACCGTGACGCAAGACCCAGAACCGAAGAGCGGTGACACCGAGTTCCCGGGCGAGGATCACGGCGGTCACCCACCACGAGAGGTCGCCGAGGACGGACAAGCCGACGAGCGCCGCACCGATGAGCGCCTTGTCGGCGATCGGATCGGCCATCTTCCCGAAGTCGGTGACGAGGCCTCGTTCCCGCGCGAGACGCCCGTCGTATCGGTCCGTGATGGCCGCGATCGCGAAGATCGCGGCTGCCGTGATCCGCCACGCCGTGTCGTGGCCGCCGCCGATGAACAAGGCCGCGACGAACACGGGAACCAGGACGATCCGGAAGACGGTGAGCGCGTTCGCAATGTTGACCAGGGGTACCGGGTCGACGGGGTCGGTGATGTGGTCGGGCCCACGGCCGGCACCTGCGATCCCGTTCTCGTGCACGGCACGGCGCATCCGATCGGTCATGACGCACCGATCTCTCGTGGTCGCCAGCCGACCAGGCGATACTGCTCCCGCACGCCCACAGCCTATCGGCACCCCGGTCGCGGGCAGTCCGCGAGGGCAGACTCGGGCGCAAAGGCACGTGCGCGCCCCTCCCGGGCACGACTACTGTGAGGTCCCATGCCCCCTGCCGTCCCCGACCCGGCACCCCGGACGCCACCGACTGCTACCCCGGGACCGACCGCTACCGACGACGAGAACGTCTCGGCGACGGAGGTACGCGACGCCGCGATCCGCCGGGCACGAACCTCCGACGTACCCCGGATCAAAGAACTCATCGACCAGTACGCGGGTCGCATCCTGTTGGAGAAGAACCTCGTCACCCTCTACGAGGCGGTCCAGGAGTTCTGGGTGGCCGACCTCGACGGTGTGGTGGTCGGCTGCGGCGCGTTGCACGTGCTCTGGGCCGACCTCGGCGAAGTGCGTACCGTCGCGGTCGACACCGGGTATGCAAGCCGCGGCGTCGGTCACCGGATCGTCGCGCGCCTGATGGACATGGCCCGGGAGCTGCAGCTGTCCCGGGTATTCGTGCTCACCTTCGAGACCTCGTTCTTCGCGCGGCACGGTTTCAGCGAGATCGACGGCACACCCGTGACCCGCGAGGTGTTCGAGGAGATGTGCCGTTCCTACGACACCGGCGTCGCCGAGTTCCTCGACCTGAGCTACGTGAAGCCCAACACGCTCGGCAACACCCGAATGCTGGCCACCCTCAACTGATCACGACAGGAGCCCCGATGGCGACCTTTGCCGTCCACTACACCTACGAACCCCCCAAGGCGGCCCTGCGTGACCAGTACCGGCCACTGCACCGTGAGTGGTTGGGCGAGGAGAATGCCGCGGGCAACGTGCTGCTGGCCGGCCCCTACCCGGACGGCTCCGGCGCCCTGATCGTCATCCGCGCCGAGAGCCTCGACGCCGGCGAGGCGTTCCTGGCCAACGACCCGTTCATCGCGCACGAGGCCGTCGACGGTGTCCGGGTGGTCGAATGGACCCAGGTCTTCGGGCCGCTCGACGCCTGATCGACCCGGACACCGCCGATCGGCGGTCGTCAGCTCGGCGTCGACTCGGAATTGCGCGACCTGATCAAGCTCGCGACGGTGGTGATCACCAGCGTCAGAATGATCACCGACAGCGACACCGCCGTGGACACCTCGGGCACCGAGACGTGTTCGCCACCGTTGATGAACGGCAGGGTGTTCTCGTGCAGGGCATGCAGTACGAGCTTCACACCGATGAACGCCAGGATGAACGAGAGTCCGTAGGACAGGTAGACCAGCCGGTCGAGCAAACCGCCGAGCAGGAAGTACAGCTGGCGAAGTCCCATCAGTGCGAACGCATTCGCGGTGAACACCAGGTAGGGCTCCTGGGTGAGCCCGTAGATGGCGGGGATCGAGTCGAGGGCGAACAGCACGTCGGTGAAGCCGATGACGGTGAGGACCATCAGCATCGGGGTGGCCAGTCGCTTGCCGTTCGCCTTGGTGAAGAGCTTGTCGCCGTCATACTCGTCGGAGGTACGCAGGTAGCGCTTGACGAACCGCTCGAGCCTGGTCTCGCGCTGCTCCTCGTGATCCACCGGGTCGTCGCTGTCGCTGACGAGCTTGACCGCGGTGTAGAGCAGGAAGGCGCCGAACAGGTAAAAGATCCAGCTGTAGGTGTTGATGGCCGCGGCACCGACAGCGATGAAGAGGCCACGCATGATGAGCGCCATCACGATGCCGAGCAGGAGGACCTTCTGCTGATACTCCTTGGGCACGGCGAACTTCGACAGGATGATGACGAAGACGAACAGGTTGTCCACCGAGAGTGCCTTCTCGGTGACGTAGCCGGCGAAGTACTCGCCGCCGTAGGTACTACCCCATTTCCACCACACGAACAGGCCGAAGACGACCGCGATCGAGATGTAGACCACCGACCAACTGCCCGACTCCTTGAGGGACGGGGCATGTGGCACTCGGACGTGGGCGAAAAAGTCGAAGACGAACAGGGCCGCGATCACCACGCAGGTGACGATCCAGACCGTTGTCGTGATATCCATGAAAGTGATCTCCTCCAGCGCGCAGCACAAGCTTGCGATGCCAGAGGTCTCTCCCGCCGGCGATTCGGTGACAAGACATCAGATGACGTGTGCACCGGGCCGACCGACGAATCCGGGTCGTCCGCGCCACGATGATCGGCATAGTGGCCCGGGGCGACCGTATTGACGGAGACGCCGCAAAGAGTGGGGATACTCCCCTCTTCGATCGTCGACCAGCCTAGTACACGCGGGTACGGTTACACCATGGCGCCACGACAGCGCCCGGCGACCGTCGACGACATCCACACCGTCGCACAGGCAATGCCCCACGTCACGGATGCCGGTTCGTCCGCGGATCGGCCGGTCTATCAGGTCGGCGGGAAGTCATTCGTGTTCTTCCGCACGCCCCGGCCGGACGCCCGCGATCCCGACACCGGCGAGCGATTCGACGACGTCGTGGTCATCTGGGTCCCGTCCGAGGACGACAAGCTGGCCCTGGTCCAGGACGAGGGCACACCGTTCTTCACCACGAGCCATTTCGACGGGCATCTCTCGGTGCTCGTGCGCACGTCCGGGATCGCCGAGTTGACCTGCACGGAACTGACCGAGGTGATCCAGGACGCCTGGTTGAGCCGGGCATCGGCCCGGCGTGCGCGGACCTGGCTGTCCGAGCACGGGCTCACCTGAGCGCACCCGATCGCCCGCCCCCATCGACAGTCGACCGGTCAGTGCTCGACCGGTCAGTGCTCGACCGCGCGCTACTCGGTTGCGGCGTCGTCGCCACCGCCGCCCGTGATCGAGGTGATCACACCGGCGAGGTCCTCCGGTTTCACCAGCACCTCACGGGCTTTGGACCCTTCGCTCGGCCCGACGACCCCACGCGTCTCCATCAGGTCCATCAGCCGACCCGCCTTGGCGAACCCGACCCGGAGCTTGCGCTGCAGCATCGATGTCGAACCGAACTGACTGGAGACCACGAGTTCGATGGCCTGCAGCAGGTCGTCGAGGTCGTTGCCGATGTCGCCGTCGATGTCCTTCTTCTCGCCCGCCTTGGCGGTGGTGACGCCCTCGGTGTACTCGGGCTCGCTCTGCTCGCGGGTGAAGTCGACGACGGCCTGGATCTCCTCGTCGGTGATGAAGGCACCCTGCATACGGATCGGCTTGTTGGCGCCCATGGGCAGGAAGAGACCGTCACCCATACCGATCAGTTTCTCGGCGCCGGGCTGATCGAGGATGACCCGCGAGTCGGTCAGCGACGACGTCGCGAACGCCAGGCGCGACGGCACATTCGTCTTGATCAGACCGGTCACCACGTCGACGGACGGACGCTGGGTGGCGAGCACGAGGTGGATGCCCGCCGCACGCGCCTTCTGCGTGATGCGCACGATCGCGTCCTCCACGTCACGCGGTGCAGTCATCATCAGGTCCGCGAGCTCGTCGACGATCGCCAGGATGTACGGATACGGGGTGTAGACACGCTCGCTGCCCAGCGGCGTGGTGATCTCCCCGGACCGCACCTTGGTGTTGAAGTCGTCGATGTGACGCACCCGGGACGCCTTCATGTCCTGATAGCGCTGTTCCATCTCCTCGACGAGCCACGCCAATGCCGCCGCGGCCTTCTTCGGCTGGGTGATGATGGGCGTGATGAGGTGCGGAATGCCCTCGTACGGGGTGAGTTCCACCATCTTGGGATCGATGAGGATCATCCGGACATCGTCGGGAGTCGCCCGGCTGAGCAACGAGACCAGCATCGAGTTGACGAAGCTCGACTTGCCGGAACCGGTCGAGCCGGCCACCAGCAGGTGCGGCATCTTGGCCAGATTCGCACTGACGAAGTCGCCCTCGATGTCCTTGCCGAGCCCGATCACCAGCGGGTGACCGTCCTTGCGCGTCTTCGGCGACTTCAGCACGTCGGCGAGACGCACCATCTCCCGATCGGAGTTGGGCACCTCGATGCCCACCGCGGACTTGCCCGGGATGGGCGCGAGGAGGCGGACGTTGTCGGTGGCCACCGCGTACGCGATGTTGCGCTGCAACGCCGTGATCTTCTCGACCTTGACGCCCGGACCGAGTTCGACCTCGTAACGGGTCACCGTCGGGCCGCGGGTGTAGCCGGTGACCGCGGCGTCGATCTTGAACTGCTCCATGACGCCGGTGATCCGGTCGATCATGTCGTCGTTGGCGCGACCGCCCTGCTTCGGCGCGTCCCCGTCGATCAGCAGGTCCGACGGCGGCAACTGGTAAGCGCCCTCGACGGGGCGATCGACGAGCGCGGCCCCTGAGGTCTCGGGCTCCGCGGCGGGCGTCTGAGCGCGTGGGGTCTTGTGTTTCGCCGGTGTCTTGCGCGGCGGTGCCGGTTCCTCGGGTTCGGCACCGATCTGCTCGGTGACCTCGTCGTCGAGGGGGATCGTCGTCGCGGCCGCGAAGTCCGCGGCGTCCACATCGGGGTCGACGGGCCTGCGTGAGCGGCGGCGGCGCACCGGCTCGACGTCGGGCGGGTAGTTGTCGTACGGGTCGGGAGAGTAACCGGTGGGCGTGTCCAGCACCTCGGTCGCCTGATCGTCGGCGCCTCGAGCACGACCACGAGTGACGCGGCGTGCGGCCCGCTCGTCCTCGACCTCGTCGTCGAACTCGTCGCGGTCGAATTCGTCGCCGTCGAACTCGTCCCAGGGCGCGACGTCGTCGGCGTATGACGCGTGGCCGAGTCCCAGGTAGCCGGCCGCTCCGTCGATCACCTCACGAACTGTCCTGCCGCTCAGGATCAATGCGCCGAAGGCGACGCACAGCAGCAGGACGGGCACCGAGATCCAGGCCGTCACGCCGTCGGTGAGCGGGGTGCCGACGGCGAATCCGAGGAAACCGCCGGCCGACGACCGGCCGGGCAGGTCTTCCGGTGCACCGGCGACGAGGTGCACGAGACCGAGTACCGGCAGCACCACGAGCAGGCCGGCACCGAGATACCGTGCTCGTCGATGCGGGTTCGGCGGCCGCCGCATGAGCATCACGGCCAGCGCGACCAGAGCGAGCGGTACCACCACCGATGCGGCACCGACAATCGCTCGGATGAGTGCCTCGATGAACGCCCCGACCGGTCCGGCCGCCCCGAACCACACGCTCGCTCCCACCAGGAGAGCAAAGGCGAGGATCGCCAGCGCGACGCCGTCGCGGCGGTGTGAGTGACCGCTCAGGTCGCGCCGCGGCGCCGAACGCCCGCGCCGATCGACGGGCCGCTCCTCGTCGAGTGGGTCGTCGACGATCGGCCCGTCGAACCCGTCGAACCCGTCGTCGACGGTCTCCTCGACGTCGAGGTCGTCGAGACGGTCGTCCCCCGTCGAACGCACTCCCCCGGCGCGTGCCAGACCGCCCACGCCGCGCGCCATCAGGGACCATCCGGCGCCGAGTCCGCGACCGACCGCGGATGCCCCGGTCGCTGCGACCGACCGGCGGTGGATGTCCTCGGATGCCACCGCGCTCCCGCTCCCGCCCCGAGCTCGCGTGGAGGTCCCGCTCTTGCGCGCTGTGGTGGAGCGGGTACCGGCCGTCGTCGAGCGCGACGTCGACGTCCGCGTGCTCGTACCGCGCGACCCCCGTGCACCCGACTTCGTCGTTCCCGCGGTCGCACGCGATGCCGATCTCGGCGCACTCCTCTGCGACGCACCCCGTTTCTGGGCACCAGCGGTTGCTTTCGAAGCCATGGGAGACAGACTAGTCGCCTACCGTCACCTCAGTCACATAGGCAACACTGGCAACGCATTTGTGTGTCGAATTCGTAACCGGCCCGAATCGACGGTCTCAGAAGCCCCGCTTGGCGCTCATCACCGCCGACACGCTGTCGCCATCCCCTTCGTATGTGACATCCAGCGGCGCCCGCCCGAACGCGAACAGCACGAGCTCGCCGGCGGTGCCGGTCACCACGACGGGCTTCCCGGACCCGGAGGTGACCAGCTCACGGCCATCGTCGGTGGTCAGGGTGACCGACGCGGGCGAGCCCTTGAGAGTGAGCTTGGCCATCGACTTCGCCGGGGTGACCAGCGCTTCCTGCATGTCGGCCGACAGCGGCCGCGGCGTCCATGGCGCGTCCCTGGGCGTTCCGCCACGCAGGACGTCCTCGTGATGGACGAACATCTCGGCGAGATTGGCCCAGCGATCCACGAGTTTGAAGGGCGAGAACGCGGGCGGACCCGACGCCAGCTGGTCGAGCAGGACGTCCCACGACTGCGTGGCGGCGCCGGCGCGCACCCGCTCGGTGTGCCCGGCGAACTGCTTGATCATGATTCCGGGACCCGTGTCCGGCCGACGTTCCCGGACCACCAGATGGGCGACGAGATCCCGGGTCGTCCAGCCCTCACACAGGGTCGACGCATCGGGTCCGACGGAGCGGAGGGTGTCGACGAGTGCGGCGCGTTCATCTTGTGCGAGGGTCACGGATCACACCCTAGCCGCGGCCACCGCCTCCGGCGCTCGCGCGATCAGGATCCGACGGCGAGCACCGTCGGCACGATCATCGGCCGGCGGCGGTAGGTGTCGGCGACCCAGCGTCCCACGGCTCGGCGGATGGTCTGTGCGATGCGATGCGCATCTGTGACACCTTCGGCCGCCAGCGAGTCGAGCGCCTGATGCACCACATCCGCCGCCGCCTTCAGCGCGTCCGGATCGTCGGAGAAGCCGCGTCCGGAAACCTCGGGCACGCTCACCGCACGTCCGGTGGTGGCATCGATGGCGATCGTGATGGAGATGAAACCGCCCTCCCCCAGCACCAATCGTTCCGACAGCGTCGACTCGTTCACGTCGCCCACCGACAGTCCGTCGACGTAGACGTGGCCGACCGGCACGCGGCCGGCGATCTCCGCGAGGCCGTCGACGAGATCCACCACCACGCCGTCCTCGGCCAGTACCACCCGGTCCTCGGGGACGCCGGTGGCGACCGCGAGCGCGGCATTGGCCCGCAGGTGGCGCCACTCGCCGTGGACCGGCATGACGTTCGACGGCCGCACCGCGTTGTACAGGTAGAGCAGCTCACCGGCCGACGCATGCCCGGAGACGTGCACCTTGGCGCTCTGTTGCGTGATGACCGTGGCACCCCGCTTCGCCAGACCGTTGACCACCGCGAACACGGAGTTCTCGTTGCCCGGGATCAGCGATGACGCGAGCACCACGAGATCGTTCGCGCGGATGTTTATCTGGCGGTGTTCGCCGCGCGCCATCCGCGACAGCGCCGAGAGCGGCTCACCCTGCGAGCCCGTCGAGATCAGCACCAACCGGTCGTCGGGCAGCGTCGCGGCTGTGTCGAGATCCACGAGGACGCCATCCGGCACCGACAGGTATCCGAGATCCTGGGCGATCTGCATGTTGCGGACCATCGACCGCCCGACGAAGGCGATCCGCCGATTGTGCGCGAGGGCCACGTCGACGACCTGCTGGATCCGGTGGACGTGGCTGGCGAACGACGCGACGATGACCCGTTGACGGGCGCGACCGATGACCTGGTCGAGGACCCCGCCGATCTCACGTTCGGGCGTCACGAAGCCCGGCACCTCGGCGTTGGTCGAGTCGACCAGGAACAGGTCGACCCCCTCGTCGCCGAGCCGGCTGAAACCGGCGAGATCGGTGAGCCGATTGTCGAGGGGCAGCTGGTCGAGCTTGATGTCACCGGTGTGCAGGACCACGCCGGCCGGGGTCCGGATGGCCACCGCGATGGCGTCCGGGATCGAGTGATTGACCGCGAAGTACTCACAGTCGAACGGGCCGTGCGTGGTTCGCTCACCCTCGACCACCTGTACGAGCTTGGGGCGCAACCGGTGCTCGCGACACTTCGCGTCGACCAGTGCAAGCGTGAACTTCGACCCGATCACCGGGATGTCGCTGCGCAACCGGAGCAGGAACGGGACCGCGCCGATGTGGTCCTCGTGACCATGCGTCAGGACGATCGCGTCGACGTCGTCCATCCGGTCTTCGATGTATGTGAAGTCGGGCAGGATCAGGTCCACGCCGGGTTGAGCGTCTTCGGGGAACAGCACGCCGCAGTCGACGATGAGCAGGCGGCCGCCGTATTCGAAGACGGTCATGTTCCGCCCGATCTCACCGATGCCGCCGAGGGCCACGATGCGAAGACCGTTACGGGGAGCCCGGCGAGGGGTACCGAGTCGATCGACCGCAGGCACCGTCGCGGCCTGCGATCCGCGGTTGTCGCCCCGCCGGTCCCGGCGCTCGTGGCGTCCGCCGCCGGAGCGTGACTGCCCCGATTGGGCCCGCGCGGCGTGTTTCGGGTCGGCTTCCTGGCTGCTCCGGGCAGCCGACGAATCCGCCTTCTTGGGAGCCTTTTTCGCGGTAGCGCCCGACGCCTTGGCCGCCTTGGCAGGCGGTGCTGCGTCGGCCGGCGGTGCCGCCTTGGTGGACGGGGCCGCCTTGGTGGACGGGGCCGCCTTGGTGGACGGGGCCGCCTTGGTGGGCGGGGCCGGAGGTCCTGCCTTTCGGCTTGCGGTACGACGACGCCGCGCTGGCCCGGTCATCAGTTCAGCACGCCGGCCGTGCGGAGATCCGCCACGAGCGCCTCGATCTGCGGCCCGTCTGCCGGGACTTGCGGCAAACGCGGTCGGCCGACATCGAATCCGAGGATTCGCAGTGATTCCTTCACCATCGTCACACCACCCAATCGGCCCATCGCGTTCACCAGCGGGAGCATCGAGATGTTGAGCTCCCGG
This sequence comes from Gordonia sp. DT218, assembly GCF_049847105.1. Lineage (NCBI taxonomy): Bacteria > Bacillati > Actinomycetota > Actinomycetes > Mycobacteriales > Gordoniaceae > Gordonia > Gordonia sp. DT218. Next base: position 274,277 of record NZ_JBNCNS010000005.1, on the reverse strand, counting down.
GCGGTCGCGATGTCACCCTTCTCGAACGCCATCTGCATGTCGCGCAACCGATCCGCGACCAGGTGCCCGATCACGCTGACGAATCCGGTCGCACCCACCGAGAGCCACGGCAGATTCAGCGCGTCCTCACCGGAGAGGTACTCCAGATCGGTCGACGCGATGATGCCCGCCGCCGAATGCAGGTCGCCCTTGGCGTCCTTCACACCCTTGATGCGCGGGTGTTCGGCGAGCGCGAGCATCGTGTCGTTGAGGATCGGGACCACGGACCGGGGCGGAATGTCGTACAGCAGCACGGGAAGATCGGTGGCGTCCGCGATCGAGCGGAAGTGTGCGTACAGGCCGGCCTGGGGCGGCTTCGAATAATAGGGCGTCACCACGAGCAGTCCGTGGGCGCCGACCTTCTCCGCCTCGATGGCGAAGCGAACGCTCTCGGCGGTGTCGTAACTGCCCGCGCCCTGGGTGATGCGAGCGCGGTCTCCGACGGCGTCGAGCACCACGCGCAGGAGCTCCAGCTTTTCCGGGACGGTGGTCGTCGGTGACTCGCCGGTCGTGCCCGACACCACGAGTCCGTCACATCCCTTGGACACCAGGTGTTCGGCCAGCTCGGCGGCCTTGTCCAGATCCAGCGCACCGTCGGGGGTGAAGGGGGTCACCATGGCGACGCCGATGGTCCCGAAGGGATGCGTCTGCGGCTGGTCTACGCCTGCGTTCATGGTGCTCAAGGCTACCTTCTCCGTGCCGCGGATACGCGTGCGGGCGCCCGGCGCGGCGCCGCTCAGCCCTCGAGGACGAACGGCGAGGTGGCGACCTCGGTTCCGTCGGACAGCGTGCCGATCTCGAAGTCACCGAACACCGTCGGCGCCACCTCCATGAGCTGACGCAGACACTCGACGGCGAGTTGCCGGATCTCGACGTCGGCGTGTTCGGTCGCGCGCATCCCGACGAAGTGCCGCCACGCGCGATAATTGCCGGTCACCACGATCTTGGTCTCGGTCGCATTCGGCAGCACCGACCGGGCCGCCTGCCGCGCCTGCTTGCGCCGCAGGATCGCATTGGGCACATCGGCGAACTTGGCCTCGAGGGCATCGAGCAACTCGCTGTAGGCCTTTCGCGCCGAATCGGTCGCCTCGGTGAACAAGGCCTCGAGCTCGGTGTCGCCGCGGATCGCCGGTGGTGCCACGACGTTCGAGTCGTGCTCCGGGACGAATCGCTGGGACAGCTGTGAGTACGAGAAGTGGCGGTGCCGGATCAGTTCATGGGTACACGAACGGGAGATACCGGTGATGTAGAACGTCACCGACGCGTGCTCGAGCAACGACAGGTGGCCCACCTCGAGGATGTGCCGCAGGTAGCCCGCGTTGGTCGCCGTCCGGGGATTCGGCTTGTCCCAACTCTGGTAACAGGCCCGACCCGAGAACTCGACGAGCGCCTCGCCACCATCGGCGTCGGTACTCCAATCGACGTCCGGCGGTGGGGTGAACTGCGTCGCGGCGACCATCTGCACCGTCAACGGCACCAACTCGGACACGTTGCCTCCTCACCGCATTCTGTTCGACCTGCCACCCGTTTCTGCGGGGTCGGTTCCGTCGATTGTCCACCAGTTGCGCAGACCCCTCCCCGTCACCCCGCGATACCGTCCACGGTGATGTCGACCCGATCGTCGTCGAAGCAGATCAGGTCACGAACCGGCTCACCGTCGATCAGCGGATCGGGATAGCACCACGCGACGTCGGCCACGGTCTGCCCGTGCACGATGGCCGACCAGTACGACGCGCGCCCCTTGTAGGCGCAGGTGGTGTGCGTGTCGCCGGCGACGAGCAGATCCATCCGGATGTCCTCCTGAGGCAGGTAATGACGTTGCGGAAGGTGGGTCTCGAGCAGCAACGTGGGCCGGTTGCTCTCGGCGACCACCACGTCGTCGATACGGACCACGACATGCCGGCTCGTGTCCAGACAATCGATGTGCTTGAACGGATCGTGTGGATGGGCGAGCGCGGTCTGCTCCTCCTCCCGCCACTCGTCGAACGCGGACCAGTCGAGGACGGCGTGGCCTCCCAGATCCGGATCGTCCGGGGTGAACGCGGCCGCGACCAGGGGGTGATCCCCGACGGCGATGTTCCAGGCGGTCCCCGGGCAGGTGTGCAGCAGAAATGCATCGTCCGGGGTCAGGATCGGCGGACGGTGCTCGGCCGGTGCGACCACGACCGGATCGATGAGCCCCGCCGAGATGTCCGCGATCGGTACGGCATAGGAGCCCACCACCCGGTCGGGCTCCCACACCTGGAGCACATCACGTGAGTCGACGACGGTCTCGCCGGCGACCGCAGCACGCACCCGTCGTCGCATCGCGCACCAGCGGAGTTCGCCGAGTCGGGACATCGTGAACCGGTCCATGTCGATCGCCATGATGGAAATCCTGCTCCTTCCGCCAGGGCGGCACCAGACCCTCGCCGCGGCGGAGACCGGCGATCGGATGTCGATCGGGCAGACTCCGGATGAACGTTCGGCGACACCCGTCAGAATCCCCACGGGCCTGCTGATCTGGGAGTGCGCGCCGGTCGCCACCGTGGCATCGGGTGCCGCATGATGAGCGTCGTGTCCGCACCGCCCCGTGACTCCAGTGCCCTCCGTGATTCCAGTGCCCTCCGTGACTCCAGTGCCCTCCGTGGCCCCCGTGACGCCGATCGGCCCGACGCCCCCTCTGCAGAACCGTCGGAGCGATCCGGGATCAGCCGCCGAGCCGTGTTGCGCACAGGCGCGGTGGCGGCCGGGGTCTCCACCGCCGGCATCGCCATGTCACCCGCCTCCGCCGCGCCCCGTTTGGCTGCTGTGTTCGCACACGGCGTGGCCTCGGGCGATCCGCTCCCCCACGGCGTGATCCTGTGGACACGCGTCACGCCGACCGCCGCGGCGACGCCGGGCTCGGGTCGCGGCCCCGGCGTCGACGTCATCTGGGAGGTGGCCCGTGACGCCACCTTCGTGCGCACGGTCGCATCCGGATCCGTCCGCGCGTCCATCGCGGCGGACCACACGGTGAAGGTCGATGTCGCCGGGCTGGAACCCGACACGCGGTACGTCTATCGATTCCGGGTCGCGTCGGGACCCACGGTGGGTGCGACGTCGCGACCGGCCATACCCGTACCGCACCGGCCCTCGGCGCCGATGTCGATCGGGTGCGGTTCGGCGTGGTCTCGTGCGCCAACTGGGAAGCCGGGCACTTCGGGGCGTATCGCCATCTCCGCGCACACCGCGATCTCACCGCGATCGTGCACCTCGGCGACTACTTCTACGAGTACGAGACCGGCGGCTACGGCGGGAAGTCCGGCGTGGTGCGGAAGACGGAACCGGCCAACGAGACGGTGACCCTGCGCGACTACCGGATTCGGCACGCCCACTACAAGACCGACGTCGACCTCGCCGAGCTGCACCGCCTCCTGCCGTGGATCTGCACGTGGGACGACCACGAGTCGTCCAACGACGCCTGGAAACGCGGCGCGGAGAACCACAGCGCAGGCGAAGGGCCTTGGGCAGCAAGAAAGGCCGCATCCGAGCGCGCCTATTACGAGTGGATGCCGGTGCGTCCCGAAGCGACCGGAACCGGCAGGCATCTCTACCGCAGGCTCCGTTTCGGCCGGCTGCTCGAACTGTCGATGCTGGACCTGCGGACGTATCGGGACCAACAGGTGTCGGCCACCTCGTCCGACGTCGACGACCCGCGCCGGAGCATCACCGGAGCGGCCCAGATGCGTTGGCTCACCAGCGGATTGACGTCGTCGTCCACGCGATGGCAGATCATCGGGAATCCGGTGATGATCGCACCCGTCCTGATCCCGCCTCTCGATGCCCGCAACACCGCGGCCGTCACCGAATTACTCGGCCTGCCCGCCGGCGGGGTGCCCTACAACGCCGATCAATGGGACGGCTACACCGCCGATCGCCGTCGACTGCTCTACGCCATCCGCGATCATCGCGTCGACAACGTCGTCTTCATCACCGGCGACATCCATTCATCCTGGGCCTGCGACATCCCGGCCGACGCGGCTCGTTTTCCCGCCGGCGGTTCGGTCGCGACCGAGCTGGTGGTCCCGTCGGTGACCTCGTCCAACATCGACGACATCCTCGGAGTGCCCGAGCACACCGTCGGCGCCGCCGTGCCGACGGCGATCATGGCGGCCAACCGACACGTCCGGTGGAACGACTTCGACGCACACGGCTACGGGGTGTTGAGCATCACGCCGGCGGCGGCGCAGATGGACTGGTACTTCCTCGTCGACAAGGCCGACCCGTGGACCAGTCGCTACCACGCCAGATCGTTCCGGGTGCGCTCCGGAACGCCACGCGTCGGATCCGTCGCCGAACCCGCCGACTAGCGTCACGGGAGGCACCGTGATCGTCACGTCCAACCAGGAAACGAAAGGCCCGAGATGACCACACCTTCGCACCGCTCCGCACTGCGGCGACGACTCGTATGCGCGGCCGCTGCACTCGCCGTGGTCGGCGCACCCGCGATCGCACCGACCGCAATCGGAACCGCGACGGCAGCCCCGTCGCAGACCGCACCCACGACCGCGCCCGCCGCATTCGACCTCGCCGGCACGGTGAACACGCGCATGTTCACGAACTATCACACCGCCGACGGTCACACGATCAACGGCCGGGTCATCCGCAGCGACAGCCTCGACAAACTCACCGCGGCCGATCAGAAGAAGCTGGCCGGACACCGGGTCACCTCGATCGTCGACTTCCGCAGTGACGTCGAGCGCGCCGTGCAGCCCGACCGCGCGGTCCCGGGTGCGACGGCGCTGAACTACAACGTCGTCGGTTCACCGGTCCCGATCAGCCTGGACTCGGGCTCGTCCGACCTGTCCGATCCGACGAGTTCGTATCGCGAGTTCGTGACCAGCGCGTCGGCGCGCGACGCGTTCCGGAAGACGTTGCTGGACATCAAGACCACCGCGGGCAAAGGTGACACCGTGCTGTATCACTGCACCGCGGGCAAGGACCGCACCGGCTGGGCGTCTGCCGTCCTGCTGAGCATCCTCGGCGTCGACCGCAGCACGGTCGAACAGGATTACCTGGCCAGCAACACCTTCCGCCATGCCGACGCCGGCGACTCGCTGAACGGCGTGAACATCTCGTCGCTGCGTGCCGCGTTCGCCGCTGCGGACAAGACGTACGGCAGCTTCGACAACTACGTGTCCAAGGGCCTCGGTCTGACGTCCGGCGACATCGCCGGGCTCAAGAAGGCACTGCTGGTCAAGCACGCGTGATCACGGCGTTCGCGAAGTCGGCTCGGCGATCGTCGGCGACTCACACGTCGACGATCGCCGACAGCTTCGCGTAGGTGTCCTGCCAGCCGTCGACGGCGATCGACTCGATCCCGAGATCCAGGACGGGCCGGTCGTTGCCGCCCTTGTCCAGACGGTCACCGAAGAACAGGATGTCGCCGGTGCCGAGATCCAGGATGTCCATCAACTTCCGCGCGCCATACGCCTTGTCGATGCCCTTCTTGGTGACGTCCACCGACGTCGACCCACCGCTGCGTACCTCGAGGTCGCTCAGGCGCTCGGCGGCATAGGCGCGCAGCGACTCCTTCTTGGCGCCATCGGGGTCCCAGGCTGCCTTGGCGTCGACCGGGGCCGACTGTCCCAAAGCACTGAACGTGATCTGACTGCCACGATCCTCGAGGATCGGGCCCCAGGTCTCCGACTCCCACAGACCGAGCTCCTTGGCCCCGGCCTCGAGGACCGCGAGCGTGCGCGTCTTCTCGTCGTCACCGAGGTATTCGGCATAGACGGTCTCCCAGTCGGTACCCGACCAGCGCACGTACTGCGTGCCACACGTCGGCATCAGGTGGAGGTTTCCGATCGAGTCGAAGGTCCCGAGACGCGCCAGGACCTGCGCGGAGAACTGCTCGAACCGGCCGCCGGAGATGATGCACCCGAGACTCCGGTCGAGCATGCGGCGCATCAGTGCGACCATCTCGTCGGCCATCGGGCTCTTCGACGGCGCCAGGGTGTCGTCGAGGTCGAACATGACCAGCCGGTAGTCCTTGCCCTGGTGCGAAACCGCCATCATCAGCCTTCCCGATCGAGCACGTCCGTGTGCACATTGGTCGAGCAGAAGCATGGCATCCCGGCGTCGCAATTGCACCAGTCGGGGTGGTCGGTCAGCGAATCATGGCCGACGTCACGTCGAGAAGCCGAACCGCCTCGTCCCGGTTGACGCGCGCGAGAGTCATCGCCGCGATGGTCGCCCCGGTGATGGACGTGGCACGCGCCGCGACGGACTCCGCGTCGTCGTCGGGGAATCGTGCGGCCACTCCCCTCGTGACGGCCGCGAGAAGTTCGGCGTGATAGGCACCGACCACCTGCCGCACGGCCGCGTCATCCCCGAGGGTGGACCCCGCGGTGCCGACGAGCAGACAGCCGGTCGGTTCGTCGGAGTCCCCGAGCCGCCCGATTGCCTCGGCCAGGCCGGTGAGGTACCCGGCCAGTGCCCCGGGCGCGACATCCGGTTCCAGCAGCGGACGGATGCGGGGCGCCACGATGGTGTCGAGATAGTCCTGTACGGCCGCGTCGAACAGCCCGCGCATGTTCCCGAACGCGTGGTAGATGCTCGATCGCGACAAACCGGTCACCTTCTCCACGTCGGACACCGAGACTCCGTCGAAACCCCTCTTCCAGAACAGATTCCGCGCCGAGGCGACAACGGTGGCGGTGTCGTACGCCTGCGTTCTGCCCATGGTCACCCCTGACTCGTTCGATTGTCGTGCCGACCAGCGTACGCTATTGTGGAACGATCGGTACACAATCCGGAAGGGACTCATCGATGACTCAGACCAGCACTCAGATCCAGCTCGCGAACCGGCCGACCGGCTGGCCGACGGACGCCGATTTCCGCACGGTCACCGTCGAGTACGGCGACCTCGGCCCCGGGCAGGTGCGCGTCGCCAACGAGTTCGTCTCGGTGGATCCGTACATGCGGGGCCGGATGATCGACACCCGTAGCTACATCCCGCCGTTCGTCCTCGACGAGACGATGACCGGTGGTGCCGTCGGCCGTGTGATCGAGACGACGACCGACGATCTGCCGGTCGGCACCCTGGTCTCCCATCAGTACGGTTGGCGAGACCTCGTCCAGGAGGACGCCAAGGGGTTCCGCGCGCTTCCCGAACCGCCCGAGGGCGTTTCGTCGTCGGTCTACCTGGGCATGCTCGGCATGACCGGGCTCACCGCGTACGTCGGGCTCCTCACGATTGCGCAGATGCAGCCCGGTGACACGGTGTTCATCTCCGGCGCGGCGGGCGCCGTCGGGACCGCTGCCGGACAGATCGCCCGACTCAAGGGCGCCGGAAGGGTCATCGGCTCCGCGGGTTCGGCCGAGAAGGTCGCGCTGCTCACCGAGCGCTACGGCTACGACGCGGCCTTCAACTACAAGGACGAACCGTCGGTGCGTAAGCAGCTCCGCGAGGCCGCACCGGACGGCATCGACGTCTACTTCGACAATGTCGGTGGCGATCACCTCGAGGCGGCGCTCGACTCGTTCAGCGACGGCGGACGAGCGGCGCTGTGCGGGGCTATCGCCCAGTACAACAGCACAACTCGCACCCCCGGACCCGGCAACATGGCCAACATCATCACGCGCGGCCTCACGCTCACCGGATTCACGGTCGGCCACCACTTCGATCAGCTGCCGGAGTTCACCCGCACGATGGGTCAGTGGTTCGCGGCCGGCGAGGTCGTGCACGACGAGACCGTGGTCGACGGGATCGACAACGCGGTCGACGCCTTCCTCGGTCTCATGCGAGGCCAGAACACCGGCAAGATGGTCGTGCGCATCCCGTCCTGATCAGCTCACCCGACGGCGGCGGAGAGTGCGCGGGCGAGATCGCCCCGCTCTCCGACGTCGACCCGGTCCAGTCCGAGCCACCCGGCCATCGCCCCGAGGTCGGCGGCCAGCCGGCCGGCGACGACCTTCTCGCCCCGGCCGTCCTCGAGAAAGGCGCCGAGCACCAGGAGCGCGCCGGCCTTGCGGTCGGCCTTCAGGTCGACGCGTGCGGCGATGTCGTCGCCCATCAGATACGGCAGCACGTAGTATCCGTGCACCCGTTTGTGTTCCGGCACATAGATCTCGATGCGGTAGTGGAAGTCGAAGACACGCTCGGCCCGTGGCCGGAAGAACACCAGCGGGTCGAACGGCGAGAGGATCGCGGTGCGATCGGTCCGGCGCGGGATCACCGCGCGGGCATGCAGGTAGGCCGGGTCCCGCCATCCCTCGACCGTGACCGGCGTCAGTTCCCCCGCATCGACCAGATCGCCGATCGCCGGCCGCACGTCGGCACTCTTGGTGCGGTAGTAGTCGGCGAGATCGGCGAGCGTCGCGACCCCCAGGGCGCTCGCCGCCCGCGCGGTCAGTTCCCGGTGCGCGTCGACCCGGTCGATGTGCTCACCGACGACGTCGGTCCCGATGACGCGTTCGGTCAGGTCGTAGTGCCGCACGAAGTTCTCGTTACGCACGGCCGAGAGGTCGCCGGCGGCGAACATGGCCTCACAGAGGTGCTTGACCTCCCCGCGATGCCACCAGCCACCCGGGATCCCCGTCGGGCGGACGATGCCGAGGTGATCCTCGATCTGCTTCGGCGTGCTCGGGCCGCCCTCGGCGATCACCGCGTGCACATCACGCGCGAGTTCCCGGTTGCGGCGCATGACGTCCTGCGTGAACCGGTACCGCCCATCACGGAATTCGTCTCTGCGCCAACCGAACAGAGGCCAGTCGTCGACGGGGATGAGTGCGGCCTCGTGGGCCCAGTACTCGACGAGAAGTCGCGATCCGCGCCGGGGGCGCCAGGCCGCGCGGTCGAGGATGTCGCGGTCGTAGGGACCCAGTCGGCTGAACATCGGCATGTAGTGGGCACGCGCGGCGATGTTCACCGAATCCATCTGCAGCAGCCTGGTCCGGCCGACGACCCTCCGCAGGTGCGCCGACGTCGGCGCACCGGACGGTGGACGATCGATGAATCCCTGTGCGGCAAGAGCGATTCGCCGCGCCTGCGCGGCGGAGAGGCTGGTACGGGTCATGTGCCCGGCTATGCCCCTCGCCCCGACCGCACACTCGCATGCCGGAGATAGTCAACGAATCGGAAGTGGAGGCCCGCCGACGACGGCTGCCAGTCACCGGTGACGTCGGCCTCCCACGTATACGGGTCCACCTCGGGCGCAAAGGCGTCGGCACCCTCGACCAGCATGTCGATTTCGGTGATGCGCAGATGCGTTGCCACACCCATCGATGCCTCGTAGATCTGCCCGCCACCGATAACCGTCACCGGCCCGTCAACCAGCCCGAGGGCGTCGCCGACCGTATGGACGATCTCGGCCCCTTCGGCCGACCACGTGGCCGACCGCGTGATCACGATGTTGCGCCTACCGGGCAACGGGCGGACCCGATCGGGCAGGGAATCCCAGGTCTTCCGCCCCATCACCACCGCGTCGGTCCCGGTCAGCTCACGGAACCGTCGCATGTCCTCGGGCACCCGCCACGGGATGGTGTTCTCGCGACCGATCGCGCCCACTCGATCCTGGGCCCACAGCAAGGTGACCGTGGTCGCCATCAGATCGCCACCGGCGCCTTGATCCCCGGATGCGACTCGTAGCCCACCACCGCGATGTCGTCGAACTCGTAGTCGAAGATCGAATCACGCTTCCGCAGTTCGAGTTTCGGATAAGGGTATGGATCACGCGACAGCTGCTTGCGCACTTGTTCGACGTGATTGTCGTAGATGTGGCAATCACCACCGGTCCAGACGAACTCGCCGACCGCCAGATCGGCCTGCTGCGCCATCATGTGCGTGAGCAGGGCGTAGGACGCGATGTTGAAGGGCACGCCGAGGAAGAGGTCCGCACTGCGCTGGTAGAGCTGACACGAGAGCTTGCCGTCGGCGACGTAGAACTGGAAGAAGGCGTGGCATGGCGGCAGCGCCATCTGCGGGATCTCACCGACGTTCCACGCCGAGACGATGTTGCGACGGGAGTCGGGGTTGGTCCGGAGCAGGTCGAGGGCGGCGGAGATCTGGTCGATGTGTTCACCCGAGGGAGTCGGCCAGCTGCGCCATTGCACGCCGTAGACCGGCCCGAGGTCGCCGTCGGCGTCGGCCCACTCGTCCCAGATGCTCACCCCACGGTCCTGCAGCCATCGGACATTCGAGTCGCCGCGCAGGAACCACAGCAGCTCGTACACGATCGACTTCAGATGCACCTTCTTGGTGGTGACCAGCGGGAAGCCTGCCGCCAGGTCGTAGCGCAACTGGTGCCCGAAGAGGCTGCGCGTGCCGGTGCCGGTGCGGTCGGCCTTGGGAGTACCGGTCTCGAGGACAAGCCGGAGCAGATCCTCGTACGGGGTCGGGATCGTCGCGGCGTGGGAGGTCGCTGAATGGGTGGCCGTGCTCACGATGACCAGCTTACGGGCGGCCGAACGTTATCCAGCGTAGCGCCTACGCGGGACGTCTCTGGATTCCTTCGCCGAACCGTACTTCGAGCACTGTTGTCGGCGTTCGCGGTGGCTCACCCGGCGGATGAATTCCATGCGCTGCGAGGACAGGATGCACCGCCGGGTGCACCACCTTTTCGAGCGCCTTGTCGCAGCTCTCCTCGGACTCCCAGACGTCGAGGTAACTCACCGTCTCGTCATCGTTCTGAATGGCGATGTGCACGACCAGGCCAGGCATCGGGGTGGCACCCATCCGGTCGGCGATCTCACCGTAGATCTCGGGTGTGATCGGGACATTTTGAGTCCACGCGAAGAAACTCATGATGCTCACCCACTTTTCATCCGACTCTTTATCGGATCAATTGGTATAGCGATATGCTAGACCCGATGTCAAACGCCGTCAATCGTCAACCTCCAGGTCAGCGCCCCCGTCGATACGACTCCAGTCGGCGGCGCGCAGCCGCGGAGGAGACCCGCACACGCATCCTCGAGGCGGCTCGCCGGTTGTTCATCGCTGACGGGTACGCCGTCACCACGGTCGCGGCGATCGCTCGGCAGGCAGATGTCGTCCCGGATACCGTCTATGCGACGGTCGGCCGCAAAGCAGCACTGTTCCGGGCACTCATCGAGCTCGCGCTCTCGGGGACCGGCCAGCCGGTGCCCGGCGCTCAACGCGACTACGCCGAGCGAGTTCGCGCAGCTTCCGACCCACATCGGAAGCTGGCCATCTACGCCGAGGCCGTCACCGCAATCCAGGCGCGCCTGGCCCCCCTGTTCCTGGTGTTACGCGAAGCCTCGGCCGTCGACGCTGAACTCAAGGCGCTCTGGGACGAGATCACCCGTCGGCGATCGGACAACATGCGCGCGCTCGCAGCGGATCTGGCGTCCACGGGTGCCACACGGGCCGATCTCACCGTCGACGAGATGGCCGACGTCATCTGGACCATGAACAGCTCCGAGTACTACTCCTTGCTGGTGATCGACAGAGGGTGGTCCGAACGGCGCTTCTGCGAGTGGCTGCTCGATTCATGGTCTCGATTGCTCCTCGACCAGAAGGCCGCCGGCAAATCGGCCGATTGACTGTCTCGCGTCTCGCGATCTGGACCGAACTCGCTCAGGCCTCCATCAGGCCGGCCGCGACCGTCGCGCCGAGTTCCCAGCACTTCTCGAGGTCGTCCTTGGTCGGCTTGCCCGCGACGGCGATGTACTCGGCTGCCTTGGTCCACCCGAGTCCGGTGGTGATCGAGTCGACGGCCTTCTCGGCGCCCTCGGTCCCCTCGTTGCCGTGCAGGTACAACCCGAACGGCCGCCCCTTGGTCGAGTCGAGGATCTGGTAGTAGGTGCTGTCGAAGGCGTGTTTGAGCGCGCCACTGATGTAGCCGAGATTGGCCGGGCTGCCCAGTACGTATCCGTCCGCTTCCAGCATGTCGGTTGCGGTGACGGCGAGCGCGGCACGCCGCACCACGTCCACACCCTCGATCTCCGGATCCGATGCGCCGGAGATCACCGCCTCGAACATCGCCTGGCAGTACGGCGACGGCGTGTGGTGGACGATCAGCAGGGTACTCACGTTTCCTCCCCTTTGAACTGTGCGACGGCCCTTTTCATCATCTGACGGGCACGCCCACGGTCGCCGGCGTAGTCATAGGCGCGGGCGATCCGGTACGTGTTGCGCCACTGCGATGGATCTGCCTCCCACTCCGCTTTGACCTGGGCAAACAACTCATCCGCCGCGTCCCGCTCGATGCGCCCCGAGGCCCTGCGCGGCAGCGAGGACACGTCGAGCTCACGCCCCTCCTCTGCCATGATCCGGGCCAGCCGCTGATGTTCGAGGCCTGCGCGGAGCGTCGCGTAGATCAGCCATGCACCGATGAACGGCAGGATCAGCACGCCGATCCCGATACCGATCCCGGCCACGGTCCCCGACGAGATGAGGTCGATCCCGCGCTCCCCGAGGATGACGAAGTACACGACCATCGCCACCACCAGGAACCCGATCATCCAGACGATCGGGCGGGCGTCGCGCTGTTTCGGTTCGGCGGCCATCTCGCTCAGAGGTCCATCAACTCTTCCAGGCCCACCGTCAGGCCCGGTCGTCCGCCGATCTCTCGGACGCCCAGGAGGACTCCGGGCGCGAACGATGCGCGGTCGAGCGAATCGTGGCGGATCGTCAGCGTCTCCCCCTCGGTGCCGAGGATCACCTCCTGGTGGGCCACGAGGCCCGCCAGCCGGACCGAGTGCACGCGGACACCGTCGACCTCGGCGCCTCGTGCGCCGTCGAGCTCGTCCGTCGTCGCGTCGGGGCTCTCCCCGACCCCGGCGTCCGCACGCGCCTGCGCGATGAGCGCCGCGGTGCGGTAGGCGGTTCCCGACGGCGCGTCCGCCTTGTGCGGATGATGCAGCTCGATGACCTCCACCGAGTCGTAGAACCGCGCGGCCTGCGCGGCGAAACGCATCGACAACACAGCCCCGATGGCGAAGTTCGGCGCGATGAGGACGCCGACGCCCGGGTTGTCGGCGAGCCACGACCGGACCTGGTCGAGTCGCTCATCGGTGAACCCCGTGGTGCCGACAACCGCGTGGATTCCGTTGCGGATCATGAACTCCAGGTTGTCCATCACCACGCCGGGATGGGTGAAGTCGATCACGACGGTGGTGTCGGATTCGGTGAATTTCTCGAGCGGGTCGCCCTTGTCCACGCCCACGGTGAAGGTCAAGTCGTCGGCGGCCTCCGCCGCGGCCACCATGGCCTGGCCGACCTTGCCCGCACTGCCGAGCACACCGACCCGGATCTCACCTGACATCGAGAAGTCCCTTCGTTTCGCGACATACCGCACCCGATTCTATGGCGCGTCGTCGTTCAGAAGATCGGCGCACCACCCCGGCGATGCTCGAAGACGAGCGACGTCGTCGTCCCGGACACCTCGCGCCGCGAGTTGAGCATCTCGACGAACTCTCGGAGTGCTTCGGTGTCGGCCGTGGCGACGTGCAGCATGTAGTCGTCGACACCGGCGAGGAAGAAGACGTCGATCACCGCGTCCTGGCGTGCGATCTCGCCGACGAAATGCCGGATCTCCCCACGGGCCTCCGACTGGAGACTGACCGCGACCATGGCTCGCAGGGGGCGGCCCACCGCCGCCGGATCCACTTCCGCGAAGAATCCACGGATGACCCCGAGATCGGTCAGTCGCCGGACACGTCCGTGGCAGGTGGACGCCGCAATGCCCGCCCGCGCCGCGAGCTCGCTGTTCGGCATCCGCGCGTCCGTCTGCAGGAGACGCAGCAGTGTTCGATCGGTGTCGTCGAGGGCGCGATCCGCGCCCCGAACATCCTTCGGCTGGACAGTCATGCCTCTCCTCACTTTCGTCGGATCTTCACCCTCACTCCGATTTGGAGAATGATCTACACAGACATTGTGCCATTTCCGTGGTTCCTTCACTCTTGAGTCAACACACCCGCTCCGCCCCCATCCGCAAGGAGAACCGTCATGCACGTCGGCATCCCCACCGAGATCAAGAACAACGAGTACCGCGTCGCGATCACCCCCGCAGGAGTCGCCGAACTCCACCACCGCGGCCACGACGTGGTGATCCAGGCCGGCGCCGGCGAGGGCTCTGCCATCCATGACAACGACTTCAAGGAGGCCGGGGCCCAGATCCTGTCCACCGCGGAGCAGGTCTGGGAGCAGTCCGATCTCTTGCTGAAGGTCAAGGAGCCGATCGCCTCCGAATACCCGCTGCTACGGGAGGGACAGACCCTCTTCACCTACCTCCACCTCGCCGCCAGCCGACCCTGCACCGAGGCATTGCTGGAGTCGAAGACCACTGCGATCGCCTACGAAACCGTCCGCGCGGCCGACGGCTCGCTCCCGCTGCTCGCGCCGATGAGTGAGGTCGCCGGACGGCTCGCCCCGCAGGTCGGCGCGTATCACCTCATGCGTTCCGAAGGTGGCCGCGGCGTATTGATGGGTGGCGTGCCCGGTACCGAACCGGCGAATGTCGTCGTGATCGGCGGCGGTGTCAGCGGCGTCAACGCCGCCACGATCGCCGTCGGCATGGGCGCGCAGGTGACCGTGTTCGACGTCGACATCGCCAAGCTCCGTGCCGTCGATGCCCGGTTCGCCGGCCGTGTCCACACCCGCTACAGCACCGGTCTGGCGCTGGCCGAAGCGGTTCGCGACGCCGATCTCGTAATCGGTGCGGTCCTGGTCCCGGGCGCGAAGGCCCCGGTCCTGGTGCCGAACAGCCTTGTGGCACAGATGAAGCCAGGCGCCGTCCTGGTCGACATCGCGATCGATCAGGGTGGGTGTTTCGAGGACTCGCGCCCCACCACCCACGACGACCCGACATTCGCCGTACACGACACGATCTTCTACTGCGTCGCCAACATGCCCGGCACCGTCGCCCGGACGTCGACGTCGGCGTTGACCGGCGCAACCCTCCCCTACGTCCTGCGTCTCGCCGACAAGGGCTGGGAGCAGGCCTGCCGCGACGACGCGTCGCTGGCCGCGGGGCTGAGCACCCACGACGGCGCCCTGTTCACGCCGGAGGTCGGTGCGGCCCTCGACATCCCGGTCGCCGCCGCGCCGTTCTGATCCAGCCCCAGTCCGCCGACCGGGTACGGTTTTGCGCCGAGCGGGCGCAGGATCTCATCGACCGTGCGCAGGACCTCGTGACCGCGCACGATGGGTGCACGACCGTGCCCGATCGGCGAGATCCTGCGCCCGATCGGCGTCAGAAGCGGATCGAGGTGGTGCCTCGACGACGGCCGCGGTAGGTGAAGCGGCGCTCGGTGATGTCGCCGCACCCGTCTCGGCCGATCCGCAGGACGGTCGAGGCACGCGTTCCGTAGCCCCGCATGTCGATGAAGATCGGCGACAGGTCGGCCTCGAGTTCGCCCGGGACCCCGGTGTCGGGCAGCCGCTCGACGGCGGGCCTGCGCCGATCGGCGAGGACGTTCAGATAAGGCTCGACAGTCGCCGTCCCGCCCGGCCGCAACACCAACTCCTCCATCGTCGCGCGCCCGTCGGTGACCTTCGGCCAGTCGCTGTCGAGCGCACCGTTGGAGAGGCCGTGCACCCCGGGCGCCACGCGTTCGGCGCGCGGCTCCGGCCAGTTGGTGATCCACCACAGTTCATGCTCGTCGCCGACGAGCAGGTTCACCGGCAGATACTCGTGTCCCTCCCGGCGCAGCCGCTGTGCAAAAGCACCGGGGTCATCGGCACCCACGAGGAATTGCACGGGCAGCGCGCCGCGTGAGCGCGGGCCCGGTGCGCCCGGCCGGCCCACCCGCACATTGGTCACCATCGCGACGCGCGACGGATTCACGGCGTCGACACCCATCCACGTCCCGCCCGCGACGCGATCCCGTCCCCCGATGATGGGCAGATCTGGCCAGCGCGACAGCGGCGCCGTCTCCCGACGGTGATACTCGTCCCGGTTCGCGGCGACCACGAGCCGCTGGTGCGGATCGGTGTTCCAGGCAAACAGAATGAGACACAAGGTGTTTCAACTCACTTCGACTGATCGGTGATCGGCAGGTAATGGCTCAGGTTGACCATCCGGCGCTGGACACCCGCGACCTCGCGTACCGCCTGCGCGACGAGGCTGCGATCGAGTGGCGACAGCCGCTTCATGGTGAGCAGGTCGCTCACCGGCTCACCCCGGTCGAACTGCGCCACCTGATAGGTGAGCCGGACCCGTTGCAGCACATCGAAGACCTCGACCAAAGTGGTCGCGTGGTCCGCCGGCAGCATCGGACTGCCTGCGGCCGCCCGTAGTCGCGATCGCGTGTTCAGCTCGGTGCTCTCGACGCTCAGCGCGGCCCATCGCGCGATGTTCACCAGTGGGGTGAGCGCATGGGCCTTGATGTCGAACGTGTCACCGCGCCGGGCCAGCATGTCACGCATCGAGCGCAGTCGCGCCTTGTAGGACAAGGCCTCCGCCAGCAAAAGACCCATCGTGCCCGGATGGGAACGCAGGTCGCTGAACACCTCCCCGACCGCCGACAATCCCTGGTCACCCCAGATGGGGCGTCCGTCGAGCAGCAGGGACGTGAAGATCATCCCCTTGTTCTCCAACGGCGCATCGATCCAGTCCCGTGCGGCCGCCCGCCACTGCGCATGTGTCCGGGCGAACAGCGGCTTCGACGCGATCGCACCGTTCGCGTCGATCGCCATTCCCGCACCTCGGAGAATCTCGTCGACCTCGGCGAACGCGGACCGGTACGCGACGATCTCGTCGTCTCCCAGTGCGTCGTCGAGCGACACGGCGGAATCCATGTCCGAGGTCAACACCGGCTCGCGACGCGCATTGCTGCCCAGCGAGAGCCAGGTCACCGAATCGGGGTCCAGGTCCGGATGTTGTGCGAGCACGAGTTCCAGAGCGCGCCGGACGACGGCGTCGTGAATCAATGACGCCACCGCGGTGATCTCGTGGACCGGCTGCCCACGGCGCAGCAGATCGGCGATCAGATATGGCACACGCTGCGCCCGCGCCTGCAGGTCGTCGACCGTCGGGGCACGGGACACCTGCCCGCGCAGCGACATTCCCGGACCCGACGGTGCCGCGACGAAGTCAGCCGCCGCCACCACACCGACGACGTCCCCGGCCGGATCGACGACCGGGATCACGCTCAGCTCCCGATCGAGGAGTTCGGTGAGCGCGTCGACAGCGGCGGTGTCGCGGCGGACACCATGGACGGGAACGGTGACCAGGTCGCCGACCGGGGTGTCGATGCCACGCCCCGTCGCCACCACCCGGGACCGGATGTCGGCGTCGGTGAGCAGCCCGTACTCGTGGTCCCCCAACGGGATCAGCACGTACTCCTGGCGACGCTCGGTCATCAACGCGGCCGCGTCCCGCACGGTCATTGCCGGCGACCCGATGACGGGCTCGGTCACCAGGAGGTCGTCGACGGTGGCACGGTCGGGCACGCCGTCATCTCGTCGGCGCGCGACGGTGAGCTTGTCGGGGGGAATGCCGCCCTCGGTCTCCGACACGAGTCCTCATCCTCCGATCGTCACGGCCGTCGCCGTCAGCCTATCCACGCCGGACGCAGACGGCCCGTCACCCACAAGCGGGTGACGGGCCGTGCGCGATTCGGGACGATCAGGCGTTGGCCTCGGCGGCCTCCGGCGCACTCTCGGCGGCGGCGTCGTCGTCGACCGGCACCAGGCTGATCTTGCCGCGCTCATCGATGTCGGCGATCTCCACGCGGAGCTTGGAGCCGACGTTCACGACGTCCTCGACCTTGTTGATCCGCTTGCCCTTGCCGAGCTTCGAGATGTGCACGAGGCCATCCCGTCCCGGGAGGAGCGACACGAACGCGCCGAAGGCGGTGGTCTTCACCACGGTGCCGAGGAAGCGCTCGCCTACCTTCGGCAGCTGCGGGTTGGCGATCGCGTTGACTCGATCGATCGCGGCCTGCGCCTTCTCACCGTCGGATGCGCCGATGAACACGGTGCCGTCATCCTCGATGGAGATGTTGGCCCCGGTGTCCTCGGTGATGCCGTTGATCGTCTTGCCCTTGGGGCCGATCAGCTCACCGATCTTGTCCATCGGGATCTTGATGGTGGTGATCCGCGGCGCGTACGGGCTCATCTCGTCCGGCTCGTCGATGGCCTCGGCCATCACGTCCAGGATCGTCAGCCGAGCGTCCTTGGCCTGGCTGAGCGCACCGGCGAGCACCTTCGACGGGATGCCGTCGAGCTTGGTGTCGAGCTGCAGCGCCGTGACGAAGTCCTTCGTGCCGGCGACCTTGAAGTCCATGTCACCGAAGGCATCCTCGGCGCCGAGGATGTCGGTGAGCGCCACATAACGGGTCTCCCCGTCGACGGTGTCCGACACCAGACCCATGGCGATGCCCGCAACCGGGGCCTTGAGCGGCACACCGGCATTGAGCAACGACATGGTCGACGCACAGACCGAACCCATCGAGGTGGAACCGTTGGAGCTCAACGCCTCCGAGACCTGACGAATGGCGTACGGGAACTCCTCGACGCTCGGCAGCACCGGCATCAGGGCGCGCTCGGCGAGCGCTCCGTGGCCGATCTCGCGGCGCTTGGGCGAACCGACGCGGCCGGTCTCACCGGTCGAATACGGCGGGAAGTTGTAGTGATGCATATAGCGCTTGGACGTCTCCGGCCCGAGCGAGTCGATCATCTGGGCCATCTTGACCATGTCGAGGGTGGTGACGCCCAGGATCTGGGTCTCGCCACGCTCGAACAGCGCGCTGCCGTGTGCGCGCGGGATGACCGCGACCTCGGCCGAGAGCGACCGGATGTCGGTGATGCCACGACCGTCGATACGGAAGTGATCGGTCAGGATCCGCTGGCGCACGAGCTTCTTGGTGAGCGAGCGGTAGGCACCGCCGATCTCCTTCTCGCGGCCTTCGAACTGTCCCCCGAGCTGGGCGAGGATGTCGGCCTTGAGCTCGTCGGTCTTGTCGTCGCGCTCCTGCTTGCCCGCGATCGTGAGGATCTCGCCCAGACGATCGGTGGCGGCGGACGCGACGGCGTCGTAGACATCGCTCTCGTACGGCGGGAACAGCGGGAACTCGCCGGTCGCCTTCGCGGCGGCGTCGGCGAGCGACTTCTGCGCCTCGCAGAGACGTGCGATGAACGGCTTCGCGGCCTCGAGGCCCTCGGCCACGATCGCCTCGGTCGGCGCCTGCGCACCGCCTGCGATGATCTCGAGAACGTTGTCGGTGGCCTCGGCCTCGACCATCATGATCGCGACATCGGCCGAATCGCCCTCACCGGAGACGATCCGTCCGGCGACAACCATGTTGAACACGGCGCCTTCGAGCTGCTCGACGGTCGGGAACGCGACCCACTGGCCTGCCTTGTTCTCCTCCGTCGGGACGAGGGCGACACGCACGCCACCGACCGGGCCGGAGAACGGCAGTCCGGCGAGCTGGGTGGATGCCGAGGCCGCGTTGATGGCGACGACGTCGTAGAGGTCCTTCGGATCGAGCGACATCACCGTCACGACGACCTGGATCTCGTTGCGCAGGCCGTCGACGAAGGTCGGGCGCAGCGGGCGGTCGATCAGACGACAGGTGAGGATCGCGTCGGTCGACGGGCGGCCTTCACGACGGAAGAACGAGCCGGGGATGCGGCCCGCGGCGTACATGCGCTCCTCGACGTCCACGGTCAGCGGGAAGAAGTCGAAATGCTCCTTCGGCTGTTTGGATGCCGTGGTCGTCGACAGCAGCATGTTCTCGTCGTCGAGGTAGGCGGTGACCGATCCAGCGGCCTGCAGCGCGAGGCGGCCGGTCTCGAATCGGATGGTGCGGGTGCCGAAGCTGCCATTGTCGATCACGGCGGTGGCTTCGGTGATGGCGTCGTCGTAATCGACGTCGGTGTTCACATCGGTCATGTGGATGTAGGAATCCCTTCGTGTCAGCCGCCGCACTTCGGCGGCTGCGTTGTACATGCGGGTCGACACGTCCCTGTGCACACCACTGTGTGCGACGTCTGCGAGTGCAGGTTGCCGGCCCGGAACGGAGCCGTGAGAGAAATGCCGGTCGTGCGGGGGCGCGATCGCGAGATGCGCGCCGCATGGTGGCAGACGGCCTTCGATCGAAGCGGCCGGAACCGCGATGAACCCGGGTTCCGGCGGCCACTACCGAGGACCGATCTGCTCGTTCGTCACGTCCAGCAGGACTTTCACGGCAACGATCAGTGATCAGCCTATCATTGTGGGCTGATCAGCATAAATGCCTCGGCCGTCCCCGTGTGACGGAGACGGCCGAGGCGATGGTGTTCGGGAGGTCGGTCGCTCAGCGACGCAGACCCAGGCGCTCGATCAGCGAGCGGTAACGGTTGATGTCGACCTTCGCGACGTACTTGAGCAGACGACGACGGCGACCCACGAGCAGCAGCAGACCACGACGGCTGTGGTGATCGTGCTTGTGCTCCTTGAGGTGCTCGGTCAGGTCGGTGATGCGCTTGGTCAGCATGGCGACCTGCGCCTCGGGCGAACCGGTGTCGGTCTCGTGCAGCCCGTACTCGGCGAGGATTTCTTTCTTCTGGGTGACAGTCAATGCCATGGAGATACTCCTGAATTCTCAGTCCCGCGCTCGTCTGGAAGCCGCCCGCATCTACCCAGATGCTCCGGCGGATGGCGCGCCACCGCGGACCACAGCAACGCCAGCGAGCCAATCTACCAGCGCAGACCGTTCCCGCCCAAATCGTCGGCACCTGCCGTCGACGTCACCGTTCGGCCTGGGCCAGCAGCCTCCGCGTCTCGTCGACATCACCGGCGATGGCGGTGATCAGGTCGTCGACCTCCGGGTAGTTCACCATGCCCCGCAGGCGGCCGACGAAGTCCACGGCGACGTGCTGCCCGTAAAGGTCGGCGCTCGTGTCGAGGACAAAGGCCTCGACCGTGCGCGTCCGTCCCGAGAAGGTCGGGTTGGTCCCCACCGAGACCGCGGCCTGGTAGCGCTCCCCCGGTTCGACCTGGCCCACCACCGGCCCGACGCCGAGCACGGTGAACCAGGCGGCGTACACGCCGTCGGCGGGGATGGCGGCATACATCGGCGGCGCCACGTTGGCGGTCGGGAAACCGAGTTCGCGACCGCGGCCGTCCCCGCGGACCACCACACCCTCCACCCGGTGCGGCCGTCCCAGCGCCTCTGCAGCGAGTTCCACGTCGCCGGCCGCCACGCAGGAACGGATGTAGGTCGACGAGAAGGTCACCGCGTGTTCGCCGAACAGCGAGATGCCCTGCACTTCGAAACCGAACTTCTGCCCGAATTCCGTCAGCTTCTCGACATCGCCCGCCGCCTTCTTGCCGAAGGTGAAGTTGTCACCGACAACGACATCTGCGGCATGGAGTGTCTCCACGAGGATGTCGTGGGCGAAGTCCTTGGGTGAGCGGGACGCCAGCTCAGGGGTGAAGGGCATCACACAGAACACGTCGATGCCCAGTTGTTCGGCGAGTTCCGCCCGGCGCGTCAGCGTGGTGAGTTGTGGCGGATGCGATCCCGGCCGGACCACCTCGGCCGGATGGGGATCGAAGGTCATCAGCACGGCCGGTACACCGCGTTCGGCGGCGGCGGCCGTCGCGGCATGGATCAACTGGGCGTGCCCACGGTGGACGCCGTCGAACACACCGATGGTGACCACGCACCGACCCCAGTCCGCGGGGATGTCCTCGAGACCTCGCCAACGCAACACGCGGACAAGCCTACGGCCCGCCCGGCCCGCAAACCACTTCTGGTCGCTGGTGTTGAACAGCGAGTTTCGCAGGGTCCGACGACTGTTGAACAGATCGCCAACGCGCCAACACACCGTCACCTGTCTCGCTCTGGACGAAGGCAGGTCCTAAGCTCGAAGAATGCCCCAGTCCCCCACGGCCCGATCCGGCAGAGCGCCGTCCGGCGCGACCGACAGCGGCGCCGCACTGCCGGTCCCGGAGCGACCCGTCACGGAGCTGTCCACGGTCACCCAGGACTATCTGAAGGTCATCTGGACCATCCAGGAGTGGGCAGAGGTCAAGGTGACCACCAAGATGCTTGCCGAACGCCTCGGCGTGTCGGCATCGACGGCCTCCGAAGCGATCCGCAAGCTCGCCGACCAGGGTCTCGTCTCCCACGAGCGCTACGGTGCGGTGACGCTCACCGACGAGGGACAGACCGCGGCGATCCTGATGGTGCGTCGACACCGGTTGCTGGAGACGTTCCTGGTGCGTGAGCTCGGATACGGCTGGGACGAGGTCCACGACGAGGCCGAGGTCCTCGAACACGCGGTGTCCGATCGTCTGATGTCCCGGCTCGATGCGAAACTCGGTCACCCGAACCGAGATCCGCACGGCGATCCGATCCCGGCTCTCGACGGATCGGTACCCAGCCCGGACGTGAAACTCCTGTCCGAACTCGATGTGGACGAATCCGGGACGGTGGCAAGGATTTCCGACACCGATCCGGACATGCTCCGCTACTTCGACGAGGTCGGAGTGGCGTTGGACTGTGAGGTGACGGTGATCGAGAAGCGTCCGTTCGCGGGCACCATCTCGATCTCGGTGGACGGCAACGACCACATCGACCTCGGCGACGTCGCCGCCCAGGCCATCTTCTTGGTGCCGCTGTCGTGAGCCGCTGACCTTCTGGCTCAGCGCAGGGTCGCCGGCCGGACGACCATCACCGAACTGGCCCGCCGGCCCTTCTCCTGCACGAGCGCGATGGCCTGACCGGACGGGTCGATGACCACGTAGATCTCCTTGCGCCCGAGCGGGTCCAGCCACCGACCCTGGCTGATCGACTCCGCTTCGTCTCCGCTGATGTCGCGGTGCGGGAACGACAGTTTCGCAGCCTCGTCGATGGTCAGCGACAACCGTGGCCCCTCGGTCAGAGTGGCGAGCGTGCGCGCGTGTTCGAGCGTGAACGGCCCGACTGCGGTGCGCCGCAACGCCGTCAGGTGTCCCCCGACACCCAGCGCACCGCCCAGGTCCCGGGCCAGCGAACGGATGTAGGTACCGGACGAACAGTCGACCTCGACATCAAGGTCGACGAAACCGGCGTCGGTGCGCCTGGTCTCGAGCACCGCGAAGCGTGACACGGTCACCGGCCGGGCGGCGAGGTCGAACTCGGCGCCGGTCCGGACGAGGCTGTGTGCCCGCTTGCCGTCGACCTTGATCGCGCTGACCTTGGCCGGGATCTGCTCGATGTCGCCGGTCAGCTCGGCCACCCCGGCGGCGATCTGGGCATCGCCTACGTGCGTGGCATCCGCACGGGAGATGATCTCGCCCTCACGGTCGTCGGTGTCGGTGCCGGCACCCAGGCGGATCGTCGCGGTGTACGCCTTGGTGGTCAGGGACAGGAGCCCGAGCAGTTTGGTCGCGCGTTCGACTCCGACCACCAGGACGCCGGTCGCCATCGGGTCGAGCGTGCCCGCATGTCCGACCCGCCTGGTGTCGAACAGCTTCCGGCACTGGGACACGACGTCGTGGCTCGTCATGTCCGCGTCCTTGTCGACGATGACGAGCCCGGCGTTCTCGATGGATGCGTCGGCCATGTCAGACGAGCGCGATCGATGTGGTGATCAGTCCGCGATCGACGAGCCAGCGGCCGGACAGTTCCCGGAGCGGGGCGCCGCCGTCGACGGCCGTGCCGTCGACGAGGATTCGCGAGGTGAAGGTCCCGGCCTGCGCGGATGTCGGTTCGAAGGTGATGTGGGCGTCCTCGAATCCGAGCCAACGCTGCGTGATCGGAAACCACGCCTTGTAGGTTGCCTCCTTGGCGCAGAACAGGAGTCGGTCCCAGTGTAGACCGGCCGGGCGGGTGGCCAGGACGTCGCGCTCCTCGACGATGCTGGTGTGGTCGAGCACGCCGTCGGGAAGCTGTTCGTGCGGCTCGGCGTCGATGCCGAGCGACCGTACCTGCAACGAGTAGGCGACCACCGCGGCGCGGTAGCCGTCGCAGTGCGTGAGACTACCGACCACGCGTTCCGGCCACAGCGGCATTCCGCGCTCGCCCCGCATGATCGGCGTCGGCCCGATCCCCAGCTCGGACATGGCCTGTCGGGCACAGTGTCGAGCGGTGGTGAACTCGCGGCGACGCTTCTCGACGGCTCGTTCGATGAGAGTGCGCTCGGCCGGCATCGGTTCGATACCGGGCGGGTCCTCGAATGCCTCTGCCGACGCCACACCGCTGGGCACCAGCTGTTCGATCAACGCGGCTCCTCGTGATCTGTCCGGCCGCCCGAGCGCACAGCCCGTCGGTCCCTGCGTTCCTGGATTCGCCGGGCGAACTCCTGCGCGCGCTCCTCGTAGTCCGGCGGCAGCTCGAACCGTGCGCCATGTCCCGCTAGGTCGGCCTCGGTGAGTCCCGGGTCCGGGATGATGGCCCGCAGCAACGGATCCGGTAGCCCACGCCGCTTCCACTCGCGCGGGTATCCGACCGACACCTCTTCGAACCGGACACCGTCGTACCAGGTGGTCCGCGGGATGTGCAGGTGCCCGTACACGCAGCATGCCGCGTGATACCGGGTGTGCCAGTCCGCGGTCAGCTCGCTGCCGCACCACAGCGCGAACTCCGGGTACATCAGCACATCGGTGGGTTCGCGCCGCAACGGCCAGTGGTTGATCAGCACTGTCGGCTCGGCCGGGTCGATGGCCTCGAGCCGGTTACGGGTGGCCTCGACGCGGGCCCGCCCCCAGGCATCCCGGGTCGGATAGGGCTCGGGCGACAGCAGGAACTCGTCGGTGGCGACCACGTTGCGTTCGCGGGCCAGCGCGAGTGCGGTGAGTGTCGTCGTCGTGCCCTCGGGCCGGAATGTGTAGTCGTAGAGCAAGAACATCGGCACCACCCGCACCGGCTGCGCCCCGTTGCCCGGGTCGAACAGCGGATAGATGTCC
Organism: Gordonia sp. DT218; assembly: GCF_049847105.1. Taxonomy (NCBI): domain Bacteria; kingdom Bacillati; phylum Actinomycetota; class Actinomycetes; order Mycobacteriales; family Gordoniaceae; genus Gordonia; species Gordonia sp. DT218. Next base: position 249,429 of record NZ_JBNCNS010000005.1, on the reverse strand, counting down.
TCAGGGGTGACCACCCCGATGTCGCGGCACGCCTGGACCAGATAGTCATAACGCGCCACCCCGAAGATCTGCAGCGGGTCCTTCGCCGTCGTGTAGAGCTCGTGATTGCCCGGTACCCACACCACCGTGTGGAACCGGGTGCGTAGCCGCCGCAGGGTGTCGATGATGTCGTCGGTGCGCTCGGCCACGTCGCCCGCGACGATCAGCCAGTCGTCGCCGCTCTGCGGCCGCAACTGGTCGACGATGTGCTCGTTGCCCCGATGTGCGACATGGAGATCACTGATTGCCCACAACGTCGCCATGCCCACCAGCCTAACGATGTGCGGTGGCTCACCTCCGAGCGGCCGCTGTCACGACCGACCGGTCAGCGGTAGCCCGGCGCCCCGGGCTGCGCCGACTTCTGGTAGGTCAGGACGCCGTCCGGCTCGGTGACGAACCGGCCGCGGCACTGCCCGTTGATCGCGGCGACGGTGACGTCCCAGAACTTCGGGTCGAACGGCTCGAAGGTGTGCTCGAGACCGAGCTTCGGCAACGACTCGTTCGCCGGGAGCGGAGTGACCCGGCACTGCCCGCCGTCGAGGTGACCGTCGACCCACTCACGGGCGCTGCGCACCCCGTAATACCCGGTCTTGCCCGGGGTGTCGTCGCCCTTGTTCAGCGACTTCATGAAGGACGTACCCGGGCAGACCTCGGGCGCCGCCTTCTGACCACAGGCACCGGGTGAGCCGTATTGGGGCGAGCCGGCCGCCACGTAGGTCGCAACCTTGGCATGCCCGCCCATCTCCTTGAGGTAGTAGCGGGCGCTCACGCCGCCGATACTGTGGCCCACCAGCGCGATGCGATCTGTCGGATGCTCGCGATGGATCCGGTCGACCGCGACACCGATCTTCTTCGCATCGGTCTTCATGTCGAATCCGGGCAGATCGAGCACCGTGGTCGGATACCCGCGGAAGGTCAGGTTGTCGGCCATCGGCACGAACGGGAGCGCGCCCACGTACTGGCCGGGGATGATCAACACTCGCGTCGTCGGGGGCGCGGCGTTCGCCGCGGGCGCGGCGACGATGGAGAGGATCATGGCGAGGACGCCGGTGACGAGGACGACGACAGATCGGATCGACATCAGGTAAGGGTAACCGAACTCGGCCGCAGTCCACCCAGGGCCGACGCGAACCGTCCGACCGGATGACTCAGGCGTCCACCCCGGTGCGGTGCCAGCGACCCGACCGGACCCGGAAGACGACCGCCGCGAGCCGCAGGAGCATGAACACCACGAGCCCGGTCCAGATCCCCGCGAGTCCCCAGTCGAAGGCGAGGGACATCCAGATCAGCGGGAGAAATCCGACGAGGGCGGCGACAAGTGTTGCGGTACGCAGGAATCCGGCATCACCACTGCCGAGGAGAACGCCGTCGAGCGCGAACACGATGCCCGCGATCGGCAGCATCGCGACGAAGAACCACCACGGTACGGCGATTGCGTCGAGGATCTCCGGATCGGAGGTGAACAGACGGGGGATCAGCCCCGCTCCGAGTGCGAACACACCGGCCATCAGACCCGCGGCGAGCAGCGACACCACGGTCACGCGTCGGGCGACGCCGACGGCCGCTCCCACCGCGCCCCCACCGAGCGCGGCACCGACCAGCGCCTGCGCGGCGATCGCCAGGGAGTCGAGGAACAGGGACATGAACTCCCACAGCTGCAGCACCACCTGATGGGCCGCCACGGCCGACACCCCGAAGCGCGCCGCGACGGCGGCCGCGGACAGGAAGCACACCTGGAACGAGAGGCTCCGCAGGACGAGGTCGCGCGCCATCACGAGTTGTGCGCGCATCACCGCCCACTGCGGTGCAAGGCTCGTCACCGCCGATCGGCGTGCCTCCCGAATGACGCGCACCGCGAACAGCAGCCCGGTGATGCCCTGTCCGATCAGGTTGGCCACTGCGCTGCCCGGGAGTCCCAGACGGGGGAACGGGCCGATCCCGTGGGTGAGTCCGACGACGAGGACCGCGGCGACGACGAGGCCCGCGATCACGTAGAGAACGGGCCGGCGGGTTTCCTGGACACCGCGCATCCACCCGTTGCCCGCCATCGACAGCAGGATCAGCGGGACACCGAACATCGCGATCCGCAACCATCCGGTCGCGTCGACGACGACCTGCTCCGCCTCCGGAGAACCGCCACCGACGAGCACCCGGAGCACGACCGGGGCCAGCGGATACATGACGGCGACCAGGACCGCACCGACCGAGACCGCGATCCAGCTCGCCTGCACGCCTTCGAACACCGCTCCCGCGCGGTCCCCGGCGCCGAAGCGCCGCGCCGCCCGTGCAGTGGTGCCATACGAGAGGAAGGTGAGTTGCGTGCTGATCACCGATAGCACGAGTGTCGCGACCCCGAGAGCGGCGAGCTCCCGGCCACCCAGGCGACCCACCACCGCCAGGTCGAGCAGCAGGTAGATGGGTGGCGCGATGAGCACCGCCAGTGCGGAGACCGTCAGAACGGCTATCCGACGCCCGCTCGCGGTTTCTCCGGTGCTCACTCGGCTCAGAGCGACTCCAGCAGATTCGCGACGACCTCGTCGGCGGTTCCCGCATCGCTGTATCCAGATGCGTGACGATGCCCGCCACCACCGTGTGACGCTGCGATCGGCACCAGGTCGACGTGGCGCTTGGAGCGCAACGACACCGTCCAGGTCGCCGGCCCGGTCTCCTTGAACACCGCAGCCACCTCGGCCTCGTTCGCAGTCCGGACGATGTCGACGACGCTCTCCGACTCCTCCCAGCTCATGCCGGAGAGGATGTCGTGCCCGACAATCGCGTAGACCAGTCCCTCACCCTGGCAGGCCTCCGGGACCAGTCGGGCACCGCCGAGCACCGAGGCCACCATCTCGAGCCACCGGAACGGATGGCTGTCGAGCAGGTCGCGACTCCAGGTACGCGCGTCGACTCCGGCGTCGAGCAGGCGTGCGGCGATCCGGAACGATTCGGGACGCGCCCAGCGGAACGAGCCGGTATCGGTCACGAGGCCTGCGTAGAGACACGTCGCGATGTCGTCGTCGATCTCCACGCCCAGGTCGTCGAGCACCGACAACACGAGCACGGCTGTACAGTCCGCGGCCGCATCGATCAGGTCGAGGTCGCCGAATCCCGTGTTGGACGCATGGTGATCGATGGTCATCGACCGCTCGGCGGCGGTGAACACCGCAGCCAACGAATCCAGGCGGCCCAGACTGGCCGCGTCCACCGAGACCACCACGGGATGTCCGACCAGCTCGTGTGCCGCGACCAGCAGGGTGCTGCCGGGCAACCCGGCCAGCGTCGTCGGCAGTGCGACCGTGTCCGGGAAGGCGACCTCCACGTCGACGCCCTGTCGGTCGAGCGCCAATCCGAGCGCCAGACCGCTGCCGATGGTGTCCGCGTCGGGGCGGACATGACAGAGGATGGTCACCGCCGGGACGTCGGTCAGCTCACGGGCCACCGCCGCACTCGTCGAGGCAGTCACTCGACGGAGCCGTCCTTGCTCGTGCCGTTCTCGGTGTCGTCCTCATGGGACCGGTAGGGGTCGACATCGCCTGCCGGAGTTGCCTCCTGCGCCCGTCGCGCCACCATCTCGTCATTGGCACGGGCCCGGGCGACGAGCTCTTCCATGTGCCGGGCGGAGTCCGGAACCGTGTCGAGCACAAACGTGAGCGTCGGCGTGAACCGCACCCCGGTGCCTGCGCCGACCTTGGAGCGCAGGATGCCGGTGGCCTTGGCCAGTCCGGCCGCCGCGGCCTCGTAGTCGGGTTCGGCGTCGATCGACTCACCCATCACGGTGTAGAAGAGCGTTGCATCATGCAGATCGTTGGTGACACGAGCGTCGGTGATCGTCACGTAGGCGAGCCGCGGGTCCTTGATCTCGGTGCCGATCGCCGAGGCGACGATCGACGAGATGCGCTTTGCCATCCGGGCAGCCCTCGCCGAATCAACCATCTTCGATCCTTTCCATCGGGAAAACCACTCCCCTTCCCGTCCGCACTCGATGGCGCGGACGGGAAGGGGAGATCGGCAGACGGCGCGCGGACCTCAGTCGCGCGGCTTCTCCTGTAGTTCGTAACTCTCGATCACGTCGTCGACCTTGATGTCGCTGTAGGTGAGCGTGAGACCACACTCATACCCGTCGCGGACCTCGGTGACATCGTCCTTCTCGCGCTTGAGGGACGCAACGGTGAGGTTCTCGGCGACCACGACGTTGTCGCGCAGCAGCCGTGCCTTCGCGTTGCGGCGGACGATGCCCGATTGCACCAGGCAGCCGGCGATGTTGCCGACCTTCGACGACTTGAAGATCGCGCGGATCTCGGCGCGGCCGAGCTCCACCTCTTCGTAGACCGGCTTGAGCATGCCCTTGAGCGCGCTCTCGATCTCGTCGATCGCCTGGTAGATCACCGAGTAGTACCGGATGTCGACGCCCTCGCGGTTGGCCAGCTCGGTGGCCTTGCCCTCCGCGCGAACGTTGAAGCCGATGATGATCGCGTCCGAGGCCGTCGCCAGGTTGACGTTGGTCTCGGTGACGCCGCCGACACCGCGGTCGATGACCCGGAGTGCCACTTCGTCGCCCATGTCGATACCCAGGAGTGCCTCTTCGAGAGCCTCGACCGTACCGGAGTTGTCGCCCTTGACGATCAGGTTGAGCTGACTGGTCTCCTTGAGAGCCGAATCCAGGTCTTCCAGACTGATCCGCTTACGGCTGCGCGCGGCCAAGGCATTGCGCTTGCGCGCATTGCGACGGTCGGCGATCTGCCGTGCGGTTCGGTCCTCCTCGACGACGAGCAGGTTGTCGCCCGCGCCGGGCACCGAGGTGAACCCGATGACCTGAACAGGTCGCGACGGCAGCGCCTCGGCGACGTCGTTGCCGTGCTCGTCGACCATGCGCCGGACACGTCCGTAGGCGTCACCGGCGACGATCGAGTCGCCGACCTTGAGCGTGCCGCGCTGGACCAGCACGGTTGCCACCGGGCCGCGGCCGCGGTCGAGGTGGGCCTCGATCGCGACACCCTGGGCGTCCATGTCCGGGTTCGCCCGCAGGTCGAGCGAGGCGTCCGCGGTCAGCAGCACGGCTTCGAGCAGTGCGTCGATGTTCTCGCCCTGCTTCGCCGAGATGTCGACGAACATGCTCTCGCCGCCGTACTCCTCGGGGATCAGCCCGTATTCGGTGAGCTGTCCGCGGATCTTCTGCGGATCGGCGCCTTCCTTGTCGATCTTGTTGACCGCCACCACGATCGGCACGTCAGCGGCCTGCGCGTGGTTGACGGCCTCGACGGTCTGCGGCATGACGCCGTCGTCGGCCGCGACCACCAGGATCGCGATGTCGGTGGCCTTCGCGCCGCGGGCACGCATGGCCGTGAAGGCCTCGTGACCCGGGGTGTCGATGAAGGTGACCAGACGATCGTCGCCGTTGAGGTGAGTGTTGACCTGGTACGCACCGATGTGCTGGGTGATGCCGCCGGCCTCGCCCTCACGGACATTGGCCTTACGGATGGTGTCCAGCAGGCGGGTCTTACCGTGATCGACGTGACCCATGACGGTCACCACCGGCGGACGCTGTTCGAGATCCTCGTCGTCGCCCTCGTCCTCGCCGTAAGTGAGGTCGAAGCTCTGCAGGAGCTCACGATCCTCGTCCTCCGGGCTGACGACCTGGACGGTGTAGTTCATCTCGGAACCGAGCAGTTCCAACGTCTCGTCGTTCACCGACTCGGTTGCGGTGACCATCTCGCCGAGGTTGAACAGCGCCTGCACCAACGATGCCGGGTTCGCGTCGATCTTGTCGGCGAAGTCCGACAGCGATGCGCCGCGGGCGAGCCGAATGGTCTCGCCGTTACCACGTGGCAAACGCACGCCGCCGACGGCGGGCGCCTGCATCGAGTCGTATTCCTGACGCTTCTGACGCTTCGACTTGCGTCCCCTGCGCGGTGCACCACCGGGGCGACCGAACGCACCCGCGGCACCGCCGCGGCCACGTCCGCCACCGCCACCGGGACGACCGCGGAAACCACCGGGAGCACCACCTGGTGCGCCGCCCGGGGCACCGCCACCGCCACCGCGGTAGCCTCCGCCACCGCCGCCACGATTGCCGCCGCCCGGTCCGCCACGACCTGGGCGTCCGGCGTCGGGACGGGCCGCACGACTGGGCATTGCACCCGGGTTCGGACGCGGGGGCATGCTGCCCGGGCTCGGACGGGGACCGCCCTGGCCCGGAGCCGGACGGGGACCGCCCTGACCTGCGGGGCCGGGTCGTCCGGTGCTGCCCGGACGACCGCCGCCCGGACGAGGACCGCCTTGTCCGGGACCGGGGCGCGGAGCCTGCGGACGGGGAGCGGGTGCCGGTGCCGACGAGTACGGGTTGTTGCCGACGCGCGGTGCGCGCGGGCCGGGCTTCGGGCCCGGTCGCGGTCCCGGGCGAGCCGGTGCAGCGGCGCCCGAATCCTGGGCGGCCGGCGCCTCGGCGTGGGGAGCCTGCGCGGCCGGGGCCTCCGCAGCCGGGGCCGCAGGCGCCGGGGTCGGTGCAGGTGCCGGGGTCGGCGCGGGTGCCGCCGGGGCCGGCGCCGGAGCGGCGGCCGTCGGGCCGGGTGCGGGTGCACCCGGCTTGGGACCAGGGCGGGCCTGCCCGGGCTTGGCCGCGGCACCGTTGCCACCGGGCTTCGGTGCGCCGTCGGGTTTGGCCGCCGACTTCCGGGCGTCCTTGGATCCTGAGTTCTGGGGGAATGATTCGCGAAGTCGACGGGCCACCGGGGCCTCGACGGTCGACGACGCTGATTTGACGAACTCGCCCTGTTCCTTCAGTCGCTCGAGCACTTGCTTGCTCGTCACGCCGAGTTCTTTGGCCAATTCATGCACGCGGGCCTTGCCTGCCACTGCTCTCCTCACTTGGAGGTCGAGCGGGCTGCCCGCTACGACCTCGGTTTACGTTAGAAACGCGCTCATCGTGGGTACTTCACGGTGTGCTCATGTCTTCTGCTACCTGTTCCGGCCGTTGAGGCCATCTACTTCGGTGATCCCACCGATTGCTTCGGCGAGGTCGTCGGGTGCCACGGTCAGACCGGGCGCCCGAAGTGCCGAGGGAAATGCCTTGCGTCGCACCGCGGCGGACAGACAGTCCCGTCGCGGGTGCAACCAAGCACCCCGTCCCGGCATGGTCTTCGCGAGATCGACCACCGTCACCGGCGGACCGTCACCCCGACGGGCGACAATCCGGACCAGAGCCGTTGCCTCGGCACGTTGCCGACATCCGACACATGTGCGGACAGGCCCGCGGATGGCCGAACCATCTCGCGCGGCCCCGTCCTCGACCGGTGTCGGGAGAGTTCGCTGAACCATCGATCAGTCTAGCGCGCCCCTGCGCATCTCCGGCAACCGGCTGCTCAGTTGGTGTGCGGGACGTCGGAAGAGGGCCCGTCAGCTGCCGGCGGCGCGGGATCGGCATCCGACCGGATGTCGATCCGCCAACCCGTCAGGCGTGCGGCCAGCCGCGCGTTCTGGCCTTCCTTGCCGATGGCCAGCGACAGCTGATAATCCGGCACCACCACCCGGGCCGCCTTGGCCGCGAGGTCGATCACCTCGACCGAGACAACCTTCGCGGGTGAGAGTGCATTCCCGACGAACGCCCCGGGTTCCGTGTCGTAGTCGATGATGTCGATCTTCTCGCCGGCGAGCTCGCTCATCACGTTGCGGACGCGCTGACCCATCGGACCGATGCAGGCACCTTTCGCATTGAGGCCGCTGACCCCGGTGTGCACGGCGATCTTGGAGCGGTGTCCCGCCTCGCGAGCCACCGCGACGATCTCGACCGACCCGTCCTCGATCTCGGGTACCTCGAGCGAGAACAACTTGCGGACGAGGTTCGGGTGGGTACGCGAGAGGGTGATCTGCGGGCCCCGCGGTCCCCGGGACACCCCGACGACGTAGCACTTGATGCGGTCACCGTGGGTGTAGGTCTCGCCGGGCACCTGCTCGGCGGGCGGGATCACCCCTTCGGCGGTGTTGGCGTCGCTGCCGATGGCCACGACGATCATCCCGCGGGCGTTCGCACGGGCGTCCTGCTGGACCACGCCACCGACGATCTCGCCCTCGTGGGTGACGAAGTCGCCGAAGTTCTTCTCGTTCTCCGCGTCACGCAGTCGTTGCAGGATGACCTGGCGGGCCGTGGTGGCCGCGATCCGGCCGAATCCCTCCGGGGTGTCGTCCCACTCGTGCACGACCTCGCCGGTGTCGTCGAGTTCCTGCGCCATCACCCGCACCGCGCCGGTCTTGCGGTTGACGTCGATGCGGGCGTGCGGCGCGAACCCGTCGGTGTGGCGGTACGCGGTCAACAGCGCGGTCTCGATCGCGGTGATGACCGTGTCGATCGAGATACCCTTGTCCGCCTCGATCATGCGGAGCGCGTTGATGTCGATGTTCATGGATTTGAGCTCCTATTCATTTGTCGCTTCGTATTCATTTGTCCGTTTCGATTGTGCGCAGATCCTGCTCGATCGTGGAACCGGAACTCCCGGCGTGTCCGGTCGGCTCAGGACCGTCTGCGGCGGATCTCGTCGGGATCGAGCCCGCACATCTGCAGTTCGGTGGCGCTCGGCTGTCCGAAATCGACCTGCACGACGGCGGTGGTCACCGAGTCGAGCTCGACCGTCTCGGTGCGGAGTCGCCCACGTTCGTTGACCACGAGAAGTACCCGGCCGTCGTCGACGGGACCGGCGCGACCGGTGACGCGACGCGGCGACGCGTCGTCGTCGGCGGCGATCTCGACCGCGACCTTGCGACCGCGCGCCCGCTGCCAGTGCCGCGCGGCGGTCAGCGGACGGTCCACGCCCGGCGAGGTGACCTCGAGGGTGTAGGCGGCGTCGCCGATCGACGGCGCGCTGTCGAGGAGATCGGAGAGTTCGCGACTCAGGTCGGCGAGGACATCGAGATCACCGCCACCGTCGCGGTCGACCACGACGGTGAGCTCGGTGCGATCGGCCACCCCGGTGACGACGACGTCCTCGAGATCGAATCCTCGACCGGAGACGACTGGTTCGACGAGTCGGCTCACCTGTTCGGCGGTGATCGGCACGGGCGCTCCTCGTCTTCAGTTGTCCCGACGGCACTCCCGGGGGCGCCGCTGGGCGGCCACTCGACCGGTGAGACGCAATCATCCTAGTGGATGCGGATCGGCCGGGGCGCCGACCCCGGACCCGTCGGACATGACCCCCGCGTCCGTCCGGGCCACGGCCGCAGCAACTGGCATCATGTGTCGCGTGACCTCACCCCTGACGCGCCGCGCGGTTCTGCGCGGCGGCCTCGCCGTCACGGTCGGAACCGTCGCTGCGGCAACGGTGGCGGCCTGCGACAGCGGGCCGTCTCCCGAACAGATCGCGGCGGCCGCACTTGTGCCACTCGCTGATGCGGCATTCGCCGATCAGGCCTCCGCGCAGGCACTGGCGCCTCGGACACCGGCGTACGCGAATGCGCTCGGCGTGGTCGCCGAGCAGCGGGGTGAACACGCCAAGGCGCTCCGTGAGGAGGTCGCGCGCCTCGATGAGCAGACCGCCGGGCGGATCTCGGTACCCGGCGCGGCGACGCCGTCGTCGGCGCCCACATCGACACCCCCGAACAGTTCGCCGTCCCCGGCACCGGCCCCGACCGCGAACACCATCGACGCCCTTCGTGCGCAGTTGGCCCGGTCGGCGCGGACGGCCGCCGACGCGAGCGTCGACCTGAGCGGATATTCGGCAGGGCTCGCCGGCAGCGTGAGCGCGTCGGTGACGAGCATGGTGGAGGTACAACTCGCATGACGGCGACCACCGATGCCCTGGCCGCGGCCGTCGACGCGGAGAATGCGGCGATCTTCACCTACGGCGTGTCCACGGCCTTCGTGTCCGCCGCCCGGCGCGACACCGTCGCCGAGTACGCCGCGGCCCACCGGGCCCGTCGGGATGAACTCGTGGCCGCGCTCAACGCGGCCAAGACCACGGCTCCGGAGTCGGCCGCCGGCTACACGCTGCCGCTGACCGTCGACGATTCGGTCACCGCGGTGAAGGCACTCCTCGCCGCCGAGGTGGACTGCACGGTCGCGTATCGGTCCGTCCTGGAGCGTGCCGAGGACGGCGCCGCCCGCCGGCTGGGGCTCGACGGCCTCAGCGACTCATCGGTCCGCGCAGGCACCTGGCGAGTCGCAGTGCGGATCTCGCCGGCGACGGTCGCCTTTCCGGGCCGACCCGGCTGAAGCCCGCCCCGCCCACCGGCAGCTACGCGAATCCCGCCGACAGCAACCGTCATCGCGTCGACAGCACCGCTCAGCAGAAGCGGAAACCGGCCTCAGCTGCGGGCGGCCTCAGTCACCTGCGCGACGGCGTCCGCGACGGCGACCTCGGAGGTCTCGCCGGTGAAACGGTCGCGGATCTCGATGGTGCCGTTGGCATATCCGCGACCCACCACCACGACGACGGGCATCCCGAGCAGTTCGGCGTCCTTGAACTTCACGCCGGGCGAGGCCTTGCGATCGTCGAGCAACACCGACAATCCGGCCGCGTCGAGATCCGCGGCCAATTCGTGCGCGCCGGTGATCGCGGCATCGTCCTTGTTCGCGATGACAAGGTGCACCGCGAACGGCGCGACCGAACGCGGCCACCGCAGCCCCTTCTCGTCATGACACTGTTCGGCGATCACCGCGACCAGTCGTGAGACGCCGACGCCATAGGAGCCCATGGTGAGACGCACCGGCTTGCCACTCTCGCCGAGGACGTCCACCTCGAAGGCGTTGGTGTACTTCTGGCCCAGCTGGAAGATGTGGCCGATCTCGATGCCCTTGGCGGCGACGAGCGAGCCCTTGCCGTCCGGGGACGGGTCGCCGTCGCGCACCTCCGCCGCCTCGACGGTGCCGTCGGGGGTGAAGTCCCGACCGGCCACCAGACCGACGTAGTGCCTCCCCGATTCGTCGGCACCGGTGATCCACGACGTACCGTCCACCACGCGCGGATCCACCAGAAACTTGATCCCGTTGGCCGCCAACCCCTTCGGGCCGATGTACCCCTTGACCAGGAACGGGTTCGCGGCGAAGTCCTCGTCGGTCAGCAACTCCACCTCGGCCGGTTCGACGGCGGCCTCGAGCCGCTTCATGTCGACCTCGCGGTCGCCGGGGACACCGATACCGGTGATCTCCCAGTCGCCACCCGGCTGACGGATCTTCACCATCACGTTCTTCAACGTGTCGTAACCGCCGTAGGTGTGCTCGAAGGTGGTGTTCGCCCACTGCACCAGGGTCTCGATGGTCGGGGTGTCCGGCGTGTCGTGCACCGTGGCCTCGGGGAGCCCCTCGAACGGGATCGGTGCTGGCGCGGGTGTGATCACCGCTTCCACGTTCGCCGCATAACCCGAGTCGAGACACCGCACGAACGTGTCCTCGCCGACCTCGCTCTCCGCGAGGAACTCCTCAGACGCGCTGCCCCCCATCGCCCCCGACGTCGCGGCGACGATCACATAACTGACGTCCAGGCGCCGGAAGATCTTCTGATACGCCTCGCGGTGCGCGTTGTAGGACGTCTTGAGCCCGTCGTCGTCGAGGTCGAAGGAGTAGGCATCCTTCATGACGAACTCACGGCCGCGCAGGATGCCCGCCCGGGGCCGCTCCTCGTCGCGGTATTTGGTCTGGATCTGGTAGAGGATCACCGGCAGATCCTTGTACGAGGAGTACTCGCCCTTCACGAGTTGGGTGAACAACTCCTCGTGCGTCGGGCCGAGCAACATGTCCGCACCTTTGCGGTCCTTGAGCCGAAACAGGCTGTCGCCGTACTCGGTCCACCTGCCGGTCGACTCGTAGGGGTCACGCGGCAGCAGCGCAGGCAGGAGGATCTCCTGCCCGCCGATCGCGGCCATCTCCTCCCGGACGACGTTCTCGACGGCCTTGAGGACGCGCAGGCCCAGCGGCAGCCAGCTGTAGACGCCGGGGGCGGTACGGCGCACGTAACCCGCCCGGACCAACAGCTTGTGGCTGGGCACCTCGGCGTCGGCCGGATCGTCGCGGAGAGTACGCAGGAACAGGGTCGACATCCGTGTGATCACGGGGTTCACCTTAGTCGGGAGCCTCCGCCCACGGCCCCGCGGTATGGGACGGTCCCCGACCCCGTCATTCCCCACCGTTATGGTGTTGCAGTGCTCGTCATCCTGCCTCCCTCCGAGACCAAATCCGACGGCGGGCGAGGCGCCCCACTCGACCTGGACACCCTCTCGTTCCCCGAGCTGAACCCGATCCGCAAGCGCATCGCCGAGGCGATCGTCGATCTCGCGAGCGATCTCGACGCCAGCCGAGAGGCGCTCGGCCTCGGTCGCGCCCAGCTCGGCGAGATCGATCGCAACGCCGATCTCTGGCTCGCACCCACCCGCCCCGCGATCGAGCGCTATACGGGAGTTCTCTACGACGCGCTCGACCACGGCTCGCTCACCCGTGCCGGCAGGTCCAAGGCCGCCGAACGTCTGGCCGTGGGGTCGGCGTTGTTCGGTGTGGTTCGCGCTCCGGACATGATCCCGGCGTATCGGTTGTCGGGCGGATCGAAGCTCCCCGGGTTGCCGACGCTGGCGTCCGTGTGGAAACCCGATCTGTCCGACAGCCTCGGGACGGTCGACGATTTCGTCGTCGATCTACGATCGGGCGTCTATCAGCAGCTCGGCCCGATCCGGGGCGCGGTCACGGCGACGGTGGTCACCGAGGCCGCCGACGGCAGTCGAAAAGTGGTCAGTCACTTCAACAAGCACTACAAGGGCCTGATGGCGCGCGAGTTGGTGCGGACCCGACGGAACGTACGGGACGTCAACGCGCTGGCCGCCGTGCTTGCCGATGCCGGTCAGCGCACCGAGATCGCCTCGGACGACACGATCGTCGTCGTCACCGACTGAGCGCCGCGCTCAGTCGAAGGTGAAGCGGGTGGCACCGCCCGGGTCCACCGTCAGCAGCGCGGTGGCCGCGCTCGGCGTGACGCGATAGACGTACCAGGGCGGCGGGCCCGCGGACGGGGCGCTGAAGTCGGCGGTGAGCGCGACGCCGCCGTCGTCGACCCGACACGGCCACTCGACCGCCCACTGCTCGGCGAGCTCGGCCACGACGTCGGGGTCGGTGACCCGACGCGCATCTCCCTCGACGACGAGGTCGTAGTCGTCCATCGCGAGCGACATCGTGCATCGCGGGTCACGGGCGACGTTGCGCCCCTTCCTGGTCTCGGCGCCCGTCTGGAACCACAGCGCGCCGTCGTGCCACAGCGCTCCGACACCGGCGATGTGCGGGCGGCCGTCGGCGTCGATGGTCGCCAGCCACCAGGTGTGCCGGTCAGGTCCGCCGGTCCCCGGTGCCTGTGACACCCCGTCGTCGAGGCGAGCGGCTATCAGGTCCCAGTCGAGCGTGGGGAGCTGGTACAGGTCGGCCAGATTCTTGGTTCTCATGGAGACGTAGACCCGCCGCGGCGAGGAAAGTCACCGGTCAGATCCGCTCAGGGATGTTCGGGGTCGACGTCGAGCGACGCGTTGGCCGCTTCTTGCGCGGCCTGTCCCTCCGCGACCTCTTCCGGCGTGAACCGCATGAACATCACGACGACGGCCGCCAGCACCGCGATGCCGGCACAGCACGCGAACGCTAACCCGTAGCCACTCGCCTGGGCGGCCAGTTCGGTCGGGTTCATGTCCTCGACCGGACGCGTGGTGCCGCCCTCCGACAAGGCCCGTGAGGTGACCGCCGCACCGACGGCGACCAGTCCGATGGCTCCGCCCAGATTCTGCGCGACCTGCGCGAGCGCGGTGAGCGGACCGATCTCCATCGGCCCGACCCCGGCGACCACCGACAGCGTGAGCGGTATGACGGCGAAGCCGACGCCGAAGCCGATGACGACCACGGGGAGCGCGATGCTCGGGAAGTATCCGGGGGTCGCCGTGGCGATCGACGAGGCGTAGAGGCAACCGGCGAGGATGATCGCACCGCCGAGCAGCACCAGCCAGCGTGGCTGGATCATCAGGGCCAGCTTGGAGGCGATCGCAGCCGCCACACCGAGCCCGAAGGCGAACGGCACGACGGCCAGCCCGCTCTGGATCGGCGAGTACTTGAGGATGCCCTGGAGGTACAGCGAGATGAACACCGCCATGCACATCATGATCATGCTGGCCAGGAAGATCGACGCCAACGCGGCGACGCGATTGCGGTTCTCGAAGATGACGAACGGAAGGATCGGGTTGCTCGCCCGCCGCTCGACGAAGACGAAGGCGATCAGCGCGAGCGCCCCCAGGATGAACGAGCCGACCACGACCGGGCGAGCCCAACCGCTCGGCCCCTCGTTGACCGCCAGCACCAGCAACGAGCACCCGAGGGTTGCGAGTATCGCGCCCGGCACATCCAGCGAGAGCCGCTCGCCCTGCGACTCGCGGAGGACAGCGATCGCGCCGACGGCGACGATCACCCCGATCGGCACGTTGATCAGGAACACCAGGCGCCACGACACCTGGGTGAGAACACCTCCGAGGATGAGCCCGGCGACCGACCCGACGCCCGTCATGGCGGCGTAGATCGCAAACGCCTGGCTACGGGCCTTGCCCGGGGCGAACGTCGTCGCGACGAGTGCCATCGCCGTCGGTGCGGCGACGGCGGCCGACGCGCCCTGCAGCGCGCGACCGATGATCAGGCTCGTCTCGTTCCATGCGAGACCGCACAACAACGACGTCGCGGTGAACGCGACGACGCCGACGATGAACATGCGCTTGCGACCGAAGGTGTCGCCGAGCCGACCGCCCAGCAGCATCAGTCCGCCGAAGGCGAGCACGTAACTGCTGATGATCCAGTTGGCGCCGGATTCGGAGAGTTGCAGGCCGTCGCGGATCCGCGGCAGCGCCAGTGCCGCGACGGTGCCGTCGAGCACCATGAGCAGCTGCATCCCGCTCAGGACGATGATCGCGGGTCCGAAGACGTTGCGGTATTCCGGCACGGCCGTGTGCCCGGGGCTCGACGTTTCCGGTGCGGACATAAAGCCCGACGCTACCGCCCCCGGAGTGGAATATGCCAATCGCCATTGGCCCGTTGACGGGCATCGTCGCAGGGTCGGACGTCCTGATCAGACGTCCAGGTCGGAGGGGGCGTCAGGATGCGGCTTCGGTGAACCCGGCCACGTCGCCGATCACCACGATCGCCGGGGGCCGCAGGTCCTGTCCCCGGGCGGTTGCCGCCGCATTGGCGAGGTCGGTTCGCAGCACGCGCTGCGTAGGCAAGGAGCCGTTCTCGATCATCGCGACGGGCGTGTGCGCCGGCTTTCCGCCGGCGAGCAGCGCATCGGCGAACACATCGACCCGCTCCACCGCCATCATCAGCACCAGAGTCCCCCGCAGTCGCGCGACGGCCGACCAATCGATCAGCGAATCCGGGTGGCCGGGCGGGACGTGCCCCGACGCGATCACCACCTCATGCGTGACACCGCGATGGGTGACCGGGATCCCCGCCGACGCGGGTACGGCGATCGGACTGCTGATCCCGGGGACGACAGTCACCGGGATCCCGGCCTCGACGCACGCCTGGACCTCTTCGAAACCGCGGCCGTAGACATACGGGTCACCGCCCTTGAGCCGGACGACGAACTTCCCGGCCTTGGCGCGATCCACCAGGACGGCGTTGATGGCCTCCTGTTTCATGGCCCGTCCGTAGGGCACCTTCGCGGCGT
Source organism: Gordonia sp. DT218 (assembly GCF_049847105.1). NCBI lineage: Bacteria > Bacillati > Actinomycetota > Actinomycetes > Mycobacteriales > Gordoniaceae > Gordonia > Gordonia sp. DT218. Next base: position 233,737 of record NZ_JBNCNS010000005.1, on the reverse strand, counting down.
CGACGACCTCGACCTGTGGTCCCAACTCGGCGAGCAGTTGGGCTGGTGCGAGGCGATCGGCGACCACCACATCGGCCGCCTGCAGGAGCTTCTGGCCTCGCACGGTGATCAGGTCGGGGTCACCGGGACCTCCGCCGACCAGAGCGACGCCCGGCGGATGGGGCGCGTCGTCGTCGACGGTCAGAGAACCGTCGGCGAGGGCACGTCCGATCGCTGCGCGCAACGCCGCCGACTGCCGGTGGTCACCGCCGGCGAGCACCCCGAACTGGAGGTCCCGATGGCGGCCCGAGGCCGGGGTGACGGCCGTGCCGAAGCGGGCGTCGTCGGTGCGGACGCAGAAGGTGTGACGTGCCTCGGCGTCGGCGACGACCCGAGCGTTGACCTCGGGATCGTCGGTGCACGCCATCACGTACCAGGCCCCGACGAGATCGTCCTCCTGGTAGGCGCGGCGGTACACGGTGACGCCGGGGGTCGACTCGACGGCGGGCGTCGGGTCGATCGCCACGACATGCACCTGTGCGCCCGCTGCGACCAGATTGGGCAGTCGCCGCTGCGCCACCGATCCCCCGCCCACGAGCACGACTTTGCGGCCCGTCAGATCGAGGCCGACGAGGTAGTGACCGCCGGACGAGCCGTCTGCGGATGCTGGTGCCGACATGAGCCACGAGCCTACCGTCCGAACCGTGGTTCGCCGTCGCCAGCACGACGCCGGTGGCACCGGATCACCGATCCCGCGCGATCACGGTGATACGTTGCCGATCACCGCCACGTAACCGACGTCACACAGGGGTGCCCGGATGACCGACCCGTCGACGAAGACGATCGCCGACCTACTCGCCGCCCGCAGCGACGATCCGGGCATCGCACTGCTTTCCGGTGCGGACGCATGGACGTGGCATGAGTTCGTCGCGGAGTCGGCGGTCCGGGCCGCAGCGCTCAGAGAGCTGCGCGGTTCCCGGCCCGGCCCGTGGCACATCGGCGTCCTGATGGACAACGATCCCGAGTATCTGTTCCTCATCGGTGGTGCGGCGCTCGCCGGCGTCACCGTGGTCGGCATCAATCCGACCCGACGCGGCGCCGAACTCGCCGCCGACATCCGACGGACCGACTGCGGACTGATCCTCGTCGGCGCCTCGCGCCGCGAGCTGATCCCCGACTGCGGCGACGTCGAGACCCTCGAGACCGACTCCGCGGTCTACGCCACTGTGATCGGCGACCATCGACAGGCCCGCATCGACGACTTCCCCGCCTTCCGCGGTGTCAATCACGATCTGCTGCTGCTGTTCACCTCGGGGTCGACGGGGGCACCCAAGGCGGTGATCTGCAGCTCCGCGCGCCTCGCAGCGATCGGCGAACTCAATGTCCGCGACCTCGGCCGCGACGACGTCGCATACAACGCCATGCCACTCTTCCACGGCAATGCGTTGATGAGCGCCTGGGCACCCATCCTCGCCTACGGCGGGACGTTCGCCATCCGCCCCCGATTCAGCGCGTCGGGGTTCCTCCCGGACGTCCGCCGCTTCGGCGCCACGTTCTTCAACTATGTCGGTCGGTCGCTGACCTACATCCTGGCCCAGCCCGAATCGCCCGACGAATCGCGCACTGATCTCCGACTCGGCTTCGGGACCGAGGCGTCTGCGGTCGACCGTGCGGAGTTCACGCGCCGGTTCGACTGCCGGATCATCGAGTCCTATGGCTCCTCCGAGGGAGTCTGTGTGATCCTGCGGGACACCGACACCCCACCCGGGGCACTCGGCATTCCCCGACCTGAGATGGGCCTGGAGATCCTCCATGACGACGGAACACCCTGTCCTCCTGCGAGTTTCGATGAGGACGGGATCATCACGAACGCCGAGCAGGCGATCGGCGAGATAGTGGCGCGCGGCGGGGGCGCCCGCTTCGAGGGCTATTACAACAATCCCGAGGCGACTGCGGAGAAGATCCGCGACGGCGACTACTGGTCCGGTGACCTCGCATACCGGGACGGCGACGGCGTCTTCTGGTTCGCCGGTCGCACCAGTGACTGGATTCGTGTCGACTCCGAGAACTTCGCCACCGCACCGCTCGAGCGGATCGTGGCCCGGTTCCCCGGCCCGCGAGGCGTCGCCGCCTACGGCATCCCCGATCCGCGCACCGGAGACCGGGTGATGGTCGCGCTTGAGTTGCCCGCCGCCGAGTTCGATCCACAGGCCTTCGCCGAATTCCTGTCCGCACAGCCCGATCTCGGCACCAAGTGGACGCCGTCGCTGGTGCGACTGACCGATGCGCTCCCCCTCACCGCCACCCGCAAGCTCGACAAACCCGCGTTGCGACGTGCGGCCTGGTTCACCGACGACCCGATCTTCGAGTTCCGCGACGGCGACTACCACCCGTTCGACGAGGCCCGGGCGGCCCGACTCGCCGACGAATTCCGCGAACACGGGAGAGCAGACGTTCTTCCGCAGGTACCGGCGGGCTGACACCGGTCAGCGGGCCGCCACCTCGACCAGCCCCGTGGCCGCTGACGGGCCAGGGCGCGCGCGCTCGTGATTCTTGGGTGACCGACTCCGCACCTGCGGGCGACGTCGTCATGTGTCGCACAAAGTCCCGGATCGAGTGGGTCTCAAGTCGTCAAAGCTCATGTCCCTCGCGCCGTCTGGGCCTGCGGTACCGTCGAGAACATGCCTGCCGATCCCACACCGGACGGCGCGCCGGACAAGCCGGTCCGCGTCTACCTCGTCGATGACCACGAACTGGTCCGGCGCGGGCTGCGCGACCTCCTCGGCACCGCCGACGATCTGAAAGTGGTCGGCGAGGCCGCATCGGTGGGTGAGGCGAAGGTCGGCATCCTCGCGACCAAGCCCGATGTCGCGGTACTCGACGTCCGCCTCCCTGACGGGAACGGCGTGGAACTCTGCCGTGACGTGCGCGCCGAAGAACCGACGGTGCACTGTCTGATGCTGACCAGTTACGCCGACGACGACGCCTTGCTCGCGGCGGTGCTGGCCGGTGCGTCCGGCTTCGTGCTCAAGCAGATCCTCGGCCACAACCTCGTCGCGGCCGTCCGGACGGTGGGGCACGGCGGTTCCCTGCTCGACGACCGCAGCACGGCCGCGCTCCTCGCCAAGCTGCGGGACGGCAAGGGTTCGGCGGCCGATCCGCTCGCCGAACTCACCGCACAGGAGCGCGAGGTGTTCAACCACATCGGCGACGGGCTCACCAATCGTCAGATCGCGGAGCGGATGTTCCTGGCCGAGAAGACGATCAAGAACTACGTGTCCCGTATCCTCGCGAAGCTCGACATGCAGCGGCGCACCCAGGTCGCGGTGATGGCGACCAAGCTGCGCGACGGCAAGATCTGACGCCGCGTCGGGCTTGTCCCGCACCTCCCCCAGTGTCGTTGCGCCATCGAGCTCGATGCCCGCCTGCACCTGGAGATCGGGCTCGGGAATCTCTGGGCAACCGCTGAGCGCCGGCCTGCTCAGCGGCTCCCCCACGCTCTCCGACCGCCCGTCCGCGAGCGGCAGCGCCGCCCGCCGGACGATGCCGTGCCATCCGTGAGGCACCTCGGTGATCTCGTCCGGCTCCGCACCCATGCGGTCCCGAATCGAGTGCACAGACGGCCCGCCGGTGATCGCTGATCTGGGCGATGCCGCAGACCGTCCGCGCGAGGGATGTCAGACATGCCATCGATCCGGACGATCTCCGATGCCGGCAGAGGCGCTCGGTGGATGATCCCGCGTTCGGTGCGGCGACCGGTCGTCGACGCCGTGAAATGGACCTTCGACAGATCGGGCCAGAGCAACGGCACACGATGCATCACCGTCGCCGAGGTATGACTGAGGATCCGCGTCTCGGTTCCCTGCCGAGCGGCTCCCATCACGGTCTCCCGGTACCGTTCGGTTTCGGTGAGGTACCCCTGTGCCGCGGTGCCATCACCGGATTCGGCAGCGGCGGGCACGCCGTGCCAGACGCGCTCCACGCGCCCATCTGCGACCTCGCGGCGCAACCGGCCGTCCGTGACACCTCGCCGTAGTGTGCTTCGGACCGATGCGGTGCGCTCATGGCAAACATCGTGCACCGCAAGGACGCGGACCCCGGACCCATCATCCACAGGATCAGCGGGGCTGCGGGTGATTCCCTTGCGCCGCAATTGTGTTCGTGTGCCGAGAGCTCACGGCGCACGAACGCAGAACCCGCGCACAGACTCCCGGGGACTAGCCGGTCAGCGGGACCGACCACGTCAGCGTGGTACCCGCACCCGGTCGCGTCACCACACTGAACACCCCGCCGCATTCCTCGGCCCGGCGGGTCAGATTGTCGAGGCCTCGGTAGACCACGTCGGAGCCGATACCGACCCCGTCATCGCTGATCTCGACGGACAGCACGTCGTCGTCGGCGCGCACCGAGACGTCGATGTGCCGGGCTCGCGCATGTCGCAGCGCGTTCGACAGTCCCTCGCGCAGGACCCCGTCGATGTGCGGGCCCAACGATTCCGGGACCACGGTGTCCACCGGTCCGGCGAACGCGACACCGGGCGCGATCTGGGCCTGGGCGGCCAGTTCGGACACGATGTCGAGGACGCGGCGGCGCAAGGTGGTGGTGTCGTGATGCCCGGGAATCGTCTGCAGATCGAAGATGGAAGTGCGGATCTGCGCGATGGTCCGGTCGAGGTCGGCGATCACCTGCTCGAGGCGGGACGTGATGGCACTCTGCGCCGCCGATGTGTCCGCCCCGTCTGCCGACGTCTCGGTGGCCAGCATCGTCTGCACCGACATCCCGATCGCGAACAGCCGCTGGATCACCAGATCGTGCAGGTCCCGGGCGATGCGATGGCGGTCCTCGAGCACCTCCAGATCGCGGGCGACCTGCTGCTGTTCGGCGTAGGCCACCGCCAGCGAGGCCACTTCCGCGACGCCGGCGAGTCCCGACGCGTCCTCGCCGTCCCACCGGGGCCGCTCGCGGTGGGTGATCACGATCCAGCCGAAAACTCCGGCCGCTCGCTGCAGCGGCTGCAGGGTGGCCCACTGTGCCCCGCCTCGGACGAGTTCGGACGGCAGATCGGTCGCGGAACGAACCGTGTGGATGTCCGTGGGCGGCAACGACATGTCCCCCGCGGCCACGACCCGCCCAGTGTGTCCGGCCACCTCGACAGCGCCGGGCTCGCCGGTGAGGAGGTAGGCGTCGACACCGTCGGTCAGCTCGGCGACGTCGTCGCACAACCGGGACAGCGTGTCATCGAGTGCGATGCCGGCCAGCGGCTCCGAGCCACGGCGGGCGATGACCTGCATCCACCGATGCCGGGTGCGGGCCCGCTCGAACAGTCGGGCGTTGTCGACTGCGATGCCCGCGGCGACGGCGAGCACCGCCACCAGCGTCTCATCGACCTCCCCGAATTCGGGCGCGGACTGCTTCTCGGTCAGATAAATACTCCCGAACACCGAGCCGCGCACGATGATCGGCGCGCCGAGAAACGTGTTCATCGGCGGATGGTTGTCGGGAAAGCCCACCGAGGCAGGGTGTTTCGACAGCGCCGGAATGCGCAGCACCTGCGGTTGCTCGATGAGCAGACCCAACACCCCGCGGCCGACCGGGAGGTGATCCATCCGCCTACGCTGAGATTCGCTGATCCCGGTGTACACGAAGGCGCTCAGGCCGCCGTCGGGTCCGCGCACACCGAGAGCCCCATAGCGGGCGTCGACCACCGCCGAGGCGACCTCGACGATCCGTTGGAGGGCCTGATCGAGTTCGAGTCCCTGGCCGACGACGAGCACCGCCTCGAGGAGATCACGCAGGACCGCGGGATCGTCGACGCCATGTCGGGCCAAGGCGTCGAGAGCCTCGTCGACCCCCTGGTCACTCATCCGATCCGCTCCGCCGCCTCGTCTCGTCCGGAGCCCGCCATCTCGGCGGCGCGCCGTGCCGCGGCGACGAATCTCGTCACGGCGGCCGGATACCCGGCCGGATGGACATGAAGATACGAGGCATGCACCGATGCCTGCGCGAATCCGTGCGAACCGGGCGCACCCTGATGATCCCGCCACGCCCAGGCGGGCGTGATCGCGCCACGGACCTCGACGGAGGACCGGTGGAACTCGTGTCCGGTCACGCGCTCACCGGCGACAAACGCCACGGAATCCGCGACGGCGACCCCGTCGCGGTAGCCGAGGGTCAGGGCCGGGCCGAACCGTCCGACCACGTCGAGCACCCCGGCCATCGGATGGCCATCGAGTTCGGTTGCCAGATAGAGCAATCCGGCACATTCGGCAAGCACGGGACGGCCTGCGAGGGCGTGTGCGGCGAGCCCGGTGCGCAATGGTTCGTTCGCCGACAGCGCCTCGGCGTACTCCTCCGGGAAACCACCCCCGACCACGACTGCGTCGGTGTCGGGCGGCAGCGGATCGTGCAGCGGGTCGAACCCGACCACGTCCGCGCCGGCGGCGGCGAGCAACTCGCTGTGTTCGGCATAGCCGAAGGTGAATGCGGCACCACCCGCGACCGCCACGATCGGCCGCCGAGTGCGCGAGCCAGCAGGTGCGGCGCCGCCGGCCACCGCGTCCGCCGCGGACCAGGCGTCGACCGACCCTTGCCTGCGGGTACGGGCCGCAGTCACGATCGCCGGGAGATCCAGCGCCGCACCGACGGTGGTGCTCATCGCGGCGACCGCGCGGACCGCGTCGTCGCGGCGTTCCGCGGCCGGGATCAGCCCGAGATGGCGCGACGGTACCTGTAGATGCGGATCCCGACGCAGCACCCCGAACACCGGCAGGCCGGCCCGCGCGCATGCCTGACGCAGGACGGTCTCGTGACGATCCGAACCCACTCGGTTCAGGATCACCCCCGCGACGTGGATCGACGGGTCGTACCCGACGAAGCCGTGCAGCAGGGCGGCGAGCGATTGGCTGTGTCCGGCCGCGTCCACCACCAGGACCACCGGTGCGCCGATCAGTTGGGCGACGTGGGCTGTCGAGCCGAAACCCCGCGGATCGCCACCTCCGTCGTCGGGCAGGATGCGACCGTCGAAAAGCCCCATCACCCCCTCCACCACGGCGATGTCGGCGCCCGCGGTCCCCGCCGCGAACAGCGGCGCGACGAGGTCCGTCCCCACCAGGTTCGGATCGAGATTGCGGCCGACCACCCCGGCGGCAACCGCGTGGTAGCCGGGGTCGATGTAGTCGGGCCCCACCTTGAACGGCGCGACCCGGTGTCCGGCGGCTCGCAACGCCCCGATCAGTCCGGTCGACACCGTCGTCTTTCCGCTCCCCGACGCGGGCGCGGCGATCACGACGGCCGGAACCGAACTCATCCCGGCCCCTCCCGAAGGAGAGCCGGAGCCGTCGCGGATCGCGTCACCACTCGATGCCCTTCTGCCCCTTGCGACCTGCATCCATCGGGTGCGCGACCTTACGCATCTCGGTGACGAGGTCGGCAGCCTCTACCAGGGCCGCCGGGGCGCGACGCCCGGTGATGACGACATGCTGTCGCCCGGGCCGACCACCCAGCGCGGCGACCACCTCGTCGGTGTCGACCCAACCCCAGTCGAGGGGATAGGTGAACTCGTCCAGCACGTAGAAATCGTGCTGTTCGGTGGCCAGCCGCCGGGCTATCTCCGCCCATCCCGCGCGAGCGGCCTCCGCGTGGTCGGCGTCATGGTCTTCGTTTGCCCGCAGCCACGACCAGCCCTGTCCCATCTTGTGCCATTCCACCGGACCACCCTGCCCGGTCTGCTCGTGCACGGCGCCCAGCGCCGTGAGCCCGGTCTCCTCGCCGACGCGCCACTTGGCGCTCTTGACGAATTGGAACACGGCCACCCGCATGCCGGCGTTCCACGCACGCATCGCCATCCCGAACGCCGCCGTCGACTTACCCTTGCCGTCCCCGGTGTGGACCGCCAGGACCGGCTGGTTCCGGCGTTGCCGGGTGGTGAGCCCGTCGTCGGGGATGGTGTCGGGAACTCCTTGCGGCATTGCGGTCTCCTGCCGTTTCTCGCTGGTGCAGAACAGATGTCAGGCGGCTCGTCCTGGACGGGCGAGTACGTCGGCGGTGAGCTCGGCCATCGGCAGGCATCGGGCGCCCATGGCGGCGGCAAGGTCGTTCGCCAGACCGAGCCGGACCATGCCCTGTTCGCAGTCGACCACGACCGCATCGATGTCGCGGCGGCCGACCGCGGCCGCGGCCGATCGAGCGCGGCCGGCGGCATCCGGGCCCGCGGTCGCACGCCCGTCGGTGAGGACGACCAGCAACGGACGTCGCTGGGGCTCCCGGCGCCCGGCCCGCTCGATGAGTTCGGCCGCGGTGGTGATCCCCTCCGCCAACGGGGTACGGCCCCCGGTGCGGATGTCGGCCAGCCGGCGCACGGCGATGTCGACGGATTTTGTCGGCGGCACGGCCACCGACGCCGACGTCCCCCGCGCGACGACCACCGCCACCCGATCGCGCCGGGTGTAGGAATCGCGCAGCAGATCGACGCACACACTGCTCACGGTGGTGAGCCGACGTCGCGCGGTCATCGACCCCGACAGGTCGACGAGGAAGACGACGAGGTTGCCCTCCTGACCGATGCGCTGAGCGGCGCGCAGATCGTCGGCGACCACCCGCATCGTCGAGGAGCTCTCCGCTGCCGCGCGGCCCGGCGAACCGTGGTGGCGCTCCGCCGCACTCAGGATGGTGCCGAACAGGTGCACCGGGCGCCCGTTCTCGAAGGTGGTGGCATGTGTGGTGTGCCCCCGTCGGGACCGCGCGCGCGACCGGCGACCGGGATCGCCGTCACCCACGCCGTCCACCCGCAGCCTCCGCACGGTGGGCGCGGTCGCGCGTGTGGGCGGTGTCCCGAATCGCGCACCCGGTGCGGGTGCTTTCTCGTCGGCGTCGGTGTCTGCGTCGCCTCCCGGGTCGGGCTCCGGATCGGTTGCCGTCGTGCCGGATTCCGCGGGTCCGGGCGAGGCATCGTGGCGGGGATCGCCGTCGCCGGGACCATCCGGTCCTGGATCGGTCGGGTCGGGGTCGGTCGGGTCGGGGTCGGTCGGGTCCGGGTCGTCGTCGGGTTCGCCCGATCCGGCCGCCTGATCGCCGGCATCCATCGCGTCGTCGAGTTGGTCTGTGGTCAAACCGGATTCATCGAACGGATTCCGGCGCCGGCGGTGTGGCAACGCCAGTTCGACGGCCACCCGGACATCGTCCTCGGTGACCTCGCGGGCCTCGCGCCATGCGGCGTGCGCAGCTGCCGTCCGCGCGACCACGATGTCGCCGCGTAACCCGTCGACGTCGAGGTGCGCACAGATCCCGGCGATCCGGCGCAACTCCGCGGGTGGGATGTGGACCGACGGCATGAGTTCGCGGGCGGTGCCGATCCGTCGCGTCAGTTCCTGCTCCGTGTCCTCATGGCGCGCCGCAAAACCGTCCGGATCGGCATCGAATTCCATTCGGCGCGAGACGATCTCCACCCGCTCGGCGATGTCGCGGCCGGCGGCCACGTCCACCGCGAGTCCGAACCGGTCGAGGAGCTGCGGTCGGAGCTCCCCTTCTTCCGGGTTCATCGTCCCCACCAACACGAAGTCGGCGGATTGGGTGTGCGACACACCATCTCGTTCGATGGTGACCCGGCCGCCGGCGGCGGCGTCGAGGAGAACGTCGACGAGGTGGTCGGCGAGGAGGTTGACCTCGTCGATGTAGAGCACGCCGCCATCGGCCCGCGCCAGCAGACCGGGGGTGAATTCCGCACGGCCTTCGCTGAGTACCGCCGTCAGGTCGAGAGAACCGATGACGCGGTCCTCGGTGGCGCCGATCGGCAGTTCGACGACGCGACCACGGGCGTCGTCGGCGGCGCGGGTGGGATCACCGGCGAGCAGCGGGCCGAGCCCCCGGACGATCGTCGACTTGGCCGTCCCCTTCTCACCACGGATCAGGACGCCCCCGATCGCGGGCGAGATGGCGGACAGGATCAACGCGAGTTTCAGCCGCTCCTGCCCGACGACGGCGCTGAACGGGTACCGGGTCACTTCCGGCTCCCCCGCCGAACGGTGGCGACCGCTCATCGGACGGTGTCCGGAGAGACACCGACGCGATCGGTCGCGACGCCACGGTCCCGGACCATCGAGACGTGCGGAATGCCGTCCTCGAGGTACTCGTCGCCCTCGGTCACGAAACCGAACTTCGCATACATGTCGACGAGATAGGCCTGCGCTTCGATGCGGCACGGGTCGTCGTCGACCTCGGCGAGCGCGGCCGACAGCAGACGTGCTGTCAGCCCCTCACCGCGATGCGTGCGCTCGGTGCACACCCGGCCGATACGGAAGAGAGGCCTGCCGTCGGCCGACGGCGGTTCGGTCAGCAGGCGCAAGGTGGCGATCACGCATCCTTCGGTGTCGGCGATCCAGAACTGGCGCGTGCTCGACTCGAGGTCGCGGCCGTCGAGTTCCGGGTACGGGCATGCCTGTTCGACGACGAAGACGTCCACCCGCAACCGCAGGATCTGATAGAGCGTCGCCGCATCGAGGTCCGCGGCCGGGCTCTGGTGCAGTTGCCCTACCGGAGTCATGGTGTCGTGACTATCACATCGGCGTTCGGTCGCACCAGCCACATCCGTGACGATCGGACGGCGCTGAGGTCGGCGGCATCGATGTCACAACGCCGCGGCAGGTGTGCGATCCGCTTCGACGCGGGTGTCCACGGCGCCGCGTTTGAGTTGCAGACTCGCCGTGGTCCAGTCCCAGACCTGACGGAAGAGGTCGCGATTGTCCGAGAGCTTCTGTCCGAACGACGGGATCATCTCGGTGAGCGTCGGCCCCCATCCCGCGTACTCGTTCGGGAAGCACTTCTCGAGGACCTGGAGCATCGCGGGCACCGCCGTCGAAGCACCCGGCGAGGCGCCGAGCAGACCGGCGATCGTACCGTCGCCCGCGGTGACCACCGCGGTCCCGAACTCGAGGGTGCCACCGACGCCGGTCTTGCGGATCACCTGGACGCGCTGACCGGCCGTGATGATCTCCCAGTCACCGCCGTCGGCGCGCGGGACGAACTCGCTCAGCGTGTTGACGCGATCCGCGCGGTTCGCCGCGAGTTCGCTGATCAGGTACTTGAGCAGCCCGAACTCCTGCGGTGCGATGGAGAGCATGGGCAGCAGATTGCTCGCCTTGATCGAGTTGGGCAGGTCGGTGACCTTCCCGTTCTTGAGGAATTTCGGCGACCAGCCCGCATACGGGCCGAACAGCAATCCCGGCTGGTGGTTGATGACGCGGGTGTCGAGGTGCGGCACCGACATGGGCGGCGCACCGACGGCGGCCTGCCCGTAGACCTTGGCCTGATGGTCGGAGATCAGCTCGGGATTCGTGCAGCGGAAGAACTCGCCCGAGACCGGGAATCCGCCGAACCCCTTCGCCTCCTTGATGCCCGACTTCTGCAGGAGGTGGAGCGCGCCCCCACCGGCCCCGACGAAGACGAACTTGGCGTGGACGGTCCGCTTCTCCTTGGTCCGCAGGTTGCGGACCTTGATGATCCAGCTGCCGTCGGACTGCTTGGACAGGTTGGTGACGTCGTGGCCGTAGTAGATGTCTGCGCCGGTACGACCGACGAAGTTGAGCAGCTGCTGGGTGAGGGCGCCGAAGTCGACGTCGGTGCCGTCGGTGAACCAGTTCAGCGCGACGGGGTCGGAGAAGTCACGTCCGGCCGACATCAGCGGCAGTCGCTCGCTGAACTCGGTCGGGTCGTCGATGAACTCCATACCCTCGAACAGCACCTGCCCGGCCAGCCGGTCGTAGCGCTTGCGCAGATACTCGACGCCTGCCGGACCATGGGTGAAGCTGACGTGCGGGATCGGGTTGATGAACTCGCTCGGGTCCCCCAGAATGCCGTTGTCCACCGAGTTCGCCCAGAACTGCCGCGAGACCTGGAACTGCTCGTTGATGTTGAGCGCCTTGTCGATGTTCACGTCGCCGTCGGCGGTCTTCGGCGTGTAGTTCAGTTCGCAGAGGGCCGAGTGACCGGTGCCCGCGTTGTTCCACGGATCACTGCTCTCGGCACCCGCGGCGTCGAGACGTTCGAACAGGCTGATCGACCAGTCGGGCTGCAGCCGCCGCAGCAAGGCGCCGAGTGTGGCGCTCATGATTCCGGCACCGACCAGCGCGACATCCGTCTTGATCACCGATTGAGACACGAGGAGCTCTCCTTCGCACAGGTTGGACGATCGAGGCCGACGGCGTCTCGCCGCTGTGGTCGTCCCTGTCAACGGCCATTGTTCCCCATCATCCGCCGAACGACGGAATCGCCTGGGCGAAAATGTGGGCTGGGCGACACTCGGCGCCGGTATTCGCACGCGGGAGTTTCTCTACAGTGGATGCCGTGACCGCAACCCACGGGGCCGCCCGCCAGGATGGACCGCCCGCCGCGAACTGGCAACCCGATCGCCTCCTCGACCGCTACGAGATCCTCACCCTCCCGTTGGGGCCCGATCCCGACCGCGAGAACCCGATCACCGCCACCCTGGTCCGCAAGGCCGGCGACGCCGACACGAGTTTCCCCAACGGAGCCGTCCTGTACGTGCACGGCTTCACCGACTACTTCTTCCACGAGCCCCTCGCCGACTTCTTTCATGAACGGGGTTACGCCTTCTACGCCCTCGACCTGCGCAAGTGCGGGCGTTCCCTGAAGCCTCATCACACCGCGCACCTCACCACCGATCTCGGGCAGTACGACGAGGAACTCGGCCGGGCACTCGACGTGATCGTCGACGAGACCGCGGCTGACGGCGGACCCGCTCGCGTGATCGTCGCCGCGCATTCCACCGGGGGCCTCATCACGCCGCTCTGGCTCGACCGCCTCCGCACCGAGGCCCCCGGCCGCCACGCCCACGTCACCGGTCTGCTCCTCAACAGTCCATGGTTCGACCTCCAGGGCAGCCCGATCCTGCGATCCCTCCCGGTCTCCCTCCTGCTGCGCGGTGTCGCGACAGCGCGGCCGAAAGCGGTGATCCCCCAGGAACTGTCCGAGGGATACGGCCGGAGCATCCACGAGACCACCGGCGGCGAGTGGGCCTACGACCTCGCGCTGAAGCCGATGGGGGGATTCCCCGTCACCTTCGGGTTCCTCGCCGCGGTCCGTAGAGGCCAGGCTCGCCTGCACCGCGGCATCGACGTCGGTGTCCCGTCGTTGGTGCTGCGTTCGGACAAGACACTGTTCGATCGCGGGCGTCTCGCCAGTGTGGACAACGCCGACGTCGTCCTCGACGTCCGGCACATGGCCCGCTGGAGCGGCTACCTGGGCGACCGTGTGTCCGTGACGCCCGTCCCCGACGCGCGACACGATGTATTCCTCTCGGTCGAGAGCGCCCGCGTCCGGGCCTACCGCGAGGTCGACGCGTGGATGCGCACCAACCTCTCGGTGCCCACCGATGGCGCCGACAGCGGATCATTGGTGGGCGGCGCATGACCGCGACGCAGATCGTCGACCTCGCGATCATCGGTTCGGGCAGCGGCAACTCCATCCCCGACGAACGCTTCGAGAACCGGACCATCGCCATTTTCGAGGAAGGTGTCTACGGCGGCACCTGCCTCAACGTCGGCTGTATCCCCACCAAGATGTTCGTGTACGCCGCCGAGGTGGCCGAGATGGCCCGCCACTCCGACCGCTACGGCGTGCACGCGCGTGTCGAGTCCGTGGACTGGCCCGCGATCGTCGGCCGGATCTTCGGGCGCATCGACCCGATCTCGACCGGCGGCAAGGAGTACCGCGTGGATCGGTGCGCGAACATCACCGTGTATTCCGCGCATGTCGAGTTCGACGGCCGCGACGACGACGGCCGCTATCGGCTCGTCACCCCGGACGCCGTTGTCCTGGCCGACGAGGTGGTCATCGCCGCGGGCTCACGTGCCACCGTGCCGCCGATCATCGCCGAATGCGATGTGCGATATCACACCAGCGACGACGTGATGCGCCTCGAGCGACTTCCGGAGCGACTGATCATCATCGGAAGTGGCTATGTGGCAGCCGAATTCGCCCATGTATTCGGCGCGCTCGGTACCGCGGTCTCGATCATCGCGCGAGGCCCGACATTGCTCCGGCACCTCGACGCCGAGATCGCCGCACGGTTCACCGAGATCGCCGCCGAGAAATGGGACGTCCATCTCGACACCGATGTGGCGGGCGCCATCGACCTGCCCGACGGCGGGGTGCGGGTCAGCTTCGAGGACGGCACCCACGTCGACGGTGACGCCCTGCTGGTGGCCACCGGACGCAAACCGAACGGCGACCGGCTGAATCTGGAATCGATCGGCGTCGCCGTCGACGATCACGGCCGCGTCGGCTGCGATCGACACGGGCGCACCGACGCGGCCGGCGTGTGGGCACTCGGCGATGTGAGTTCGCCCTATCAGCTCAAGCACGTCGCCAACCACGAGGAGCGGGTCGTCCAGGCCAACCTGCTGAAGGGCTGGGATGCCGACGATCTGGTCGCCGTCGACCATCGTTTCGTTCCTGCGGCGGTGTTCACGCACCCGCAGATCGCGTCGGTCGGCCTCACCGAGACCCGAGCGCGTGATCTCGGACTCGACATCACCGTGAAGGTGCAGGCCTACGGCGACGTCGCGTACGGCTGGGCGATGGAGGACTCGACGGGCTTCTGCAAGCTGATCGCGGAGCGCGGCACCGGCCGCTTGCTGGGCTGCCACATCATGGGCCCGCAGGCGCCCACGGTGATCCAGCCGGTCATCCAGGCGATGTCGTTCGGCCTCAACGCATCCGACATGGCGCGGGGGCAGTATTGGATTCACCCGGCGATGCCCGAGGTGCTGGAGAACGCGCTGCTCGGCCTCGAGCTCTGAGACGGGTTCGTTCGCGCTGCGAGATCCGATCCGGCGCGTAGGATCTCGGCATGGCGATCGTGAACCGGGGATTCGTGGGCCGTCGTGATCGCGACGCCGCCCGTCTGCCGCCGGGCCAGTACCGGACCTTCGACTTCCCGGTGCTGTCCGCCGAGCCGACTCCGGCCATCGCGGTCGACAGCTGGTCGTTGACGATGCAATCGTCGGATCACCGGGCGCATACCTGGAACTGGGCGGAGTTCCAGGACCTCCCCCACGAGGAGATCGTCACCGACATCCACTGCGTGACCCGCTGGTCGAAGTTCGAGACACGATGGCGTGGTGTCTCTTTCGACACGATCATGAGCAACATCCCCTGGCCCGGCGACAGCCATGTGATGGCCCACTGCCACGGCGGGTACACGACCAACCTGGCGGTCGCCGATCTGGTGGCGGGCCGAGGCTGGATCGCCGATACCTACGACGGCGAGCCACTCCCGGCCGAACACGGCGGCCCGGCACGGTTGCTGGTGCCGCATCTCTACTTCTGGAAGAGCGCCAAATGGGTGCGCCGACTGCGATTCATGCCGGGCGACACCCCTGGGTTCTGGGAGAGCCGCGGCTACCACATGCACGGCGATCCCTGGACCGAGCAGCGTTACTCATGAACGAGTGGCAGGTGACGACGGTCCTCTCGCAGATCCGCCACAGCCCCAGTGCGCGTTCGCTACGGCTCGGCCTCGCCGAGCCGTTTCAGGGTCTGCCCGGCCAGTCCATCGACATCCGCCTGACCGCGGAGGACGGCTATTCGACCGCGCGCACCTATTCGCTGTCCGATGTCCGGGAGACCCGGACGATCGAGGTCACGGTCGAACGCGCCGACGACGGTGAGGTGTCGCCCTATCTCGTCGATGTGGTCGAGGTGGGTGAGCCGCTCGAGGTGACCCGCGCACACGGCGGTTGGTTCACCTGGGACGAGCAGGACCCACACCCCGTGCAGCTCATCGCGGGCGGCTCCGGGCTCGCGCCACTGATGGCGATGATCCGCAGTCGGGAGGTTTCCGCGCCGATGGTGCCGTTCGGCCTCGTGTACTCCTTGCGGACGCCGGACCGCCTCCTGTTCGCCGACGAACTACGACAGCTCATGGACCGGGGACGGATGCCGGTACATCTCGCCTACACCCGGGAGGCGCCGGCCGACGATCCGCGACCGGCGGAGCGGCTCGGCGGCGGTGAACTCGCCGAGATCACGATCCCTCCCGACCGCGAACCGACGGTGTTCATCTGCGGGCCCAACGGTTTTGTCGAGCAGTGTGCGGCCGCGATGGTCGCGGCCGGTCATGAGCCCGGCCGGATCCGAACCGAGCGCTTCGGCTGACCGTTGGCGTCAGAACATCGCGGATCGCAGGGCGATCTCACTCGCCAACGCTGCCGCGGCGTTCTGCGGAATCCAATGGTCGACTCCCGGCAGTTCGCAGAACCGGTAATCGGAATACGCGTAGCGGCCGCTCAGCTCCGCCTGCTCGCGCCCGAGCGCGGTGTCGCCGTCGCTCCACACCATCGTCGTCGGGATCTCGACCGCCGGGCAGGCAAGCGTGTCGGCGATGTTCCCGGTGAAGTTGGCGCGGTACCAGTTGAGCGGTCCGGTCAGCGCACCCGGCTCCATCAGAGGCTTGAGCTCGTCGGCCGTCACACCCGCCCGACGCAACAGCACGCCGTTGCGGGCCAGTAGCTTCTCCTCGGCGTCTTCGGCGATGAAATCCTTGATGTACGACGACTTCTCACGCTGATCGCTCGACGCCAGCGCATCGCGTAACGCCGACGGATGACCGGTACTCACCGCGACGAGACTGGTGAACCGGTCCAGATGCTTCGCCGCCAGATGCCACGCGACGATGCCTCCCCAGTCGTGTCCGACCACCATTGCGTATCCGACTCCGAGTTCGTCGAGGACGCCGAGGGCGTCACCCACGAGGTTGGAGAGGTGATAAGCATCCGTACCCTCCGGCCGCGCACCGGGGCTGTAGCCCCGCTGATCGAAGACGATGGTGCGCAGTCCGCTCTCGTGCAGCCGCGGGACCACCGCGTCGAAGCACGAACTGTTGACCGGGAATCCGTGCAGGAGCAGCACCCATTTGCCGTCCTCGGGTCCGCCGATCCGGACGTCGAATGTGTGTTCCCCGACCCTCACCGCGCGCTGTTGCGTGTCCACGGGCCCAGGATAGGCGACATCGTCCGGTTCGGGCTTTGGCGCAGATCATTCGAGACGATGAGTGATCACCGGCGATCGCGGGTCCGGGCCGTGTTCGATGACCGCCTCCAGAGCCGAGAGGTCGAGGTGTTCGCCGACGAGATCGGCCATCAGGTCGACCTGGGTGCCGCGGATCTCGGTCACGACCGTGTCCGGAGCGGCGACGAAGCCGGTGACACCACGTTCCTCGGCGACCGTGCGCAGCAGATCGCGACGAAAGGCATCGGAGGCGAGGAGCCCATGCCAGTGGGTGCCACGCACGGCCCCGCGTACTGCGCCCTCGGGACCGTTCTGTGCATCCACGATCCAGGGCCGCTCACCCGACCATCGCACGCGGCCGTGGTGGATCTCGTAGCCACTGATCGGCCGGCCGTCGCCGTCGCCGGTCACCTGCCGCAGCACCTTGCCCGATTCGAAGCCGATCTCCAGGTCGAGGATCCCGAGCCCCTCGACGCGACCGGCGGCTGACTCCACCGGGTCGTCGATCTGGCGACCGAGCATCTGGAACCCGCCACAGATCCCGATCACCGGCCACCCCCGCCGCGCGCGGCCGACCAGCGCGTCGGCGAGTCCCCGGCTCCGGAGCCACGCGAGATCGGACACCGTCGCCCGTGTGCCCGGCAGGACCACCAGGTCCGCCGACGCCACGCTCGCCGCGTCGTCGACCCAGGTCACATCCACACCGGGCTCACAGCCCAGGGCCTCCACATCCGTGGTGTTGGACACCCGGGGCAATCGGATCGCCGCCACCGACAGCGCCACCGCGGACGGATCGGCGGTGCCGTCGTCGGGAGGACCGACCCGGCGGCCCACCGGAGCGGCGAGCGAATCCTCGGCGTCGATCCAGAGATCGGACCGGAACGGGATCACCCCGAACGTGGATCGTCCGGTCAGCCCCTGCAACTGATCGAGTCCCGGCGCGAGGATTGCCGGGTCGCCCCGGAACTTGTTGATCACGAATCCGGCGATGAGGCGCTGATCCGCGGCGTCGAGTACAGCCGTCGTACCGAACAGATGTGCCAGTGAACCGCCGCGGTCGATGTCGCTCACCAGGATCACCGGCAGATCCGCCGACCGCGCGAGACCCATGTTCGCGATGTCGGTGGGACGCAGGTTGATCTCCGCGACCGAGCCGGCGCCCTCGGCGATGACGACGTCGAAATCGTCTCGGAGCGAGGCGAGTTCGTCGGCGACGATCCCCACGAGCCGAGCGCGCCACGCGTGGTAGTCGCGGGCACCGACGTCACCAGCGGGTTGTCCGCGCACCACCACGTGGGACCGACGATCACTGCCCGGTTTGAGCAGGACCGGATTGAACCGGGTCGACGGTTCCAACCCGCACGCGAAAGCCTGCAGAGCCTGAGCACGCCCGATCTCCCCGCCGTCGAGGGTGACCACGGAGTTGTTCGACATGTTCTGCGCCTTGAAGGGCGCGACGCGAATCCCCTGCCTGGCCAGGTGACGGCACAGCCCCGCGACGATCAGGCTCTTGCCTGCGTCAGAACTGGTGCCGCCGACCAGCAGTGCGCCTTTCACCGCTCCGCCACCACGGCGCCCCGCCGATGCCACGGCCCACCATTCGTGCGCCTGGATTCGCTTCGTGCGCCAGATCCTTCGGGCGCACGAACACACAAGACGCGAACGAACCCCGCCGGGCGCGGGACGGCCATGAAGGACACCGGGGCTAGTCCGGCAGAGTCAGGATCTCCGCGCCGTTCTCGGTCACCACGAGGGTGTGCTCGAACTGTGCGGTCCATTTCTTGTCCGTCGTCGCGACGGTCCAGCCGTCATCCCAGATCTCGTAGCCGAGGCCCCCGAGGTTGATCATCGGTTCGATGGTGAACACCATGCCCGGCTCGATGACGGTGTCCACGTTGGGCTGGTCGTAGTGCAGGACCACGAGTCCGTTGTGAAAGGTCTCACCGATCCCGTGCCCGGTGAAATCGCGCACCACGTTGTACCCGAACCGGTTCGCGTACGCCTCGATGACCCGGCCGATGACGTTGAGTTCCCGGCCCGGTTTGACCGCCTTGATGGCACGCTCCGTGGCGACCCGCGTCCGCTCGACGAGATCGGCGGCCTCGGATGCGACATCGCCGGCCGAGAACGTCGCGTTGGTGTCGCCGTGCACGCCATCGATATAGGCGGTCACGTCGATGTTGACGATGTCGCCGTCCTCGACGACCGTCGAGTCCGGGATTCCGTGACAGATGATCTCGTTCAGAGATGTGCAACACGACTTGGGAAAGCCCTTGTAGCCCAAGGTCGACGGGTATGCACCATGGTCGACCATGTACTCGTGGGCGATGCGATCCAGCTCATCGGTGGTGATGCCGGGCGCCACCGCGGCACCCGCCTGTGCGAGCGCGTTGGCGGCGATCTTGCTCGCCAGCCGCATTTTCTCGATGGTCTCCGGGGTCTGCACCCACGGTTCATTGCCCTCGTTCGCCGTCGGTTTCCACGCGTACTCGGGACGCTCGATCGAGTCGGGAACCGGGCGGGTCGGCGACACGGTGCCGGGCCGCAGGGCAGCGCGAACAGTCATGCACCCACCTTATCCAGACCTCGCGGCCGAGGTGAACGCCGCTCGCACGAGTCCCGGAAGTCGGGACGCCCGTCGGCGCAAACTAAGGTGAGACTCAGTAGACGGGTGCGGAGGACGAGTGATGCGGGTGAGCAGGTGACGAGGGCGCGCCGACTGATACGGCCGGTCCTCGTCGTGGTCGTGCTGATGCTGGCGGGTTCCACCACGGCATGTTTCGTCGAGCCGATCGAGCAGACAACCGAGTCGTCGGTCAACCCCACCGCACACCTCCGCAACGGCCCGCAGACCGCCGAGCTGCCGGAGCATGACGTGCGGCCCGTCGCCGACGACCCGACGCCGTCGCTGCCGGCGACCGTGGACTCGGTCCGCTACGGCAAGGTCACCGTCGCCGACGCCGGCCGCATCATCGCCGTCGACATCAACGGGACGCTCGGCAGCATCGTGTTCTCGCTGGGTCTGGGCTCCCATGTCGTCGGGCGGGACACGTCGACGGCATTCCCGGCGGCCGCACGCCTGCCGGTGGTCACCAACCGGGGCCACAGCCTCGACGCCGAGTCCGTGCTCGCGCTGAATCCCAGCGTGCTGCTCGTCGACGAGAACACCGTCCCGGCCGCCGCAGTCGATCAGATCCGCGACTCCGGGGTCACCGTCGTGGCGTTCCCCGGTACCCGAAGTCTGCAGTCCAACGACTCGCTCATCCGGTCGGTCGCCGGTGCACTCGGTGTTCCGCGCCAGGGCGAACAGCTCGTCTCTCGCACCGACGCGGAGGTCGCCGCCGCCAAGCGGCTCGTGCCCGCGCCGTCCGGCGACCCGACGATGGCATTCGTCTACATCCGCGGTCGCAATCTGATCCTGCTGGCCGGACCCGGCTCCGGCGCCGACGACCTCATCGCGAGCCTCGGAGGCAAGGACGCCGGAGCCGAGGCCGACCTGACCGGAGCATTCACCGCCATCAGCGCCGAGGCGATGATCAAGGCCGATCCCAACGTGATCCTGGTGATGACCCAGGGCGCCGACACGGTCGGCGGCCTCGACGGGGTGCTGAGTCTGCCGGGGATCGCGGAGACCGACGCCGGCCGGAACGGACGCGTGGTCCAGATGGACGAGACGAAGATCCTCGCGTTCGGCCCCGACGTCGGCGAGGTGCTCGGCTCCCTCGCCGGAGCGATCTACACATGAGCGCCCCGACCACACCGCGGGCCTCCGCCGCCACGACAGCCGACCACCGCAGCCGGCACCGAACCCGCAACATCATGGTGATGGCGGTGATGGTGGTCGCGACCGCCGCACTCATCATCGTCTCGGCCGGCGTCGGCAAGGTGTCGGTGCCGCCGATCGAGGTCCTTGGCAGCCTGGCCCACCACTTCCACCTGGACCTCGGACCACTCCCCTCGCACCCCAACGGCGAGGGCGCCCTGTGGAATGTGCGTTTCCCGCGCATCGTCCTGGGTCTGCTCGTCGGGGCGGCACTCGGCGCCGGCGGGTGCCTGCTGCAGGGTGTGCTCGCCAATCCCCTCGCCGAGCCCGGCATCATCGGGGTGTCGTCGGGGGCTGCGGTCGGCGCGTGCCTGATGATCGTGCTCGGCGGCGGGATGACCAACGACTGGGCATTGGCAGGCGCGGCCTTCGTGTTCGGCCTGTTCACCGCCGCGGCCGTCTATCTGCTGTCGCTGCGGGACGGCTCGACGTCCGCGATCATGCTGGTACTCACCGGCATCGCGGTCAACGCCTTCGCCCTCGGCATCATCGCCTACCTCACCTTCGTCGCCTCCACGGCCGCGCGCGAACAGATCGTGTTCTGGCAGCTCGGATCGCTCGCCGGGGCGACCTGGGACGAGATCTGGGTATCGGCACCGCTGATCATCGCCGCGATCGCGGCCGCACTCGTCCTGGTCCACAAGCTCGATCTGCTGGCACTCGGCGAGATCCAGGCGGCTTCCCTCGGCGTCAACGTGGAAGTGGTCCGGCGGCAGGTCATCGTGCTGGTGTCCATCCTGACCGCGGCCGCGGTGGCGTTCTCCGGGATCATCATGTTCGTGGGCCTCGTGGTGCCGCACGTGATGCGCCTCATCGTCGGACCCCGGCATGCGATCCTGCTGCCCACAAGCGTGGTGGGTGGCGCACTCGTCATCACCGCCGCCGACCTCGCGGCACGCACCATGCTCGGCGACGCCGACCTGCCACTGGGCATGTTCACCTCGCTGATCGGCGGGCCGGTGTTCTTCATCCTGCTGCGGCGCAGCAGGCACGCCGGGGCCGGGTGGTGAGCATCGTGGCCGAGGCGACCGACGGCGTGACCGCCGAGCACATCACCGTGACTCTCGGTGGCCGTCACGTGGTGGAGGATGCGTCCCTCCACGTCGAGCCGGGTTCTCTGCTGGCCCTCGTGGGACCCAACGGATGCGGCAAGTCCACCTTGTTGTCCGTGCTCGCGGGTCTGCGCCGCCCCGACCACGGCACGGTGCGCATCGGCGATCATCTGGTGTCCAAGGCCTCGTCGACCGAACTGGCCCGCCTGCGTTCGTTTGTGACGCAACACAACCGCACCGACACCCCGTTCACCGTCGTCGAGGTGGTCGAGATGGGCCGGTTCCCCTGGCTGCGGACACCGCACGCGGCCGAGTCCCCCGAGATCATCGACGACGCGTTGCGTGCCTGCGATCTCACCGACATCACCGACCGTCCGTTCGCCCAGCTCTCCGGCGGCCAGCAGGCCCGTGTGTCGATCGCCCGGGCTCTGGCCCAACGGACACCGGTGATGCTGCTCGACGAACCGACGGCCGCCCTCGACATCCACCACCAGGAATCGGTGCTCGACATCCTGCGAGCCGCACGCGACGGCGGCGGGGCCATCCTGCTGGTGGTGCACGACCTGTCGCTGGCAGCGGCCTACGCCGACCGGGTCGCACTGATGAAGGACGGCCACCTGCTCGCCACCGGACCGACCCGCGAGGTGATGACGGCCGAACTGCTCTCCGAGACCTACGACCATCCCGTCGAGATCTGGAATCACCCGGCGTCGGGACAGCCGATCGTGGTGCCGCGCCGAACCTGACCGGTTCCGCGACTCACGACCGGGCAGCTGCGGCGTATCCCGGCGGTAGTGAGGCGAACATGTCCCTGGTCACGGCGACCGCGTTGTTCGAGTCGCCGCCACGCACCACCAGCGTCGCGAATGCGAGATCGCCTCGGTAACCGGCGAACCACGCATGTGAGCCGCCGTCGAACTCCGCCTCGCCCGTCTTCCCGAGGATGTCGCCCTGTCCGGCGATGACGGTGCCGGTGCCCTGCTGGACGACGGCTCGCATCATCGGCCGGAGCTCGGCCACCACCGACGGATCCAGGGAAGGTTGCGGACCCTCGACCTTTGTCGGCTTGCCCAGGATCAGTTGGGGTATCGGTGCTTTGCCGTTGTGCGCGACGGTGGCCGCGACCAGAGCGAGGCCGAGCGGACTGACCAGGACCTTGCCCTGGCCGAAGCCGTCCTCGGTGCGTGCCACCAACTCCGGGGCGATCGGCACCGACCCGGAGACGGCCGCGAGACCCGGGATGTCGTAGTGCTGTCCGATCCCCATCGACGCAGCGGTGTGTGCGAGGTCCGACGGCCCCATCTCGCTGGCGAGTTTGGCGAACGTCGTGTTGCAGGAATTCGCGAAGGCCTGCAGCATCGGCACGGTCCCCAACGAGAATCGGTCGTAGTTGGGGATACGACGCGGCCCGATCTCGATCTCGCCGGGGCACGGCACCATGGTCCCGGGATGAGCCAGGTTGCGGCTGATGGCCGCGGCCGCGGTGACCATCTTGAACGTCGAGCCGGGCGGATAGAGCCCGGCGGTCGCGATCGGTCCGTCGCGATCGGCCGACTTGTTCTGCGCGACGGCGAGAATATGGCCGGTGGACGGCTGGATGACCACCATCGCGATCTGGAAGCGGTTGGTGGCGTCGACCGCCCGCTGCGCGGCCGTCTGCACCTGCCGTGACAGGCTCAGCGAGACCGCAGGTGCGGGCTGCGCGGCGTGATCGGCGAGGACATCGGCGTCGAGGCCGTTGGGGTTGACGGTGACCACCCGCCACCCCGCCCGACCGTCGACTTCGCTGTCGACCACCTTCTTGACCTCGGTCAGCAGGGCGGGCGCGAAGTCCGGATTCTTCGGTACCAGCTCGGCCTGTTCGTTGTGCTCGACCCCGGGGATGGCCAACCGGTCGCGGAGTCGGTCGAAATCACGCTGGGACAGGCGGGTGATGGGATACGACCCGCCGCCCGCGGTGGACTCCTCGGCGATCTTCTGCGCCGACAGCGTCGGGTCGAACGGCTTCAGCACCGACACGAGCTGCGTCACCGAATCGGCCACCGAGCCACTCGCGGCAGCGGCCTGCGCGTCGAAGTTGATGCCGACCACCGTGCCGTTGACCATCACCTCTGAACCGTCGGATTCGTTCACCGTCGCCCGCGGCGCACCCGTCGTCCGCAGCGAAAGCCGTTGGTTGGCACCGAGGTCCGGGTGGATGTCGGTCGAGATCCACCGCACGCCCCACCCGGAGTCGGAGCGGATCATCGCGATCCGGGCTGGATAGCTCCACTCGCGTCCACCCGGCAGGCCCCATTGGTAGGTGACGTCGATGTCGGCGGTGTCGCCGGTGACCTGCGCCTTCCCGGTACTGAAGGTGAGCTTCTGGGCCGATATGCCCTTCCAGGCGGCGTCGAGATCGGTCTGGGCCTGCGACGCGTTGTCGGTGAGCTGGGCAGCGGCCACGGTGTCGTGGGCACCATATGCGGTCAGGAACCTCTCGACGGCCTGACGGGGTCCGTCGTCAGCCGTGGAGCAGCCGGCCACCCCGAGCACGACGAGAGCACTCACCGACACACAGGTCCCGCTGATCACACGCCATCTCATCTGCCACATCGGTTGCGATCATATGGCGTCGGCCACCGGAATCCGTTGCGCCACGCGCTACGCGCCGCGAAGACGCATCATCGCAGACTGTGACGGCCGTGTCCCGTGCGACCGGACAGTCAGTCGACCAGAACTGTCGCGAACGTCCCGACCTCGCTGAACCCGACCTGCCGGTAGACCTCTCGCGCCGGGAGGTTGAAGCTGTTCACGTAGAGACTCGGCGTCCGGCCGTGCGAGATGATCGCCGCCGCAACGGCCGCAGTGCCGGCGGCGCCGAACCCCTCACCACGTCGGTGCGGGGCCACCCAGACACCCTGAATCTGTCCGACTCTCCTTGAGAGCGAACCGATCTCGGCCTTGAACACGACCTCACCGCGGTCGAACCTGGCGAACACCCGCTGCGCAGTGACCAGCGACGCCAGCCGCCGGCGGTAGGAACGGCCGCCGTCACCGGCACACGGGTCCACGCCGACCTCACCGATGAACATGTCGACGGCGGCCGGCAGATACGCGTCGAGATCGTCCAGGGTGACCAGTCGCACCAGCGGGTCCGGCGTGACGACGGGCGTGCCGGTGAGCGCCATCAGCGGCTGGTTGTCGCGCACCTCACGTGCGGGTCCCCAACACGGTTGGACGCGGTCCCAGAACGGCAGTACCAACTCGGCGCGACCGACGATCGAGGAGCAGATCCGTGGCGCCGAGGCGGCGCGGTCGGCGAAACCCTCCATGTCGTCGGCGGAACCGGCGAGCGGGATCAGGTTCGCCCCCGAGAAGCACAGGGACGTCGTCGGGTCGTCGATGGACCACAGTTCCCCACCGAGCAGCCGCGGGTTGATGCCGTGGGTCTCGAAACGTGCCGCCACCATGCACATCGCCACCGGGTCGGCGGCCATGACGCGCTCGACCACCGGCGCATCACGTGCGCCGAGGGGGCGGTCACCCAGTAGCTTCAGCACCACCGCTCCTCTGCAGTAGTCGGGCAGGGCACGACCTCCGGCTCCGGCGCCTTCGGCAGTGGTCGCCTCTGCTGTCGTCAGCTGATCGTGACGACCGGTGAGCCCACTTCCCTGTCCCCACCAGTGTCACCCGACTCGCCTGCGATTCGCAGCGCTTCTTCGATCAAGGTCTCCACGATCTCAGCCTCGGGCACGGTCTTGATGACCTCTCCCTTGACGAAGATCTGACCCTTGCCGTTACCCGACGCCACACCGAGATCTGCCTCGCGTGCCTCACCGGGACCGTTGACGACACAACCCATCACGGCGACACGCAGCGGGACCTCCATACCCTCGAGTCCCGCGGTGACCGCGTCCGCCAGCTTGTAGACGTCGACTTGCGCCCGCCCGCATGACGGGCACGACACGATCTCGAGTTTGCGTGGCCGGAGGTTGAGTGACTGCAGGATCTGATCACCGACCTTGACCTCCTCGGCGGGCGGCGCCGACAGGGAGACCCGGATGGTGTCGCCGATGCCCTCGGAGAGCAGTGCACCGAAGGCGACCGCCGACTTGATGGTGCCCTGGAATGCAGGTCCGGCCTCGGTGACCCCGAGGTGCAGCGGATAGTCGCACTGCGCAGCGAGCTGCCGGTAGGCCTCGACCATGACCACCGGGTCGTTGTGCTTGACGGAGATCTTGATGTCGCCGAAGCCGTGCTCCTCGAACAGGCCGGCCTCCCAGAGTGCCGATTCGACGAGGGCCTCGGGGGTCGCCTTGCCGTACTTCTTCAGCAGCCTGGGATCGAGGGAGCCGGCGTTGACGCCGATCCGGATCGGGATCCCGGCGTCCTTGGCGGCATATGCCACCTCTTTGACGCGCCCGTCGAACTCCTTGATGTTGCCGGGGTTGACCCGAACCGCCGCGCAGCCGGCGTCGATGGCGGCGAAGATGTACTTCGGCTGGAAGTGGATGTCGGCGATCACCGGGATCTTGCTTTTCTTGGCGATCACGGGCAGTGCCTCGGCGTCTTCGGGACGCGGGCAGGCCACCCGCACGATGTCGCAGCCCGATGCGGTGAGCTCGGCGATCTGCTGGAGCGTCGCGTTGATGTCGTGGGTCTTGGTGGTGGTCATCGACTGCACCGAGATCGGATGGTCGCTGCCCACACCGACCTGACCGACCTGGATCTGGCGTGTCTGGCGGCGGGGCGCCAACACGGGCGGCGGGCCGGCGGGCATGCCGAGCCCGACCGAGAGCGCGTCTCCGGGAGTTGCTGGGGCGTTCATCTCGTTCACCTCGAATGACGAATGGCTGTGTGGTTCAACGGCTGAGCTGGGTGATGGAAGGTTGGGCGACGGCTAAGGCTGGGTCATTTGAACAGTTCGATCGGGTTGACGATGTCGGCGGTGACCGTCAGGACCATGAATCCACCCATGATGATCACCACCGCGTAGGTGATCGGCATGAGCTTCAGGTAGTCGACGGGCCCGCCTGCGCCACGCCCGAACCATCCGCGCACCGTGTTGCGGGCCTTCTCGTACCCGACGATGGCCATGTGCCCACCATCCAACGGTAATAGCGGCACGAGATTGAACAACCCGAGGAAAAAGTTGATGCTGATCAGCAACAGCAGGAAGGTGCTCCACGCACCCCGCTCGACGGCCTGACCACCCAGCACCGACGCGCCGTAGACGCTGACCGGGGTGTCTGCCGAGCGCTCACCACCCGTGACTGCCGTCCACAGGGCACTGACCTTCGACGGCATCGACAGCAAGGCGTCCCAGGTGGCCACGAACAGGTCACCGGTGAACGCGAACGATGCGGGGATCACCTCGAGTCCGTCGTAGTGGTTGATGTTCGGCGGCGGCGTGAACGTGATGCCGACCTGGCGGGCCTGTTCGGTCTCCTTGGTCCCGTCGGACCGCTGGACGACGATGGTCGCGGGTTGCGGAGTGATCGTGAGGTCGATCTTCTCGCCGCCGCGCTGCACGGTCATGTCGACCGGGTCGGAGCCCGTGCCGATCTGTTTGGACACCTCTGAGTAGTCGGAGACCGGCTGACCGTTGACGGCGACGATCGTGTCGCCGGCGCGCAGGCCCGCGTCGGCAGCCGGACCGTTGCCCGCGCACGGGGTCCGCACCGGCTCCGCCGTCTCGGAGTACGTGGTGGTGGCCGACACGCAACTCGTCTTCGACACCGTTGCGGGCACCGGGTCCTGGCTGATGTTCGGCAGGCCGAAAATCGCACCGACGATGACGACCAGGACGAACCCGAGCACGAAGTTCTGCGCCGGACCGGCCAACAGCACCACCAGCCGTTTCCACGGCTTCTGCAGGTACATGGCCCGCGGGCGGTCTTCCTCGGCGATCTCGTCGTAGGGCGTCATGCCCGCGATGTCACAGAAGCCGCCGAGCGGCAGCGCCTTGACGCCGTATTCGGTCTCCCCGCGACGGGTCGACCACAGCGTGGGCCCGAAGCCGACGAAGTATCGGCGGACCTTCATCCCGGTCGCCTGTGCTGCCCACATGTGACCGCATTCGTGCCATGCAACCGACAGCACCAGCGCTGCGGCGAACAGCACCACGCCGAGCGCAAAACTCACTGACTCACTCCATCCGCAGATGCCTTGACCAGACGCGCAGCATGTTCGCGTGCCCACTGATCAGCGGCCAAGACCTCATCCACAGTACCTGGCCGTTCCCGCCACTGATCGGCCTCGGCGAGCACCTCACGGATGATCTCGACGATCCGCGGGAACCGGATGGCACCGGCGAAGAAACCCTCAGCCGCGGCCTCGTTGGCGGCGTTGTAGACGGCGGTGAGCGAGCCACCGCCACGACCCGCCTCACGGGCGAGATCGATCGCCGGGAAGACCGCGTTGTCGACCGGCTCGAACGTCCACGACGACGCGGTCGAGAAGTCACAGGCGGCCGCCGAGCCGGGCACGCGCGCCGGCCAACCGAGCGCCAGCGCGATCGGGAGTTTCATCGACGGGGGCGATGCCTTGGCAATGGTGGCCCCGTCGACGAAGGTCACCATCGAATGGACGATCGACTGCGCGTGCACGGTGACGTCGATGCGGTCGTAGTCCACGCCGAACAGCAGGTGCGCCTCGATGACCTCGAGCGCCTTGTTCACCAGCGTTGCCGAGTTCAGCGTGATCATCGGACCCATCGACCAGGTCGGATGGTGACCTGCCTGCTCCGGGGTCACGTCCTCGAGCGCCGCGCGGGTCCAGCCCCGGAAGGGACCGCCCGATGCGGTGAGGACGAGCCGGTCCACCTCGTCGGCGGTGCCGGCCCGCAAGCATTGCGCGATCGCCGAGTGCTCTGAATCCACGGGCACGATCTGACCGGGGGCGGCGGCGTCGAGAACCAGGGAGCCGCCTGCGACCAGGGACTCCTTGTTCGCCAGCGCCAGTCGCGCTCCGGAACGCAACGCCGCGAGACTCGGCCGGAGACCGATGGACCCGACGACGGCGTTGAGGACCACATCGGCCTCGACGGCGTCGATCAGGTCACACATCGCGTCCGGGCCGCCGAGAACTCGGCTGCCGAGATCGTCGGAGAGCGTTCGCGCGGCAATCGGATCGGCAACCGCCAGGGCGCCGGCCGGAATCCGGAACGACTGTGCCTGGGCACGCAGCAGATCGAGGTTCGCGCCGCCTGCCCCGAGTCCGACCACCTGGAAACGTTCGGGATGCTCGGCGATGACCTCGAGGGCCTGGACACCGATCGACCCGGTCGAGCCGAGAATGAGTACGCGCGTCGTCACGAACTCATTGTCCTGCCTCGGACTGGTGAGCCCAAACTTCCGGTTCAGCCCGCCGGATGCACCTTCCGCCAGTGTTCGGCGATGTCGATGCGACGGGTGACCCAGACGTCGTCGTGGGCCTGCACGTGGTCGAGGAACCGCTCGAGTGCGGCCAGTCGTGCCGGGCGGCCGGCGATCCGGCAGTGCAGTCCGATCGAGAGCATCTTGGGTGCGCCGGCAACACCTTCGGCATACAGCACGTCGAAGGCGTCGCGTAGATGGGCGAAGAACTGATCGCCGGACGGAAACCCGCCGGGTGACGCGAACCGCATGTCGTTCGTGTCGAGGGTGTACGGCACCACGAGGTGATCGACGACCGAGTCACCTCGTGGCACCTTCACCCAATACGGCAGGTCGTCCGCGTAGCTGTCCGAGTCGTAGACGAATCCGCCGTGCTCCACCACGAGTTGGCGGGTGTTGGGCGAATCGCGGCCCGTGTACCAGCCGAGGGGTGGGTGACCGGTGATCTCGGTCAGCAGGTCGACGCCGACCTCCATGTGTTCACGCTCCACGGCCGCGTTGACCAGCTGGTAGCTGAGCCATCGATAGCCGTGACACGCGATCTCGTCGCCGCGTTCGACGAAGGCCGCGGCCGCCTCCGGATTGCGCGCCATCGCCTGTGCGACCGCGAAGATGGTGAGCGGCAGTTGCCGTCGCGAGAACGTCCGCAGAATCCGCCAGACGCCGGCACGCGACCCGTACTCGTAGAGCGATTCCATGCTCATGTGCCGGTTCGGGAACGACTGCGCACCGATCATCTCGGACAGGAAGGTCTCACTGCCACGGTCGTTCTCGAGGACGTTGTTCTCCGAGCCCTCCTCGTAGTTGAGCACGAACTGCACGGCGATCCTGGCGCCGCCCGGCCACTGCGGATCCGGGGTTGTGGCACCGTAACCGATCATGTCGCGCGGATAGTTCTCCGAGCGGTAATCGGCCAGGGTTCGATGCGCGGTGTCGGACATGGCGGCATTCTGTCACCGAACTCGCGGCCATGCGTGGTGGCAGGTACGTCGCGGGTGCGGGGCTACCGCTATGCTGTTCGATGAACTACTACCGACCGTCAGACTTCTGGTCACGTCCGTCAGATCGCTGACCGTGCAGTGAGGAGCCACCGTGGCAAGCACCGAGGTTGAGCACGTCGACACCGGCTGGGTTCGCGAACCCGCGGATGCGCCCTCGGCCCGGTTCGGCTGGCACGGTCAGGCGACCAAGTCTTTCATGATCGCCGGATGGTTCTGTGTGGTCGCGCTGCTCTGCATGCTCATCGGCAACCAGCGGGGACACATCGAGGACATCTACCTCGTCGGGATGGCGGCCGTTCTCGCGTTCTTCCTGATCCGGCCGTCGATCCGCAATCGGGGCCGCTGGAAGAACTGACCGCCTACCGGTCTCAGCGTTCTTCGGCCGCCAACTGCCCACAGGCGGCGGCGATCTCTTGCCCGCGGGTGTCCCGCACCGTGCAGGAGACACCTTGTTCCCGGACCCGCCGGACGAACTCGCGTTCGACCGGTTTGGGACTGGCGTCCCATTCCGACCCCGGGGTGGGATTGAGCGGGATCAGGTTGACGTGCACGCGCGAACCGAGCGCCTTGTGCAGCTTCTCCCCCAACAGATCCGCCCGCCACGGCTGATCGTTGACGTCCCTGATCAGTGCGTACTCGATCGACACGCGCCGGCCCGTGGTATCGGCGTAATAGCGCGCGGCGTCGAGGACCTCCGACACCGACCACCTGTTGTTCACCGGCACCAGGGTGTCGCGGAGTTCGTCGTCGGGTGTGTGCAGCGACACCGCCAGGGTGACCGCGAGTCCCTCGTCCGCCAGGCGCCGGATCGAAGGTGCGAGGCCGACCGTCGAGACGGTCACCGACCGCGCCGAGATCCCCAGCCCGTCCGGTACCGGCGACGTGATCTGCCGGACCGCACTGACCACCCGCTTGTAGTTCGCGAGTGGCTCGCCCATACCCATGAAGACGACATTCGACAACCGGCCGGGCTCACCGAACTCGCCGTCGCGCAACGCCCGCGCCGCAGCCCGAACCTGGTCGACGATCTCGGCCGTCGACAGATTGCGGTCGAGGCCGCCCTGCCCGGTCGCGCAGAACGGACAAGCCATCCCGCAACCGGCCTGACTGGAAATGCACAGTGTGTTGCGCTCGGTGTAGCGCATGAGAACGCTCTCCAGGAGCGTGCCGTCGTGCAGTCGCCACAACGTCTTCCGCGTGTCGCCGTCGTCGCAGGAGATGTGCCGCACCGGACTCAGCAAGGGCGGGAAGAGTTTCTCGCCGACGGCATCGCGTGACGTCGCGGGCAGGTCGCTCATCTCCTCGACGTCGCCGTTGAGGCGACCGTAGTACTGTCGCGCCAGCTGATTGGCCCGGAACTTGGGGAGCCCCAGGGCGGCGAGGGCAGCGACCCGGCCCTCGGGGGCGAGGTCGGCGAAATGAGTCGGCGGACGCCCCCGTTTGGGCGCGTCGAACACGAGCGGCAATGACGACATGTTGACATTGTCGCATGTCATGATAGGTACATGACGACACCTGATCCGCAGCGACCCGAGGTGACACCGGGCGATCTGCCCCCGGCGGATGCCGACCTGGATCGAGATCACCAGGCGCTGCTCGACGAACGTGACGAGCTCCGCACGAAGGTGAAAAACGTCGAACACACGCGCACCCGTGCGACTTTCATCGGCCTGGTGATCGGTGCGGTCATCACGGTGCTGCTGCTTGTCTTCATCCTGCAGAACCTCGACTCGCAGCGGATCACGTTGATCTTCTGGGAGGTCAACCTGCCGCTGGGTGTGAGCCTTCTCATCGCGGCGATCGCCGGAGCACTCATCGTCGCGCTGGCCGGCGGCCTGCGCATGTTGCAGATGAGCCGAGCGATGCGCAAGGCCAAAAAGTAGCGCAGGCCGCGAGCACGCAGCAGCGGCCTGCAGGTCAGAGCAGCGCCGTCAGGACCGCCCACACGATGAACGCCGACGGCAGCAGCGAGTCGAGACGGTCCATGATGCCACCGTGTCCCGGCAGCAACGTGCCCATGTCCTTGATGCCGAGATCTCGTTTGACCTGGGATTCGACCAGATCACCGAGCGTTGCGCAGACGACCAGCACCGGACCGAGGATCGCGCCGACCCACCAGTGGGTGTCGAGGAAGAAGACCACGCAGCAGATTGCGCCCGTCGTACCGACGACCAGTGATCCGACGAGCCCCTCCCAGGACTTCTTCGGGCTGATGGCGGGCGCCATCGCGTGCTTGCCGAACAACACGCCCGCCGCATAACCGCCGACGTCGGAGCACACCACCACCACCATCAACGTCGCCACCCGGGCCGCGCCGTCGTCCTGCACCACCATCTGAGCGCCGAACGACGCGAGCAACGGCAACCATGCCAGGACGAACACACTCGCGGCCAGGTTTCGGAGATAGTTCTCGGGTGCATGACCGATTCCCTGAGCCAGCAGCATCCAGACCATCAGGATCAGCACCGTCGCCGCGAAGGCCGTGAGCACTCCGGTCTGCGCCCAGGGCCAGCTCGACCAGATGATCGCCTGGCCGCCGATCAGCAACGGCCACAGCGCCACCTGGAAGCCGCCGTCGCGCAGCCGCTTGGTCACCTCCCACGTCGCGATCGCGAACGCAACGGCCACCACGCCGTACCAGATCTTCGGCGCGAAGATCAGGATCAGAATGATCGAGACACCGAGAGACCCGCCGACTGCGATCGCCGCGGGAAGATTTCGGCCGGCCCGCGACTTCTTGGGAGCAGGTTCCCCGGAAACGGCCTCGGCAGGGGTCCCCGAACCCTCGCCGCCGTCCGCAGGCGGCGTGTTCGCGGAGGATTCGGTGGCCATCACTTCCGGTATAGACGCGTGGGTTGGGTCAGTGCTCACACTTCGAGCAATTCGTTCTCTTTGTGCTTCACCAGGTCGTCGACCTGTGTGACGTAGCCGCCGGTCGTCTTGTCGAGTTCCTTCTCGGCGCGG
Organism: Gordonia sp. DT218; assembly: GCF_049847105.1. NCBI lineage: Bacteria > Bacillati > Actinomycetota > Actinomycetes > Mycobacteriales > Gordoniaceae > Gordonia > Gordonia sp. DT218. The sequence continues at coordinate 200,538 of NZ_JBNCNS010000005.1, read as the reverse complement.
TTCACCTCGTCCTCGCCGGCCTCGCCGTCCTTCTGGATGCGCTTGAGTTCGTCGACGGCCTTCCGGCGGACGTTGCGGATGGCCACCTTCGCGTCCTCGCCCTTACCCTTGGCCTGCTTCACGAGTTCGCGACGCCGTTCCTCGGTGAGCTGAGGGATCGCGACACGGATGATCGTGCCGTCGTTGGTCGGGTTCACGCCGAGGTCCGAGTTCCGGATCGCCGTCTCGATGTCACGCAGCGTGGAGGGCTCGTAGGGCTTGATCACCACCATCCTGGCCTCCGGCGTGTTGATGCTCGCCACCTGGGTGACCGGGGTGAGCGCACCGTAGTACTCGATGTTGACCTTGTTGAACATCGCCGGATTGGCACGGCCGGTGCGAATCGAGCCCATGTCGTCCTTGGCGACGCCGACCGCCTTCTCCATCTTCTCTTCGGCGTCCAGCAGCGCGTCGTCGATCATCGTCGTCCCACTTCTACTCGATACGGGTTCGGATTGGTGCACGTCATGAGAGCGCGAGCCGTCATGACTACGTTGCCACCAGGGTGCCGATTCGCTTGCCTGCGACTGCCCGGGCGATGTTGCCCTCCTCCAGCAGATTGAACACCAGGATCGGCATCTTGTTGTCCATACACAGACTGAACGCGGTCGCGTCGGCGACCTTGAGTTCCTTGTCGAGCACCTCGCGATGGGTGACCTCGGTGAACATGGTCGCATCCGGGACGATCCGGGGGTCGGCGTCGTAGATGCCGTCGACTCCCTTCGCCATCAACACGACCTCGGCCTTGATCTCCAGGGCCCGCTGGGCGGCCGTGGTGTCGGTGGAGAAATACGGCATCCCCATGCCTGCACCGAAGATCACCACCCGACCCTTCTCCAGATGGCGCTGCGCCCTCAGCGGCAGATAGGGCTCGGCCACCTGGCCCATCGAGATGGCGGTCTGGACGCGGGTGCTCACGCCACGCTTCTCCAGAAAGTCCTGTAAGGCGAGACAATTCATCACCGTACCGAGCATGCCCATGTAATCCGACCGGGATCGGTCGAGGCCACGCTGCTGGAGTTCGGCGCCTCGGAAGAAGTTGCCACCGCCGATGACGACCGCAACCTGTACTCCCGATCCGACCACCTCGGCGATCTGGTCGGCGACGGTTGCCACCACGTCGGGATCGAGACCGACCTCGCCGCCGCCGAACATCTCACCCCCGAGTTTGAGAAGCACGCGACGGTAGCCGTGACGTTCGGACTGCTGCATGTCGGGGGTTTCGCTCATCAACATCCTCACTCGTCGGTTCGGTGAACATCGTACGTCCCTCGACGAGAGGTCCGGCAAAGAGCGGTCGGCGCGCCCGTTCGCAGGGAGAGACGGCCGACGCAGAGCACCCCGGCGGACGGTGTGACGTGCGCGGTCAGTGAGCGCCGACGTCGGCCAGGGTGCGTCCCGGCACCAGCCGCATCGGAGGCCGATCGTCGAGGACCGGATAGGCACGCCGGACCGAGTGCCCGTCGCCCTCCATCAGGAACTGGGTGAGAGGACTCCCCGAATCCTCGATCCCGAGCCGGCTCATCATCGTCGCGATGATCTGGCGGGACATCGGCCCCAGCTCACGGAGAGGGCGGTTCCGATGGATTCTGGTCCCGAGATTGACCTGACCGATCGCATCCATCCCGTACCGGCTCAGCGTGTCGAGGACGATACCGATCTCCACGCCGTAACCGGGGGCGAACGGGATCGATGTCAGCAGCTCGCGCGTTCCGGCGTATTCACCCGCCAACGGCTGGATCAGGGCGGACAGCTCTGGTCTCAGGGCAGAGACCAGAGGGCGCACCACGAGTTCGGTGACACGCCCACCACCGGTCGGATCGATCCCGCCCGATCCCAGGAGTGGCCGTCGGTAGTAGCCCTTGACCAGCTGCAACTCGGGCACCATCAGCAGCGGACCGACGAGACTGGGAACATACATCGGATCGGGATCGACCAGGTCACTGTCGATGTAGACCACAATGTCGCCGACCGTCGTCGCCAGCGACCGCCACAGGACCTCACCCTTGCCCGGCAGCGGCGTCACTTCCGGCAACGCCGACTCCCGGCTCTCCACACGTGCCCCCGCGGCCTCCGCGCGGGCCATGGTGGCGTCCGACGACCCGGAGTCGACGACGACGACCTCGTCGACGAGCCCACCCACGAGGGGCATGATGCTCGCGATGACGGACCCGACAGTCCGCTCCTCATCGAGGGCGGGCAGCACCACCGAGATAGACCGACCGTCCTTGCGGGCGATCAAGTCGTCAACTGTCCAGTCGGGCCGCTCCCACGTGTTCGATTCCAGCCAGGTCGCCGAGCCCTGCATGGCGGCAATCGTCATCGAATCACGGTCCATCGCGGCCGAACCGTCCGCGGCAACCCCGCCGGGGTCGTGACGACGGGCCGTCACGCGGCGAGCGCCCGTCGGAACTGCGGCCACGCCCGGTGCAGTTCGTCCTGCCAGTACGGCCAGGCGTGCGTGCCGCCTTCGTACAGGTGGAAGGTCGCGGGCACCCCTTGTTCGCGCATCCGTCGCTGGAGGTTGCGGGTGCATTCGCCGGTCGCGGTCTCGATGACCGCACCGACTGCGAGCTGGTCGAACAGTTTGCTGCCGCTGCCGTCGATGCCCGGCCCGTTGATCGTGTCGTAGCGGCCGGGCGTACCCGAACCGTTGGAGACGTAGACGGACTTGCCGCGGAACTTGTCGACGTGCAGGTACGGATCGTTCGCCCGCCAGGCCGGGTCGGTGGACGGCCCCCACATGTTGAGAGTGTTCCCGCCGCCGCGACCCTCCACCACCATCCGGACGACGGCTTGTCCGAGTGGGTCGCTGGTCTGCGCGCACCCGCTGAAGGAACCGATCGCGCGGTAGAGCTGCGGAGCGTGGAGCGACAGCTGGAAGACCGATGTTCCAGCCATGGAGATGCCGGCAATTGCGTTGCGTCCGTTGGCGTCAAACCGCTTGTCGATGGCGCGGGGGAGCTCGTCGGTCAGAAAGGTGGCCCACTTCTGGTACCCCAGAGTGGGATCCGGACGCTTCCAGTCCGTGAAGTAGCTCGCAGCACCTCCCATCGGTACGACGACATTGACATGCTGGTCAGCGAAGAACGATCGGATGTCGGTCTGGTCGAACCAGCTGCTCCCGCCCTCACCTCCGGCAGCTCCGTTCAACAGATAGAGAGTCGGCGCGGGACCACCGCCGGACGCGGGAATCACCTTGACGGACAACGACCTACGCATCGCAGGTGAGCGCACCGTGAGATCGATCTCGTGGGTCGGCCGGACATGTTCGGCAACGATCGTCGCGCCCAACGGAGCCGCCGACGACATCGCCGGCATCAACTGCCCCGCCAGGGCGACACACGCCATTGCGGCCGCCGCCGCCACTCCCCTTACAGCGACCCGCTTGGCACGCGAGACCGAAGGCCCCGTTCCGGGCTGGTCCACCTTGTCACCCCCATCGCAGAAACACCCGACTCGGTGTCGACGATTGGAGTGTGCCGCAACACCGCCCCGCTGTCCAGCCCCACGACAGTACGGATGACTGGGACCTTTGTCCAATTAAAATTGTTGACAGCCAAGACCTTTCATGGGTGGATGCTCTGGGAGGGATTGACATTCCAGTCCGTCCGGTTGGGTCTCGTTTCGGGATCTCATGCTTCAGTGCGGCAGCCCACGGGCGAGCCACCGCTCCATCCGCAATCAGCGAATAGAGGTTAGAGATGGTAAGTTTCGGGCTCATCGACGAGTGGAACCCTCGTCCGGGTCGATTGACCAGCTGGGTCGCGTCACCGTCATCGATCGCCGAATCAGCGCGTGCCGCAATTCATCCGGTGCCCCCGTCGCACCAGCAAGAGGAGTACCTCCGCGCCGCCCGGCGCAACCAATCCACGGGCTTCCGGTTCTCACGTCTCTGTTTGATCGCGTTCGACATCCAGGCGCAGCTGGACCCGTCGGCATTGACCACCGCACTGACCACCTTCCTGCGCCGCCACGACACGTTCAGGTCCTGGTTCTCGGTCGAGCCCGACGGGTCGATCGCCAGGCACGTGACCGAACCCGAGACGATCGACCTGCTCCGGAACGATCACGGCGATTTCCCGACACCGGCCCGAATCCGTACGCATGTACAGCAGGAGACACCTGGCCCATTCGACTGGGATTGCTTCTCGTTCGGCGCAATCGAGTGGGATGGCGGTTTCACCATCTACTGCGCGGTGGATCATCTGAACACCGACGGCATGTCGCAGGCGATGACCTGCGTCGATCTGATGACCTTGTACATGAATGCCGCGTTCGGCATGGACACCCCGCTGGCGCCGGTGGGAAGCTACGTCGACTACTGCGAGCGCGAGCGGTCCATCTCGCGCGAACTCTCTCGGAATTCTCCCCAGGTCCAGCGGTGGATCGACGTTGTGTCGACTCACGGCGGCCATCTTCCCCGTTTTCCGCTACCGCTCGGGAAGGATGCCGACACCCACACCCGCAGCGCACATCTCACGACCAGAGTCTTCGACGACGACGCTGCGGCACAGCGATTCGAGGACGCGTGTCGGGCAAACGGCGGAAACGTCACCGCCGGCCTGATGGCGATCGCCGCGCTGGTCTACGCCGAGTTCACCGGTGAGTCCGGCTATCTGGGCATGACGCCCAAGAGCACCCGGCAGGCCGGGAGTGAACTGAACTCGGTGGGCTGGTTCACCAGCCTCATCCCGGTTCCTGTGACAGTGCAGCCCGACAGCACATTCGCCTCGGCGGTCGCACAGGCCGCCCGGAGTTACGACGCCGGAAAAGACCTGACCGATGTGTCCTTCCACCGGGTCCTCGAACTCGTGCGGCCAGAAGACGACATCGATGTCGAACCCGGCTGGTCGGTCCCGATGATCTCCTACATAGACGTGCGGAAGCTTCCCGGCGTCGAGATGTTCGATGCCATCAACGGATGCCTGTACGGCAACCGGGGCAGCAGCGAGGAAGTGTTCATGTGGATCAACCGATTCCAGGATGAGACCTCGATGACCTTTCTGTACCCCGACACCGAGATCGCCCGGGCATCCGTGCGCGACTATACCGACAAGTTCATCGAGATCATGGAAACTATTGCAAGGCAGGGCGACTACGACCAGGTTGTCCCCGCGTTGACCCGGTGAGCCCGACAGCGCACGACCGCTTGGGCACGATGGCGAGGGCCGATGCCGTGCCCGCGGATTCGATCGCGGCCGAGCCGGTGGTCCGCGCAGCCTGGTTGGCCCTTGCCGGCTGTCTGCTCGGTCTGTTCATGCAGATGCTGGACACCACGATCGTCAACATCGCCCTGCCGGACCTGACCGTCGACCTCGGAGCATCCACCTCCGAGCAACTCCTGGTCCTCAGCGTGTACACCCTGGCATTCGCGTGCACCTTGTTGACAGCCGCAACCCTGGGCGGCCGACTTGGTCGTCGGCGGGTGTTCGTCACCGCGATCCTGGCATTCACTGTCACGTCGGTGCTCTGTGGGGTGGCGCGGGGACCGGTGGAACTGATCGTGTTCCGGGGCGCCCAGGGAGTCAGCGCGGCCCTCATGTCGGCGCAGACGTTGGCGCTCATCGCCGCGCTGTTCCCCAAGACCCGACATGGTCTGGTCTTCGGCATCTACGGCGCGGTCGCAGGTCTCGCCGCCATGCTCGGACCCGTCATCGGCGGTGTCCTCGTCACCTCGGACGTTCTCGGGTGGGGTTGGCGAACGATCTTTTTCGTCAACGTCCCGCTCGGCGTGATCGCGTGCGGATTGGCATGGCGCAGGCTTCCGCAGCTGCGTGAGCTGCCGGCACCCCGACTGGACCTGCGGGGCGTGGTGTTGTCGACCGCGGGTCTGTTCTTCCTGCTGTATCCCCTTGCGGTCGGGCGTGAGCAGGATTGGCCTCCGCAGCTCTGGGTGATGATGGGTGTGTCGGTGGTGCTGCTCGTGCTGTTCGTGGTCCTCGAACGGCGCCTCCTCGCACGTGGCGGCACCCCCCTGCTCAGGGTGGATCTGTTCCGGTCGCGACGCTTCTCCGTCGGGTTGTCGCTGTCACTGCTCTTCTTCAGTGTGTTCGCCGGATTCTTCTTCACCGTGTCCATCTCGGCGCAGTTCGGTCTCGGCTACTCGCCCTTGCGGACCGGGCTGTTGGCGCTGCCGTTCGCTCTCGGCGGCGCGGTGGGCTCCGTGGTCTCCCCTGCCGTCGTCGAACGGATCGGCTCGGCCCGGACACTGTGTGCGGGCGCCATCGTCCTCGGCGCCGGACTGGGCTGGGTCGGGCTGACCCTCCAGCCGATCAGTGGCACGATGTCGATACCCGCCGTGATCGCACCACTCGTGGTCGGCGGGATCGGCACAGGGCTGTTCGTCGCGCCACTACAGACGGCGATCTTGTCGGACACCTCCGAGGCGAACATCGGCTCGGCATCGGGATGCGTGCCGACTGTTCAGCAGATCGGCGCGTCGATAGGGCTGGCCGTCGTGTCGCTGTTCTTCTTCGGTCAGGTTGCCGCTCAAGCGCAGTCCGCGGTGCCCGCGGCGCGCGCTGGGCTCGTGGCAGACCTGCAGAACACCGCCGTCGAGCCGCTGTTCCGTGCTCCGATGGCCGATCGATTCGCCGACTGTGCGCGCGGCCAGCTGACCTCGCCGCATCCCGATCGACCCGCGCCGGGGTGCGGCGACGATGCCTCGGCGCAGACCGGTATGGCCGCGGATCTGGTCGGCAAGGCCACGCGCGAATTGCAGGTGGCGGGCCGGTCGGTGGCGGCACGAAGCTTCGTGGGGGCGTTTCAGACCACGCTGTGGGTGCTCGCCGGGATGTGCGCGGCGATCGCCGTGCTGACGCTGGGTCTCGGCCGCCGACCGCGCGTACAACCCCGGACAGCAGACGACCCCGCGTCACCTGAGCGGTGACGCGGGGTCGTCTTCTGGTCAACAGGTCAGGACTGGCCGACCTCGAAGCGCGTGAACCCGTTGATGGTCACGCCCGCTTCGTCGAGAAGAGCCTTGACGGTCTTCTTGGAGTCCTGCACCGACGGCTGGTCGAGCAGCACGACATCTTTGTAGAAGCCGTTGACGCGGCCGTCGACGATCTTCGGCAGCGCCTGCTCGGGCTTGCCCTCTTCCTTCGCGGTCTGCTCGGCGATGCGGCGCTCGTTCTCCACCACGTCGGCGGGCACCTCGTCACGGGTTGCGTACTTCGCACGCAGCGCGGCGACCTGCATGGCGGCGCCTCGCGCGGCCTCCGCAGCAGCGTCGCCCTCACCGGTGTAGGACACCAGCACGCCGACGGCCGGTGGCAGGTCGGATGCACGCTTGTGCAGGTACACGGCAACAGGCCCGTCGTAGTAGGCGACCCGACGCAATTCGAGCTTCTCGCCGATCTTGGCCGACAGTGCGGCGACGGCCTCGTCCACGGTGCCGCCACCCAGTGCCGCCGTCTTGAGCGCGTCCACGTCACTGGTCTTGGCGACCGCTGCGGCGTCGAGGATCTGGTCGGCGAGTTCCTGGAACTCGGCGTTCTTCGCGACGAAGTCGGTCTCCGAGTTCAGCTCGATCAGCACGCCGTCCTTGGCTGCGACGAGGCCCTCGGCGGTGGAGCGCTCGGCGCGCTTGCCGACGTCCTTCGCGCCCTTGATGCGCAACTCCTCAACGGCCTTGTCGAAGTCGCCGTCGTTGTTCGCGAGCGCGTTCTTGCAGTCCATCATTCCTGAGCCGGTGAGCTCACGGAGACGCTTCACATCGGCTGCGGTGTAGTTCGCCATCGTTGGCGAGCCTCCTTAGAGAGAGTGTCGAATGCCTCCCCGGGCCGGGTCCCGGCCCGGGGAGGCATCAGGACTGGTTCCTACTGGGCCGGGGTGGTACCGGCCTCGCCACCGGCGGGCGCGGTCGCCTGGGTGAGAAGTTCCTGCTCCCACTCGGCCAGCGGCTCGCCGCCGCCTGCTTCCGGCTTGGAATCGTCGGAGGACTGGCCGGCTCGGGCCTGCACTCCCTCGGCGACTGCCGACGCGACCACGCGGGTGAGCAGAGCGGCGCTGCGGATCGCGTCGTCGTTGCCCGGGATCGGGTAGTCGACGAGGTCCGGATCGCAGTTGGTGTCGAGGATCGCGATGACCGGGATGTTGAGCTTGCGTGCCTCACCGACAGCAATGTGCTCCTTGTTGGTGTCCACCACCCAAACGGCGGACGGCACCTTGGCCATATCGCGGATACCACCGAGGGTCCGCTCGAGCTTGTTCTTCTCACGCGTCAGCATGAGGATTTCCTTCTTGGTGCGACCCTCGAAGCCACCGGTCTGCTCCATGGTCTCGAGTTCCTTCAGGCGCTGGAGGCGCTTGTGGACGGTCGAGAAGTTGGTGAGCATGCCGCCGAGCCAGCGCTGGTTCACATACGGCATACCGACGCGAGTGGCCTCTGCGGCGATCGACTCCTGCGCCTGCTTCTTGGTACCGACGAAGAGGATCGTGCCGCCGTGGGCAACGGTCTCCTTGACGAACTCGTACGCCTTGTCGATGTAGGTCAGCGTCTGCTGCAGGTCGATGATGTAGATGCCGTTGCGGTCGGTGAAGATGAACCGCTTCATCTTCGGATTCCAACGGCGGGTCTGATGCCCGAAGTGTGCGCCGCTGTCCAGCAGCTGCTTCATGGTCACGACAGCCATGTCGTCATTTCCTTTGTGTGCAGTTGACATCGACACCGGTCGGTGCCGATCCTGACGCCTGCCGCCGTGGTGGACCCGGGTCGCAGTTCTCGACCGCTTCCGAGACCGCCCACCCGGCGTGATGAACCGCTTTCACGAGGTGATGTGCGGTTCGCAACGCAGGCGCGCGAAGTCACCTCACCGAAATCGATGAGGTGCGTCGGTCAGTTTACGCCGGTCACCTGCCGAAAAACAAAATCCCCACCCGGCGTTCGACCGAACCGTGTACGGCCGGCCCGCCGGCGGCGATCTCCGTGGGAGCCGATCGAGCCGCCGGTGCGTCAGATGTTCATGGCCAACCACGACCGCGGGGCTCGACGGCGCCGCCGGAAACGTCTGTTCGGGATCGTCCTGTACGCATTGTCCGAGCTCGTGATCGTTGCCGTGCTGCTGTATGCGCTGCCGGGCGTCGCCGGCGCCGCTAATCCACGATTCCGATTGCCACTGCCCCCGCCGCCTGCGGTGATCCGCGGATTCGATCCTCCCGAGCACCGGTGGCAACCGGGTCATCGCGGAGTCGATCTCTCCACGTCGCCGGGCAGCGTCGTACGCGCGGCCGGGCCCGGGACGGTGCAGTTCGCCGGTCTGGTCGCCGGACGTCCAGTCGTGTCGGTCCGTCATGCCGATGCGCTGATCACCACCTACGAGCCGGTCCGCGCCTCGGTCCGGCAGGGCGCGACGGTAGGGCGCGGTGAGGTCATCGGCACGGTGATCGCCGGGCATGAGGGATGCCCGGCGATGGCCTGCCTGCACTGGGGCGCTCGCCGGGGCCGGGGCCGAGCGGCCACCTATCTGAATCCGCTCGCCCTGATCGGCGCACTCCGCGTCCGGCTGAAACCCGTCGGCGGGATCAGGCCCGGGGATGCGCCTGCCGATGGACCGCACGCAGACGTTCCACGCTGACATGGGTGTAGAGCTGTGTGGTCGCCAACGAAGAATGCCCGAGCAACTCCTGCACCACCCGGAGATCGGCACCGCCCTCGAGAAGATGGGTGGCCGCGCTGTGCCGCAGTCCGTGCGGCCCCATGTCCGGGCCGCCGGCCGCCGCCACCGCGCGGTGGACCACGCGTCGGGCCATCCGCTGGTTGAGCCGACCGCCCTGTGCGCCGAGCAAGAGCGCACCCGCCGACGACGGTCCGGCCAGTGCCGGCCGCCCGTGAGTCAACCAACGGTCGATCGCCACTTCGGCCGGCTCCCCGTACGGCACCGTCCGCTCCTTGTTCCCCTTACCGGTAACCCGCAGGACGCGTCGCGTCGCGTCGACGTCGCCGACATCGAGGCCACACAGCTCTCCGACACGAATCCCACTGGCGTACAACAGTTCCACGATCAACCGGTCGCGCAATGCGAGCGGCTCCTCATCCGTCGCGCCGCCTGCCACCGATCGCATCGTCGCGGCGGCCTGGTCCGGTGCGAGCACTGCAGGCAACGTCCGGTGCGCCTTCGGCGCCTGCAGCCGCGTGGACGGATCGGCGCCGAGCACACCCTCGCGGGTGGCCCATGCACAGAACGCCTTCGCCGACGACGCCCGGCGCGCGATCGAGGTCCGCGCCGCGCCGCGGCGCGTGTGATCGGCGAGCCAACTCCGCAGCAGCGGCAGGTCGATGTCCGAGACGGACACGCCGCGCGCACCCGCAAACGCGACGAGTCCGCGGACGTCGGCGACGTACGCGCGCACGGTGTGTTCGCTGTGCCCCTTCTCGTAGGTGAGAAAAGTGGCGAAGTCGTCGAGGACGCCGTCGTCGTGAGGCGAAGCGGGGTCGGACTCGGCGGTCATGGCATCGACAGAACTAGTCGCCGTCGCCGAACGCAACCGGGCGCGCGGTCCGTTGCCGGATCGTGCCCGTCCCGGCCGCTACACCGCGGCTCCGGTGGCCTCCTCGGCAGTGCGCAACTCCGACTTCCATTCGCGGAAGCCCTCTTCGGTGCGACCCCGGCGCCAGTAACCGGAGATCGACGCATTCTTTGCCCCGACACCGCGTTCCTTGCGCACGTAGGCGCGCAGATTGTGCATCACCGCCTGCGCCTCGCCGTGGATGAAGACGTGCGGTTCCCCGTCGAGCCATTCGGCGTCGCGGACCGCGGCGATCAGGGGCGCGTTGTCGCCGGCCCGGCCGTCTCCGACCTCACCCGCCGGACCACCGCGATGGACCCACACGATCTCCGCACCCGCCGGTGCCGTGAGTGCGATCTCATCGTCGGGACCGGCGACCTCGATGAACACCTTTGCGACAGCGTCGTCGGGGAGCGCCTCGAGAGCCGCGGCGACCGCGGGTAATCCGGCCTCATCACTGGCCAACAGGTGCCAGGGAGCCGTCGCCGCCGGCCGATAGCCACCGCCGGGACCGAGGAATCGAACGGTCGCACCGGGTTCGACGGTTGCCGCCCACGGACCCGCGATGCCCTCGTCCCCATGGACGACGAAGTCGACGGCGATCTCGCGGCGGTCCACGTCGATCGAGCGCACGGTGTAGGTCCGCAGTACGGGCTGCTCCGCCGGTGGCATCAGCCGCATCTCCTTGCGGTCGACGTCGCCCTGGAATGGCGCCCCATCGGGGCCGAAGGCAATCTTGATGTACAGGTCGGTATCCCAGGTGCCGGGATCGCCGTCGGGAGTGAAGTCGTCGAACTCATCGCCACCGAGGTAGAGACGGACGAAATGCGGGCTGAGCTGCTCACGCCGGAGCACCGTCATGATGTTCATGTGTTTGGCCATGAAGCCTCCTCTCGAGCACCACCGTACGCTGCGTTAGGTAAACCTAAGTAAAGAGATCCGGCGCATCGTATTCGCGGCGTGATCTAACGTGGGAGTTCAGTTCGTCGAATTGCCAGTACACAGTCACAACCCATCGAGGTCAACATGCCGGAGCCGTCCCCTCGACGCGGATCGCGTCTGACCGTGGATGACTGGCTCGATGCCGCGATGCAGCTGCTGATCACCGAGGGCGTCGGAGCCATCAAGATCTCGCGACTGTGCGCACACCTCGGGGTGACCAAGGGTAGCTTCTACTGGCACTTCACCGATATCGCCGCCCTCATGTCGGCGCTCGCCGATCACTGCCGAAAGGTCGAGGAGTCGGCGCGGCAGACCTTGGCCGATCTGCAGACACTTCCCCCGGTGCAGCGGATCGAGGCGATGGTCCGGCTGGTGTCCGACCCTCGACGCTGGACGGTCGAGGCCGCCGTCCGCACCTGGGCGGAAACCGACGAATCCCTGGCGGAAACCGTGGCCGCACTCGACGATCAGATATTCGCCGTCGCCCACGAGACGATGCGCGAACTCGGATTCGACGAGCCGGAGGCACATGCGCGTGCGACGACGCTCCTGTACGCCGGGATCGGCTACCTGCACGCGCGCCGGCGCCACGGCCCGGCGAGTGACGACGACACCCGGATCTTCATCGACCTGCTCACCGGACGCTGAGCGGTCTCCTACCTCCTGATCGTCTTCACGGAGCCCCCACGGTCGCCCATATCCGGCCTATGGCTCGTCGGCTTGCATCATCACGAGGAAGGGGCCGGGAAGGTTCCGGACCGAGCGCGTGCGCGGAGGGTCGTCAAAGCGGCGGGGCATGAACAAGCCTGACACCAGGATCACCTCAGCGGACCGTTGAGCGCACCATGCGGCCGACGTCCTGCTGAGGTGATGCGCATGTCGCCCGCGCCGACTACTCGTTGAGGATCGATGTCATGGGGCCGGTCGAATCAGTCGCAGAGCAGCGAGTGGAATCGAGACCCTCTCACGGACTTCGGGTTCCACCGCATCCACGCCATAAGACCGCTGTGCGCCGCCCACGGCATCCGAACCTTCCTCGACCTACCGATCATCGTCGGCCGGCATGTGTCGGGGGGCGCTCGCTGACAGTGCGGCCGGCGGGCGCACAGTTCGTGCTCTCGTCCGGCTGCCGTCGGTTCCCTCATGGCAATCGCCACATTCCCGCGTCATTCACCACATGTCCAGTGACATCCATCCGGGCCAGAGCGGATCGTACTGCCGAGATGTCGAGGCCCGCGGAGAACGCGATCTCCTCGATCGTGACCGAACCCCGTCCTGGCAACGCGTCGTGCACGCGCTGCTCGTCTGCGGTGAGGCGATCGGTGGACCGCGTTCGGCCGCGGCCGATGTCGCCTGTGCCGTCGGGAGCGGCGAGCGCGATGACCGACCGGGTGTCGATCACGAGAACTGCCAGGTCGTCGGCGATCATCTGGTGACATCCGATCGATGTCGCCGACGTCACGGGGCCGGGTACCGCCCCGAGAGGCCGACCGAGTTTCCGAGCCCACGCGGCAGTGTTCGCAGCGCCCGACCGACGTCCCGCCTCGACCACCACCACGGCGTCGGACATCGCGGCCACCAGGCGATTCCGGGTGAGGAAACGATGCTTGGCAGCCGTGGTGCCAGGCGGGTACTCGGAGACCACCAGGCCCCGGTCGGCGATCTCCGCGAGCAACCGTGCGTGACCGGCGGGATAGTCGCGATCGATCCCACAAGCCATGACCGCCATCGTCGAACCGCCGGAGGCCAGGGCGGCTCGGTGGGCTACCCCGTCGATCCCATACGCCCCGCCCGAGGTCACTGTCCAGTTCTCCGCGGCGAGTCCGGACGCGAGGCTCGACGCGACCTGTTCGCCATAGCCCGACGCGGCACGCGAACCCACCAGCGCGACACCAGTCGTCGCCAATTCGTCGAGCCGCCTCGGCCCACGGACCCACAACGCCAACGGCTCACCGCCGCGGGCGGCCGTGTCCGACTGACTCAACGACATCAGCGGCCAGCCCGGCCATTCGGCGTCGTCGCGGGTCACCAGCCTGGCCCCGGTCCGCTCCGCGATCTCCAGGTCTTCTGCGGAGGTGTCGATGTCGGCGCGCGCGCCCGTGGCCTCGAGTACCAATTGGTGACCGGCGGGAACCGAACGTGCCCGCACCGCGGCTGCCGCCTCGGCGGGGCCGAGCAGATCGCACAGGGCCTCCAGTGCGGCGCACGGTGGCTCGGCGACCCGGGCAAGGTAGGCCCAGGCCCGACGCTCGGCGTCGTCGAGGTGGTGGCTCATCGGTGCCCTCTCCGGTCCCGGTACAGCAGGGCCTCGGCGATCTCGGTCTCACCCGGCTCGGAACATCCCTTCAGGTCGGCCAAGGTCCACGCCAAGCGGATCGCGCGATCGGCGCCGCGAGCCGTCACTCGCCCGTCTCGGAGGAACAGCTCGACCGGACGTAGTGCCTTGGGTGACAATCGAAATCGCTGCCTCAACGCGGACCCCGGCACCTCCGCATTGGTCAGCCAGCCGTGCTCCGACCATCGTTCGATTGCGGTGGCACGAGCCTGCGAGACACGCTCTCGAACCGTCGCACTGGGCTCCTCGACCGAGTTCATCAGGGCGGTGTTCCCGGGTGGATCCATACGAACCCGGATGTCTACGCGGTCCATCAACGGTCCCGACAGCTTCCCGAGGTATCGACGTCGCGCGACGGCCGAACAGACGCAGTCGATGTCATGTGCAGGTGCGCACGGACAAGGATTCGCGGCCATGATCAGCTGAAATCGGGACGGGTAGGTGGCCACGCCATCTCGTCGCGAGACACGGACCTCGCCTTCTTCCAACGGTTGTCGTAATGAGTCGAGAACCTTGGCCCCCATCTCGGCACATTCGTCGAGGAACAGAACACCTCGGTGTGCACGAGACACGGCGCCCGGCCGGGCGAGACCGGTACCGCCGCCGAGCAATGCGGTTGCCGTTGTCGTGTGATGCGGCGCGACGAACGGCGCGTCGGTGATGAGTGGATGGCCGGCCCGCAAGGTCCCGGCGATGGAGTGGATAGCGGTGACCTCCAGGGATTCTTCGGGACACAGCGCGGGCAGGATGCCGGGCAACCGTCGCGCGAGCATCGTCTTGCCGATGCCGGGCGGCCCGGTCATCAGAACGTGATGCGCTCCGGCAGCGGCAATCTCGAGGGCGTGGCGCGCCTCGGCCTGTCCGACGACGTCGGCCATGTCAGCGACCTTCGACGGCGGTGGGATGTTGTCGGCGTCGGTGACCGTGTCCAGCACGTGGTCTCCAGCGAGCCAGCGGACCACCTCCCGCAAGGTATATGCGCCACCGACGTCGAGATCGGCGACAAGAGCGGCCTCGGCGATGTTCGGGATCGGCACCACGGCATGGGTGAAGCCGCAGTCGCGGGCTCTCTTCAGGGCCGGCAGGACGCCGCGCACGGGCCGCAGCCCGCCGTCGAGGCCGAGCTCGCCGAGGAACACTGTGTGATTCAATCTGCTGGTGGCCACCTGATCGGTCGCGGCAAGGATCGCCAGAGCCATACCGAGATCGAACGAGGAGCCCGTCTTGGGGAGGTCGGCCGGAGCGAGTGAGACCGTCACCTTCATGTCCGGGAACTTCAGCGTGCTGTTCGAGATCGCCGCACGGACGCGATCGCGGGCCTCTCGCAGCGACGCATCGACCGTGCCGGTGACCGCGAAACCCGGTAGTCCGTGCCCCACGTTGGCCTGGATCTCGATCTGCCGCGCGACAAACGCGTTGAGCCCCACCGAATGGACGCGCCCGAGCCCGGTGACGAGGCCTGGCTCACTCATTCGAACACGCCTCGATGATGACGCACCACGGCCCGGTCGACTGCGGTCGGGTCCCGCGAATCGAGTTGAACGGACAGCACGTCGAAGCGGATCTCGTTCCACCACCCCTCGCGATGGTCGGCCAGCCACTGTCGGATCAGTCGACGCATACGCGCCAGCTTGAGAGGGGTGACGGCCGCGGCCGGATCGTCGAAGACCCGGGAGGCCCGCGTCTTCACCTCTACGACCACCAACACAGCCCCGTCGGCGGCGATCAGATCCAGCTCGCCGAATCGGTTACGCCAGTTGCGCTCGATAACGGTCCAACCGAGACCCTGCACGTGGTCAGCGGCGAGATCCTCGCCGAGACGGCAGATATCCGCGCTGCGCGGGCGTCGAGTCGAGGCAGACCGCTGCGGCCGGGATGTGTTGTCGCTCATGCCATAAGCATCGCTCCCGCCGATGACGATTCAGTTCGTCACCAACGAAATCGGCCGGTTCTGTGGATGGTTCGGAGAATGTGGACAGCTTGCGTTCTGTTCCCACCGACGGATCAGAGCTTGAGATCCTTGTCGGTCCCATCTGCTTCACCTGATTTTGACGCGGACGATTCGGCCGCTTCCGGAGCCTGCGGCGGCGACCAGTCCCCGATCACCGGCGGCCCGACCAATGGCAGGCTGCCGACGAGCTCCGCCCCGTTTTCCTGCGTGTGGAGATAGTGCGCCGCTTTGTGACTCCGGTCGTCGGATCCGCGCGCGCGCCCGCCGTGGGGTGCACCGCCCATCGGGCCGCCTCCGCGACCCGGACCGGCACCCAGCGGTGCCGTGGAACTCGCAGGCGTAGTCGACGTCGTCGGCGCGGCTGTCGGCATCGCACCGGACAGTCTTCGAGACATCGCCGATGCCGCGTTGGCTCCGCCGGCCGCGCCCGACCCACCGGCGCCCGCACCTGCGCCGCCGACCTTCCCGCCTGCGCCGGTCGCTCCGGCGGCGCCACCGGCGGGCATCATTCCGGACGGGAAGGTCGAACTGCCGGAGTTGTTCGCGCTCCCGAGGCCGCCTCGGCTCAGATCGTCGGGATCATCGGCACCGCCACCACTGCTCGCGGCGTCATTGCCCAGCGACAATGGTTTGTCGCCAGAAGTTTCGGTATTCGATGTCGGCGCCTGAGCTGCTGTACCCGCATCGGTCGGCGTCGCCGCCGTTGTCGACGCACCGTTGTTGCCGTACTCGCCGAGGTCAGAAGATCCGCCTACCGTGGTGTGAGTGCTTCCGCCGCCACTGTTTCCACCTCCACCACCTGAGCCGCCGACGACGTTGGCGGTCGAACCTGAGATCAGGGCAGAACCGACTGTTGGATTCATGATCGAGTCGGGCGCTTGACCTGCCGCAGAGCTCATCGGTCCGTTGTAGAGGCTCGTCATGAGGGATGCAGCGCGCGTCATGATGTCCGCGGCGTCCTCGGGCTTTTCCTCCATCTCCTTCTGCATCTGCTGGAGGAATGGCTCCTGTACCTTGGCGGCCGCGAGAATCCCCTGCGCTGTTGCCAAGGCGCCCACTCCCCCCGAGACGGACTTCGCTCCGGAGGTTATTTCGGTCGCGAGTCGAGTTGCGCGTTCCGCACTTCCTCGCGCGGCGTGGCCTTCGAGACCATCCTGACCGAAGTCTTTCAGGCGTTCTGTCGCCTTGATCGCGGCATCGATTGCCTGTTGCAGCGCGGCCGCATCCGCCCCAGCCGAGCCCGGTTCCATCGAGGCGATACGGCTCAGCATCTGTTGGATAGCGAGCTGCCAGTCGGTCGATCCGCTGCTCGAGCCGCCGGCCGACCCAGCGTTCTTGCCACCATCCGACGCGTTCCAGAAATATTTGGAGCCATCGTCCGCCACGGATCCCCCTCGGT
This sequence comes from Gordonia sp. DT218, assembly GCF_049847105.1. Taxonomy (NCBI): domain Bacteria; kingdom Bacillati; phylum Actinomycetota; class Actinomycetes; order Mycobacteriales; family Gordoniaceae; genus Gordonia; species Gordonia sp. DT218. Next base: position 183,360 of record NZ_JBNCNS010000005.1, on the reverse strand, counting down.
CTGCGCCTTCCACCGGTCGCCACCATCGATGCCCAACGGTTGGCTATCCTACTTGTGACTTCTGTGTCTGCGGGCACGAGACCTGCATGTGTGGACAGCTAGGGTGGAACCGCTGCGACGCATGCGACGTCGAAGGTTCTGTGGGGAGGACTGTATGAGCGGTGGGGATGGGACGTCGATGCGCGGGGAGGTGGGGAGTTTTCTGCCCACTCCCGCCGAAAGTTCGATCCGACTCGTGTCTGACGACTCGGCCTGGACCACGCGTGCTGCTGCTGCTCGCGCGGCCGCGCGAGAGCTGGACGACTGCAGGATGACAATTACCCGCATAGTCGGCATGAATTATTTCGGCCGCGATTGCGTTGAAGGATTGGCCCTGTATGAATCTTTGAGGCGTGCCATAGTCGATAGTGGCTGGAGCACCCAACTCGTTCATCAAGTCAACGAATTGAACACCTTGGCCGCGAACTGCGATGCCGCCGCTAATTCGATTAAAAACCAGGATGAACAAGAAGGTCGGCGTGAATTCCAAAATTAGTGGCCGAGTCGGCTGGAACTTTGTGAAAGTGGGAGCAGTCGCCTGGACCGCGGGCATCGCGCTACTTTCACTAAGTGGTTGCAACAGCGAGGTTGACGGTAGACCGTCCGCGCAGTCGAGCCCATCCGACCCAACACAAGGAATACGGCAGACGGCTGACGACGGGAAACCACTACCATTCCACAACAAATACCCCGATAGATGGAATTCAGCAAATAGCGGCACCGCGTACGAGCCTTGCAATGCCGACGACGAAAGCCTGATTCACATAGGAATCGATCCTCAAACGATTGAAGACGCCGCCACAGTAAATGGGCAGACGCTTCGTGGATGCAACTGGCACTACTCGCCAGAAGAATCTGAGTTTCTGAGTGCATACCAGATAGTCGGGAATTCCGAAAGCCTCAACTGGTACAAAGTACAAAATCGCGTCGGCTCAAACTGGCATCCCGACATCACGATCAACGGCCGCACTGTAGGTATTGCAAGCGATAAGTCGGGTGGCTGCATGACATACGTACAATCAGGAACGGCTGGCGTGGTGACGGGATCGGGATACGGGCTACTTCCCAGCTTGCCAGAGAACGAGATCTGCGGCTACGCAATAGACCTCACCCGCGCCACCATCGACAAAATCCCCAAATAACCACCCCGCCAAATGAATCCGTAGCATTAACCCGCAGCAGGTGCGGATTAATGCTACAAAATCGCGGACGGGCGGAACCGGCGGAGGTTGGGTGGATCAGGGCTCGTCCGGGAGCCGGAGTTCCGGCTTTTCGAGCTCCTCGATGTTGACGTCCTTGAACGTGATGACCCGAACCTGTTTGACGAAGCGCGCGGGTCGATACATGTCCCAGACCCAGGCGTCGGACATGCGCAGCTCGAAGTAGATCTCACCGTCGGTGTTGCGGGGCACCATCTCCACCGCGTTGGCGAGGTAGAAGCGCCGCTCGGTCTCCACCACATAGGTGAACTGACCGACAATGTCCTTGTACTCGCGGTACAGGGAGAGTTCCATCTCGGTTTCGTACTTCTCGAGATCCTCAGCACTCATTCGACAAGCCTATCGTGGTCGGGTCGGGGCCGGACGTCACCCGCGCGGCGACATTCCGGTAGGACATACGGTGCTGCACCGACGGTCCGTGTCGATCGATGCAAGCCATGTGATGGGCTGTGCTGTAGCCCTTGTGAACTGCGAAATCGTAGCCGGGCACGGCGGCGTCCATCGCAACCATGATCCGGTCCCGGGTCACCTTGGCGATGATGCTGGCGGCCGCGATACAGGCGGCGGCACCATCGCCACCGATCACCGGTAGCGACGGGACCGTCAGGCCCGGGACCACGAATCCGTCCGAGAGCACGTACCCGGGTGTGACATCGAGGCCGGCAACCGCGCGACGCATCCCTTCGATGTTCGCGACGTGGATGCCGATCCGGTCGATCTCGTCAGCGTCGATGATCACCGCACTCCAACTCAAGGAGTACTTCGTCACCGCCTTGTACAGCGACTCACGTACCGCCTCGGTGAGGCGCTTGGAGTCGTCGAGATCGGCGAGCGAGGCGATCTGCGTGGGTTTGAGGACGCATGCGGCGACGACCAGCGGTCCCGCGCACGCTCCCCGGCCTGCTTCGTCGACGCCTGCGACCGGACCGAGCCCGTTACGATGCAAAGCGAACTCGAAGGTGCGCAGACTGGCGGCCCGACGAATCGGAAATCGTGGCGGCCAACGGCTCACAGTTCACCTCTTCCCCACATCGGTGCGATCGCCGATGTCATGACTGGGGATTGGGCGAGGACACACCACCGATCCGCGAGAAGGGATAGATGATGAACCGAACCTTGCCGCGGATGTCGCTCTCCGGGACCGTGCCGTGGAACTCGTCCTCCATGTGGAATCGGGAATCCGCCGAATTGGCGCGGTTGTCCCCCATCACCCACACGTTGCCGTCGGGCACTTTGACCGGACCGAAGTCTGGCCCGTAGCAGGAGTTCGGCTGACCGTTGGGGCCCGCAGCCATCTCGTTGCCGGCCGCGACGTCGCTGGCCTGCAACTGCTTGTCGACGTATGGCTCTGTCAACGGCTTACCGCCGACCTTGACCCCGACGTTCTCCTCGTTCTTGCATTCCACGGTCTGTCCGCCGGTCGCGATCACACGCTTCACCAGGTCGTTCTCGTCCGGCGGCGCAAAACCGAACCACGACAGACCATCCTGCAGTCCGTGGACCACCGGGTTCTCCGAGCGGGGCGAGAGCCATGCGCCGTCCCATGACTCACTGGGAGCCTTGAACACCACCACGTCACCGGGACTGGGGTCGCCGAAGCGATACGACAGCTTGTCGATGACGATGCGGTCGTTGGTGCAGCCTGCACAGCCGTGCAGGGTCTGCTCCATCGATTCAGACGGTATGACGTACTGACGGCCGATGAAGGTCTGCAACAACCAGGTCAGCAGCAAGACGCAGCCGATGATGATGACGGCTTCACGAAGTAGCGAGCCACGCTTCATGGGTTTGTCACTCTTGGTGCGCCATGGGCGCTCATCGGGGTGGTCGCCGTCGCGGTCCCAGTCGTAGTCCCCGGCATCGGAGGACGAGCGATCGGCAGCGTGTTCGGATTCCCCACCCGTGGAGTGTGTGTCAGCCACGTCGTCAGGGTAGACGCGTCAGCGCTTTTCCTTGATCTTGGCTGCCTTACCGCGCAGATCGCGCAGGTAGTAGAGCTTTGCGCGACGCACGTCACCGCGGGTGACCACATCGATCTTGGCGATGTTCGGGCTGTGCACCGGGAAGGTGCGCTCCACGCCGACGCCGAAGGACACCTTGCGCACGGTGAAGGTCTCGCGCACGCCGCCGCCCTGGCGACGGATCACGACGCCCTTGAACACCTGAACACGCTCCTTCGAGCCCTCGATCACCTTGACGTGGACGTCGAGGGTGTCACCGGGTCCGAACTTGGGAATGTCGTCGCGCAGCGACTGCTTGTCGAGAAAGTCGAGGGTGTTCATCGTGGTTGGTCCAATCTGGCGGTTCGCGTGAACAGAGGAACCTGGCGGCCCACACTCGACCTCCCGGCCAGCGGGTGATCATGTGTGAGGTTCGACCGGTTCGTGCTCCGAGTCAAGGTGCGTCCCGGGACCACGTCCCTCAGGTGGGACATCATCGCCAGGCAACCCGACCATTGTGCCAGACAGACCCCGCTGCGGCGAAATCGCCGGTGCCGGCGGCGCCGGATGCACCACATGATCGAGCCGATCCTCGGTCGCCGCCCGGACGTGCGGCAGGACGTCGGGCCGCCCGGCGACCAGGTCCTGCACGAAGATCTTCACCCGGACGAACGGACGTCGGAGCTTTCGCTCCCGCTCGATCGCGCGTTCCAGCTTCCTCGGTCGCGACAGATATCGCCAGCGCGCCCACGGTGACGTCGGACGCGCCAGCCGGATCACCCCGACGATCAGCAACGGCCACGCGAAGACCCCGATCACGCCGGTCCACACCTTGCCCTTCAGCACGACGATCGCAGCCAGCACCAGGTTCAGCACCGCGGCGATCAGGTCGACCAGAAAGGTCCGACCGATCCGCAGGTCGTGGAGAGCGTCGAAGTAGAGATCGAGCGGCCGGAAACCGAGCAGGATCATGCCGGTTGCCGCGAGGGCGATGAAGACCGCATCCACAGACGTCCGACCCTCCTGCGACCAGTAGACGTCACGCAGATAGAAGATCAGCGCGAACTCGTCGAGGATGAGGGCAGCACCGATACCGAACAGCCCGGCCAGGATGGACATGGCCGCCTGGTCGCCACTCAGCGCGAACGCGATCAACCCGAGCCCGGACAACAGCGTCAGGACCACCCCGAACACGACGTGGTGGACGTGTGTGTCGCCCGCGGTCACGTTCGAGAACCACCAGCCGACGTCGGCCCTGATCAACCGCACGCTGATGCGGATCACCACGAACCCGACGATCAGGCCCAGAAAGAACACCAGCAGTGGCAATCGACCCCGCTCGATGATGTCGTGCGACATCCAGTCGGCGGCCCGATGCGAGAGCCAGTGGTGCACACGCCAAGGTTAATGCCGCCATTCACCCCGCGTAGCGATTGAGGACGCTCACCACCCCCGGCGTCCCGCTGAACGCGATCGCACCTTCATAGGCGGCCTCCCGCAGCCGGTCCCTCGGCTCCTGGGCGGCGGCGGTCCCGGAGCCCGCCCCGATCACGTGGACGAGACAGTTGACGGCGCGCGCCTGGAAGAAGGCACGATCACGCGCCTCGTGCTCACCTCGACGACCCGCGATGAACGCACGTTGTTCCAATTGCGCGAGGCGGCTGGCGACCTCCAACCGATTTCCCGCGGACACGGCACCGCGCTCCCGCAATTCGGTCAGCGCGGTGGTGAGCTCGGGGCTGTCGCCGACGTCGACACCCGACAGCACCGTGATCGCCAGAAAGTACATGCACGGGGCGAGATCACTGTCGGGGACTCGGTCCACCAGTTCGGCGACTCCGTCGGGCAGTCGCGTGATCCGACTGCTCACGGGTGATCGCTCCCCGATTCGTGGGACAGCGACAGAACACCGTCGTCGGTCCCCTGCTGGTCGGGCGCGAACAACTCGGCGTCGGTTCCGGCCAGTGCCGCGAGGGTCGCCGGCGCCATCGGCGTCGCCGATGCGATCGCTTGCAGGCTGATCCCGGACCCGGTCATGTGATCGACGACGGCGAGTTCGGCCGCGCGCCCGTTGCCGGCCATGATCTCGCCGGCGCCGAGCGTGATCCCCTCTCGCTGATAGGGATACGGGTCGCTGGTACCGACCACCACCGCGCGGGATCCGTCCGGGGCCACACCGATCCCCACAGCCATTCGGACCCAACCCGCCACCGACGACGGCAGACCCGACTGCAGGTGGGCCGCCCGCCGCTGGAGCCAGTCGGTGTCCGCACCGCTCAACTCCGCCGGACCGACACTCACGGTCCCGGCGTGCGTGGCGGCCAGCGCACCGGCTCCCGCGGCCAATCCACTCATCGCCGAGAACGGCAGCATGCCGCTGGTCGCGGCGGGTTGTGGCTGGTCGTCGTGGTGTCGGTGGCCGGCGTCGCCTGCCGCCTCGGTGTAGTCCTCGCCGGCCGCAGTCAGCGCCATTCGACCTCCGCCGGCAGCGACGACGCGCGCAGAGTCGTCCCCCAGCGTCGAGAGCAGATCCGATCGCAGTCGCTCGCGGTCGGCCAGCGACGCGATCACGGTCATCTCGTTGTGTGTGGTCGCCGCGGCGTCTGCGTAGGTGTCCAGCGCCGTCGCGGTCGTCTCGAGCCGTCCGATCAACCGACCGAATCCCGTGTCCGGGGAGTCGGTCAGCGCACGCCCGCCCTCGACGACGCCGTCGTGGAACGCCCCGGCGCCGATCGCACGGTCACGATGCGCCGCTCCGACCTCCGCGGCCAGGTCGGCCACCCGCGACGCGAGGTCACGACAGCGGACAGCGGCCGCTCGTAGTCCGCCGACGTCGGCACTCGGCCACGTGCCGGGTGCCAATTCTTCGGCCAGGGCACGGATCTCCGGCGGCACGGTCATCGGCGTCGCGCCCATGGTCATCGTTCGCCCGACTTCAGCCGCAGAGCCACTTCGTCGTCTGCGTCGCCGATCTCGCGCGCCCCGCGGGCGATCAGCATCTGATGGTCTGCCAGTGCTCGCGCCACCCCGCCCGACGCGGCCGCCAAATCGGTGGCGAGGCCGGCGAATCCAGTGCGAAATGCGCGTGCAGCATCGTCGACGCCGATTGCTGCCTCGGCGTCGGCGAGCGCCTCGGTCACCTCGACGGCGAGCCACCCGAACTGGGTGTCGACGGCCGCCAGGCGGGTGGTGAGCCTGCCCAGCGACTCGACATCGACATCGAGCCGCCCAGCGCCGGCCACCGGATCGCCATGCCCGCCACCACGCGCCGACGCCTCGCCGGGAAACGACATGTCAGCCATCGGTGTCCCCCGGTCGTCGCGGCTGTGCGCTCGCATCCACCCGGACATCGGAGTAGTCCGGTGTTGGTTGGACGGCCGCCGTGTAGATCTGGTTCCGTTGGTCATGCAATCGCTGGTCCGCCTCGGCGACGAGCGTGGTGATCTGCGCGGAGAGCTGTTCGGCCCGGAGGCGACGCATCGCGCGCGGATCGATCGTCAGATCGAGGAGCATCCCACGGGCGTCGACGGTGACCGACACCAGACGATCGATACTGACGGCATGAGCGGTCAACCCCGCCATCGCCTCCCCGACCCTGGTCAACTCCGATCTCTGCCGAGACAGCTCGTCGAGCATCGCCGACCATCGGTCCGCCATCATCCGACCCCCTCCCGGTCGAGCAATCCTAGCGGGCGCCCACGCGAGATTCGAGCGTCGCGTCCAACCACTGTCGGCGGGTGACGACGACAGCGAGGCTTACATGATGCGATCGTCGTGTGGTTCGGCAGGCAGCAGGTCCGGCCTGCGCGCCGCCGTCCGCGCCAGCGACTGCTCGTGCCGCCAGGCCGCCACCTTCGCATGGTCTCCGCTGAGCAGCACCGGGGGCACATCGAGGCCGCGCCAGGACACCGGCCGGGTGTAGCTGGGCCCCTCGAGCAACCCGTCGGAGAACGAATCCTCTTGGTGCGATCGTGGATTGCCGAGGACGCCGTCGATCAGGCGGACGGTGGCCTCGATCATCGCCATCGCGGCGACCTCGCCGCCGATCAGCACGAAGTCGCCGAGGGAGACCTCCTCGACCCGTACGCGACGGGCCGCGTCGTCGAAGACGCGCTGGTCGATGCCCTCGTAGCGCCCACAGGCGAACACCAGATGATCTTCCACGCTCCACCGCTGTGCGGTCGCCTGGCCGAACGGCACGCCCGCCGGTGTCGGGACGACGAGCAGCGCGTCGTCGGGACACACGTCGTCCAGACACGGTCCCCACACCTCGGGCTTCATGACCATCCCGGGCCCGCCGCCGTACGGCGAGTCGTCGACGCTGCGGTGCACGTCGTGGGTCCACGTACGCAGGTCGTGCACGTCGACACTGATGCGACCCGCGTCGATCGCCTTGCCCAGCAGGGCAGCCCGCAACGGGTCCAGGTATTCGGGAAAGATCGAGACGACGTCGATGCGCATCATCACGCCTCGGGATCCAGCAGACCGTCGGGGGGATCTATCTCGATGACCTCGGAGGTCACGGTGGGCACGATCTCGCGGACGAACGGGATCAGCACCTCGCCACCCTCCGAGGTCGTGACGGCGAGGATCTCGCCGCCGGGCAGATGCAGCACGGAAGCGACCACGCCCACCTCCACGCCGTCGATCGTCGAGACCGGCAAACCCTCGAGTTCGTGATCGTAGAACTCGTCGGGGTCCTCACCCGAGTCGACGTCGGCGCTGTCGATGAGAAACAGCGTGCCGCGCAGAGCATCTGCCGCCGACCGATCGGCGACTTCGTCCAGGGACAGCAACAGCCGCCCGGCATGCTGCCGGGCGGCTGTCACCGTGAACGTCTTCTCCCCGCCCCCACGCGGCAGTCTGCCACGCAGGTCGGTGCCGGGAGCGAATCGCGACGCCGGATCGTCGGTGCGGATGTCGACGACCACCTCACCGCGAACACCGTGCGATTTGGCCACACGGCCCACCACGAGATCCATCGCGGAGTCGTTCTCGCTCAGCGATCGGTGTCGACGATGTCCACACGCATACCGCGGCCACCGATACCGGTGACGAGCGTACGCAGTGCGGTTGCGGTGCGGCCGTTGCGACCGATCACCTTGCCGAGGTCCTCGGGATTGACGTGCACCTCGACCAGCCGGCCACGACGGCCGGTGATCATCTCGACACGAACGTCGTCCGGGTTCGCGACGATGCCACGGACGAGGTGCTCGACCGCGTCAGCGACGACTGCGGTCACGCGCCGGCCTTGTCGTCACCGGTGGTCGCGGCGGCGTCGGCGGGGGCCTCGGCCGGGGTCTCCTCGTCGGCCTTCTTGGCGGCCTTCTTCTTCGGGGTGGTGGCCTCGGCCGCCGGTCCGCTGTCGGCAGCGGCCAAGGCAGCGTTGAAGAGGTCGAGCTTCGACGGCTTCGGCTCCTTGGTCTTCAAGGTTCCCTCGGCGCCCGGGAGACCCTTGTGCTTCTGCCAGTCACCCGTGACCTTCAGGATGGCCGCGACAGGCTCGGTCGGCTGCGCCCCGACACCCAGCCAGTACTGCGCGCGGTCCGAATCGACCTCGATCAGACTCGGCTCTTCCTTCGGGTGGTACTTGCCGATGGTCTCGATCACCCGGCCGTTGCGGCGGGTCCGAGAATCTGCGACGACGATGCGGTACTGCGGGTTGCGAATCTTACCGAGACGCGTGAGCTTGATCTTGACAGCCATGTTTCTTCCTCAGTGGTCACTACGCAATTCAGCGGCCCGTCCGGTGACGGACCCGGTTTTGCGATCTGTTGTGGTGTGACCGTCGGTCGGTACGTAACCGGGTCCGACGAACCAGCGTGCCATTCTGCCAGACCGGGCTCCCGGAGCAAAAACCGCATCGGCCTCGACACTGCGGCGCCGACGTCCCAGAGGTCGTGCACGGGGTTCGACATGTGGTTACCCACCCCGCTGAAGGTAACCACATGTCGCGTGCCAACCGCGGAGACCCCGACTCGCCGATATCTCCCATGACGGCCCTCCCCTGACCTGTCTCGGAGTGAAGTCGGCGATGTCTCCGCGCCCGCGAACCCATGCAACGCGGTCGTCACATTACCAGCCGGTAAGTTAGCGGTACCAGCTCAACGAACGTGGAGTACCTCACACGAACACCTCACACTCGGGGATGTGAACTGGGGTTTTGTGCGCGACGAGGTCAGGAGACGGTTAGCCCAGAGCAAACAATCGACCGTGGTCGACGCAGCGTCGTCAGGTCTTCTCGGGGGTCGTCGTCGAGGACGATGAAGTCGGCGCGGTCGCCCTCGCCGAGAACGCCGGCACCGAGCCACTCCCGCGGCGCGACGCTGGCGGCCCGCAACGCACCCTCCGCCCCGAAGCCGACCGCGGCCATCGCCACGATCTCGTCGACGATCCGCCCGTGCTCGACGAAGCCACCCGCATCGGTGCCGGCGAACATCGTGATCCCCGCCTCACGAGCGGCCGCGAACACGGCCTCCGCATTCTGATGGAGCTTGCGCATATTCGCCTGATAGGTCGGGAATCGGTCGGCGCCGTCGGCGATACCCGGAAAGTTCTCCACCTGGATCAGGGTGGGCACCAACGAGATCGACCGCTCGACCATCTCGTCCATGAGATCTGTCGTCAATCCGGTGCCGTGCTCGATGCAGTCGACTCCGGCCCCGATGAGATCGGGTAACGCGTCGGCACCGAAGACGTGGGCGGTGATCCGCGCTCCCTCCGTGTGCGCGGCGGCCACCGCCGCATCGAGTTGCCGCCGCGTCCACAACGGCGTGAGATCCCCCGCCTCGCGGTCGATCCAATCGCCGACGATCTTCACCCAGCCGTCACCGTCGCGCGCCTGCCTGGTCACCTCATCGGCGAGCTCGTCGGGATTCTCGAGGTCGACACCGTAATCCCGCAAATAGCGTTTGGGGCGCGCGATGTGCTTGCCCGACCGGATGAAGCGCGGGCACGACGGGTCGTCGTCGAGCGGGTGGGTGTCCAGCGGCGACCCCACCTCACGGATCAGGAGTGTGCCGGCGCGCGCATCCGCCTTCGCGTACGCACGCGCCCGGTCGATGGTGACGCCGAGCCCCGGTGCGATCCCGACGTGGTTGTGCGCGTCGACCAGGCCCGGGATGATCCAGCCGCCATCGAGGACGGTACGGGCCGACGCCACCGGCTCGCGGGTGATGGTGTCACCCACCACCCAGAGGTCGATCTGTTCGTCGCCGAACGGGTCTCGCCCACGGTAGTGCCGCACGTCGTCGGCGGGCGCCGACCCGATTCCCATCGGTCCGGCCACTGCTGCTACTTCTTCTTCTTGGGCTGGAATTGGCTGACGTCGAGGCCTTCGAGCCCCGGTGGCAGCTCGTCGAGACCCGCGGGCATGTTTGACAGGTCGGGGAAACCGGCAGGCATCCCGGGCATACCGCCCATGCCGGGGAGACCGGCACGCGCGGCCTTCGGTGGCGTGGGTCCGCGGTTCTTGCCCTTCTTGCCCTTGCCCTTCTTGCGGTTGGTCTTGCGTCCGCCACCGCCCATGCCCATCCGGCCGGACATCTGGGACATCATCTTGCGGGCGTCGTAGAACCGGTCGACGAGCTGATTGACCTCGCTGACCGAGACACCCGACCCGTTGGCGATACGCAGCCGGCGCGACGCGTTGATGATCTTCGGGTTGTCCCGCTCGGCCGGTGTCATACCGCGGATGATCGCCTGCACACGGTCGAGCTGCTTGTCGTCGACCTGCGACAACGCGTCCTTCATCTGGCCCGCGCCGGGCAGCATGCCCAGGATGTTGCCGATCGGACCCATCTTGCGGATCATCAGCATCTGCTCGAGGAAGTCCTCGAGGGTCAGCTCCCCCTGCGTGATCTTCGCCGCGGCGGCCTCGGCCTGCTGGGTGTCCCAATGCTGTTCGGCCTGTTCGATGAGCGACAGCACGTCGCCCATCCCGAGAATCCGACTGGCCATCCGGTCCGGATGGAAGACGTCGAAATCGTCGAGCTTCTCGCCCGAGGACGCGAACATGATCGGCCGACCGGTGACCTCACGCACCGAGAGCGCCGCGCCACCACGGGCGTCGCCGTCGAGTTTGGTCAGTACGACGCCGGTGAAGCCGACTCCGTCCTGGAAAGCCTCGGCCGTGGACACCGCGTCCTGACCGATCATCGCGTCGACGACGAACAGGACCTCATCCGGATCGGTGGCATCGCGGATGTCCGATGCCTGCTTCATCAGCTCCTGGTCGATGCCCAGCCGACCCGCGGTGTCGATCACCACGACGTCGTGATGCTGGGCCGCGGCCTCCGCCACTCCGCTGCGCGCCACCGACACCGGGTCGCCGGCGGTGACACCGAGCTGGCCCTCGCCGCCGATGGAGGTTCCGGGATGTGGAGCGAAGACCTTGACGCCGGCACGCTCACCGACGATCTGCAGCTGCGAGACCGCGCCGGGCCGCTGCAGGTCGCAGGCCACCAGCAGGGGTGTGTGGCCCTGCTTCTGCAACCAGTGACCGAGCTTGCCGGCCAGGGTGGTCTTACCGGCACCCTGCAGGCCGGCGAGCATGATCACCGTCGGCGGGTTCTTCGCGAAGGTGATCCGTCGCGTCTCGCCCCCCAGGATCCCGACGAGCTCGTCGTTGACGATCTTGACGACCTGCTGGGCAGGGTTCAGCGCACCGGAGACCTCGGCGCCCTTGGCACGCTCCTTGATCTTGGCGATGAAACCACGGACCACGGGCAGGGAGACGTCGGCCTCGAGCAGCGCCAGTCGGATCTCCCGGCAGGTGCGGTCGATGTCGGCATCGGACAACCGGCCCTTGCCGCGAAGATCCTTCAGGGCATCGGCCAACCGATCGGAAAGCGAATCGAACATGCCTCTAGTCTTCCATGCTCGTGCCCCGGCCCGATCACCTCCGGTGTCGGAATGGATCACCGGCGCGTGGTCGTGTGATCGTCACGGACCTTCCGGCGGGTGCGGTCAGCTGATCGGCACCCCTGACCGCGCGGTCCCGCCATGATTCTGCGGGCCGTCTCCGTCGTCGCCTTCGGCACGCGGTTGCAGAGGTGGACACACCGCGATGACGTCGTCGGCCAGGCGTGTTCTCGCCGGCTCGCCGTCGTCGTCGAGGCGTAGACAGAACGTGTCGACGACGGTGCTGCCCAGGGTGGCGACCTTGGCCCAGCGCACCTGCGCGCCGTGACGTTCGATCACCGCGCTGACACGGCTCAACAAACCGATGCGGTCATCGGTCCGCAACTCCATCAGGACATCGCCGGACTCCGCGGGTGAATCGGCGGCGTCGAGATCGACCCAGATGACACGGGGCGGTGCGACTGCGAACAGAGCGGGCACTGCGGTCTTCGGGTGACCGGCACCATCCACCGCCGGGTCGGTGCTGCCTGCCGAGGCTCCCGTTCCCGCCGACACCCCGGGCGTCGCCGACACCGACCCGATCGTCGGGATCGGCGATTCGGCCTCCCGCACGTCGAGGCGGGCCAGCACGTCGATCTTCCCGTCGACCGCCGCCATCAGCTGCTGGCGCATCAGCCCGCCTTCGGGTGGACTCCCGAAGATCGGGACCACGACGAACGAGTTCACCGCGCTGTCCCCATGCCCCTGCACCGTCGCGGAGTGCGACCGAAGGCCGTTGAGAGCCAGCACACCGGCCATCTTGGACAGCAGACCGGGCTGGTCCGGGGCGACCATCGTCACCCGGAAGGTGTGCGGGCCGTCGGCGGGCGACATGATCACGGAGAATCCGCCTGCCTCCGCCAACGAGATCTGCTCGAGCGACAACGACTCCGGCCGGACCGGGCCTCCCCCGTCGATCAATCGGAGCGCACGACGCACGAGGTCGTTGATCAGGGAGGCCTTCCACTCGCCCCACACACCCGGCCCGGTCGCGAGCGAGTCGGCCTCGGCCAGCGTCGCCAGCAGCTCCAGCAGCGTCCTGTTGTGGCCGAGCGTCGCGGCCACCGATTCCGCGGTTGCCGGGTCGTCGAGGTCGCGGCGGGTGGCCACGCTCGGGAGGAGGAGGTGGTGCCGGACCATCTCCGACAGGAGGGTCACATCCTGGGGCCACAGCCCGAACCGATTTCCCACCTGGATGGCCAGGTCCGCGCCGACGATGCTGTGATCTGCACCGCGCCCCTTGCCGAGATCATGGATCAACGCACCGAGCACCAGCAGATCCGGACGCGACACCCGCGTGGTCATCGACCCGGCATGCGCCGCAGTCTCCACCAGGTGTCGGTCGACGGTCCACGTATGGATGGCATCGCGTGGCGGGAGATCACGAACCGCACCCCACTCCGGCAACAGCCGACCCCACAGCCCGGTCCGGTCGAGCGCCTCGATGGGGTCGACCATGTGATGGCCCGACCCCAGCAGCACCAGAAGATCGCTGAGGGCCTCGGCGGGCCACGGTTCCCTGAGCTCGGGAGCGTAGTCGGCGAGACGGCTGAGCGTCGACGCGCTGATCGGCAGACCCGTACGCGCCGACGCCGACGCCACCCGCAGGATCAGCCCCGGATCTTTGCTCGGAATCGCGTTGCGCGCCAACACGATCTCACCGTTGTGCTCCACCACGCCCTCATCCAGGGGACGGCGGATCGGCGATCGGCGCAGTTTGGCCAGACCGCGGCGCGGCAACGCATTACCCGCGGTCCGGAGGCCGACATCGATGGAATAGCTGATGGTGCGGGCCGAATCGCTGATGACCCGCGCCAGGTCGAAACGGTCGCCGATCCGCAAGGCCGCGCCGATCTCGTCGGCGTCCTGTGCGCGGACCTGTTCCCTGGGACGGCCGGCGATCCGGTGCAATTCGGTGCGGATGTCCAGTAATCGGCCGTAGGCCATCTGCGGCCCGGCCCCCGGGGAGTCCGGCCGCAGACTTGCCATCCCGTCGGTGAGCTGCGCGATGGCGAGCGCACCGAGCAACTGGACGTCACGCAGACCGCCGCGACCGTTCTTCAGGTCTGGCTCGGCACGGTGCGCGATGTCGCCGGCGCGACGCCAGCGATCCTGCGCATGCGCGACCACCGCGGGGAAACGATCGCGGATGTCGGTGCGCCACTGCTGACGGATACCGCCGATCAACAGGGTGGACAGATCCTCGTCACCCACGATGTGCCGCGCCTCGAGCAATCCGAGTGCAGCACTGACGTCTTCACTGGCGACCTGGAGCGCCTGCGGGACCGTGCGCACGCTGTGGTCGAGCGGAATGTTGGCATCCCACAACGGGTACCACAGACCGTCGGCCACCTCGGCGACCTCGTCCGGTGGCATGTCGTCGTGCAACAGGATGAGATCGAGGTCGGAGAACGGCAGCAGTTCGCCGCGTCCGAGTCCGCCGACCGCGATGATCGAATATCCGCTGTCCGACCGGATCCCGAGTTCGACACCCTTGGAGACCAGCCAGAACTCGTGAAGGTCGACGAGCACCTGACGAAGGCCCGGTGCGTCGAGTTTCCCACTCTTGCCCGACTCCAGGAGCTGGCGGCGGGTCGCGGCGAGATCGGTTGCGGCCACCGGCGTCTCGGGAATCGGACGTGCAGGACGCGGCCCCGCGCCTGAGTCATCAGACGCGGGGCCGTGAGATGGGTTGAGAAAGGGCATCGGCCCGGCTTACAGCGCGTCGGCGCCGCGCTCACCGGTGCGGACGCGGACGACCGACTCGACCGGTGACACCCACACCTTCCCGTCACCGATCTTGCCGGTGCGCGCGGCCTCCACGATGACGTCCACGACCTTGTCCACCGCCGCGTCGTCGACGACGACCTCGACGCGGACCTTGGGTACGAAGTCCACCGAGTATTCGGCGCCGCGGTACACCTCCGTGTGACCCTTCTGCCGTCCGTACCCCTGGACCTCACTGACGGTCATACCCAGGATTCCGGCCTGCTCCAAACCTGCTTTGACGTCCTCAAGCGTGAACGGTTTCACGATTGCGGTGATCAGCTTCATGAGTTATCCCTCTCCACAAGAATCAGCGTAGTAGCGAAAGTGCAGGGATTCATGCGAGTTCATATGCCGTCTCCGCATGTTCCGCCTCGTCGATGCCGTTGTGCTCGTCTTCCTGTGCGACCTTCCAGCCCAGCGGCTTGAGGACCAGCGCGATGATCGTGGTGAGTACACCGGTGAACACCAAGGCGAAGAGTGCGATGACGATCTGCACAACGAGCTGCTTGTAGTCGTGTCCGTAGAACAGACCGGTCTCCTCGGCCAGCAGACCGATACCGATCGTGCCCCAGAGACCCGAGACGAGGTGCACACCGACGACGTCGAGCGAGTCGTCGTAGCCGAACTTGTTCTTCAGGCTGATGGCGAGCGCGGACAGGATACCGGCGACAACACCCAGGATCATCGATCCGACCGGGGTCAGCGCCCCACAGGCCGGGGTGATGGCGACCAGACCCGCGACGATGCCCGATGCCGCACCGACCGAGGTGGGATGCCGATCGCGAATCCACTCCACGGCCAGCCAGCCGATCATCGCGGCGGCGGTGGCCGCTGTCGTGTTGATCCACACCTTGCCGGCGACCATGTCGGCGGCGAGTTCCGATCCGGCGTTGAATCCGAACCAGCCGAACCACAGGAGGGCCGCGCCGAGCATCACGAACGGGATGTTGTGCGGCCGGTACGCGGTCTTGCCGAATCCGGCACGGGAACCGACGATCACGGCCAGCACGAGGCCCGCCATACCGGCGTTGATGTGGACCACGGTGCCGCCGGCGAAGTCGATCGGCGCGACGTTCGCGGCGCCGTCGGTCGAGCCGAACATCCATGAGGCGAAACCACTCTCGGCGCCGGACATGATGCCGCCACCCCAGACCATGTGCGACAACGGGAAGTACACGATCGTCGCCCACACAACCGAGAACACCAGCCACGTCGAGAACTTCACGCGCTCGGCGAGCGAGCCCGAGATGAGGGCGACCGTGATGACCGCGAAGGTCAGCTGGAATGCGAGGAACACCGTCGACGGGATGGTGAGCCCGCCGGTGACGACCTGCTCGACCGCCTCCCCGCCCTGGGTCACCTCCTTGGTCTCCATCAACTGATTGGACCCGAAGAGCGCAAACGGATTCGAGAAGACGCCCCAGATGTCGTCGTCGCCTGTGATGCCATTACCGAAAGCCATCGAGAAGCCCCACAACACGTACACGACACTGACGGTCGCGATCGAGCCGAAGGACATCATCATCATGTTCAGAACCGACTTGCCCCGCGACAACCCCCCGTAAAAGAAGGCGAGTGCCGGCGTCATCAACAGAACCATCGACGCACTGGCGAGCATCCACGCTGTATTGCCGGCATCTGGAACTGCGAAAGCATCGTCTGGCAGTGCCAAAACCACTGTAGAAACCTCCTCAGAGTGCGCCGACGGCTCGGCGCCTGCAAAGAGACTGTCGGCACTCGGTTTCATCCGTGGTGCTCGGACGTTTCGAGAATGTGAACCACTCGCCGGTTTATATTTCCTACGGGTAACAGCGCAGGTCGTGCCTCAGCAGGTTCTCAGGCCCGTCGAAGAATCGCCGACCGCGAATTCGCGTTCTCTTGAAGCGCGATTTCAGGACGGTGAACCTTCTACAGCAACGCGTCCACAAATGCCTCCGGCTCGAACGGCGCCAGGTCGTCCGCGCCCTCTCCGAGGCCGACGAGTTTCACCGGTACGCCGAGCTCTTCCTGCACATGGAAAACGATGCCGCCCTTGGCGGTGCCGTCCAGCTTGGTCAGGACCACGCCCGTGATGTCCACGACTTCGGCGAACACCCGCGCCTGCGTGAGGCCGTTCTGACCCACCGTGGCGTCGAGGACGAGCAGGACCTCGTCGACCGGCGCCTTCTTCTCGACGACCCGCTTGACCTTGCCCAACTCGTCCATCAGACCGGTCTTGGTGTGCAGTCTCCCGGCCGTGTCGATCATCACCACGTCGGCACCGTCGTCGATGCCCCTGACGACGGCGTCGAAGGCCACGGACGCCGGGTCCGCCTGTTCCTTGCCCCGGACCACCTCCGCGCCGACACGTTCGCCCCAGGTCTGCAACTGGTCGGCAGCAGCCGCACGGAAGGTGTCGGCGGCCCCCAGCAACACGCGCCGGCCGTCGGCCACCAGTACCCGCGCCAGCTTTCCGGTGGTCGTGGTCTTCCCGGTTCCGTTGACACCGACCACCAGCACCACCGCGGGCTGCCCGGCGTGCGGCAGGGCGCGGACCGAGCGGTCGAACTCGGGACGCAACTGATCGACCAGCACCCGCTTCAGCAGCGCGCGTGCGTCCTCGGCGGTACGCACGTTCGAGGTGGCGAGCTCGGTCCGCAGACGCTCCACCACCGCCATCGTGGCGGCCGTGCCGAGGTCGGCCATCAAGAGCGTGTCCTCGATGTCCTCCCAGCTCTCCTCGTCCAGGTCACCGGCGCCGAGTAGGCCGAGCATGCTCTTGCCGATCGCGCCCTGGGAACGTGACAGCCGCCCGCGGAGACGGCCGAGCCGGCCCGCCGTCGGAGCGATCTCGTCGAGCTCGGGTGCTGCGGCCGCCGGAACCTCGGGTGCTGCCGGTTCGGCCGCGGGCGCCTCGGGTGCCACCGGCGACCCGGGCGCCACCGAGGTCTCGGGCTCCTGAGTGGTCTCGGGCCGCTGAGTGGTTTCGGGCTGCTGAGTGGTCTCGGGCTGCTGAGTGGTCTCGGGTGCCACCGGTTCGGCTGCGGGCGCCTCGGGTGCCGAGGTCGGGGCCTCCACGACGTCGTCCGCTACCGGTGTCCGGACGGTGTCGTCGGGCATGGTCTGCGTGCCGGTGTCCGCATCGGCGTCGGGCAGCGCGACGTCCCGGATGCCGCGCTGCGCGGAGTCGCGGGGCACCGAGGCGTCGTCACCGACACCGGGCTGGCCGTCGACCTCGGTGCGTTCCGTGCCGGGACGCACCACCGGTTCCGGGGGTTCGGCGAGCCCCACCCCGCCACCGCCCTGGCTGAAGTTGAATCCCGACCCCGCCTGATAGCCGCCCGACTTGTCGACCTGCCTGGTGGTGCCGTCGACCGGACCCTGTGTCGCCGAATCGTCGGACAGCGAGATCCGCCGTCGCCGCGACAGCATCACGCCGAGAACGATCAGCGCGATGAGCACGATGACGGCGACAACGATGCCGATGATGACTGCGGTGTTCACTCCGGTAGACCCCTGTCGAATTGGTTGATGCGAGCGACCTGACCCGATCAGGGTCGCATGTGACGGTGAACGGTCGTCAGGTCGCGTCGGTGTTCGTGACCGGCAGGTCCACCCCACGCAGGCGCTGTGAGATCACCGTGGTGATGCCGTCCCCGCGCATACTCACGCCGTAGAGCGCGTCGGCGACCTGCATGGTCGGTTTCTGGTGCGTGATCACGATCAACTGGGATCGCTCACGCAACTGCTCGAACAGCGAGATCAGTCGCCGCAGGTTCGTGTCGTCGAGTGCCGCCTCGACCTCGTCCATCACGTAGAACGGGGAGGGCCGCGCCCGGAAGATCGCCACCAGCATCGCCACCGCGGTCAGCGACTTCTCACCACCGGACAGCAGCGAGAGCCGCTTGACCTTCTTTCCCGGTGGGCGGGCCTCGACCTCGATTCCGGTGGTGAGCATGTCGCCGGGCTCGGTGAGCACGAGACGCCCCTCGCCACCCGGGAACAGGGTGGTGAACACCTGGGCGAACTCTCGCTCGACATCGGCGTATGCCTCGGTGAAGACCTGCAGGATGCGAGCGTCGACCTCCTCGACCACCGACAACAGGTCACGACGGGCCGCCTTGACGTCCTCGAGCTGAGCCGACAGGAAGTTGTAGCGCTCCTCGAGTGCGGCGAACTCCTCGAGCGCGAGAGGGTTGACCTTGCCCAGGGTGTTGAGGTCTTTTTGCGCCTTCTTGGCCCGAGTCTCCTGCGTCGCGCGATCGAACGGCAGCGGCGTAGGTGCGACCACCGACTCGCCGCGGGCCTTCGCCTGCTCGTACTCGTGCATCTCGAGCGCCGACGGTGGCATCGGCACGTCCGGGCCGTACTCGGCCACGAGGTCATCCGGCGCGATCGCGAACGAGTCCAGGATCTGTTCCTCGAGTTGCTCGATCCGGAGAGCGGCCTGTGTCCTGGCCAGCTCGTCGCGGTGCACGGTGTCGCGCAACGCATTGAGTTTGGTGGTCAGCTCCGCGGCCTTGTTCTTGAGTTCATCGACGGCCGCGGTCCGCTCCACGCGGACCTGTTCGAGTTCGTCACGACCGGCCTGTGCGTTCTGCACTGCGACCGAAAGCCGCTGGGAGACTTCAGCTCCCGCCTCCCCGACCGCCGACGCGACGGCGGCCGCACGACGGCGCGCCAGATCCTGACGCTCAGCGCGCAGGCGGGCCTCCCGTTCCCGCTGCGCGGCCCGGCGCAGAGAGTCGGCGCGTCCCCGGACCGAGGCCAGTCGTTCTTCGGCGGTGCGAAGCTGCAGTCGCGCCTCCATCTCCGCCGACCGTGCCGCGGCTACCGCCTCCGCCGCGAGAGTTCGGGGCGTGTCATCGCCTGCGTGGGCCGGGGTGTCGTCGGATTCGTCACGCGCATAACGCAATCGCTCCTCGAGCTCATGCAGGGTGGTCAGCGACTCGGCACGGCCTTCTTCGGCCTTGCCGCGCTGACGGGTCAGACGTTCGCTCTCCGATCTCGCCGCACGTATCTCGTGCCCGAGACGCGCCATCTGCTCGTAGGTGCCCCCGACGTTGGCATCGGACTCGTGCAGCGCTGCCAACGCCTCCTCGGCCGATTCGCGTCGGGCCACCTGCTCGGACGTCGCGCCGTCGAGGGCGGCCTCGATCTCCTCGAGCCGCCGTCGAGCCGTGGCCAGTTCGGACGTCGCCGCATCGATGGCCGACTGCACCTCGAGGGTCGACGGCCGATGCGACGAGCCGCCCTCGATGGATCCCGGACCGATCCGGTCGCCGTCGAGGGTGACCGTCCGGACGCGGTGCCGCTGCGCGATGTCGAGGCCCTGCTCGGCCGTGTCCACCAGGACCGTGTCGGCCAGCACGTGCTCGACGGCACCGCGGATCGACGGCCGGCAGGTCACCACCGACGACGCCCAGCGGGCACCGTTCGGCAGGTCGATGTCCGTCCGGGCTGCGGCGTCCGGCAGTCCGCCGAGGATCAGTGCGGCGCGACCGCCGTCGCCGGATTTCAGCGCGGCGAGCGCCCGCACCGCAGCGATCGCGTCGACGGTGGCGATCGCGTCGACCGCCGGCCCGAGCGCACCGGCGATCGCCGTCTCGTAGCCGGCGTCGACGGTGAGCAGTTCCGACATCGGTGCGACGAGACCGTCGGGCGCGTTGTCGAGCAGCCAGGCACCGCCGTCGTTGCGTTCGAGGCCGACCTCCAGTGCCTCGATCCGCGCGGACAGCGACGCGATCCGCTGCTCGGTCTCACGCTGCCCGGCCTGCAGGGACGCCACCCGCTCGTTGGCCTGGTTCAGTGCCGTGACCGACCGTTCGTGGTGCTCGTCGAGTCCGTGTTCGGCGGCCTCGTACTCGCTCAGCGTTTCGGCCATCGAGTCCTGCTGGGTCTGGGCAGCTTCGGCACGCTCGTTCGCCGCCGCGATCGCGGCGGTGATACGTGCCGTCTCGGCGTCGACCGACTCGGATTTGGTCCGCAGGTTGACGACCTGGCCCTCGAGGCGGGCGAGTCCCTCTCGTCGGTCGGCGATGGCCCGTACCGCCGCCATGTGGGCCTGTTCGGCGTCGGCGGCCACCTGCTCGGATCGGGACAGTTCTGCCTTCGCGGCGTCCAGATACTCAGCCGCGGCGCCGACGGTGCCGTCGAGTTCGGCTTCGGTCAGCGCTGCTTCCTCGGCCTCACGCTCGAGTTCGTCGGGATCGGGGCCACCGGTCGGGCTGGTCGGCTCGCTCAGGTAGCGGCTGCGCTCGGCGGCCACCCGGCAGGTCGCGTCCACCCGCTCGGCCAGCGCCGACAGCCGGAACCAGGTCTGGGCGGCGGCGGTGGCCGCCGGCGCGACCTCCGCGAGGTGGCGTTCGTGCTCGGCGAGTTCGGCCGTGACATGGTCGAGCGCGACGGTCACCTCGTCCTGCTGTTGCCGGACCTCGTCCTCGACCGCCGTGTGCTCGGCCATCTCGGAACGGCGGGACACCAGATCGTCGGCGGCCAGTCGCAGGCGCGCATCGCGGAGGTCGGCCTGCACTGTCTGGGCCCGACGGGCCACCTCGGCCTGCCGTCCCAGTGGTTTGAGCTGACGGCGCAGTTCCGCGGTCAGGTCGGTCAGGCGGGCGAGGTTGGCCTGCATGCCGTCGAGCTTGCGGACCGCCTTCTCTTTCCGCTTGCGATGTTTGAGGACGCCCGCGGCCTCCTCGATGAACGCCCGCCGATCCTCGGGTCGTGACTCCAGGATGGCCGCGAGTCTGCCCTGTCCGACGATGACGTGCATCTCCCGGCCGATACCCGAGTCGCTCAAGAGCTCCTGCACGTCCATCAGCCGGCAGGAGTTCCCGTTGATCTCGTACTCGCCCGCCCCGTCGCGGAACATCCGCCGCGTGATGGAGACCTCGGAGTACTCGATGGGCAGTGCGCCGTCGGAGTTGTCGATGGTCAGGGTCACCTCGGCGCGACCGAGGGGCGGCCGTCCAGAGGTGCCCGCAAAGATGACATCTTCCATCTTGCCGCCGCGCAGCGCCTTGGCGCCCTGCTCACCCATCACCCAGGTCAGCGCATCGACGACGTTGGACTTGCCCGACCCGTTCGGCCCCACCACACAGGTGATACCCGGCTCGAATCGCAGCGTCGTGGACGACGCAAACGACTTGAAGCCCTTCAGGGTGAGGCTTTTGAGGTGCACGACGGTACAGAATACTCACCATCGTGGCCTGATCACCGTCACCACGCGGCAGTGAGCACGTCCCTCCCGCGCCTCGTGCGACCGCGGTCGGCGCGGGTCACCGCTCGACGAAGCCGCTCAGATCGCCGCGAGCATCGTCGAACCGCTCGACGACGAGGTCGACCGAACCCGCGGTGTCGCCCGACCGCAGCAACGCCAGCAGCGCGTCGGCCGCGTCCCGGGGCCCTTCTGCGATCACCAGCACGCGGCCGTCGGCCAGGTTGGCGGCATAGCCGACGAGTCCCAGCTCGAGCGCCCGGGAGCGCGTCCACCAGCGGAATCCGACACCCTGGACCTGTCCGTGCACATACGCGGTGAGACGGACGTCCCCGTTGTCGGGCATGGCTCAGTCGGTCTCGATCGCGAGGTTCACCGTGGCACCGGCCTTGATCGTCCGGCCGACCGTGCAGACCGCGTCGATCGCACGCTCGACGACCACGAGCAGCCGCTCGGCGGCCGCGTCGTCGAGTTCGGACAGGTCGACCTCGAGGATTTCGTCGAGGACCGGGTACCGCTCGTTCTCGCGGTCGGCCGCACCGCTCACCCGGACGGTCGCGTCGTAGTCGTCACCGAGCCGCCGCGACAGCGGACGATCCGACGACATGCCGGTGCAGGCGGCCAGCGCAATCTTGAGCAGTTCCCCGGGGGTGAACACACCCTCGACATCCTCGGAGCCGATCAGGACCTCGGCGCCCCGCGAACTCCGCCCGGTATAGCGGCGGGTGCCGGTCCGTTCGACCCACAGATCGGTGTGGGGATGGGGTGCCGCCCGGCCGTCGGTCGCTGCCTGCGTGGTCTGCTGATCGGTCGTCATGGTCGCTGATTCGATCCTTTTTCTCGGGTACCGCCGCTGGTCCGCTTCGTTGCGATCTCTGGTGCTGCGATCTCTGCTGAACGCACAACACGAATGGACCCGGTTTGCTTCCGGCTCGATTCGCGTCGCTGGCATCGCGGGCAATAGTACGAGCTGCGGTTCATGAACTGCTCGCGGCGCATGATCGCACCGCAGCGCCGGCACGGCAGTCCTTCGCGCCCGTACGCATTGAGCGATCGTTCGAAGTAGCCCGACTGCCCGTTGACGTTCACGTACAACGAGTCGAACGATGTCCCGCCGACCACGAGGGCCTCGCCCATCACCTCGGTGACCGATGCGACCAGGTCGGCGATCTTGGCCCGGCTCAATCGATCCGCCATCCGCGTGCCGTGAATTCGACTGCGCCACAACGCCTCGTCGGCGTAGATGTTGCCGACTCCCGAGATCACCGTCTGGTCGAGGAGCACACGCTTGATCTCCGAGTGCCGGGCCCTGATCGCGACGACGACCGCGGCCGGATCGAACGTCGGGTCGAAGGGGTCGGGTGCGATGTGCGCGATCGACTCGGGCAGCCCGCCCCCGTCGGCGACCGGCGGCCCCAGGTACTCGTCGACATGCCAACCGCCGAAGGTCCGTTGGTCAACGAATCGCAGCTCGTTGCCGTCGTCGAGAGTGGCGCGGATCCGAAGATGCACATGGTCGGGTGCCCCTGCGTCGGTGATCAGCATCTGACCGCTCATGCCCAGATGGACGACGACCGGGAATCCGTCGGTGTCGTCACCGAGGTCGAGCCAGAGATATTTGCCGCGCCGGTGAGCACCGGTCACGGTCTTACCGATCAGGCGTCCGGCAAGGTCCGCGCCACCCCCGAGGTGACGCCGCACCGATCGTGGGTGCAACACCTCGACGGCGACGATCTGCCTGCCGGCCACATGGTCGGTGAGGCCACGTCGAACTGTCTCGACCTCGGGTAGCTCGGGCACCGGGTCCGCCGATCAGTTCGCGGCCGCGGCGCGGTCGGTCAGCACCTGCCAGGCCAGGGCCGCCGCTTTCTGCTCGGCCTCCTTCTTGGTCCGGCCACTGCCCTCGCCGAGCCCTTCCCCGGCGATCATCGCGGTCGCGGTGAATTCCTTGTTGTGATCGGGCCCGGTCGACGAGATCTGATAGTGCGGTGGACCGAATCCGTGTTCGGCGGAAAGCTCCTGCAGCGAGGTCTTCCAATCCAGCCCGGCCCCGAGATGACCTGCATGCCCGATGATGTCGTCGAACAGACCCAGGATGATGGTCTGACATTCGGCCAGCCCATGCTCCAGGTACAGCGCTCCGAGCAACGACTCCAGGCCGTCCGCGAGGATGCTGTCCTTGTCGCGCCCACCGGTCATCTCCTCACCCCGGCCGAGGTGGAGATGACGACCGAGACCGCCCGGACCGAGACCGCGGGCCACGTCCGCGAGTGCATGCATGTTCACCACACTCGCCCGGATCTTGGCCAGCTCACCCTCGGATTTGTCTGGATATCGCAGGTAGAGACGCTCGGTGATCACCACACCGAGTACCGAATCGCCCAGGAACTCCAGGCGCTCGTTGGTGGGCAATCCCCCGTTCTCGTACGCGTAGGAACGATGGGTCAGTGCGAGGGTGAGCATCGGCGGAGACAACTCGCCGCGTACGGCGGTGAGCAGATCCCCGAACCCGCCGTCGGTGGTCTCGGTCCGCGTCGACTCGTCGGTCGCGCCCTTTCCTTCGGCCACGACGGTTCAGTCACCGCCCTGGTTGTCCGGGCGTCCCGAGGTGTGTGGGGATGCCTCCTCGGTGGACCCGAATTTGTCCCGCAGGGCCGCCCAGCGCGGGTCGATGACGTCGTGGGCGTGCCCGGGCTCGGCGACCGCGAGCCGGACGCCGCACTCCGGACAGAGACCTTCGCAGTCGTCGGAGCACAGCGGCGACATCGGGAGTTCGAGCGCGACGGCGTCGATGATCGATTGCTCCAGGTCGACGCGATCGTCCTTGATTCGGTGAATGTCCTCGGCGTCGGTGGTCTGTTCGGTCTCGCTGTCGGGATAGGCGAACAGTTCGGTGAGGAAGACCGTGACGGTGCCGTCGACCGGTTCCAGGCACCGCGAACACTGCCCTTGGGTCTCACCGCTCACGGTCCCGGTCACCAGCACGCCTTCGCTGACCGATTCCAGTCGCAGATCGAGGTCCACCTCCGAGTCCTCGGGAATCGCGATCATGTCGACCCCGAGGCGCTCATGGGCGACTGCGGTGCGGTGTACCTCCGACATCGTCCCCGGCCGGCGGCCGAGGGACCGGATGTCGAGCACGAAGGGATCACGGACGGCTGCTGCCGAGTCGGGCGTCCGCCGTTCGGGGCCACCGCGCGGGCCGCCGGGAGACACCGACTCGCCCGCGGCGGTTCCGCGGCTCATTGCATGTTCAGACACAGTTGCACGATACGCCCGGCCTGCGGGGTGTTCGAACGACATCCGCACGAATCGCTCGTGGCAGGCCGATCGCCTCACACTGCCAGGCGGGAACCCTGCTCGTCGGCGACATCCCGGCTAGACGACGGGCCGCCCCGCGGTGCCGGCGGCTCGTCCACGCTGCGCGGGTACTCGACGTAGTCATGCATGCCGGCACCCGTGCGGAGCTGATGGCGGCCTCGGTTCACCGACCGCAGCGTGCCCGTGAGGATCTCCTCGAACTGCGCCAGCTTCTCGTCGACGTAGATGTCACAGTCGCCACGCAGTCGGTCGGCCTCTGCGTGGGCGGCATCGATGATGCGTTCGGCCTCGGACTTGGAGGCGGCGACCACCTCGGCCTCCGAGACCAGGCGCTGCTGTTCGGCGATGCCGTCGGCAACCGACTTGTCGTAGGAGTTGTTGGCCGAGTCGATGGTCCGCTGCGCTTCGGCCCGCGCACGTCCGGTGACGGCGTCGAACTCGCGCGCCGCGCTCGTCGACAGGCGATGAGCCTCCGCAGTCGCCTCGTCCACCAGCTGGTTACCGTGGGCGCCCGCCTCGTCCACCATGCGATCGGCCTGCGCCTTTGCCTCGGAGAGGATGCGGTCGGCCTCGGCGCGAGCGTGGCCCATCACCGCCTCGGATTCCGAGTCGGCCTTGCCGATCACGTTCTCCGCGTGCTCTCGGGCATTGCCGACGAGCGAATCCCGCTGGTCGAGCACGTCCTGGGCGTCGTCGAGCTCACCCGGGATGGAATCCTTGAGGTCGTCGAGAAGTTCGAGGACATCGCCTCGCGGAACGACGCAGCCCGCGGTCATCGGGACGCTTCGCGCTTCCTCGACAATCGCGACGAGTTCGTCGAGCGCTTCAAAAACCCGGTACACAGCTACCCCAATCCGGCGTATGCCTTCGGTCTGCGAATGAAACAACTGTGACTATTGTGCCGAATGGTGTGTGTGTGATCAGTGAGGCGGACGGGGTGTGTCGCGCAGCGGTGAGGCTAGATCTGGCGCTCCCCCGCCAGTCGCGCCTGTAGACGCTCGTGAATCCTGGGCGACAGGAACGGCACGACGTCGCCGCCGAGCTTGGCCACCTCTTTGACCAAGGAACTCGACACGTGCGCGAAACGCGGATCGGTGAGCAGAAACATCGTCTCGACATCGGTGAGGTCGCGGTTCATCTGGGCCATCGGCACCTCGTAATCGAAGTCGGTGCCCGAGCGCAACCCCTTCACGATGGTGTCGATCCCCTCGTTGCGGGCGTAGTCCACGAGCAGTCCGGTCCACCGGTCCACCCGCACATTCGGCAGATCGGCACAATCCTCGCGGATGAGGGCGATACGTTCGTCGACGCCGAACATGCCCTGCTTGTTCGGATTCACCACCACGGTGACAACCAGGGAGTCGAATCGGGCGGCCGCTCGCTCCACGATGTAGCGGTGGCCGACCGTGAACGGGTCGAAGGATCCGGGAAAGACAGCTGACGTCATATCCGGAAATCTACGCGAGCGGTCACCATCGCCCGGGTCATGACCCGGCAGTCAGCTCGGCCGCCAGCCGAGCCACCAGACCGGCCGCCGGACCGGCGGTCACCGACCTCCAACTCGTCCCGGCCCACAGATTGATGTCGTCGGCCTCACCGGCGGCGGTCGCCGCGGACCGGATCGGTTTCGTCACGTGATGCACGTGTGGATACCTCGCCGGCGCTTCCGGATGCCGCTCGGTGAACCCGTTCCGCAATGAGCGTGCCGAGCGCCCCGAGAAGGCCCGCGTGACGACGGTGTCGGCATAGAGCCCTTCCAGCAGCGCCCGACGATGCGGCACAGACGTCCCGGCCTCGTCACAGCACAGGAACGCCGTCCCCAGTTGCGCACCGACTGCACCGAGCGCCACCAGCGATCCGATCGTGGCGCCGTCGGCGATGCCGCCCGCTGCGATCACCGGGACATCGACCGCCCCGACGACCGTGCGCACGAGGTCGGCGGTCGTCGTGCGTGGTCCCCCGTCGGGTTCGGACGGATCGTCGAGCCACAATCCGCGGTGCCCGCCGGCCTCGATGCCTTGTACCACCACCGCATCGGCACCCGATGCCACCGCGGCCCCGGCCTCCGTCGCCGACGTCACGGTCACTGCCACGGGTACGCCGAGCTCGTTGTGTACGCGCGAGATGATCGTGGCGCCCGGGTCGCCGAAGGTGAAGCTGATGATCGATGGCCGATGCCGGGCCAGTACGTCGAGTTTCTCGGCCACACGCTCGTCGGTGAACCGCGGCGCCCCCGGTGCGACGCCATAGCGCGCCGCCTCTCCTCCGAGTTCCTCGATGTAGGCCTGCACTGCGCGATCGGCGCCCTCGTCGGGCTCGGGCCCGGACAGGAAGAGATTCACGCCATAGGGCCGGTCCGACCGCTGTTCGAGGTCGGCGACGAGGTCCTCCAGCGCGTCGGGAGTCAGGTAACCCGCGGGGAGCCAGCCGAGTCCACCCGCCGCGCCCACCGCGGCGACCAGCGCAGGCGTCGACGGACCGCCGGCCATCGGTGCGCACAGGATCGGCAGCGGGACCTGCAGCGATCCGATTTCCATCGGTTCGACGCCGTCGACACGATCAGTCATTGTCGGCCACCTCCACACGGGTATCTCCGTAGTTCTTCTGGACGAGCACGCTCATCGAGTCCGGCCACTCGGTCGACGGCGCGCGCGCACTCCGTTCCACCACCACGATCCCGCCATCGGCCAGCCATCCGCGCGCGAGGGCCGCGAGATCGGCCGCCATCTCGCCGTTCTCCTGGTCATACGGCGGATCGAGGAAGATCAGGTCGAATCTGCCGGTTGGCATCGTCGACAAATACGACGCCACGGCGCGGGTGACCACCACACCCGATCCGGCCTTTCCGCAGGCAGCGAGGTTGGCACTGATCACCGACGTGGCGCGTCGCCGGGAATCCACCAGGGTGGCGTGCCCGGCGCCGCGGGAGAGCGCCTCGAGCGCCAGCGCACCCGACCCCGCGTACAGGTCGAGGACACTGGCACCCGCGAGATCGAATCGGGCAGAAATCATGTTGAAGATGGCTTCGCGGACCCGATCGGACGTAGGACGCGTACCGTCGTCAGGAACGGACAATCTGCGCCCGCGGGAGTCACCGGCGATGATTCTGGTCATTGCCTTCATTCTGCGCCCCGGGCCGCTGTCGATGACGTCCGCCCCACCACCACGCACAGGCACCGGGTGACATCAATGTGACCCACTTCACAAACCGGTGCTGAACAGGCGGAAGGTAGGGCATTCACCGACCGATTTCCGCTGCTAGATGACTTCGCGGACACACATTGTTAACGTCGAAAAGGTCATGAGCCCGTCCCAAACTAGAACGGCCCCAACAACTGCCCTTACTGTCGATTATCGACAGCCCACCGCCGACGACGGCATGCGACTGTGGGAAATCGCCTCGGACTCAAAGGTTCTCGACGTCAACTCGAGTTACGCCTATGTCCTGTGGTGCCATGATTTCGCCACGACATCCATCGTCGCCGAAGTCGATGGACATCCGGTCGGATTCGTCACCGGATATCGCCGTCAGACCGACCCGTCGACCATCATGGTCTGGCAGGTCGCGGTGGACGACACATACCGTGGTCACGGCATCGCCGGCACCATGCTGCACCGGTTGCTCGACCGCACCCAGCGGTCCGGTGTGGTGGCGATGCACACCACGATCAGCCCCGACAACGGCGCGTCGCAACGTTTGTTCGAGTCCGTCGCCGATGCGCGTGGACTGCGATTCGAACGTCAGGATCTGTTCGCAGCAGAACAGTTCCCCGACGCCCACGAGCCCGAGGATCTCTACATCCTCGAACCGACAGTTTCCGAATTCTGATTTCGCACAACATTTGTGAAATTTGGCGGTGCCACGATTCCGGGTCACCGGTGATCTCGGCCGCCGCCATGCATTGATCGTCACAACCAAAAAAGGGGGAAGTCACGATGCAGCTTCTCGATCAGACCGTTGATGATTCGGTCTTCACCCAACACGAGTCCGAAGTGCGCAGCTACTGCCGTAGCTGGCCGGCCGTGTTCACCCGCGCGAGTGGTTCGTGGATGACCGACACCACGGGCCGCGAATACCTGGACTTCTTTGCCGGAGCCGGCTCACTGAACTACGGGCACAACAACCCGATCATGAAAGCGGCCCTGCTGGACTACATCTCCGACGACGGCATCACCCACGGCCTCGACATGGCCACTGTCGCCAAGGGAAAGTTCATCGAGACCTTCACACAGAAGATCCTCGCGCCTCGTGGGCTGGACTACAAGATCCAGTTCCCCGGCCCCACCGGCACCAATGCGGTGGAGGCCGCACTCAAGCTGGCCCGCAAGGTGACCGGCCGTGAGTCGATCATCAGCTTCACCAACGCTTTTCACGGTATGACGCTGGGATCGCTCTCGGTGACCGGTAACTCGATGAAGCGCGCCGGCGCCGGCATCCCGCTGGTCCACGCGACCCCGATGCCGTTCGACAACTACTTCGGTGGCGTCACCGAGGACTTCGGCTGGTTCGAGCGTGTGCTCGACGATTCGGGCAGCGGCCTGAACCGCCCGGCCGCGGTGATCGTCGAGACCGTGCAGGGCGAGGGCGGCGTCAATGTCGCCCGGATGGAGTGGCTGCGCGCGCTCTCCGATCTCTGCGAGCGTCGCGACATCCTGCTGATCGTCGACGACGTCCAGATGGGCTGTGGCCGCACCGGTGAGTTCTTCTCGTTCGAGGAGGCCGGCATCAAGCCAGACATCGTCACCTTGTCGAAGTCGATCAGCGGTTACGGCCTCCCGTTGGCCCTGACGCTGTTCAAGCCGGAGCTCGATGTCTGGACTCCGGGTGAGCACAACGGCACGTTCCGCGGCAACAACCCCGCGTTCGTGACCGGCATGAAGACCATCGAGCACTTCTGGAGCGACGACTCGCTCACCAAGGACGTGTACGCCAAGGGCGAGCAGATCAACACCGCCTTCACCGAACTGGCCGAGCGCTACGAGGGCATCAGCACTCGTGGCCGCGGGATGGTCCGCGGACTCGTCTTCGAGGAGTCGGCCACCGCCAGCAAGGTGTGCGCTTCGGCATTCGGTGCCGGCCTGCTCGCCGAGACCTCCGGACCGTCCGATGAGGTCGTG
The DNA here is from genome assembly GCF_049847105.1 of Gordonia sp. DT218. Taxonomy (NCBI): domain Bacteria; kingdom Bacillati; phylum Actinomycetota; class Actinomycetes; order Mycobacteriales; family Gordoniaceae; genus Gordonia; species Gordonia sp. DT218. The sequence continues at coordinate 152,854 of NZ_JBNCNS010000005.1, read as the reverse complement.
AAACTTCTTCCCGCGCTGACGATTTCGACCGAGGACCTGGGTCGCGGACTGCAGATCATCAGCAATTCCGTCAAGGAGGTGATCGGATGATCGTCCGAACCACAGCAGAAATCACCGGTACCGACCGCGACGTCGCCGACCCGAAGGGCAATTGGGTCTCCAAGCGCATCGTCCTCGGTGGCGACCACGTCGGGTTCTCGTTCCACGAGACCACGATCAACGCCGGATCGGTCAACGAGTTCCACTACGCAAACCACGTGGAGGCGGTTTGGCTCGTCGAAGGTGAGGGCACGCTCTTCGACCGCGAGTCCGGCGAGACCTATCCCCTCGCCCCGGGCACCATGTACCTGCTGAACGGTCACGAACGGCACACGGTCACCGCGGACACGCAGTTGCGCATGCTGTGCGTCTTCAACCCGCCCGTCGTCGGCACCGAGGTGCACGACGAGGACGGCGTGTACCCGCTCGTCGCCGTGCCGGCTCCGACAGGCAAGCACAGCACCGTCTAGTCAGTCGGCGACCGCGCCACAGACACCGGACCCGTCACGACGACCAGTCGTGGCGGGTCTTCTGTTCGTGCGGTTATTCTGGGCAGAGTGCGCACCCGACTCCAGATCGGCTGGAATCCGGCCGAGCCGACAGCCGTCGACACCGACGTCGAGGCGCGGATCGACGAGTTGCGCACCTTGCTCGACGGGCGCCGGATCGTTGCTCTCACCGGCGCCGGGATCTCCACCGAGTCCGGAATCCCCGACTATCGCAGCCCGGGCGCGCCACCCCGCACCCCGATGACGCTGGAGATGTTCCTGTCGTCGCCGGAGTTCCGCCGCCACTACTGGGCCCGCAACCACCTCGGCTGGCGGTACATGGACGCCGCGCGGCCCAATGCCGCGCACCGCGCACTCACCGAACTCCAGCGCCTGGGGCTCCTCACCGGCGTGATCACCCAAAACGTCGACCTGTTGCACACCAAGGCCGGCACGCGAAGGGTCCTCGAACTGCACGGCTGCTACGGACGCGTCCGCTGCCTCGACTGCGACTGGCTGATCTCTCGGCATCGGCTCGCGCACGAACTCGACACGCTCAACGCCGGATTCACCGAGCGGGTCCGTGGTCGCGGCGCCATCGAGGTGGCCCCCGACGCCGACGCCGCGATCGACGACACCAGCGATTTCCAGATGATCGACTGCCCACGATGCGGTGGCATCGTCAAACCCGACATCGTCTACTTCGGTGAGAGCGTTCCCAAACCGTTGGTGCGCCAAGCATTCTCGATGGTCGACGACGCGGATGCACTGCTCGTGATCGGATCGTCCCTGACCGTCATGAGCGGACTCCGGTTTGCGCGCCATGCGCACCGCACCGGGAAGGAGCTCGCCGTCGTCAACCGGGGCGCAACCCGTGCCGACGACATCGCAGACCTCAAGATCGACCATCTGGCGTCGGTGGTGCTACCGGGGTTGTCGGAATCACGGGCGCGCGCGACGGCGTGAATGCTCGCCAGGACATCGCAATGAATGTGCCTGGGGCCAAAGGCTCTGCCAGGTCAGGTCGCGACCAGATCGTCCGCGTGGATCACCGGGCGACGGAGCTCCGATGGCAGGTCGGTGGTCGAACGCCCCACTGCGAGGGCGATATCGTCGGAGTCGTAGGCCACCACTCCGCGTGCCCGCACGGCACCGGTGAGGTCGACGAGCTCCACCACGTCGCCACCGTAGAACCGCCCGTTCACACCGACGATGCCGGCGGCGAGCAGCGACCGGCGTCGTCGCGCGACTGCGGCGACCGCGCCGTCGTCGAGGACGAGTTGTCCACGCGCATCGGCGGCATGTCGGACCCAGAAACGTCGCGCCGAGAGGCGCTCGCCCCGCGCGGCGAAGACCGTCCCGACCGAGGCATCCGCCAGGGCTTGCGGAGCCTGATCGGCCGCGGCGAGCAGCACCGGCACACCGGCGTCGGCCGACAGCCGGGCAGCGGCGAGTTTGGAGGCCATGCCGCCGGTGCCGAGGGCGCCTCCGGAGCCGGCGATCACGCCGTCGAGATCCTCCGGCCCGTGGACCTCGGGGATCAGACGCGCCCTTCGCCCGTCGGCGCCGACCCTGCGCGGGTCACCGTCGTAGAGGCCGTCGACGTCCGACAGCAGGATCAGGGCGTCGGCACCGGCGAGATGGGCGACGAGGGCGGCGAGACGATCGTTGTCGCCGAAACGGATCTCGGTGGTCGCAACGGTGTCGTTCTCGTTCACCACCGCAACGGCACCGAGCGATCGCAGACGGTCAAGTGTCCGTTGGGCATTCGCATGATGGGCGCGGTTGGAGATGTCGTCGGCGGTGAGCAGGACCTGTCCGACGGTCCGGCCGTAACGATGGAACGAGGTTCCCCACGCGTGCGCGAGCGCCAGTTGGCCGACACTCGCCGCAGCCTGCTTGGTGGCGAGATCTGTCGGTCGTCGTTTCAATCCCAGCGGTGCGATGCCGGCACCGATCGCACCCGACGACACCACGATCACGTCCGAACCCGCACGCATCCGCGCTTCCAGTGCGTCGGCGAGACGGTCGAGGCGACTCCGATCGAGTCCCTCGTGCAGATCGGTCAGCGCCGACGATCCGATCTTGACCACCACGCTGCGTGAGCGGGCGATCCGTTCACGGACGTCGCTCACCGTACGTCCTGTTCGCCGTCCTCGTCGGACTGCGGTACGCCACGGCGCAACCGTCGGGCCTGCTTGCGCTCGGCCGCGCCGATACGATCGTTGCGGTCGAGTCGGATGTCGGTGCCGCGGCCGGTGACCGGAACGTCATCGCCCATGGGCGTCATCGGCTCCCAGTCGAACGACACGTCGCCGATCGTCACGGGTGCGCCGGGCTTGGCACCCAGCCGGACGAGTTCGTCCTCCACCCCCAGCCGGTTGAGGCGGTCGGCCAGATAACCGACGGCCTCGTCGTTGTCGAACTGGGTCTGCGCGATCCACCGCTCCGGGCGGGTGCCGCGAACGATGAATCCGCCGTCCACGTCGGGGTCGGCCGACACACTGAATCCCGCCTCGTCGACCGCCTGGGGGCGGATCACCTGGCGGCGCGGCTGGGGCTTCGGGTGGCTCTCGCGATAGTCCGCGACCATCTTCGCCAGGGCGAAGGTCAGTTCCCGCAGGCCTTCGTGGCTCACGGCGGAGATACGAAAGACCGGCCAACCACGTTGTACGAGTTCGGGTTCGACGATATCGGCAAGGTCTGCCGCGTCGGGCACATCGATCTTGTTGAGGATGACCACGCGCGGTCGCTCGGCCAGCTCACCGAGGCTGTGGTCGGTGTCGAGAGCGGGTTGGTATGCAGACAGTTCCGCCTCGAGGGCGTCGATGTCGGAGACCGGATCACGACCGGGTTCCAGGGTGGCGCAGTCGACGACGTGAGCGAGCACTGCGCAGCGCTCCAGGTGCCGGAGGAACTCGAGCCCCAGCCCGCGGCCGGTCGAGGCCCCGGGGATCAGGCCCGGCACATCGGCGATGGTGAACACGTCTCCGGCGGTCTGCACCACACCCAGATTCGGCGCGAGGGTGGTGAACGGGTAGTCGGCGATCTTCGGCTTGGCCGCCGACAGCACCGACACGAGCGACGACTTGCCGGCCGACGGGAATCCGACCAGCCCGACATCGGCCACCGACTTCAGTTCGAGGACGAGATCGCGATGCTGTCCGTCCTCGCCGAGCAGGGCGAAACCGGGCGCCTTGCGCGCCTTGGACGCCAGCGACGCGTTGCCGAGTCCGCCGCGTCCGCCTTGCGCGGCCTCGAACGTGGTGCCCTCGCCTACCAGGTCGACAAGGATCTTGCCGTCCTCGTCGAGCACGACGGTACCGTCGGGAACCTCCAACACCAGGTCGTCACCGGTGGCGCCGTCTCGGTTGTCCCCCGCGCCGGGCTTACCGTTGGACGCCTTGGCGTGCGGCCGGAAGTGGAAGTCCAGCAGCGTGTGCACCTGCGGGTCGACGACGAGACGAACCGACCCGCCGTTGCCCCCGTTGCCACCGTCGGGACCGCCGAGCGGCTTGAACTTCTCGCGGTGCACCGACGAGCAGCCGTGGCCGCCGTTGCCCGCCGCGACGTGAATCGTCACACGGTCGACGAACCGAGACATCGGTGACTTCCTTCCTGAGAAAACAAGCAGGGCGGGCCGGGTACGTCATGACCCTTGCCCGCCCTGTGTAGAGCTGAACGTGCTCCCGGCGTCCGTCAGACCGCGACGGTCTCCGGGACGATGTTGACCGTCTTGCGGCCGCGCTTGGTGCCGAACTCCACCGAGCCGGTCTCCAGTGCGAACAGGGTGTCGTCGCCACCGCGACCCACGTTGACGCCCGGGTGGAACTTGGTGCCGCGCTGACGGACCAGGATCTCGCCCGCGCTGACCTTCTGTCCACCGAAACGCTTCACGCCGAGCCGCTGGGCGTTGGAATCACGACCGTTGCGCGAGCTGGACGCGCCCTTCTTGTGTGCCATCTCTGCAGTCCTCCTGAGGTACGTGCGGGAATCGAGTTACTTGATACCGGTGACCTTGAGGACCGTCAGCTTCTGACGGTGACCCTGGCGCTTGTGGTAGCCGGTCTTGTTCTTGAACTTGTGGATGCGGATCTTCGGGCCCTTGACGTGCTCGACGACCTCACCGGTCACCGAGATCTTCGCCAACTTGTCCACATCGGTGGTGAGGTTCGAGCCATCGACGACCAGCGCCACCGGCAGGCTCACGCTGCTGCCCGGCTCGCTGTCGATCTTCTCGACCTTCACAATGTCGCCCTCAGCGACCTTGTACTGCTTACCGCCGGTCTTGACGATCGCGTACGTTGCCATCGAAGCTGTCCTCTTTAACTCGTCTGTCGGACCCACGGCGCTGTTGCGCACCGGGGTGTGTGGGTGGTGCGTGCCTGGTACGGGCCGCACGCCAACCCCGCATCTGCGCCGGGGAGTCACTACGGATCACACCAGATGCCTGCCGTCGGGTCTCGCGCATCTGCCGGTCCCAGGGTCGTCCTGGGTGTTCCGGGCACAGCTCAAGCCCTCCGCGGAAGGCGACCAATCAAGATTACGGGACCGTCGTCGCTCGGGTCAAACTCACGTGTACGCTCCCGACCTGCTCACAGCGGTCGCCATCCTCATTCCTCCGCCGGCGGCGGGCCGGCGGGCCTGCCTGCCGTCCGGCGGCGAGGGCGACGCCGGACCGCGACGGCGGCCTCGGACGACGCGCTTCCGCCAGTCGGCCCGAACGTGGTCTTCGGTCCCGACGACGATCCGTCGGCGTCGGCGGTGAGGACCACCGGCTCCGAGGCCGTCGGCGGGGAGGCCGCCTGGCGGACCACCCGACGTCGGCGTTTAGGCGCGGGGGACGCCGGCTCGGACTCGGTCGCCGCGACCTCGGGCGTGCTCGGCGCGGTGGCGGGCTGCTCGGCCGGCGCGGCCACGGACTCGCCCGCCGCCGCGCTGGGCTCGGATCTCACGCTCTCACGAGAATCCGCGTCACGGGAGCCCGCGGCGGCCGACTTCTCCCCCGACGTCTTCGGGGTCTTCTCGACCATGTGGGCGTCATCGCCCTGAGCAACGGCATCTGCCCGTCCGGCCGAGGTATCCGCCTTCTCCTCCGATTCGCCGTGCACGTCCTGCGGCTCGTGCTCACCGTCGGGATCGTGAGAGTGCGCCGCCATGGCGCGGAACATCGGATGCTCGGCCGGATTGTGTGTCGGCTTCTGGGTGTCGGGTGCCGGCTCAGCCTTGCGACGGTTGCGCCGCGATCGCTTCGATCCACCGCCGCCGTCGGACCGCGCGGTGTCGTCGGATCGGACCTCCACCGGATTCGCGTGCACGATGATGCCGCGTCCGCTGCACTGGGTGCACGTCGTGGAGAAGGCCTCGAGCAGACCGGTACCGAGACGCTTGCGCGTCATCTGCACCAGCCCCAGCGATGTCACCTCGGACACCTGGTGCCTGGTCCGGTCGCGTGCGAGCGCCTCGGTCAGACGGCGCAGGACGAGGTCCCGGTTCGATTCGAGGACCATGTCGATGAAGTCGACGATGATCATGCCGCCGATGTCGCGCAGGCGCATCTGCCGCACGATCTCCTCGGCCGCCTCGAGGTTGTTGCGGGTGACGGTCTCCTCGAGGTTTCCGCCGGACCCGGTGAACTTTCCGGTGTTCACGTCGACCACGGTCATGGCCTCGGTGTGTTCGATGATCAACGTGCCACCCGAGGGCAACCAGACCTTGCGATCGAGTGCCTTCGCGAGCTGCTCGTCGATGCGGTGCACGACGAACGAATCCGGCGCGTCGGCGTGTGCCCGCTCGAACCGCTCGACCCGATCCATCAGATCCGGTGCCACCGCGCTGATGTAGCGCTGGACGAGATCCCACGCCTTCTGGCCCTCGACGACGAGCTTCTTGAAGTCCTCGTTGAACAGGTCGCGCACGACCCGCACCAGCAGGTCCGGCTCTTCGTACAGGGCTTGGGGCGAGTTCGAACCGGATCCGCCTTTGGTCTTCCCGACCGCGGCGTCGATCTCTTTCCACTGACCTTCGAGGCGCTCGATGTCCGCACCGAGGTCCTCGGCGCTGACGCCCTCGGACGCGGTGCGGATGATGACACCCGCGTCGTCGGGGACGAGTTTGCCCAGGATGCTCTTGAGCCGTTTGCGCTCGACATCGGGGAGCTTGCGGCTGATCCCCGTCGACGAACCGCCCGGCACGTAGACCAGGTAGCGACCGGCCAGCGAGATCTGTGTCGTCAGACGAGCACCCTTGTGACCGACCGGATCCTTGCTGACCTGGACGAGGACGTTGTCGCCCGGCTTGAGGGCCTGCTCGATCTTCCTCGATCCGCCGTCGAGTCCGGCGGCGTCCCAGTTGACCTCACCGGCATAGAGCACGCCGTTGCGTCCGCGACCGATGTCGACGAATGCCGCCTCCATCCCGGGCAACACGTTCTGCACGCGTCCGAGGTAGATGTTGCCGACCATCGACGACGAGGTCTCGGTGGTCACGAAATGCTCGACGAGCACCCCGTCCTCCAGCACCGCGACCTGTGTGTAGTCCTCGACCGGCACAGCCTGGTCATGCCCGTGGTCGCCGGCGTTCGCCGCCACGCTGATCGAGCTGTTCGCGCTCCGCTCGCGCACGACCATCACCCGGTCGACGGCCTCCCGCCGCGCCAGGAATTCCGACTCGCTCAGGATCGGTGGTCGTCGACGTCCCGCGTCGCGACCGTCACGCCGACGCTGACGCTTGGCCTCGAGTCGCGTGGAACCGGAGATGCCCTGCACCTCGTCGCGTGCCCGCTTGCTGCGCGGCTCGCGCTCGTGCACCACGGTGTTCGGCGGATCGTCCGGCGAGGCGTCCTCCCCGTCCGCACCGCCCTTGCGGCGGCGACGGCGCCTGCGCCGCTTGGACGGATTCTGGTCGGAGTCGTCCGAGCCCGAACCGTCGTCGGCGTCGTCGGTGTCCTCGCCGTCGGCGTCCCCGCTCTCGTCGTCGTCCGGCTCGCGGTCCTTGTCCTTCGCCTTGGCCTTCTTGCTCTTCTTGCCGGAGGGTCGCGCATTCCGGTCGTCGCCGGCGGAGTCGGCCGACTCGTCGTCGGAGTCCTCGTCCGGCGAGTCAGATGTGTCGTCGGTGCCCGTGTCCGCCTGATCTCCTCGACCACGGCCTCGTCCACGGCGGCCCCGACGGCGCCGACGCGACCCGCCGCCATCGCCCGTCGAGTCGTCGTCGTGGGTGCTGTCGTCGCCGCGCGTCTCGTCGACGTCGGCGTCCTTCCCGGCCGCGGCCTTGTCGTCGGTCGCACTGTCGGACTTGACACTGTCGGACTTGACACTGTCGGACTTGGCACTGTCGGACTTGGCACTGTCGGACTTGGCACTGTCGGACTTGGCACTGTCGGACCTCGTGCCCTCGGACCTCGTGCCCTCGGACTTCGTGTCCTCTGGCTTCTTTTCCTCGGTCTTCGGCCGGCGCGGCGAGCGCTTCACAGGCTCGACCGCCTGAGGCGACAGGAACAGCGGCTGCGACACGGCCACCTCGGCGGCCGAGATCGGCTGGTGTTGGGTCTGCTCGACCGACGAGAACAAGGTCGGCATGCCGGTCGTCTCGGGAGTTGTCGGGGACGAGGGCACGTCCGATTCGTCGGCGGCGGCCTCGGTGGCCGGCGCTTCAGCTGCCGGTGGGGCCTCGCTCGTGGTCTGATCGCCCACGGGTGCCGCACTGACCGGAGTGGACCCCGACGTCCCGATATCGGCAGATGCGGTCTCGGCGGACGGGGTCTCGTCTGCGCCCGGGCCGGCCTGCGCCGGGTCCGAGGGCTCGACCTCGGCTCGCCCGGACTCGTCGGTCCCGGCGGTGTCGGCCGCGTCCTCGACCGCCTCGACGGCGGCCTCATCGACCTCGACGTGTGCACGGACGCGGTCGGCGACCCGCTGCGCGACCTCGCGGTCGATGCTCGATTGGGGGCTACGTGTTTCCACCCCCAGCTCGGTCAGGTGTGCGAGCACTTGTCTGCTGGTCAGGCCCAAGGTCCTGGCCAGAGCATGCACGCGAAGCCTGCTGGGAAATTCTTCCGCCGATCCTGACGATGCGTTCGCGTCAGCCGGCGACCCGTTGTCGGTCACTCAGTCTCCTCGAGCCCCCGGGCGCGTCGGGCTGACGCGGCCACGCGAGGGCTTCACTCTGTGTCCCGGTCTCTGGTGGACCGGTGTTGTGTGGTCTTCGCGCCTTCTCCGCGACCTGTAATGACTGGTCGCGAGGCGGCGCCTTGCGTTGTTGATGACCTCAACCGGTCAGGTCTTCCACGCCATCGGGCCGCGGGCGTTCGAGCCAGCCGTCCGGCTGCCAGGGCAGCCCGAGCCTGATGGGGAAGACCGGTGATCGGGGTGACCGATACCGGAGGCGTCATCCGGCTGCCGACGACAAAGTGTGTCACCGACAACTGTGCAAGTATCCCACACCACGAGTCGATCCCCGCACACTATGCGTGTTTGCCTACTGCCGAGGTGTCCACGGCACGAGGGACGCGGGTGAGACCGCGGTCAGACGCCCAGGTCAGGGAACCACAGCGCAATCTCGCGCTCGGCGGACTCCGGTGAGTCCGAGCCGTGCACCAGATTGGTCTGGGTGCTCAATGCGAAGTCGCCACGGATGGTTCCCGGGACGGCTTTTTCGACCGGGTCGGTGCCACCGGCGATCTGCCGAAACGCGGCCACGGCCCGCGGTCCTTCGAGCACCGCCGCGACCAGTGGGCCGGAGGTGATGAACTCCAGCAACGACGGGTAGAAGGGCTTGCCCTCGTGTTCGGCGTAGTGTCCGCGCGCCACGTCGTCGCTCACGGTCTTGAGTTCCAGCGCCACGAGGGTCAGCCCCTTGCGCTCGATCCGGCTGATGATGTCGCCGACCAGCGACCGCTCGACGCCGTCGGGCTTGATGAGTACCAGAGTCCGTTCAGTCACGACGTCACCCTATCGTTGCGGTCTGCTCGCCTGCTTCGCTCCCACCAGCACGAGTCACTGGCAGTAGGTCCCGGCGACCGGGAAGAATCCGTAGTTGAACAGGTTGCCCGACTTCGCGCGCGGATCCACGACGATCTGCAGGCAGCCTCCCGGGGACTTGAGAGCGCCGGCCAGCGCCATGTCGAATTGGGCCGCGAGCGCCAGGTTCGCCGGACGGTACTGAGCCGGCACCGGCAGGGACGCGACCGCATCAGGGACCTTCATCGAGGCCGCGCGCATCGTCATGTCGTGGGTGGCGACGTAGCTGTACTCCCCCTCCGACACCGGCATCGGCGCGTCGGCGACCGGCAGATCCGCCGGATCGACCGGTGGCGCGGCGTTGGCGGTACCGGCGGCCAGCGACGATCCGATCACGGCCAGCGCCATCGCGGCGGTGGCCAAGGGGCGGTGAAGGCGGGTGTTGACAGACAAGCGTTTCCTCACATCACTGGAAGTCGGACACAGGGAACGCACGAAAAAGCGCCCCCCGGCAGCGACATTGTCACAGCCCCGCCGGGTCAAAAGCGAGGGCCTCGAGGTCACAGTCGGGCAACACGTGTTGCACTCGCCGAACCCGGACTGGTGGCTGTCGAAACGGAGAGGTCAGCCGTCGAGTGGCTGCTGGCCCGGCAGCATGCCCCGGGCGATCCGCACCTCCACATCGTGCTTGATGTACGCGATGTACACCCACACGCAGAGGAAGATCACCCCGATCACGGCGATCGACCAGTGGAAGACGCCGCCGACGATCACCAGTACCTGGAGCGCCAGGTCGAGTCGCAGCGCATACGGGCGGCCCTGCAATCCGGCCGCCAGGATGTGGGCGAGCACGACGACGCCCAGGTAGACACCCGACAGCCACGTCAGGCCCGAGCCGATGTTTGCCACGATCGGGAATGCCAGGCCGAGGACGATGACCTCGAGGATCAGCGTGCCGGCCATCACGCCACGCAGGCCCTTCCACGGGTCGTTGGCGGGTGGGGTGAACCGAACCGGTTCAGTCATGAGGGCTCCTTGCCGAACAGTGTGCGCGCGGCGCCGGCAGTGACCACCGACCCGGTGATCACCACGCCCGCACCGGAAACGGGCTCACCTTCGGATTCCTCTGCCAGGCCGATCGCCGTCTCCACCGCGTCCGGCAGGAAGGGCTTCACCACGATTCGGTCATCCCCGAAGATCGGTCGCGCGATCTCGGCGAGCGACTCCGTGTCCACCGCACGCGGGGATCCGTTGTTGGTCAGCACGATCTGGTCGAAGACCGGCTCGACAGCCTCCAGGAAGCCCTCGGCATCCTTGTCGCCCAGCATGCCGATGACGCCCACGAGGCGTCGGAAGTCGAATTCCTCGGCCAGCGCCTGCGCCAGCGCGGTGGCGCCGTGCGGATTGTGCGCGGCGTCGACGAAGACGGTGGGCGCACTCCGCACCCGCTCGAGACGACCGGGGCTCGTCACCGATGCGAAACCCGCACGGATCGCGTCGATGTCGAGTTGCCGATCCGCACCGGCGCCGAAGAACGCCTCGACGGCGGCCAACGCCAGCGCCGCATTCGCCGCCTGGTGGGCTCCGTGCAGGGGGAGGAAGACCTCGTCGTAGACACCGCCGAGTCCCTGCAGACGCAACAGCTGACCTCCGACGGCGGTCATCGAGTCGAGCACCGCGAATTCGGAGTTCTGCCTCGCGACGATCGTCTCCGATTCGACCGCCTGCCGGAGTAGCACGTCCGACACCTCGGGTTCCTGCGCCGCGATGATCGTGACCGGGTCGGTGGGCAGGAGTTCGTCGTCGTCGGCCTTCTTGATGATCCCGGCTTTCTCGGATGCGATCGCACCCAGGGAGTCGCCCAGATAGTCGGCGTGGTCCATGGCGATGGGCGTGATCACCGCGACGGCGGCGTCGATGACGTTCGTGGCGTCCCAGCGTCCGCCCATCCCGGTCTCCACCACCGCGACGTCGACCGGAGCCTCGGCGAAGACCGCATACGACATCGCGATGAGGACCTCGAATTTGCTCATCCGCGGTCCGCCGGTCGCGGTCGAGGAGTCGTCGACCATGGTGATGTAGGGCTCGAGCTCGCGGTAGGTGTCGATGTAGTGCCGCGCACTGATCGGCCTACCGTCCACCGAGATCCGCTCGGTGACCCGCTGCAGGTGCGGGCTGGTGATCCGGCCGGTCCGTCGGTGCAGTGCGATGAGCAGCGCATCGACCATCCGCGTCACCGACGTCTTGCCGTTGGTACCCGCGATGTGGATCGCGGGATAGCTGTGCTGCGGCGAGCCGAGCAGATCCATCAGCGCCGAGATCCGGGTCAGCGACGGCTCGATCCTGGTCTCCGGCCAGCGCGTGTCGAGCTCGGCCTCCAGCTCCGCGAGCTCGGCGAGAGTGGCCGGGTCATCACGTGGGCCTGCGTCGACCGACGATGCAGCGCGATCCCCGTCGTCGTCCGTGGACTCCTCGTACCCGGAACCGTCGTCGTCGTCGGCATAGAGGTCGTCGGGGGCCCCGCCGCGGCCGGCGAGCAAGGACCCCAGGTCGGTCGGCAGCGGAGCGGCACCGAGCGGATCGACATCGATCTCATCGCGGTCGCGCGGATCCTCGCCAAGGTGGTCACGGTCGATATCGTCGACGTCCTCGTCGTCGGCGCTGCCGTGTCCGCGCTCGCGCGGACTCACGAGCCGCTCAGCGCATCGAGGGCGGCACCGAGCCGTTCGACTTCCTCGGTGGCGACCTGCTGCCGGTCGCGGATCTTCGCGACGACGTGGTCGGGGGCCTTGGACAGGAACTGCTCGTTGCCGAGTTTCGCTGTGGTCCCGGCCAATTCCTTCTCGGCAGCGGCGAGGTCCTTGGTCAGGCGTTTACGCTCGGCCGCCACGTCGACCGTCCCCGACGTGTCGATACGCACGGTCACCGTGGTCGCCGACAACCGGACGTCGATGGTTGCGGTGGCCGAGAAGTCGTCACCCGCGGGTTCGAGGCGGGCGAGGGAATCGAGGTAGGCCCGGGACGGGGCCAGTCCGGCGACGTCGAGGCCGTCGATCTCGGCCGCCACCCGCTGCCCCGGCTTGAGTCCCTGGTCGCTGCGGAATCGGCGGACCTCGGTGATGAGGCGTTGCAGATCGTCGATGTGCCGGGCCGCCGCGGCGTCGCCGGCGGCGCCGTCGGCGCCGTGGGGCCACTCGGCCACCACGACCGACGTCTTGCCGGTCAGTGCCGTCCACAACGCCTCGGTGACAAAGGGCATCACCGGATGCAACAGGCGCAGCAGGCTGTCGAGCACCGTGCCGAGCACCAATGAGGTCGACCGCGAACGCTCCGCGTCGTTCTCGGCGTACTGGACCTTCGCCAACTCCAGGTACCAGTCACACACCTCGTCCCACGCGAAGTGGTACAGGGCCTCGCAGGCCTTGGAGAACTCGTACGATTCGAACCCGGCGTCGGCATCGGCACGAACGGTCGCGAGGCGATCCAGAATCCAGCGATCCGCCTCGGTGAGGGTGGATCGTTCCGGCAGATCTCCGAGGGTCGCCCCGTTCATCATCGCGAACTTGGTCGCGTTGAAGAGCTTGGTGGCGAAGTTGCGCGACGACTGGGCGTGATCCTCCCCGACCGAGATGTCGCTGCCCGGGTTGGCGCCTCGTGCGAGCGTGAAACGCAGGGCGTCGGCGCCGAATCGCTCCACCCAGTCCAACGGGTCGATACCGTTGCCCTTCGACTTCGACATCTTGCGACCGTGCTCGTCGCGGACCAGGCCGTGCAGGAACAGATTGTGGAACGGGACCTCGGCGCCCTCGCCCAACTGCGGCCCGACGTAGGTGCCGAACATCATCATCCGGGCCACCCAGAAGAACAGGATGTCGTAGCCCGTGACGAGAACCGAAGTGGGATAGAACTTCTCGAGGTCGGCCGTCTTGTCGGGCCAGCCCATCGTGGAGAAGGGCCATAGTCCGGACGAGAACCACGTGTCCAGGACGTCGGTCTCCTGCACGTACCCCTCCGGCGCCTGGTCGTCGGGACCGACGCACACCACCTCACCGTCCGGGCCGTACCAGATCGGGATGCGATGACCCCACCACAACTGACGTGAGATGCACCAGTCGTACATGCTGTCGACCCAGCCGAACCAGCGCGGTTCCATCGACGGCGGATGGATCACCGTGTCGCTGTTGCGGACCGCGTCACCCGCCGCCTTGGCCAGGGAATCGACCTTCACCCACCACTGCATCGACAGTCGCGGTTCGATCGGCTCCCCGGTGCGCTCGGAGTGACCGACGCTGTGTAGATAGGGCCGCACCTCCTTGACGATGCGCCCCTGCTCGGCCAGTGCCTCACGCACCTTGACCCGGGCCTCGAACCGATCCATGCCGTCGAACGGCGTCCCGGTGTCCGCTATCCGGGCCTCGTCGTCCATGATCGTGGGCATGGGCAGGTCGTGCCGCTGCCCGATCGCGAAGTCGTTGGGGTCATGGGCGGGTGTGATCTTCACTGCACCACTACCGAATTCGGGGTCGACATAATCGTCGGCGATCACCGGGATCATCCGGTCGGAGAACGGATGCTCGAGTTCGGTGCCGATCAGATGCGCGTACCGCTCGTCGTCGGGATGGACGGCGATCGCCGTGTCGCCGAGCATCGTCTCCAGCCGGGTGGTGGCGACGACGATATGAGGCTGGCCGTCGTCGAGACTGCCGTACCGGAAACTGACGAGTTCGCCCTCCACGTCGGCATAGCTGACCTCGATGTCACTGATCGCGGTCTTGAGCACCGGCGACCAGTTGACCAGTCGCTCCGCGCGATAGATCAGCTCGTCGTCGAACATCTGCTTGAACACCGTCTGCACCGCGCGGGACAGTCCGTCGTCCATGGTGAACCGCTCGCGGCTCCAGTCGACGCTGTCGCCCAGCCGTCGCATCTGGGTACCGATGTTGTCGCCGATCTCGGCCTTCTCGGTCCACACACGTTCGATGAAGGCCTCACGGCCGAGGTCGTCGCGCGTGAGACCCTCGCCGGCGAGCTTGCGCTCGACCATCGTCTGCATCGCGATCGCGGCGTGGTCCATGCCCGGCAGCCACAACACCTCGTAACCCTGCATCCGGCGCCGGCGGGCCAGTGCATCCATCAGCACGTGCTCGTAGGCGTGCCCCATGTGCAGCGAGCCGTTGACGTTCGGAGGGGGGATGACGATGGAGAAGGCCGGCCGGTCACTGGTCGTATCGGCCGTGAAGTAGCCGGCATCCACCCATCCCTGATAGAGCCTGTCCTCATGCTCGGCGGGGTCCCAGGACTTCGGCAATTCACGGGTGGGATCGGATGTGGTCACCCCACAATCTTAGGGAACGGGTCCCCACTGGACTGCAGGCCCGTACGTGTTCGGCCGCGAGGCCTCCATGTGTCTCACACGTGGAGCCGATGCAGGTCCTCCGGCGCGTTGACGTTCGTGAGCCACTCGGGGTTGCTCACCGCCACACGATGGGTGGTCAGCAGCTCGAGCGCGGCCAGCATCCGGCGTTCCCCGGCGTCGGTCAGTCGGCCGAGCGTCCCGGCCACATCGGTTCGGTAGACACCTGCCATCGGATGGTCGCGCTGGGCGTCGGTCGCGATCACCACCTGGTTCGACGACGTCACACCGCGCATCAGTTCGTCGACGAGGTCGACGGAGATCAGCGGCATGTCGGTGGCGCACACGAAGGCCCACTCCGCGCCCGCCTCCGCGGCTCGCGCCAGTCCGACCGCGAGCCCACCGAGCGGACCTGTGCCCGGTGCCTCGTCGGTGACCCACTGCGCCTCCGGACCGCCGGTGCCGTACAGCGACCGGTATGCGGCGGACTCCTCGTTCGCTACCACCAGCACCGGTTGGCAGCGCTCCCCGACCACCCGCACCACGCGAGCCAGCATCGGCTCGCCCTCCCACTCCAGCGCCGCCTTGTCTCGGCCCATCCGCCGTGAGCGTCCGCCCGCCAGCACGATCCCCGCCACCCGCTGTCCTGCATCCTGTTGCGCCATGGAACCAGTCTCTGTGAAGCGTCCGGTCTCTGGGGGCAAGATGGTGATATGAGTCCCGCACAGCCCCGCGACGAAACCCCTATCGCCGAACCGGACGCCGTCCACGTCGGACACGTCAAGGATTACGCGGCGGGCGTGCCCGCGGTGGCGGTCGCGCTGGCGCGCGGGCTGGAGCAGATGGGGCCACTGCGGACGGCGCGGACGCTCACCAAGCTGAATCAGCGCGACGGCTTCGACTGCCCCGGCTGCGCGTGGCCGGAGACCCCCGGACACCGCAAGCACGCCGAGTTCTGCGAGAACGGGGCCAAGGCCGTGGCCGAGGAGGCCACCAAGCGGCGGGTGACCCCGGAGTTCTTCGCGACCCACTCCGTCGCCGATCTGCGCGAGAAGTCGGGCTATTGGCTGTCACAGCAGGGACGACTGACCCATCCCGTGCACCTGGCCGCCGGTGACACCCACTACCGGCCGGTGAGCTGGGACGAGGCGAACCGCATCATCGCGGACGAGTTCGCCGCGATGTCGTCGCCGGACGAGGCGGTCTTCTACACCTCGGGACGGACCAGCAACGAGGCCGCGTTCGTCTACCAGCTGTTCGCTCGCAGCGTCGGCACCAACAACCTCCCCGACTGTTCCAACATGTGTCACGAGTCGTCCGGTGCGGCGCTCGGCGCCTCGATCGGGATCGGCAAGGGATCGGTCACCGTGCCCGACATCGAGGCCGCCGACCTGATCCTGATCGCCGGGCAGAACCCGGGCACCAACCATCCGCGCATGCTGTCCACGCTGGAGAAGGCCAAGCACAACGGCGCCCGGATCATCGCCATCAATCCACTGCCCGAGGCCGGGCTGATGCGGTTCAAGGACCCGCAGAAGGCGAGCGGCGTGGTGGGGCACGGGGTGAAGCTTGCCGACGACTTCCTGCAGATTCGCCTCGGTGGTGACATGGCCCTGTTCCGCGGGGTCGCGCGTCTGCTCCTCGACGCCGAGCGTGCCGCCCCCGGAACGGTTTTCGATCAGGAATTCCTGGATCGGCACTGCGCGGGGGTCGACGACTATCTTCGGCTGCTCGACGACGTCGACTTCGCCGACGTCCTCGAGGCGACCGGACTGAGCCATGCGGCGATCATCGACCTCGCCGACGCCGTCGCGTCGTCGGAACGCATCGTGCTCTGCTGGGCGATGGGTCTCACCCAGCATCACCACGCCGTCGCGACCATCGGCGAGGGCACCAATGTGCTGTTGTTGCGCGGCATGATCGGCAAACCCGGCGCGGGGCTGTGTCCGGTGCGCGGCCACTCCAACGTGCAGGGCGACCGCACGATGGGGATCTTCGAGAAGATGCCCGAGTCGTTCCTCGCCGCCCAGGACGCCGAGTTCGGCATCGTGAGTCCACGTGCCCACGGCTACGACACCGTCGCGGCGATCGGGGCGATGGCTCGTGGCGACGTCCGGCTGTTCGTCGCGATGGGCGGGAACTTCGTCTCGGCCGCCCCCGATACCGAGTACACCCGAGCGGCGCTCGAGCGGTGCTCGCTGACCGTTCAGGTCAGTACCAAACTCAACGAGTCCCACCTGGCCACCGGCACGGCCGCACTCATCCTGCCCACCCTCGGACGTACAGACAAGGATGTGGTGAACGGTGTCCCCCAGCAGGTCTCGGTGGAGGACTCCATGTCGGTGGTACACCTCTCCCGCGGTTCCCTACCACCCACATCATCCGAACTGCACAGCGAGGTGGCCATCGTCTGTGACCTCGCGACCGCAGTTCTCGGACCCGACCACACCGTGCCCTGGCAGGCGTTCCGCGGCGACTACGACGCGATCCGGGATCACATCTCGCGGGTGATCCCCGGCTTCGAGGACTTCAACACCCGCGTGCGGCTGTCCGACGGTTTCGTCCTGCCGCACCCACCGCGTGACCGTCGCGAGTTCGACACCGCGACCTCCCGCGCCAACTTCGCCGTGCATCCCCTCGAGTGGGTTCGCGTCCCAGAGGGACGACTGATCCTGCAGACGCTGCGCAGCCACGACCAGTACAACACCACGATCTATGGCCACGACGACCGCTACCGCGGCATCAAGGGCAACCGCCGGGTCATCATGGTGAACCCCGACGACATCGAGAGCCGGGGTCTACGGGCCGGCGATCGGGTGGACATCGTGTCGGAATTCGCCGCGAGCGACGGGGTGCAGGAACGACGGGTCAGTGGGTTCGAGGTGATCGCCTACGCGACGCCGCGCGGCAATGCCGCTGCCTACTACCCCGAGACCAATCCGCTGGTACCGCTCGGCGCGGTGGCGAAGGAGTCGAACACCCCGGTGTCGAAGGCCGTCGTCGTGCGCCTCGAGCCCAGTCCCACCGTCTGATCTCGCAGGGGCGAACTCGCGGGCGTCCCGCAGGGCGCAAAAAGCAACGAGCCCCGAAGGGCGGGTGGCCCTTCGGGGCTCGTCGTACGGGCCCTCGCTCCTCGCGGAGCAGAAACTCTCTCAGGCGCTCTTGTCGCGCCGCTCGTCGCGACCTTCCTTGCGCGGGACGATCGTCGGGAGCACGTTGTCGCGCACCGTCTCTCCGGTGACGACGACCTTCTCGACGTCGTCGCGGCTCGGGATGTCGTACATCACCGGCAGCAGGACTTCTTCCATGATGGCGCGGAGACCACGGGCGCCGGTGCCGCGATGGATGGCCTGATCGGCGATCGCCTCCAGTGCGTCCTGGGCGAACTCGAGTTCGACGTTGTCCATCTCGAAGAGCTTGGTGTACTGCTTCACCAGTGCGTTCTTCGGTTCGGACAGGATGCTCACCAGCGAGTCCTTGTCCAGGTTGGTCACCGATGCGAGGATCGGCAGACGCCCGATGAACTCGGGGATCAGACCGAACTTGATCAGGTCCTCCGGCATCACCTCGGCGAAGTGATCAGAGGTGTCAACGTCATCCTTGCTGGTCACCTCGTTGCCG
This sequence comes from Gordonia sp. DT218, assembly GCF_049847105.1. Classification (NCBI taxonomy): domain Bacteria; kingdom Bacillati; phylum Actinomycetota; class Actinomycetes; order Mycobacteriales; family Gordoniaceae; genus Gordonia; species Gordonia sp. DT218. The sequence continues at coordinate 134,396 of NZ_JBNCNS010000005.1, read as the reverse complement.
AAACCGATGCCGCGCTTACCGATTCGCTCGGAGACGATCTTCTCCAACCCTGCGAACGCACCCGCGACGATGAACAACACGTTGGTGGTGTCGATCTGGATGAACTCCTGATGGGGATGCTTGCGTCCCCCCTGCGGCGGCACCGATGCCTGGGTTCCCTCGAGGATCTTCAGCAGAGCCTGCTGCACACCCTCCCCCGACACGTCGCGGGTGATCGAGGGGTTCTCGCTCTTGCGCGCGACCTTGTCCACCTCGTCGATGTAGATGATCCCGGTCTCTGCGCGCTTGACGTCGTAGTCCGCCGCCTGGATCAGCTTGAGGAGGATGTTCTCCACATCTTCACCGACGTAGCCGGCCTCGGTGAGGGCGGTGGCATCGGCGATCGCGAAGGGCACGTTGAGCATCTTGGCGAGGGTCTGTGCGAGGTAAGTCTTGCCGCAGCCGGTGGGCCCGAGCATCAGGATGTTGGATTTCGCGATCTCGACGGTCTCACCGCTGCGCGAATCCTTCTTCTCGCCGGCCTGGATTCGCTTGTAATGGTTGTAGACGGCCACGGCGAGAGTGCGCTTGGCGGTGTCCTGGCCGATGACGTAGTTCTCGAGGAAGTCGCGGATCTCGACCGGCTTCGGCAGCTCGTCGAGTTTCACGTCGCCGTTCTCGGCGAGTTCCTCCTCGATGATCTCGTTGCACAGGTCGATGCACTCGTCGCAGATGTACACGCCGGGCCCGGCGATCAGCTTCTTGACCTGCTTCTGACTCTTTCCGCAGAAAGAGCACTTCAGCAGATCGCCACCGTCTCCGATTCGTGCCATCTGTGCCGTACCTTCCTTGTCGCTCCGGTCGAACCGGCGGACGGTCTCCGCGTGCAGCCGGGCATGGACCACCGACCGACGATCGGAATGCCCATTAACCTGACGGTACCCGCGTGCCGCTCGAACTTCGACCGATAAGGACAAATGTCGTGTCCCGATTCGGTCGTCTTCTGTCTATCTGATCGTCATCTTCGCCTGCGCGTCGGTATCCGGTGAGGCACTGCGGCGCAGACGTCAAGGATGACCGTGGCGGCGACCTCGGGCACGCACATCGGCCCGGCGTGTCGAGCCGATGCACGTACCTCTAGGTCAGGACGACGACTTCCTGAACGACTTCTTGCGGTACTCGAAGACCTCGTCGATGATCCCGTATTCCTTGGCCGCATCTGCGGTGAGGATGTTGTCGCGGTCGGTGTCCTTACGGATCTTCGCGGGGTCCTGTCCGGTGTGGCCGGCGAGGATCTCGTCGAGGCGGTAGCGGATCCGTTCGATCTCGGCAGCCTGGATCTCGAGGTCGGAGACCTGCCCCTGATACGCGCCGCCGGTCCGTGGCTGATGGATCAGGATCGTCGCGTTGGGCAGTGCCGCCCGCTTGCCCGGTGTACCGCCGGCCAGCAGGATCGCGGCCGCCGACGCCGCCTCACCGAGGCAGACCGTCACGATGTCGCAGTGCACGTACTGCATCGTGTCGTAGATCGCGAGCATGTCGGGCACGCTGCCGCCCGGGGAGTTGATGTACATCGTGATGTCGCGGTCGGGATCCTGCGACTCGAGGACGAGCAGCTGCGCCATCACGTCGTTGGCAACGGTCTGGTCGATCGGCGTACCGACGAACACGATGCGCTCTTCGAACAGCTTGGCGTAGGGATCGTACTGACGCTGACCGTTCGGGGTGTGCTCGATGAACTGCGGGAGGATGTACCGCGCCTCGATGGCACGCAGCGCGAGTGCCGACGCCGGGATTCCGGCCGCGACGTCGGCCGGGAGGGACCCCGGGAGTCGGGAGTCGAGCGAGCTGGAGTTGGTCATCTTGTGCTCCGTTGCTGTGAGTGGCCTCGTGGGACTGGGATGGTCGGCGGAGATCAGGACGGCATCACCGATGCGCGGGTGACCACGTGATCGACCAGCCCGTAGTCCTTGGCCTCCTGAGCGGTGAACCACTTGTCACGGTCGGCGTCGGCCTCGATCTTCTCCAGCGGCTGCCCACTGAACTCCGCGTTGAGACGGTTCATCTCCTTCTTGGTGGCCGCGAACTGCTCGGCCTGGATCGCGATGTCGGCCGCGGTGCCGCCGATACCCGCCGACGGCTGGTGCATCATGATCCGCGCGTGCGGCAGTGCGTGGCGCTTGCCCGGCGTACCGGCCGCCAACAGGAACTGCCCCATCGACGCCGCCATGCCCATGGCATAGGTCGCGACATCGCACTCCGCCAGTTGCATGGTGTCGAAGATGGCCATGCCCGAGGTGACCGAACCACCCGGTGAATTGATGTAGAGATTGATGTCGCGTGTCGGATCCTCGGCGGCGAGCAACAGGATCTGCGCGCACAACCGGTTCGCGATGTCGTCGTCGACCTGGGTGCCGAGGAAGATGATGCGCTCTCGGAGCAGTCGCTCGAACACGGAGTCGGTCAGGTTCAGCCCGGCCACTCCCGAACTCAGCGTTGGTGTGTGGATGGTCGGCTCACTCACAGTTCCTACCTTTGCCTGTCGTGGTGACATGCGGTCCTCGACCGCGTCAACCGATTAGGGGTCTACCTTCGTCTGTGCGATGCCCGGGGTCGGCCCGGTGGCCATCTCGACGTCCTCATCGACACTAACCAATGCGGCCGGACGGACAGTCCCGATGACACCGCTCTTCGCTGAGAGCAGAACAGCCGGCGACGGGTGATGACCCGGCTCCGGCTGTTCGTGCATCTACGTGTGGATACTCAGTTCTCCGCGCTGTCGTCGTCGGCTGCGTCGTCGTCGGCTGCTTCCTCGGGCTTGCCGAAGAACTCGTCGGTGTCCACGGCCGCGCCCTTGCTGTCGGTCACCGTCACGTCCGAGACGATCCCGGCGAGCGCCTTGCCCCGCCGGACATCGGCGTAGACCGCGCCGACCTGGCCGGCGTTCTGCAGCTGCTGGATGAACTCCTGCGGCTGCATCCCGTAACGCTGGGCCTGGAACAGGATCTGCTGGGTCAGCTCGTCCTGCGAGACGTCGGTGTCCTGCTGCTCGGCGATGGCATCGAGCAGCAACTGCGTCTTGACCGACTTCTCGGCCTCTTCGCGGGCTTCGTTGTCCCACTCCTCGCGCGTCTTGCCCTGCGCCTCAAGGAACTTGGCGACCTGCTCGTCATCGTGACCGAGTGCGTGGATCACCTGATGCTGCTGGCCCTCGATCTCGTCGGCGACGACCTTCTCCGGCAGCGGGATCTCGACCTTCTCGAGCAGGTCCTCGAGAACCTTGTCGCGGATCGCGTTGGCCTGCTCGAGCTTCTTCGACTGCTCGACGCGCTCGACGAGGCTGTCGCGCAGTTCGGCGACGGTGTCGAACTCGCTGGCCATCTGGGCGAACTCGTCGTCGAGCTCGGGGAGCTCGCGCTCCTTGACCGAGTTCACGGTCACGGTCACCTGGGCGTCCTCACCGGAATGGTCGCCGGCGACGAGCTTGGTGGTGAACTCCTTGTTCTCGCCGGTCTTCATCCCGACCAGAGCGTCGTCGAGGCCCTCGATCAGCTGACCGGAGCCGACCTCGTGCGACAGACCCTCGGTCGAGGCCTCCTCGACGGCCTCGCCGTCGACAGTGGCGGCCAGGTCGATCGAGACGAAGTCACCGTTCTCGGCGCCACGGTCGACGCCCTTCAGCGTGCCGAATCGGGCTCGCAGTCCCTCGACCTGCTCCTCGACCTCGGCGTCGTCGACCTCGATGGCGTCGACCTCGACGGCCAGTGTCGAGTAGTCCGGCAGCTCGACGTCCGGACGGACGTCGACCTCGGCGGTGAAGGTGACCGGATCGCCGTAGACGAGCTCGGCAAGGTCGATCTCGGGCTGTCCGATGGCCTTCGTGTCGGTCTCCTCGACGGCCTGCGAGTACTTCGTCGGGAGCGCGTCGTTGACCACCTGGGCGAGGATCGAATCGCGACCGACCCGGGCCTCGATCAGCTTGGCGGGCGCTTTACCCGGACGGAAGCCCGGGATGCGGATCTGCTGGGCCAGAGACTTGTAGGCCCGGTCGAACTCCCCGGACAACTCCTCGAATGGGACTTCGACATTGAGCTTCACTCGGGTCGGGCTCAGCTGCTCGACGGTGCTCTTCACGCCTGCTCCTAACATCTGCATTTCTGCGTCGGGTAATGACAAGTCTCGAGGTCGTTCACCTGAGTCGGGATGACAGGATTTGAACCTGCGACCCTCCGCTCCCAAAGCGGATGCGCTACCAAGCTGCGCCACATCCCGGTCGACCCCTCGTCGCGGCACGTACCGGAGACCGGTGAGAACGCAGAGCAGGGCCAACAGAAGATAGTACGTGGCGGCCTGCCGACGACCTAAACGGGTGCACTCAGACCCGGGCGGATGAGGAACCCGCGAGGCGATTTCGAGATCGCCGACCGCACCGGGTACAGTCTGGTGCGCACGCGACGCCGGTGGTGATCCCACAGGTGGCGCGGCACGCGGGTGTAGCTCAATGGTAGAGCCCTAGTCTTCCAAACTAGCTACGCGGGTTCGATTCCCGTCACCCGCTCCAGATCAGAGGCACATTCGATAACCAGCTACAGCCTCAGATACAGCCAAAGCCAGCGGACTACAGCCACCAACGCAAAAACGCGCCCGCCCTCGATGTGAGGACGGGCGCGTAGTGCTATCAGGGTTCTATCCGACGGCACCGAGGTAGGCGGCCAGGCCGTGGGATGCGTGGGTGTCGAGGTTGAAGCGGCCTCTGTCGTAGATGCGGATCGTCACCGAGATGTCGCGGTGCCGGGCCATGAGCTGGACGTCGCGGATCGGGATGCCGGCGTCGATGGCGTTGGCGATTGCTCCATGCCGGAGGGTGTGAGGCGACACCACCATGTCGCTGATCGCCGCCTTCTTCGCGGCGCGTTTCACAACGCGATCCGCCGACCGCCGCGTCATTCGTGAGCCGTCACGCCGCACGAACAGTGGCCCCTTCCTGTCGTCGAGGTTTTCGATGACAGCGTCGAGTGCCCGCATGATGACCGGAGGTTGCGGGACGGTGGCCGGGTCGCCGTTCTTCCCGACAAACGTGATGACCCGATGCCCCTTGGAGTAGTGCATGACGTCCGGGACGTCGAGCTCGCACACTTCGCTGACTCGCAGGCCGAGGTAGGCCATGAGCGCGCACATGGCGTACTCGGATGCGCTGGTGTCGTACGCGGCGCGCAGGAACCGTTGGGTTTCCTCACGGTTGAGGTGGACCTTCTTCGACAGGTCGAGTTTCGGTTTCGCCATCCGCACGTTCCGGCACGGGTTCTTGATGATGTAGTCGTCGTCGAGGGCGAACTCGTAGAACTGGCGCAGGCAGATTACGCGGCGGTTGACGCTGCGGGGTTGGTTGCCGCGTACATCGGTCATGTGGCGGACGTACGCCTCTATGGTGCGCCGGCGGGTCTGGAAGGGGTGGATTCCGCCGCCTTCGGTCATGCACCAGTCGCGGAACATGTGGATGTCGCGTTCGTATTCGCGGCGGGTGTTGTTGCTGTAGCGCGACAGGAACGCGTCGATGAAGAGGTCGAACTCGCGTTCGGTGGGGAGTTCGGGGGTGAACTGGGTAGCGTGAGGCGCAGTCATGTCCAGGTCCATTCTGGATTATGGCGAGGCCCCGGCTTGCGGTGTTGGTAGCACCTGGCCGGGGTCGACCTATGTGGGGTGGCGGCAGTACTTGCCGCCACCCCGACAGGTTACCGGATTCTCACGACAGAAAAGCGACCTGACGATTCGGGTTATGGGCGGGGCGCGGATCAGGCCACGTCGGGCACCACGTAGAGCATCGCGTTCAGGTTCGCCGTGGACGGGGCAATATCAGCCGAGGCCGACCACTCCACCCGCACCACATCTCCGGCGGCGACCGCAACCCCACCGCTGTAGCCGAGGTCGGTGACCCGGCTCTTGTTGGCGGTGTTGAGCACCGTTTGCAATGCGACCGCGGACCCGTTCTTCTGCGCGGTGAACGTGATCGTCCCGGCGGTGATGGTGGCCGACGAATACGCTGTCAACGCCACCAGCCGACCCGAACGCGGCACCACATACTCCACGGTGGAGCCCTGGATCGCGCCCATGTAGCCCGACCCACCGGCGGTGACGCCCGCCTTCTGGAATGGCATCGGTGCGCCCACACTGTCACGGACCTGGGCCATCCGCCGCCCCTGACCCGATAGATCGTCGATGGCCTTCTCGGTGCCGACGATGGTGTGCCGGGTGGAACCGATGTTCACGATGGCAGTCGGATCGATCCGAATGTGCGCACCCCCCGCCGTCGACATAGCTGCCGACCCCTGGAAGGTGCTGGTGTCCACCAGATGCCCGTCGCCGTCCTGGAAGCGCAACGCATACGCGCCCTGCCCGTCGATGAACTCCGACCCGATGACCCGCACCTTCGCCGACAGCGACACGTCGAGCTGGGTGCCCAGGCCGCGAATGAACTTCGCCCCCACGAACAGTGCCTCGTCCACCCGCTCGAAGAGCACCCGCTGCGACGGCGCGTAGCCGCTGGCTGCCGAGGACGGTGCCGACTCGAACTTGGGGGTGATGAAGATGAAGTTCTGCGCCTTGCGGGTGGTGTCGCCGATGATGTGAATGTCGCGGCCACCGTAGGTGATCTCGAAGTCGATTGAGTTCCAGTGAAAGCCGTTGGATTCCAGGCTGGTGCCGTTGGTCAACATCATCCCGGCCCGATTCGAGCCGACCGTGGTACCCAGCGCCGAGTGCCGTCCGCGCTGCATTTTCGAGTTCTCCACCGCCCGCCCGAACAGGCCGGTCCCGGCCACGTTGTAGAGCCGGTAGCGGTCGAACTCGATGTGGTTGACCTCCAGCAGTTCGATCAGGTTGGACGAGTAGCCGGGACCACCGGCATCGAAGCCCTGGCCGTCGAAGGTCATCTGCTCGAAGGACACGTCGGAGGCGAGCATGGTGGAGTCCAGCGCCACGGCGGGGTCGCCCATGACGCGAATCATTGGCAGGTCGACGGTGCGCTGCCAGATCGTTTTGCGTACGCCTGCGCCACGGAAGGTGACCGGCTTATTGCGAATGGTGGCGGTGTTGGTGATCTTGAAGGTATTGGCCGGATGCAGATGCACACCGGGCAGCATGATCACCTCGCCCCCGGCAGGGAGATCGGCGTAGGCGGCTTCGGCGGTCAGGAACGCATCGCCCGCCGAGCGTCCGTCGTTGGTGTCCGAACCGATCGGTGAGACGTAGCGGCGCGCGGTGCCCGCGTAGCAGCGCGCCCAGGTCTCGGTCTCGGTCGGGGCATAAGAGGCGTCAGCGTCCGTTTTCGACAGCTTGTCGGCGGTGACCTCGACAGCCCGCGCCGCGACCGCCGCCGACGCATCCGAATCCGGATCGGCGAGTAGCGACGTCATCATCGTGTCGGTCACTTCGGTGTTGACGTTCGCCGCCATCCACGCCTCCACCGCCTGCGACAGCGTGGCGGTCGGCGCCGTCCCGGGAATGTCGAGGTTCGTTTCGATCAACGCCTTCAACGTCGTCGCCGTCTCCCCCACATCGAAATAGACGGCGGTCTTCCCGATCCCGGACACCTGCCACGGCCCGGGCCGCAGGGAAACAGTCTTGGCGACGTTGTAGGCGAAGTCTTTCGCGATCCCCCGCGGTTTCACCAACACGTCGCCGTCGTAGTAGGGGGCGCGGGCACGGAAGACGAGACGGACAGTGCCGGAGGAACCGACCATTCCCTCATCGGCGATGACTGTGATGTCAGGCATCAGGACTCCTGTTCTGTGATGGGCTGCGGGTCATGTCCAGTCCCGCAGGTAGAAGTTGTCGATGGTGCCGCCGTTGATGGTGAACAGTCGACCGATGCCGATCGCGCCGTAGCGGTGGCCGTTGCCGTGGGCGATGACGTTGCTCGAATCGGTCCACGAGATCAGATCCGACCAGGCACCGCCGACATACTTTGCGGCGGTGTAAGTCTTGGTCGTCGGGTTGTAGCGCAGCCGGTAGGTGCCTGCGGTGAAGCTGCCCGAGATGGTTTGCACGGTCGTGCTGCCGTGTCCCAGGCTCATCGTGCGGAACCGTCAGAAGACGCCGCTGCAGAAGGCGACAGAGGAATTGGCTTCCGCGGTGCGGGATGCCGGCATGGACACGAAAGAGTTCGCCGCCTGGTCCATCTCAGCGAAGGGGCCGGGCCTCAACATTGCCCAGTGCACCGATGTGCGCAAGCTCGAAGATTTGACGAGACGGGTGCAGGCCGAGGGTGCAGCGATCCTCGGTGAACCGTCCCTCGAGGATGCCCAGTCGACACTGTCGGATGCGTTGGGTGCTGAGGGGGTCGACCAGTGAGCGAGTTTTGGGGAAGCTACTTCCAGTCCACAAGACGCAACGGTGAACGTGGCGACGCCGGCCTGGACCGCACCGTCACCTTCAAAGCCTCCAGCGAACGGCACACCCGCACAACCGCCGACGAGGACCACACCAAAGCACACGTCCTACGCGGGACGGGTATGACGCGGTCGCGGGAAGCACAGTCCACCGACTTTTTCGCCTCACTCGCCGACCAGCCGGAGTGGATGCGGTACGGGCCGTGTGCATCCACCGATCCGGAAGCGTTCTTCCCGGAGAAGGGGGAGTCGACACGCGCCGCGAAAGCTGTGTGCGCGCGATGCGATTTCAGAGACCAGTGCTTGCAGTTTGCGTTGGACAACGGTGAACGGTTCGGGGTGTGGGGCGGCTTGTCGGAGCGGGAGCGCCGCGACCTGCGCCGCGAACTGCCGGAGGCGTCATGACAAGCAATAAGGGCGGCAGACCCCCATCAACGCACTGCCGCAACGGCCACCCGAAAACACCGGACAACGTGTACGTCATCAACAAGGTCAGTGCAGGTCATGTCGAGTACCGATGCAAAATCTGCTGTGCGGATGAAGCGCGGCAGCGGCGGGCGCGAAAGCGTCAGGGGCTGACCTCGCAGCCGAAGACGCACTGCCGCAACGGGCACGAGTACACACCGGAGAACACCCGCATCTTGGCGAACGGGGATCGCCGCTGCTGCACCTGTGCGCGGGCTGCGAATCGGCGAGCGTACACGCCGCAGGAAACGGTTGTGCCGATCCGCATTCCGGAACGCCGCACAGGGTGGCGCGACAACATTGTGTGCGGCGGCCGGGACGAGTGGTTGTCGGAAGATCCGATGACGCAAACCCGTGCTGCCCGCGAGTGTCGTCGATGCCCGGGGTTGGTGGATTGCGCGATCTGGACGTTGGGTCAGGAGTATCCGCAGGGTGTGTGTGCTGGCGAGGTGTTCGGGGATCGCTGGTCGGCGGGGAAGCGTCGCCGCCTGGAGGCGATTGTTGCGCGCGCCGAGGTGGCGTCATGAGGTACACGGGTTTCACCCCGGCGGTGAAAGACCTCATCCTTGCCCGCTCATCCGGCATGTGCGAAGTGATGGTCGACGGCATCTGCTCCATGCACGGCGAACAGTTCCATCACCGCCGGCCACGGGGTGCTGGGGGGACACGCCGCATCGACACCAACCACGCGTCGAACGGTTTGTACATCTGCGGGTTGTGTCATCTGCACATTGAGACGAATCGTCGTGAGGCGAAGGCGTTGGGCTGGTTGGTGTCTCAGTGGGGGAGGCCGGTGGAGGAGCCGGTGTTGTGGCGTGGCCGTCAACGCTGGTTGGACGACGATGGCGGGTTTGAGCCTCCGGCGGTGGCTGATGTCGGCTGATATTCCTCGCCCGTATTTGGAGTGGGACAGCATCTTCCGGGTGTGCCCGGAGTGTGGGGCCAGGGATGGGGAGCTGTGCACCAATCCGATCAATGGTGAGCCGAAAAGACTTCCGTGTGTGGCACGGACCAGAGACGAAGGAGACGAACAGTGATTGATTTCGAGAATCCGCCGACGATGGCAGCGGACTGCAGAGGCACGATCGAGGTGTACCCGGCTGGCCTGGACTGGCGGTGGCGGTGCAAGTCGAAGAACGGGCAGATCCTCGGCAGCGGTGAGGGATACAGCCGCAAGGCTGGTGCGCTCAACGCCATCGAAGCCCAGTACGAACTGCGCCTGGCCACAACCGACGGGTTGACGGACGCTCTGCTCGACAGCTCCGGCGACATCGCGGCGTACCTCGTTGTGCCGTGGCGGATCGTCGTCCGTGACCGCGCCGGCCAGGTCGCCAAGATCGGGGCGCTGTACTGATGCCTGACAAGCCGATGATCTTGGCGACCACCATGACGGACGGGTATGGGCGTGAGTACACGCTGGTGGATGCGCGTCTCCTCGCGCAGGCTCGTGCGGAGATTGCTGGGAAGGATGCGGGTTTGGATCGGTTGGCGAAGCAGGCCGACCGGTACATGGGGGAGCGGGATGCTCTGACCGCCCAGCGTGATGCGGATGCCGCCACCATCGCAGAACTACGGGACGTCGCCGCATGGCTGTTCGCCGAGCAGGCCTGGTGGCGCGACGAGTGGATGTCCGAGGCCTGGAATCACCTTTCCGAGATGCAGGAGACGCGGCGCATTCTCGGCGCGCACCCCGAGGCGGAATGCCATACGCCGGACGCTGCTCGTCGTGTGGTGGCCGAACGAGACGAAGCACGTAGTGACCGCGATTCTTGGTACCGCCGCGCGATGCAGGCGGAGGACGAACTCCCCACCACTGATGCCACCAACCCCACACCCGAGCACTATCGGTTCGCCCTGGAAGTGGTGGACAAGTACCCGCACAAGGCCAGCCTCGCCGAGGCTGCGGAAGTTGTGGGAGCCCTCCGCGCCGAGGCTGATCGTCTTGAGCAGTCCGCTACCCGAGACAGCGAAGCCGAGAAGGTCATCGAGGAGGCGGCACGCACGGCAGCGGATGTGTACAGGAAAGCGTCATGGGGATACAACGCCTTCGAGGAGATCGCACAAGCCCTCCACGCACGCGGTCTCCTCGCTCTCGACAACAAGGGGCAAGCATGAGTGACACACCAGAACAGGTCATCGCCAGCGTGTTACCGGGAGTCCGTCAGGAGGGCGCGAAAGACGCCACTGCGCATGCGATCGTGCGCGAACTCCGACGCGAGGGCTACGAAATCGTGAAGCTGCCCGAGCCGAACGAGCGTGGTCGGTGGGCGTCGACTCGCTCGCACAGCGATCCCGGCTACCTCAACTGGTCCGTGGGCGTCAACGGATCGGTTCCATTCGCGTCCGCACGTCGCGGCAACGGCGAGGAGTCGAAGGCTGCCGAGGACCACGCGGCGTTCGCCGCCGCTCTCCTCGCTGCTGCCCGTCACGCCGAGTCGGGAGGCAACCATGGCGAGTGACCCTGCTGTGGAAGCGGCACAACGAGCGTGGCGCGACCGCTACTACGCGCATGACGCAAACGAGGATGTGGCGACTTGGTCGTGGTTGCGGGATGTGGAATCGAACGGTCCCGCAGTCCTGGCCGTCGCCGCTGCCCGTGAGGCTCTGGCGCCACTGCACCCTCTCATCGAGTCGGCGCGGCAATGGAAGGCCTACGAGTCTCAAGACTGCGGCGACGTGTACGCGGCAGGACCCGTTGACGACCTCCTCTATGACCTATCCCGTCTCATCTACCCGAGCGAGGAACTGTCATGAGTGACATCGAAACCCGTGCCCGCGCGTGGCTGACGGAGGCCGACCGATACGACAGCACGAGCACGGTCATCACGGACGGCGCCAATCGTGCTGTTCACCTGTTCAAGCTCAGCGAAGAGGTCGCGCACCCGATCATGCTGCCCGCCGAAGCGATCGAGTTTCACAGGGGTCTCGCCCGCATCCTTGATCGGAGTGCATCGTGAGCGCCTGCCCCCTGACCGGAAACCCCGACCGCTGCATCTGCGATGAGCCACACGACTTCGACCCGAAAGCCGTCAACCACTCGGTGTGTGAGTGTGGCCGACCGTACGAAGCTCCGCAGCATCATGCCGCCGCTGGGGGTGTGTCGTGAAGTCCCTCACCGAGGTCATAGCAGAACACCGCATGGGAATGGGCATGACGTTCTATCGCGACGGCACATGCAAGCTCCCCACGTGTGCCTGTGGCGAGTCGATGCATCCGAATTCCTACGCCGCTCATGTGTCTTCTGTGTGGGAGGAAGAACGCACCATACGGACAGTCGAGGAGTTGGATGCGCTGCCGGTCGGTGCTGTGGTGCAGGAACTTCCCGCCGAGCACACGTGGATTCGGCACAGCACGGCATGGCACTGCTCATGTGACGGCACCGATGTTGAGTGGTCTACCGCCGAGGTTGTCCACGAGGCGACCTGCCGACCTGAGGACCGTCTCATCGTGCTCTATCTACCCGAGGAGGCGTGATGCGTCGTCTTGCCGCCCTCCTCGCCCTCACTGCCGCTGCTGTGGTGTCCGCCATTGTGTGGATCGCCCGCTGGGGCTGGTACCCCGCATAACCCCAGAAGGACAATGCACATGACATTCACCGATTTGCAGGCCACCTCGTGGGGGTTCACCGATCCCGGTTACGGGCTCACCATGGCTGACCTGTTCGCCGGCCTCGGCGGCTCATCCACCGGCGCCATCCAGAGACCCGGCATCAAACTCGTCGTCGCCGCTAACCACTGGCAGCTGGCCATCGACTCACACTCGGCCAACCACCCCGACGCCGAACACGTCTGCGCCGACATCAGCCAATACGAACCACGACTGTTCCCGCACACCGACCTGCTATGGGCATCGCCGTCATGCACGAAACACTCGGTCGCCCAAGGCAAAAAGCGCGCCGACAAACAACCCGACCTGTTCGGCGAAACCCTGCCCGACGAGGCCGCCGAACGCTCCCGCGCCACCATGTGGGACGTAGTGCGGTTCGCCGAATACCACGCCTACGAAGCCGTCATCGTCGAGAACGTCGTCGAAGTCACCTCCTGGCCGCCCTACCGTGCATGGCTCGCCGCGATGGACTCACTCGGCTACGAGCACCAGGTGATCCACAACTACGGGATCTCACGCAATGTATCCGTCTGCCCGGACAGGTCGTTACCCGACTTCGACCCGACTGGCGGGTAAGAGTCTTTGGTCCCCTATGCGTCACCCGATGCCCTTCCGGTAGTCGGCTCAGCCTCTTAGCGTCGATAACTACCAGCCTGTCGGACGGCCGACCATACGGAATCCCCTATTCGCTGTGTGCAATCGGATTCAGGTTGGTGTGTCTGGACGGGTGTCAGGCGTTGCGACGTGCACCGATCTGACTACGGCCGTTCCCGTACCCTCTGGTATGTAATCGACTTGTGACACAACACAATTCGGATGCAACGTTACCGACGAGTCAGTCCAGCTTCAGCATCGAATCCAACTGCGACAGAGCTTCGCGCGTCAGCGTCTGATCGACATGGGCGTAGTTGCGGGCCATCGCCGCGCTACTGTGCCCCAGAATCGCCATCCGGATCGCCTCAGGCACCCCACCCTGCTGCAGCAGAGTCGCGACCGTATGCCGCGCCGAATGCAACGTCAGGTCCGCGACGCCGGCCGCCGCGAGCGTCTCATGCCAGCGCGTCGAGTCATCGATCTTCCGGTACGGTCTCCCACCTTCCCGCGTCCACACCAATCCTCTCCCCGACGTGTTGCCGCGGTGCTGCTCGAGCGCCGCCTGCAACGGTGCGACCATCGGCACCACACGCCGCGATCCGCCAGTCTTCGGCGGGATCAGGCAGCCGGTACGCCAAATCGGGCGGAAGTCGAATCCCGGATCCACATCGAACATGTCGCGCGGATACAGCGTCCGGTCGTCGGACAGGCGCCCGTACTTCTCCCGCAGTCGCAGCCACTGCAGCGTCCACGAGTAGTCGACCAGGCCGCGGTCGAAGTCCACACGATCCCACTCGAGGCCGAGACACTCGGCCTGGCGGGCGCCGGTGAACAGGGCCAGACACCAGCGGGCCGTCAGGTCCGGGTCGCCGACCTCGACGAGGTGGGCGAGGAGCCGTTTCACGTCGTCGAGTTCGTGGGAGCCACGCGACTCACGCAAAGCCTTCGGCGGCGACACCCGCTCGCACGGATTGTCACGGATGAGGCCATCGTTCTTCGCCGCGGTGAGCGCCTTCGACAACGTCCAGTAGGCGTTGAGCGCCGACCCGGTCGACCGATCCTTCGCGATGCCGTCGCACATGCCGCGCACATCGCGGGGAGTGAGCTTGCCGAGTTTCTTCGTCCCGATCCTCGGCACGATCTGGGCGCGCACCGTCGACTGGTAGGTGGCCCTCGTCGTCGGCTTCACGTCGCGGATGACGATGGTGTCGAGCCACTCGGTGAGCCACTTCTCGACTGTCGTCCGGTCGGTGACCGGAGCCATGCCGTCTTCGACGTCGCGGCGCAGCTTCCGCAGCTTCTGCATGGCCGTCTCGTAGTCCATGGAGGTGACCTCTCGGCGGCGTCGTTTCCCGTCCCGAGTGGGTAGGTCGACTGATCCGATCCAGAGGCCGTTGGCGCGTTGGTAGAGCGCGCCGTCCCCGGCCGGTCGCCGTCGCCGCTTTGTCGCCATACCCCCACCTCTTCCTGTGGCTGTACAGCCACGCATTACAGCCAACGTGTACGTATTCATGAACCATCATAGCCGGACGGTAGCTAGTCTACCTGCGGTAATAGGTTCAGGACATGCGCCGATTCTACCAGTTCCCTAATCTTCCAAACTAGCTACGCGGGTTCGATTCCCGTCACCCGCTCCACACGAACCGAAACGGCGATCCCGCACGCTTTCGGGCCTGCTCGAGACCGTTCCTCGCGCTGTGATATAGGCCACATCCGGCGTAGGGTTGGGCCATGTCATCCAGCCATTCGAAGAGCCCACGCAAGTGCCCGAGTTGCGGTGCACATCTGTATGTCCGCAAGGACGTCACGCATTCCGACTCCGGCCCGGGACGGGTCGACGTGATGCTCGTATGCCGTGATGAGTCCTGTTCCGAACCGGCTCGTCACCTGCGGACCGAACACCCGCAGCCGGCCTGACGACCCGATCGCACCAGCACCGGCGTCGCCGGCTCTCGGCATGCCAACCAACCATCCGTCCGAACCAAATATCTCAACGCGCGTTGGCATTCATCACTCATGTGTCGCACCATTAGGACGAACGACGGACACCACCGTGGGGGTCGGGGGACGTCGAAGGACAGCCGATCCTGGAATTCAGCCCTGGGGGACACATGCTCTTGCCCGACCACCGAACGCACACGACGCCGCGGCCACCACGCCGGACGACGGCCATTCGACGCAGACTCGTCGCCGCCGCGGCGGCGCTGTCGATGATCGCCGGCGGCATCATCGCCGGCACTCCGACCGCGGCCGCCGACGACGTCGCGATGCCGACACCGCTGCCCGACAGCTTCTACTCGATCCCGAAGAACATCGGGAAGTATGCGCCGGGTGACGTCATCTCGGTGCGCGGGCGACCCAATCCGCCTGCGTTCTTCGACGTCCGGACCTATCAGATCAAGTTCCGTTCCTCGGACAGCCAGGGCAAGCCGATCTCGGCCGTGACCACCCTGCTGGTGCCCACCAAGAAGCGCGTCAATGGACCGCTCCTGTCGTTCCAGCACATCATCAATGCGACCGGCCTCGAATGCGCACCGTCGCAAGCACTCTGGACCCAGGACCCTAATCTCGCGATCCGGGAGGCCCCGGCTCTGAACGTGGCCCTGCAGCGTGGCTGGACCATCGCCATTCCCGACCACCTCGGACCGCGCAGTGCTTACGGGGCGGCCAAACTCGGCGGCCAGATCACCTTGGACGGCATCCGCGCGGTGCAACGATTCGGACCCGCGCAGGTGGCCAAGAGCCGGGTCGGCATGGCCGGCTACTCCGGTGGCGGGATGGCCACCGCGTGGGCGGCCGCCCTCGCACCGAAGTACGCGCCCGACCTGAACATCGTCGGTGCCGCCTATGGTGGCGTGCCGATGAACCTGATCAAGATGGCCGAGGGGCTGGGCTACAACAACCCGCATCCGGCCTTCGGCCTGGCGTTCGCCGCAGCCATCGGCGTCGCGCGGGAGTATCCCGATCAGATCCCGATGATGAAGTACCTGTCGCCGCTCGGCAGGCAGATGTATCAGGGCATGCGCAACGCCTGCACAAACGACATCCTGCGCCTCGGCGCCGGGCACGACGCCCAGCAGGTGACCATCGGCGGCCGCGCGATCTTCGACAACAAGGACGCGCGCCGGGTCGTCGAGGAGAACAGCCTGTCGCTCTATCCCGGAATCCCGCGCGTTCCCATCTTCGAATGGCACAGCCCGACCGATGTCCTCATCCCCGTGTCATCGATCGACTACACGATCAACCGGTACTGCCGGGCCGGCGCTCGCGTTCAGCGACTGCTGACGCCGTCGCCCGATCATCTGTCGGCCGCGGTCATCGGTCTGCTCCCCGCGTTCCAGTACCTCACCGACCGCTTCAACGGGGCTCCGGCTCCCAGTAGCTGCTGACCGATCGTCGCGCGGGGTCACCCGGGGCCGCTCGGGTCACCCTTCCGCGAACTGTTGCCGTCGGGTCGCGGCCACGTAACTGCACGACGCGGAGGTGACCTGCCAGGATGTGACGGTTGTCACCCTGACCTGGTCACCTGCCCCGGTCACCACGCTGTTCACGGAAACGCCCCGTCCGTCGGGCGGTATTGGTGGAATGTTCGACGTTTCGGCTTTGGCCCGATGACAACGTTTGTGTAACGATGGTTGAGCGCTCCGGGGGAAGCGCTTCAGTAACTCGAACTGCAAAGGTCTCTCCGTGTTGACATCGAAGCCTTCACGTCGCGCTCGTCGCGGCCTGACACAACGTGCGATCGCCATCGTGATCGGTGCGCTCGCCGTCGTGCTCGCCCTGCCGATTGCCGCAAGCGCCGCGCCGACGACCATCACACCGGTCCCGGGGCTGCCTCCGCTGACGATCCCGGACGTCCCCGGTGCCCCGCAGATCCCGGGTGCACCGTCGACGCCGAAGAGCACCCCGAAGCCGAAGCCGGCCCCCACGACGCCGGAGCAGCCCAAGGGCCCGGCCATCCCGGGGGTGAAGACCTCGACCGGCTGGATCGCACTCGCCGACGATGCCTCGCACCAGATCACCTGGTGGCACAACGGCAACCAGGTCAAGACCATGCCGATCTCGATGGGGACGAACGATCATCCGACCCCGAACGGCGTGTACCACACCAAGGAGAAGTACCGCGACATGTACATGGACTCGTCCACGTACGGTGTGCCGGTCGATTCCGCCGAGGGGTACCGCACGTATGTCGAGTACGCGACCCGCATGTCGTGGGACGGAATCTTCATCCACGCGGCGCCTTGGTCGGTCTCGCAGCAGGGCCGCAGCAACGCGAGCCACGGGTGCATCAACGTGAGCACCGAGAACGGCAAATGGGTGTTCAACACCATCCCGCGTGACACTCCGATCGTCGTGCGCGGCACCGTCGGTCCGAAGTACACCGGCGACTGAGTACACCGGCGACTGAGTACACCGCCAGATCGCGAAGAACGTGGGAAGGGCCCGGTCCATGCGGACCGGGCCCTTCTCGTCGCGATGGACATCCACGGCGGCCCGGCGCGCGGCCTCCGAGCGCCGGGCCGACCCCTGGCCCCCGACGGCCGGGCCCGCCTCCAGATCCAGGTGCTGCCCCGCCGACCGCACCCGGGCGATCGCCCGCATCGTCACCCCGAGCAGTGTCCGGTCCTCGGCGTGCACGAGGAGCTTGAGCAGACCGTAGGAATCGCCCATGATCGCGCCGCGGGCGAGGTCCCGATAGCGTGCGACCCCCACCTCGAACGGGATGTTGGCCGTGGTGAGCTGATCTTCGGTCTTGCCGACGAAACTGATCTCCAGGATCGCGTAGATGCCGATCGGCTGGAGATCCCGGCGGTGGCGCCGACCGGCTCGTCGAAGGCGTGATAGGCGGCACGGCGGCTCACGCCGTCGAACTCGACACTTGCCCGCCGCGCCGGTCTGGACCCTACGGCGATCACGAAATGGTCGGCGCCGGCACGGCTGAGATCGCCGGTCGCGTCCTCGATCGCGATTTCGTGCGGATCCACGAAATGTGCGCTGCCGATCAGCATCCGAACCGAGTTCCGGGCGAGTCGGCTCTGGATGACGTCGATCTCCTTGCCGACGACGTGCATGGTGCGGGCCGCCAGATCGGTGACGGTGATGTCCGACTTCAACCGGTACGACTGCCCGTACAGCTCACGCTGATTCAGACCGGTCAGATAGAGAACCGCCTCACGTAGCGTCTTCGACGGGACCAAGTCTCACCCCTGATCCGGAGCGGCACGGCTCGAGAAGCACAGTGTTCGACGGGATTCAACACCGCGGAATCTTCGGCGCGGACGGATCGGGCGCGACGCGCTCAGGCAGCGAACTCGACCTCGTCCCACTCTGCCGAGCATCCGATGTCCGAGAACGTCGCGCACACCTGCAACCAGGCGGCGAGCGCCTCGCATCCGGTGGTGTCGGGGTCCGTCCACGATCCGCGCCGGTACGGCTCACGGGCATAGGACGTGTGCCGGCCACCCCGGCGATTGCGGAGCACCAGACCGCGCCAGGTGATGGTCCCGGGTAGGTAGCCGAGTACCTCCCGGACCGCCGACCAGAGCCGCCCGACGTCGCGGAAAAACTGCGCCGGCCCCGGCGAGGTCCGATCGGCATTCTGGAAAGAATTGTGCCGCAGTATGTTCCAAATCTGGGTCAGCCAGGAACGGACTCGGCTCACACTGAAATCTGCCGTGAGATCGGCGACGTCGCGGAGAAAGGAGTCCGCTGCCGCGTTGCAGATCATGTCGTCCGGCGTACCCACCCAATGAGCAGGCACCGTGGCCGGCAGCGCCGGTCCCGGGCCGGCGACACCCCATCCCGCACAGCCCGCCACCACGCCGGGTGGCTGATGGGGGTCGGCGACGAATCCGACCGCCAGCACGCGCTCGAGCACCGGGTCTCCGGCCTCGCCCAGTTCGTGCAGCGCCGCCCGGATCACCACGGCGCCTTGCGAGTAACCGATCAAGGCAATGGGCCCCTCGGTCTGCCGCAGGGCCGCATGGAGCGCTCGAGTACCGATGTCGAGACTCCGCTGATAGCTGATCCCACCGATGTGCGGTGCGGGGCCGTAGCTGGCGGGGTATCCGATCCATCGAGAGTCGAAACGATCGTCGAGGCCTGCGGTGACGCCACGCAGCATGCCGGTCACGTCACGTCGACGGTCGCCGTGGAAAGACTCCCCGGTGCCGCCCACGGCAAGCACGGTCACCTGCCGGTGCAGCCGTGACCCGATCTCAGAGAACCCGCCCATCACCCCATCGTGCGCTGTCCCGGTGTGAAATTCCGTGGCCGAGCCTGAGGGTTCCCTGTGATTCGCCCGCCGACGTAAGGCACATCACCCCAGGTCAGATTGATTAACCTGGCTGTAACACGGACAATGGGATACGAAGCACCGCAAATTCAGGAGTTGTTCCCCATGTCCTTCGCACGTCTCCGTGCCCGTTTTCAGCCCTTCTCGCAGCGCAAGCTCTACGACGACATCTATGCGCTCGCCAGTCGCAACCAGCGCGACGAACTCCTGGTGATGGCGCAGCGCGCCGAATCCCGCTGACCGACCCTCACCGCTGACAGACGGGACACCAGTACAGATTTCGACCGTCGAGTTCGGCGACACGCACCGTGGTCCCACAGATGCGACACGGCTCCCCGGCACGGCGATACACATATGTGCGCGGGCGATCGGCCGCATACGACGGCGCCCCGTGGTCATTCTCGGGCCGAACCACGTGCATACGTCCGCGGCGAACCCCGATCCGCATCAGGGCCACGAGATCTGCCCACAGTCCGTCGAACTCGTCGGCATCGATCCGGCGACTCTCGCGATACGGGTCGATGCCCGCGCGGAACAAGACCTCCGCCCGATAGACGTTCCCCACGCCCGCGATCACACGCTGGTCCATCAACATCGCACCGATCGATCGGCGCGACCGGCCGATGGCGTCCCACGCACGTGTCGGGTCGGCGTCGGTCCGCAGCGGATCGGGGCCCAGCCGGGCGATCAGGGCATCCAGATCGGCCGGGGTGAACAGTTCGCACGCCGTCGGTCCGCGCAGATCCGTCCCCACCTCGGGACCCTCGATCCGCATCCGGACCTGACCGACCGGATCGTCCATCGGCACCGCAGCCTCGGTGAACGCACCGTAGAGACCGAGATGGACGTGGATCATCCGCCGTCCGGCCCGCGCCCTTCCCTCGATCGGCCGAAAATGCTGGACGAGGTGCTTACCCCACGCCTCCGCCTTGGCGAACACCAGACCGTCGACGGCGGCGGCACCGTCGACGAAGCGGCCCTGCGGGCTGGTGACATGAACCGGTGACCCGCCGAACACACGCTGTTGCCGGCGCGCCAGTCGGTGGAGGGTGTGACCTTCGGGCATGACTCACCCACGACCCGGAGCGGGTCGCCTCAGCTCTGGCCCGGCAGGGCCGGCGCCTCGCCGGTGCGCTCGTAGTCGGCGAGGATGTCGATCCGCCGCTGGTGACGAGCCTCATCCGACCACGGCGTCGCGATGAAGGCATCCACGATCGCGAGGGCCTCCGCCGTGCTGTGCATCCGGCCGCCGATCCCGATGAGCTGCGCGTTGTTGTGCTGCCGCGCCAGCTGAGCGGTCTCGGTGCTCCACGCCAGGGCGCACCGGGCACCGGGCACCTTGTTCGCGGCGATCTGCTCGCCGTTTCCACTGCCGCCCAAGACGATTCCCAGACTGCCCGGATCCGCCACGGTGCGACGTGCGGCCTCGATGCAGAACGCCGGATAGTCGTCCTGCGCGTCGTAGGTGAGCGCACCGCAATCGACGACCTCGTGGCCGTTGGCCGCCAGATGTTCGGCGATCGCGTTCTTCAATTCGAATCCGGCATGGTCGGCACCGAGGTAGACACGCATGGCGTCACTATAGATTGGTCGGGTGGACGCACAATCGCCGATACCCAATGTTCCCGGTGTCTCGGAATCGCGCGCGGACGCCGACCGTGACCGGACCGCAGCGCCTGAGGAGACCGGACCGGGCGCCTACTGGCTGCCGCCTGCCCAATATGCACTGCGGCCACGCCTGCATCCGTGGGAGATCCCGATGCTCGTGCTGATCGTCGCGATCACGCTCATCGGTTACCTCGTGATCGTCTGGCTGGTGGTTCTCGGCCAGTTCAGCGAGTACTTCCTCGCGCTCCTGGCCGCTCCCCTGGTCCTCCTGCTGATTCGTGGGGTGACCTACGCGCAACCCCGGGTGAACGGTGTGCAGATGACGCCGACGCAATTCCCCGAGGGCTACCGGATCGTGGTCGAGGCGGCCGCCCGCTACGGACTCGAGTACGTGCCCGATGCCTATGTGGTGCTCGGCAATGGCATGATCAACGCCTTCGCCTCCGGACACGGCTTCCGGCGGTACGTGGTGGTCTACTCGGACCTCTTCGAGGTGGGTGGTCGCGCGCGCGATCCGGAAGCGCTCGAGTTCATCATCGGCCACGAGGTCGGTCACATCGCCGCGGGCCACACCTCCTATTGGCGGCAGCTGGCGACCGTGGTGGGGATGAACATCCCGCTGATCGGCGCGGCATTGTCGCGGGCGCAGGAGTACACCGCCGACAACTACGGGTACTACACCAAACCCCGAGGGGTGCCCGGGGCGATGGGGGTGCTGTCGGCCGGCAAATACATGTTGTCGGCGGTGGATTTCGACCAGTTCGCCGACCGGGCGACCCACGAACGCGGATTCTTCACCTGGGCGGTGAACGCACTGGCCTCACACCCCGTGCTCACCTGGCGGGCGGCGGCGCTGCGCGACCGCACCCGCGCCGGAGCGATGTTGTTCCGTCCCAAGGCCATCGTGCGCGGCGTCGGCAGCGGTAACGTCGTCCCGGTTCCGCCACCTCCGCACCCGGCGGCCGTCGCACCGGGCACGCTCCCCAACGGACTGGAGATGCCGCCCAAGCTCTGAGCCGGTGCGGCGCCACCGCACCGGCCCGGCCGGGAATCAGTCGAACTCGGGGGCCTCGTCGCGACTGCGCTTCAGTTCGAAGAAGTGCGGGTAGGACGCGAGCGCGACAGCGCCGTCCCAGACGGTCCCCGCGGTCTCGCCGCGCGGGATACGTGAGAGCACCGGCCCGAAGAACGCGACGCCGTTCACATGGATGGTCGGGGTTCCGACGTCGTCGCCGACCTTGTCCATGCCCTCGTGATGGCTCGTCCGGATCCACTCGTCGAACTCCTCCGAGACGGCAGCGTCCGCCAGCGACGGGTCCAGGTCGAGTTCGGCCAGTGACTCGCTGATCACCTGGTCGAAGTCCTTGATGCCCTTGTTGTGGATCCGCGTACCCATCGCTTCGTACAGCGGCGCCAGGATCTCGTCACCCTTCTGCGCCCACGCCGCGGCGACCACCCGGACCGGACGCCACGCCTGCTTGAGACCTTCCCGGTAATCCTCGGGGATGTCCTTGCCCTCATTCAGCACCGCCAGGCTCATGACGTGGAAGTTGACGTCGATGGACCGGACCTTCTCGGCCTCCAGAATCCACCGCGAGGTGATCCAGCACCACGGGCACAGAGGGTCGAACCAGAAGTCCACCCGATCCTGTTCCTGCTGACCTGTCTGTGTCTCTGCTGCCATCGACCTGACCTTCCGCGTGTGTCGTGGGTATACCTCTTCGCAAACTACAACCAGATTCCCGGACGCTCATTCCCGTTAAGCTGGCCCACGGACCACGATTCGAGAGGCGGACTGACCCGACTGTGACTGCTCCCAACCTGACCCGCGACCAAGCCCGCGAACGCGCCGCGACCATCGACGTCGGCAATTATGCGATCGACCTCGACCTCACCGACGGCAACGGAGGCCCGGGGGTCGACACCTTCCGATCGGTGACCACCGTGACGTTCACGGCCACCCCGGGGGCCGAGACCTTCATCGACCTCGTCGCACCGTCGCTCACCTCGGCGACCCTCAACGGCACCGACCTCGACGTGTCCGGCTTCGACGAGTCGGTGGGCATCTCACTCCCATCGCTGGCCGCCGAGAACACCCTCACCGTCGTCGCCGACTGTGCGTACTCCAACACCGGTGAGGGCCTGCACCGCTTCGTCGACCCGACCGACGATTCGGTCTACCTGTATTCCCAGTTCGAGACGGCCGACGCCAAGCGCATGTTCGCCTGTTTCGACCAGCCGGACCTGAAGGCCACCTACACGCTGACGGTCACCGCACCCGAGGACTGGAAAGTGATCTCGAACGCCGCGGTGGTGAACACCGTCGCCGCCGAACCGGGACTCCACCGATTCCGGGCGACCCCGCTGCTGAGCACGTATCTCGTCGCCCTGATCGCCGGCCCCTACGCGGAGTGGACCGACAGCTACACCGACGACCACGGCACAATTCCGCTCGGGATCTATTGCCGCGCATCGCTTGCCGAACACATGGACGCCGACCGACTGTTCACCGAGACCAAACAGGGCTTCGGCTTCTACCATCAGAACTTCGGCATCCCCTATGCCTTCGGCAAGTACGATCAGCTCTTCGTGCCGGAGTTCAACGCAGGCGCGATGGAGAACGCCGGCGCGGTGACCTTCCTCGAGGACTACGTGTTCCGTTCGCGGGTCACCAAGTACCTCTACGAGCGTCGCGCGGAGACCGTCCTGCACGAGATGGCCCACATGTGGTTCGGCGATCTCGTCACCATGCAGTGGTGGGATGACCTGTGGCTCAACGAATCCTTCGCCACTTTCGCGTCCGTCCTGTCCCAGTCGGAGGCCACCGAGTACAAGAACGCGTGGACCACGTTCGCGAACGTCGAGAAATCCTGGGCGTATCGGCAGGATCAGTTGCCGTCCACCCACCCGGTCGCCGCCGACATCCCCGACATCGCCGCCGTCGAGGTCAACTTCGACGGCATCACCTACGCCAAGGGTGCGTCGGTGCTCAAGCAACTGGTCGCCTATGTCGGGCTCGAGGACTTCCTGGCCGGTCTGCGCGATTACTTCGAGGCCCACAAGTTCGGCAATGCATCGTTCTCCGATCTCCTCGCCGCACTGGAGAAGTCATCCGGACGCGACCTGTCCGACTGGGGATCCCAGTGGCTCAAGACCACCGGTATCAACGTGATGCGTCCCGACTTCGAGCTCGACGCCGACGGGAAGTTCACCCGGTTCACGATCGTCCAGGACGGCGCACAACCAGGCGCCGGTGAGACCCGCGTCCACCGCATGAAGGTCGGCGTCTACGGCGACAACGGTTCCGGGACCCTCGAGCGCGTCCACAGCGCCGAACTCGACGTCGAGGGTGAACGGACCGACGTCGTCGAGCTCGTCGGGGTGGCCCGTGGCGCCCTCGTGCTGCTCAACGACGACGATCTCACCTACGCATCGGTCCGGCTGGACTCGGAGTCACTGGCCACCGCGACCGCCCGGATCGGCGACATCGCCGACCCGATGCCGCGCACCCTCGTGTGGTCGGCGGCGTGGGAGATGACCCGGCAGGCCGAGATGGCGGCCCGCGAGTTCGCCGAGCTGGTGCAGCGCGGGATCGCCTCCGAATCGGAGATCGGTGTGGTGCAACGAGTCCTGATGCAGGCGACCAGCGCAATCGAGGCCTATGCAGATCCAGCATGGGTGTCGGCGACGGGCCGCCCGGGTTTCAGCGCCCGACTGCTCGAGCTCGCGCGAGGCTCCGAACCCGGCTCCGATCACCAGCTCGCCTTCGTGAACACCTGGCTCGCCGGCAAGCTCAACGACGATCAGATCCCGGCCGTCCGCGGTCTGCTCGACGGCGACGATCCGACGTCACACGGACTCGCCGGTCTCGTGGTGGACACCGACATGCGCTGGAAGTTGGTGCGCGCACTGGCCTCGGCCGGCGCGATCGACACGGACCCGGCGAGCTCGCCGGTGATCGACGCCGAGGCTGGACGCGACAACACGGCCACCGGTCAGCGCCAGGCGGCCGCCGCACGGGCATCTCGACCACTGGCCGAGGCCAAGGCCGACGCCTGGGCTCAGGCTGTCGGGGACGACTCGCTCTCGAATGTCTACACCCGAACCATGATCGAGGGCTTCGCACGGGCGGGCCAGGGCGACCTGCTGCAGCCGTATGTGGCCAAGTATTTCGAGGCGATCCCCGACATCTGGGCTCGTCGGTCGAGCGAAGTGGCGCAAACGGTTGTCGTGGGCCTCTATCCGCACTGGGCGATCAATGCCGAGGGGATCGCCGCCGCCGACGAATTCCTGTCCGCCGATCATCCGCCGGCGCTGAAGCGACTGATCTCCGAGGGGCGTGACACCGTCGCGCGGTCGCTGCGCGCACGGGAGTTCGACGCACAGCAGTGAGTGCCCGGGGTCCGGCGGCACCGCCGTCGGACCCCGCCTCGCTCATCGGCTTCGCCAGCGATACCGGACCTGAGGGCGACCCGTGTTGCCGTATTCGGTGGTGCGCTCGACCGTGCCGTCGTCGGCCAGCCGTTCCAGATATCGCCACGCGGTGACGCGCGAACTCCCCAGCACCGCTGCGACCTCCGACGCGGTGCGGCCGCCGTCGCTGTCCCGGACCGCACGCCCGACGGCGTCCTCGGTGTCCGGGGCGGCCCCTTTCTTCGCGGTCCGCCGCGTATCCGAGGTGCGCAGTTCGGCAAGAGCACGGTCGACGTCGCGCTGACTCACCGCGTCGTTGCCGGCGGTGAGGGCACCTCGATAGTTGAGGTATTGCCGGATCTTCTCGCCGAAGGCGGCAAAGGTGAAGGGCTTCAGGAGATACAGCAGGACGCCATGCGACATCGCGCTGCGCACGGTGGCAAGGTCCCGTTGCGCGGTGATCGCGATGACATCCGGGCCCGGCCGCACGCCCGACAGCGCAGAGGCGAGGTCGACCCCACGCGCATCGGGCAGCCCCAGATCGAGCAGGACCAGATCGATCGGCTCCGAAGTCTCCGCGGCCCCGGTCGCGACCCGCATCGCCTGCTGCGCCGTCGTGACCGACGCCACGATCTCGAATCCGCCCAAGCGGGAAAGATATTCGCGATGCGCCTCGGCGATGAGGGGTTCGTCCTCGACGATCAGTACACGGATCATCGGGCGACGTCCCCCTCGATACCGGCGCGCACCTCGTCGACATCGACACGAGCGTTGCGTTCGGGTGCGGACAACATCACCGTCACGACCGACGCATAGGTGTTCGCCGCGCGCAGGATTCCGCGATGCCGATCGACCACCTGGGCGACGAGCGCCAGTCCCAACCCGCGTCCGAGGGCATCGCCACCCGCCTTGGTCGAGTACCCGCGGGTCTGTGCACGATCGAACTCGCCGGGATCCATCCCGGGTCCGCTGTCGGCGACGACGACCTCGAGATGCTCGGGGTCCCCGACGATCGTCACCTCCACCCAGGGGTCGGCGGGATCACACGCGTCGATCGCGTTGTCGATGAGGTTGCCCACGACGGTGATCATCTCACCGACGGTCAGCAGTTCCGTCGCATCGTCACCGAACTGCGAATCCTCCGTGAGCGTCAACGAGATACCGCGCTCGGCGGCCTCTGCCGACTTCCCCAGCAGCAGAGCAGCCAATGCCGGCTCCGCGACCGCTTCGGTCATCCGATCGATCAATTGTTGCGACAACTGCATCTCGGTCGTCGCCATCAGCGCGGCCTCCTCGCTGCGGCCCGTCTCGATCATCGCAACCACAGTGTGCAAGCGATTCGCGGATTCGTGCAGCTGCGACCGCAGTGCCTCGGCGAACCTGGTCATCGAGTCGAGTTCGCCCATGGCCTCGGCCAATTCGGTGCGGTCCCGGATCGTGACGACCGCGGAGGTGGCGTCGGTCGGCACCGGCGACCGGCTGACCATCAGTGTCCGGCCCCGTTCGGCGTAGAGCACATCGACCAACGGTTCGTCGCCCGTGACGAGGAATGCCGGCAGGTCGACCTCGCCGTTGTGCCCGCCGCCCAGCAGCCGCCGAGCCTCGTCGTTGACGAGTGCGGGGTGGCCGTGCTCGGTCACCACCAGCCCTTCCCGAACGGCATGGAGCACCGCGTCGTGGTGCTCGTACATGAGCCGGAGTTCGGACGGTGCCAGCCCACCGGTCTGCCGGAGGAGTCTGCGACGGATCAGCCAGAGACCCAACCCGGCCGTCACGAGCGCCGCGAGCGCGATCGCGGCGATCAGCGGCAGTTGCGCAAGCCACGCCGCGGTGAGCGACTGCTGGGTGATCCCCGCTGCGACCAGCCCGACGATCCGCCCGTCGGGGGCACGAACCGGCGCGACCGTCCGGACCGACGGTCCGAGCGTGCCGGTGTAGGTCTCGGTGTGGACCTCGCCCCGGAGCGCCTCGGTCGTGGAGCCGATGTACTTCTGTCCGATGAGCACGGGATTGGTGTGCGTGTAGCGGGTGCGGTCTGTCCCCATGATCGTGATGAAGGCGATGTCCGTCGCCTTCCGCACCTGTTCGGTCACCGGTTGCAGCGTCGCTGCGGGGTCAGGCGACATCAGTGCGCGCGACGTCGACGGTGAGTCGGCGAGACTGACCGCGATCGCCGTCACCTCGTCCCGGGCGGCGCGATCACCATCGACGCGGGCATCGACCGCCGCGAGCACGCTACCGGCGACGACGATGACGGCGACCAGCATCAGCAGCCAGGCAACCGCCTGACCAGCGAGAGTCCGGGGAATTGCTCGATACATCGGCCACCTCCGCCCGGGATTCGTCGGTTTCGTCCGGTGAACGAAACGAACTCAATCGTGACCCGTGTCACGCATTCATCCCACAATCCATACACGGACGGTGACCGCGCGGTCCATGACGCGGCGACGACGAGAGGAATCCGATGAATCTGCGTTCACGACCTAACGAGCCGGGCGACGAGCCCGCTCCCCCGGTGTCCACCACTGACCGGCCGGCGCTCAAGAAGCGCGATCGCACGCATTGGCTCTACATCGCCGTGATCGTCGCGGTCGTGGCCGGCGTCGTCGTCGGGCTCGTCGCACCGCAGGCCGGCAAGGACCTCGCGTTCTTGGGCACCATGTTCGTGAGCCTGATCAAGATGATGATCGCGCCGGTGATCTTCTGCACCATCGTCCTCGGCATCGGGTCGGTGCGGAAGGCAGCGACCGTCGGCAAGGTCGGCGGACTGGCATTCGGGTATTTCCTGGTGATGTCGACCGTCGCGCTGGCGATCGGCCTCGTCGTCGGCAACCTGATCAAGCCCGGCGAGGGTCTCAACATCACGACGACCGCGGGTAAGGGCGCCGAACTGGCAACGGAGGCACACGAATCCGGTGGAACCCTCGACTTCGTCGAGGGCATCATCCCCACCTCGATGGTGTCCGCGCTGACCGAGGGCAATGTGTTGCAGGCGCTGTTCGTCGCTCTGCTCGTGGGATTCGCCATCCAGGCCATGGGCCGCACCGGCGAGCCGATCCTGACCGCGGTGTCGTACTTCCAGAAGCTCGTCTTCAAGGTCTTGTCGATGATCCTGTGGGTGGCACCGATCGGCGCGTTCGGTGCGATCGCCAACGTCGTCGGCCAGACGGGGTGGGCCGCGGTCCAGCAACTGCTGATCCTGATGCTGGCGTTCTACATCACCTGCGTGCTGTTCGTGTTCGGTGTCCTCGGCGTCCTGCTGCGGACCGTCGCGAGCGTGTCCATCTTCCGACTGGTCCGCTACCTGGCCCGTGAGTACCTGTTGATCTTCGCCACTTCGTCGTCGGAGTCCGCCCTCCCGCGCCTGATCGCGAAGATGGAGCACCTTGGCGTGGAGAAGGCCACCGTGGGTGTGGTGGTACCCACCGGATATTCGTTCAATCTCGACGGCACGGCCATCTATCTCACGATGGCCTCGATCTTCATCGCCGATGCCATGGGTGACCCGCTGTCGATCGGCGAACAGATCGGTCTGCTGGCCTTCATGATCATCGCGTCGAAGGGCGCGGCCGGCGTCAGCGGTGCAGGGTTGGCCACACTGGCCGGCGGTTTGCAGGCCCATCGACCCGAGATGCTCGACGGCGTGGGACTCATCGTCGGGATCGACCGGTTCATGTCCGAGGCCCGCGCGGTGACCAACTTCTCCGGCAACGCGGTCGCGACGCTGCTGGTCGGCTCGTGGACGGGGACCGTCGACAAGGCCAGGGTCGACACCGTCCTCAGCGGAGGTGCACCGTTCAACGAGTCCGACATGGTCGACGACGAACCGGTGGACCGTCGCTCGGGCGACGACGAGGAGCGGACATCGGCACGATCGGATCGCGCACTGACGGACCACTGACCACGGACCTCCACAGGGAAAACGAGGCGGGGGGGGGGGGGGCCGGGAGGGGGCGGGGCGGCGCGGGGGGGGTGGT
>NZ_JBNCNS010000005.1:0-105059 GCF_049847105.1 Gordonia sp. DT218 | reverse complement strand
TGCCGCCTCTCCCTGCCCCCCCCCCCCCCCCCCCCCCCCCCCCCCCCCCCCCCCCCCCCCCCCGCCCGCTGGATTGTGGAATTGTTCGGTACTGCCGTAAGGAGACTCGCGTACCGCCCGTCAGGAGACGGCCGTACTGCCCGTCAGGAGACGGTGGCAGCGGTCGACATGACCCGCAGCGCCGCGATCAGTCCATCGATCAGATCGCCCTGACGGAAACTCGTGACCGCCGCGGTCACACCGAGCTGGGCGACGCGATCGTTGACCCGGTCGGCGACCGCGACACCCGACACCACGACAACCTCGTGGGCATTCGGGGACACTGCGATCAGCGCGCCATGGGCCGGCTCCGGAGACCGGAGCAGCACCGCGCGAGCATCCGCGACGGCGTCCGCGCCGAGCTCACCGACATAGACCGAGAACCGCACGAGTGCCTTCTCGCTGGCACTCTTGAGCGCGTCGTCGAGGCCGATCAGCTCCTCACGGGTGAACGGCGGCGTGGTGGGCGCCTGACCCGGGAACCGCGTCGCCGAGATGCGACCGCTGTTGGTGATGACCGTACCGACCGGCAGTGCACTCCCGGCCGCCGATGTCGCCTCGACCTCGGCGTGACGACCTGTTGCTACCTCACCACTTGCCACTGGCCGAGCCTCCGTCCACGTCGGTCGATTCCGCATGATGTGCCAGTGCCATCGGCTCGATACCGGTGGCGCTGAAGAGCAGTGGAGCGTGCTCCCACTGCTGATCGAGGGTGTACAGCGACACCTTCGGATACTTCGTGTTGAACGTGAACGCCATCGCGATGACACATGCCACGACAAGGACCGCACAGATGATCGTGACAGGCATTCCGATGGCGACGATCAGGTTGTCCATGTCACCCTTTCGATCGGTTGCATTGCGGTGACCTGCGGAACATCCATGTACAGGTCATTGTGATCAATCTAGCCGACGCACGCGACCCTCGGGCGGTGACCCCTACAGTGCGTCGTAGACGCAATTCCGCCGATCGACCATCCGAAACCCGGCCGGATCAGGCGGCACCGGCGTCGATGTACTGCGCCCATGCCGGATCGATCTCCTTGACGGTGGCCAGCAGACGCCAATGACGCCCCTTCGGGACGCCCGGCTGGACGCGCAGCGACCAGCCCAGCTCGCTCAGAAGCCGATCGGCCTTGCGGTGGTTGCAGCTCGCGCAACAGGCGATGCAGTTCTCCCACGTGTGGGATCCGCCCCGACTGCGAGGCAGCACGTGATCGATGGTGGTCGCCTTGGCAGAGCAGTACCCGCACCGGAACCGGTCGCGCTGCATCAGCGCCGCCCGCGTCAGCGGAACCACGGCGCGATACGGCACCTTGACGAACGACCGTAGTCGGATGACCGAGGGCACCGGGACCGACATGTCGGCCGAGTGCACGGCGAGTCCGCCGTCGTCGGCATGCACGACGTCGGCCCGCTCACGCAGGACCAGGACGATGGCCCGACGCAGGGAGATGGCGGTCAGCGGCTCGTATGTGGCGTTGAGCAGGAGAACCCGGCGGCGACCCCAGAGCAGTGCCGAACGCGACGGAGAGGCGCCCACGAACTCGTGCGCGCGGCCGCCGGGAAGGGTGGTGAGCGCAGTGATGCGCGCCCGGCCGCCGTCGGCCGATACCGTCTTTGCTGCGCTCCTGCTCGTCATATGTGTCTCCCACCTCAACACGACGAGGTCAAGTTGACCATGGAACACCGACTATTGCACGACAATTGTGCGTGTCACCGCAGGTCGCCTCGGTGAACACCCGGCGAACCGACCGCCTGCGGAGTACGGGTGGTTGAGGCCCACGCCCGCGGTCAGGACAATGGAGGCCGTGAGTACCGAGGTCCCCGGCGGCATACAGCCCAGCAACCCTTCCACGCAGCGCACGTTTTACGACGAGGTGGGCGGCGCGGAGACGTTTCGCAAGCTCACCGCGCGGTTCTACGAGGAGGTCGCCGCCGACGAGGTGTTGCGTCCGCTCTACCCCGAGGAGGACCTCGAGCCCGCGGAGCGGCGTCTGCGGATGTTCCTCGAGCAGTACTGGGGCGGGCCACGCACGTATTCCGAGGAACGTGGCCATCCGCGGTTGCGCATGCGCCACCATCCGTTCCGCATCGGTCCCATCGAACGCGATGCATGGCTGCGCTGCATGCACACCGCAATCGGTTCGATCGACGCACAGACCCTCGACGACCCGCACCGGCGGGCACTCGTGGACTACATGGAGATGGCAGCGCAATCGATGATGAATTCGCCCGTCTGACACGCCGTCACGTGCGTTCCGACGCGCCGAGATGACCTGTAGTTCTCACCGAAAACACAGGTAAGGCACAATGACGACGGTGAGCGACGAGACATCGAACGCTGTCCCCGCCGAACCGGATCCCGATGGCGCGCCCGACGCCGCAATCACCGGTGCCGACGAGAACGCCGTGACCTCCGAGGAGGCCACGGCAACGGACAGCACAGACGAGGACGCTGCCGACGTAGTGGGCGACGAACAGTCGGACGACGCAGTCGACTCTGCGCCTGCCGATCCCGGTTCTTCCGAGACCGATGACGTGGTCGAGACCGACGAGACCGGAGCTCCGGGCCCGGATGTCGCCGCAAGCGGTGACGAGGACATCGACGACTCGAAGATCGACGCTGTCGCAGAGAGCTCCGAAGCCACCGGCGACGACGAGCAGACCGCCGAAACCGTTGACGCCGTTGACGCCGTTGACGCCGTTGACGCCGTTGAGGCCGTTGACGCTGACGAACCCGACCGCGCGGACGACGACACCGATGCCACCGCCGCGGGGGCCGGCGACGACAACGACGATGAGTCGGCCGATGACGTCGACGAAGTCCAACAGGCCGTCGACGCAGACGATGCCGTGGTCCCCGCAAGCACTGCGACGCAACTCGATCCCGACGACGACACCTGGTGGAAGTCCGCGGTCTTCTACCAGATCTATCCGCGCTCGTTCTCCGATCTGGACGGCGATGGCGTCGGCGACCTCGCCGGTGTGATCGACAAGCTCGGCTACCTCGAGCTCCTCGGGGTGGACGCGCTGTGGCTGAGTCCGATCATGCGCTCCCCCATGGCGGATCACGGGTACGACGTCTCCGATCCGCGCGACATCGATCCGATCTTCGGCGATCTCGCGCGGTTCGACGAGCTGATCGCCGAGGCACATGAGCGGTCCATCCGCGTCACCATGGACCTCGTCCCCAACCACACCAGCGATCAGCATCAGTGGTTCGTCGACGCGCTGGCGGCCGAGCCCGGCAGCAATGAGCGGGCCCGGTACATCTTCCGCGACGGACGCGGCGATGACGGCGACGAGCCGCCGAACAACTGGCGGAGCATCTTCGGCGGTCCGGCCTGGACGCGGGTCCCGGATCCCGATGGCACACCGGGCCAGTGGTACCTACACATCTTCGCTGCCGAACAGCCGGATCTGAACTGGGAGAATCCCGAGGTCTTCGACGATCTGGAGCAGACCCTGCGCTTCTGGCTCGACCGCGGAGTGGACGGCTTCCGCATCGACGTCGCGCACGGCATGGCCAAGCCGGCGGACCTGCCCGACATGGATCTCGAGTCGACTGGCCTCCTGCAGAACGACGACGACGATCCACGGTTCAACAACTATGCCGTGCACGACATCCACCGCAAGATCCGCAAGGTGCTCGACGAATATCCCGGCTCGGCGAACGTCGGTGAGATCTGGGTCGACGACAACGAACGATTCGCCGAGTATCTGAGGCCCGATGAACTGCATCTGGGCTTCAACTTCCGCCTCGCCAAGGCGACGTTCGACACGGAGTCCATCCGGGACGCGATCGAGAACTCGCTGGCGGCAGTGCTGTCGGTGTCCGGGGTGCCCACCTGGACGCTGTCCAACCACGATGTGGACCGTGAGGTCAGCCGATACGGCCAAATCGAGGGCACTCCCTCCGGGGCCGACCCCGCCGACCCCGAGATCGAGGCGCCCGACACCGACATCGATCTCGGCATCCTGCGGGCGCGCGCCATGCTGCTCGTCGAACTCGCACTCCCGGGAACGGTGTTCATCTACAACGGCGCCGAACTCGGACTGCCGAATGCCGATCTGCCCGACGACGCCCTGCAGGATCCGGTGTGGGAGCGCTCCGGACACACCGAACGCGGCCGCGACGCGTGTCGGGTCCCGTTGCCCTGGGAAGGCTTCGAGCCGCCGTTCGGATTCAGTGGCAACCCGGACACGTGGCTGCCGATGCCCTCATCATGGTCGCGGTTCACCGTCGAGGCACAACTCGAAGACATCGGTTCGACGCTCTCGCTCTACCGGCAGGCAATCGAGATGCGATACGAGCGAACGGAGTTCGACGGTGACACGGTGGAGTGGTACGGCGCCCCGGATGGCTGCCTGGCCTTCCGCCGGTCGGTCGGGCACCTGACCTGCGCGCTCAACACCGGCGATGTCCCGGTCCCGCTCCCGCCCGGCGAGATCCTGCTGACCAGTTATCCACTCATCGACGGGCAGCTTGCCCCGAACTCGGCCGCCTGGCTCGTCTGAGCGCCGATCGGGGCACCGGGAGACCGGCGTGCGGTCACACAGTCATCATCGCGATCTTCTCGCGGCGCTGGAACACCGATCCGTATCGGGCGTCGATCCGAATCCAGGCACCGGACACGCGGATTCGAACCGGTTCGTCGGCGGCGATGCGGTCGATCGGTGACGTCTCGGTGACCTCGTGGCCGTCGGCGTCGCGGATGAATCCCATCGCGGTGACGGCGAAGAGCGATCTCATCGAGACCGCGGCGCGCCGTTCACCGTCTCGCGACGTCACGTCGAGCACATCCTGGTCGAGCAGTCCGGTCGCGGGACCATGCGCACTGCCCTCGGTCCGTGCGAGATGTGCACCACCACGGGACAATTCGACGACGGTACGCGCCGGGACGTCGTCGAGCTGGGTGAAACCGGAGTTCGCCGGCAGCGCGCCGCGCCAGGCGCTGTCCAGACCGAACCCGGGATCGACCGCGTTGCCCGGCTCCGCCGCCGACAGTGCCGCGCGCAGCATCCCGGCGTCCGCGACGATGTCGGCGGGGCGCATCGTCCCGAACACGGATCTGCTCGCGAGGACATCGAATCCGGTGTTGACCCAGAATCCGAGCAAGCCGTCGGGGCGGGCGGCCACCCGCACGGCGGCCGTGTCGTCGAGACGGACAGCGCGTCCCAGGAATGCGGTTGCGTCAGACCGGTCCCCGGGACCGGTCACGGTGATGTGACGTTCGGGCGCGGTCACCCGGCCACCGGATCTGCGCGGCGGAACGACCCGAGGAATTCCTTCTCGTCCGCGGTGAGTCGTCGCAGACGCTGCGCATCGACATCGAACGCGACGAGCTGGGTGGTGGCGGTGACCGCCGGTTTGCTCGCCGGGTCGGCGCCCTTCGGACGGACCTCGTACCCGACCGTGAAGTCCACCGCGCGCAGCTGCTCGACGAACATGGTGACCTCGATCGGCCCCTCGTCGTGGCGCACCTGTTCCCGGTACTTCACGTGCAGGTCGGCCACCACGCACCCTTCTCGCAACGAGGCCGTGGGCCGCCCGTCGTAGAAAAGCCACGGAATCCGGGCCTCCTCGAGGAGGGTGACCATCCGTGCATGGTTGATGTGGGCGAAGACATCCATGTCAGACCACCGGACGGGTACCTTGACCAGGTATCCGGCGTCGGTCTTCGTTCCCTCGTCCTCGTAGAGCACGCGCTTCCCTTCCCAGACGTCGTCGACCGGCGACTCACCGCCGCGGGTCCAACCCTACGCAAGCACCGTCGCGCGATCAGCCCGGCACGATCTCCACCGGCAGCCCGTTGAGCACGACGGGGGCGCAGAGCTCGCCGCCGGGACCGTGGCGTCCGCCAGCCCGAGACGGTCCGCATCATCGGGTGCACGTGCAGGGGCCGAGGTCGATGCCGTGCGGGGCGTCTTTGAGGGTGCCGGGGGTCAATCCGTCGTGCGGTCAGGTCCCGGCGCTTCCCATCGTCGACGGTCAGGGTCAGTCCGCAGGTCGCCTCACACAGCGGACAGTATCGCTCAACGGATCACGCTGCGCAGTTGACGGGCGGCCACCGAGAGCACGGCCAGGTCCAGGGTGTCCGACTCGGTGATGTCGGTGAGCATCGTGCGAACCCTGGACAACCGGGACGTATGGGAGAACTCCCATTCGTGGATCTTCTCGGCCGCCGACTCGTCGGGCTCGCCCACCTCGAGGATCTTCAGCGTGAGGGCGCGCAGCGCGCCGTGCATGTCATCGCGAAGTGCCAAGCGCGCCAGCGCATGCCATCGATCACCGTAGGCGAGGTCGGACACCGCGGTGAGCAGTTCCTCGAGTCCGAAGTGCTCCATCACCGCGAAATAGAGTTCCCCGACCTCGACGGGCTCACGGTCCGCGATCTCCGAGGCATCGATGATGTCGAGGAGGCAGAACCGGTGCAGGCTCACGGCCACATCGTGCGCGAGATCCTGTGGCACTCCGGCCGCCTCGTAGCGGTCCAGTCGCGCGTCGACATCGAAAGCCGAACTCGCGCCGAACCAACTGTCGAGCAGGGCCGACAGCTCCGTGACCCGCTCCCCGTACCGGGTGATCTCCGCGGCCATCGCCAGCGGCTGTGGCCGGAAGGCCAGCAACCACCGCGATGCCCGGAACAGCAGGCGGCGAGCGTACATCGACATCTCGTCGATCGCCGTGGCCGGCGCGGGCGCGTGGGTGATCCGTTCGAACAGACCGTCCATGCCGAAGACTGCGCCCGCCACCACATACGCACGCACGCCCTCCTCCGTCGAGGAGCCCGTGCCCTCCCCCAGACGGAAGAGGTGGGTCATCCCCGCCTTGTCGACCACATCGTTGACCAGCGTGGTGGTCACGATCTCCCGCCGCAGCCGGTGCGAGCGGATACCGTCGGCAAACCGATCCCGCAGGGGCATCGGGAAATAGCCGGACAGCCGAGCGTCGAACACCTCGTTGTCGGGCAGATCGGTCGCGAGGAGATCCGATTTCGCCGCCAGTTTGACGTGCGCCATCAGGGTGGCGAGTTCCGGTGAGGTGAGGCCACGGCTCAGGTCGCCGCCGAATCGTTTTCGCAGTTCGGCCGGTTGCGGTAACGCCTCCAGTCGGAGGTCCACACCGCGATTGCGCGCGAGATCGGCCAGCTGCCGCATGTGGACGTCCACCCGGACGGTGGAGAAGGTTCGGCTGAAGCCGAGTTCGGAGTTCTGCGAGATGTTGTCGGCCAGCACGAGATCGCCGACCTCGCCGGTCATCGACTCCAGCAGCGGGTTGCGGTCCGTGACGTTCAGGTCACCCGAGGACACCGCGGAATCGAGCAGGATCTTGATGTTCACCTCGTGGTCGGAACAGTCGACGCCTGCCGAATTGTCCATCGCGTCGGTGTTGACGTGCCCACCTGCCAGGTCGAATTCGATCCGGCCGCGTTCGGTGGCGCCGAGGTTCCCACCCTCGCCGATGACCTTGGCGCGCAACTCGTTGCCGTCGACCCGGATCGCATCGTTCGCCTTGTCGCCGACCTCAGCGTCGGACTCGGTCGATGCCTTGACGTAAGTGCCGATGCCGCCGTTCCACAGCAGGTCGACAGGTGCCAGCAGAATGGTCCGGATCAGTTCCGGTGGTGACAGTTCGGTGACCTCGTCGCCGAGGCCGAGCGCGCCGCGCATCTCGCCGCTGACCGGGATCGCCTTCTGCTCCCGCGACCAGACCCCGCCGCCCGGACTGATCAACGACGTGTCGTAATCGGCCCACGACGAGCGGGCAAGGGCGAACAACCGCTCGCGCTCGCACCGTCCGCCGGCCGCATCGGGCTCCGGATCGACGAAGACATGTCGGTGGTCGAACGCCGCGACCAGTCTGATGTGCTCGGACAACAACATCCCGTTGCCGAAGACATCACCGCTCATGTCGCCGATCCCGACCACCGTGAAGTCCTCTGACTGGGTGTCGCGGCCCATCTCGCGGAAGTGACGCTTCACCGACTCCCACGCGCCCCGGGCGGTGATCCCCATCGCCTTGTGGTCGTAACCGGCCGACCCGCCCGAGGCGAACCCGTCACCGAGCCAGAAACCATACTGCGCGGCAACGTCGTTGGCGATGTCGGAGAACGACGCGGTGCCTTTGTCCGCCGCGACGACGAGATACGGATCGTAGCCGTCCCGACTCACCACCGACCGCGCCGGGATCACCGTTCCGGTCTGCTGGTCGATGTTGTCGGTGACGTCGAGCAGACCGGAGATGAAGGCCCGATAGCACTCGAGGCCCTCGGTGCGCTGGGCATCGCGGTCCGCGGCGGGGTCACCCGTCGGCGCGGGCGGGCGCTTGACGACGAACCCACCCTTGGCCCCGACGGGGACGATCACCGCGTTCTTCACGGCCTGCGCCTTCACCAGCCCGAGGATCTCGGTGCGGAAATCCTCGCGCCGATCAGACCAGCGCAGACCACCGCGGGCGACCATCCCGAAGCGCAGGTGCACACCTTCGGTGCGCGGTGAGTAGACGAAGATCTCGTGAATCGGACGGGGCTCCGGCGCCTGCGGGATGTCACGGGGGCGGAGCTTGAACGACATGACCGGCCGTCGGCCGGCATCGCCGGTCACGTAATAGTTGGTGCGAGAGGTCGCGGTCACCACCGCGACGAACGCCGACAGGATGCGGTCGGCATCCAGGCTGATCACTGTTCCGACGTCGCGCTGCAGGCGTGTGAGGACACCGTCACGCCGGCTCTCGTCGGCGCCTACCGGGTCGAACGACGCCGCGAACAGGTCGACCAGCCCGCGGATGACCGATCTGTGCTCGCCAAGAACAGCCGCGACATGCGTTGTGGTATAGGAGAATCCACACTGGCGCAGATACCGGGCGTAGGCACGGAGCATCGCCGCCGACCGCCAGTCCAACCCGCATCGGATCACCAATTCGTTGAACGCGTCCACCTCCGCGTTCTGGCGCCAGATCTGGCGGAACGCGTCGGTGAACCGGTGCTCGAGATCATCGAGGCCCTCGGCGTCCACCGACATCCCCGCTGTCAGGGTCACACCGAATTCGTAAGCCCAGCAAGATGTTCCGTCCGGACGAATGAGGTGATACGGATGTTCGTCGAGTACGTCGAGACCGAGGCTGTGGAGCACCGGAAGCACATCGGTGAGGGTGGCGGCCGCCCCGCACAGGTACAGCGTGAAGATCCATCGGTCATCGGCGAGTTCGTGGTTGTCGACGTCGTCGGCGATCGCCTCACCCCGTTCCCGCCCCTCCGGTTCGCCGGCGACGAATCGGCTCAGCGTGACGGTGACGCCGCCGGGCTCCAGCTGGGTGACGTGGATCAGATCTGCGAGGGCCGCCCGTGGATTTCGCTGCTCCTTGTAGTCCTCCGGGAGTGAGGGCAGGGCACGGAGCAAGGTGTCGACACCACCGGCCGGCCATGCCGACGGCGGATGCCCGGCCGCGGTGGCGCGACCGAGCGCGCGGACGCGTTCGTCCCAGCTGCGTATCGATCCGGCGAGTTTCGCCTGCATCTCCTGATGCCGGCGACCGCCGGTGTCGAGTGAACCGAGCAACCTGGCGCGATCGCTGTCGACACGTACCAGTACCTGGAGAAGTGCCAGCGGCATCTCGCTCACTCGCGCCGTGTACTCGATCGCGGTCCCGCCGAGCGCATCGAGGAGTTCGGCCTGCAGCGTGAGGCGCGACTGGGTGTTGTAGCGGTCACGCGGTAGGTAGACAAGGGCCGCCGCCATCCGGCCATCGGGGTTCATGCGGACGAACAGCCGTAGCGACCGGGTCGCGACCGCGTCCAGCATCTCGTCGACCTGGCGGCCGAGTTCGGCATCGGTGGCGGCGAACATCTCGACGAGCGGGTAGTTCTGGAGCAGCTCGAGCATCGCCTGTCCGGCGAACGAGTCCTCGTCGACACCGGCCCGGTCGAGGACCCCCCGAACCTTGACGCGCAGCACCGGGACGTCGAGCACTGTCTGATGCAGGCCCGACGAGGTGAAGGTGCCGACGAACCGATGTTCGCCGGCGTGTTCGCCATCAGAGGTGAACGCTGGTATCTGCAACAGGGTGGGAAAGTCGGAACGCTGGATTCCGGTCTCGAGGTAGATGCGCGAGACCCGCGGCAACGGCGCCTCGGCGGCGACCGGGAAGGCCGACACGACCGTGTCCGTGCGCCACACGCCGAGACGGTCGGTGAGGGCTGCGCCGTCGGCAGGGGCGCGCGCATATCCGAGCGGCAGGAAGTGGTTGCCGGCGAACCACTCCAGCAGGCGCGCGTACTCCTGACGCTCACCTGCGGGCAGGCCGGTGGCACCGGACTCCTGGACCGCCGCGCATTCGACGGCCAACTCGGTCAACCCGGTCCGCATCCGGTCGACGTCGCGGTCCACGTCGGCGACCCGGCCGATGACCTCGAGGACGTCGGACCGCAGCGCCGCCAGATCGAAGTCGGGTTGCTGCGACAAGGCGACGACGAAGATCCACGATTCGACGGCGGTCGGCTCCTCGTCGTCACCGAACGCCGACAACGTCCCGTCGTCGTCGCGGATCACCGGCAGCATCGGGTGGTCGATGCGGGTCACCACCAGCTCGTGGGCCTCGACGGTCGCCAGCACGGCCTCGACCAGCAGAGGCATGTCGTCGTTGACGACCACCACCTCGACACCGCCGGACCGACTCGCGACGATGTCGACCAGACGTTCACCGGGATCGCGCCGATAAGCCACGTCGAGGTGACGACGTACCCGGTCGACCTGCTCGGACGAGAAGCGATCCAGATCCGGCGACGCTGCCGGACGCGCCGCCGACGACGAGCTGAAATACCGCGCAATCGCTTGCGGCAGAAGCGATGTCACGTTCGACAACGGCACTCACCCCATCGCGGGAGGGGCAGGGACCCGGAATCTCCGGAGTATGCCCCCTCCTCTGCGATGGTAATGACCGGCGTCGTCGCGGTCAGGCGATCCGGCGCGTGTCCGGCCGCCGATGCACGAACTAGTCGCGGGTGAGCTTGCGGTGCGTGACCCGATGCGGCCGCGCGGCGTCGGCGCCGAGACGTTCCACCTTGTTGGCCTCATAGGCCTCGAAGTTGCCCTCGAACCAGAACCACTGACCTTCGGCGACGTTGCCCTCCCACGCCAGGATGTGGGTACAGGTGCGGTCGAGGAACCAGCGGTCGTGAGAGATGACCACGGCGCACCCGGGAAAGTTGTCCAGGGCGTTCTCGAGTGAACCCAGGGTCTCGACGTCGAGGTCGTTGGTCGGCTCGTCGAGCAGGATCAGGTTGCCGCCCTCTTTGAGGGTCAGTGCCAGGTTCAGGCGGTTGCGCTCACCGCCGGAGAGGACCTCGGCACGCTTCTGCTGATCGGGACCTTTGAAGCCGAAGGCGCTGACGTAGGCGCGCGACGGCATCTCGTTCTGGCCGACCTCGATGAAGTCCATCCCGCCGGACACGACCTCCCAGACGTTCTTCTTGGGGTCGATGTTCGCGCGGTTCTGGTCGACGTAGCTCAGCTTGACCGTCTCGCCGACCTTCACGCCGCCCGAATCCGGCTCCTCGAGCCCGACGATCGTCTTGAACAGCGTCGTCTTGCCGACGCCGTTGGGTCCGATCACACCGACGATGCCGTTACGCGGCAGCGTGAACGACAGGTCCTTGATCAGCACTCGGCCGTCGAAGCCCTTGTCGAGGTGGTCGACCTCGACCACCACGTCGCCCAGACGAGGCGGCGTCGGGATCTGGATCTCCTCGAAGTCGAGCTTGCGGGTCTTCTCGGCCTCGGTCGCCATCTCCTCGTAGCGGGTGAGACGGGCCTTGTTCTTTGTCTGGCGCGCCTTGGACCCCGACCGGACCCAGGCGAGCTCTT
Source organism: Gordonia sp. DT218 (assembly GCF_049847105.1). Classification (NCBI taxonomy): domain Bacteria; kingdom Bacillati; phylum Actinomycetota; class Actinomycetes; order Mycobacteriales; family Gordoniaceae; genus Gordonia; species Gordonia sp. DT218. The sequence goes on along the minus strand of NZ_JBNCNS010000005.1, from coordinate 93,152 downwards.
CCTTCAGCCGACGCTGCAGTTTCTGGTCCTTCTTGCCCTGCACCTCGAGTCGCTCGGCCTTCTTCTCCAAGTAGGTGGAGTAGTTGCCCTCGTACGGATGCAGCTGGCCGCGATCGACCTCACAGATCCAGCCGGCGACGTGATCGAGGAAATAGCGGTCGTGCGTCACCGCGAGCACGGCGCCCGGGTAGTTCGCCAGGAACTGCTCGAGCCACAGCACGCTCTCGGCGTCGAGGTGGTTGGTCGGCTCGTCGAGGAGCAGCAGGTCGGGCTTCTGCAACAGGAGCTTGCAGAGCGCGACACGTCGGCGCTCACCACCGGAGAGGTGGGTGACCGGCGAGTCGGCGGGCGGACAGCGCAGTGCGTCCATCGCCTGCTCCAGCTGCGAGTCGAGGTCCCAGGCGTCGTTGTTGTCCAGGTCTTCCTGGAGTTTGCCCATCTCCTCCATCAGCTCGTCGGAGTAGTCGGTGGCGAGCAGCTCGGCGATCTCGTTGAAGCGGTCGAGCTTCACCTTGATCTCGCCCATTCCCTCCTCGACGTTCTGCTTGACCGTCTTCTCCTCGTTGAGGGGAGGCTCCTGCAGCAGGATGCCGACGGTGGCGTCGGGGTCGAGGAAGGCCTCGCCGTTCGACGGCTGGTCGAGCCCGGCCATGATCTTCAGGATCGACGACTTGCCGGCGCCGTTGGGCCCGACGACGCCGATCTTGGCACCGGGATAGAACGACATGGTGACATCGTCGAGGATGACCTTGTCGCCGTGCGCCTTGCGCACCTTCTTCATCGTGTAGATGAACTCAGCCACAGAAAAACTCCTTCAGACCTGCGCTCATTGTCGGCTGGCGTCAGCCGTTGACATCTGATGCACGCGATGACGCGCACTCACCCACACCAGCCTAGTGGGCGCGTCGGGGCGCGGTGTCGTCCGGTGACTCACCAGCCTCAACCGGCGATCCCGTGGCCGTTGTTCCCATCCGGGGACAACGGCCACGGGTCGTGGCGTACCGGCAAAGGATCAGGCCGCCGTCGGGGTGGCGTCGGCCTCCGCCGATCGGTCGACCGCCTCCACGACCTGCGTCCGGTCCGCGCCGGGCGTGCCCTGGTAGGTGACGACACACCGGCTCAGGTCCAGTCCCACCGCGTTGGCGGTCATCTCGAGGTCGGAGCGTTTCTCCCCATCGGCGGTGACGTACTCGTTGGTCTTGATCTGCCCGTGCGCGATGACCGGGCGCCCCTTCGCGACCGCGAGACCTACCCCCGCCAGCAGCCGACGCCAGCAGCTCACGGTCAGATACAGGGTCGGGCCGTCGATCCATTCCTGACTGCGCTTGTCGATCCTTCGCGAGTTGCACGCCACGCGGAAGGAGATCACCTCCTCCCCGGTGGTCGTCTGCCTGCGCCGCGGTTCGGAAACAACGGTGCCGATGATGGTGGTGTAGGTCTCGTACATGCTCGACTCCTCGGGTTCTCCCGCGCCACGCGTTGTCGTGGCTGGAGCCAGCATCGATCACGCCGCGGTCCCGAAACGATCCGCAGCGCCATCTGTGGACAAGTCCGCGAGATCGTCGGCGATCACTTGCGGTTGTGGAGATCCTTGAGCATCTCGTTGTAGCTGTCGAGGTCCGCGTCGTGATCACGTACGGCGCGGCGATCGTAGCGGCGGGCCTGCTTCTCGTCCTGGCGTCGCCATTGCACGAGCAGCGCGAGCATGATCACCACCAGCGGTATCTCTCCTGCCGCCCAAGCGATTCCACCGCCGGCGCGCTGATCGTCGAACAGGTCGTAGGCAAACGGCAGGTTCAGGCTGCGGTAGTACCCCTCGGCGATGACCGCACTGGTCATCATCAGGGCCACGCCGAAGAACGCATGGAACGGCAACGAACCCATGACGATGCCGAGTTTGGCGACCGGCCGGACCTGGCGTGGCGCGGGGTCGATGCCGATCACGATCCAGTAGAAGAGGTATCCGCTGAGCAGGAAATGCACGTTCATGAGGATGTGCGCCGCGTGATACGGCACCACCGCCTCGAACACACCGCCCAGATAGAGGACGTAGAAGCTACCGACGAACAGGACCGCCGCGACCGCGGGGTGGGTGAGCAACCGCGACGGCGCGCTGTGGATGGCCGACTGGATCCACTCCCGAGGTCCGGGAGGATTACCCCTCCCGGCCGGCCGCAACGCACGGAGTGCGAGCGTGATTGGCCCGCCAAGCACCAGCAGGACCGGGATCATCATCGACATCAGCATGTGCGCGATCATGTGCATGCTGAACATCGCCGGCGCATATCGGCCGAGGCCCGAGGACGTCGTGAACAGGAGCAACGCGCAGCCGAGGATCCATGCCACCGTCCGCCCGACCGGCCACTCGTCCCCACGGCGCCGGAGCCGAACCACCGCGCGCAGATAGACGATCGCCAGGACGATCGCGAGCGTCCCGAACAGGAGATCGAACCGCCAGTCGACCAGAATCCGCCACAGCGACGGCGGGGCGTCGATCCGGTATCCGATCTGTGCCTCGACGGCGGAGATGTCGGCGCTCTCACCGGCCGGCGGCGGGGTCCGGGACAAGCCGACGGCCAGTCCGAAGGTGATGGCGAACACCAGCGTCTCGACGATGCCGAATCGGACGAATGTCGACCGCTGCCCCGGCTCGTCCTCCAGGCGCGTGATGGTCACCCGCCGATGCCAGGCCCCCAGCGCACCCAGAACCACCAGGGCACAGGTCTTGGCCAGCACCAGTCGCCCGTAGGTGTCGCTGAAGAGGTCGGCGAGCGGCATCCGTACCAGTGCGTTGATGACCCCGCTGACACCGACCACGAGGATGGTCCAGAACGCGACCCGGGAGAACCGTCGAACGGCCAGCACCCGCCAGCGCCCATTGGCCAGAGCGTAGACGAGCACTGCGAACAGCCCACCCATCCACAGCGTCGCACCCACGATGTGCAGGATCAGGCTGTTGGTGGCCACGTCATGGTTGCCTCCCGTCGACGAGTGGCCGGCGAGCGCTGCCGGCATCAGGCTCAGCACCATGAGCGCGATGGCGCCGAACGTCCACCCCCACTTCAGGATCACGCGTGCCAGGGCCGCGGCGGCCACCGCGAAGATCGCCGTCCACAGCCAGGTGCGGGCATCGGCGACCTGCGAGTACGAGTTGATGAGGTTCGCCGGTTTCAGGGACGCCGACAGTGGTTGGCCGCTCACGTTGGAGATCGACAGCGGGATCAGCAGGACGGCACACACACTCCAGGTGAGGGCGGCGGTCGCCGCGATCCGGATCGCTCGATAGCCACCGACGTCGAGCACACCGTCGGACTGCGGGGGCACGAAGAATGCGGCGAAGACGGCCGACCCCAGCGCGATCGCGGCACTCACCTCACCGACCGCGGTGACCGCCGGCAGCCCATAGGTCGTCAGCCGGCCCGGGTCGGGCACACCGGCGAGTTGCACCGCACTTGCCGCCGACATCGCCGTCACCAGGATCGCGACGATCCCGGCCAGCCAGCCGAGCGCCCACGACAGGCCCGCCACCGCGCCCCGTTGCTCGCGAATCGTGTCCCGGCCGGGCTCGGCCGGAACTGTCGGCGTTGCGCTGGTCATGGCATCACTCTAGGACGGGATATACTCGCCCACGCTGCCGCCCCGAGCGGCGCTGCCTCCGTAGCTCAGGTGGATAGAGCAAGGGCCTTCTAATCCCTAGGTCGCAGGTTCGAGTCCTGCCGGGGGCACCACCACAGCGCGGCCGCCACCGGCGGCGATGCGCCCAGGGCGCTCGAAAGAGATCGACGCAGGCGCACTGGCCTGGGTGTGATCTCGGCTATGTCAGCCGAGTCCGCGATGACCCGACCACAAGGTTCCGGCGCGGGCCGCGGCCCGATCGATCAGCGTGGAGATCTCGGGATCGTCGGGCACCTGGAACGATGTGTAGGTCCCACGTCCGCCGTGCGTCGGCCGCCCATAAGCCTTGGCCGCGAGCCGTCCGTCCGGCAACAGGCGCACGTTCACCGTCGTCAGCGTGAACTCCTCGTCGCGCCGGATATCCGTCCAGCGCAGGCCCCCGGGGATGGTGACGTTGATCGCCAGCGCGCTGACCTCGACCTCGTACTCGTCGATCGCGGACTCCTCAGTCATCCTGACGACCCTACGCACCGGGTGTCGGATCGACCTCCCTCGCGTCGCTGCCGCGTTCCGGCGGAACCGTCCCCCGCCACCGTCCGATCAACGACATCGAGTGATAGATGACCAGTGCCGCCGCGGCTCCGAGGGCGATCCCCCCGAAGTCGAGATCCCCCACGACCCAGGTGAAGTCGGCGATTCCGATCACCAGCGGGATCGCTGCGGTGAACTGGTTGACCGGTCGGGAGAAGTCCACCCGATTGGTCACCCAGATGTGCACACCGAGGATGCCGACCAGCCCGTACAGTGCCGTCGTCACGCCTCCGAGCACGCCGGCAGGTACCGCCGCGATCACCGCCCCGACCTTCGGAGACAATCCCAACACCACCGCCACCACACCCGCGATCCAGTACGCGGCAGTCGAATAGACCTTCGTCGCCGCCATCACACCGATGTTCTCGGCGTAGGTCGTGGTGGCCGAACCACCGCCACTGCCGGCGAGCACCGTGGCCAATCCGTCGGCGAACAGCGCGCGGCCGATCCGGCGGTCGTAGTTGTTCCCGGTCATCGTCGCCACCGACTTCACATGGCCGATGTTCTCCACCAACAAGACGAGCACGACGGGCAGGAACATCGGGATCACCGAGAGATGGAATGTCGGGGTGTGGAACTCGGGGAAGCCGACCCACGCGGCATCGCGGATCCCACTGGTGTCCACCTTGTCGAAGATCAGTGAGATCACGTACCCCAGGACCACGCTGAGGAAGATCGCAAGGCGCCCCAGCAACCCTCGAAACAGCACCACGGACGCGACGAGGAGCACCAGCACCACCGTCGCGATGACCGGATCCTTCTCGAAATTCGTCTTCGCGGTCGGCGCGAGATTCAGTCCGATGAGTGCCACGATCGTGCCGGTCACGACCGGCGGCATGAGGATCTCGATCCAGCCGATACCGGCGAAATGCGCGATCGCGCCGATCACGATCAACAGCGCACCAACCACCACGATCCCGCCCAGTGCGGCCGATTGACCGTTCGAGGCGGTGGCCGCCAGCACCGGCGCGATGATCGCGAAACTCGAACCGAGATAGCTGGGTAGCCGATTGCGGGTGATCAGCAGGAACAGCACCGTGCCGATCCCCGAGAACAGCAACGTCGTCGACGGTGGGAAGCCGGTGAGCACCGGGACGAGGAAAGTCGCGCCGAACATCGCCACGACGTGCTGTAGCCCGATACCCACCGTTCGCGGCCAACTGAGGCGTTCGTCGGGTTCGATGACTCCCCCGCCGTCGACCTTTCGCCAGGACAAGAATCCACCCGTTCGCGCGTCCGGAGTCGCCATGGGAATCAGTGTGCGACATCCGCACCTACCTTGGCGCCCACTGCGTCACCCCGGCGGAGGTGACAGGGATCACTCCATTTAAATATGCATCTGATAGTCCAATTCTGGTTCACTCGGATCATGCAGCTGACCCGGTTCACCGACATCGGCCTGCGGGTGGTGATGCGTCTGGCCGTCCCCATCGAGAACTCCACGACCACAACGCCGATGACGACCAGGCAATTGGCGAACGAGCTTGCCGTGCCGTACACCCATATCGCCAAGGTGGTGGGACGCCTGTCCGAGATGGGCGTGGTCCATGCGCGCCGAGGACGCGCCGGAGGTCTCGCCATCACCGCTCTCGGCCGCGACGCGCGAATCGGCTGGTTGGCGTCCACCCTCGAGGGCGACGGTGAGGTGGTCGATTGCGACGGCCCGCAACCCTGTCCGCTGCGGAACGCATGCCGCCTCCGCGGCGCACTCGCACGTGCCCGCGTGGCGTTCTTCGAGAGTCTCGACGACCACTCGGTCGCGGATCTCATCCATGAACCCACCGCCGCCGTCCTGCTGTCTCTCGCGTCCCGCCCTGCCCCCGCCGGGTCCCACGATCTACCGGACGCCCCAAACCTGACCCAGAACCCCTGACGGGAAACGCCACCGAAGGATCGGAGTCAACATGCTGTCCGACGCCCAACGCGCCACCATCGCTGCCACCCTGCCCGCCGTCGAGGGCGGGCTGGCCGAGATCACCCAGCGGTTCTACCGCGGAATGTTCGCCGCACATCCCGAACTGCACGACGACCTGTTCAACCGAACCCATCAGAAGAGCGGAGAACAACCGCAGGCCCTTGCCGGATCGATCGCTGCATTCGCGCGGCTGCAGCTCGAGCCGGATGCTCGACGTCAGAGTTTCATCCTCGACCGGATCGCACACAAGCACGCATCGCTCGGCGTGACCCGCGATCAGTACGCGGTGGTGCACGAACACCTGTTCGCCGCCATCGTCGACGTGCTCGGCGACGCCGTGACAGCACCGGTCGCCGATGCGTGGGATCAGTTGTACTGGGACATGGCGGATCTGCTGATCGAAACCGAAGCAGACCTGTATGCCCACGCCGAAGTCACACCGGGCGACGTGTGGCGCGACGCCATGGTGACCGAGCGCGCGCAGATCTCCCCGGACACCATCTCGCTGACCCTCACAGCCCGCGCCGACACCGGTCGGTTACCGTGTTTCCGTCCAGGACAGTACATCTCGGTCCAGGTTCCGCTCACCGACGGTGCCCAGCAGATCCGGCAGTACAGCCTCACCGGCGCACCCGGCATCCCGGAGTGGCGATTCAGCGTGAAACTCGCGGGCGAGGTCTCGGCGCACCTGCACGAGCATGTCTTCGAGGGCGATCTGTTGCGGGTCAGCAGTCCCTTCGGCGATCTGGTACTGCCAGAGGACGACGCGCCGATCATGCTGGCATCAGCCGGCATCGGCTGCACACCTGTCATCGGCCTACTCACCGCGATGGCCGAGCAGGGCGACCGTCGTCGCGTGACGGTGTTACATGCGGATCGCTCCCGAGACCGGCAGCCCCATCGCGGGCAACTCGCCGCCCTGGTGGAGTCGCTGCCCGACGGCCGGTTGTTCCAGTGGTACGAGAATGCGTCACCGCACATCCTGTCGGACACCATCCGGGTCGGTCAGATGTCGTTGCAGGACATCGACATCAGCGAGCATTCTCTGGTACTGCTCTGCGGACCGACCGGATTCCTTTCGTCGATGCGCGAAGCCTTCCTCCTTCATGATGTCGCCGAGAGCCGCATTCACTACGAGGCCTTCGGACCAGAGTTGTTGCGGTCCGGTGCCCGATGAACACGGCTTCAGCGGTCGTCGTCGCGGTCACGTTCATCTGGCTCGGTATGGTGCTGGCGATCTCGTTCCTCGAGGCGCCGCTCAAGTTCCGGGCTCCCGGGGTGACTCTGCCCATCGGCCTGGGTATCGGACGGCTGGTGTTCCGCGCGCTCAATACCGCTGAGACCCTGTGGTCGGTCGTCATCGTCGTGGCCCTCATCGCAGGCACTTTCTCGGGCAGCACGATCACGGTCACTGCCGGCGTGGCCATGGCGATGCTGGCCATCCAACTGATAGCGGTCCGCCCGCGGCTCACGCGCCGCTCTGATGCGGTCCTCGCCGGCCACGAGGGCCCACGCAGTCATGCACATCTCGTCTACGTGGTGCTCGAGATCATCAAGGTGGTCGCGCTCGTCTGGCTCGGCGTCGCCCTGTTGTCGGCGCCGGCGTAGTCCTGGGCTGACAGCATTCTCGCAGCTACGACCAAGGCCATCCGAAGGTGACACCCATAGCTTTCTCCACGTCGGCAGAGTTGCCGGCCGTAACACAAGGAGAAGCACTCATGCCTCAGCCAGGACCCAAGCCCGGAAACGGCCCTCGCCCGCAGCAGCACCACCCCGCACCGCCGCGCAAGCGTCGCCGTCGCCGCGTCTGGAACCGGCGTCTGCACCGGTGGGACTGGGTGTGGTTCTGAGCACTCCACGGTTCTGACCACCCCACGCAGCGTTCCGGGGCCATATGGCCGCACGTATGGTCCCGGAACGTCGCACGTCATCGATCGGATCACAGGATGACCGCACGCGACGCATTCCGCCGCTTCTTCCCGACCCTCAAGGGCGAAGGTGCCCGGTTCGCGCTGGCCGCAACGCTTCTGCTCGTCGCCACCGGTTGCGAGATCGTCGCGATCTTCGTGCTCTCCGATGTGATCGACGGAGCCCTCACCGCCGACAACGCCGTCGGCTTCGCCAGATTGGCGGTCCTGTGGCTGCTCATCACCGCGGTTTCCACCGCCGCGGACTACTACGGCCAGGTCACCGCCATCGGCATCTCCGAACGGGTGGTCCTCCGCCTGCGCGATTCGCTGTTCGCCCATGTGCAGCGGCTCAATCCGGTCATCCATCGGCGGTTCGGCCTCGGCGACCTCGTGACCCGGCACTCCGGCGACCTCGAGGCCGTCGAGTACCTCGTCGGGTCCGGTGTCATGCAGTTCGTCATCGCGGTGGCCAACACCGTCGGTCTCGTCGTCGCGGCGTTCATCATGAGTTGGCAGGTCGCGCTGGTCGCCATCGCGGCGGTGCCGATCCTGTGGGCGATCTCGGCCTACTACGGTCGCCGCCAGACGGTCGTCACCCGCGACGAACGAACCGCCAACGCCGACATCGCCATCGCGGTCCAGACCGCCCTCAGCGGGCACGAGACCGCAGTCGCCTACAACCAGCAGGACCGCGAACACGCGCGACTGCACCGTCACGGTGTCACCTGGCTGGGCGCACGGATGTCACAGACCCGGATCGAGGCCGGATTCGGTGCCGTCATGGGTTTCGGACAGGTGGTGGTCACCCTCGCCATCGCCGTCGCGGGCGTCTGGCAGGTGCGCCACGGCGCCCTGAGCGTCGGACAGCTGCTCGCGCTCACCGGCTACCTCGGCATGCTGTATCCGAAGATGCAGGAGCTCGCGGAGGTCCGCCTGTCGCTTGCCTCCGCCGCGGTGAGCGCGGAACGGATCTCCGAACTCCTCGACCTCGTCCCCACCGACTCGGATCGCGAGGATGCGGTGGTACACACCGGGCCCGGTCACGACGTCGCGGTCCGCGGCGTGACGCTCCGCCGCGGCGGGGCCACCATCCTCGACGACGTCTCGCTGGACCTGCGTCCCGGCGAGATCACCGCCCTCGTCGGGGGCAGCGGTGCCGGGAAGTCGACCCTGGCGTCACTGCTGTGCCGCTTCGAGAATCCCGATGACGGTCGGATCATGCTCGGCGGCAACGACTTCACCACCTTGACCGGCCGTTCCATCCGCGATCACGTCACTCTCCTCCCCCAGCAGCCGATCATCAAGGCGGCCACAGTCGCCGACAACATCGCCTACGGTCGCCCCGAGGCATCCCGTGCCGAGATCATCAGCGCCGCCATCGCGGCGGATGCCGATGGATTCATCTCGGATCTCCCGCTCGGTTATGACGCGCCCCTCGGCGAGGACGGACTGACGCTGTCCGGCGGTCAGCGGCAACGGATCGCCATGGCCCGTGCATTTCTCCGCGACAGCCCGGTCCTGATTCTGGACGAACCCACCTCAGGCCTCGACGACGCCACCGCACAACGCATCCTCGAACCGCTGCGCCGCCTCGCGCATGGACGGTCCACCCTGCTCATCACGCACGATGCCCGGGTGACGGAGATCGCCGACGACGTCCTCGAGCTCCGCAACGGATGTCTGTACACACTCCGGCACACGTTCGCATCCGTGTGACATCGGCCTCTGTGAACGACCGATCGGGCACACTGGTGCCCAACAGGCCGACGATGGGCTGATCGGAGACAGATCGGAGGACGTCGTTGCATGCGATCGTTCACGCTCTCGGCCTCGCCGGCACGATGGCGTGGAACATCCTGTGGGCACTGGTATTCGGGTTCGCCCTTTCGGCGATGATCCAGGCGGTCGTTCGTCGATCGACGATCGTGCGTGCGCTCGGCGACCACCGGCCACGGACGCTGGCGGTGGCAACAGGATTCGGAATGGCCTCGTCATCGTGTTCGTACGCGTCGGTCGCCCTGGCCCGTTCGCTGTTTCGTCGCGGTGCCGACTTCACCGCTGCGATGGCTTTCGAAATCGCCTCGACCAACCTCGTCATCGAACTCGGTGTCATCCTTGCGATCCTGATGGGCTGGCAGTTCACCCTGGCCGAGTTCATCGCGGGACCGCTCATCGTCGTCATCGTCGCAATGCTGTTCCGGGTGGTACTGCGCACCAAGATTCTCGACGCGGCACACGAACAGGCAGACAAGGGGTTTGCCGGATCGATGGAAGGTCACGCGGCGATGAACATGTCCGTCGACGGTGACGGAGGCTTCTTGACGCGATTGTTCTCCGGCAAAGGTCTCACGGCGGTATCGAATGTCTTCGTCATGGAATGGGCGGCCACCTGGAAAGACCTCGCCGCCGGGCTGGTGATCGCCGGCGCCATCGGCGCCTGGGTGCCCGACGCATTCTGGCAGGGACTGTTCCTCCAGGACAATGACGTGGTCGCCGCCATCTGGGGACCGCTCATCGGCCCCATTGTCGCGGCTTTCAGCTTCGTCTGCTCTGTTGGCAACGTGCCTCTGGCCGTCGTGCTGTGGACCGGCGGGATCAGCTTCGGCGGTGTGATGGCATTCATCTTCGCCGATCTGCTCATCCTGCCGATCCTCAACATCTATCGGAAGTACTACGGGATGGCGATGACCGTGCGGATCACACTGGTCTTCTACGTGGCGATGGTGACCACCGGCTACATCATCGAGATCGTGTTCCACCTCCTGAACCTCATACCGGATCCGTCCTCGGCACACCTACCCGAGGGAGGGATCTCCTGGAACTACACGACCTGGCTCAACATCGCAGCCCTGGCCCTGGCCACGTCACTTGTCGTCCGATTCCTACGGCAGGGAGGCTCGCCGATGCTGTCGATGATGGGCGGGCAGCCGGCCGATTCCGGCACGGACGGACAGGACTGACGACCGCGTTCACATCGACTGGCATATGAACCTAGTTGCATAGTGCATGGGTGCACTGTTAGCGTGATCCCATGGCACTCGAGCATGCGATTCTCGTGTCGCTGGCCGAACGACCCGGCACGGGTTACGAGATCGGTCGGCAGTTCGACAGGTCGATCGGTTACTTCTGGTCGGCGACGCATCAGCAGATCTATCGCACACTCAAGAAGCTCCACTCCGATGGGCTGGTCAGTTTCGAGTCGATCACCCAGGACGGCCGGCCGGACAAGAAGGTCTACACCATCTCCGACGGCGGACGCGAGGTCCTGTCGGCGTGGGCGACGAGTCCCACGCCGATGCAGCCTCTGCGGAGTGACCTGGGGGTCAAGCTGCGGGCGGCCGAGTTCGGTGACCTCGCCGCCATCATCGGCGAACTGAAGGTGCACCGCGATGAGCACGTCGCCCAGCTCAAGATCTTCACCGGATTCGAGGAGAGCTACTACCCCGATCCGGACACGCTGAACGGCCGCAAACTGCATCAGTATCTGGTGCTGCGCGGCGGTATCCGCCAAGAAGCAGGCTTCATCGAATGGTGCGACGAGGTCATCGCCGCACTCGAACGAGAGCTGTCCGCCTGACCGGCCTCATCCGGTCATCCCTTCGATCCGAAAGGTCGCCATGTCAGCCCACACGACCGCACCGAATCCGCACTACCCGAGACTCTTCGAGCCCATGCAGCTCGGCGGGACGACCCTGAAGAATCGTCTGATCATGGGTTCGATGCACACCGGCCTCGAGGATCGCGTCTGGGACACCGACAAGCTCGCCGCCTACTACGCCGAGCGCGCTCGCGGAGGGGTCGGTTTGATCATCACCGGCGGCTTCAGCTCGTCACGTACCGGGCTCCTGCTGCCCTTTGCCGGGAAGATGACCAATGTCGCGGATGTGAAGCGGCACCAACGGATCACACGCGCCGTTCACCGCGAGGACGGCAAGATCGCGATGCAGCTCATCCATGCGGGCCGGTACGGTTACACACCGCTGAAGGTCGCCGCGGGCTCGGAGCCCTCCCCCATTCATCCGTTCAAGCATCTGAAGATGACCGAACAGATCATCTGGCATGTCATCCGCTCCTTCGGACGCTCCGCGAAACTCGCCCGTAAGGCGGGATACGACGCCATCGAGATCATGGGCGGCGAGGGTTATCTGATCAACCAATTCCTCTGCCCGCACACCAACGACCGCACCGACAAGTGGGGCGGCTCCACCGAGAACCGGCAACGCTTCCTGGTCGAAATCATCAAGGAGATCCGCCGTCAGGTGCCGCGCGACTTCCCGGTCATCCTTCGTCAGTCGATCGCCGATTTCGTCCGCAAAGGTCAGACCTGGGACGAGATCGCGCTCATGGCCCGCAAGGCCGAGGAATACGGTGTGGACGCGATCAACAGCGACATCGGTTGGCATGAGGCCGGTGTGCCGACCATCGTGACGTCGGTGCCGCGGGCCGCCTTCGTGAAGTTCACCGAACGGCTCCGCGACGAGGTGTCCATCCCACTGATCGCCAGCAACCGCATCAACACCCCCGAGATCGCCGAGGAGATCCTCGAGCGCGGCAAGGTCGACGCGATCTCGATGGCGCGTCCGCTGCTCTCCGACCCCGACTTCGCCGCGAAAGCCGAGACCGGTCGCGCGGACGAGATCAACACCTGCATCGGGTGCAACCAGGCCTGCCTCGATCACGCGTTCGTCGGCAAGAAGGTGTCGTGTCTGCTCAACCCGCGCGCGGGACGCGAGACCACCCTCACCCTCGGCGCCACCCGCAGCGCGAAGCGAGTCGCAGTGATCGGTGCCGGACCGGCCGGCCTGTCGGCGGCGGTGTCGGCCGCCCAGCGCGGTCACAAGGTGCACCTGTACGAGGCAGGCGAACACATCGGTGGCCAGTTCTCCATCGCCGCAAGGATTCCCGGCAAGGAAGAGTTCAACGAGACCATCCGCTACTACACCCGCCAACTCGAGATCAACAATGTCACGGTGCACCTCGACACCCGGATCACGGCCGACGAGATCATCGAGGCGAAGTTCGACGAGGTGATCGTGGCGACCGGCGTCACCCCACGGATGCCGGAGATCCCCGGCATCGATCATCCGATGGTGATGTCTTATGCCGATGCCGTGCTCGGTCATCGGGAGATCGGCAAGCGGGTCGCCGTGATGGGGGCGGGTGGAATCGGATTCGACATCACCGAGTTCCTGACCGTCGACGAGTCGCCGACCCTGAATCTCAAGGAGTGGGAGCAGGAATGGGGTGTGAGCGAAGACCTCTCCAAGCCCGGCTTCGTCACCAAGCCCCGCCCGCTCCCCGCGGTGCGCGAGGTGTTCCTGGTGCAGCGCAAATCCGGCCGACAGGGCAAGTCGCTCGGCAAGACCACCGGCTGGGTGCACCGCGCCACGGTCAAGATGAAGGGCGTCGAGCAGATCAGCGGAGCGACCTACGACAAGATCGACGATCAGGGCCTGCACCTGAGCTTCCGTGGTGAGGACGGCTCGGTGACCGAGACGCGTGTGCTCGAGGTCGACAACGTCGTCGTGTGCGCGGGTCAGGAATCGGTGCGCGAGCTCGTCGATCCGCTGACCGTGGCAGGCGTGACCACCCACGTCATCGGCGGTGCCGACCTGGCTGCCGAACTCGACGCCAAGCGGGCCATCCGCCAGGGCACCGAGGTGGCCGCCGGCATCGCCTGACGGTGCGACCGATGCACGATCCCTCGGGCGCCGGCCGATGGTCGGCGCCCGACTAGGATTTCTGTCATGGGTATACCTGCGCCGAACGAGTCCGCCCGCGCCGTGGTGACCGGCGCCTCATCGGGTATCGGGATGGCCCTCGCCTGGGAATTGGCCGCGCGCGGCCACTCGCTCGTCCTGGTCGCCCGTCGCGGCGACATCCTCGAAGACCTCTCCGCAGAGATCCGTGCCCAGCACGCTGTCCAGGCCGAGGTCCGAGCGGTGGATCTGTCGGATCCGTCCGCCGTCGAGGTGTTCTGCGCCGAGCTCGCCGACCGCGAGGTCCCCGTCCTCTGCAACAACGCTGGCATCTCGACGTTCGGCGCCCTCAGCGAGCTCGACCCCGACTACGAGCGCGCACAGGTCCGCCTGAATGTGAACGCCGTCCATGACCTGACCCTGGCGGTGCTGCCGCAGATGGTGCGCCGTGGTTCCGGCGGCATCCTCATGGTGGGTTCGGCCGCCGGGAACATGCCCATCCCCAACAACGCCACCTATGCGGCCACCAAGGCCTTCGTGAACTCCTTCAGCGAGTCGCTGCGCGGCGAGGTCGGCCCCCGGGGCGTCCACGTGACCCTGCTGGCACCCGGCCCGGTGCGCACCTCGACACCCGATCCGAAGGATGCCTCGATCGTCGATCGCGTGGTCCCCGATTTCCTCTGGCACTCGAGTGTCAAGGTCGCCGAGTTGAGCCTGGATGCGTTGGAGAACAACAAGATGCGCGTGGTTCCGGGCACCCTGTCCAAGGCGATGTCGGTGGCAGGTGGTTACAGCCCGCGCGCGGTGGTCGCCCCGATCGTCGGCAGCTTCTACCGCAGACTCGGCGGCGACGGCCCCGCCAACCCGTAGTCCCGACACGCGCATTCCGCGGATCATCGACCATGGAATCGGCCCGACTGCGAGTGCACCACAGCAAACAAGTCCGGTCACTGCCCGTCGCGAACCGCACCGACGACTAAGGTTGACCGGATGCAGGACAAACTGGTGTGGATCGATTGCGAGATGACCGGTCTGCGTCTCGAATCGGACAAGTTGATCGAGATCGCCGCGCTCGTCACCGACAGCGAACTCAACGTCCTCGGTGACGGCGTGGACATCGTGATCCACGCTTCCGACGACGACCTCGCGGCAATGCCCGACGTGGTCACCAAGATGCACGCCGCATCCGGCCTGACCGACGAGGTGCGCGCCTCGACGGTGACCGTCGCCGAAGCCGAGAGGCAGGTCCTCGACTACATCCGTACTCAGGTCACCACGGCAGGCGCCGTGCCGCTCGCGGGCAATTCGATCGCCACCGACCGCGGCTTCATCGCCCGGGACATGCCCGAACTCGACGCCTACCTGCACTATCGGATGGTTGACGTGAGCTCGATCAAGGAGCTGTGCCGCCGCTGGTACCCGAAGATCTACTACGGGCAGCCCGAGAAGGGACTCGCCCACCGCGCACTCGCCGACATCCGGGAGTCCATTCGCGAGCTGAAGTACTACCGGACGGCCGCCTTCGTCGCGGCACCCGGCCCCGACGTCGATCACCTCGCCGCCATCGTCAAGGACCTCGGGCCTGCGTGAACACGCGGAGCGTCGGCCGATTGGAGTTCGGGTGGCCCGACCCGCTAGAGTATGACCTTGGCTCTGGGACCCGGTGAGCGATCCTGGGTGACGGACGCCGATGGTGGATGTAGTTCAGTTGGTAGAGCACCAGGTTGTGATCCTGGCTGTCGCGGGTTCGAGTCCCGTCATCCACCCCGAGAGAAACAATGCCCCACCTGCGGCTTCGCAGGTGGGGCATTGTTGTTCGACGGCCCTGGGGACGGCTGTTCGGTCCACCTACACTTGTACTCATGCCTGAATCGGACGCCGCGCTCGCCGGCCACCCGGCCGATCGGATGTTCGCCAGCGACAACGGGGTCGGTGCTTCGACAGAGATCGTCGAGGCGGTCGCGCGGGCGTCGGCCGGTGGGCACCTCGCTTACGGCGAGGACACCGTCACCGCAGAAGCCCGGCGCAAGGTCGCCGAGATCTTCGACCACGAGGCGATCGTGCACTGCGTGTCGACGGGATCCGCGGCCAACGGGCTTGCCCTGGCGACCCTTCTCGATCCCTGGGGTTCGGTCCTCTGCCATCGCGGGAGTCACATCTTCTACGACGAGTGCGGCGCGCCGGAGTTCTTCACCTCCGGCGGCAAACTGCTCCCCCTCGACGGGCCGGACGGCAAGATCGATCCCGACGAACTCGGCCGCGCCGTGCGCGCAGGCGTCGGCAGCATCCACAGCGCCCAGCCCCAGGTCGTCAGCATCACGCAGGCCACCGAGGGCGGATCGGTCTACACCCTCGACGAGATCCGCGTATTGTCGACGATCGCCCACGACGCGGGCCTGCGGGTACACATGGACGGGGCACGGTTCACGAACGCTCTTGTCGCACTGGACATCACTGCGGCCGAGATGACGTGGCGCGCGGGCGTCGACATCCTCTCCTTCGGCGTGACGAAGAACGGCGGACTCACCACCGATGCCGTGGTCGGCTTCGACACGACACTCGGGACCGAACTCGCCTATCGGGTCAAGCGGGCGGGCCAGCTCACCTCGAAGATGCGATTTCAGTCTGCTCAGCTCGCCGCGTACCTGACCGACGACCTCTGGTTGCGCAACGCTCGCCACGCCAACGCGATGGCCGAACGCCTCGTCGACGGCCTCCGCGCGACGCCGCAGGTACACCTCCAGGGAACCGGCGGGGCGAACATCGTGTTCTGCCGGCTACCCGATGCCGTCGTCGAGGCACTCGTCCACGACGGCTTCGTTTTTCACCACGGTCACCCCGAACCCGGTGTCGCCCGTCTGGTCACATCGCATGCGACCACACCCGACGCGGTCGATGCGCTCGTGACGGCGATCCGGCAAGCGGTCGACGCCCCGTAGCCGACCGCCACCGCGAGCCACCGGCCTCCGCAACGCCGATTGTTCATCTCCATCCCGTAGCATCCCGCGCATGCTCGAGGATCTGAACAAGGCGGCCAAGAAGGTCGGTCTGCACGTTGCCGCAGCGAAGAAGGATGGCAAGTACTCCATCCGGAAGACCAAGAACGCCAAGCTCGTGGCGAAGAACGTCGACGCCGACGAGGCGGCCAAGATCATCAAGAAGTACAAGTAGCGCGACGCAGCGGATCACGCCGTCGTGGTTCGCCGGCCACTCCACCCCGTCTCCGACGATCCCCTGTCACCGCGAGGTGAATCGTCGGCGGCGGGGTGTTTTCGTGGTGCCCGCCGGCGGTGACCCGACACGAAACACCGGACCTTCGAGACATATGACACAGGCACCTGTTACTCTGCCGTTACTTCAGGTCAAATGACCTAAACATCTGGACCCTAACGTTTCGTCGTACCCCGTGGCGGACTCCAGCAGTCCCTGGCCGGATCGGAAACCTTCATGAGCCAACACATCTCACGTCGCCTCTTTCTCGGCGGGGCACTCGCGGGCGCGGGCACGGTCGCCGGCGCGGCCACGTTGGGTCCCGGTCGTGCGGCCGCCGCTCCCGGCGACACGGTCGACGCGATCGTGGTCGGTGGCGGACTGTCCGGGTTGTCGGCGGCCAAGACCCTGAGCGAGTCCGGAGCGTCGGTCGTCGTGCTGGAGGCACGCAACCGGGCGGGTGGACGGGTCCACAACATCACCACGCCACGGAGAGGCGCCACCCTCGATGCCGGAGCCGAGTTCATCGGACCGACGCAGAATCACATCGCCGGCCTCGCCCGTGAATACGACGTGCGTTCGATCCGCACCTACAACCAGGGCGACAGCGTCTTCTGGAACACGGACAACGGCACCCGGATGCCCGCAGCGCTACCACTGCCGGCGGAGTTCTCGACACTCGAGGCGCTGCCGGCACTGGCCCGCGCCCAGGCAGAGGCCCTGCTCCCCTTCCCCGTCGGCGAAGCCTGGAAGCATCCGAACGCCCGCTATCTGGATTCGATCACCTGGCAGCAGTACACCGACTCAGTCACCACCGACCCGACCGCACGGATGCTGACCAGTATCGCGATGTCGGCCGCGCTCTCGGTGCGCCCCGACGAGGTCTCCGCCCTCTACTACATCAACTACATCGCGGCGTCCGGCGACGAGAACAATCCCGGAACGCTCATCCGCCTGCTGAGCACCGACGGCGGCGCGCAGGAGAGTCTCTTCGAGGGCGGCGCCGCACTGATCCCGTTGCGCATGGCGAACGCTCTCGGGCCACGTGTCGTGTACAACGCTCCGGTCCGCTCCATCGACCACACGGGCGGAATCGCCTCGGTCAGCAGCGATGCCGGGACATTTCGCGCGCGCAAGGTCATCGTCGCGATGTCGCCCGCGATCAGCGGTCAAATCAGGTTCCGACCCGGACTGCCTGCCGCACGCGTCGCGCTCAGTCGCGGTTTCCACATGGGGGCGGTCAGCAAGTTCTCTGCCCTCTACCGACGACCGTTCTGGCGAGACAAGGGTTTCTCCGGTCAGGTGATCGGCAACGGACGCCCGATCGATGTGACCTTCGAGAGTCATGCTGAAGATCGTCACATTCTCATCGGGTTCATCTCCGCCGACGCCATGCGCAGGCTCGATCATGCGCCGGAGAGCCAGATCGTCCGTGAATGTGTCGGCAACTTCGTCGACTACTTCGGTCCGGAGGCGCGCGATCTCATCGACTACGGCGTCTTCAAGTGGGATCTCGAGGAGTGGTCACGGGGTGGTCCGGTTGCGGTCAGCTCACCGGGGACCCTGACCAGATACGGGCCGGCACTGCGTGATCCGGTCGGCCCCATCCACTGGGCAGGCACCGAGACCGCCGACTACTGGACCGGGTACATGGACGGCGCGGTCCGATCGGGCCGACGCGCTGCACGCGAAGTCCTCGACGACCTCCGCTGATCCGGGACACATCATGGCCAGGATGCCCGTCGAGAAGCGTCGCGAGCTGCTGCTCGACGCGGCGTTCCGGGTGATCGCCCGCGCCGGCGTCGACGGCGCCACCACGCGGGCCATCTGTGCCGAGGCGGGGATGACGCTCTCGACATTCCACTATGTGTTCTCCTCGCGCGACGACCTGCTGGCCGCGCTGGTGCAGCGCGGTACCGACATGGAGCTGGCGGTGATCGCCGAGGCACTCCTCGCGGCGTCGGCAGATGACGTCGGTGGTGTCGATGGCATCCGAATCATTCTGCGGGCGAGCTTGTTCGGCTACCTCGACGGCCTGATCGAGGATCCGGACCGTGAGCAGGCGATGATCTCCCTCAACCAGTACGCGCGACAGACCGCCGGGCTCGACCGGCTCGGCGCCGACATGTACCGCCGCTATTACGAGGCCATCGCATACGGCCTCCGCATCGGAGCCGAGCAGGCCGGAGTCGAATGGAACCGTCCCGCCGACGAAATGGCCCCGCTCGTGGTCGCGGCCACGGACGGGATCACCCTGGCCTATCTCAACACGCGCGACCGCGCCGTCTGCGAACGCATCGCCGAGGCAACCGTGACGTTGTTGCTCGGCCACGTGACCGACACACGCTCGAGTTGATCAACACTTCCGCGTCGACGATGACGCGACATCGACAGGGGGACAGATCATGGACGTGACACGCAGACAACTTCTCACCGGGGTCGCGGCGACCGCCGTCGGGGGTGGTGCCGCACTCGCCGCGGGCCTGCCGGTGGCCGAGGCGGCACCGAACGCGAACGGTTCGGCGGCTCGCACAGGCAGCACCGATCTTCTCGTCGGTTGCGGTATCGCCGACATCACCGGCGCCATCGCCGGTCAGGGCATGATGGGTTACTCCGATGCCGACCAGGTCGCAGCAGGCCTCCTCCAGCGGTGCTGGGCGCGCGCCTACATCATCGTCGACCGCGCCACCGGTGAGCGAGTGGTGTTCGTGACCTCGGACATCGCCTGCCTCTTCGAGTCACACCACATGGGACTGATGCCCCGGCTCCGCCAGAAGTTCGGCTCCCTCTACACCGAGCGCAACGTCAATCTCAATGCCACGCACTCCCACGCGTCGTGCGGGGGTACAGCCTGGGACTTCGCGTATTCTCTTGCGGTGTACGGCTTCAAGAAGAACTCCTACGAGGCCGAGCTGAACGGGATCTACACAGCCATCGTGCGCGCGCACGAGGATCTCGCACCCGGAACGCTCTCCATCGGCCACGGCGAACTGCACAACGCAAGCCGCAACCGGTCGAAGGTCGCGTTCGACCTCAACCCCGGCTCCGAGCGCAAGCACTTCCCCGGGGCGATCGACCCCAAGGTCACCGTCCTACGATTCCGGCAGGGCGGGACCGACGTCGGCGCCATCACCTGGTTCTCCACCCACGGCACGTCGCTGACCGACCGCAATCGACTCATCGCCGGCGACAACAAGGGCTACGCCAGCTACCGTTGGGAGCGCACGCATCCCGGCTTCGTCGCGGCCTTCCCGCAGACCAACAGCGGTGACATGACACCGAATCTCAACCTGGTGAAGATGCATCCGGGCGGTCCGACCTCCGACAACAAGACGAACTGCGAGATGATCGGTGAACGCCAATATCTCGCCGGCCGAACCGCATTCGACAACGCGCGCCCGATGACCCGCGGCGGTGTCGATTCCATCGTGCGCTACGTCGACATGTCCGCGGTGAAGATCGATGGTGCCTACACGCCCGAAGGCAAACCGGCCGCCACGACGCCGGCGATGATGGGCGCCGCGGCGGCGGCGACCAGCACCGAGGACAACTGGAAATCCCAGCTCCCGTTCCTGAAGGAGGGCACGACCAACCCGCTGGTCTCCGCGTTCGGCGGCGACCGGCGACCGCCTGTCTCCCCGTGGATTCGCGACATGCAGGCCCCCAAGCTGATCCTGTTCCCGCTCGGGATCATGCCACCGGCACCGTGGATACCTCAGGTCGTCCCGCTGCAGATCCTCCGCATCGGAGAGCTCGTCCTGGTCGCGGTGCCCGCCGAGGTGACCATCATCGCGGGCCTCCGACTACGGACCGTCGTCGCCGATGCGCTGCGGACCGACCCCGACAACGTTCTGGTGCAAGGCTATTCGAATTCCTACACGCAGTACGTCACCACCCCCGAAGAGTACGACGCCCAGCAGTACGAGGGCGGCGAGACCCAGTTCGGGCGATGGACGCTGTCGGCGTACATGCAGGAGTTCCATGCGCTGGCCGCCGCGATGGCCTCGGGCAGCCCGCTCGGCCGGGGCCCCGCCCCGCTGAACAAGTCGGGATTCCAGCCCGACCTGCTGCCACCGGTCCCGCCCGACCGTCCGGTGGCGGGTCGCGCATACGGAGACCTGCTGACCCGCCCCGCGGGTCGGTACCGCCCTGGTCGGACGGCGGTGGTCGAGTTCGTCGGTGCGCACCCGAACAATCGGCTGCGCACCGGCGGGACGTACCTCGAGGTACAACGACGAGACGGGATGTCCTGGACCACCGTTGCCACCGACAACGACTGGGAGACCGAGTTCCACTGGCGGCGTCCGGCCGGTGAGACCCAGGCCTCGGTCGTCCGGATCGTGTGGACGATCCCGTCGAGCACGTCCGGCCGGTTCCGCATCCGGTATCACGGGGACAGCCGCGCCGACAACGGGTCCACGCGGTCGTTCAGCGGCACCTCGACGGAATTCACGGTCACCTGATCGACGATCTCTCGGCGGCTCAGAGGGATCGCGCGATGATCTCCTTCATGATCTCGTTGGTCCCGGCGTAGATCTTCTGGACGCGGTTGTCGGCCCACATCCGCGCTATCGGGTACTCGTTCATGTAGCCGTACCCACCGAAGAGTTGCAGGCATTCGTCGGCCACGACCATGGCACGATCACTGGTCCACCACTTCGCCATCGCCACGGTCGGGATGTCCAGCTTGCCGTCGAGATGCTTGGTGATGCAGTCGTCCACGAAGACTCGCGCGATCCGCGTCTCCGTCGCGGCCTCGGCGAGCTTGAACTTGGTGTTCTGGAACCCGAAGATCGGCCGGCCGAAGGCGGTGCGGTCCTTGGTGTATTCGATGGTCTGTGCGACCGCGCTCTCCATGCCTGCCACGGACGCGACCGCGATGATGAGCCGCTCCTGCGGTAGCTGCTGCATCAGCTGGATGAAGCCCTGACCTTCATCCTGCCCCAGCAGATTCGACGTCGGCACGCGGACGCCGTCGAAGAAGAGCTCCGATGTGTCCTGGCCACGCTGACCGACCTTGTCCAGTACCCGGCCACGGCGGAACCCGTCACGATCGGCTTCGACGAGGACCAGCGAGATCCCCTTGGCGCCCTCGCCGGTGTCGGTCTTGGCCACCACGATGATCAGATCGGCCTGGCTACCGTTGGTGATGAAGGTCTTGGACCCGTCGATCACGTACTCGTCGCCCAGCTGAATCGCCTTCGTCTTCACGTTCTGCAGATCCGAACCCGTCCCCGGTTCGGTCATGGCGATGGCGCCCACCACTTCCCCGGCGGCCATCTTGGGCAGCCAGGTCTTCTTCTGCTCCTCGGAACCGTAGGCGAGCAGGTAGTGCGCGACGATCCCGTTGTGCAGGCTCGCCCCCCAGGACGAATCGGCAATGCGAGCCTGCTCTTCGATGAGCACCGCCTCATGGGCGAAGGTGCCACCACCGCCGCCGTACTCCTCCGGGATCGACATGCAGAGGAGCCCCAGCTCACCGGCCTTGTTCCACAGGTCACGGTCGACATGATGCTGCTCGATGAACTTCTCGATGTTCGGCTTGATCTCTTTCTCGCAGAAGCTGCGAGCGAGGTCGCGCAGTGCGGTGAGATCGTCGGTTTCCCAGGAGGAGCGTTCGGCCATGTCGGGCACACCCTTTGTCGTCGGACGTTACTGTCATCGGTGATCGTAACAGTGCGCGTTGGTAACGTCGGATCGACGACACCCGAAGCGGATCATCGAGCATGGCGACTGTCGACAGACCACCGACCGTCGGTCAGGCGTTGCCCTTCGACCAGACGGCCCACGGGATGTTCCAGTCCCCCAGTCCGTCGGTACCCGACAGGACCGCTCCCCCGGTGTTCTTCACCACCACCGGATCTCCACGAAGGGTGTTGCGCATGACCCAGAGCGCATCGTCCGGGCTGAGGTTCAGGCAGCCGTGGCTGGTGTTGGTGTTGCCCTGGGCCCAGACCGACCACGGTGCGGAATGGAAGAATATGCCGCTGTAGGACATCCGCGTCGCATAGTCCACGGGCGTGCGGTAACCGTCGGCGGACGTCACCGGCACGCCGTAGGTCGACGAGTCCATGATGATGTGGTCGTGCTTGTCCGACACCAGATACACCCCGTTGTCGGTCTCCGCACCCGGCTTTCCCATCGAGGTGGGCATACTGCGGAGCACCTTGCCGTCCCGGGCGAAGCTGACCTGCTTGCTGTTGTCGTCCGCGGTGATGATCATCGACCGCCCCACCTGGAAGTCGGTGCGCACGTTCTCCTGGCCGAACAATCCGTCGCCGAGGTCGATGCCGTAGGTGTTGACCGCCACGTTCACCGTGGTGCCGGTCTTCCACCAGTGTTGTGGACGCCACCGGACCTCGGAGTCACTGATCCAGTAGAACGCGCCGGCGGTCGGCGGATCGGTGGTGACCTTGATGGCGTCCTGGGCGGCCTTCCGGTCCGGGATCGGCTCGTCGAACTTGATCGCGACCGGCTGACCGACGCCGACCGTCTCACGCGGCGACGGTGTCAGGTATGCCTGCGTGAGGTTGTTCGGCGCACGGGTGGTGAACGAGACGCGCTTGGTGCTCTTGCCGCCGATCCCGACAGCGTCGGCCTGCAGTGTGTAAGTGCGGTTGTAGCCGAGCGGCTCGGCACTGGTCCACGTGGTGCCGTCCTCGGAGAGCTCACCCTTGACCGGTGAGCCGTCGGCTTTGGCGATCACGACCCACGTGATGGCGCCTTCGCGAGCGGCAACGGTGATCGGCGCACCCGGCTGGATTCCGACCGCCTGGTCTGCCAGCGGGCGATTGCCCCATTCGGAGATCTCCACCCCTGGCTTCAGCATGTCGTCGATCAGCTTGGAACTACCGACATCCGACGAATACTTCGGGTCCTCAGTGCACGACGAGACCCCTGCGACGACCGCGATGAGAACGCCGATGAGCGTGAGCGGTGAGCGACGCCCCATCCGGGTACGACTGATCCCCATGATCCTCCAACCTTGTAACCACCACGACGATCTCACCGCTCACGTCGACGACGACGCGCCCCTGACCCACGGTTGGAGACAAGTGTACGAGACAACGTGCGACCGGTTTGTCCGAGTCGGTCCTCCGGATGAATCGGGGCCCGCACAGCGTGTTCCACCTGACAGAAAAACGCCCCGCGCTGGGCGGGGCGTTCATCTGTGTGTGTGGTGCGCCATCAGGGACTCGAACCCCGAACCCGCTGATTAAGAGTCAGCTGCTCTGCCAATTGAGCTAATGGCGCTTGCCGGTGCGAAAAGGAACCTTACATGTCGTGGCGACAGAAGTGAAATCGCCCCCGCGACGGCTCCTACGCACCGTGCCGATCAGGCATTGCCCTTCTTCCAGACCGACCAGGGGACGTTCCAGTCCCCGAGCCCGTCGTCGCCGGGAAGCGTTGGACCGACAGTGTTTTTCGCGATCACGATGTCGCCACGCAACGCATGGTTGAGGAACCATTCCGCGTTCTCCGGGCTCACGTTCAGGCATCCGTTGCTGACGTCGTCGACGCCCTGGTCGCCGAGTGACCACGGCGCGGAGTGGACGTAGATGCCGCTGAACGAGATTCGGGTCGCGTCGTAGACCGTCTCCTTGTAACCCTCGGGCGAGTTCACCGGGACACCGTAGGTCGATGAGTCCATCACCACGCTCGGCTCTCGCTCGGCCACGATGTAGGTCCCGTTGTTGGTGGGCGTGGAGTCCTTGCCCAGCGAGGTCGGCATGGTCTTGACCACCTTGCCGTTCACCGAGACCGACAGCTGTTTGGTCTTGTCGTCGGCGACGGCGACGAAACTTCGGCCGACCTTGAAGCCGGAATCCAGATTGTTCTCGCCGAACACGCCGTCGCCGAGGTCGATTCCCTTGATGTTCGCCGCGACGTGCACCTTGGTGCCGGGCTTCCAGAAATGTTCCGGACGCCAGCGCACCATGCTGTCGTTCAGCCAGTAGAAGGCACCCTCGACCGGCGGGTCGGTGGTGACCTTGATGGCGTTCTCCGCGTTGTGCTTGTCGGCGACCGGGGTGTCGAAGTTGATCACCACGGGCTGGCCCACGCCGACGGTCTCGCCGTCGCCGGTCACGGTGGACGCGTCGGCCAGCGAGTCGGCCGAGGCGGTGGTGAAGCCGATCTTGCGTGCCCCGGCGCCGTCGACGCCGCGGGCGGCCGCCGTCAGGGAGTAGTCGGCACCGAAGTCGAGGGCACCCGTGGAGACCCAGTGAGACCCGTCCGACGATGTCTTCCCCGGAACCGGACCGTCGGGCCCCGACACCACCACCGACGACAGATTGCCGTCGTGGGAGGTGACGGTGATCGGCGCGCCGGGCATTACACCGACGGCCTTGTCGTTCATCGGCTGGTCATGCCAGCCGGTCACCGATATGGTCGGCTGCGCCACGGAATCGAGACTCTGGGCGTCGGTGATGACGTCGGGATAGCTCGACGACTCGGAGCAACCCGCGAGCGCGGCGACGGAGAGTGCGGCCACCAGGGCCACTCCGGCGCCACGGCGACGAGCCCGGCGGGTGCCGGGCAGACGAACATCGGTCACTTCACGATCTTTCGTACGATCACGACGACGACCACTGTCCCGACCCCCGCCAGCGCGTACTTCACCGCAGGCGTGGAGAGGGTGGCCATCACCTTCTTCTTGACGTCCTCTGCGAGCCGCTGCGGATTCGCGCGATCGGCCAGCGAATCGAGGGTCTTGGCCAGGTCCTCGCGCGCCTGCGCGATCTCCTGCTCGATACGTTCGGTATCCCCGGCCACGTGGTTCCTCCCATACGTGATTGACGGCGTCATCGGATCGGTGTGCGACAGCGTTCCGGCCGCCCGCCCGACGCCTGGGTTGCGACCTTTCGAGACTACGGCATCGGCGGCCCCACCAGGCATGCGCGCCGCCCTGCGCGGCGCCGGAGCACCCACACGAAATCGAGCGATACCGACATTCCGCTCCCCCACGCGGCATCCGGCCGATGTGCGCATCGACTAACCTGGCGGTATGCCAGCGACACCGAGGTTGTCCGTCGGAGACCCAGCCCCCGCTTTCACCCTTCACGACTCGCAGGACACGCCGGTGTCCCTGTCCGACTACGCCGGGCACAAGGTGATCGTCTACTTCTACCCGGCGGCGTCCACCCCTGGCTGCACCAAGCAGGCATGTGATTTCCGCGACAACCTGAAGGATCTCGATGACGCGGGGATCGCGGTGCTCGGGATCTCGCCCGACAAGCCGGCCAAGCTGGCGAAGTTCACCGAGGCGCAGGGCCTGACCTTCCCGCTGTTGTCCGACCCGGACAAGGAGGTCCTCACCGCCTGGGGTGCGTTCGGCGAGAAGAAGATGTACGGCAAGACCGTGACCGGAGTGATCCGCTCGACCTTTCTCGTCGACGAGGACGGAAAGATCGAAGTGGCGCAGTACAACGTCCGCGCCACGGGGCACGTCGCCAAGCTCCGGCGCGATATTGCCGTGTGAGACCGGCCTCGAGGAGCGACGACGATGTCCGCATCACTCGCCGAGCCGCTGGTCCCTCGCAAGCGGCCGACGCAGGAACGTAGCAAGAAGAAGTTCTCCGCAATGCTCGGCGCCGCCCGCGACCTGCTCATCGAGGTCGGTTTCGAGTCGTTGACCTGCGAAGAGATCGCGTCACGCGCCGAGGTCCCGATCGGCACCCTCTACCAGTACTTCGCCAACAAGTACGTCATCGTCTGTGAACTCGACCGACAGGACACCGTCGACGTCCGGGAGGAGCTGGCGGCCTTCTCGTCGGAGATCCCTTCGCTGGAATGGCCCCACCTGCTCGAGAGGTTCCTCGATCACCTCGCCGCGCTCTGGCGCGACGACCCGTCACGCCGTGCGGTCTGGCTGGCCGTGCAGTCCACCCCCGCCACCAGGGCCACCGCCTCACGGAATGAACGCGTACTCGCCGACCAGGTCGCACACATCCTCGCGCCGCTCACACCGACCCAACGCGGTCGGCGCGAAATGATGTCGCAGGTGCTGGTGCACACCGCGTACTCGGTGCTGAGTTTCTCCGTCCAGGACGGTCACGACCACGACGAGACGGTCGCCGAGCTCAAGCGGATGCTCGCCGGTTACCTACTGCTCGAGGAGACCACCGCGGAGGACTGAGCCGCGCACGATCGACGCATACGTCACCCCAACCGCCGATCGAGTAGCCGTCCTACCGCCGATCGGCGCGACCATCCCCACCGCCGATCGAGTAGCCGGCGAGCGCAGCGAGCCCGCGTATCGAGGTCACCGGAGCCGACCCCTATCGGCGAAAGCCGTCAGACGCCTTCCAGGATCGCGACCGCGGCGGCGGTGTCGCCGTCGTGGGTGAGCGAGATGTGCAGGCGGGTGTCCTTGAGCAGATCGCCGATCTCTCCGCCCAGGCGGATCGCCGGGCGGCCCCAGTTGTCGGTGACCACTTCGATGTCGCTGTGGCGGATGAGCGGCAGCAGCGGCGACCGCGAGAACCGGCTCACCGACCATGCTTTCACCACGGCCTCCTTGGCCGCCCACCGTGCGGCCAGATGGCGTGCCTCGTCGCCGGTGCCCGCCGCCGCGTCACGGCGTTCGCGAACCGTGAACCGGTCCGCGAACGTCGTTCCGGGCTGCTTCAACTGCTCACCGAACTCCGGAATCGACACTATGTCGATGCCCACTCCGAGAACGCTCATCGCCGCATCCGACTCGGGTTTCACTCCGCCCCGCCGGCGCGGCCATAGCTGCCACCTGCCGCGAGCCGCAACGACGGGTCGAGCAGGAGCTCGGCCTCGGCATCGTGCTCATCCGCCGCGCTGTCGAACCGGCGGTTCGGCGGGCGCTGGTAGGCCGGCTCAACGCCACACATCGCCTCCAGCAGACGGTGATTGCCCTTGCGGGCGCGCTCCGCGGCCTGCTGTCGGTAGACCTCGGCCTGCTCCGAATCCAGTGTCGCCACAAAGGCTTCCGGGTGGACCACGGCGATCAGACCGGAGACGTGACCGAACCCGAGGCTGGTCAGCAGACCGGCCTTGAGCGGGAACCGCTCGCCGAGGTTCAGGGTCTCGCGCGGCCACACCAGATGCGGATACTCGCGCATCTGTTCGTCGACACAGTCCAGACTGCGGTTCGGCGGGATCACCCCGTCGCGCAGCAGCTGGCACAGCCCGATCAGCTGGAAGGCGGCGGCACCGCCCTTGGCATGGCCGGTCAGCGACTTCTGCGACACGACGAACAGTGGAGCACCGTCACCGCGACCGATCGCGGAGGCGAGCCGCTCATGCAGCTCGGACTCGTTGGGATCGTTTGCCCGCGTGGAGGTGTCGTGCTTGGAGATCACCGCGACATCGTCGGCGCTGACGCCGAGCGCACTGAGCGCGCAGGCCAGCGGCGAGGCGTCGTTGCCACGTGCGGCGCCCAGCGCACCCAGGCCGGGGGCCGGGATCGAGGTGTGCACACCGTCACCGAAGCTCTGCGCCCAGGCGACCACGCCCAGCACCGGCAGACCCATCTGTGCCGCTACGTCACCGCGGGCCAGCAGAATCGTTCCGCCGCCTGCGGACTCGACGAACCCGCCGCGACGACGATCGTTGGCCCGGGAGAACCGGCGCTCGTCGATCCCGCGTGCCGACATCGCGGCCGACTCTGCGGTTGCAGACATGTCGCCGAAGCCCACGATGCCCTCGATACCGAGATCGTCGAACCCGCCGGCCACCGCGAACATCGCCTTGCCGAGGCGGATCTTGTCGACGCCCTCCTCGACCGAGACGGCCGCCGTGGCACATGCGGCCACCGGATGGATCATCGCGCCGTAGCTACCCACATAGGACTGGACGACGTGTGCGGCAACGATGTTCGGCAGAGCTTCCTGCAGGATGTCGTTGGCCTTGGATTCGCCGAGCAGGGTGTTGATGTAGAGCTCGCGCATCGACGTCATGCCGCCCATGCCGGTGCCCTGGGTGTTGGCCACCAGGCCGGGGTGCACCCACCGCATCAGCTCCGACGGGGTGAAGCCCGACGACAGGAACGCATCGACGGTCGCCACCAGGTTCCACAGTGCGACACGGTCGATGGACTCGGCCATGTCCGGGGTGACACCCCAGCGGGTCGGGTCGAAACCGGTCGGGATCTGACCGCCGACGGTGCGCGACAGTGTGAACTGCCGCGGCACCCGGATCTCGGTGCCCGAGAGTCTGGTCACCTGCCAGTCGCCGGTCTCCGCGTTCTCCGCGATCCGCGTCTTCTCCGGGGCCGCCGAGGCGAATGCGCGTGCCTCCGCCTCGGAACTCACCGTGAAGGTGAGGTCGTCGTCGAGGAAGACCGAGGTGAGCAACGGCGATGTGTTGTCCACCATCGCTCCCTCGTCGGCGTAGCGACGGATACCGCAGCGCGACACGACCTCGTCGTGGTAGCGCTCGGCGATCTCGCTCTCCGGTACCGGGTCACCGGATTCGGTGTCGTACCAGCCCGGCTTGGGTGCGGTATCCCACTGGATCAGTCCGGTGTTCCAGGCGAGTTCCGCAACGCCTGCGGCGGAGAGCTTCTCGTCGACCTCCATCTCGAGCCGGGTGCGCGAGGAGCCGTACGGGCCGAGTTCGCCCGCGCCGACGATGACGACGAGGTCCTCCGGACGGGCGTCGATCGACGGCCACTGCGGGGTCATCGCCTTGGGTGCACGGGCCGGGGCGGGCAGCGCCGCCACGGTGGTCACCTCGTCGTCGGACTCCTCGGCTTCGTCGGTCGCCGCGTCGGCCGCTGCACCGGCCAGTGCCTTGAGATCGATCGAGGGATCGAGGCCGCCGGTGAAGTCGGCGACGATCGCTTCGGCCCGGGCATGCTCCCGGTGCTCCGTGGTGCACAGGCCGAGCAGGTTCGCGGCCATCTCCGCCGTGCTCCAGGTGCGCACCCCGGCCGCCTCGACGGCGTCGACCATTCCGTCGTTGTGACCCATCAGACCGGTTCCGCGCACCCATCCGATGAGGGCGTGCGCGATGGTGGTCTTCTGATTCCACGAGTCCTCGGCCGCCCAGCGGGTGACCAGCGCGTCCAGCGACGCCTTGGCCTCGCCGTAAGCGCCGTCGCCGCCGAACATTCCGCGGTTCGGCGAACCGGGCAGCACCACGTGGACGCGAGCGGCGATGTCGTGATCGGCGTGCAGTTCTCCCAGTCCGCCGATCATCCGCTCCACCGACCAGAGCAGAACCTTCATCTCCAGTTCCGCGCGACCGCCTGCATCGGTGAGATCGCCGGCCACCCGGGGCGCGGCGAACGGGAAGAGCAGGGTCGGCTTCATCGCCGGCTTGATCACCGACGTCGTGCCACCGAGGTTCTCGGTCTGCTCGGCGCCGATCCACTCGACCAGATCGTCGACGTCGGTGTAGGACGCCATGTTGGCGGGCGCCACCCACAGTGCCGCGTCGTACCGGGCGTTCTCACGGTAGAGCTTCTTGTAGAACGCGAGCTTGCCGGAATCCAGGCGCGACGTCGTGGCGATCACCGTCGCGCCGCCGGCCAGCAGCCCGGCGATCACGCCGGAGGCGATCGAACCCTTGCCGGCACCGGTGACGACGGCGATCTCCTTCGACCACTGCCCGACACCCGGCTGCTCCGCGGCGCTGGCGATGGCGGCGAACGTGCGTGCGTGCACGGCGTTTCCGGATGCCAGCGCCTTGCCCTGCCACCACGTGGCGTGCGTCGCGACCGTGTGGCCCGCACCGTTGAACCGACCGACCACACCCTCGAAGTCGGTGTCGAGGTCGTGCTCGTCGGTCAGCCAGATCCGTACGAGGTCCTCGCGGCTGGTGGCCCAGCGGTCGTCGACCAACACCACCTTGGCGGTGTCGAAGGCCGGCGCGACGGTCCGAGCCCAGTCCGAGCCGAGTTCGGCGCTGACACGCTCGACGATGGCGACGTTCGGGTCCTCGACCAGCTCGCCCGCCTCGTTGATCTCGGCCAGGCCCAGCTTCTCCAGCACGGTGTAGGCGGCCGAGGCCAGCGCGCCCGAGCGACCGGTGATCTGCTCGGTGAACTCGCCCAGCGCGGCCGCGTCGACCGTTGCACCGGCACCACTCTCGGCGGCCGGCTTGGCCACCGCGACACCACGTGCCGCCCCCACCGACGTGACCGCACGATCGATCAGGGCGTCGAGCGCGTCGGCGTTGGCGAGCGCACCGTCGAGCAGGTTGCCGAGGTCCTCGCCACGCACACTGGCTCCGTCGCGGGTACCGAGGGCGACCGCCACCGTGGCGTGCAGGCCCCAGCCGGGTCCGAGCTGCCACACATTGGACACGCGATCCGTGATGTAGGACTGCCGCTTGCCCAGGGGTCCGAGTACCTTACGGACCTGGTCGCCGACGGCGTCGGTGAGCACCGGGCCCAGCGGGCGGTAGCCGCGTGCCAACGTCTCCACCGTGGACGACAATGCGTTCATGTCGGCCTCGGCCGCGCCGTCGATGGCACCGAGTCCGAGCTCGCCACCGATGTCGAGCAGGAGCTGGTTACGACGTGACGAGACACCGTCGCACAGCGCCTCGATGGTGTCGGCGGAGCCGATCTGATCGGTGCGCATCTTGGTCCACAGCGCGATCACGGACTTGACCGCGTCGGCCGGCCCGAACGAGACGTCGTCCGGTCGGGGCCCTGATGCGGCCGGCGCCGGTGCCGGTGCGGCGGCCGGCGCAGCCGTCGGTGCGGCCGCGGCTGCCGAGGCATCGGCGGCCGGTGCGTCAGAGCTCTCGTCGGCGTCGTCCTCGGGTTCGGGACCCGAGTCGTTGGCCAGGATCACATCGGAGTCACGCTCGACGTTGGCCACCTCGGTGGTCGCCGCGGCGTAGTCGTCCAGCTTGAGGGTGTTGGTGGCGAGGCCGGCGAGCGTCGGGGCGCCCTTCAGGCCGATCTCGACGAAGCGCTGCACCCCGAGGCCGTCGCGCGACGGTCCGGCGAACAACAGTTCCTGGGTCTCGATCCAGCGGACCGGGCTGGCGAACTGCCAGGCCAGCAGCTCGATGAGGACGACACGGACCAGCTGTCCCGGCTTGTCCGCCCAGGAATCCCACTCCGCCAGAACGGCATCGAGCGGATCGGACGGTACCAGCGCGGCGATCTCCTCGATGAAGGAGCGATCGAGGGTGAACAGCCGGGGCACGAGATTCGGGATGTAGTGACCGACCAGGATCTCCGGATCGATGTGCTCGGGCAGCAGCCCCTCGAGCTTGGACCGGAACTCCGGCACCCCTTCACGCAACACCGTTGAGTGGAACGGCACGTCGATGCCGGGCACCAGGATGAAGGACTTCTTGCCGCCGAAGTCGATACGACGTCGCTCGATCTCGTCCTCGAGGTGTTCGAGGCCACGGACCGTGCCGGCGATCGCGTACTGCGAGCCGAGCAGGTTGAGGTTGACCACCTCCAAGAACTCAGTGCACGAGCGTCCGACCTCCGCCACGAACTCGGTGACGTCGGCATCGGCCAGACCGAACTGGCTCGGGCGGATCGCCGCCATCCGGTAGTCACTGCGGCCCAGGTCATCTCGCGGAACCAGGTGGTGCATGGCCTCGCCGCGCTGGAACACGACCTCGAGCACGGCCTCGAGCGGCAGCACCCCGGCACACGCGGCGAGCGCGTTGTACTCGCCCACCGAGTGACCGCAGGTGATGGCGTTCTCGACGAAACCGCCGGCTTCCTTGAGCTCGGCGATCTGCGCGACGCCCAGGGTCGCCATGGCGACCTGGGTGAACTGCGTCAGGTAGAGAACTCCGTCGGGATGGTTGTAGGTGGTGCCGTTGGCTACCAGGGTCGTCGGGTTGTCCCGCACCACCGCCAGGATCGAGAAACCCAGGGCGTCGCGAGTGTGCTTGTCGGCCCGATCCCAGATCTCCCATGCGGCCTTCGACCGCGAGCGGGCGTCGAGCCCCATGCCCTTGCTCTGGATGCCCTGGCCCGGGAAGGCGTAGACCGTGCGCGGCGCGGCCATCAGGCCGGTGGCGGCCATCACGAGGTCGTCGCCGACCTTCGCGGTGACCTCGACGACCTCACGACCGGCGTCGAGACCGACCCGGTCGACGCGGATCGAGATGGAGTCGCCGGTGCGCACCATGCCCAGGTACCGGGCCGTCCAGCCGACCAACGGGCGGGCCGACGGGGTCGGGTGCTTGCCGTCGGTTGCGGTGACCACCTGCTGGGCGGCGGCCGACAGCCACATGCCGTGCACGATGGGCTCGCCGAGCCCGGCCAGTTTGGCGGCCGCGACATCGGTGTGGATCGGGTTGCGATCACCGGACACCGCGGCGAAACCGGTCATGCGACTCGGTGCGGTGATGGTGGCAGAACGGAGCAGCTTACGGGTGGCCGACCGCTCGTCGTCGGCAGCGCCACCGGCGCGCACCGGGTCGGTGAGTTCCGCCGACCCGAGGCGTCCGCGGATGGCGAACCGCTCGGCCATCGTGGCGATCGGTCCGGCCGCGCCGGCCACCTCGACACCGACCTCGACCACCCGGCCGACCTCGGTGTCATACACTGCGCCCGAGCGCGCGGTGACAGTCAGTTCCGCTGCGGTGGCGGGTATCTCGCCGACCAGCTCGACGGCGTGGTCGAGATGGACCAGGTCCAGCAGACCCTCGACGACGGGAGCGCCCGATTCGGTCCGGGCCGCACCGATGACGCTGAAGACGCTGGGCCAGCTCGCGCCGACGAGGGTGTCGGGGACCGCGAAGCCGAACGGCTCGGTCGGGGTCGTCGGACGCAGGTTGGCGGGCAGGGTGTAGCCGGTCACCGCGGCGTGGTCGGCAACGCTGTCCGGGTCCCACGAGACGGTGGTGACCGAGACGCCGCCCTCGACGGTGGCGAGTTCGCCACCGGCGGCGACGGTCAGGATCTCACGCATGGCCTGCGAGGCCTCGTCGATCCCGACCCGCGGATTCCCGCCGTCGAGCAGACCGGCATCGACGTGCAGCGGAATCCGGACCGACGAGCCGGAGATCGGCGTGATGAGGTCGTACCGGTCGCCCCGGAATCCATTCGACCCGCTCGCTTCGCTCCCGGCGCCGGTGACACGTTCGAGCACCGAACCGGTCGGCTCGTGCTCGGCACGATCCGGGTCCACGAGCGTCCAGCGATCGCGATCGCCGAGCAGCGCAACGGGATTGGGCACCATACGGCCGACCCAGTCGACGTCGTCGGCCTCCAGTACGGCCACGATGGTGCCGTCGCCGTCCACCAGGCCGGCGCGCTTGCGGGTGTCGACGGCGACGGAATCTGTGCCGGCGTCCTGAAGATCGTGCACGACCTGCGCCTCGAAGCGGTCGAGCAGCTCGCCGACCGGCTCGTCGACGCGGGTGATGCCGGAGACGGCCACCGGGCCGGGGATGATGCAGACCGCATCGGCCGGATAGCGCGCATCGTGGGCCTGCCACAGCGAGTCACTGCGCCACCAGCGGCGCACGTCCTTGTCGATGACCGGGACGAAGTTGACCGGCTTGCCCGGGGTGCGGCAGAGCTCGAGGAAGAACGCGACGTCGGCGGGATGCAGGATGTCGGTCTCGATCTCCGGGTACACACTGCCGAGCGCATCGATCGCGGAGTGGGGATCGTCGGTGCTGCCGGACCCGGCGAACATCGTCGGGATCTCACCCGAATCGACGGGACTCATCCGGGCCTCGGTGCGCTGGAGCATGTCGGTGAACCGCTGCTGCCAGGTGATGTCGGCCCACGGCAGCTGATCGGACCGGCCGTCGCCGACCGCGAGGGTCGCGTAGCGGTCCAGCCATGCCCGGTAGGTCATGGCGGCGACGTCACCGAAGTAGGGCTTGGCGGTGTCGGCCATGGCCGCGATGATCTCGTCGCGGCGGTCGGCGACGGCGTCGGCGTCCCCGGCGACCTCGTCGAGCAGACGACCGCAGCGCGACGCGGTGTTGTCGATCTCGTGGATGTCGGCACCGAGCTGACTACGCCCGGAGGCCATGCCGGCGGTCGCGTACCCGGCACCGATCCAATCGTCGCAGCCGATGGTGTCCACCAGCAGTTGCTTGACCTCGGGGGCGGTGGTGGCCTCCTTGGCGGCCATCGCAGCGGTACCGATCAGGATGCCATCGAGCGGCATGGACGGATAACCGTAGACCGACGACCATGCGCCGGTGAGGTATTCGCTCGCGCGTTCCGGGGTGCCGATGCCGCCACCGACACAGATCACGACGTTGTTGCGGGCCCGGAGTTCGCTGTAGGTGGCCAGCAGCAGATCGTCGAGGTCCTCCCATGAGTGGTGGCCACCGGCCCGGCCGCCCTCGATCTGCACGATGACCGGGTGATGGGGCACCTCGGCGGCGATGCGGACCACCGCGCGGATCTGCTCGACGGTGCCGGGCTTGAAGGCGACGAAGCGCAGGCCGGCTTCGACGAATTCGTCGACGAGTGCGACCGCGTCCTCGAGTTCGGGGATACCCGCGGACACGACGACACCGTCGATCGGTGCGCCCTGGGCGCGGGCCTTTTGCACGAGGCGCTTTCCGCCGAGCTGCAGCTTCCACAGGTAGGGGTCGAGGAACAGCGCGTTGAACTGTGCCTGCCTGCCGTCATCGAGGAGCTCGGTCATGCGTGCGACGTTGTCGGCGAAGATCTGCTCGGTGACCTGCCCGCCACCGGCGAGTTCGGCCCAGTGCCCGGCGTTGGCGGCCGCAGCGACGATGGCGGGATCGACCGTGGTCGGGGTCATGCCGGCCAGCAGCATCGGTGAACGACCGGTCAGCCGGGTGAACGCGGTGTCGACGACCTTGCGGCCGTCGGGCAACTCGACGAGCTGCGGGGCGAACTGCGTCCAGGGCCGGGCGACCTCGGGGATTCCGCCCGGGCTGAACAGGTTCCGCTGACCCACGCGGAGTGCGGGCGACACGAGTCCGACGCCCTGGCCGCGGACCAGCGAGGAGGTGAGGCGGGTGGCGAGGTCGCCGGGCCCGAAGTCGAGGATCCACTTGGCGCCGGCATCGACGACCTCGTCGACCGTCGCGACCCAGTCGACGGGATCGACCAAGATGGAATTGGCGTGGCCGATCGCGGTGTCGCGATCGATCCCGCACTCGTCGGCCCACTCCGCGACGAGGTCGACGGCCTCGGCCATGGTCGGGTGATGGAAGGCGACGCTGACGTTCAGGTGGTCGAACTTGGGCGCGAACGGCGCCCCACCCGCGACCTTGCGCTTGCGCTCGTCGGTCTCGGCGGCCGCGAGGCGCTCGCAGAGCGCCGCGAACGCGGCGAGGTGGCGCGGTGCACCGGAGAGGGCGACGGCGCGCCGGCCGTTGCGGATCGCGACGACGGGGGCCGAGGCCAGCTCGGACTCACTCAGACCGGCGCGGTAGTCGGCGAGGATCTCCTCGATACGCGCGGGCACGGCACCGCTGATGGCGAGCATGGGGGTGCCGTCGGTGGTGGTGGCCAACCCGCGACGACGTGCGACGAGGGTGCCGGCGGCGCCGACGAGGTGTGCGATCGCCAGCAGCAGGCCCTGGCCGGACTCTGCCGCCTGGCCGTCGGCGCCGATCGCGTGCGTGGCGATGGACCCCTGCGAGTGTCCGATGACGGCAGTCGGCGTGATGGCTGTGGTGTCGAGGCCCTGCTTCTTCAGCGCTTCCACGGCGGCCAGCTGGGTCAGCAGCACGCCCGGACCCGACAGCGTGAAGTCGGCGAGCTCTGTCTCACCGGGCACCGGCTCTTCGGCGTCAAGGGCACGGACCCAGGTCAGCGGGTGGAAACCGTCCACCACCGCGATGGTGAGCTGGGCGGCGACCGGGTCGATGATGCGCTCGGCGGCGGCGACGATCTTGCCGATCCGATGCTCGAGATCGGCGTCGACGACCAGTTCGGCCAGGGTGGGCAGCCAGGGCGATCCCTGTCCACCGAAACTGATCGCATACGGCTCGCCGTCGATGAGACGGTCGATCAGCGTCGTGGTCGGGCGGTCCGAGTGCGCGGCGCCCTGTGCTCCTGAACGGAATTGGTCGACGGTCACGGGTTCTCCTCTTGTCTCGACACTGTTGTGGCCTGGGTGCTCGTGTCGCGGGTAGTCAATGGCTTGTCGTCGTTGGCTGAGCCGCGGGCACACAAATCACCCGCTGAGGTCTGTCGGTACGGTGGCCTGGACTTTTCGGTGCTGCGCTGCACTTCTCCGTGCCGCGCTGTGGCACGCTCGATGAACACACCTGCCGCGCAACACTTTTGGCTGCACGTGAGACTCACCTATGAGTCGTCGTCGGCGTGAACGTGTCCCAATGATGACACACGAAAATGAGGCTTTCCTCATGTTTGGCATCGACCCGCGGGTATACCCGCGGGTAACCCCGCGAGTAACACACGTGTGCACCGAAGCCTCCTACTGCCGCCCCTGGATTGCCGCTGATCACGGATCATTTCCGAGCGCTCGTTCGGAGCCCCCGAGAGCTGCGACGATCCGTTATCTAATCGTTATGTGACATGCTGCACTCTCGATCCACGACGATCACAGGTCGTCGCCGATCGCGACGGCGCGCGTCCGGAACCGTAGGGTGCTCGGCATGGCAACGTGCGTGTTCTGCGACATCGTCGGCGGGCGGGCACCGGCTCGGACGGTCTACCGCGACGACGACGTCATCGGATTCCTCGACATCCGCCCGGTCACCCGCGGTCACACTCTGCTCGTCCCACGCGAGCACTCCTCCGGGCTCGCCGACCTCGACCCAGAGATGGGGGGCCGTCTGTTTGCCGCCGGTCAACAGGTGGCCGCCGCGATGAAGTCCGGCGCGCTGGGCGCCGACGGCGTGAATCTGGTCGTCAACGACGGACGGGCGGCCTTCCAGACCGTGTTCCACACTCATCTGCACGTCGTGCCCCGCCACAACGGAGACAAGCTGAGCTTCGCCAAGGGGCTGGTGGTTCGTCGCGACCCCGACCCCGATCAGACCGCCGAGCTGCTCCGGGTTGCGCTGGAAACCGATCGCCGATGAGCGACCACGACGAATCGCCCCCGACCACGCGGTCGGCGACGTCGACATCCGCGCCGGCTCCGGATCTCCCCGGCGACGCGGTCGAAGCGGTCCGGCGGGCCGAATGGGTCACGGTGTTCACCGGCGCCGGAATGTCCGCCGAGAGCGGCATCGCCACCTTCCGCGATGCCGAGACCGGCCTGTGGGAGAAGTTCGATCCCGCGCAGCTGGCAACCCCGGAGGCCTGGGCGGCCGATCCCGCACTGGTGTGGGGTTGGTATCAGTGGCGGGCCCGGATGGTTCGCGAGGCGCAACCCAACACCGGACACCGCGCGCTCGTCGAACTGGCTCGCGATCGTGCGGTGATGGTGGTGACGCAGAACGTCGACGATCTCCACGAACGAGCCGGCAGCGACGTGGTGAGCCACCTACACGGGAGTCTGTTCGCGCCGCGCTGCAGCCATTGCGGGCGGCCCTATCAGGGCACCGGAGCCGACCCGGAGCGGGCCGTGCACGAGGCGCGCGTGGAACCGCCCACCTGTCCGGTCTGCCTGTCCGCAATCCGTCCCGGTGTCGTCTGGTTCGGCGAACCGCTGCCCGCCGACGCGTGGAACACCGCCGAGAACGTTTTTGCCGCAAGCGATGTCGTCATCGTGGTCGGAACCAGCGGCATCGTCTATCCGGCCGCCGGGCTCCCCGAGCGGGCCATCGCCTCCGGCACCCCGGTCATCGAGTTCAATCCGGAGCCATCGGCGCTGAGTCGCGAGGTCACCCACAGCATCCGGTCGTCTGCCGCGGTCGGCCTGCCTGCGTTGGTCACGGCGGTCCGATCCGCCGACTGACGGTCCGGTCTCCGCGCCGTCTCACTCCCCCGCGCTGAGACCGATCGGGTCCCAGCCATGGTCGGATGCCGCCCGCGCATCCGCCGACAGCGTGGTGATCGATCCCGGCTTCACCCCGCGCCGATCGAGCGCCTCCCACAGCCCATCGAGGGCACGGTCGGGATCGAGTTCGAACTCGGACTCCCGGACTCGCCAGAAGTCCCAACCGCATCGACGCAGTTCGCGTTCGCGTTCCATGTCCGAGCGGGCCTGCTCCCCGGTGGTACGGAACGAGTCCCCGTCGCACTCGACGGCCATCCGGGCGTCCGACCCGGTGACCACGAGATCAATCACGCGGTTGTTGATGGTCATCGACGGCACCACGTAGTAGCCACGGTCGGCGAGCCGGTTGAACACCTGCTGCTCGAAGAGACTGGAGAACGGTTGCTGCCGCTCGGTGTTCGAGACGTCGGACGGCATCGGCGGATTGGTCGGCCCCTGCCCGGCCCGGATGTAGTCGAGCAGCGAGTACCTCAGATCGTTCGCCCTGAGCGCCTCGAGCTCGATCGAGTGGAAGAGCCACATCTGATCCATCGCACGCGAGGCAGCGACATTGATCCGGCGCTGCGATTCCGCGCGCGTCAGCGGCGCGATCGCGGACGGATCGGAAACCACCATGGACAACATCACCACATGTCGCTCGTCACCCTGGAAGTCCGGCGGTGTCCCCACCCGGATACGACGCGACCGCCAGTCGTCTTCGCTGACGGCGGCACGCAGCCGGCGGGTGATCTCGTCCACCTGCTTGGTGCCCTGCAGTGCGATGACCCCGAAATCGAGTCCTTCATAGGCGGGGTCGCCCAGACACGTGGTGAGCGCCGCGACGATCGCCGCCGCCTCGTTCTCGTTGACGACCGAAGCCCCCTGACCGGTGGCGACGCCGTCATCGACGGCCACCGATCGCAGCGGCGGCAACCGGTCCGCGCCGAATTGCCGCACCGGCAGCAGCGGGGCACCCGTATAGAACTGACGCGACGAGAACTCGATGATCTCGGGCATCGACCGGAAATGCTCACGCAGACGGATCAGATGACCGAATCGGCTGCGCAGCAGGGAGAAAAGGCTCGATCGGGGTGTGAGCCCGTCCCGCAGGTAGTTCGGCAGGTCCGGTAGATGCGCGTCGAGTTTGGCGAACGCGTCGTCGAGGGTGGTTCCCGACAGGCCGGTGGGCGCGCACTGCCGGTCATCGCCCACGACGATGACCCGCGGGGCCAGCCAGAGCAGGAACGAGCTGGTGATGTCGGCCTGACTGGCCTCGTCGACGATCACGACGTCGAACGCGTTGCGGTGCGGATCCACGGTCTCCGCGACCTGACTGATCGACATGATCCACGCGGGCACCGCGCCCTGCGCGTGCTCCATCGCGGCCCGGGCTGCCGCCCGAAAGCGGTTGGCGTGCTTTCCTGATCCCTTGCCCAGATTGATCATGTGATCCCGGTAGGACTGCAGGGCCTGGACCTCCGCGACACTCATCCGATCCAGGCACTCGCGCCAGGCGTAGGCCGCGGTCAGCCGGGCGGTGAACGCGGCGATGTCGGCTTCGTGTTCGTCGAGTTCGGCCTGCAGACGTGTCTCGAGCGTCGGATCGCTGCGCTCGAGAGCCCACGCCTGTGCGCGGCGCCACGACCAGGCCGCCCCGACGTCGCGCAGTCGGGCGTGCCAGGTGTCGTCGTCTGCGGTGTCGGTCAGTAGGCCGTAGAACTCCGGGGCCTTGTTGCGCAGTCGCAGTGCGTAGAGATCGAGCGCGGTCTGTGCCTGCAGTTCGTCACGTGCCCTACTCCAGTCGCGCCGCGCCGACTTGATCGCCTGCGCATCGGCTTTCGCCAGCGCGGCGACAAGTGCGTCGCCTTCCGGAGAAGGTCCCCGGTCCACCTCGGCCGACAGTCTGTACGCGCACTCGGCCAGCTCGTGTTCGGCGAGTACGGCGTCGTTGGTGGCGGCAATCGCCCCGGCCTGTACGGCGACCTCGGTCACCTCGGCGACACTGCGTGGCCGAGGCCCGCCGGGGCTGATCGCTTCGAGCTCACGAACCAGTTGGTCGCGCCCGGCCATCAGCTCGGAGATCCACGCGAGCTGGTTGTCGAGTCGGACGAGGCTGTTCAGCTGCGCCGACCGCGATCCTGAGTTGTCCACCGGGACATGCAGATCCGCGAGGACCCTCTGCACTTGCTGCACCGCGTCGAAGACGGCGAGGTGGTCGGCGACGAGCCGCAACGACTGTTCGTCGGTGGCCTCGACCCCGTCGACGGTGGCGCGGACTCCGGATTCCTCGACGGCACGTTGTTCTGCCGACCGCAGGAGTCGGCCCCGCCGGCGGCCGCCGGCGGCAAGGTGATCGGCCGCGGCACGGAAGATCGCGCTGTCACCGGGCCGTGCCCCCTCAGTTCCGATCACATGCGCCCCGATCGCCCGGTCACGCTCGGCGGCCTCGCCGATGATCGGTGACAGTGTGGTCACCCGTGACCAGAGATGGGCGGCCTGACCGGCGAGCAGACGATCGGCCATGTCGGCGACCAATGGCGGGAACGAGGCGACTTCACCGGCGGAGACCGCGAGGTGGTCGCACACGTCCTTGATCCGCACCAGCCGTCCACTGTCCACACCGGACAGGATCGACAGCAGCGATCCGCTTCCGATCATCGGCTCGTGCGGCCGCCGACCGATCCGTTCGCAGATCTGCTCGAGGTCGGCCGAGTCGGGCAGGTGATCGGCGAGATCGGGCAACCGCTGCCCCAATCGCGTTGTCGCACCGACGTCGGTGCGGAGCAGCTCGAGAAGCTCCTCGAACTCACCGGCGCCGAGCGGGGGCAGGGAACCCTCGACCGGACCCGGCAACCAGTCATATCGGTGCTTGTCGTCGTTGCATCGCCGAACAACCTCGGCTGCGGTCCCGCGGTAGTCCCCGGCCACCCATTCGTGGACCTCGGTCTCCGACTCGCGCGCCATCCAGAGTTCGCGGAGCACGCGCTCGCGCTTGCGGATCGCCTGTTCCCGCTTGTCGATGAGGTCGGCGATCTCCGCGGCCACCACCCGCGGCTGGTGCCCGGCTTTGCGTTCGGCGATCGCCTCCACACCGGAAACCGTCGCCTCGAAATCGTCCTGCCCGACATCGGCGATCGAGACCGCGAGCCCTCGCAGCTCCGAGGGCAACATGTCCCTGATCACCTGCAGGGCATGTGCCTTTTCGCTCGTCACCAGCACGCGCTGCCCCTTGGCCAGCAGCGCAGCCGTGAGGTTGGCGATGGTGTGGGTCTTACCGGTCCCCGGTGGGCCCTCGACGACCACGCCGCTGTCGACGCCCAATTGCGCCAGCACATCTCGCTGCTCCACATTCGCGGGCAGCGGGTACAGCGCGTCGCGTACGAGGTCCTCGGCGGGTAGCGCACCCGACCGCGCGAGCGCGGCCAGGCGTTCGGGCGCCTCGATCGGGGCGACCAACTGCGCGAGACCGATGGGCACCTCGCCCCGGACCGGTCCGGTCGGGTCGCTCTCGGTACCGGCGGTCTCCCGCAGCTCGGCCAGGATCGCGTCGTAGAACGCCAGTGCTGCCGTGACCCCGCGTCGCCGCAGCACGAGCGCCGGGCGCATGTCGACCGAGAGCGACACGATGTCGGAGTCGACCCGCACCTGCTGCTGCCAGGTGTCCACGAGGTCGGTCACCTGGTTACCCACCGGGCTGACGAGTTCGGAGATCTGGCCCCGCACCTTGATCGCGGCGCCGAGGTCCACGCCGTCGATCGGGGCGAGGAGGTAAGTGTCGTGCATCATCGGCGTCGCGCCGGTACCGATGGTCACACGAATGGCCGCGCTGTCGTCGTCCCGGTCGGCGACCACCTGCTGGGTCACCAGGTGTTCACGGATGCGGGTATCGCCCTCGGCCTCGTCGTCCCGCACCGTCACCAGCGCATTGGCCAGCACGAGTTCGAGCGTCTCCGGACTGTCGTGCAGTTCGTCGATCAGGTGTGAGACCGCGTCGTATCCCTGGCTGTCGGGCGCGAGCTCGATGACCACCTGACCGGTCCCGGCGCCCGCCCGTATCGGCACGTCGGTCGACTTGCCCACCCAGACCAGGCCCGGGTGTTGCTCGACGTCGCTGACGATCTCCGAACGGGAGCGCACGAGTTCTCGGAGATAACCCAACAGCCGCACAACCTGGTCGGCCGCGTCGGTGTGCTGTGGATCGGTGTGCTGTGGATCGGTGTGCGCCGTGTCGGTCCCGTCGGCCATGCCTGTTCCGTTCCCTCCTCCGTCCGCCCTATCCGGCGTCGTCGGCTGGATTCACTGGCGTGGATACGTCAAGAACGCTACCAATCGGACTCGGTGCGTGCGGATTCGACTGGGCGCGGTACGCGGTGTTCGACTACGCGCGATACGCGGTGCGCAGGGCGGGGAAACCACCGTCGACGTAGCGCACGTTCGTGTAACCGAGATCCGCGATCTCCTCGGCAATGGCGGGTGCCTGCGATCGCACCGACACGACAGCGATCTCGGTGTCGGGATCGCGCACGATGGGGAACGTTCCCGACGGGGTGGGCTTGAACCGATCGCGGACATCTCTCGGGTCCACCACCACCGCACCGGGCAGACTGCCCTGGTGTCGGACCACCTGAGGGCGCGCATCGACGATCACTGCGTGATCGTCCTCACAATGCGACTTCGCGTCGGCTGCTGTTATCGAATCCACCACTGACACTGGTGAGTCACCGTTCCTGTTGAGTCGTCTGCCTGGAACCGCCACTGACGCACGGTTCAGCCGTGATCAGAAGGGGTGGGTCGCGATGCGCACGACCCCTGAGGTCTGGCGCTCCCCCACCAACAAAGGTTACGGAAATATCTCGATCCGGCAAGTTTTACACCACGAAATACCAAACCCCACAGGTATCTCGTCGGATTCGTTCAGCTCCGGCCGCGGCCGGCCACTCGCGGCGTGGTCCGCTTGCCCCAGTGATCCGGTCGTTTCCCGTGGCCGTCGCGCGCAGGCCCGCCGCGCTGACCCTGTCCGCGTTTGGCGCCGCCTCGCGACCGCGGTGGCCCGTAGTCACGGCGGATGTCGATGGGAGTCTTCCCGATCCTGGTGTTCCGCAGGCCGGCAAGGGTCTCGTTGTCGAGATTCTCCGGGAGCTCGACGAGGGAGAAGTCGTCGCGGATGCTGATGTTGCCGAAGTCCCCGCGGGACAGTCCGCCCTCGTTGGCGATCGCGCCGACGATCGCACCCGGGGAGACCTTGTGCTTACGTCCGACCGCGATCCGGTAGGTGGCGAACTGGCCGCCGCCGGACCCTCGTGGAGCACGCTCGCGCCGATCGGCGCGCTGCCCCTCCGGCGGGTCGGGGGACATGAGGAAACCTCCGTCGCGGGTCTCGAGCGCGAGCGCCGCGGCGATGTCGGCCATCGTGACGTCCTTGTCGCGCGCGTAATCCTCCACGAGCTTGCGGAACAGGTCGAGGTGGTCGGACCCCAGGTTCTCGTTGATCGAATCCGCGAATTTCGCGACACGCTGCGCATTCACGTCCTCGACGCTGGGCAACCCGATCTCGGTCAGGGTCGACCGCGTCGCCCGCTCGATGGCCCGCAGCAGATGTCGCTCCCGCGGCGACACGAACAGCAGCGCGTTTCCCGACCGTCCGGCGCGCCCGGTGCGGCCGATCCGGTGCACATACGACTCGGTGTCGTGTGGGATGTCGTAGTTGACGACATGGGAGATGCGTTCGACGTCGAGTCCTCGCGCAGCCACATCCGTGGCGACCAGGATGTCGATCGCCCCACCCTTGAGCTGGTTGATGGTCCGCTCGCGCTGGGCCTGGGCCATGTCGCCGTTGATCGCGACCGCGGAGAAGCCGCGCGAGCGCAATTTCTCCGCCAGTTCCTCGGTGGCTGATTTGGTGCGGACGAAGACGATCATCGCGTCGAACGTCTCGACTTCGAGGAACCGGGTGAGCGCATCGAGTTTGCGCTGGTGGGACACCTGTAGGTACCGCTGGGTGATGTTCTGTGCGGTCGCGGTCTTGGACTTGACCGTGATCTCCTGCGGATTGTCGAGATACCGCTG
Source organism: Gordonia sp. DT218 (assembly GCF_049847105.1). Classification (NCBI taxonomy): domain Bacteria; kingdom Bacillati; phylum Actinomycetota; class Actinomycetes; order Mycobacteriales; family Gordoniaceae; genus Gordonia; species Gordonia sp. DT218. The sequence continues at coordinate 48,346 of NZ_JBNCNS010000005.1, read as the reverse complement.
CGCCAATCGACGGATCGCGCTGGGCATGGTCGCCGAGAAGAGCGCGACCTGCTTGGAGTCCGGCGTCTCGGCCAGGATCCGTTCGACGTCCTCGGCGAACCCCATGGTGAGCATCTCGTCCGCCTCGTCGAGGACGAGGTATTCCAACTGGGAGATGTCCAGGGTGCCCTTGTCCAAGTGATCGATGACGCGGCCCGGCGTCCCGACGATGACCTGCGCACCCCGCTTGAGTCCGGCGAGCTGGACGCCATAGCTCTGGCCGCCGTAGATGGGCAGCACCCGAACCTGCGGCATGTGCGACGAATAGCGTCCGAATGCCTCGGACACCTGCAGGGCGAGCTCACGCGTGGGAGCCAGCACCAGCGCCTGCGGGCGACGCGCCGAGGCGTCGAGCCGAGAGAGGATCGGGATCGCGAACGCGGCGGTCTTGCCCGTTCCGGTCTGAGCGAGACCCACCACGTCGCGGCCGGCCATCAGCGGCGGGATGGTGGCGGCCTGGATCGGTGACGGTGTCTCGTACCCGACGTCGGTGATCGCCTGGCGGACCTGCGGGTCGATGTCCAGGTCGTCGAATGTGACGCCGGGGCCGTCGGCGTTGTCGGCCTTCTCGTCGGTGGACTCACTCATGTGCGATCTGTCCGTTCATCACTGCCACTCTAATCCGCCGAGGCCGCTGGCGAGGAATCTCACCGAACGACGACGTCACAGGGTCGACCTGCCCTTGCTCACGCAGCGCACCGAGCTGTGATCGCGCCCACTGGATACTGGTACTGTCAGTGACACTCAACAGACAGCTGACGGAGTTCACGCGGGCCCGCCCGTGTCCGTTATGTACCAATTTCGTTGCGCACAGGGGAGCCCGCCATGGAGCAGTATTCCACCCCGTCGAACCTTTCCATCGAGGACAAGGCGACGACCGTCGACAGCATTCTCCGGTACCGATCGGAGCGCCCGACGATGCCGTTGTTCCGGAAGCGGTCCGGGAATCAGTGGGTGAATGTGACGGCGAAACAGTTTGCCGACGAGGTCGACGCGGTGGCCAAGGGCCTCATCGCCTCCGGGATCAAGCCGGGCGAACGCGTCGCGATCCTGTCGTCCACCCGCTACGAGTGGACCGTCCTGGATTATGCGATCTGGCGCTCGGGGGCCACGACGGTGGCGATCTACGAGACGTCCGCGCCGGATCAGGTGAAGTGGATTCTCGAGGACTCGGGGACGTCGATGTTGTTCATCGAGCAGCACGCCCACCAGACCAAGCACATCCGCGTCATCGAAGAAGCTCCCGAGCTACGGGAGACCCTCATCATCGACGACCACGCACTGGCGACGATCACCAAGCGCGGCGCCAAGATCGGCGACGCGGAACTCGACACCCGCCACGCCAACGCGCTCTCCTCGGACGCGGCGACCCTGATCTACACCTCCGGCACCACCGGCAGGCCGAAGGGTGTGGTCCTGACCCACGCCAACTTCCTGGCCGAGTGCGAAGCCACCCGCGACGCCGTCGGCGCCGGCCTGGTCGAGGGCAAGTCGACGCTGTTGTTTCTCCCGCTGGCGCATGTGTTCGCCCGAGTCGTCGCGGTCGGTTGCGTGGAGAACGGGGTCGTCCTCGGTCACACCAACGACATCCCGAACCTCATCGACGACCTCGGCAAGTTCAATCCGAACTACGTGTTGTCGGTGCCGAGGGTCTTCGAGAAGGTCTACAACTCCGCCAAGCAGAAGGCATACGACGGCGGCAAGGGCAAGATCTTCGACCGCGCGGCCGAGACGGCGATCGAATACAGCAAGGCGATGGAGAACGGTGGCGCCGGCCTCGGCCTGAAGCTCAAGCACGCGCTGTTCGACCGCTTGGTGTACGGCAAGCTGCGCGACGCGCTCGGCGGCCAGTGCGAGGGCGCGATCTCCGGCGGAGCACCACTCGGTGCGCGACTCGGACACTTCTTCCGCGGCGTCGGCATCCCTGTGTACGAGGGCTACGGGCTGTCCGAGACCACCGCGGCCGTGACCGCCAACAACGAGGAGCATCAGCGTGTCGGCTCCGTCGGTCGCCCGGTTCCCGGCGTGACGGTGGGGATCGCCGACGACGGCGAGGTGCTGCTGAACGGTCCCGTGGTCTTCGGCGGCTATTGGAAGAATGCCAAGGCGACCGAGGAGTCCATCGTCGACGGCTGGTTCCACACCGGCGACATCGGTCATCTCGACGACGGCTTCCTGTTCATCACCGGACGCAAGAAGGAACTGATCGTCACAGCCGGTGGCAAGAACGTCTCGCCGGCCCAGCTCGAGGACACCATCCGGGCACATCCGATGGTCAGCCAGTGCCTCGTGGTCGGCGACAACAAGCCGTTCATCGCCGCACTGATCACCATCGACCCGGAAGCGATCCCGGGATGGCTCGAGCGTCACCACCTGCCGGCCGACACGTCGCCCGCCGAGCTCGCCGAGAACGAGACGCTGCACGCCGAGATCGACGCCGCGGTCAAAGATGCGAACGGGAAGGTGTCGAAGGCCGAGGCGATCAAGAAGTTCACCATCCTGGACACCGACTTCACCATCGAGTCCGGTGAGCTGACGCCGACGATGAAGTTGAAGCGCAACGTGATCCACGACGCGCAGAAACGCGCCATCGCCGACCTCTACACCTGATCGCCCACCGGGACGGGACGACACCCGTCGGGTTCGGCGACCGGCGCCCGGCTCCCCTCTTCGGGAGCCGGGCGTTCCCGTCGGGTGGGGTGACCACGGTCGCCGTGGCGTCCCCGGACGATCGACAACGTAAGGTGTCATCCGATGAATCGAGATCTCGCCATCGACGCGACGCGGGGGCTCGCGATCTGGAGCATGATCTCGCTGCACTTTGCCGCCGGCACGCTCATCGCCGCACCCACCCACGCATACCCGTACGTGGACGGGATGTCGGCGTTCGTATTGCTATCGGGAATGGTGCTGGGGCTGGTCTACCGGCGCTGGATCGAACGCATCTCGTTGCGCTTCGCCTACTGGCGACTCACCAAGCGACTGGCGGTCCTCTACGTATGCCAGCTGACGATCGCGCTGATCGCGGTCGCGGCGGCCATCGAGGGCCATCGCTGGCTGACCCTGCTGCTCCCGATCGACGGTTGGGGCCAAGGACTGGGCCTGGCATTGCAGATGCGATACCTACCGAGCGGCGGGAACATCCTGTTGCTCTACATGGTGCTGATGGCATCGGCCTATGTCCTCTTCCCCATGTTGATGCGGGGATGGTGGCCGGTCGTCCTCGGGGGTTCGATTGCCCTGTACGTGGTCTCGCTGATGTTCTCGCCCGACTGGCTCTACCTGACGGCGACCATGGCGGCGCCGCGAATCCAGAACTGGGCGGCGTGGCAGATCATGTTCGTCCCGGCGGTGGTGGTCGGTTGGAAGTGGCGGGATTGGCGGGTGCCCGAGTTCATCGATCGGTGGCTCCCCGTGATCGTGGCGGTCGCGATCGGTGTCGCGCTGATCCTGCATTTCGTGGTCGATGCGGGTCCGTGGATACAATTCGAGCCGGCGATCGCCGACAAGTTGGATTTCCGACCCGCCCGTGCGATCGGCGCGTGGCTCGTGGTCCCGGCGATCTACGGGATCTTCCGCGTGTTACTGCGTTGGTGGCACAAGGATTGGCTGCGGCCCCTCGTGATGACCGGCACCCGCAGCCTCGACTCCTATGTGTTGCAGGCGATCGCGCTCGTGCTCATACCGATACATGTGGCCCACCGACCGTGGGAATCGGTGACGACCACCTGCGTGGTCCTCACTGTTTTCGGCCTCTGCTGGGCGTGGTCGGAGTTCCGGAGTGCCTGCCACATCGACAAACTCCACCGGCTGCCGGTCATTCTCGCGCGGCGGATCGAACGACGCAGCCATCAGGCACTTCCATCCACTGTGGCGGCACAACCCGCCGAGACCGTCGGAGCTGCATCATGACGTCGTCAGAATCATCCCACCGGCAACCACTGGGCGCCGTCGGCGACCACACGCTGTGTGTCCACGCCGGCAACACGGAGGGCTCGTCGGGCGCCATCCGGACGCCGATCACCATGGCGAACTCCTATCGCCTGCCCGACGACCCGTCCACGATGAACTGGTCCGCGACCGACCGGCTGTTCTACACCCGCAACTCGGGCGCCAACCAGATCGCGTTGCAGGAGAAGCTCGCGGCGCTCGACCACGGTGAGGATGCCGTCGCTCTCGCTTCCGGTGTCGCGGCCCTGCACGCGATCTTCTTCACCCACGTCGCGGCCGGTGATCACGTCGTGGTGTCGGACACCACCTACGAGGCGACCTGGAAGCTCTGGTCGTCGTTGTTACCCCGCAAGTACGGGATCGAGGCCACCTTCGTCGACGTCACCGACCTCGACGCCGTACGCGCGGCAGTGCGCCCCACCACCCGCTTGCTGATCACCGAGGCCGTCGCCAACCCGACGACGAAGGTCGCCGACATCGCGGCCCTCGCCGACATCGCTCACGGCGCCGATGCACTGCTGGTGGTGGACTCGACGTTCACCCCACCACCGCTCTACCGCCCCATCACCGATGGCGCCGACCTCGTGGCCCACTCGCTCACGAAGTACATCAACGGACACGGAGACGCGATGGGCGGTGCGGTCATCGGGCGGACAGATCTCGTCGAACCGATCAAGGCGGAGGCGATGGTCGATGTGGGCGGGGTGATCTCACCGTTCAACGCGTGGCTCATCTCACGCGGATCGATAACCCTCCCGTTGCGACTGGCCCAGCATCAATCGAATGCGCAGCGATTGGCCGGGTTTCTCGAGGCGGACGAGCGGATCGCGTTCGTCGCCTATCCCGGCCTGGAATCGCACCCGCAACACGAGCTCGCCACACGACAATTCGGCGGCCGCGGCTTCGGCGGGATGATGGCGTTCGCGGTGAACGGCAGTCCCGACGCGCAGAATCGTTTCGTTTCCCACCTGCGGGTGATCACCTCGGCGGTCTCCCTCGGCCACGACGAGTCGTTGATCGTGCACGTCGGCACCGACGGTCCCCGGGTGGCCGCCTACCCGGCCGACTTCCGGCGATGGGGACATCTCCGGTTCTCGGTCGGCCTCGAGGATCACGCCGACCTCGAATCGGACCTCCGCGCCGCATTGGACGCGACCTTCGGTTGACACCGACCTCGGCGTGAGAACAGCTGCCGCACAACGTGAATGTGACCGAGACCTGCCTCAGGTCGCCTCGTAGAGAATCCCCCGCCCGACCGCTTCACGCACGACCGGCAACGCCGCCTCGGCGAGCGCTCCCTCGTCCACTCCGTGAAAGCCGGCGAGCAGGTCGATCAGCGTGCCGAGCGGCACCTGCCCCCGACATCCCGCGAGCAGCGCTCGCGACACCTCGTCGACCCCGAGCAGGGCACCCGGCCCGCCTGGCCGGCGCACCGCCGCCGAGATCTGCTGCCAGCCTTCTTCTCCGGGCAGTGACTGCTCCTCCAGGAAGATCGGCGCGGTCGACAACCGGGCGCTGAGTAGATGCGCGTCAGACGTGGTCCGGAGGTAGTGACGCCGGGCCAGGAATGCCTGGGCTTCGGTTCCCGTCACCTCCTCCCCCGCCCCGGTGATCTCCTCGATGACCAGGTCGGGCTCTCCGACCTCCCCCTCGATCCGGCGGCGCATCGTGATGAGTCCCATGCCGATGCCGGCGATCCCGGAGTCGGCGAACCAGTCGAGCCACTGCGCGCCGCGTTCGGCGACGGTGTCGGATGACTCTCCCGCGTCGGACAACCAGAGCGAGATGTAGCTGACCGGGTCGGCCAGCTCGCGTTGGACGACCCAGGCATCCAGTCCTGTTCGAGCCAGCCAGCCGCGCACCCGGTCCCGCCAGTCCGCGTCCGTCGGCACGATCCAGTTGGCCAGGATCTGCGCCGTGCCACCGGGATTCAGGTGGTCGGGGATCTGCCTGATCAGGTCGGCGCACAGTGCGTCGCCGATCATGCCGGAATCACGATAGACGTAATCCTGGGCGCCGGCGCCGACGACGAACGGCGGGTTGGAGACGATCAGGTCGAACCGCTCACCCGCCACCGGCTCGAACAGGCTGCCGGACCGTAGCTCCCAGCGCATCCCGTTGAGTCGTGCGGTTGCTCCGGCGAGAGCGAGAGCGCGCTCGTTGGTATCAGTCGCCACGATCTCGTCACAGTGGGTGCCGAGATGCAGGGACTGGATGCCACAACCGGTCCCGATGTCGAGCGCGCGGCGCACCGGCGTGCGGATCACCGCGCGCGCCAACGACACCGACGCGCCACCGATGCCGAGCACATGTTCACGGTCGACCGGTCCCGACCTCATCACCGCATCCTGGTCCGACACGACCAGGTACTCGCGGACGTCGTCGGCGTGCGGCCGGATGTCGAGCGTCGCGCGGATCATCTCGGCGCCGAACCGGGCGATCACACCGTTGACGATCAGCGCACCCACCCCGGCCGTTGGAAATGCCTGAGCAACCGCTGTTTCCGACTCATCGGAACCGAGGAGGAAGAGCCTGATCACCGTGGCGAGTCGAGACGAGTCCTCCTGCGCCCGACGGGTGGCGTGCAGCGCAGGCCACCAGATCCCCCGGCCGAGCGCCTCGTTCGCCTCGTCACCCAGCAGCTCGGCCACACCGTCGGCACTGTAGCCCGCGGATCGCAGGTCGGCACCGAGCGCATCGACCACCGCGTCGTCGGCCAGCGGTTGTGCGGCGCTCATCCGACCTTCCGATACTTCTTGTGCATCGCCTGTTTCGAGACCCCGAGCAAGGTGCCGATCTCGGCCCACGACAGGCCCGCATGGCGCGCACGGCGCACCGCAACTTCTTCCTCGCGGGCGATGTCGCGGCGGACCGCGGCAATCCGCGTCAGCTCCTCGATCGGCGTATCGCCGTCGTCGCTGTCGATGCCGGTCTTCATCCCTCCAGGGTGCCGGCCACCCGGCGATTCGTCAACCCAGGTTGACACGCTTCACCGCACAGTCAAATGTCCCACAACCATGTTGTGCACAACAAACAATGCGCTAGTGTCGTATGGGTGACCTCCGTCCGCCTCGACGACCAGCTCTGCTTCGCGCTCTACACCGCATCCCGTGCGGTGATCGCGGCGCAGCGCCCCGGCCTCCGTGAACTCGGACTCACTTATCCGCAATACCTCGCGATGCTCGTGCTGTGGGAAGAAGACGAGATCTCGGTCGGCCGACTGTGCCAGCGCCTCCACCTCGACTCCGGAACGGTGTCACCACTGGTCCGACGACTCGAGACGTTGGGCCATGTCACCCGCCGCAGGTCAGACGACGACGAGCGATCGGTCACCGTGGCCCTCACTCCCGAGGGGGTCGCGCTGGGCGGGCACGCGGATTGCGTCTACGAATCCCTCGCGTCGGCGATCGTCGATGTTGCGGAGGAGGATTTCGGCGCAGACGAATCCGGCGCAGGCGAATCCGGCGCAGGCGAATCGGAAGCTCAAGAATCGGGCGCCGACGTCTCGTTCGACCCTGCGGCACTCATCGCACTCCGCACCACCCTGCACGAACTCACCGACGAGTTGCGCCGACACCTCGACGCGCCCGCATCACCGAAAGGAATCGAATCATGAAGGCGATCTACACGGCAGAGGCACTGGCGACCGGCGACGGTCGCAACGGTCATGCCCGGACCTCCGACGGCAAGCTCGACTTCGACCTCGACATGCCGAAGGAACTCGGCGGCTCCGGGGTGGGCACGAACCCCGAGCAGCTCTTCGCCGCCGGATATGCCGCCTGCTTCCACAGCGCCCTGCGACTCGTGGCCGGCCAGGAAGGTGGGGACGTGACCGATTCTGCTGTCGGAGCACGGGTTTCGCTCGGTTCGACCGAATCGGGCGGATTCGGGCTCGCGGTCGAACTCGAGGTGTCACTCCCGTCGGCCGATCACGCAACAGCGAAGTCGCTGGTCGAGAAGGCTCACGAGGTATGCCCGTACTCCAATGCGACGCGCGGCAACATCGACGTCACACTCTCGCTCGCCGATGACTGACACGCACCGCGTCGCCGGTCTGACGTTGGGCGCGGTCCTCGCCACCGCGGGCATCGGGCACATGACGTTCCAACGTGAGGAGTTCCAGGCCCAGGTGCCGGACTTCGTCCCGCTCGGCGCAGATGCCACGGTGCTCGCCTCCGGTGTCGCCGAGGTCGGACTCGGGCTCGGGCTCATCGGACTGCCGAAACAGCGTCGCGCGCTGGGCGCGCTGGCCGCGGCGTTCTTCGTCGCGGTGTTCCCTGGCAATATCCATCAGTACCGGAACAAGATCGATGCGTTCGGTCTCGACTCGGATCGCAAACGTCTCATCCGGCTGTTCGGCCAGCCCGCGCTCGTCGCCCTGGCCCTGTACGCCCGCGGCTGAGATACACGGCAGCACCCTGCTCGAAGGTCAGCGGGGTGCCGCCGTCGTCCGTCTGACCACCAGTTCTGGCGTGTGCCGATAGACCCGCCGCGGGGCGGCGAGTCTGTCCATGCGCTGGATGAGGAACTTCGCCGCCTGCGCACCGACGGTGAAGTTCCCGTTGTCGATGGAGGTCAGCGAGATGTGCCGCAGGCCGGCCAACTGCGTATTGTCGTAGCCGAGGAGCGCCAGGTCACGGGGCACCGAGATGCCTCGGTCATCGGCCGCGGACATCGCACCCAGGCACGTCATGTCGTTGAAGCCGAAGATCGCGGTGGGCGGCGCAGCGGAGTCGAGTAGTCGCGCGGCCGCCGCATGTCCGCCGTCCTCGGTCATGCCGCCGTACTCCACCATCACGGATTCGACCGCCGCACCCGACTCGGCGATGGTCTCCTCGAATCCCCGCCGACGGAGGGTCCCGACCACGCCCGGCCCCTGGATGTGCGCAAGTCGGCGATGCCCCAGCGCGAGAAGGTGTTCGGTGGCCAGCCGCGCGCCGACGAGATCGTCGTCGACCGAGATGTCCACGGTCGGCATATCCGGCTCGAGGGTGCCGGCGAGCACCACCGGAATCGACTGCGCCGCCCGCTCGACATCCACGTGTGCGTCGGTCGTACCCACCACCACCAGACCGTCCACCTGCCGGGACAGCAATGTCTCCACGGTGTCGCGACCGACCTGGTGATCAAGTCGACTGTCCACCAGGATCGGCGCGACATCCACCGCGTCCAACGTCGTCGCCAGGCCTTCGATCAGACTGACGTACCACGGGTTCCGCAGGTCGTTGATCACCACACCGACGGTGCCGCTACGAGCCTCCGACAGACCTCGCGCGATGGAGTTCGGCCGGTAGCCGAGTTCGGCCATCGCCGCGCGCACCCGCTCCCGACGTTCTTCGCTGACATTCGGCTCGTCGCGCACCACCCGCGAGACCACGGACTTCGACACGCCCGCGTGAGCGGCAACGTCGCGGATCGTCGCAGCTCGTCGACCGCCGACGACGGCAGCACCGCCATCGGGATTCACTTCGTCAACACTCACAGTCGTTCATCCTATTGCCCTGGTGATCTGCACCACGTATGGTGACTGGGACCGGTCCCATAGTGTCCCACTGTCCCACGGTTCGCCGGTTTCCGACAGAAGGAGCGCGCGCGAATGGTCCGCATGGCGCTGATCGGCGCAGGGTTCATCGGCTCGGTTCATGCCGAGAACCTCGCCGCCCATTCAGGTGTCGAGTTCGTCGGCGTCTACGACGTCGACACCGCGCGCTCCACCGACCTTGCTACCCGGAACCTCACTCGGGCAATTGATCTCGATGCGGCTTTCGCCTCCTCGGAGGTCGACGCGGTATTGATCGCCTCGTCGACCGACACGCATGCCGATCACCTCCGACGCGCCGCGGAGTCCGGACTGGCCGTTCTCTGCGAGAAGCCGATCGATCTCGATCTGCAGCACGCGATCGACGCCGTCGGCGAGGTGGGGGCCGCCGGGAGCCCGATGATGGTCGACTTCAACCGACGCTTCGACCGCGACTACGCACAACTCCATCATGCGGTGCGCGCGGGCGAGATAGGCACCGTCGAACTCGTCCAGATGACCACCCGAGGTCCGGCCCTGCCGCCGTTGGACTACGTCGCGGTCTCCGGCGGTCAGATGCGGGATCAGACCGTGCACTTCTTCGACCTCGCGCGTTGGATCACCGGCGAGGACCCCGAGTCGGTGTTCGCCACGGGCTCCGTGTTCACCGATCCCGGCCTGACCGATCTCGGCGACGTCGACACCTCGGTCGTGATCCTCCGGATACCCAGTGGCGCACTCGTTCAGATCGACAGCGTGCGTCGCATCGGTTACGGGTACGACGAGCGTATCGAGGTGCTGGGCTCCGACGGGATGATCGAGGCAGGTCGGCAGCGCGTCGGGTCGGTCACCCGCTATCGCGCCGGGAGCCTGGTCACCGACGGCATGCATCCTGGATGGTTCGGGCGGGTCGCCCCGACCTATCGCAGCGCACTCGACCACTTCGTGTCCGCGGTCGACTCCGGCACCCCGATCGGCCCCACGCTGCCCGAGGCACTCAAGGCCCAGGCGATCGCCGAGGCCGCCACCAGGTCTCTGCGCTCGGGCGTACCCGAGACCATCTCGTATCCGGCACTCTCTGCCACCAGTATCTGAACACCCGAAGGGACAACATCAGTGAGCAACATCATCGTCGGTTCTGCACCTGACTCATGGGGCGTCTGGTTCCCCGAGGATCCCCAGCAGACCCCGTACACCCGATTCCTGGACGAGGTGGCCGCATCCGGTTACGAGTGGATCGAACTCGGACCGTTCGGCTATCTGCCGACCGATCCGGAACAACTCCTCGACGAACTCGGCGAGCGGGGCCTGAGACTGTCCGCGGGCACCGTCTTCGAGCACCTCCACCAAGACGACTCGTGGGATGCCGTGTGGTCTCAGATCGAGGACGTCGCCAAGCTCACCGCAGCCGTGGGCGGCAAGCATGTGGTGGTGATCCCGGAGATGTGGCGTGACCCGGCGACCGGTGTGGTCCTCGAGGACCGCCACCTCACCGACGACCAATGGCTCGCCAAGACCCGGGGCATGAACGAGCTCGGCAAGGCCATGTTCGAGAAGTACGGCGTGCGCGCCCAATATCACCCGCACGCGGACAGCCACGTGGACACCGAGGAGAACATCTATCGGTTCCTCGAGAACACCGACGGCGAGTTCGTCAATCTGTGCCTCGACACCGGGCACGTGAGCTACTGCGGCGGCGACAATCTGGCCATCATCCGCAAGCACCCCGAGCGCCTCGGCTATCTACACCTCAAGCAGGTCGACGAGGCCGTGCGCGCGAAGGTCGCCGCCGACGACCTTCCGTTCGGTGAGGCGGTCCGTCTCGGCGCGATGACCGAACCTCCGCGCGGCATCCCGGAGATGCCGCCGCTGCTCGACGCCGTCGCCGACCTGGACATCGACATCTTCGCGATCGTCGAACAGGACATGTACCCGTGCGCCCCCGACGCCCCGCTGCCGATCGCCCAGCGCACCGCGCGCTACCTCGGTTCCTGTGGCGTGCCTGCCGTCCGTTTCAGCTGACGCCTGACACCCCACCGAGGAAGGTCCCGACATGAAGGTCGCGCTCGACCCCACCCCGTTCCACCACAGCCACTCGCTGCTCGAATTGCCCGGCGTCGTGGCCGATCTCGGCTACGAGTACCTCCAGCTGACGCCGCACGCGGACATGATCCCGTTCTTCAACCACCCCAAGGCCGACGACGACCTCGTCGCGAAGTTTCGCAAGGCCTGCACGGACGCCGGCGTCGGCATCGCGTCGGTGCTACCGGTCCTGCGCTGGTCCGGCCCCGACGAGGACGCCCGCGAAGCCGCTGTCCGCTACTGGAAGCGGGCCATCCAGATCACCATCGATCTGGGCGTCAACGTGATGAACACCGAGTTCTCCGGCCGCCCCGAGAACGCCGAGGAATCCGAGCGCGCCTTCTACCGCTCGATGGAGCAACTGGTGCCGATCATCGAGCGTGAGGGCATCGACGTACGGATCGACCCGCACCCCGACGACTTCGTCGAGGACGGCCTGGCCGCGATCCGGATGATCCGCGGGATCAATTCGAAGAACTTCGGCCTCGTCTATGTGGCCTGCCATTCCTTTCACATGGGTGACAACACGGCCGAGATCATGACCACCGCCGGCGACATGCTGCGATTGGTGCACGTCGCCGACACCATGGATCACCATGCGTCACATGGCCTTCGGTACATCACCAATCCGCCCGGCAACGCGGTCCGGGTGCACCAGCACCTGAAGATCGGTGACGGTGACGTGAACTGGGAGGAGTTCTTCGGCACGCTCGGCGAGATCGGTTTCTACGACCGTGACGACGCCGTCATGGTGTCCAGTGTCTTCGCCGAGAACGAGAACGCGAGCGACGTCTCGCGGTATCAGCTGGCGACCATGACCGACTACGTCGACAAGTACCGGAACTGACGTGCCGGGGCACCTGCCGGCACCCCGAACGCTCGACCCGTCGACGGCGCCCTCACTGCGCTGGGGAATCATGGGACCGGGCTGGATCGCACAGCGGTTCGTCGGGGCGCTGCACAAGCACACCGGTCAGCGGGTCATAGCGGTCGGATCTCGATCTGCCGATCGTGCCGACGAGTTCGCCAGGCGCATGGGCATTCCCACCGCACACGCCGGTTACGAAGCGCTCCTCGGCGATCCGGATGTCGACATCGTCTACGTCAGTACGCCGCATCCGCAGCATCATCGATGTGCGCTGGACGCGATCGCGGCCGGCAAGCACGTCCTCATCGAGAAGCCTGCCGGGATCAACGTCGCCCAGGCGCGCGAGGTCTTCGCGGTCGCCCACGCGGCCGGCGTGTTCGCGGGCGAGGCGATGTGGACGAGGTTCCTGCCGAAGTTCGATGTGATCCGCCAACTCCTGGACGACGGGACACTGGGGACACTGCGCACCGTGGCCGCCGATCACGGCGAGTACTTCACCACCGCCCACCGGATCTACGATCCGGCGCTCGCGGGCGGCCCGATGCTGGACCTGGGCACCTACCCGGTGGCCTTCGCCCAGTGGGTCCTCGGTGAGGTGCATACCGTGTCGGCGATCGGCGTAGCCGCGAATCACGAACTCAACGGCCAGATCTCGGTCACCCTGGGCCATCGTGACGGCGGCCAGTCCTTCGTCTCGACGACGATCCTGGCCGACACGCCGACCACCGCATCCGTCGCCGGTGAGGACGGGTACCTGGAGCTAGCCGGGCCGTTCTACCAGCCGGGGCCGTTCCGGCTGGTGCCGCGGGCCGGTGAACCGCTGGTCCATGAGGAGGAGTCGGCATCCCATGAGGACGGGCTGCACTTCTCGGCCGCCGATGCGGCGCGACGGATCGTCGACGGCGCCATCGACTCCGCCATCCATCCGTCCGCGGACGTGGTCGCGACCCTCGGGGTGATGGACCGCATCCGTGCAGAGATCGGGATCGTGTTCCCGGGCGAATGAGGGCCATGCCCGTCGTCGCCGAGCGGGCACAGTTTCCCGCCCATCGGGCACAGTTTCCCGCCAATCGGACGCAGGTACCCGTCGCAGCGCTGTATGCAGGCGGACTTGTCGATCGGGCACCCCCTGTGCGTACCGTGGGGTATGTCCACATGGTTGATCGTCGCAATCCTGGTCACCGTCTGGGTGACGATTGCCGTCGTCGTGGCACTCATCGTGGGCCGCATGCTCCGCCTGCGAGACGTCAACGAGAAGCACGACGAGCATCAGGAAAGGACGTCCGACGATACGAGGCGCCAGGACCGTCGCTGAGTGGTGCGCGAGGCGGGACTTGAACCCGCACGTCCTGAGACACTGGAACCTAAATCCAGCGCGTCTGCCAATTCCGCCACTCGCGCGTGTCGCCGGCCACACCGGCGCCTGCGTCAGAGTACCGCCCGTGAACCGATCATCGCTGGCCAGGTACCGTCGACGGTATGGAATCGGGCTCCTCCACCCCCAGGCACCGGCATCGTCCGGCACTCATCGTCCTGGTGATCGTCGCGGCACTGGCGTGTCTCGCGCTGGCGTGGTGGCAGTGGGACCGGTACGAGTCCGCGTCGGGCACCGCCCAGAATCTCGGATACGCCCTGCAGTGGCCGGCGTTCGCCGTCGCCGTGATCTGGGCCTATCGGCGTTTCGTTGTCCTGGAAAGTGATCCGGAGGAGAAGGCCAAGATCGCGCCCGGCGCCAAGGGGGCGACCGAGATCCCCGCGGGCCTGCTGCCCGAGCGGCCCACCACTTCGAGTGCGTCATCGCTGTCGTCCGCGCCGTCGGAATACGACGATTCCGCGCTGGCCGAGTACAACGCATACCTGACCGAACTCGGTCGGTCAGACGAATCTCTGTCGAGCAGTGAGGAACATCGCAGGTGACCGAAACAACCAGTACCACCACCGGCACACCCGTGGAGAAGGTCCGGCCTGCGTTGCTGCGCTACCGCGTCCTCGCCTGGATCACGGGCCTGTGGTTGCTCCTGCTGGTCGCCGAGCTGATCCTCAAGTACGGATTCGGTGTCGACGCGCTCGACTTCGTGCCGATCGTGCACGGTTGGGTCTACTTCGTCTATCTGATCGTCACCATCGATTTGGCGATCAAGGTGCGCTGGCCGCTCGGCAAGATCGTCATCACCGCGATCGCGGGCACCATTCCGTTCCTGTCCTTCTACTTCGAGCACATCCGTACGAAGGACGTGAAGGCGCAGTACGGCCTCTGACGCTCAAGGCGGGCGCTGTGCGCCCGATCGACGAACTTCTGCGCCCGATCGGCGAGGTGTTCACCCGCTGATCGGCGGCTCGTGAGGCAACAGTCGGTAGGGGTTCACCCCGGTCCGACCTCATTGAGCGGGTGCGCATCGTGCAGCTCGCCAACTTCTACGGAGCCCGGTCGGGTGGACTGCGCACCGCGATCGACCGTTGGGGCGCCGGGTACGTGGCAGACGGTCATGAGGTGATCCTGGTGGTTCCCGGCGTCGACGATCACACCGAGACCCTGCCAAGCGGGGTCCAACGGATCTCGGTGAGCGCGCCGCGACTGCCGTTCTCAGGCGGCTACCGTGTCGCATCGGCCAGACGCGTCGCCGACATCCTCAGCCATCTCGGGCCCGACGCGCTCGAGGTATCGGATCGCCTCACCCTTCGCGGTTTCGGCCGATGGGCGCGCCGGCGCGACATCCACTCGACGATGGTGTCGCACGAACGGCTCGACCGACTCCTCGCGATGACCATGCCCAACCCGTTGGCGCGCGCACTCGCCGACGAGGCGAACCGAAGAACCGCCGACTCCTTCGACACGGTGGTGTGCACCACCGACTTCGCAGCCGCCGAGTTCGCCCGCATCGGCGCGGCCAACATCGAGCACGCGCCCCTCGGCGTCGACCTCGACGTCTTCGACCCACGCCACGCCGATCCCGCCGTCGGCGCCCGGTTCGCCGATCACACGACCACCTTGATCACCCACTGCGGGCGCCTGTCCCCCGAGAAGCGGGCCGACCGCAGCATCGCCGCGATCGGGCGATTGCACAAGTCACGCCGCAAGGTACACCTGGTGGTCGCCGGCGACGGACCCCGACGACCCGCCCTGCAGCGCGCGGCACGCGACCTACCGGTCACGTTCCTCGGTCACGTCGCCGACCGCGGTGAGGTCGCCGCACTGCTCGCCACCACCGAGATCTCTCTGGCCCCGGGTCCGCATGAGACCTTCTGCCTGTCGGCGCTCGAGTCCCTGGCCTCGGGGACCCCGGTGGTCGCGTCCACGTCGTCGGCGGTGGCCGGCATGGTCGACGCGAGTTGTGGTGCGCTGGCTGCCAATTCGCCCGCCGCATTCGCCGACGCCATCGAGGAGGTGCTCGCCCTGCCGCGGCCGGACCGGGAATCGGCTGCCCGACGTCGGGCGTCGGGGTACCGATGGCCCGACTCGATCGCCCGCATGCTGGCCGTCCACCGAGGAGGGTGACGTGACCGGTACTCTCTCAGCCTCCGGCGAGGACCCGGAGCGCGGGAACCAGCAGCGCCAGCGCCTTGCCACGGTGACTGAGCGCATCCTTCTCCGCTCCGGACAGCTCGGCCGATGAACGGCCTTGAGCAACGTCGTCGTCCGGCACGAACAACGGGTCGTAGCCGAAACCGTTGTCCCCGCGCGGCGCGCGCAGCATCGTGCCCCGCCATTCACCGAACGCGACGGCCTCTCTACCCGACGGCTCGACCAGGGCACACGCCGACACGAACGCCGCACCGCGCCGATCGTCGGGAACGTCGTGGATCTGCGCCAGGAGAAGATCGTTGTTGGCCTGGTCGTCGCCGTGACGACCGCACCAGCGCGCCGACAGGACGCCCGGCATCCCGTTCAACGCATCCACTGCGAGGCCGGAATCGTCCGCGAGACAAGCCAACCGGGTTGCGCGTGCACCGGCCACGGCCTTGATCAGCGCATTCTCCTCGAATGTTGCGCCGGTTTCGGGTACTTCCGGGTACTCGGGCACGGCGTCGAGACCGACCACGTCGATCCCGATGACCCCGGCGGCATCCAATACGCGCCGTAACTCGCCCAGCTTCTTGGCGTTGCGGCTGGCGACGAGGACGGTCGTCATTGCTTCGAACCGGGCAGCTCGCCCGGGTACGGCTGCGCCATGACTTCGCGTTGCGCCGCGAAGAGCTGCTCTGTCCCGAGCGTCGCCACGTCGAGCAGTTTGTCCAGGGTGGCGCGCGGGAATGTGGCGCCCTCACCCGTCCCCTGCACCTCCACGAGGGTGCCGGCGTCGGTGGCGACCACATTCATGTCGACCTCGGCGCGCGAATCCTCTTCGTAGGGAAGGTCGAGCCGGACACGACCATCGACGACACCCACACTGACCGCCGCGATCATGCACGACAACGGCTGCGGATCGCTGAGCCGCCCGGCGGCACCGAGCCACGTGACGGCGTCGGCGAGAGCCACGTAGGCGCCGGTGATCGCTGCGGTGCGGGTCCCGCCGTCGGCCTGCAGCACGTCGCAGTCGATGGCGATGGTGTTCTCGCCCAGCGCCGCCAGATCGATGCAGGCCCGCAACGACCGTCCGACGAGCCGGCTGATCTCATGGGTACGTCCGCCGACCTTGCCCTTCACCGATTCGCGGCGGGAACGTTCGTGCGTCGACGACGGCAGCATCGCGTACTCGGCGGTGAGCCAGCCCAGACCCGAACCACGACGCCAGGGCGGCACGCCGTCGGTCACGCTGGCCGTGCACATCACGCGGGTCTGGCCGAACTCGACGAGCACGGAGCCCGCCGGATGGCTCGTGAATCCGCGGGTGAAGGTGATCGGTCGCAGTTCGTCGTCGGTCCTGCCATCAGCTCGTGTCGTCACGATCCCAACTGTAACTACCCGTCTGACGGGTGATCGACCGGCCTGCCGGGCGTTGGCAGGCCTCAGGGAACGAGATCGAAAACCTGTCCGGGCCGCACCAGGTCGACCGGTCCGGAGAAGGTCGAGCGCGCCTCGCTCAGGATGGCCTCCGCGTCGAACCACGGGGCGAGATGCGTCAACGCCAGCGACCGCACCCCCGCCTTGGTGGCGATCTGACCGGCCTCGTACCCCGAGAGATGCAAGTTGGGCGGTCGCTCGTCCGGTGCATGGGTCCAGGTCGCCTCACACAGGAAGATGTCGGCGCCGGCCGCCACGTCGACCACCTCGTCGCACATCGCGGTGTCGCCGCTGTAAGCGATCACCTGCCCGTCGGGCCCGGTGAGACGCATTCCGAAGGTCTCGGGCGGATGGTTGACCTTCGTCGGGACGATCTCCACACCGTCCAGCATTTCGGGAACACCGTCCTGCCACTCGACGATGTCGAAGGTGTCCGAGATGTCGTCGATGTCGCCGGGGATCTCCGCGGACGCCGCACCCACCCGCAACGCGGTACCGGGCGGGCCGTACAGCCAGGCCCGGCAGGGCGCTGGGCACGGCGCATAACGTCGCCACACCAGCATCGCGGGCAGGTCGAGGCAGTGGTCGGCGTGCAGATGGCTGAGGACGACGTCCACCTCGACGGGGTCGACCACCTTCTGCAATTCGCCGAGCACACCGGGACCGCAGTCGATGAGCACCGGACGACGGCCTTCGGTCGACAGCAGATATCCGGAGCAGGCGGCGCCGGGGCCGCCCACACTTCCGGAACATCCGAGGACCGTCAGACGCATATGCCCTACTGTGCCACGCCGTCGTCGGATAGCGATCAGGTACGGGTCACAACTGGCCAACGACTGTTCACAGGAGCGATGCGGCGATCACAGATGCTGTACCTGACCGATCGCCGGACCGAGAAAACGGCTGGACAGGCGGGCGAAGAACTCGGGGTCGCCCGTCGACCGGAACTCCCGGACGGCGTCACGGTCGGAGTGAGGGTGCAGATGATCGCGCTCCGTCAGCACCCGAAAGAGGTCCTTGGCCGTCTCCTCCGCACTGGACACCAGGGTGACCTGATCACCCATCGCCAGTTGGATGACGCCGGACAGCAACGGATAGTGCGTACACCCCAGGACGACCGTGTCGACGTCGGCCTCCTGCAAGGGTTCGAGGTAGCCCTGCGCCAGACCGAGGATCTGCCGGCCGCTGGTGATACCCCGTTCGACGAAGTCGACGAACCGCGGACAGGCCACCGCCGTGATCTCCGCGTCCCGGGCCGCGGCGAACGAGTCCTGGTAGGCGCGTGAGGCGATGGTCGCCTCGGTGCCGATCACGCCGATACGTCCGGTCTTGGTCGCCACCACCGCGCGGCGGACTGCAGGGAGGATCACCTCGACCACCGGGATCGGCGCATAACGCTCCCGGGCGTCGCGCAGACACGCTGCCGAGGCCGTATTACAGGCGATCACAATCGCTTTCACGCCCCGTTCGGCGAGATCATCGCCGATGGTCAGGGCGTGTCGTCGGATGTCGGGGATGGCGAGCGGGCCGTACGGGCCGTTGGCGGTGTCACCGATGTAGATGACGTCCTCGTCGGGGAGGAGGTCGATGATCGCGCGCGCCACCGTCAATCCGCCCACGCCGGAGTCGAAGATGCCGATGGGGGCCGTCGGGTCACCCAGCCCGGCTGCGACGTGAGCGCGCCCGTCGCCGTTGTTGTTCGCCGCTATGACGACACCCCCGGGAACTGGGGTGTGCCGGGATTGACCTTGCGACGACGGTCCCGGTCGGCGAGGAACCAGGCGGCGAGCACCCCTCCGAGCGCACCGAAGAGGTGCCCTTGCCAGGAGACGCCCGGATTGCCCGGCAGCACACCCCACAGGATCGATCCGTAGACCAGGAACAGGACGGCTCCGGCCAGTATCTGCCACAGGTCCCTGGTGAACAGTCCACGGATGAGCAGGTATGTCAGCCAGCCGAAGATGATCCCGGACGCACCTACGGTCGCCGTGTACGCCGGTCCGAACAGCCACACGCCCATCCCGGACACCACCCAGACGATCAGCGTGACGAGGACGAAGCGCCTCGTCAGCAACAAGAGGAATCCGAGGATGAGCCCGGGGATGAGATTCCCGATGAGGTGCGCCCAGTCGACATGGAGAAACGGCGCCCAGAGGATGCCGTCGAGGCCGTCGACCTGACGCGGCACGATACCGGCGTCGTCGAGCCGGTAATCGGTGGCCGCATCGATCGCCTCGATCACGAACAGCAGCACGGCGATCGCGGCCATGATCAGCGCCGAGCGCTGCCAGAGGGGCCGCGGCGTGGGCCGTGCGGGTGCCGGATTGGCTGTCATCTGGGTCCTCGTCGGTGGTGGTCTCGATACGTCGACTCGCTCCGCTCGCCGACTACTCGACCAACGGTTGGGGCCAGTCGGCCCCACGCTCGCCGACTACTCGACCAGCGGTTGGTGCCAGTCGGCCCCACGCTCGCCGACTACTCGACCAGCGGTTGGGGCCAGTCGACTCCAGACCAGCGCAGGTCATGCCCAGAGCTGGCCCTCGAGCGCCTGCTCTGCCTGCTCCAGGCTACCTTCGTACGCTCCGGTGCTCAGATACTTCCACCCGGCATCGGGGATGACCAGGCCGATGTCGGCGCGTTGGCCGTTCTTCATCGCACCCCGGCCGACTCCGCGTGCGGCCTGCAGGATCGCCCCGGTGGAGATACCCGCGAAGATCCCCTCGGCATCGATGAGCTCGCGCACCCGGGCGACCGCGTCGACGCCCTGGACGGAGAACCGACGGGTCAGCACCGAGTCGTCGTAGAGCTCGGGCACAAAACCTTCGTCGATGTTGCGCAGCCCGTAGACCTCGTCGCCGTAACGCGGCTCGGCGGCGACGATCTCGATCTCGGGGTTCTGCTCACGCAGGTAGCGGCCGACACCCATGAGGGTCCCCGTGGTGCCGAGCCCCGCCACGAAGTGCGTGATCTCCGGCAGGTCCGCGAACAGCTCCGGTCCGGTTCCCTCGTAGTGGGCGAGCATGTTGGCCTCGTTGCCGTACTGGTACAGCATCACCCAGTCGGGATGTTCGGCGGCAAGATCTTTCGCCATCGCGACCGCCGTGTTGGAGCCACCGGCCGCCGGCGACGAGATGACTTGCGCACCAAACATCTTCAACAGCGACCGGCGTTCCTCCGAGGTGTTCTCGGGCATCACGCAGATCAGCTGATAACCCTTCAGCCTGGCGGCCATCGCCAGCGAGATCCCAGTGTTGCCGCTGGTCGGTTCGAGGATCGTCGATCCGGGTGACAACAACCCGTCACGCTCGGCCTGCTCGATCATCCGCAACGCGGGACGGTCCTTGATGGAACCGGTCGGATTACGATCCTCGAGTTTGGCCCACAGGCGCACATGCGGACCGTCGGCCGTCTCGTCCCAACGCGGTGAGAGTCGCCGTAGCCCGATCAGGGGTGTGTGCCCCACCGAGTCGATGAGCGACGTGTAGCGAGCCACCGAGATCTATCCGCCCGCGACGGCGGGCAGGATCGTCACGTCGTCACCGTCGCCGATCGTCGTGTCGAGACCGCCGGAGAACCGCACGTCCTCGTCGTTGACATAGACGTTGACGAAGCGATGCAGCTTGCCGTCGGCGACGAGTCGTTCCTTGATCCCCGGGTTGGCCGACTCGAGATTGTCGATGACCTCCGAGAGGGTCGCGCCGGACGCCTCGACGCGCTTCTCACCACCCGTGTGTGTACGCAGGATGGTCGGGATGGACACGGTTACCGCCATGGGTCAGCTCCTGATCTCTATCGGCTCTTCGGTCACCACACCATCGACGATGCGATAGCTGCGGATCTCCGCGTTGTCGGCGTCCCGGGTGGACACCAGCACGTAGTGGGCATTCGGTTCACTCGCATACGAGATGTCGGTGCGACTCGGGTAGGCCTCGGTCCCGGTGTGCGAGTGGTAGATCACCACCGGCTCCTCGTCGAGGCGATCCATCTCCCGCCACACCTTCAACTGCTCGCCCGAATCGAATCGGTAGAAGGTCGGCGAGCGCTCCGCGTTGACCATCGCGACAAACCGATCGGGTCGATCCGACCCCTCGGGCCCGGCGATGATCCCGCACGCCTCGTCCGGGTGGTCGGCGCGAGCGTGCGCGACCATCGCATCGACCAATTCCTGACCGATCGTCAGCACTTCGTCCCACCTCTCGTCACGCTCGGCGACAACGTCGGTCCGGTTGTCGCTATTCCGGACCCGCACCTGCCCCAGGTCACACGAACCGCGCGGCCGAACGCAAATAGCGGCGTGAGGAGCGGCATCGGCCTCACCCGGTCACTCGAAAAGCCGAGGGCAGCACCTCGCGGTACGTCGGTAGCCCCGCCACCGGGGTCGCGGCCAGCACCGCGCCGACGATCGCCCGCTGCACCACGTCGGCCGCGGCGCGACAGACCTCGGTGAGCAACGCCACGCCCGGATTCATACCCGCCGGAACGTCGGGTTGTTCGGGATGAACCGTCCCCGTCGACACCGCGAAGACGGTGTCTCCGTCCAGCGGGGAATGTGCCGGCACGATCGACCGCGCGATGCCGTCGTGA
The DNA here is from genome assembly GCF_049847105.1 of Gordonia sp. DT218. Taxonomy (NCBI): domain Bacteria; kingdom Bacillati; phylum Actinomycetota; class Actinomycetes; order Mycobacteriales; family Gordoniaceae; genus Gordonia; species Gordonia sp. DT218. The sequence goes on along the minus strand of NZ_JBNCNS010000005.1, from coordinate 26,362 downwards.
CCGGCCATCGCCACCCGACGGGTCGACGCCGGATCCAGGACCGCGTCGGTGGCCACCACCCCGATCGTCGTGTTGAGCACCGTCTGCTTGGCGACGAGGCCGGCATGGTCGACGATGTGACGCCCCGACGGTCGTCGCAGACCGAACCTTTCCAGATCGAAATCTGTTGCCGACCAGGGCAATCCGGTATTCTCGTTGATCACCGAACCGACCGGGTTGACCACCATGAGGGCACCGACCGTCACGCCCGCGGCCGGTCCGTCCTCGATCACGATCGACGCCGTACCCACGCCGCCCTTGAGGGCCCCCGCCCGCGCCCCGGCCCCCGCACCGACACTGCCCACCTCGAGGTCGGTCGTCGCCGCCGACAACGCCGCCCGACCGAACGGGGCGTCCGGTCGGTTCTCCCACGCGCCCATCGGGAGGTCGAAGATCACCGCGGCCGGCACGATCGGCACCACGTGACCGAGGTCGTCCATCCGCAGGCCGACCCCCGCGGACTCCAGGCCCGACATCACCCCGTCGGCGGCGGCCAGTCCGTAGGCGCTGCCGCCGGTGAGCACGATGGCGTGTGCGGTCTGGACGGTGTTGACGGGGTCGAGCAGATCGGTCTCCCGGGTACCCGGTCCGCCTCCGCGCACATCCACCGCACACACCGCGTTCGGGCCGGATATCCGGACCACCGTGGCGCCCGTCGCCCAGCCGCTGCCGTCCCGGGCGGCGTCTGGGTCGGCGACCACTGCGTCCGGATCGATCCGGTGATGATGACCAACCTCGATGCCGGCGACGTCGGTGATGCGGTCCCCCGACGGGGCGATCACGGCAACGATTCCACGAGAAGTTCCTGCATCACCGTGAGCCAGTGGTAGACGTCCAGATGGGCCGCATGTGGATGATCCGGGGGCAACTGATCCGGGGTGTCCTCGGAGATGCCGAGCATGGCACCGAGCGCGAGCCGGACGTCGTTCAGCGCCGTCAGCCACTCCATCGCCTGATCCTCGGTGAGCGCCAGATCGCCGCCGCCGCGCGGCAGGGTGTCGAGCACCACCTGTGCGGCCGCCATCTTCGCGTCGATGATGTGCGGCTCGTGAACGCTGCGGAGCGCACCGTTGACATCGCCGTTGACGACATCGGCGGTCAGTTCCCGGTCCTGATCAGGCCGGTGGAAGTCGGGCAGCAGACGACCGAGGGTGGCGTCGCCCGGTGCGGCGCTGTGTCCGGTGCGGATACCGGTGAGATCGGAGAGCTCATCGCGCGGCGCGGTGGATTCGCGTTCGGAGAGCAACTCCCTCAGCGAGGTGACCATCGATGCCAGCAGCTCGACCTCGTGCACGTCGAGGGTGGAGCAGATACGCATCGCAGGGCCACGGCCCTTGCGCTTCCAGGTACGCACGTGTCGTCCGGTCCCCGTTCAGGCGTCGCGCTGCATGGTGGCCCACAGGCCCGCCGCATGCAGCTTCCGGACGTCGGACTCCACCTTGTCACGAGCACCCGCCGACACCACGGCCTTGCCCTCGTTGTGGACCTGCATCATGAGCTCGTTGGCCCGGGACTCGGAGTAGCCGAAGATCTTCTGGAACACAAAGGTGACATACCTCATGAGGTTGACCGGATCGTCCCATACGATCGTCACCCAGGGCCGATCGAGGGCGGTCGCACCCTCGGCGACGCCGGGTTCGGCAACCGCGGTACCTCCCGGCGTGGATTCCCCGTCGCTCCGCTCGCCGAAGAATCCCCCGTCGCTCCGCTCGCCGAAGAATCCCCCGTCGCTCCGCTCGCCGAGCCTTCTCCCGTCGCTCCGCTCGCCGAGCCTTCTCCCGTCGCTCCGCTCGCCCGGGGTAGCCTCGTGCGCACGAGTTTCGTCAGGCGCCATAGGACCAAGGGTAAGCGATTGTGACCATCGACAACACCGCGCTGCTGACCGATCAGTACGAACTGACCATGGTCTCGGCCGCGTTGCACCACCCTGTCGCGCACCGTCCGTGCGTGTTCGAGGTGTTCGCCCGGCGGCTCCCCGACGGCCGTCGGTACGGCGTGGTGGCAGGCACCGGACGACTCATGGACGAGCTCGCCGGATTCCGCTTCGGCGACGAGGAACTCGCCGTGGTGCGCCGATTCCTCGACGCCGACACCGTCGACTGGTTACGTGAATACCGGTTCTCCGGAGACATCGACGGCTACCACGAGGGCGAACTCTATTTTCCCGGATCGCCGATCCTGACCGTCCGGGCCGGCTTCGCCGAGGGCGTCCTGCTCGAGACGCTGGTCCTCTCGATCCTCAACCATGACAGTGCGATCGCGTCCGCAGCCGCCCGCATGGTCAGCGCCGCCGCATCACGCCCGATCATCGAGATGGGTTCGCGCCGCACGCATGAGCGGGCCGCGGTGTCGAGCGCCCGCGCCGCCTATCTGGCCGGTGTCGCCGCGACCTCCAATCTCGAGGCAGCCCGAACCTACGGGGTCCCGAGCGCCGGCACCGCGGCACACGCCTTCACCCTCGGTTTCGCCGGGCCGGACGGCCCCGACGAAAAGGCGGCCTTCGCTGCCCAGATCGCGGTCCTCGGGACCGGCACCACCCTCCTGGTCGACACCTACGACATCACCCAGGGCGTCCGGAATGCGATCGAGGTCGCCGGTCCCGAACTCGGCGGCGTCCGGATCGACTCCGGTGATCTCGGTGTCCTCGCACGCCAGGTCCGCGAACAGCTCGACGACCTGGGCGCGACCGGCACCAAGATCGTCGTGTCGGGCGACCTCGACGAGTACGCCATCGCGTCGCTCCGCGCCGAGCCGGTGGACACCTACGGCGTCGGCACCTCCCTGGTCACCGGTAGCGGCGCACCGACCGCCGGCATGATCTACAAGCTGGTCGAGGTCGACGGGATCCCGGTCGCCAAGCGCTCGAGTCACAAGGAGTCCAAGGGCGGGGCCAAATCCGCGTTGCGAGCGGCTCGCGCCAGCGGCACCATTGTGGAGGAGATCCTGTATCGCGCCACCGACGATCCACCGCACACCGACGGCCTGTCCGTTCGGCCACTGCAGATCCCGCTGGTCCGCGGAGGCGAACCCGTCGACGGCCTGCCGTCGCTCGGCGACAGCCGAACCCATCTCGCCGACGCACTGGTGACCCTCCCGTGGGAGGGCCTCGGCCTGTCGCACGGCGACCCGGCAGTGCCCACCCGTTACCTGCTCGGTTAGGAGTCGCGATGTCCGATCGGGAACCCAAGGACCATGCATTGATCGTGGTCGACGTCCAGAACGACTTCTGTGAGGGCGGCGCACTCGGCGTCAACGGTGGTGCCGCGGTGGCCGCAGCCCTCGAGACGATCGTGCACGATTACCGCACCGTCGTCGCGACGCGTGACTATCACATCGATCCCGGCGATCATTTCTCCGATGATCCCGACTATGTCGACTCCTGGCCTCCGCATTGCCGGGCCGGCACCGAAGGTGTCTGGTTCCACCCCTCCTTCGATTCATCGGTCGCCCAGGAGGTCTTCTCGAAAGGCCACTACAGCGCCGCGTACTCCGGGTTCGAGGGGGCCGCCGACGACGGCACCTCCCTGGCGGATTGGCTCCGCGATCACCGGATCACGCACGTCGACATCGTCGGGATCGCGACCGATCACTGCGTACGTGCGACCGCGCTCGACGCCGTGAAAGAAGGATTCCAGACGCGCGTGCTCTTGAACTTCACCGCAGCCGTCGCCGCCACCACGTCGTCGAAGGCTTTGTCCGAGATGCGTTCGGCAGGAGTTGATCTCACGGGGGATCTGCTCTACGACGGATCCACACACATCGAATGACGTCGCCCTACATGACTCAGCACCACACGGCGTCGGGCGCAATGGCGCCGACCGGATGAGCAAGACCCCATCGGTGACCGCGCTGCTCGACACCGCGGTCACCGCCCTCGGTGGCAGCCGCCGTGACGGGCAGGTCCGGATGGCGACGGCGGTCGCGCACGCCATCGACACCGGCGAACATCTGGCCGTCCAGGCCGGCACCGGTACGGGTAAGTCCCTGGCCTACCTCGTCCCGGCGATCCGGCACGCCGTCGAGTCCGGCCGCACGGTCGTGGTGTCCACCGCGACGATCGCACTGCAACGCCAGCTCATCGAGCGGGACCTGCCGCGCCTGGCACCGGCACTCGCCGGATCGTTGCATCGGGAGCCGACCTTCGCAATTCTCAAGGGTCGAGGAAACTATCTGTGCCTCAACAAGATCCACAGTGGGACTGCCGAGGAGCCGGCCACCGAACTCTTCGACGCCTTCGAACTGTCACGCACCGGACGGGAGGTCACCCGACTCCGCGAGTGGACCTCGGACACCGAGACCGGTGATCGCGACGACCTCTCCCCCGGTGTGACCGATCGGTCGTGGCGCCAGGTGAGTGTGACGGCGCGCGAATGTCTCGGCGCCGCCAACTGCAGCTACGCCGACGACTGTTTCGCGGAACGATCCCGCCGGGCGGCCGGGCAGGTCGACGTCATCGTCACCAATCACGCGCTACTCGCGATCGACGCGATGAGCCCCGCCAGCATCCTGCCCGAACACGACGTGGTGGTGATCGACGAAGCCCACGAGCTGGTCGACCGCATCACCTCGGTCTCCACCGCCGAGATCTCCGGCGCCGGGATCACTCTGGTCGCGCGACGATGCGGCAAGCTCATCGACGACGAGACCACCGATGCGTTGCTGGGTGCCGGCGAGAACTTCGACGGCCTGCTCGCCGAGTTGCCGGCCCGCGAGTGGCTCCGGTTGCCCTCCGGCACGGCCGAGGCCCTCGCCATGTTGCGTGATCGCCTGTGGCAGGCGCGCAATGCGATCGGCCCGGTCCGGATGCCCGGCGCGAGCGACGATTCGGCCGCCGCCCGCTCGGCCGCGCTCACCTCGCTCGAGGACACCCACGACACCGTGGTACGCCTGCTCGGCGCCTTCGACTCGCCTGACGAGGCGAAGCGCCGCGACGTCGTGTGGGTGGCGCACGACAAGGTGGGGCAGGACACCCGACCGGTGCTGCGCATCGCACCGCTGTCGGTCGGCGGCCTGTTGCGGGCGTCCCTGTTCGCGAAGGCGACGGTCATCCTCACGTCGGCCACGCTGACCGTCGGGGGGAACTTCGACGCGCTCGCCGCAACCTGGGGTCTGCCCGCCGCCGGCCGGCGTGACACCGACGGGGTCGACCCGTCGACCGAGGTGCCGACCGGCGACATCGACGTCATGGCGATCGGCAAGACCGCACCCGCAGACGACGCACCGCCACGCTGGGCCGGCCTCGACGCGGGCTCCCCATTCGACTACCAGAAAGCGGCGATCCTCTACGTCGCTCGCCATCTGCCGCGACCGGGCCGGGATGCGATCGCCGACGTGACCCTCGACGAACTCGCCGGTCTCGTCGACGCCGCCGGTGGACGCACCCTCGGGCTGTTCTCCTCGATGCGCGCGGCGCGGGAGGCCGCGGAAGCCATCCGGGGCCGCACCCATCACCCGGTGCTCTGTCAGGGTGAGGACACCACATCCGCCCTGGTCCGCAGATTCGCCGACGATCCCGAGACGTGCCTGTTCGGGACGCTCTCGTTGTGGCAGGGTGTCGACGTCCCAGGGCCGTCGTGCAGCCTCGTGGTCATCGACCGTGTCCCGTTCCCCCGACCGGACGATCCGCTGCTCACCGCCCGCCAACGCGCAGTGGAGGCTCGCGGAGGCAACGGATTCCTCACGGTCGCGGCCAATCACGCCGCACTGCTGCTCGCCCAGGGTGCCGGACGCCTGCTGCGCTCCACGGATGATCGCGGTGTCGTCGCCGTTCTGGACTCCCGCCTGGCGACGGCCGGATACGGTGGGTATCTGCTTGCGTCGTTGCCGCCGTTCTGGCGTACGACCGATGGCGATCTGGTGCGTTCTGCGTTGGGCAGACTGGCCGCGATCCCCTACGGTTGAGAGCGGCAGCGATGCCGGCGTCGCCGCACCCGAGCGTGCGCCAGAGATCGCGGGGTCTGACGAGAGGAGGCCGCTGGTGATCGGGCGGATGGGGATCGACGATATCCGACCCCTGGTGTCGGCTGGGCAGCTGCCGGCGAAAGCCGTTGTCGGTGAGCTCATCCCGGTCAGCAGCACCGCATGGCGCGAAGGACACGACGCCCTCGGCGTGACCTTGCGGGTGGACGGCCCGGAGCGGACCGGTCTCGACATCCGGATGCAACCGGCCGGCGAACCCGACGTGTTCAACGCCGCGTTCGTACCGGACGCCATCGGATACTGGGTGTTCCGCATCGAGGCCTGGAGCGACCCGTACACCACGTGGCGGTCGGCCATCGTCAAGAAGATCGACGCCGGCCAGGGCGCCGCCGATCTGGCGAATGACCTCGAGATCGGCGCCCAGCTGCTCACCCGGGCACACGACGTGGTCCCGATCGAGGCCCACGACACCCTCGACGACGCCATCCGCCTGCTGCGCGCGAGGCGACGGCGCATCGAGAACCGGGTGATCCTGGCCATCTCCGACGAGGTCGCCGAACTGCTGACCGAACACCCGATCCGCGAACTGGTCACCAAATCACGGTCGTATCGCGTCTGGGTCGACCGTCGCCGCGCACTGTTCGGTTCGTGGTATGAGATCTTCCCGCGGTCCACCGGCGGATGGGACAACGAGGGCAATCCCGTCCACGGCACCTTTCTGACGGCCGTCGACGACCTGCCCCGGATCGCCGGCATGGGTTTCGACGTCGTATACCTCCCGCCGATCCACCCGATCGGCAAGGTCAATCGCAAGGGCCGCAACAACACATTGGTCGCAGGACCCGACGACGTCGGCTCACCGTGGGCCATCGGCTCCGTCGAGGGCGGGCACGACGCGATCAACCCCGCGCTCGGCACCGAGGACGATTTCACCTACTTCCTCGCGCGGGCCCGCGAACTCGACCTCGAGGTCGCCATCGATTTCGCTCTGCAATGCGCTCCCGACCATCCCTGGGCAGCCGAACACCCCGAGTGGTTCACCACGCTGCCCGACGGCACCATCGCCTACGCGGAGAATCCCCCGAAGAAGTACCAGGACATCTATCCACTGAATTTCGACAACGATCGCAACGGGCTCTATCGCGCGGTCCTCAAGATGACGTTGAAATGGGTCGGACTGGGCGTCAAGATCTTTCGGGTCGACAATCCGCACACCAAGCCACCCAACTTCTGGGAGTGGCTGATCAACGAGGTCAAGAAGCGGGACCCGGACGTCCTGTTCCTGGCGGAGGCGTTCACCCGGCCGGCCCGTCTGTACGGACTCGCCCGCATCGGGTTCAGCCAGTCCTACACGTACTTCACCTGGAAGACGGCGAAGTGGGAACTCGAGGAGTTCGGCCGAGAGATCGCTGCCCACGCCGACGAGGCCCGTCCCAATCTCTTCGTCAACACCCCGGACATCCTGCACGCGAGCCTGCAACACGGCGGCCCCGGGATGTTCGCCCTGCGCGCCGCGCTGGCCGCCACGCTGGCGCCGACGTGGGGAGTGTACAGCGGATACGAGCTCTACGAGCACATCGCGGTGGCCGACGGAAGCGAGGAGTACCTCCACTCCGAGAAGTACGAGCTGCGGCCACGCGACTACAAGGCCGCCTCCAGCCGGGGCGAATCACTCGAACCGTGGATCACCACACTGAACGAGATCCGACGGCGTCATCCGGCCTTACAGCAGTTGCGCAACATCACCTTCCACCATCTCGACAATCCCGCGCTGATCGCCTATTCGAAGTTCGATCCGGTGTCCGGCGACCGCGTGATCGTCGTCATCAATCTCAATCCGTTCGGTACCGAGACGTCCACGCTGTGGCTCGACCTCCCCGCTCTCGGTTACGACTGGCAGGACCGTTTCACCGTCCGTGACGAGGTATCCGGCCACGAATTCCATTGGGGACAGGCCAATTACATCCAGCTCGAGCCATGGCGTGCGGTGGCGCACATCCTCGCATTGCCCCCGATCGCCCCGACCGCCGCCAGACGACTCGCCTACCGGATGCAGTGAGGTTGCCGTGACCGAGACGACCAAAACCCCCGAACCCTATGCCTCCGACCATGATCTGCGCCGGCTGTTCAGCCTGACGCACCCGGACCCGCACTCCTTTCTCGGCGCGCACGAGACCGATGACGGCTGGACCATCTTGCGCACCCTGCGACCGGATGCCACCGCCGTCGTCGCCGTGATCGGCGAGGCCGACCATCCGATGCAGCGCCAGAGCGACGACCTCTGGGTCGTCGCGGTGCCGATCACGGGACTGATCGACTATCGCTATCGGGTCTCGTACCCGGATGGCGACGACCATCTGGTGGCCGATGGATATCGCTTCCTGCCCAGCCTCGGTGAGGTCGACGTCCACCTCTTCTCCGAGGGCAGGCACGAATCCCTGTGGGACGTCCTCGGCGCTCGGGTGGTCTCGTACACGACACCGGACGGCGAGGTCCGCGGGACGGCATTCTCGGTGTGGGCCCCGAACGCCCATGGCGTGGCGGTCATCGGCGATTTCGACAACTGGACCGGGCGGCAGACTCCGATGCGGCAGATCGGCAGCAGCGGGATCTGGGAGGTGTTCGTCCCCGACGTCTCCGATGGCGAGCGGTACAAGTTCCGCGTCCACGGTGCGGACGGTGTGGTCCGCGACAAGGCCGACCCGATGGCCCGGCAAACGCACACCGCACCGTCCACGGTGTCGGTGGTCAGCGAGTCCACGTACTCGTGGACCGACGACGACTGGATCGCCCGGCGCGCCGAGGGCTCGCCCGTCGACGAGCCGATGAGTGTCTACGAGGTCCACATCGCCTCGTGGCGGGTGGATCTCTCGTACCGGGAACTCGCCACCGAGCTCGGAGACTACCTCGTCGAGAAGGGGTTCACCCACGTCGAATTCCTACCGGTCGCCGAGCATCCGTTCGGCGGGTCCTGGGGCTATCAGGTCACGTCGTATTATGCGCCCACCGCGCGCTTCGGTTCGCCCGACGACTTCCGATATCTCGTCGATCATCTTCATTCGTTGGGGATCGGCGTGATCGTCGACTGGGTCCCCGCCCACTTCCCCAAGGACGACTGGGCCCTGGCCCGCTTCGACGGCACGGCCCTCTACGAGCACGCCGACCCGATGCGCGGCGAGCAATTGGACTGGGGCACTCTGGTCTTCGACTTCGGACGCCGGGAGGTCCGCAACTTTCTGGTGGCGAACGCCCTGTACTGGTTCACGGAGTTCCACATCGACGGACTGCGCGTCGATGCGGTCGCATCCATGCTGTACCTGGACTACTCGCGTCCCGCCGGGCAGTGGCGCCCGAACGTCTACGGCGGCCGCGAGAACCTGGAGGCCGTACAGTTCCTCCAGGAGACGAACGCGACTGTGCACAAACACTTCCCCGGCGTCGTCACCATCGCCGAGGAGTCCACCGCCTGGCCTGGGGTGACCCAGATGACCACGCTCGGCGGTCTCGGATTCACCTTCAAATGGAACATGGGCTGGATGCACGACACCCTCGGATACCTCTCCCGGGATCAGATCCACCGCAGCTTCCACCATCACGAGATCACCTTCTCGTTGATGTACGCGTGGAGTGAGCACTTCGTGCTGCCGATCTCGCACGACGAGGTCGTCCACGGGAAGGGCACATTGTGGAGTCGGATGCCGGGCGACTCGTTCACCAAGGCGTGTGGGGTCCGCGTGCTGCTCGCGTACATGTGGTCACACCCCGGCAAGCAGTTGCTGTTCATGGGTCAGGAGTTCGGGCAGACCGGTGAGTGGGCCGACAACCGGAGCCTGGACTGGCACCAACTCCAGGGTTGGGAAGGCGAATTGCACTCCGGGATATCGGCATTGGTGTCCGATCTCAATCGCGTGTATCGCGAGAGCCCGGCACTCTTCAGCCAGGATGGGACGCCGGACGGGTATTCGTGGATCGATGCCAACGACACCGCGAACAACGTCATCAGCTTTTTACGCTATGGCACCGACGGCTCGGTCATGGCCTGCCTGTTCAACTTCTCCGGCTCCGATCGCGAGAGCTACCGCGTGGGCCTGCCGCGGCCAGGGACGTGGGCGGAGGTCCTCAACACCGACTCGGCGGCTTACAGCGGAGCAGGGAAAGGCAATCTCGGACAGGTTGTCGCCGACGGACCGGGCTGGCACGGCCGCGAGAGCTCCGCGACGGTGATGCTCCCGGCCAACTCGGCCATCTTCCTCGCACCCGCCACGTCGTCGAGCTGACGCCGACCGGGCGCACCGGTTCGTCGATCGGGCACAATCTCGCCGACTGGGCGCAGATACCCGCCGATCGTGCCGACAGGCACAGCGGTGTGCCCGCTCGACGGAATCCTGCGCCCGCTCGGCGGACAGTCTGTCGGCCTCGGCGGACGGTCAGTACAGCGCGCTGGCCAGCTTGCGGCGCGCCGCCACCACGAACGGTTCCGCCGGATCGAAGAGCTCGAACAATTCCAGCAGGCGGGTCCGTGCTCGCGTGCGCTCGTCGCCCGACGTCACCTTGATGACGCCGACGATCCGGTCGAACGCATCCTCGGGCCGCTGCCCGAGCAGCAACACATCCGCGGCGGCCAACTGGGCATCGACGTCGGCCGGTGCAGCCGTGTCGACGATCGCCGGATCGTGGGCCTGTGCGCGGAGCACGAATTCGAGATTCCGGGCTGCCGACGCCGCTTCGATGTTGTCGGGTTCGGCCTCGGTGATCGCCCGATAATCGGCGAGGGCGCCCTCGAAATCACCGGCGTTCAGTTTGTCCTCGGCCGCCACCATGCGGGGGTCGTCGGGCTCCGGCTCGACCTCACCGGCCTCACCGGCCTCACCGCCCGGCAGGGCCTCGCCGAGCTGATCGAGGATCTCCCCGACCCACTGCGCGATCTCTGCCTCGGATCGCACACCGTTGAAGGCGGCCACCGGCTGTCCCTGGGCGATCGCCACGACCATCGGGATCGATTGCACCCGGAACGCCTGGGCGATGCGCGGGTTGGCGTCGACATCGATCTTGGCGAGTACCCAGGAGCCCTGCGCGCGCGCCGCCAGCGACTCGAGCACGGGCGAGAGTTGCTTGCAGGGACCGCACCACTCTGCCCACAGATCGACGAGAACCAGCTGTTCCTGCGACCGGCCGAGCACCTCGCTCTCGAAGTTCTCGTCGGTGACGTCGATGACTGCGCCGCCGGAGTCGCCGGGGGTCCCGCCGGCCGGCGCGTTGCCGCCCGGCGCGTCCTGCGGTGCTTCCGACGTTCGGGGGGCCGGTGCCGGCCTTCCCGACTGCTGCCGCTGCGCGTCGGCGCGTTCTTTGAGGGCCGACAGGTCGACCGCACCCGACATCGCTACCGCGGCAGCCTGTTGCCGTGCGGCCGCGGCGGCCGCCTGCTGCCGATTCGTTGGTCTGCTCACCCCTCCAGTGTGTCATGCCTCCCGACGGCCGACCTCCGCTGTCACCGGTCCGCGCGTACCACCCCGGCGGCCGCCGCGGCGAAGACGAGGGCGCCGATCGCGACGATCAATCCGACGGACAGGCTGCTGCGGGTGCTGATGAACCCGACGACCGCCGGTCCTGCCAGCATGCCCAGATAGCCGCATCCGACGACCATGGAGATCGCCCGACCACTCGAAGCAGTCGTGAGGTTTCCGGCGGCGGTGAAGATCTGCGGGATCAGTCCGGCCAGGCCGACGCCGAAGATGGTCCATCCGGCGATCGCCCAGCCCGCCGACGGCGCGAGGACTGCGAGCAGCATGCCCGTCATCCCGATCAGGGCACCCCAGCGGATCACCGCAACCGGGCCGACGGATGCCGCGACCGCGTCGACGCCGAATCGGGACACCGTCATCGCCGCGCTGAAGGCGCCGAAGGCGATGGCACCGATCGATTCGCGGGTACCGAACGTCTCGACGACGTGCAGGGCGCTCCAGTCGTAGGCGGTGCCCTCGGCGAGCATCAGCGCGAACGCCACCGCGGCCAGCAACGCCAGCCGTCGCAGATCGACGCCGGTCCACCAGCGCGCAGGACCCGCCCCCTCCGATTCCGCGGCACGCCGCACGGGCGCCGGCTGGTGTTGCTCCCGGGGCAGCAGCCCGGGGGCCGCGCATGCGGCGACCACCAGGCCGACGACGCCCGCGACGGCGACGGTGGCGAGGACCCCCGCATCGAGCCACAGCGTCGCCGCGACGACACCGGACCCGATCAGGCTCCCGACGGAGAAGAACCCGTGGAACGACGACATGATCGGGCGGCCGTACCGGCGCTCGACCTGAACCGCCTGGGCGTTCATCGAGACATCGAGTGCACCGTTGGCGAAGCCGAATCCGGCGAGGGCGGCGGCCAGCGTTGCGCCGTTGACCGCACTCACCGGCGCGAGGATCACGAGCGAGAGCACAACGGCCGCGACGACGGTGCTCGGACGCGAGCCCCATCTGTCGATGAGCGGTCCGCAGACCTGCATCCCGACGAACGCCGACGCCCCGAGGAGTAGGAGCAGCCCGCCGAGTTGATCATGCGAGACGCCGGTGCGTTCGGTGATCACCGGGATGTGGGCCACCCACATCGCGGCGAGAAAGCCGTTCAGCGAGAAGACGGCGACGACGGACGCGCGTGCCCGTCGTTCGGTGGCCTCGACCTCGACCTCGCGTTGCGCCCCCCGACGAGGCGCATTCACGCGAGATGCCGGTCGACCCGCTCGACCTTGCCGGTCAGCTCGTCGGTGTGGCCCGGCCGGATGTCTGCCTTGAGGACCAGGCCCACGCGCGGGGCGTGCTCGGCAACGGCGTCGGTGGCGCGTTTGACCACGGCCATCACCTCGTCCCAGTCACCCTCGAGGTAGGTGAACATCGCAGTCGTCTGGTGCGGCAGACCCGACTCACGGACGACTCGAACCGCTGCCGCGACGGCCGCGCTCATGCCGCCGTCGTCGCCGACCGCATCGCCGCCCGAAGGCGTCAGGCTGAACGCAACGATCACGACGGCCCGTACTCAGGCGGTCAGCTGCTCGGCGGCGGGTTCGTCGGAGAGCTCCGCGAGGTGGCCGTTGCGCTGCGCCCACCATTCGAACACCAGCGTGCCGAACGGCGGGATGCTGGACACGAGCGCCAGCACGGTGACCCCGGCACGCCAGCGCAGCTGCATGGCGGTGACCAGCGAGACGATGACGAAGAGGATGAAGACGATGCCGTGCACCATGCCAGGAACCGCAACCGCTTCGGTGTGCCCGAGCACCCACTTGAAGAACATCGCGACCAACAGCGCCAACCAGGTGATCGCCTCGAGGACCGCGACCAAACGGAAGCGCTTGGCCGGGGTGCTGAGATCGAAGAATTGCGACATGGTCTCCATTGTGCCGAATCAGACAGAATTCTACGACCAGGTGTAGTAGAAGTCTCCTCGTCCGGTCGGATCAGCTCTTCGGGACCCGCACGATCAGGGCATCGCCCTGTCCACCGGCGCCGCAGAGCGCCGCCACGCCGACTCCGCCGCCACGACGCTGCAGTTCCAGCGCGAGGTGCAGCGTGATGCGAGCGCCGGACGTGCCGATCGGATGCCCGACGGCGATCGCCCCGCCGTTGACGTTGATGATCGACGGATCGATCCCGAGCTGTGCGGTCGAGGCGAGCCCGACCGCGGCAAAGGCCTCGTTGATCTCGACCAGGTCGAGTTCGGCGGGCGTGATCCCGGCGCGCGCGCACGCCTTCTCGATCGCGTTGGCGGGTTGCGCCTGCAGTGACGAGTCGGGACCCGCGACCACGCCGTGCGGACCGATCTCCGCGAGCCACGTGACGCCGAGTTCGGTCGCCTTGGCCTTGCTCATGACGACGACGGCGGCCGCACCGTCGGAGATCTGCGACGAGTTGCCCGCGGTGATGGTGCCGTCCTTGCGGAATGCGGGGCGCAGACCGGCCAGCGAGTCGGCCGTGGTGTCCGCGCGAACGCCCTCGTCCTCGGCGAACGAGATCGGGTCACCCTTGCGCTGCGGGATGCTGACCGGCACCACCTCGTCGGTGTACACGCCGTTCTTCCACGCGATCGCTGCTCGCTGGTGGCTCTGCGCGGCGAACTCGTCCTGCTGAGCGCGCGAGAATCCACGGGTCACGTCTGCTGCCGCATCGGCCGCGACGTCGTTGCCCTGCTCGGTCAGAGCGCCCATCGGCTGATCGGTGAAGGCATCCCAGAGGCCGTCGAAGGCCATGTGGTCGACCAGCTCGGTGTTGCCGTACTTGAAGCCACCGCGACTACCCGGCAGCAGGTGTGGTGCCTGCGTCATGGACTCCTGGCCACCGGCGACCACGACGTCGAACTCGCCGGCGCGGATCATCTGGTCGGCGAGCGCGATCGCGTCGATCCCGGAGAGGCACATCTTGTTGATCGTCAGCGTCGGGACATCCCAGCCGATGCCCGCCTTGACCGCGGCCTGCCGCGCCGGCATCTGACCGGCACCCGCGGTGAGCACCTGCCCCATGATCACGTAGTCGACCTCCGAGGCCGGCACGCCCGACTTCGCCAGGGCGCCCTCGATCGCGATCGCGCCCAGGTCCACTCCACTGAAATCCTTCAGCGACCCCATCAGGCGGCCGAACGGCGTCCGCGCTCCCGCGACGATGACCGTCGACGACTGTTCCGTGTTCGTGGACATGGGACCTCCAGGATCTCCGGTGAACGCGGGCAGACCGAGCGCCCGCTCTGTGCGCTTGTACATCCAACGCTACCGTTGTTGCATGACCACCTCTGCAACAGACCCCGCAACCGTCTCGGCCACCGAGCTGATCTCGGATCTCGTCGTCGCGATCGATCATGTCGGCATCGCGGTCCCCGATCTCGACGCCGCGAAGGAGTGGTACCTGACCCACCTCGGATTCGAGACCCTTCACCAGGAGACGAACACCGACCAGGGCGTGATCGAGGCCATGGTGGGCCCACGGAGCGCAGCCGAGTCCGGCGGTGCCGTGATCCAGTTGCTCGCCCCGCTCACCGAGGACTCCACGATCGCCAAGTTCCTCGACCGCAACGGGCCGGGTCTGCAGCAGCTGGCCGTCCGCGTCACCGATGTCGACGTGGTGAGCGCCCGCCTGACCGACGCCGGCGTGCGTGTCCTGTACCCCGAGCCACGGCGTGGCACGGCCGACTCGCGGATCAACTTCGTGCACCCCAAGGATGCCGGCGGCGTGCTCCTCGAGCTGGTCGAGCCTGCGACGGATTCCACAGGTCACTGACCTTTCCCACTGAGATAGACTGTGCCGCATGTCAGCTCCTGCACCGCGGCAACTCCCGTTCGCGATCGTCATGCGCGGCTTCGATCGCGAGCAGGTTGCCGAGCATCTGCAGCGAATGGACGCCGAACTGCGCGTGCTCGCGGCGGACCGCGATGCGGCCACCGCCAACGCTCACGAACTCGCCGCACACTTAGAAGAAGCACGCGACGAGATCGAGGAGTTGCGTCGCGAGGTCGACAAACTCTCGGTACCGCCGACCACCGCTCAGGGAATGAGCGAGCGGCTCGGCCGGATGCTCCAGCTCGCCTCCGACGAGGCGTCGGAGATCCGTGCCGATGCCGCCGCCGAGGCGGCCGAGACGACCTCTATCGCCCGGCAGGAGGCCGCCGGGCTGCGCGACGACGCCCAGGCCGACGCCGAGCGCATCCGTGAAGACGCGGAGGACAAAGCAAAGAAGCTGATCGACGAAGCCGAGGAACGTGCACGTCAGACGCGCGAGAAGGCCGATGCGCTGGCCGCGCAGGCCGCCGAGGAGGCCGAGGAGGCCGGCGTCCTCATCACCGAGCGCACTGCGGCGATGGAGGCCGAGCACAAGGAGACGATGAGCGCGGCACGCGACGAGGCACGTCGGATCGTCACCAAGGCCAAGGGTGAGGCCGCCGAACTCGAACTGCAGAGCACGCGTGCGCGCCAGGCCGAGCGCGAGCGTCACGACGCCGAACTGGCCGCCCAGCGTGACCGAGCACGCCACGATGCCCAACGGACGAAGGACACGGCACAAGAGATAGCCACCGAGCGACTGGCCCGTTCGCGTGAACTCGCCAACAAGGCCGACCTCGCCCGCAAGCAGGTCGTCGAGCAGCTCGACCGGGTCCGCGAGCAGTTGGCGAAGGTTCCCGAGCAACTGGCCGAACGCCACAAGGACCTCGCCGAACTCACCGATTCCGACGATCTCGAACTGCTCAATCGCGCGCTCTCCTCGCAGTCCCAGATCAAGCGACCCGGCGCGGCAAACGGCGGCGGCACCAACGGCTCGTCGGCGGCGCCCACGTCCAATGTCGCCGGCGGTCAGTCCAAGAACAACCAGACGGCGAAGAACCAGACAGCGAAGAACCAGACAGCGAACAAGTAGGCCCACCGGGATCGATACGCGGCGGATCTCCGCCGAACTGCCCACGATCTCGCCATGAAGTGGCGTGCGTCTGGTGAACCGCACCATGAACGCTGTGATCGGACGGATCCGTCCACGGCATTTCCGCGGGGCCGACCTGCTGATGCTGACCACCACGGGCCGCGAGAGCGGAGCGCGGCGCACGACACCTCTGATCCTGATGCCCGACGGCGATCCATGGATCGTCGTCGCCTCGAACGGCGGGGGCGGCTGGGAGCCCGGCTGGTGGCTGAACCTCAAGGCGCGCGACCCGGCGGAGATCGCGATCGGAGACGCGGTGACGCCGGTTCGGGCGCGGAGATCATCGGTGCCGAACGAGATCAGATGTGGACGGCCCTGAACGAGAACGGCTTCGACTTCCAGAGCTATCAGGACCAGGTCAGCCGCACGATCGCCGTGGTCGCACTGCCGCCGATGTCCTGAGGGCCGCGGGGAGTGTTCAGAACAACCGGAACTCGGTACTCTCCGCGCCACGCAACGCATCGTAATCGAGTATCAGACAACGAATTCCACGATCTTCGGCAAGCGTTCGCGCCTGGGGCTTGATCTGCTGCGCGGCGAAGACCCCGGACACCGGCGACAGGATGGGATCGCGGTTGAGCAACTCGAGGTAGCGCGTCAGCTGTTCCACCCCGTCGATCTCGCCGCGACGCTTGATCTCGACCGCCACCGTCGCGCCGGTGGCGTCGCGGCACAGCAGATCGACCGGACCGATCGCCGTCATGTACTCACGCCGGACCAGGGTGTGACCGGTTCCGAGCGTCTCGACGTGTTCGGCCAGCAGCTCCTGCAGGTGGGCTTCGACACCGTCCTTGACCAGACCGGGATCGACGCCGAGCTCATGAGCCGAGTCGTGTTCGATCGATGCGATGGTGATCCGCAGTTCCTCGCCGGCCTTGTTGGTGACGACCCAATACGCCTCGCCGTCGACGCCGTCTGGAACCGGCAGCTCGGCCATCCAGCAGGGTGGACTCATCCAGTTCAGGGGTTTGTAGGCGCGGTCGTCGGCGTGCACGCTCACCGAGCCGTCCGACTTGATCAACAGCAGACGTTTCGCCATCGGCAGATGTGCTGTCAATCGCCCGACGTAGTCCACTTGGCAGCTCGCGATAACCAGACGCACGGTGGCCAGCTTAGCGACCGCGCCGACGTGGCGGCGCACTCCCCACCCAACACGCCCTCACGCCGAGTACCGCTGCTTCAGCTGAAACGCCTCCGCGTCGATGACCGCATCCGCGATGGTGCCGTGGACATGCGGCAACGTCGGGTCGAAACCCCGAAGTGCTTGCGGTGCAGCAAGATCTGGGAGCGAGCTGTCGTTGCGGTGGCGATCCACGCTGGCCCGCACCACGCCGTCGGGGTCGACCAGCATGGCACGTTGCCCACGATCGTCGAGGGCGTGCTTGAAGTTGAGGATCATGGTCCGGGCCACCGGGTCGATGACCCCGATCCGGGAGATGTCCACGATCAGGACGTCGAGGTCGTCGAGATCCCCCTCGAACCGCCGCATCGCGCTCTCGGCGCCAGAGAAGGTCAGGTCGCCCTGGAGTTCGTAGATTCTCACCCGGTCACGGCAGGTTCGCAGATACAGGCGTTCGACCTCGCCCCAGTCCTCCCCGATCTCGAAATCGGCGATGTCGTGGATCGACCGGATGGTCACCCGGCTCTCCCGGGTCAGATTGAACATGTGCAGACCGAGGTCGGTCGACAGATGGCGGCAGGTGTCGATGCCCCGCACACTGTTGCCGTGCCGATCGAGTCGTGGTGAGTACACCCCGATCCCCAGCTGCCCCGGCAGGATCGCGAGGATTCCGCCGCCCACCCCACTCTTGGCCGGCAGCCCGACCGACGACACCCAGTCGCCCGCGCCGTCGTACATTCCACAGGTCGTCATCACCGACAGCACTCGTTGGGCCACCTCTTGGTTCAGCACCTGGCGACCGGTACGCGGATTGACCCCGCCGTTGGCGACGGTGCATCCGATCACCGCCAGATCGTCGGTGGTCACCCGCAGGGAGCACTGCCGGTAGTAGAGGTCGAGCGCAGCCTCCGGATCGGTGTCGATGACCCCGAAGCTGTCGAGCATGTAGGCGATCGCCCGGTTGCGCGCACCGGTCGCCGCCTCCGACCGGTAGACCGCGGAGTCGATGGACAGATGCCGCCCGGCGCATGCCGAATAGAACGTCACCAACTCGTCGAAGACTTCGTCTACGGTCTGCGCGGCGACCTCACGAACGGGCGGCAGCAGCATCGATGCGGTCAGGATCGCGCCGGCGTTGATCATCGGGTTCTTGGGGCGCCGACGGTCGTCGACGCTGATCTCGTTGAACGCCTCACCCGAGGGCTCCACTCCGATCTTGGTGTCCACCTGCACGTAACCCAGTCGGGAGAGCGCCATCGCGTACGTGAGCGGCTTGGAGATGGACTGGATGGTGAACTCCACCGAACTGTCCCCGCGGGAGTAGACGTGGCCGTCGTGCACGCACAATGACAGCCCATATCCCTCCGGGTCCACCTGCGCGAGTTCGGGGATGTAGTCGGCCACCGCGCCGGAGAGATCGGCGGCGCAGGCGGACGTGATGTGGCTGAGATACCCGTCGACGAGGGAGGTCACACAGCGAATGTAGGCCAGAAGCGGCGCTCGGGGGCGGAGGTGCGCCCATCGGGTAGCCCGCGTCCTTCGCCGATCGTCCTCCGCCCATCGAGTAGCCCGGCCTCCCGCCGATCGTCCTCCGTCGCCCGAATGGCCACGAGCGAGCGCAGCCAGCCCGCGGCATATCGAGATCACCACTCCCACAACACGATCGCCCGCACCCGGCGCCTCAGAGCACGCTTGTCCGGCGTGTCAGGAGACGGCTACCGCACGGTCCACTCGTACGGTCACACCATCGGCGAAGCGGTAGGGGTTTGCGGCGAGCAGTCCACCGAGATGCTTCCGAAGGCGCGACATCTCGGCTCGCACGGTGACCGTCCGGTCATCCGCCCCGAACAGATGCCGTGACATCTGTGCCGCACTCCGGCCACCCCGGTGCTGCGCGAGCAGCGTCAGGATCTCCGCGTGCCGGGGCGACGGCTGCATGGTCCACCGGCCCGTCAGACCGGACACCGTCAGCGATGGATTGCGCGAATCGCGCAGATCGAGATCGAGTGTCGTGTCCGACGACGACGTCGAGTCCCGCTCGGCGACTCGGACCAGCCAACCACCCGGCAGCGGTTCGAGGTCACACTCCCCCAGACCGCGCAACCACATCCGACCGGGTCCGGCATGGCGCGGCAACGTCAGGCGGGTGCGGGGCGCGACGGCGTCGAGCGCGGCCACCCATCCGTCGTCGTCCACGGCCAATGCGGGCCCGCCGAATCTGGCGAGCATCGGCGCGGCGACCGACCGTAGCTGGTCCAGTGAGCGGCGGTGATGATCACGCAGTTGCGACTCTGCGAGCCTCGCGACCACGTCGACGAGCGCCACAGTGGTCGGATGAATCGTGGCGGCCGGTCCACTCACGTCCACCACGCCGAGCAGAGCGCCGGTCCTCGGGTCCCGGATCGGCGCCCCGGCGCAGGTCCAGGAATGGTGGCTGCGCACAAAATGCTCCGCCGAGAACACCTGGACCGCACGACCCGACATCAGCGCGGTGCCGATCGCATTGGTCCCGACAGCGTCCTCCGCCCAGCCTGCGCCCTCGATGAAACCGAGTCGATCGGCCCTTTGCAAGACGCGCGGTGCGCCGCTACGCCAGAGGACGCGACCTTCGGCGTCGGCGACGACGAGGATGTTGTCACCGTCCGCGATCACCGAATCGAGACCTCGGGTCAGGTCGTCGAGCACTGTGGTCAGACCGGACACAGCCCGACGTTCCTCGATCTCACTCACGTCGAGGCCGTCATCGGTCCGCCCGACCTCCGGATCGACTCCCGCGGTCAGGACGCGGTCCCAGGACTCGCTGATCACCGACCGAGGACGAGCCGGCATCTTGTCGCCGGCCATCGCGGCGTCGTACACGGCGGAGAGCAGTTGGGCGTAGTGCCGTGGGTCATCCCCCGCGGACATCGCGGGTTCGGGGCCGATCTGCGCATCTGGGTCCGACACCCCCTGATTGTGCTCCCCATCACACTCGGCCCGCAAAGCACGGACGTGGGTTGCAGCGGGTTGCAGCCACGAGGGCCTCCGGCCGCAACCCGCTGCAACCCTTGTCGCGGCCGCCTCATCGGTGTGCTGTGGATCACAGACAGCGATGATCGCAGCACCCGAGGAAGGCACATCATGACGCAGACATTGGAGCCCACCACTGCCGAGGCGCGACCGACCGAACCGCAGCAGCGCATCGACGCCTGGCTCGCCGCGTTCGAGGCCGCACTTGCTGCCCGCGACGTCGACCAGGTCACCGGTATGTTCGCCACGGACAGCTTCTGGCGAGACCTGGTGTCGTTCACCTGGAACCTCAAGACCGTCGAGGGTCGCGAACAGATCGCCGATATGCTGACCACCCGGCTCGCCGACATCGATCCGCAAGCCTTCCGTTCTGCCGCACCCGCCACCGAGGAGAACGACGTCGCCTCGGCGTTCATCGAGTTCGAGACCGCGACCGGTCGCGGCGTCGGTCATCTGCGGCTCCGGCCGGACGCGGTGTCCGGCACCGATGTCGCGTGGACACTGCTCACCACGTTGCAAGAACTCAAGGGACACGAAGAACCCAACGGCGCCACCCGCGTGCGCGGCGCGGTACACGGATCCGACCCCGACCGGCGCTCGTGGGCGGAGAAGCGCGAAGACGAGGACGCCGCGCTGGGCCGCACGCTTCAGCCGTACGTGCTGGTGATCGGCGGCGGGCAGGGCGGGATCGCGCTCGGCGCCCGGCTACGGCAACTCGGCGTGCCGTCGATCGTCGTCGACCGCCATGACCGACCAGGCGACCAGTGGCGCAAGCGCTACAAGTCGCTCTGCCTGCACGATCCGGTCTGGTACGACCACCTGCCGTATCTACCCTTCCCGGCCAACTGGCCGGTGTTCGCCCCCAAGGACAAGATCGGCGACTGGTTGGAGTTCTACACCAAGGTCATGGAGGTGCCGTACTGGAGCAAGACGACGTGCCTGTCGGCCGACTACGACGAGCAGGCACAGCAGTGGACTGTCGAGATCGAGCGCGACGGCGAGCGGACGTCGCTCCATCCCACTCAGCTGGTGCTGGCCACCGGTATGTCGGGCAAGGCCAACGTGCCCTCCTTCTCTGGTCAGGATGTGTTCACCGGCGAGCAGCACCACTCGAGTCAGCATCCAGGTCCGGATGGCTACGCCGGCAGGAAAGTCGTCGTGATCGGCGCCAACAACTCCGCGCACGACATCTGTAAGGCGCTGGTGGAGAACGGTATCGACACCACGATGGTGCAGCGGTCGTCAACCCACATCGTGAGGTCGGACTCACTCATGGAGATCGGCCTCGGCGCCCTCTACAGCGAGCAGGCCGTCGAGTCCGGAATGACGACCAAGAAGGCCGACCTCACCTTCGCCTCACTGCCATACCGCATCATGCACGAGTTCCAGATCCCGTTGTACGACCAGATCCGCGAGCGCGACAAGGACTTCTACGACCGTCTCGAGGCGGCCGGATTCGATCTCGACTTCGGCGACGATGATTCCGGTCTGTTCATGAAGTATCTGCGGCGCGGTTCCGGCTACTACATCGACGTCGGCGCATGCGATCTCGTCGCCGACGGCACCATCAAACTCGCCCACGGCGATGTCGATCACCTCACCGAACACTCCGTGGTCCTCGCCGACGGCACGGAACTCGAGGCCGACGTCGTGGTCTATGCGACCGGCTACGGCTCGATGAACGGCTGGGCGGCCGACCTGATGGGCCAGGACGTGGCCGATCGCGTCGGCAAGGTGTGGGGACTCGGCTCGGAGACCACCAAGGATCCGGGTCCTTGGGAAGGCGAGCAACGCAACATGTGGAAGCCCACCCAGCAACCCGGCCTGTGGTTCCACGGCGGGAATCTCCATCAGTCCCGCCACTATTCGCTCTATCTCGCACTCCAGCTCAAGGCCCGGTACGAGGGCATCCCGACGCCGGTGTACGGATTGCAGGAGGTCCATCACCTCAGCTGAGCCGACGTGTACGGCGCTGCCGGTCGGGAAAAGCCCTGGCCGGCAGCGTCGTCCGCTCAGCGGGAAACCCGGTCAGGCCTCCATGACCTTCTCCGCGAGCAGCGAGCCGACGGGGCATTCGGCGACACCGATCGTCGCCCAGGGCGGTCGCCTCGGCCTGCTCTTGGTCGCCTGGAGTTCGACGTCGTCACGCGGGTGACCACCGGGTGACCACCGGCCCGCGTCGGCGACCTCTCCGCTCCACCGTGTACATGGCTGGTGTACCGAGCGCGACATCTTGTCAGATGCGCAGGCATCATGACCGGCGCACAGTGAGTTCACCTGCATCGTTCTCGAGCTCACGATCGGAGTGCACGATGAAGCTGCTCGTCGCGTATCTGGCAACGCCCGGGGGCCAGGACGCCGTAGCGCTCGGCGTGTGCCTGGCCCGCACCCTGAAAGCCTCACTCGACATCTCTCTGGTGATCCCGCCCGACCGACCGGAGGCGTTCGCGAGCACAGGCAGCTACGCCGACGTCCTCGACGATGCGGCCCAGGAATGGCTGGCAGAGGCAGCGGCCCTGGTACCCGACGACGTGACAGTTGCGACTCACGTCGCGTTCGACGAGAACTCCGCCGACGGAATCCTCAAGGAGGCCGAACGCCTGAACTCGACCCTGCTCGTCGTCGGCGCCTCCGGGGGTGGCCTCATCGGCCGGCATTCCCTCGGGTCGGTCGTCAATGACCTCTTGCACAGTTCCTCGATCCCGGTGGCGCTGGCCCCGAGGGGCTTCAGTCACACCGGGTCGGCCCGGGTCCGGGCGATCACCGCCGCCATCGGGAGACGGCCCGGGGCAGAGATCCTCCTGGACACCGCACTCGAACTGAGTGCGCAGGGAGACCTGCCACTGCGATTGCTCTCATTGGTGTCACGTGACGACATGCCGCCGCGTCGGTCCGCGCAGGACGAGGAGAAGGCCACCGCCCATGCCGTCGAACTCGCACAGCGGGCACTCGACACGGCACAGCAGCGCCTCCCCGACAGCACGCCGCTGAGTTCCGCGATCGCCGAGGGGCGCAGCGTCGAAGATGCGGTCGCCACCGTCGACTGGCACGACGGGGACGTGATCATGGTCGGGTCCAGCCGACTCGCCGCACCGCGGAAGCTCTTCCTCGGTTCCACGGCGGCCAAGATGCTGCGGGTGCTCGCGGTCCCGATGATCGTCGTTCCCCGACAGGCACCGCAATGACCGATCCGTCCAAACCGTCGGGCCCTCAGCAGGATTCGACCGACCTGATGGACAAAGGCCTCGCCACCGGCAAGGTGGGCACCTTCGCCGGTGCCGTACTCGGCATTTCCTGCGTGGCTCCCGGGTACACGCTCACCGCCAGTATCGGTTTGATCGTCGCCGCGGTCGGCCTGAAGATGCCGGCGATCTTCATCGCCGGCTTCATCCCGATGTTCCTGACCGCGTATGCCTATCGGGAACTCAACTCACGCGCACCCGATTGTGGCGCCTCCTTCACCTGGTCAACCAAGGCGTTCGGCCCCTATGTCGGTTGGATGTGCGGTTGGGGCATGGTCCTCGCCACGATCATTGTGTTGTCGAACCTGGCCGCGATCGCGGTCGAATTCTTCTATCTGTTCATCGCCCGCGTCTTCAATGCGCCCGACGTCGCCGACCTCGCGGACAACAAAGGCGTCAACATACTCACCACTCTCGCGTTCATCGCGCTCGCCACCTACATTTCGGGGCGGGGAATCACGACGAGCGAACGCGTCCAGTACGTCCTCGTCGGCTTTCAGATGATCGTCCTCGTCGCCTTCGCCATCGCGGCGATCGTCGAGTCGGTGAACGGCAACGCTCCTGCCGGCCTGCATTTCAGCCTGGAGTGGTTCAACCCGTTCACTGGCTTGGCGTTAGGTGCGTTCGTCATCGGGGTCACCGGTTCGATCTTCGCGTTCTGGGGGTGGGACACCTGCCTGACACTGGGCGAGGAGTCGAAAGATCCCACGAAGGTACCCGGACGTGCGGGCTTGCTGTGCGTGATCTCGATCCTCATCACCTACCTACTCGTCGCGGTGGCGGTGATGATGTACGCGGGGGTCGGAACCACGGGCATCGGGCTGGGCAACGACCAGATCTCCGAGAACGTCTTCGGCGCACTCGCGTACCCGGTCCTCGGCAGTTGGGCCGGACCTCTACTGTTTCTCGCGATCCTCGCGTCCTCGGCTGCGAGTCTGCAGACGACGTTCCTGCCCGCGGCGCGAACAATGCTCGCGATGGGCGCCTATGGCGCCTTCCCCAAGAAGCTCGCCTCCGTTCATCCCCGATTCTTGGTACCGACCTACAGCACAATCGTCGCCGGCGTCATCACGGGAATCTTTTACACCGTCGTCAGCGTGCTGTCCGAACACACACTCCTCGACACCATCGCGGCGCTCGGCATCATGATCTGTTGGTATTACGGGATCACCGCATTCGCATGTGTCTGGTTCTTCCGCAGAGAATTGTTCAGCAGCGCCC
This sequence comes from Gordonia sp. DT218, assembly GCF_049847105.1. Lineage (NCBI taxonomy): Bacteria > Bacillati > Actinomycetota > Actinomycetes > Mycobacteriales > Gordoniaceae > Gordonia > Gordonia sp. DT218. The sequence goes on along the minus strand of NZ_JBNCNS010000005.1, from coordinate 1,369 downwards.
GAAACATCGTGTTCAAGTTCGTGTTCCCACTCTTGGGCGGCATCATGCTCACCGCGGTCTTCGTGATCTCGGTACGCGAGAGCATCGACCCCGAGAACGGCAGTGGCGCCTCGATCTTCGGGATCGGACTCGTCTTCTACATGGGATTCGGCCTCCTGGCGTTGGGGCTGGTCCTGATGTTCGTGATGCGAGCGACCTCACCCGACTTCTTCGCCGGTCGCACCCTCCGCCGTGATACCCCGGCACTGGTGGACGAGAGCTCGCTCGTCCAGAAGTGACCTCCTGACAACCCGGGTACCGACCGCTCCACGAACGACGCAGGGACACTGGCCAGATGACCACGAATCACCTGAAACGCACCCTCCGATGGGCCGGTCGCACCGTCAGGTGGGATCGATTCGGCGACGGCCCCGCCCTGGTTTTCCTGCATGGCACGCCGTGGTCGTCGGCGCTGTGGCGACCGTATGCCGAGGCCCTGGCGGAGGACTTCACCGTCTACCTCTGGGATATGCCCGGGTACGGATTGTCATCGAAGGCCCCTGATCATCGCGTCGACCTCGGGGTTCAAGGTGAGCTCTTCGCACATCTCCTGGACGTCTGGGGGCTCGAACGTCCACATGTCATCGCCCATGACTTCGGTGGTGCCGTTGCCCTGCGCGCCCGGCTGCTGCACGGCAGACGGTATGCATCGCTGTGTCTCGTCGACGTCGTGGCGCTGAGCCCGTGGGGCTCGCCCTTCTTCACCCTCGTCCAGCAGCACGCCGACGTCTTCGAACAGCTGCCGCCTGCCGTCCACCGGGGCGCGATCGAGGCCTACATCCGCGGCGCAAGTCACCGGGGACTCCGCGACGACCACCTCGAGATGCTGGTCCGACCCTGGTCCGACACAGACGGACAGACCGCGTTCTACCGACAGATCGCCCAGGCGGACGAGAAGTACACCGACGAGGTGGAGCCGCTGTATGGGTACCTCGATGAACCGACACATATCGTGTGGGGCGCAGAGGACACCTGGATTCCGATGGATCGTGCAGAGCGCTTGGGCACATTGATACCGCATGCGACGCGAACGCTGATTCACGACGCCGGCCACCTGATCCAGCTCGATGCGCCGGCGCAACTGTCAGCTGAATTGACCCGTTGGACCACCGAGGTGGCATGACTCGCGAGAACTTCTGCAGTCAGGTCGAAATCAGGACCGCAAAAGAGAGAGCGGGACAAACAATGTCCACACATCGCTGAAGATGCACAAATGACTGTGGCCCCCGAATTGCTTCGGGGGCCACAGTTCTGAGTTGTGTTCGGCGGTGTCCTACTCTCCCACACTGGTTAGGGTGCAGTACCATTGGCGCTGGAGGGCTTAGCTTCC